>CAWKBY010000003.1:0-833498 GCA_963848025.1 uncultured Actinomycetota bacterium
GTGAGAGAGGCCACCGGGTGTGGTGGCCTCTCTCGGGGTGTGTGTTCGGCGGCGTCCTACTCTCCCACAGCCTCTCGGTTGCAGTACCATCGGCGCTGGCAGGCTTAACTTCCGGGTTCGGGATGGGTCCGGGTGTTTCCCTGTCGCTATGGCCGCCGTAACTCTGTGTTCCATGGTGCCCCGTTGGTCACACACCGTGTTTGTGTGTGTGTGGGGGTTTGTGGTTTCAGTATTGCATAGTGGACGCGGGCATTTCTTTGTGTGGTTCGGTTGTGGGCTTGTTGGGTGCTGTTGGATGTGTGACAAGCCCTCGGCCTATTAGTACCGGTCGGCTGGGCATTGCTGCTGTACACCTCCGGCCTATCAACCCCATGTTCTGTGGGGGGCCTTACCCCATTGCTGGGTGGGAAACCTTATCTTGAAATGTGCTTCCCGCTTAGATGCATTCAGCGGTTATCACGTCCGAACGTAGCTAACCAGCGGTGCCCCTGGCGGGACAACTGGCACACCAGAGGTTCGTCCATCCCGGTCCTCTCGTACTAGGGACAGCTTTTCTCAAGTTTCCTGCGCGCGCGGCGGATAGGGACCGAACTGTCTCACGACGTTCTAAACCCAGCTCGCGTGCCGCTTTAATGGGCGAACAGCCCAACCCTTGGGACCTACTCCAGCCCCAGGATGCGACGAGCCGACATCGAGGTGCCAAACCATCCCGTCGATATGGACTCTTGGGGAAGATCAGCCTGTTATCCCCGGGGTACCTTTTATCCGTTGAGCGACCACGCTTCCACTTGCCGTGGCCGGATCACTAGTTCCGACTTTCGTCCCTGCTCGACATGTCTGTCTCACAGTCAAGCTCCCTTGTGCACTTACACTCGTCACCTGATTGCCAACCAGGCTGAGGGAACCTTTGAGCGCCTCCGTTACATTTTAGGAGGCAACCGCCCCAGTTAAACTACCCATCAGGCACTGTCCCTGATCCAGATTATGGACCTAGGTTAGATGTCTAGGACGACCAGAGTGGTATTTCAACGTTGACTCCACCATCACTGGCGTGATGGCTTCACAGTCTCCCACCTATCCTACACAAGCCGAACCAAACACCAATACCAAACTATAGTAAAGGTCCCGGGGTCTTTCCGTCCTGCCGCGCGTAACGAGCATCTTTACTCGTAGTGCAATTTCGCCGAGTCCATGGTTGAGACAGCGCCCAAGTCGTTACTCCATTCGTGCAGGTCGGAACTTACCCGACAAGGAATTTCGCTACCTTAGGATGGTTATAGTTACCACCGCCGTTTACTGGGGCTTAAATTCTCCGCTTCGAACTAACGTGTCTAACAGGTCCTCTTAACCTTCCAGCACCGGGCAGGAGTCAGTCCGTATACATCGTCTTACGACTTCGCACGGACCTGTGTTTTTAGTAAACAGTCGCTTGGGCCTGGTCTCTGCGACCCTCCCCGCTTCCGGCCGCAGGGGCCGTGACGGTTCGGGTCCCCCTTCTCCCGAAGTTACGGGGGCATTTTGCCGAGTTCCTTAACCATGGTTTGCTCGATCGCCTTGGTATTCTCTACCTGATCACCTGAGTCGGTTTGGGGTACGGGCGGCGCATAGCTCGCTAGAGGTTTTTCTCGACAGCATAGGATTACCCACTTCGCCAGATACTGGCTCGGCATCAGATCTCACACTCCCCTCGCGGGGTGTGGCCCGGATTTGCCTAGGCCACGTGCTACATCCTTACCCGTGGACAACCATCGCCACGGTTGGGCTACCTTCCTGCGTCACCCCATCGCTTGACTACTACCCGCTCGGGTCCCACGCTCCACCACCAGCCCCACACCCTCAAGAGAGGATGCGGGTGAAAGGTGGCTTCGGGTGGTTAGCATCACGGACCTCGTCAGGGTCGCTACATTGCCGGTACCAGAATATCAACTGGTTGTCCATCGACTACGCCTGTCGGCCTCGCCTTAGGTCCCGACTTACCCAGGGCAGATTAGCTTGACCCTGGAACCCTTGATCATTCGGCGGAAGAGTTTCTCACTCTTCTTTCGCTACTCATGCCTGCATTCTCACTCGTGTCGCCTCCACACCTGGATCACTCCGGCGCTTCACTGGCGACACGACGCTCCCCTACCCATCCACACACCTGAACCGACACCAGAAGGTGCCGGCTGGGCTCCCCATCCAAGGGGGCGTGAATGCCATAGCTTCGGCGGATGACTTGAGCCCCGCTACATTGTCGGCGCGGAATCACTTGACCAGTGAGCTATTACGCACTCTTTCAAGGGTGGCTGCTTCCAAGCCAACCTCCTGGTTGTCACTGCGACTCCACATCCTTTTCCACTTAGTCACCGCTTAGGGGCCTTAGCTGATGGTCTGGGCTGTTTCCCTCTCGACTACGGAGCTTATCCCCCGCAGTCTCACTGCTGCGCTCTCACTTACCGGCATTCGGAGTTTGGCTAACGTCAGTAACCTGGTCGGGCCCATCGGCTATCCAGTGCTCTACCTCCGGCAAGAAACACGCAACGCTGCACCTAAATGCATTTCGGGGAGAACCAGCTATCACGGAGTTTGATTGGCCTTTCACCCCTATCCACAGGTCATCCCCTCAGTTTTCAACCTAAGTGGGTTCGGTCCTCCACGCGGTCTTACCCGCGCTTCAACCTGCCCATGGATAGATCACTCCGCTTCGGGTCTTGATCATGCTACTCAACCGCCCTATTAGGACTCGCTTTCGCTACGGCTACCCCACACGGGTTAACCTCGCAACACAACGCAAACTCGCAGGCTCATTCTTCAAAAGGCACGCCGTCACCCCACACCACGAATGGCAAGGCTCCGACGGATTGTAGGCACACGGTTTCAGGTACTATTTCACTCCCCGCCAGGGGTACTTTTCACCTTTCCCTCACGGTACTTGTCCGCTATCGGTCATCAAGGAGTATTTAGGCTTAACGGGTGGTCCCGCCAGATTCACACAGAATTTCAGGAGTTCCGTGTTACTTGGGAAACACGACCACACAGCCACACACTTACGCGTACGGGGCTCTCACCCTCTACGGCACCGCTTTCCAACGGACTTTCGCTTCATGCATGGTTTCTTACTGCGCACCTGCACGGCAGTACAGATAAAATCGCGTCCCACAACCCCACACCAACAACCCCTGCCGGGTATCACATCAGCGTGGTTTAGCCTCATCCGATTTCGCTCGCCACTACTCTCGGAATCACTATTGTTTTCTCTTCCTGTCGGTACTGAGATGTTTCACTTCCCGACGTTCCCTCCCAACACCCTATATATTCAGGTGCAGGTGACTGGACATGACTCCAGCCAGGTTTCCCCATTCGGACACCCCCGGATCACAGCTCGGTTGCCAACTCCCCAGGGCTTATCGCAGGCTCCAACGTCCTTCATCGGCTCTTGATGCCAAGGCATCCACCATGTGCCCTTCATAGCTTGTCACCAAACAACACAACTCAAACAAACACAACAAACTACAAAGATGCTCGCGTCCACTATGCAAAACTCAAACAACAAACCCCACCACCCCCACCACCACCCACCGGCAGCAGCAGAAAGCCCAGGCATGAGACACCAACCCACCCCAACCACCACCAACAGCAGCAGCCAGGAGACCTGATCCCTCAGGACCCAACAGCATGTGACCCCTCCACACCCACCCCAACCCCCCACAGGAGACCAGAACAGACACGCCACCAGCGGTTCCAACCAGCAGCACCCCACCACACAGGCAGAGCAGAAAGACGTCGATGATTCCACTAGACAGCAACCCACCCCGCGCACCACAAACGGGCACGACCGAGGCAGACCACCCCCCACCCACCAGCCCCCACAGGGACCAGACAGGCAGAGGCCAGATGAATTGCTCCTTAGAAAGGAGGTGATCCAGCCGCACCTTCCGGTACGGCTACCTTGTTACGACTTCGTCCCAATCGCCAGCCCCACCTTCGACAGCTCCCTCCCCACAAGGGGGTTGGGCCACCGGCTTCGGGTGTTGCCGACTTTCGTGACGTGACGGGCGGTGTGTACAAGGCCCGGGAACGTATTCACCGCAGCGTTGCTGATCTGCGATTACTAGCGACTCCGACTTCATGGGGTCGAGTTGCAGACCCCAATCCGAACTGAGACCGGCTTTTAGGGATTCGCTCCGCCTTGCAGCATCGCAGCCCTCTGTACCGGCCATTGTAGCATGCGTGAAGCCCTGGACATAAGGGGCATGATGACTTGACGTCATCCCCACCTTCCTCCGAGTTGACCCCGGCAGTCTCGCATGAGTCCCCGCCACCCCGAAGGGCGCGCTGGCAACATGCGACAAGGGTTGCGCTCGTTGCGGGACTTAACCCAACATCTCACGACACGAGCTGACGACAGCCATGCACCACCTGTATAGGACCCTTACGGACCCCCCATCTCTGGAGGATTTCCCTATATGTCAAACCCAGGTAAGGTTCTTCGCGTTGCATCGAATTAATCCGCATGCTCCGCCGCTTGTGCGGGCCCCCGTCAATTCCTTTGAGTTTTAGCCTTGCGGCCGTACTCCCCAGGCGGGGCGCTTAATGCGTTAGCTACGGCACGGAACCCGTGGAATGGATCCCACACCTAGCGCCCAACGTTTACGGTGTGGACTACCAGGGTATCTAATCCTGTTCGCTCCCCACACTTTCGCTCCTCAGCGTCAGAACATGCCCAGAGAACCGCCTTCGCCACCGGTGTTCCTCCTGATATCTGCGCATTTCACCGCTACACCAGGAATTCCATTCTCCCCTGCATGCCTCTAGTCTGCCCGTATCGAAAGCAAGCACCGAGTTAAGCCCGGTGTTTTCACTCCCGACGCAACAAACCGCCTACGAGCCCTTTACGCCCAATAATTCCGGACAACGCTCGCACCCTACGTATTACCGCGGCTGCTGGCACGTAGTTGGCCGGTGCTTCTTCTCCGACTACCGTCACCACCCCCAAAAAGAAGCGGCTTCGCCATCGGTGAAAGAGGTTTACAACCCGAAGGCCGTCATCCCTCACGCGGCGTTGCTGGATCAGGCTTCCGCCCATTGTCCAATATTCCCCACTGCTGCCTCCCGTAGGAGTCTGGGCCGTGTCTCAGTCCCAGTGTGGCCGGTCACCCTCTCAGGCCGGCTACCCGTCAAAGCCATGGTAGGCCACTACCCCACCATCAAGCTGATAGGCCGCGAGCACATCCCACACCACCAAAAAGGCTTTCCACCCAACCCCATGCGGAGCCAGGTCCTATCCGGTATTAATCTCGGTTTCCCGAAGCTATCCCAAAGTGCAGGGCAGATTACTCACGTGTTACTCACCCGTTCGCCGCTCGAGCACCCCCAAAGGGGCCTTTCCGCACGACTTGCATGTGTTAAGCACGCCGCCAGCGTTCGTCCTGAGCCAGGATCAAACTCTCCAAAGAAAATCCCAGCAACAAAACAAAAACCAACGATCAAACGTCAGTCCCAGAATCATTGCAATAAAACCATAAAACCCCAACCCCACCCACCAACAAAAACAGGCAAAGCCAGAATCAACAGGTCACATACAAAACCAATTCATCGACTATCACACACTGTTGAGTTCTCAAAGATCAGGCCCGACCGTCATCTCGCCTCTCGGCACCACGACGGGGGCAACCTCATAGAACTTACCGGGTGCCACTGGGCGAGTCAACTCGGCCGGATGTGCGTGCCGTCACGTTCTCAGGAGGCCCCGCGGCGCGCCGCGGGACGGTACGCCGACACCCAGGGCGAGCCGGTCTCCCAGAACCGCCAGGAGCGGTCGGCAGCGAGCCGCAGCCCGACCCTCGGACCGCGCGAGACACGGTCCTCCTCGAGTGGCTCAGCGGCCGACTCCAGCCACACCGGACCGGCGCCGAGGTCCACCCCGTCGTGGGACCGGTCCAGGCCCAGCGCCTGGCACAGGCGGGCCGGCCCCCGGGCCAGGTCCCGGTCGGTGTCGACGTGGCGCCGGGCCCGGGCGACGTCCACCCCGGCGACGACCTCGCCGGCGCGCAGCAGCACCGCCCCCGCCTCCCCGACCGGGCCGCACACCACGTTGGCGCAGTGGTGCATGCCGTAGGTGAAGTAGACGTAGAGCCGACCCGCGGCGCCGAACATCACCTCGGTGCGCGGGGTGCGCCCGCGGTAGGCGTGCGACCCGGGGTCCGTGGCGCCGGCGTACGCCTCGACCTCCGTCAGCCGCACCGCGACCTCGCCGTGCCGGACCACGGCGCCCAGCAGCCGCGGGGCGACCTCCAGCGGCGGGCCCTCGAGCACGGCCCGGAGCTCAGCCGAGCCGGCCACCGTGCTCCCCGAGCCGGCCCCGGAGCTCGGCCAGCTGCTCGCGGACGCGCTCGACCGCCGAGCCTCCACGACCGGTCCGCGCGGCGACCGACCCCTCGACGGTGAGCACCGACCTCACCTCGGGTCGCAGTGACGGCGAGATCGCCGCCAGGTCGTCGTCGGACAGCTCGTCGAGCTCCACTCCCCGCTCCTCGCAGCGGCGCACGCACGCGCCGGCCAGCTCGTGGGCGACCCGGAACGGCACCCCTTCACGCACCAGCCAGTCGGCGACGTCGGTCGCCAGCGAGAAGCCCTGCGGCGCCAGCTCGGCCATCCGCTCGGTGTCGAACTCCAGCGTCGCGACCATCCCGGCGAGCGCGGGCAGCACCACCTCGAGGGTGTCGACGGAGTCGAAGACCGGCTCCTTGTCCTCCTGCAGGTCGCGGTTGTAGGCCAGCGGGAGCCCCTTGAGCGTGGTGAGCACCGCGGTGAGGTTGCCGACCAGGCGGCCGGACTTGCCGCGGGCCAGCTCGGCGATGTCGGGGTTCTTCTTCTGCGGCATGATGCTCGACCCGGTCGACCACGAGTCGTGCAGCCGCACGAAGCCGAACTCCCGCGTCGACCACAGCACCAGCTCCTCCGACAGCCGGCTGACGTCGACGCCCACCATGGCGGCCACGAACGCGAGCTCGGCCACGAAGTCGCGGGCGGCCGTGCCGTCGATGGAGTTGGCCGCCGAGCCGGTGAAGCCCAGCTCGCGCGCGACCAGCTCGGGGTCGAGGCCGAGACTGGAGCCCGCCAGCGCTCCGGCGCCGTACGGCGACTCCGACGAGGTCCGCCGCGCCCACTCCGCCAGTCGGTCCAGGTCACGCACCAGCGGCCAGGCATGGGCCAGCAGGTGGTGGGAGAGCAGCACCGGCTGGGCGTGCTGCAGGTGGGTGCGCCCCGGCATGATCGCGCCGAGGTGCGCCTCGGCCTGGTCGGCGATCGCGGTCGCGAGCCCCAGGAGCCCTCGGCCGATCTCCACCGCGTGGTCGAGCAGGTAGGCGCGTAACAGGGTCGCGATCTGGTCGTTGCGGGACCGACCGGCGCGCAGTCGGCCACCCAGCTCGGGGCCGACCTCCTCGAGAAGCAGCCGCTCCAGTGCACCGTGGACGTCCTCGTCGGACATCTCCGGTCGCAGCTCCCCCGCGGCCAGGCGGGCGGCCAGGGCGTCGAGTCCCCGGTGGAGCTCGACCTCGTCGTCGGCGGTGAGGTAGCCGGCGGCGCCCAGCGCCTTGGCATGGGCGTGGGAGCCGGCCAGGTCGTAGGCCGCCAGCCGCCAGTCGAAGTGGGTCGACCGGCTCAGCGCCTCCAGCTCGGGGCTGGGGCCGGTGGCGAACCGGCCACCCCACAGCGCTCCCGCGTTGGTGGCTCCAGCGTTGCTGCCGGGGCCGGTCGTGCCGGGGCCGGGGCGCTCGTCGCTCATGACTCCCCTCCCTCGGCCAGGGCCACGAAGCGACGTACCAGCGCACCGCCCCCGCCCGGGTCGCGGGAGATGACCAGCACCGTGTCGTCGCCGGCGATGGTGCCGAGCACGTCGGGGAGCTCGGCCTTGTCGAACGCCGAGGCCAGGAACTGCGCCGCCCCTGGCGGGGTGCGCAGCACCACCAGGTTGGCGCTCGCCTCGGCACTCACCAGCAGCTCGGCGCACAGGCGGCTCAGCCGCTGGGTCGCGGCGGCGGTCTCGCGCGGTGCGGCGGGCGAGCGGTCGCCGCCCTCGCCGGGGACGGCGTACACCAGGGCGCCGGAGACGCCCCGCACCTTCACCGCGTCGAGCTCGACCAGGTCGCGCGAGAGGGTGGCCTGGGTCACGTGCAGGCCGTGCTCGGCGAGCAGCTCGGCCAGCTCGGTCTGCGAGCGCACCTCGTGTCCGGTCACGAGGTCGATGATGCGCTGCTGACGAGCGTTCTTGGTGTGCGGGGCGTGGGTGGCCGGTCCGTCGGTCATGCGTCGGCCCTCTCGAGCAGCCAGGCCAGGATCGCCTTCTGCGCGTGGCGGCGGTTCTCGGCCTCGTCCCACACGACGCTCTGGGGACCGTCGAGGACCTCGGCGGCGATCTCCTTGCCGCGGTACGCCGGCAGGCAGTGCATCACGATGGCGTCGCGAGCGGCCAGCGCCATCAGGTCCGCGGTCACCTGGAAACCCGCGAACGCGGCCGCACGCGTCTCGGCCTCGGTCTCCTTGCCCATCGACACCCAGGTGTCGGTGACGACGACGTCGGCCCCTGCCACGGCCTCGCGGGGGTCGCCCACCAGCGCGGCCGAGCCGCCCGTCCTTGCCCCGATGGCGGCCGCGCGGGCCACCATCTCCTCGGCGGGCGCGTGCCCGTCGGGCGAGCTGACCCGCACGTGCATGCCGGCGGTGGCTCCGGCCAGCAGCCAGGAGTTGCCCATGTTGCAGGCACCGTCGCCGACGAAGGCCACGGTGAGGCCGACGGTGACCCCCTTGTGCTCCAGCACGGTCTGCAGGTCCGCGAGCAGCTGACAGGGGTGGAAGTCGTCGGTGAGCGCGTTGACGACAGGCACGCCCGAGTGCTGCGCCATCTGCTCCAGGTCGGTCTGCGCGAAGGTGCGCCACACGATCATCGAGGCCTGCCGGCCGAGCACCCGCGCCACGTCGGCGACCGACTCGCGCACGCCGATGCCGGCCAGCGATCCCTCGACGAGCATCGGGTGGCCGCCCAGCTCGGCGATGCCTGCCGCGAAGGACGCCTGCGTGCGCAGCGTCGGCTTGTCGTAGATGGTGGCGACCGTGCGCGGCCCCGCCAGCGGCTTGGCGTCGTACGGCGCCCGCTTGAGCTTCACGGCCAACGCCAGCACCTCGGCCTGCTCGGCGGGGCTCAGGTCGTCGTCGGCGAGGAAGTGCCGGGTCATGCGTCCTCCTGGTGCACAACGTCGAGGATGTCAGCCCAGGCGTCGCCGAACTCACGCAGGTCCGGCTCCGTGACCGTCAGGGGAGGCGCGAAGCGGAGCCGGGCCGGGCCGGTGTTGTTGAGCAGGAGGCCGCGCTCCTGCGCGGCGGTCACGACGGCCGCGGCGCTGTCGCCGGCCAGCTGCGCGCCCACGAACAGCCCGGCCCCTTCGACGGCGACGACCTGCGCCGGGCTGCCGACGAGCGTCGCGAGCAGCTGCCCCAGGGAGGTGGAGGCCTCGAGCAGCCCCTCCTCCACGACGATGTCGAGCACGGCGTTGGCAGCCGCGCAGGCCACGGGATTGCCGCCGAAGGTGGTGCCGTGGTTGCCGGGCTCCAGCAGGGTGGCCGCGTCGCCCAGGCCGATGCAGGCGCCGATCGGGATGCCTCCGCCGAGGCCCTTGGCCAGGGTCACGACATCGGGACGGACGGGCTCGCTGAGCGTGGGGTTCTGGTGGGCGAACCAGGCGCCGGTGCGCCCGATGCCGGTCTGCACCTCGTCGAGCCAGAGCAGCGCACCGTGCGCGTCGCACGCACGACGGGCGCCCGCGAGGTAGCCGTGCGGGGGGACGACGACGCCGGCCTCGCCCTGCACCGGCTCGAGCACCACGGCGGCGGTCTCATCGGTGACGGCGGCGGCGAGGGCAGCGGCGTCGCCGTACGGCACGAAGGTGACGTGGCCGGGCAGCGGCTCGAACGGTGCGCGGTAGGCCTCCTTCGCGGTGAGCGCGAGCGCGCCCATCGTGCGACCGTGGAAGGCGCCCTCGGTCGCGACCAGGTGGGTGCGCCCCGTCCGCCGGGTGAGCTTGAACGCCGCTTCGTTGGCCTCGGTGCCGGAGTTGGTGAAGAAGACCCGGCCTTCCTCGCCCAGCAGCGACAGCAGCCGCTCGGCAAGGGTCACCTGAGGCTGGGTGGCGAAGAAGTTCGAGACGTGCCCGAGGGTGGTCAGCTGCCTGGTGACGGCCTCGACGAGCGTCGGGTGGCCGTGGCCGAGGGCGTTGACGGCGATGCCACCGAAGAGGTCGAGGTACTCACGCCCGTCGGCGTCCCAGACGCGGGCGCCGCTCCCCCGGGTGAGCACCAGCCGGGGTGGGCCGAAGGTGTTCATCAGCGCGCCGGCGTAGCGGTCGCGCCAGCCCTGGTGGCTCGACGGGGCAATCTCGGTCACGGGGTCCCCCGTGCGGGCCGGATCTTGGTCTCGACGCCGGGCAGCACCTGGGTGCCGACGCCCTCGTCGGTGAAGATCTCGAGCAGGACGGCGTGCGGCTCGCGGCCGTCGACGACGGTCGCCCTCGGCACGCCCTGCTCGACGGCCTGGAGGCAGGCGCCCATCTTGGGCACCATGCCGCTGGCCAGGCTGGGGAGCATCTCCGCGAGAGACGCCGGGCTGATCTCCTTGATGACGTCGTCGCTGGCGGGCCAGTCGCGGTAGAGGCCCTCGACGTCGGTGAGCACCAGCAGCTTCTCGGCCCCCAGCGCGACGGCCAGGGCCGCCGCGGCGGTGTCGGCGTTGACGTTGTGGACCCGACCGTGCACGTCGGGGGCGACGCTGGAGACCACCGGGATCCGGCCGGCCTCGATCAGGTCGAGCACCGCCTCGGGCCGCACGTGGGCCACCTCGCCGACCAGGCCGAGGTCGACCTCCTCGCCGTCGACCACGGTGTTGGTCGGCTTGGCGGTGAACAGCCCTGCGTCCTCGCCGGAGAGGCCGACGGCCAGCGGGCCGTGCTGGTTGACCAGGCCGACCAGCTCGCGCTGCACCTGGCCGACGAGCACCATCCGCACCACGTCCATCGCCTCGGGGGTGGTCACGCGCAGCCCCCCGCGGAACTCGGACTCGATGCCGAGCCGGTCGAGCATGTGCGAGATCTGCGGTCCGCCGCCGTGAACGACGACCGGCTTGAAGCCGGCGAAGCGGAGGAAGGCGATGTCCTCGGCGAAGGCGCGCTTGAGGGTGTCGTCGGTCATCGCGTTGCCGCCGTACTTCACCACGATGATCTTGTCGTGGTAGGCGATCAGCCAGGGCAGCGCCTCGGCGAGGGTGGCCGCCTTCTGCGGGTCGGGGGTCTTCATCGGGGGTCTGGTCCTCAGCTGGAGTAGGCGCTGTTCTCGTGCACGTAGGCGTGGGTCAGGTCGTTGGTCCAGACTGTGGCCCGCTCGGTGCCCACCTTCAGGTCGATGGTCACCGTGACCTCGCGACCCGTGAGGTCGATGGTCGCCGGGTCCTCGGCGGGGGTGGAGCGGCGGCAGACCCAGACGCCGTTCATCGCGACGTCGAGGTCGGCAGGGTCGAACGCCGCGCGGGTGGTGCCGACGCTGGCGAGCACCCGGCCCCAGTTGGGGTCGTTGCCGAAGACGGCGGCCTTGAACAGGTTGGAGCGGGCCACGCTGCGGGCCACCTCGACGGCATCGTCCTCGCTCGCGGCGTTGACCGCGGTGATGGCGATGTCGTGGTCGGCGCCCTCGGCGTCGCGCAGCAGCTGCATGGCCAGGTCGGTGCAGGCCTGGGTGAGCGCGTCGGTGAGGTCGGGGAGGCTCGCGGTGATGCCGCTGGCTCCGCTGGCGAGCACCGTGACGGTGTCGTTGGTGGACATGCACCCGTCGGAGTCGAGCCGGTCGAAGCTGACCCGGGTGGCGGCGCGCAGCGCGGTGTCGAGGTCGGTCGCGTCGGCCACGGCGTCGGTGGTGAGCACCACCAGCATCGTGGCCAGCTGTGGCGCCAGCATGCCGGCGCCCTTGGCCATGCCGCCGACCGACCAGCCTGCCCCCTCGACCAGCGTCTGCTTCGGCACGGTGTCGGTGGTCATGATGGCCCGTGCCGCGTCGGGTCCACCGCTCGCGGCCAGGGCGGCGTACGCCGCGTCGGCACCTCCGAGCACCTGGGCCCGGTCGTTGGCCAGCCCGATCAGCCCGGTGGAGCAGACGACGACGTCGACGGCGCCGACGCCGAGGTGCTCGGCGACGCGCTCGGCTACGGCGTGGGTGGTCTGGAAGCCGTCGGGCCCGGTGTAGCAGTTGGCGCCGCCGGAGTTGAGGAACACCGCGCGGACCACGCCGTCCCGGACGACCTGCTGGCTCCAGAGCACCGGGTTGGCCAGGCAGCGGTTGCTGGTGAAGACCGATGCGGAGTCGTGGCGCGGCCCGTCGTTGACGACGAGCGCGACGTCGGGGCTGCCGGAGGCCTTGAGCCCGGCGGTGACGCCCGAGGCGCGGAAACCCCGCGGGCTGGTGACGGTCATGGCGCGACTCCGACGACGGACAGCCCGGCGGCCTCGGGGAGGCCGAGGGAGAGGTTGAGGCACTGCACGGCGGCGCCGGCCGTGCCCTTGGCGAGGTTGTCGACCGCACCGACGGCCACCAGCCGCCCCGCGGTCTGGTCGACGGCGACCTGCAGGTGCACGGCGTTGGACCCCGCGACCGCCTGGGTCTGCGGCCACTGGCCGGGGCTCAGCAGGTGGACGAACGGCTCGTCGGCGTACGCCGCGGCGTAGGCGTCGTAGGCCTGGTCGGCCGTGACGCCCGGCGCCAGGGGCGCCGAGCAGGTCGCCAGGATCCCGCGCGACATCGGCACCAGCATCGGCGTGAAGCTGACGGACACCGGGACACCCGCCACTCCGGAGAGGTTCTGCACCATCTCGGGGGTGTGCCGGTGGACCCCACCCACGCCGTACGCCGACGCGTTGCCCATCACCTCGCTGCCGAGCAGGTGCGGCTTGGCCGCCCTGCCGGCACCCGACGTGCCGCTGGCGGCGACCACCACGACGTCGGGCTCGATCAGGCCGGCGGCGAGCGCGGGGGCGGTGGTGAGCGTGGCGACCGTCGGGTAGCAGCCGGGGACCGCGACCCGTCGGGCGCCGCGCAGCCGGTCTCGTTGCCCCGGCAGCTCGGGCAGGCCGTAGGGCCAGGCGCCGGCATGCGGGCTGCCGTAGAACCGCTCCCAGGCGGCCGGGTCGGCGAGGCGGAAGTCGGCCCCGCAGTCGATGACGACGGTCTCGTCGCCCAGCTGGACGGCCAGCGGGCCGGACGCGCCGTGCGGGAGCCCGAGGATGACGACATCGTGGCCGGCGAGGTGCGCGGCGTCGGTCGGCCCGAGCACGCGGTCGCCGAGCGGGAGCAGGTGCGGCTGCAGCTCACCGAGCCGTTGCCCGGCGTTGCTCGCCGCGGTCACGGCGCCGATCTCGACGTCGGGGTGGCCCAACAGCAGCCGCAGCGCCTCGCCGCCGGCGTACCCGCTGGCGCCCGCCACGGCGACGGAGTAGGTGGTCATGATGCATGACTATACAGACATGTGCATGTTCACGCAGGAGCGGTCCGATCGCTGACTGCAGGGGTGTGGCGATCGGGGCCCGGGCATGACCATGGTGCAGTCAACGATGACCGGCGGGTGCAGGGGCATGAGGCCGGGAGCCCCCTGTTGCGAGGACGCCGGTCGGGTCTACGGTCGGAGCATGAGCTCTCTCGACGCCCCCGACTACCTCGGGCACCTCCGGTCCGACTCCGCTCGGTTCCGCGAGGTGCTTTCCACGTGTGCCCCCGACGCGCTGGTGCCGGGGTGCCCGGCCTGGCGTGCCGCCGACCTGCTGTGGCACCTCGCCGAGGTGCAGCACTTCTGGGGCTGGGTGATCAGCAACCGGCCGGCCCACCCCAAGGACGGGTACGCCGAGCCGGAGCGGCCCGCGTCGTACGAGAAGATCCTGGCGGCCTTCGACGCCTCCAGCGGTGCCTTCCTCGAGGCGCTCGGCGCGGCCGACCCGACCGACAAGGCCTGGTCGTGGTCGCAGGAGCAGACCGTCGGGTTCACCTACCGCCGCCAGGCGCACGAGGCGCTCATCCATCGGGTCGACGCCGAGCAGACGGCCGGCGCCCTCACCCCGCTCGACCCCGCGCTGGCCGCCGACGGCGTCCACGAGTGCCTCGACATCATGTACGGCGGGCGCCCCGAGTGGGGCGAGTTCTCGGCGCTCCCCCACTACGTCCGGGTCGGCCTGACCGACACCGGTGACCGGATCTGGGTGCAGCTCGGTCAGTTCCACGGCACCGACCCCGACGGCGTCGAGCACCACGAGGACGACATCCGCGTCGTGGCCGACCCCGGTGTCGAGGCCGACGCCGTCATCGAGGGCACGGCCGAGCAGCTCGACCTGCGGCTGTGGCGCCGCGGCGACGGCGACGCGATCCACCTGCACGGCGACCTGGCCATCGTCGGCCACTTCCGCCAGGCCATCCACGCGCCGATCGAGTAGGCGCCGGCGACGGCTACTCCTCCCGGGCCGGCCGCCACCGGAACCGGCACATCACGATCCCGTGGTCGGTGGTTCCCTTCGCGCGGTGCACGTCTGAGGAGTCGTCGTTGAGGTGGTCGTTGGTGATGGCCAGCCCGTCGAACAGCCACAGCCGACGGTAGCTGTGGTCGTAGAACTGCTCGCTCACCATCACGTGGTCGAGCGACTCGCGCAGGTCCTGGTGGACATGGGTGTAGTAGACGTCGCGGGTGTCGCGGTACTCCTGCAGCGTCTGCCCCGTGTAGAGCGCGATGTCGCCGCCGCCACGGCTGTCGCCGACCAGGTAGCGCGGCTGCTCGCTGAGGATGTTGAGGGTGTTGCTGTGCTGGCCGTCGTTGAGGTCGCCCAGCACCACCACCGGGGTCACCGTGCCCTTCATCTGCTCGGTGAGCAGCACCCGCAGCGCCGTCGCCTCGGCCGTGCGGCGGATCGTCGACAGCGCCGCCCCGATCGCCGTCTGGTGCGGCCCGTGGACGTCGCGGTCGAACCACGGCTCGCGGTAGATCTCCGCCGGTCGCTTGGACTTCAGGTGCGCGACGTAGACCCGGGTCAGCGGCGGCGCCTCGCGCAGCGCCACGTCGAAGCTCAGGACCGGCCGGGAGAAGCCGGTCAGCCCGACGTGGATGTCGGGCGCCTGCGGGTCACCGACGGTGTCGTCGAGCCGCAGCGACGAGGGGAACGAGGAGATCCACTCCGGGTCGCCGCGCAGCAGTCCCTTGCGCACCAGTGCCGCGCACACGATCCGCCCGCCGGTGGCCGGCGTCGCCAGCACGTCGTAGTCGTCGTCGAGGTTGACCCGGTCGAGCGCCTCGACGATCGCGTCCGCGTGCCAGAGCTCCTGCAGACCCACGATGTCGGGCCGGAGGTCACGCAGCCGCTCGCCGACCCACATGATCTTGCGGCGGTACTCCGTCTCCGACCAGGGCCGCTGGCCGGGGTTCATCGAGGCCCCCGCCCGTTGGAGGTTGTAGAGGTTCATCGTCGCCAGGCTGACGGCGTCGAGGTTCATGCTGCCTCCCGGGTGCGCTGGAGCCCATCATGCTCCTAGGGGTGAGGAGTGCCGGACCTCACCTGCAATACCGCGTCACCGACCGGCGGCCGGACCGACGGCCTGCTCAGGCAGCCACGGCCCCGCGCAGCGCGTGCCGGCGCGCGAGCGCCAGGACCCAGAGCCCCACGTCTCGCCTGGGCGCGCGGCCCACCGATGCCCGATGCCAGACCTCGACGTAGGCGTCGTGCACCGCCTGCTCGGCGCCCCGCTCGTCGGCCGCCGCGCAGCGGGCGACCTGCAGCGCGGCGCCTGCCGTCAGGTCGAAAAGCGCGGCCATCGCCGAGGAGCTGCCGCGGGCGCAGGCGTCGAGCAGCGACGCCAGGAGAAGGTCCTGCTCGACCGTGCGAGCAGGCGCCTGCTCGACCGATCCTGGGCTCATGGGGTCATCCTCTCCCGGGGTGGCTGCGGACGCTGGTAGCCCAGTTCCCCGCCGATGCGTCCGCCGAACGGTCGGCCGTGGTCGGCGTACTCCTCCCTCACGAAAGCCAGCCGGTGCGTGCCGACGTCGACGCGCGAGCCGGTCCGCAGGAGAGCCTCCTCGACGGTCTGCCCGTTGACCTTGACCGGCCCGTGAGCGATCAGCACGAACTCGTCCCGGCCGTCGTGGCGCACGTCCGCATGGCGCGGCTCGAGGCCGGGCAAGACGATGTCGCAGGCAGGGTCGCTGCCGATCGAGGTCGAGGCTCGCTGCAGCCAGTGCACCGGCTGCTCCGGCACCCAGATCCCGTCGGCGGGCAGCACCACGAGCCGCGGCAGGCCACCGTGGTGGGGGTCGTGGGTGGTGGTGACCCGACGGACGGGACGGCGCAGGAACGTCGGCGCGATCGGGTACGGCGTCGCCGGCGGTCGCAGGCCCGTGGACGGCAGCATCGCGTCTGCCCCGCGGGCGCGTCCCCGGGCCGAGGCCCACGCACCCGCCAGGTGTGCGACCCGCAGGTGCGGGGAACGGGTGAAGGCACGCTGCCACCAGGGCGAGCGCACGTCTCCGAGCGACAGCAGGCGCCGCCCGGCGGTGTTCTGGACGTGCACGCGCAGACCCAGCCGAGCGACCTCTGCCGCGATGTCGCGGATCGACTCGGCATCACCAGACCCTGCGAACACCTCGGGGCGGTCGACGGTGAGGGTGAGGTCGCTCCCCCGCCCCGCCAGCTGGCCGCGGACGACGCCCCCCTCAGGCATGTCCAGCTGGACGCGGAGGTCCGCATGGACGCGCATCGGTGAGGCAGCCACGGCTCAGCCCTGCGTCGTCGGGTCGTCGGCGGAGATCTGCAGCGTGCCGTCGACCTTCCACACCGCACGCGGGGACTCCGCGCCGGTGTCACGCGGGATCTCGACGGTCATGTCGATGAACCGGTAGTTGACGGCCGCGTGACGGCCGGAGAGGAAGGACCACATCTCCCGGCCCAGATCGGTCCAGTCGACGTGCTGCTTCTCGGTGTAGGGCGTGTTGCTCATGGTTGCTCCTCTCGCGGATCGCATGATCCACAATCTCAACGCTTTCCTAAACAGGTTGTTTAGGTTATGGTCATACTATGAGCACGTCAACCGCAAAAGCGCAAGGCCCAGGAGCCCACGAGATCTCCGACGGCACCGTGATGACGATCGGCCAGCTGGCCTCACGCACCGGCCTGACACCCGAGGTGCTGCGCATGTGGGAGACCCGCCACGGCTTTCCCACGCCGGTGCGGCTGCCGAGCGGACATCGCCGCTACACCGAGGAGGACGTGACCGGCGTCCTGCGGGTGCTGAGGCTGCGCGAGGGCGGCCTCCATCTCGAGCAGGCGATCGCCCGGGTCCGCCGTGACGACGCCACCCTCACCGAAGGGTCGGTGTACGCCGCGCTGCGGCACCGCTTCCCCGAGCTGCCGTCATACACCCTCGAGAAGCAGACCCTGCTGGCGCTGTCCTGGGCGATCGAGGACGAGTCCGTGGCCCTGGCCCGCCGGCCGCTGCTGATCGGGTCGTTCCAGGCGGGCCGCTACTTCGAGGCCTCGGCCGCACGATGGCGCGAGCTCTCCCGCGTGGCCCGGTCGTCCTACGTGCTGGCCGACTTCGCGTCCACCGACGACGACCTCAGTCCGCGCCAGGTGGCGCTGCCCCCCGACTCCCCCATGCTCCGCGAGTGGATCGTCGTCTGTGACGGCGACGGGCTCACCGCCGCGCTGGCAGCCTGGGAGGTGCCCGGACAGCCGCCCGGCGCGGCCCGGCTGTTCGAGGCCGTGTGGTCGCTGGAGCCGGAGGTGGTCCGCGCGGCCTCGCAGACCGCGCTGGCCATCTCCGTCGAGGCCGGGTCGGCCGACGCCGGCGCCGAGCTGGCGGACCTCGACACGAGGCCCCTGCCGGCGCCGACCAGCCAGCGGGTGGCGACCGCCCTGTTCAACCGCATGGTCGCCTACACCGACGGCACGGTGCTGCGGGCGCGCCGCCGCTAGGCCCGCTGCAGCGCCCCGCAACGCTGCGCCGCAACGGCGACGGCCGAGTCGCGCGCCGCGGACGTCTCCTCCACCGTGAGCGTCCGATCGGGCGCCCGGAACCGCAGCCGGAAAGCCAGGGACTTGCGCCCCTCGCCCGCCTGGTCGCCCTCGTAGACGTCGAACAGCCGCACCGACTCCAGCAGGTCGCCGGCCCCGTCACGCAGCGCCTGCTCGACCTCGGCGACGGTGACGGTCGTGGACACCACGAGGGCGACGTCCTCACGCGCCACGGGATAGGTGGAGAACGACGGCGAGGGAACGACGTCGACGGCGACCCGGAGCAGCGCGTCGAGGTCGACCTCGGCGACGGCGGTGCGGGCCGGGACGCCGTAGGCCCGGCAGACCTTGGGATGCAGCTCGCCGGCGTGGCCGAGCACCACCTCGCCCACCCGCATCTGCGCGCAGCGGCCGGGGTGCCAGGGCGCTCGGGTCGCCGCGCGCACCTCCACCGCGACCCCTAGCGCGTCACCGAGGGAGCGGACCGCAGCCACGGCGTCCTGCCAGCCGGCGGCACGACCCTCCCCCCACCAGCCGGATCGCTCCCGCTCACCGGCGACCACCAGCCCGAGGTGCAGCGGCTGGGCCGGCAGCGCCTGGTCGAGCTCGGCGAACTCGGCCTCGGTGGGGCGCCGGTCGACGGGCAGGATCGGTGCCGCGGGGCCCGCGTGCGGCAGCGTCACGGTGGCCGTCTCGAACAGGCCGACGTCGGACTGCCCACGGCCGACGTTGCGGGCGGCGGTCTCCAGCAGCCCGGGCAGCAGCGTGGTCGTCATCGACGGCTGCTCGCTGGACAACGGGTTGGCCAGCGTCAGGACGGTGCGCCGGTCATCGGTCGCGTCGAGCCCGAGCCGGTCGAGGTCGGCGGCGCCGACGAACGGGAAGCTCACCACCTCGACGTAACCCGCCCCGGCCAGCGTGCGCCCGACGCGGCGACGGAGCCGCTGGTCGCGGGTCAGACCGCGACCGGCGGGAGCCGGCGGCAGCACCGACGGCACCCGGTCGTAGCCGACGATCCGCACGACCTCCTCGACCAGGTCGTAGGGGTCGGTCAGGTCGGTGCGCCACGGCGGGACCGTTGCCGTCAACCGCTCGCCGTCGACGACGACGTCGCAGCCGACCGCCTCCAGCGAGCTCACCGTCGTGTCGCCGGTGATGGCGATGCCGGAGATCCGGGCGGGCAGCTCGACGTCGATGGCGATCCTGCGTCGCTCGGGTGCCTGGCCGACCTTGGTGACCCCCGGGTGGGCCGTGCCGCCGCCGTGGGCGACGAGCAGCTCCACCACCCGGTCGGCGGCCGCCTCCGGGATGGTCGGGTCGACGCCACGCTCGTTGCGCTTGCCCGCCTCGGAGGTGAGCTTGTGGCGGCGGCCGGTGCGGAACATCGACACCGACTCCCACGACGCGACCTCGACCAGCACGTCGGTGGTGGTCTCCGACATCTCGGTCGTGGCGCCGCCCATCACGCCGCCCAGGCCGATCGGGCCGGAGTCGTCGCACACGACGAGGTCCTCGGCCGACAGCACCCGGTCGACGTCGTCGAGCGTGGTGAGGTGCTCCCCCTCGGCGGCACGGCGGACCCGGATCGGGCCGGCGAGTGTCGCGGTGTCGTAGCCGTGGATGGGGTGGCCCATCTCGAGCATGACGTAGTTGGTGACGTCGACGGGAAGCGAGATCGGACGCATGCCCGCGAGCTGGATCCGACGCGCCATCCACAGCGGGGTCGGCGCCTCCGGGTCGAGCCCGGTCACCCGGCGAGCGACGAACACGGGGCAGCCGGCCGGGTCGTCGACGGCGACCGGGTAGCCCTGGGTGTTCGGGTCGGGCAGCGGCCGGTCGGCCGGGTCGTGGTAGGTCGCGCCGTCGCCGTGGACGGCGTACTCCAGCGCGGCCTCGCGGGCCACCCCGCGCAGGGACAGGGCGTAGGCGCGGTCGGGATTGATCTCGAACTCGATGACCTCGTCGCGCAGCGGCAGCACGCCGAAGGCGTCGTCGCCCGGCTCTCCCGCGTCGGGCGGGAGGACCATGATGCCGTCGTGGTCCTCGCCGAGGTCGAGCTCGCGGGCCGAGCAGATCATGCCGGCCGACACGTGGCCGTAGGTCTTCCGCGCGGCGATCTCGAAGCCGCCGGGCAGCACGCCCCCCGGGAGGATCACGACGACCAGGTCACCGACGACGAAGTTGAGCGCACCGCAGACGATGCCCTGCGGCTCGCCCGTGCCGTTGGCGTCGCCGACGTCGACCTGGCACCACCGGATGGTCTTGCCGTTGGACTGCGGCTCCTCGACGAGGTCCAGCACCCGGCCCAGGACCAGCGGTCCGGTCATGTCGTGGCCGGGGCGCTCCAGCGCCTCCAGCTTGAGCCCGAGCATCGTCAGCCGGTGGGCCAGCTCGTCGGCGGTCAGGTCGGCCGGCAGGTCGACGTACTCGCGGATCCAGGTCAGGGGCGCGCGCATCAGATCTCCGTCCCGAACGCCGCGGCGAACCGGACGTCGCCCTCGAAGATGTCGCGCAGGTCGGTGATCCCGTGCCGGAACATCAGCGTGCGGTCGATGCCCATGCCGAACGCGAAGCCGGTGTAGCGCTCGGGGTCGATGCCGCAGGCGGTCAGCACCCGTGGGTTGACCACGCCGCAGCCACCCCACTCGATCCAGCGCTCGCCCTTGCAGGTGCGGCAGGACTCGACCTCACCGGCGACACCGCGACACACGAAGCAGCGCAGGTCGACCTCGGCGCTCGGCTCGGTGAACGGGAAGTACGACGGTCGGAAGCGCGTGTCGATCCCCTCACCGAACATCGCGGTCGCGAAGTGGTCGAGCGACCCCTTCAGGTGGGCCATGGTGATGCCCTCGTCGACGACCAGGCCCTCGACCTGGTGGAACATCGGGCTGTGCGTGGCGTCGTACTCGTCGGTGCGGAAGACCCGCCCCGGGCACACGACGTAGATGGGCGGGGTTCGGGTGAGCATCGTGCGCGCCTGCACCGGCGAGGTGTGGGTGCGCAGCACCACATGGAACTCGGCCGGCTCGACCCAGAACGTGTCCTGCATCGTGCGGGCCGGGTGATCGGCCCCCAGGTTGAGCGCGTCGAAGTTGAGCCACTCGGCCTCCACGACCGGACCCTCGGCGACCTCCCAACCCATCGCGACGAAGACGTCGGCGATCAGCTCCGAGCCGGTCGTGACCGGGTGTCGTGAGCCGCGCGGCACCCGGTCGACGGGCAGCGTGACGTCGACGGTCTCCTCGACGAGCATCCGCTCCTCGTGCTCGGCCTCGAGCACCTCGGTGCGGGCAGCCAGCGCCTGGGTGACGGCGCCGCGGGCCTGACCGACCCGCTGGCCGGCCTCCTTGCGTGCCTGCGGGGGCAGCGCGCCGATCTCCCTGTTCGCCAGCGCCAACGGCGAGCGGTCGCCGGCGTGGGCGAGCCGCACCTCCTTGAGCTGGTCGAGATCGGCGGCGCCCGCGATCGCCGTCAGGGCGGCCTCGCGCATCGCCGCCACCTCCTCGGCCTTGAGCGGGGTGACCTCGACGGGGTCGTAGTCGGAGTTGGGGCCGGACATGGCTCTCTCTCGTGGCGGGGCGGCGGGCGGCGGACCCGCAGATTCTAGGGGCGGGGTGCTGTCGGGTGACATGTGGGACTCCAGGCTCGGGCGGGCGGGGTCGAGGTCTCCCCGGACCCGCCGCCAGGAGTCAGCCGTGCCGCCGGCTGGGCGGACGCGGGGAGCCTCCCGGACCGCTCACGGGCCCGGGGCTCGGAAATCGCTGCGCCGCCATGGTCGTCATCGTAGCCGTCCTCGGCTCGTGCCGCCGCGGGGACTCCGAGGAGTGTGGCCCTGGCCAGCGACCCGTGGGGTTGCTAGCGTCGCTGGACCCCCGTCGACCGCCGGGGGGATGGGGCCTCGGGCAGACTCCGCTCGGGGCCGTATCGAGACGGCAAAGGAGAGCACATGCTCCGTCGTAGAGACCTTTATCGCAGACTCACCCCGCTGGCCGCCGGAGGGCTCGTCGCCTCCGGGCTGACGGCCGGGCTGGCCCTCGCGGGGCCGGCGTACGCCGGGCCACAGGCGTGTGACACCCGCGTCAACAACACCCACGCGAAGCTCCTCGAGTGCGTGACCCTCGACGGCGTCCGCGAGCACCAGGCGGCTCTCCAGGCGATCGCCGACGCCAACAACGGCACCCGGGTGGGCGGCAGTCCGGGCTACGACCAGAGCGCCGACTACGCCGAGCAGGTGTTCCGCGACGCCGGCTACCGCGTCACCTCGCAGGTCTTCACCTACCAGACCTTCATCCAGCTCTCGCCCACGGTGCTGGAGCAGGTCGCGCCGTCACCCGGCCCGGTCGAGACGAACATCATGTCCTACTCGGGCAGCGGAGACGTGACGGCGGCGGTGAGCCAGCCGAACGCGATCACCGGCTGCGACCCGGCGGACTTCGCCGGCTTCCCTGCGGGCGACATCGCGCTGATCTCGCGGGGCGCCTGCACCTTCGCCCTCAAGGCGACCAACGCCTTCAATGCGGGCGCCGTCGGTGTGGTGATCTACAACAACACCACCGGCGTCCTCAACGGCACCCTTTCCTCGACGTTCGCCCTGGACATCCCGGTCACCTCGGTGGCCCAGGACGTCGGGCAGGCGCTGGCCGCGACGCCCGGGCTGGTGCTGCGGGTCAAGACCGACACCTTCCGCGGCGAGGCGTCCACCCGCAACATCCTCGCCGAGTCCCGTGGGGGTGACCCCGACAACGTCGTGATGGCAGGCGCCCACCTCGACTCGGTCAACGCCGGGCCGGGCATCAACGACAACGGGTCCGGGTCGGCCGCGATCCTCGAGACCGCGCAGCAGATGGCCAAGGTCAAGCCGCGCAACAAGGTGCGCTTCGCGCTCTGGGGCGCGGAGGAGTCGGGCCTGGTCGGGTCGACGTACTACGTCAACACCCTGCCGGTCGAGCAGAGGGAGAAGATCGCGCTCTACCTCAACTTCGACATGGTCGGCTCCCCCAACCACGTGTTCTTCATCTACGACGGCGACGACAGCGACGGGGTCGGCAACGGCCCCGGCCCCGAGGGCTCCGCCCAGATCGAGGACACCTTCGAGTCCTTCTACGCCGACCGGGGCATCCCGTTCAAGGGGACGGACTTCAGTGGCCGCTCCGACTACGGGCCGTTCATCGCGGTCGGCATCCCGTCGGGCGGGCTGTTCACCGGCGCCGAGGGTGTCAAGACACCCGAGGAGGCGGCGATCTGGGGCGGCACGGCGGGTGACGCCTACGACCCGTGCTACCACCAGGCGTGCGACACCTTCGACAACAACAACAACACGGCGCTCGACGTGAACGCCGACGCCATCGCGTTCGCCACGCTTCAGTACGCCATGAGCACCGCCGACATCAACGGCGCTCGCGGCAAGGGCAACTTCCCTCCGCGCTCAGGGGCCGTGAGCTCGCCGAGCTGGAGCTCGCAGGGTGGGCTGCACGACCACGACCACGAGGCGGTCATCGAGTGAGCTGACCCTCCGCAGGGTCGAAGGAGGGGCGTCGGACCGGGTCCGGCGCCCCTCCCACGTGCGGTTCGGTCAGTCGCTGAAGAGCACCGCCGCGCAGCGGAGGTCGTCGAGGCCCACCTCACGCTCGTCGAGAAGGTCGCGGGCCCGGTGGCGTCCCCAGTTCCAGGCGAGCCAGTCGTCGTTGCGGAAGGCGGAGCTGACCGCGCACGGCTGCTCGTCGGGCGCCAGGTCCGCGGTGGCGGGCACCGCGTCGGCGGAGAGCCCGCGCAGGTAGCCCCAGTCGATCCGGCCGGTCGCCTGGTATCGGTCGATGTTGTGGCGGGCGATCCACGCGTCGGGGTTGGCCAGCGCCAGCCCGGCGATCGCGGCCGCCCCGGTCAGCAGCGCCACCCGCGGGACCCAAGCGCCGGACAGCCGGATGCCGGCGACCATCACCATCAGCACGACGAGCCCGAGCCAGCCCTCGAACAGGTCCACCAGGAGGCGCAGCCGGGTGAAGCCGTAGGCGTCCTGGTAGAGCTGCACGCGGTGGAGCGCGGAGACGACCACCACCAGGGTCATGGCGCACAGCGCCCCCAGGGCCCCCCGCAGCCAGAGGCGGTCACGGACCGTCGCCACGGGCGCCTTGCGCGCCGTCGCCCAGACCACCAGCAGCGTCAGCCCGGTGGCCACGATGAGCTGTCCGAACCCCTGGTGGACGTACTCCGCGTAGGTCAGCCCGGTGGTGCGCTCGACGTAGGCCTGCCCCCCGAAGACCGCCGCGGCCTGGGCCATCAGGAAGACCACGAAGACCGCGTCGACCAGGAGCACCGGTGCCAGCCATTCGAACCGCCGCTCCACCCGGCGGGGCGTGCGCGGCTGCGACGACTCCGTCCGCGGCGGGTTGAGGGCGACGTACGCCGCCGCGAGCACGACGCCGGCGACCCCCACGGCGATGAACGCCCGAGCGATAAAGTCGTCCGGAGACCAGTCGGGCAGCACCGTGTCGACCCAGTGGGCGAACAGCGCATCGGCCGACGCAAACAGCAGGCCGAAGACGACCAGGCCGGCGACGCTGAGCAGCACGGTGCGCACGAGCGCAGTGGTGTTGCCGTCTCCGGTGAGACGACGCGCACTTCGTCCGAGCCACGGCATGCCGCGCAGCCCGGCCAACGGCCAGGCCAGCCCGGCGAGCAGGAAGCCCGGTACCGTGCGCGCCCGGGTGGCGCCGGCGAGCATCGTGCCGGCGCCGGCCAGCACACACAGTGTCACCACCCAGTCGGCGTCGCGGAGCACCACCATCGAGGTGAGGACGGCGCTCAGCGCCGCGCAGGACATCGTGAACCAGTCGCGCTTGGACGAGGAGGCCACCGCGACCACGACCCCCGCCGCGGCGAGCGCCAGGAACAGGCCCAGGCCCGTCGGTCGGAACGGAAGCACCCACGCAGCGAGCACCCCGACGCCGACCGAGGCCAGCAGCAGGTCGCGCCGGGCCGGGACGTCGCGCTCGGGCCAGAAGGCCCCGAAGAGCGCGTCCATGGCCGGCTCCTGCGGCCCGGGCGGCAACCGCACCCCGGCGGACGGCGACCCCGGCCGTGGGCTGGTGGGCGACCCGGCGGGCGCCGGTCCGGGCGGTGAGGGCACGGTCGCGGGCATGGTCGTCTCCCGAGGGTGGACAGACGGGCGGGTGGCCGCGAGGGGCGCAGCGGGCATCCGCAGCACGGCGCGCGCCCCTCCGGCGTCGGACTCGGGGTCCTCGAGGCCGAGCGTGCCGCCGTGCTGGGTGGCCACGGCCCGGGCGATGGCCAGGCCGAGCCCGGTGCCGCCGGTGGCCGCGTCGAGGGTGCCGAAACGCTCGAAGACGCGCTCCCGGTGCTCGGGCGGAACCCCCGGCCCGCTGTCGGACACCTCCAGCCACCAGCCACGGGGCTCGGCGGCCGCACGGACCCGGACCCGCCCGCCGTTCGGGCTGTGCCGGACGGCGTTCTCGAGGAGGTTGGTGACGAGCTGGCGCAGCCGTTCACCGTCCGCCACGACGACGAGGTCGTCGGGCGCCGCCACCGCGAGATCCACCTTCCGGCCCAGGTGAGCGACATCGGCCGCCGCCTGCCTCAGCAACGGCCCGACGGCGACCTCGCCCAGCCGCAGCGGGGCGGCGCCGGCGTCGGTGCGGGAGAGGTCGAGCAGGTCACGGACCAGCGACCCGAGCCGTTGTGTCTGCGCCAGCAGCTCGGCGAACGCCTCGGGAGTGGCCGGTTCCACGCCGTCCACGAGGTTCTCGAGGCGGGCGCCCAGAGCGGTGAGCGGGGTCCGCAGCTCGTGGGAGACCAGCGCCACCAGGTCGCGTCGCTCCCGGTCCACCGCCGCCAGGTCACGGGCCATCGTGTTGAAGGCCGCCGCAAGCTGCCCGACCTCGTCGCCTGACTGGGCGTCGACCCGGACGTCGTAGTCGCCGCGTGCCATCCGGCCCGCTGCCTGGGTCATCTGGCGCAGCGGCGAGGTCATGCCGGAGGCCAGCAGCTGGGTGACCCCCAGCGCCAGGCCGACGGCCACGGGGATGGCCAGCCACCAGGCGACGCCCCCGGCCGCCGCCACGGTGCCGAGGACGGCGGCCACGAGGACGCTCGCAGCCACGAGCAGGCCGAGCTTGGCCTTGATCGTGGTGACCGGCTCCAGCGGCGGCCGGGGCGCGGGAGCGCTCACGAGGACGGCACCTCGAGGGCGTAGCCGACCCCGTGGGCGGTGCGCACCCGCGGAGCGCCGATCTTGGCGCGCAGCGACTTGACGTGGCTGTCGACGGTGCGCGTGCCCGAGGCTCCCGGCCAGTCCCATACCTCGGCCAGCAGCCGCTCCCGGGTCAGCACCTGCCCCGGGGCGGACGCCAGGCAGGCGAGCAGGTCGAACTCGGTGGGCGTGAGGTGCACCTGCTCCCCCGCGGCGGTGCACCGGCGCGCTCCCGTGTCGACGACCAGGTCGCCGACGGTCAGCACGGCCGGCGCCTGCTGCGCCAGCTCGGCCATGCGGTCGACGCGTCGCAGCAGCGCGGCCACCCGCGCCACCAGCTCGCGCATCCCGAACGGCTTGGTGAGGTAGTCGTCGGCACCGACGGCCAGCCCGGCCAGGATGTCGCTCTCGTCGTCGCGGGCGGTGAGCATCAGCACCGGCACCGGCCGCTCGGCCTGCACCCGCCGGCACACCTCGAGCCCGTCGAAGCCGGGCAGCATCAGGTCCAGCACGAGGACGTCCGGCCGCTGCTCCCGTGCAGCAGCCACCGCCGCCGGGCCGTCGTACGCCCGCGCCACGAGGTAGCCCTCCGCCTCGAGGCGGCGGCTGACCGTGTCGTTGATGACCGGGTCGTCCTCCACCACGAGGACCAGGCGACGCACGGGCTGGCTCATAGGCAGCAGCCTAGGAAGCCGGACGGCCAGACGGTGGGTACGACGTGTGAAGGGTCTGTGCAGATCGGCAGGGCTCAGCCGGGCCGAGCCCCCCTGCGCGGCCTGGCTCAGCCGGCCAGCGTGCCGCCGAAGACCTGCCAGGCCAGCGCCGACTTCGCCAGCAGGCTGAGCAGCACGTAGGTCGCCTCGCCGGTCAGGTAGCGCCGCCAGGGGCCGACCTGGCGGTACTGCAGCCACTGGGTCAGCGCGAAGCTGTTGAAGAACACGAACAGCGAGATGAAGATGCCGTAGACGAAGCCCGGCGGCTCGGCGGCGCTGCCCGGCGACACGAGGTAGACCCCGATCGCCAGCCACGGCACCAGCCCGAGCACGCAGCCCAGCCAGAACGGCCACAGCGAACCGCCCGGCTGCTCGTAGCGCTCCTGGACGGCCCCGAAGAAGATCATTCCCGCGTTGACGCCCGCCAGGCAGAGCAGCGCGGCGATGTCACTGATGCCCGTGAGCATCGCGATCAGCACGATCATCAGCGAGGCCGACAGCGAGTACTCGATCCAGCGCAGCTGGTTCTGACCCCGCGACAGCTGGTCGCGGTAGCGACCCACCAGGGGGCCGGCGATCAGCAGGTGGAACAGCGCCGACAGCAAGAGGAACGCCGCCACCCCCCACGCCACCGACACCTCGAACAGCGTGGAGCGCTCGGCCGGCGTGCCGGGCGGGCCCTCGGGGAACGCTCCGGTGACCGGCAGCGTGAACGCGGTGGCAAGCACGAGCACGACCACCGCCTGGGCGGCGTGCAGCACACCCATCACGGCGTTGTAGAGCCGGAGGCGGCGCAGGCTGGTATCGCTGACGTCAACGGTGGAGACCATGCTCATCCTTCGTTCGGGGGTGCCGCGATGGTTACCGGTCAGCCCGGGTTCATTCCTCGGCCCGCGGCCAGGACACCTGGATCCGCGCGCCGCCGGCAGGGGAGTCGCCGATGGCCACGTGACCGCCGTGCGCCCGCGCCAGTCCGTTGACGATATACATCCCCAGCCCGGAGCCGCCGCGGACCCCGCCGGTCCAGAACTTGGTGAACACCCGTTGGCGGAGCTCCGGCGCGATGCCCTCCCCCTCGTCCTCGACGGTGAGCAGCGCCCCGGAGACGTCGGCAGGGGCGGGGCCGGCGCCGGCGGCGACCGGCTCGAGGGTCACCGTGACGGTGCCGTCGCCGTGGCGGACGGCGTTCTCGACCAGGTTGGTGACCACCTGGGTGAACTTGTCGGGGTCGGCCTGGATGTCGCCGAGGTCAGGGGTGGCGATCAGCTCGATCGGCCGTGCCGTGCCGGCCTGGACCATGTCGACCACCCGCCGCACGAGCACGCCGGCGTCGACCGGTCGCGGATAGAGCGACAAGCGGCCGGTGTCGATGCGGGCGACGTCGAGGAGCTCGGCGATGAGCCGGCTGAGCCGGTCGGCGTCGGCGTTGACCGTGGTCAGCATCAGCTTCTTCTGGTCGTCGTTGAGCTTGTCCCAACGGTTGAGCAGCGCCTGCACGAACCCTTTGACGCCGGTCAGCGGCGAGCGCAGCTCGTGGGCCACGGTGGCCACCAGGTCGGAGCGCTCCCGGTCCAGGCGGGCGCGGCCGCGCCCTGACCGCAGACTCACCCCGACCTGCGTGACCGGACCGCGCAGCTCGTCGCGGTGCAGCATGGCGGCGATCAGCACCTCCTCGCCGCTGGGCAGCAGCCACGACTGCTCGGGGATGCCGGTGCGGCTGCTCAGGCCGGCGTACGGCGCCGCGCAGGTCGCCCAGTCCCGCCCCTCGCTGTCGAGGAGCCGCACGATCTCGCCGAGCGGGCGCCCGGGCCAGTCGTCGCCCTCCAGACCGAGCATGGTGCGCGCTGCCCGGTTGACGGCCACCACGAGCCCGTCGGCGTCGGCCACCACGGCGCCGTCGGGAAGTGCGTCGAGCAGCCTGGCGTCGCGCCGCGCGTCCTCACCGTCACTCACGCGCTCACCCTACTGTCGCCGCAGCCGGCCGATGCGAACGTCGGGCCCAGCCGAGGTGGGCGGCTCAGCGTCGGGTCTCGTACCTGGTCAGCAGGACGCCGTCGGGGAACGTTCGGGTCTCCACCAGCGTCAGGTCCACCCAGCTGTCCAGGGCCGTGAAGAACGGCGTGCCGCCGCCCAGCACGACCGGGACGGTCGCCAGGACGTACTCGTCGATCAGGCCGGCCCGCATGGCCGCTGCGGCGAGGGTGGCACCGCCGATGTCCATCGCGGCACCGTCTTCGGCCTTGAGCCTGGCGATCTCGGTGACTGCGTCGCCGCTGACCAGGCGGCTGTTCCAGTCGACCGTGGTGGTCGTCGAGGAGAAGACCACCTTGGGCATCTCGCGCCAGCGCTGGGCGAACTCGATCTCGGCCGGGGTGGCGCCCGGCTGCTGGTCGGCGGTCGGCCAGTGGGAACTCATGGTCTCCCACAGCCTGCGCCCGTAGAGCGCTAGGCCCGTCGCACCGACCCGGTCGGACCACCACTGGAACAGCTCGTCGCTCGGCACGCTCCACCCGAGGTCGTCCCCAGCCGCGGCGACGTAGCCGTCCAGGCTCACGTTCATGCCGAAGGTCAGTTTCCGCACAGCTCAGCATCCCGGGAGTCGGCGCTCAGCGCAAAGACCAGCACGGCGCGGAGGAATCATCGGTCAGGCCACGCCGAAGGCTGGGTTGGCCGCCATCCAGGCGCAGGTGCTGTGAGCGGAGAAGCGACACATCTCGGCGCCGCGCTGATCTGCCGAGAGTCGGGCGGTTCGTCCTGCCGATGGTCGGGCGGAGCCCGACGTTGCCGATGTGCGGTCGCTCTACTGGGGTGCTCTCGGGGGAGGGTCAGGCCCCGCCGCCGGAGTAGGCGCCGAAGGCGTCGATGACTTCCTCCGCTTCGCGGCGAGCGCCGGTTTGCAGGTACTCCATCGCTCGCAGTGCCGCGTCGTGCGCTTCGAGGCTCGAGCCGGCGACGCAGTCCTCGATCACGCGACAGAAGTAGTCGTGCTGGTGTGCGTCCACGAACGTGTAGTGCACGCACACGTCGGTGTGTCCGCCGACGAGGAACAGGGTGTTGGCGCGCAGCCCCTTGAGCAGGATCTCGAGTTCGGTGCCGAAGAAGCACGAATAGCGGCGCTTGCGGATGACGTAGTCATCCGCTCGGACACCGAGGTTGGTCGCCAACTCGGTACCGGGTTCGCCTTCGAGGAGGTGGATGCCTTCCGCGCCGTCGAGCTCCCGGCCGAAGTCGACGAGGTCGCGGCGGTGGGCTTCCTGGAAAAAGATCACCGGAACGCCGCCTTCTCGGGCGGCGCGAACGAGGGCGGGCACGCGTTCCATGGCCTCTGCGTAGCCCGGCATGAACGGGATGGCTGACTCGCCGGAGGGCGGCTCCCCGCCCTGGATGTCGATGACGATCAGGACAGGCCGGCCCTCGATCAGGTCGCGCGGGGTGGTGCTCATGGTTGGACGTCCTCTCCAAGGGTGGGTGGGCAGGAGTGGTTGCCGCGTTGCTCGGTCGGTGTGAGCACTCGCGTGCGGGTGGTCGATGCGCGTGGCGCTGGGAGGTGGCGAATGGCGCGTCGGGCACGCCTTGCGGCGAGTGCCTCGATCGAGGTCTGGGAAGTCATGAGCGGGACGCCTCCTTATTCGGGGCGTCGTCGTGCAGACCGGGTACGGCGCGTCTCGTCCGGGACTGGTCAGGAGATCAGTCGGCCGAAAAGTAGCACGCGCCGCGGGTAGTGTGCCGCAACCAAGGAGTGATCGCTCATGCCGCATTGAGGGCGGCCAGGCTAGGTGCTGGCGGCCACGAAGGCGGCGAGGATGTAGTTGGCGTGTCGGTCGAGATTGTTGCGGGCTCGGTCGTAGCGCATGGTGGTGCGGGGGTCGGCATGCCGGGCGGCGATCTGGACGTCGCGGAGGTCGACGCCGGCGTCAAGCATGGTGGTGACGTAGGTGTGGCGGAGCATGTGGGGGTGCATCCGGATCCCGGTGAGGCCAGCGGTCCTGGCGAGGGCTTGGAGCCGGCGGGTGGCGCAGTGCCGGTCCATCCGGCTGCCGGTCCGGGCCCTGAGGATCGGGCCGCCGGTACGGCCGGCCACGGCCCGGTCGATGGCCCGACCGACCGCCGGCGGGAGGGGGACGTCAACGATCCTGTCGCCCTTGCCGTGGACGTGCAGGACGCGGTGGCCGTGGACCTCGGACAGGTCGGTGATGTCGGCCCCGGTGGCCTCGAAGACCCGCAACCCGAGCAGGCCGAGCATCGCGACCAGCGCATAGTCGTGAGGGTTGGTCGAGTCGCGGGCCGCAGTCAGCAGGGCCTCGAACTGCAGATGCGTGAGTCCCAGGGTGGGTGACTCGGCCGGGACCCTTGGTCGGCGGACGTGCTCGACCGGTGAGGTGGGGATCACTGCGTCGATGACGCAGGTGCGGTAGAACCCCGCGACCACCGAGAGCCGTCGGGACACGGTGGAGGGCTTGAGGCAGCGGACCTCCTGCATCCGCCGCAAGAACAGCTCCACATGCACCCGCTCCACAGCGAGCGGATCCAGACGGCGCTCGCGGCACCAGGTCAGGTAGCCGCGCAGGTCGGACTCCACATGGACACGGCTCTGGCCCTTGTAGCAGGCCAGGAACGCAGCGACCGCCCGCCAGAGGCGGTCATGGACAGGCTCGATCTCGTGGGAGGTGATGGTGAGTTCACTCATCCCTCGAGTCCGCCAACGGCTGCCATGCCCGTCAACGACGCGACAGCACGACCGGTTGCATCCCGTTCCGGGATGCAACCGGGGTACGCTGAGGGCATGAGCACGCAGATCGCGGTCCGTCTCCCCGACGAGATGGTCGCCTACCTCGACCATCTGGTGGCCACCGGCAAGGCCCCGAGCCGGGCCGCGCTGGTCGCCACCGCGGTGGAGCGGGAGATGCGTCGCCGAGCCGCCGAGCAGGACGCGCGCCTGCTAAGCGAGCAGGGCGCCGCCGACGACCTCGACGAGCTGGTGCAGTGGAGCGGCGCCCACGTCGTCGTCGAGGACTGAGCCCGGGTGCGGGAGATCTGCCTGGTCCGGCTCGACAAGACCCGCCCGGCCCTCGTCCTGACCCGCGAGGTCGCGCGGGCGGCGATGACCAAGGTCACCGTGGCTCCCATCACCACCGCCATCAAGGGACTATCCAGTGAGGTGCGGGTTGGACCGGAGAACGGGCTGGACCACGACTGCGTGGTCGCACTCGACAACGTCATCACCGTCCCCGCCGACCTGCTCGGCCGTACCGTCGGCTACTTCCACGCCGACCAAGAGCTCGAACTCGCCCGCGCGATAGTCCTGGCCTACGACCTCGAGATCCCACTCCTCGACTGAGCGCCCTGCATGCGGCATGTCCGGATGACTGCCGGATCACCCTCTGCCACTACGACACGACCGGCGACTTCTTGCTCGGCAGCGGCACTCTCACGCAGACCGCGGCTCGTGCCGAGCCGATCACCCCAGACCCCCAGGTCGGCCATCGGGCAAGCCAACCGCTCAGTCAGCGTCCATGCATGCAGCGGCAGACTCGCGCAGGCTATGCGGCGTGAGCGGACGGCATCTAGCCTGAGGTCATGTTCCTCACGCTGCTCATCATCCTGATCGTGCTGTTCGTGGTTCTTCCGCTCATCGGACTCTCAGCATGGGGTCTGCTAACTGCGACCGTTGTCGGGCTGATTCTCGGAGTGCTAGGACGGCTGGTCGTACCCGGCGGCCAAGAGATGGGGTTCTGGCTCACGGTGATGGCCGGATTGTGCGGAAGCATCATCGGGGGATTCTTGGGCGACTCGGTGCTCAACCTCGGGTGGTTCGCGACTGTTCTCATCGAGGTCGCCATCGCTGCAGCAGCCGTGGCGCTTCTCGCCGCCCTGCGACGCGCCAACTTCACCGGCGCGTCGTCCGGCGCATAGACGCTGTCTCAACTTCATCTCAAGGCGCCGTGTACCGCTCATCGGCAGATCAGAACGTCCCAACAGAAGAGCCTCCTGCGGCCGCCCAGGTTCCGGCTGGGATGTGGGAGCGGAAGGATGCCGCGACCTGTCCCGCAAGACCTGCACGCGAGGACGACCGGTGACGCAGCGTGGTGCGGAAGACCTTCGCCTGCCCGCGCGCACGCGCCGACCCGGACCATCAGGTGCCTCGCTTGCCTGACGCCGGCCTGTCCACCACGCTACGTGCGTGCCCACCGACCCCCGCGCGCTGCGCGGCGACGCGCCGCTGCTGGACGCGTGGCTGCGGTTCCACGACCGCGAGCTGACGCCGTTCACCATCCCCGGGCACAAGTACGACATCGGGCTGCTCGGCGACGTGGTGGCGGGCGACGTGCCGCTGTACGGCGGGCTGGCCAGCGTGAAGGACGCGGCCGGGTTGCTCGGAGAGGCGGAGGCGCGGGCGGCGGCGCTGTGGGGAGCCGACCGGTGCCGCTTCTCCGTCGCCGGTTCGACCCACGCCAACCTCGCGACGGCGCTGGCCGTCGCCGTCCCGGGGCAGCGGGTGATCGTCGGGCGCACGCTGCACCGCTCGTTGCTCGTCGGTCTGGTGCTGGCCGGGCTGGAGCCGGTCTGGGTGCGCCCCGAGGTCGACCCCGGCCGGGGCGTCCCGCTGGGGCTGGCGCCGGCGGCGCTCGAGGAGGCGTTCGCGCTGGCGCCCGACGCCGCGGCGGTCTTCGTCGGGGACCCGTCGTACGTCGGCACGGTGGGTGACGTTTCCGGCCTGGCCGCGGTCGCCCACCGGCACGGGGCGCCGCTGGTCGTCGACGCGGCTTGGGCGGCGTACTTCGGGTTCCACCCGTCGCTGCCCGACCACGCCCTGGCGCAGGGCGCCGACGTCCTGGTCACCAGCGCCCACAAGACGCTGCCGGCCTGGTCGCAGGGTGCGCTGCTCCTCGCCCGCACCGACCGGATCGACGGGGCGAGGCTCGACGCGGCCTTCGACGTCGGCCACACGACCAGCCCCAGCGGCACGATCCTGGCCAGCATCGACGCCAGCCGGGCCCTGCTGGAGCGCCAGGGACCGGAGGTGCTGGCGCCGGTGGTCGACGCCGTGGCGTCGCTGCGCGCTCGGCTGACCACCGAGGTGCCCGGGCTGGTCGTGCTCGACGGCCCCGGCGTCGACCCGCTGAAGCTGACCCTGCTGCTAGGCGGCACCGGTGCCGACGGCAACGCCGTCGAGCGCGACCTGATCGCGGCGGGTTCCCCGTTGGAGATGGCGGACCGCGACACCCTGGTGCCGATCGTGTCGCTCGCGGACGACGCGGGGACCCTCGGGCACCTCGGGGACCTCCTGGTCGACCTGCTCGAACGACACCGCGGCAGCGCCGCGACCGGTCGTCGGGGCGGCCGCCTGGTCGCTGCGCCCCGAGCTCGCGATCCCGCCCCGCGAGGCGTTCTTCGCCGCCTCCCAGGCCGTGCCGCTGCGCGACGCGGTCGGCCGGGTCAGCGCCGAGCTGGTGGCGCCGTACCCTCCCGGCGTGCCGGTCCTCGCCCCGGGTGAGCGCGTCACCGAAGCGGTCCTGGGCGCGCTCGAGACGGCGCGCGCCAGCGGGGTGCGGGTCGCCTACGCCGCCGACCCGACGCTGGCGACGGTGCTGGTCGTGGCAGGTGGCTAGGCTCGCGGCATGAGCATCGCGCGGCACGCCGGCCGAATCGTCCTCGGGTCCTTCATGGTCGGTGCCGGGGTGCTCCACCTGACCACGCAGCGGCAGGAGTTCCAGGCGCAGGTGCCCGACTGGTTCCCGCTCGACAAGGACCTCACGGTCCTCGGCTCGGGCGTGGTGGAGGTGGGCCTGGGGGCGGCGTTCGTCGCCCTGCCGCGCCACCGGCGGCTGGTGGGCGCCCTGCTGGCGGTGTTCTTCGTCGCGATCTTCCCGGGCAACATCGCGCAGTACGTCGAGGGCAGCGACGCCTTCGGTCTCGACACCGACCGAGCCCGGCTGGTCCGGCTGTTCTTCCAGCCGGTGCTGGTGCTGTGGGCGCTGTGGGGCGGCGGAGTCTGGCCCCGGGAGCGGCAGGGCGGCGACGGCTGAGCGAAGCCGTCAGCCTGCGTGCACGCGAGCGCTGGCATACAGGCACACCGCCGCGGCCGTGGCCAGGTTGAGGCTCTCGGCGCCACCGAGGATCGGGATCCGCACCCGGTGGTCGGCGAGCTCGGCCAGGCGGGCGGCAGCCCCCAGGACTCGTTGCCGAACAGCCAGGCGGTCGGCGCCGCCAGCAGCTCGTCGGCCTCGAAGAGGTCGACCTCTCCCCCGCCGTCGGCGGCCAGCACGACCATGCCGCGACGCTGCAGCGCCGAGACGGCGGCCGCCGGGTCGGGCTCCACCGCCAGCGGGCAGGTGGAACAGCGAGCCGGCGCTCGCCCGCACGGCCTTGGGGTTGTAGGGGTCGACCGAGTGCCCGGCCAGCACGGCCAGTCCGGCGCCGGCGGCGTCGGCGCAACGGAGCACGGTGCCCGCGTTGCCGGGGTCGCGTACGTCGGCGCACACGGCGGCCAGCCCGAGGTCGGCGTCGGCGTCGAGCAGGTGGGCCAGCGGCCGGTCGAGATGACGGCAGACGGCGACCAGGCCCTGCGGGGTCACCGCGTCGGCCAGCGAGGCCAGCGCGTCGTCGGCCACCGGCGTCCAGCGAGGCGCGCGCGCGCGCAGATCGCCGGTACTCCCGCGTCGCCGCGGCCGTCGCGAACACCTCGACCACGCAGCCCTCGACCGCCAGCGCCTCGGTGACGGCGTGGCGACCCTCGGCCAGGAACAGCCGGTGGTCGGTCCGAGACGCACGACGGGCGAGCTTCCGGACCTGCTTGACCCGGTCGTTCCCCTTCGAGAGGGGGGCCGGATCGGTCCAGGAGCTCGCCACGTCGTTGAGTGTCGCAGGGTAGTGTCGAGACGCGGCCAGCGGCCGCTCCTCAGCCACCGGAGGGTGCGTCAGGAGGCCGCGGGGGCGTTGACGTCCTCGGGCAGCGCCGCCCGGGCGGCCTCGACCAGCACCGCGAAGGCGGCCTCGTCGTTGACGGCCAGGTCGGCGAGGATCTTTCTGTCGACCTCGATGCCGGCCAGGTTGAGGCCCTGGATGAAGCGGTTGTAGGTCATGCCGTGCGCGCGGGCGGCGGCGTTGATCCGCTGGATCCACAGGCGACGGAAGTTGCCCTTGTTCTTGCGGCGGTCGTTGTAGCTGTAGACCAGCGAGTGGGTGACCTGCTCCTTGGCCTTGCGGTAGAGGCGCGAGCGCTGGCCGCGGTAGCCGCTGGCTCGCTCGAGAGTGGTCCGACGCTTCTTCTGGGCGTTCACTGCCCGCTTGACGCGTGCCATGGGTGTGTCTCCTTGATCAGTTCTCGGGCAGGCTCAGAGGCCCAGTAGCTTCTTGGCGCGCTTGACGTCGGCCGGGGCGACCTCGGTGGTGCCGGACATCCGCCGGGTGACCTTCGAGGGCTTCTTCTCCAGGTTGTGGCGCAGGCCCGCCTTCTGGCGACGGATCTTGCCCGACCCGGTGACCCGGAAGCGCTTCTTGGCACCCGAGTGGGTCTTGTTCTTCGGCATCGTGGATCTCTTTCTGGTGGTGTCTGGTCCGGGTGGCCGGCCCCCGCAGCGAGGGCCGGCGCCTGATCAGAGGTCGATGTCGGCGTCGAGGTTCTCGGAGCGCCGCCGCTCCTTCTTCGCGGCGACCGGGCCGGCGGCGTGCGCGGCGTCGCGCTCGGCCTGCTCGTCGGCCTCGGCAGCGGCCCGCTCGGCGGCCTTCTCGGCCTTCTCGGCCTGCATCTCCGCCTTGGCCTCGGCCTTCTTGCGGTGGGGCCCGAGGACCATGATCATGTTGCGGCCGTCCTGCTTGGGCGCGGACTCCACGAAGCCGAGCTCCGTGACGTCCTCCGCCAGCCGCTGGAGCAGCCGGAACCCGAGCTCGGGCCGGTGCTGCTCACGACCGCGGAACATGATCGTGATCTTCACCTTGTCGCCGGCCCGGAGGAACCGGACGACGTGGCCCTTCTTCGTCTCGTAGTCGTGCTGGTCGATCTTGGGACGAAGCTTCATCTCCTTGATGATCACGTTCGTCTGGTTGCGGCGCGCCTCACGGGCCTTCTGGGCGTTCTCGTACTTGAACTTCCCGTAGTCCATGAGCTTGCACACCGGCGGGCGTGCCGTCGGCGCGACCTCGACGAGGTCGAGGTCGGCCTCCTGGGCGAGCTTGAGCGCTTCGTAGGTCGGCACGATGCCGACGGTCTCGCCGTTGGGTCCCACGAGCCGGACCTCGGGAACCCGGATCCGGTCGTTGATTCGAAGCTCGGTGCTGATGTGTCCTCCTGGTCGGTGCGTCTGCCGGAGGCACGCGTCTGGCCCGCACGGGCCGGAGTACGACGAAGGCCTCCGCTTGTCCACAAGCGGAGGCCAGTCACACCGTGTGCTGGTGAGCACACGCTCCGGGCCCTCCAGCCGGAGGCCCCGGGACCGGACCCGACGACCTGTGCCGGTGGCCCGGCGGCGGTCGGTGCGGGTGGGAGACGGATCTCCGCTTGCGGGATCTGCCACCTCGGCCCACGCGGGACAGAGGTGACGGATCGGTCAACAGCCCACTCTACCGGAACATTCCGGGCGGCCACCAATCGCGCCCGGCCGCAACGGTCGGCGCCCGCCGCTCCTCTCAGACCGAGGGCGGCACCCAGGCATGCTGGTCGCCCACGCGTCCCAGGGTCCACCCGCGTCCCAGCGCAGCGAGGTCCTCCCCCTCGACCACCACCTGGACCGGCCCCGCCACGTCGACCACCAGGGCGGAGGCGCCGTCACCGAGCGCGGTCTCGGCGGCCTCGCGGGCCGACATCGGCAGCGGCCGTGCCTCGGCGTTCCACCGGCCCAGCGGCTCCCTTCCGGTGAAGGCCAGCAGCCCGCGCCGGCCGTCGGGGCGCTGCAGGGAGACGGCCGCCATCTGCGGGCCGCCGTGCGCATGCCCGTCCCCGTCCCCGTCCATGTCCACGTCCCTGTCCCCGTGGCCATGGTCGTGGTCGTGGTCCGCGAACGTGCCCGCGGGCACCTCGACCATCGGCACCAGCAGCCGAGCGTGCTGCAGCACCACCAGCACCTGGGCGAGGCCCCCGGCCCCGCGGGCGTACGCCGTGAGCGGGGCGGCGAGCTCCGCGGGAACCTCTCCGGTGTCGGGGCGGGGATCGGGGTCGGGCACGCGGGCCATCCTCCCAGCCTCGGGTCGTGTGGCAGGGTGGGGGCGTGGGACTCGCGTACGTCAACCCCGCCACCTGGGCGCTGGCGCTGTCGCTGGCGATCCTGGCCGGCGTCTGGACCTTCTTCGCGGTGCGCCGGCGGCGGACCGCGGCGGCGGTGCGCGGCGCCGGGCTCGTGCTGCTGCCGTTCGGGCTGCTGCTGACCGGCACCCTCACCCTGCTGCTGCGGATCCTCGACGCGATCGCGCTGTGGGCGACCCGGCTGGTGTTCAGCCCCTCGGTGTGGCTCGGCGCCGGCGTCGTCGTGGTCGCCGTGGGGCTGATCGTCGCCGGCCGGTCGCTGGAGCGCCGCGGCGGCGGTGCCGAGAGCCCGCCGACGCGGTCGACCCCCCGCGAGGTCGAGGCCGGCGCCTCGGGTGACGGATCGAGTGGCGACCCGGAGCTCGACGAGATCGAGGCCCTCTTGCGGCGACGCGGGATCAGCTAGCCGGCGCCTGGTCGATGACACACGAGTTCGTCGAGCGCAACCGGCTCTGGGCGAGGTTGACGGCCGCCGTCCGCGACACCTCCGTCCCGCTGCCGTCCCCGATCTGCGTCATCGACCTCGACGCGTTCGAGGCCAACGCCGCCGACCTGGTCCGCCGAGCCGCGGGCAAGCCGGTCCGGGTCGCGTCGACGTCGCTGCGGGTGCCCGGCCTGATCAGACGTGCACTCGCCACGCCGGGGTTCGCCGGGGTGCTGGCGTCCTCCCTCGCCGAGGCGCTCTGGCTGCACGACGAGGGGGTCGCCGAGGACGTCGTGGTGGCCTACCCCACCGTCGACACGGCCGCCGTCCGCGCGCTGGTCGCCTCCCCCTCGGCCGCCGCCGCGATCACCCTGATGGTCGACAGCGCCGCCCACCTCGACCTGATCGACTCCGTGCGCCACTCCAAGGCGGTGCCGGTGCGGGTCGCTCTCGACGTCGACGCCGGCCTCCGGATCGGGGGTCAGCACGTCGGCCCGAAGCGCTCGCCGCTCTACGACCCCGCGGAGGTGGTGGGCCTCGCCCGGGAGATCCTCGGCCGCCGCGGGTTCCGCCTGGTCGGGGTGATGACCTACGAGGGGCAGGTCGCCGGGGTGCCCGACGAGCTGCCCCACCAGCGAGCCCGCAGTGCCGTCGTACGCCGGATGAAGTCCGCCTCGCTCGCGCAGCTCGAGGTACGCCGCCGCGAGGTCGCCGAGGCGGTGCAGACCGGCCTGCGCGACGCCGTCTCCCTGGAGTTCTGGAACGCCGGCGGCTCGGGCTCGGTCGCCGAGGCCGCCGCCGACCCGGTCGTGACCGAGGTGAGCGCGGGATCCGGGCTGCTCGGGCCGGCGCTCTTCGACCACTACCAGTCGTTCTCCCCACAGCCCGCGGCGGTCTTCGGCGTGCCGGTCACCCGCCGGCCCTCGCCACAGATCGCCACCGTGCACGGCGGCGGCCTGGTGGCCTCCGGACCAGCGGACAGGCACCGACTCCCGGTGCCCTGGGCTCCCCCGGGCCTGCACCTCACCTCGCTGGAGGGCGCCGGCGAGGTGCAGACGCCCCTGACCGGGCACCCGGCAGCCCTGCTCCGGGTGGGCGACCTGGTGTGGTTCCGCCATGCGAAGGCGGGTGAGCTCTACGACCACACCAACCAGGCCCACCTGCTCCGCGGAGCCGCGTTCGAGGAGTCGGTGGCGACCTACCGTGGCCTCGGCCATGTCTTCTGAGGAGGCGGTGGCGATGGTCCTGGACCACGCGCTCGCCTCGGCACCCACCCTGGGGAACGGGCGCCTGGTCTGCGTCGACGGGCCCGCGGGGTCCGGCAAGACGACCCTGGCCGGGCAGCTGGCCGAGGCCGCCCCCTCTCTCGTGGACTCCGTCGCCCTGCTCCACGTCGACGACCTGCTCGAGGGGTGGACCGGCCTGGGGCCCGAGCTCGTGGACCGGGTCCACCGCTCGGTGCTGGCGCCGCTGGCCGCCGGCCGGGCAGGCCGCTACCGCCGCTGGGACTGGTGGGCCGACGGGTGGGCGGAGGAGCACGTCGTCGACCCCGTCTCCCTCCTGGTGCTCGAGGGAGTCGGCTCCGCGGCCGCGGCGTACGACGCCTGGGTCACCACGCGGGTGTGGGTCGACGCGCCGCGCGACCTGCGGCTGCGGCGCGGCCTGGACCGTGGGGACTTCGGCGACGAGGCCCACTGGCTCCGTTGGCTCGAGGACGAGCAGGCGTGGCTGGCCGAGCAGGGAACCAAGAGCCGAGCCGACGTGCTGGTCGACGGCACCGGCGCCTCCCCGCCCCGGCTCGCCTGAACGCTCGCACGGGGTGGTGTCCGGCGGGCTACACCATCCAGCTCGGCTCGAAATCGGGGTCGGTGAGGCCGGGCCGTTCGAAGCCCCAGTCGGCGACGTGCGACGTCGTCGACCCGGTGGCGGCCAGCTCGGCGAGGATCCGCCCTAGCGTCGGGGCGAACTTGAAGCCGTGGGCCGCCCCCAGCCCGACCCAGACGTTCGGGTGACCGGGCACGGCGTCGAGGAGGAAGTCGCGGTCGGGCGTGAGGGTGTACTGGCACCGCAGCGACCGCACGGCCGGCCCCGACCCCGGCAGCAGGGAGCCGACGTGAGCGGCCAACCTGGCCTGCATCTCCTCGTCCGGGTCGAAGCTCCGGAGCTCCGGGTCGACGACCGGGCCGCCACAGTCCTGGGCCGCCTTGACCGTCGCCTCCCCATAGCTGGGGAAGCCGTAGTAGCAGGGCTCGTCCATCCAGATCCACAGCGGGAGCCGACCCGGGGCGAACGCTGCCGGGTCCGGCGGGGCGAAGTAGGTCACCTGCTCCAGCGTCACGGTCAGCGGCAGCGACACCCCGAGCCCGGCCAGCACGTCGTTGGTCCAGGCGTCGGCGCAGACGACCACGCGGTCGCAGAGGTACGTCGTGTCCCCGGTGACGACCTCGATCCCCTCCGCGCCGCGGTCGCGCAGCCTGGTCACGGGCGACTCGTCGCGGAGCACCGCCCCGTGGGCGAGCGCTCGCTGCTGCAGGGCGGCGGTCCCTCGGCCGGCCGGCACGATCGAGCCGCGGGCCTGGAAGAGCCCGACGGTGCCGTCGGGCACGGACAGCTGCGGCCATCGCCCGGCGAGAGCCGAGACGTCGAGCAGCTCGAAGTCGACCCTTTCGGCGGCCAGGCTGCCGGTGTAGTCGTCGAGCGCGATCACCCCGCCCGGAGGGAAGAGGTCGAGCCCCCCGACCTCGGTCACGAAAGTCTCCCCTGCGTCGGCCTCCAGCGCCGCCCAGTCGGCGTACGCCTCGTGGGTGAGCCGCACGTAGGACGGCGTGTGATAGCTGTGCCGCAGGATCCGGCTGGTGTCGTGGCTGGCGCCCCGGTCGTGCCCGAGCCGGAACCGTTCCAGCCCCACGACCTGGTGACCCGCCTTCGCCAGGTGGTACGCCGTGGCGGAGCCCAGCGCGCCGAGACCGACGACGGCAAAGTCCAGACGCTCGGCCATCAGCCGCCCTGACGCACGGAGGCCAGGTGACAGGCGACCTGGTGGTCGGCAACGTCGTCGGGAAGCACCGGCAGCGGTGAGCCGGTGCACGCCGCCGCCACGCCGGCAGCCTCGGCCGACCCGTCGGACAGCGCGGGGCACCGGGGGTGGAACCGGCAGCCGTCCGGGATCCGGGTCGGGTCGGGGATCTCGCCGGTGAGCACGATCGGCTCGAGCTGCTCGATCTCCGGGACCACCGACAGCAGCGCCTGGGTGTAGGGATGGCGGGGGTTGGCCAGCACCTCCTCGGTGGTGCCCGACTCGACGACCCGCCCGAGGTACATCACCGCGATCCGGTCGGCGATGTTCCACGCCAGCCCCAGGTCGTGGGTGACCACCAACACCCCGAGCCCCATCTCCTCGCGCAGCGCGAGCAGCAGCGCCAGGATCTCCCCTCGGATCGAGGCGTCCAGGCTGGACACCGGCTCGTCCGCGATCAGCAGCTCCGGCTGCAGCGCCAACGCACCGGCGATCAGCACCCGCTGCCGCTGACCCCCCGACAGCTCGTGGGGGTAGCGCAGGAAGAGCGCCTCGGGCGGCCGCAACCCCGCGGAGGCCAGGGCGTGCGCTACCAGCTCGGTCTCGGTGCGCCCCTCGGGGTCGCGCTCGACCAGACCGTGGAGACGCAGCCCCTCCGCGACGGAGTCGTAGACCGTGTGTCGCGGGTTGAGCGATGACGAGGCGTCCTGGAGCACCATCTGCACCCGTCGACGCAGCTCCTTGAGCCCGCGGCCCGAGTAGTCCAGCCCGGCGCCATCCCAGCGCACCTCGCCCGACACCGGCTTCTCCAGGCCGATCAGCGTCCGGGCGAGCGTGGTCTTGCCGGACCCCGACTCCCCCACGAGTGCGAGGACCTCGCCGGGACGGACCCGCACGTCGACACCGTCGAGGGCGCGCGCCACGGCACCTGCCCGGGTGGTGAACTCCACGACGACCCCGTCGGCCTCCAGCACGGGCCGGCCCTCCCCGGGCCCGGCATCCCGCGCGCTCACGGCTCCCCCACGCGCCAGCAGGCGACCCGGCGGCCGCCGCCGTGGTCGGCCAGCTCCGGGACCTCCAGCGAGCATGCGTCGACCGCCCGGGGGCAGCGTGGCGCGAAGGAGCACCCCGGCGGAAGATCGGACGGGTCGGGCGGGTCGCCCGGTAGGCCCGCCGGAGCGAACCGCGCCCGCGGGTCGCCGACCTTGGGGAACGCCGCGGACAGGGCGGCCGCATAGGGATGCAGCGGAGCGTCGAACACCTGGCTCGCAGGCCCGGACTCGACGACCCTGCCGGCGTACATCACCACGATGCGGTCGCACAGCCCGGCCAGCACCGACAGGTCGTGGCTGATGATCAGCATGCCCACCCCGAGATCGCGTACCAGCCCGCTCAGCAGGTCGAGCACCTGCGCCTGCACCATCACGTCGAGCGCGGTGGTCGGCTCGTCGGCCACGATCAGCGACGGCCGGCAGGCCAGCGCCATCGCGATCATGATCCGCTGCTTCTGGCCGCCGGACAGCTGGTGCGGGTACGCCGCGGCACGCTCGCGAGGCAGCCCGACCTGCTCCATCAGGTCCCCCACCCGGGTCTGCACCTCGGCATCGGAGACCTCCGGCTCGTGCGTGCTGATCGCCTCGCCGATCTGCCGCCCGATGCGGTGCACCGGGTTGAGGGAGTGCAGCGCTCCCTGGAACACGATGGAGGCCTCCCCCCATCGGAGGACGCGTAGGTCGCCCCAGCGCATGGTGAGCACGTCGGCGCCGTCGACCAGCACCTCACCGGTGACCATCGCCGAGGTCGGCTGGAGCCGCAGGATGGTGCTCGCGAGCGTGGACTTCCCGCAGCCGGACTCGCCGGCGAGCCCGACGATCTCGCCCCGGGCGACGTCGAGGTCGACCTGACGGACGGCCGGGACCTCGCGGTCGTGGGTGCGGTAGGTCAGCGAGAGGTCGCGCAGGCTGAGCAGGGTCGGACCCGTCGTCGTGGCGGGGCTCGCCGTGGCCGGGGTGCTCATCGGCGGGCCTTCAGCCGCGGGTTGACGACGTCTTCCAGGGCCTGCCCGATCAGGGTGAAGGACAGCACCACCAGGATCACGCAGATGCCGGGCGGCAGGAAGAACCACCACGAGCCGGTGGTGATCGCGCCGACGCTGTAGGCCTGGTCGAGCATCGTGCCCCACGACACCCGGGTCGGGTCACCGAGCCCCAGGAAGCTGAGCGTCGTCTCGGTGAGGATCGCGATCGCGACGGTCAGCGTGGTGTTGGCGAAGACCATCGGCATCACGTTGGGCAGGATGTGCTTGCCGATCTGGTGGCTGCGCCCGGCGCCCAGGACCCGCGCCCGCTCGAGGTAGGGCCGTTCCTTGATCGACAGCGTCTGGCTGCGGATCAGCAGCGCCGTCGCCGGCCAGGAGGTGATGCCGATGACCAGGATGATGTTGAACAGCGACCGGCCGAGCACCGTGGCCAGCACGATCGCCAGCGGCAGGAACGGGATCACCAGGAACCACTCGGTGATCCGGAACAGCAGAGCGCCGAGCCAGCCCTCGAAGTAGCCCGACAGCAACCCGACCAGGGTGCCGATGACCATCGAGATCACCGTGGCGGTGAGCCCGACCAGCAGCGAGACCCGGGCGCCCCAGATCAGCAGCGAGAGCACCGGCCGGCCGCTGTCGTCGGTGCCGAGCCAGTACGTCGACGAGGGGTGCTCGAGCACCCCGCCCGGAGCCTGGGTGACCGACAGGTCGGCGCTGGCGGCGAAGAGCGGTGCGGCCAGCGCAAGCACCACGAAGAAGGACATGATGCCGAGCCCGACCAGACCGGCACGGTGCTGTCGGAACTCCGCCCAGCCGCGGCGCAGCGTCCCCAGCCTCCGCTGCCGCGCCAGCTGGCGCGCCGACAGGGTGACCGCGGGTGCGGTGTCCACGGGCGCGCTCATACCCGCACCCTCGGGTCGAGCAGGCCGTAGAGCAGGTTGGCCACCAGGTTGGCGAGGATGACGCCGGCCGACGCCACCAGGAAGGTCCCCTGGAGCAACCAGAGGTCGGGTCCCTTGAGTCCTTCGACCGCCAGCAGGCCCAGCCCGGGGATCGAGAAGACCGTCTCGACGGTGATCGCGCCGGCGACCACGAAGCCCAGGTTGAGGGCGATCAGCGTGGTGGTGGGCAGCAGCGCGTTGCGGACGGCGTGCCGGTTGCGCACCTGCTGGTCGCGCAGTCCCTTCGCCCGGGCCGTGGTGAGGTAGTCCTCCCCAAGCTCGTCGAGGAGCGAGGACCGCATGATCAACGCGTAGTCGGCAAGGTAGGCCAGGGTGAGCGTGATCACCGGGAGGGTGAGGTGCCAGGCCGTGTCGAGCACCGTCGGGTTGGTCGAGTCGGTGTGCAGGCCGCCGGTCGGGAACCACCCGAGCATCGGACCGGCGCCCGAGGCGAGCAGCGCGATCAGCACCATGCCCAGCCACCACTCCGGCATCGAGTAGAGCACCAGCGAGCCCCAGGTGGTCGACTTGTCGAACGCGCTGCCGCGCTTCCAGGCCTGGTTGACGCCGAGCCAGACCCCCAGCAGGGTGGCCAGGACGGTGGAGGTGCCGACCAGGAGGAGGGTCGGCCACATCCGATCCACGATCAGCTCCGACACGGGCAGCTTGGTGCTCACCGCCAGCCCCATGTCGCCGTGCAGCAGGTTGCCGAGGTAGGTCACGAACTGCTGCGGCAGCGGCTGGCCGAGCCCGTAGGTCTTGTTGAACTCCTCGATCGCCTCCGGGGAGTTCAGCCGACCGCGGCCCAGCGTGCGAGCCGGGTCACCGGGCAGCACCCGGAACAGGAAGAAGTTGAGCACCACCACGAAGGCCAGGCTGGCGGCGGAGCCGCCGACCTTGCCGAGGACGTAGCGGCCGTAGCTGCGGCGTCCCCCGGCCGACCGCGGCTCCGCCCCCGGGTCGGGGAGGGAGGCCGGGTCGGCCGCCACCAGCGTCGTCACTCGCGTTCGCCGGCGGTGGAACGACGCCGCGCCATCACGAACCCGATGGCCCCCAGCGCCGCGACCGCGCCGACGCCCAGGCCCGCGAGCACCCCGGTCGAGGGCCCACTGCTGTCCGCGCCGCTGGTCGGCGACGACGCCTGCGTGACGCCCTCCTCGCCGGCGCACTGGTCGGCCTCGGAGGCCGGCCGCATGTTGAGGTAGTTGTAGACGCCGTACTGGAGGATGTAGATGCCGCCCGGGTCCGGCTGCGGCCGCAGGCAGGCGAAGCGGTCGGTGCGGAACGCCTCGCCGATGGTGTTGTAGGCCGTCACCAGGTAGGGCGAGTCCTCGAACACGATCTGCTGCATCCGCTTGACCTGCTCGACGCGGGCGGCGTCGTCGGTCTCGGCGTGCTGCTGGTCGTAGAGCGCGTCGTACTCCTCGTTGCAGTACCACGAGTCCGACCAGTTCCCGAGCTGGCCACAGGTCATGTAGGACAGCATCGAGTCCGGGTCGGGCTCGACGTACCAGCCCCACTCGAACACGTCGAAGTTGCCCTCCAGGATGACGTTGGTGAGCTTGCCCTCCTCGACCGTGGTCACCTTGGAGTCGATGCCGAGCTCGCCCAGCCACTCGGAGAAGAACGTCAGCGTCTTCAACGACGTCTCGGAGTCGGCGCGAGCCAGCAGGCGCAGCGTCCCGATCGGCTTGCCGTCGGGCAGCTGCCGTTTCCCGTCCGCCCCGACGGTGTAGCCGGCGTCGTCGAGCAGCTGGCCCGCCTTGTCGAGGTCGAAGGTGAACGCCTGGTCAGGCTCGGGGGTCCACTTCCAGGTGCCGTAGGCCGGCGGCACGATCGTGTCGCCGGGCTTGCCGGCCCCGTAGTAGGACTTCTCGATGATGGCGTCGAGGTCGAGGGCGTAGCCCAGCGCGTGCCGGAACGCCTGGTCGGTCAGCGCGGGGTTGCCGTCGCCGATCGGCTTGCCGGTCTCGGTGTCGACCGCGCCGGTGTTGAAGGCGATCTCGTCGAAGCCCGGCGAGTCGCCGTTGATCGCCTCGATGTTGGCCTCGCTCTGGAGCGCCTGCACCTGGAGGGCGTTGAGGTTCTCGGCGAAGTCGATCTCGCCCTTCTTCAGCGCCGCGATCATCGGGTCGTCGGCCTTGAAGACCTTGAAGACGACCTCGTCGATGTGGGGCGCGCCCTTCCAGTAGTCCGGGTTGGCCTCGAAGCGGTACTCCGACCCACCTGCCCTGCCGGACACCAGGCGGAACGGCCCCGACCCGACGACCTCGCCGTCGGAGGGCTCGTTGGCGAAGGTCTTGATGGCCTTCTCGTCGATGTCCTTCCAGATGTGCTCCGGGATGATCGGGATCGGCAGCAGCGGCAGCACCGAGTTGGGCTTCTTCAGCTCCAGCACCACGGTGGTGTCGTCGGTGGCCGTGATCGTCTTGGTGCCCTTGACGTAGGAGCCCCAGGTCGCGGCCTCGGGGCCGCCGTCGAGGATCCGGTTGAGCGTGAACGCCACGTCGGCGGCGGTGAGCGGCTCGCCGTCGGACCAGGTGACGTCGTCGCGGATGGTGAAGGTCCAGGTCAGCCCGTCGTCGGAGGTCTCCCACGAGGAGGCGAGGCTCGGCTCGGGCTGCATGGTGTCCATGGAGTAGCCGATGAGGTAGTCGTACTCGAGCGCCCACATCTCGAACGACGGCGCCTCGATGCCCAGGAACGGGTTGAACGAGTCGACCTCGTTGCGCAGGCCGACGGTGAAGACCACCTTGTCCTCGGCCGCGCCGGCGGGCTGCCCGAGCGCCAGCGCGGGCGCCAGCGCGGCCAGGAGGAGCCCCCCTGCTGCCGCGAGCCGGACGCGAGTACGTTGGCGCCCGTGACCGACGCCCCCACCGCGGCCGGGACTGCCGCCCAGACCCCCGGACAGCACCCGCCGCAGGCTCGACAGGAGCCCTTCGCGCACGCCGAGCACGGTGTGCCTCGCCCGGACCCGTTCCACTGGCTGCGTGACGCCGCCAGCCCCGAGGTCCTCGCCCACCTGCGCGCCGAGCGCGCCTTCTACGACTCGTCCTGTGCTCATCTTGGCTCCCTGGTCTCGACCCTGAGGGCCGAGATGCACTCGCGACTGGCTCCGACCGAGATCTCTCCGACGTGGCGTCGTTGGCGCTGTTCCTACTACACGATCCATCCGACGGGAAGTCAGTACACGCAACTGTTACGAGAAAACCGAATGCCGGACCCCGGTCCGGCAACCGATCCTGAGGCCTCCACGGCAGATGGCGACGGAAATCGTGCGGCGGTGGAGATCGTCCTCGACCAGAACCTGCTCGCCGCAGGGTCGGACTACCTCGACCTCGGCCTGTGCGAGGTCAGCCCCGACGAGGACCTGCTCGCCTACTCCGTGGACCTCTCCGGGGAAGAGGTCTTCGAGCTGCGCTTCCGCGACCTGCGCACCGGCGAGGACCTCGCCGAGTCGGTGCCGCGCACCTACTACGGCGGCGCTTGGAGCGCCGACTCCAGCTGGTTCTTCTACACCGTGCACGACGCGGCCTACCGGCCGTTCCAGGTGTGGCGGCACCGGATCGGCACGCCGGTCGCCGACGACGTCCTGGTGCTGGAGGAGCCCGACGAGCGCTTCGAGGTCAGCGCCCGGCTGACCCGCAGCGGCGACCTCGTGGTGCTGTGGTCGGAGAGCAACGCCACCGCCGAGGCGTGGGCGGTCGACGCGCACGACGTCACCCGCGGGCCGTGGTCGGTCGGCGGGCGCCGCCAGGGCGTGAAGTACCACCCCGAGCACCGGCGCGGGTACGGCGGGCCCGGTGACCTGCTCGTGGTGACCAACGACGACGCGGTGGAGTTCCGGCTGATGGTGGCACCCGTCCCCGACGTCGCCGACCAGGACGCCACCACCTGGCGTGAGGTGCGCGCCGAGGACCCCGCCGACCGCCTCGAGCGGGTCGACGCCTTCGCCGCCGGGGTGGTGCTCAGCCTCCGGACGGGCGGCGAGCACGTGCTGCGGCTCCTCTCGCACGACGACCTCGCCGGCCCTGGCCGCGACGTCCGGTCACGGTTCCCCGGAGGCGAGGCGCACCTCTTCCGCACCCCGCTGTACGACGCCCCGGCCGTCGGCGTCGCGGACGAGGCGTGGACCGAGCCGGCGGTGTGGTCGGAGGTGACGTGGGCCGGCGGCACGCGGGTGGACACCCACCGGCAGGAGGCACCGGGCCACGACCGGTCGGCGTACGTCACCCAGCGGCGGAGCTTCCCCTCCGCCGACGGGACGCTGGTCCCGGCGACGATCGTGCGCCATCGCGACACCCCGCTCGACGGCACGGCGCCCGCGCTCGTCTACGGCTACGGCTCCTACGAGGCCGTCTTCGAGCCCGAGTGGGACCCGGCACTGCCGAGCTTCCTGGACCGCGGGGCGGTCTGGGTCTTCGCGCACCTGCGGGGCGGCGGGGAGATGGGCCGCGCCTGGTACCTCGACGGCAAGCTCGCCCACAAGCAGCACACCTTCGACGACCAGATCGCGGTCGCCGACGGGCTGGCTACGGAGGGGCTGGTCGACCCCGACCGCATCGCCACCCGAGGCCTCTCTGCCGGTGGCCTGCTGCAGGGCGCGGTGTTCTCCCAACGTCCGGACCGCTGGCGGGCCGTCGTGGCGGAGGTGCCGTTCGTCGACGTGGTGACCACGATGTTCGACGAGACGACCCCGCTCACGATCACCGAGTGGGAGGAGTGGGGCGACCCGCGGGTCCGCGAGGAGTTCGACTGGATGCTGGCCTACTCCCCCTACGAGAACCTCCCGCCGGCCGATGGACGCCCCGACCTGCTCGTGACCGGCGCGGTCCACGACCCGCGGGTGATGGTGCGCGAGCCCGCGAAATGGGTGGCGGCGCTCCGCGCCAGCGACCCGGAATGGTCGCCGCGGTGCCTGTTCCGCTGCGAGACCGGCGCCGGGGCGCACGTCGGCCCGTCGGGGCGCTTCGGCCACCTCGACTACGAGGCGGAGGTCTACGCCTGGCTGCTCGACCGGCTGGACCAGGCTGACGTGACGCCCCGATGAGCCTGCGCGACGAGGTGCTCCGGGTCGCCCGCGACCTGATCCGGGTCGACACCACCAACGGCAACGAGACCGAGGCGGCGGCGTACCTCCGCGACTACCTGGCCGAGTCCGGGGTCGAGGCGCAGCTGGTCGCCCGCGACCCCGCGCGCGCCAACCTGGTCGCTCGCCTGCCGGGCACCGGCGACGCGCCGTCGCTGGCGTACGTCGGCCACCTCGACGTGGTGCCTGCCGACGCCCGCGACTGGACGCACCCGCCGTTCGAGGCGGTCCTCGACGGCGGCTGGCTCTTCGGGCGCGGTGCGGTGGACATGAAGAACGAGGTGGCCGCGCGCTGCGTGGCGTTCGCCGAGCTCGCCCGCACCGGCTTCCGCCCGCGTGGCGACCTGTGGCTGGTGATGGTGGCCGACGAGGAGGACGGCGCGGCTGACGTCGGCATGCGGTGGCTGCTGGAGACCCGCCCCGAGATCCGACCCGACCTCGCGGTCAACGAGGGTGGTGGCCAGCGCCTGGAGCTTGCCGACGGGCGGGTGGTGCTGTCGCTGTCGGTCGGAGAGAAGGGCACCCAGCCGGTCCGGGTGACCGCCCTGGGCGAGGCGGGCCACGCCTCGATGCCGACGCTTGGCGCCAACGCGGTGGTGGCGCTGGGCGAGGTGCTGCGCCGGATCGGGCCGGGTGTCGCGGCCCCGGCGGCGTCCCCTCTGCTCGACGTGGTGCTCGAGAAGCTGCTCGGCGACCAGGACGGGTCGGTCGAGGAGCGCCTGCAACGCGCCGCCCCCCTGCACCCGACCTTCGCTCACGCGCTCCCGCCGCTGGCGGGCACCACGATGGCCCCGACGCTGCTGGCCGGCTCGGCCGCCCGCAACGTGATGCCGGCCCGGGCGTCGGTGGAGCTGGACTGCCGGATCCTCCCGGGCGTCGTCCCGGAGGAGGTCCTCGACGCGGTGCGGGAGCGGCTCGGCGACCTGGCGGAGGGGGTCGACTACGAGCTGGCGCTGCCCGAGGCCCTGGTGCCCGGCAGCGACTCCCCCGCCGACGGTGCCGTGCCGGCGGCGGTGGCCGCGTGGCTGGCTGACACGGAGTCCGGTGCGGCGGTGCTGCCGGTGCTGTGCACGGGCTACACCGACTCGTCCTTCCTGCGGGCCGCCGGGGGCACGGCGGCGTACGGCTTCAGCCCGTTCCGCGCGACGCCGACCGAGGTGCTCGACGCGGGCTATCACAACGCCGACGAGCGGGTGCACGTCGACGACCTGCTGCTCTCGGTGGACTTCCACCTCGACCTGGCGCGGCGGCTGCTCGGCTGACGACCGTCGCGGCAGCGCCGCTGTCGGCGCCTGGGTCTAGGGTGCCGACATGGCGTACGACGAGGCGCTGGCCGATCGGGTCCGCGGCCATCTCGAGGGGCTCGCGGAGCTGACCGAGCAGAAGATGTTCGGCGGGCTGGCGTTCCTGCTGGCCGGCCGGATGGCGGTGGCCGCGAGCGGGCAGGGCGGCCTGCTGCTGCGCTGCGACCCGGCGGAGACCGACGCGTGGGCCGGCGAGCCCGGGGTCGAGCGCTTCGAGATGCGCGGCAGGGCCATGGACGGCTGGCTGCGGGTCGACGGCACCGCCGTGGCGACCGACCAGGAGCTCGAGCGATGGGTGGCGGTCGGCGTGGGCTACGCGCAGACCCTGCCACCGAGGTGAGGGCCGCGGCGGTCAGCCGGGCAGGAAGCTCAGCCGCACCTCGCGCACGTCGTTGTCGACGTTGAGGTCGACCAGGCAGATGCTCTGCCAGGTGCCCAGCGCCAACCGCCCGCCGAGCACGGGCACCGTCGCGTAGGGCGGCACGAGTGCCGGCATCACGTGCGAGCGGCCGTGGCCCGGGCTCCCGTGGCGATGCCGCCACCGGTCGTCGGCCGGGAGCAGGTCGCGCAGGGCCGCGAGCAGGTCGTCGTCGCTTCCCGCGCCGGTCTCGAGGATGGCGACGCCGGCCGTCGCGTGCGGCACGAAGACGTGCAGCAGCCCGTCGCCGCGGCCGGAGACGAAGCCGGCCACCTCGCGGGTCAGGTCGAGCACGACCTCACGGTCGCCGGTGCGCACGGTCAACGTCTGGGAGTCCACGACCCCATCGTGCCAACCATCACGACATGCCACGGCCGCCGAGGCGTGCTCGGCGGCCGTGGGTGTCGCGGTGGTGACCTCGGGGGTCACCCGGGGAGGGCGACCCGCGAGGGGTCAGTCACCGCAGCACGGGGTGCTTGGTGACCAGGCCCGTCCTGGCCCAGACCTTGCCCGCACCCCAGGTGTCGCCGGCGAGCGTCAGCGCCAGCACGACCACGCTGACCGCGCCGAGGATGTGGTCGTCGAGGACCGGGTGGTTCTCCGGGGGCAGCGCCACGGTCCACATCATCAGGTACATGATCGCGCCGGTGATGCCCGCGATCCTCATGCCGATGCCGAAGGTCAGCGCCAGACCGATGCCGAGCAGCCCGATCATGAACAGCCAGTTGACCCAGGTGTCGCCGGCGAGGCTGTTGTAGAAGTCCTTGAACGGGCCCTTGGCGCCGAAGTTCAGGAACCCGAAGGTGGGGTTGCCGCCGTTGATCCAGGCCGCGTCGCCGAAGCGGTCCACGGTCTCGACGCCGGCCTCGTCGACCGAGCGACCGGTCGCGAAGCCGAGGGCGAGCAGCTTGTCGAAGAACGCCCACAGGAACGTCAGCCCGAACGCGATGCGTAGCGCGGCGAGTGCCTGGCGGGCGGTCGAGTGGGTGACCACCTCGTCCTGGGTGAGGACGTGGTCGGTCCTTGTCGGGGTGGTGGCGGTGCTCATGGTTCCTCCAGGGTGTCTGCCGGGGTGACCGGCGTGGTTGACGGTTCCACCATCTCGCTGCCGCCGGGGCTCCGCCACCGTATGACTCGTGTGTCACACGTGACGTCCCAGACACCTCACCAGCCACGCTTGTGAACTGGTTCACAATGTCCGGACAGCCTTCGGTCACCCCACGACCGACCGCACCAGCAGCACCAGCGCCGAGGCCGCGCAGACCGCGAGGATCGCCGGGCGCACCACCTCCGCCGGCAGCCTCGTCCGCAACGGCACCGCAGCGGCGAACCCCACCAGCAGCGCGGGAGAGAGGGCGAGCGCCAGCCAGAAGAAGTGCAGGTGCAGCTCCCCGCCGATGCCGAGCCCGACCAGGGACATCGCGGCCCCGACGACGAAGAACGCCGCCAGCGTCGGGCGTACGACGGCAGGCTCGCGATGCTGGTAGAGCAGCGCCAGCGGCGGCCCGCCGATCGAGGTCGCGGTGCCGCTCACCCCGGAGACGAAGCCGGCCACCGGCAGCGAGACCCGGTTGACCGGCACCTCGACGGTGCGGGCGGTCAGCGCGACCGCCAGCAGCACCATCACCGCCACCGCGACGCCGATCTCCCGAGGCGTGAGCGCGGCCACCACGACCACGCCCAGCGCGGTGCCGAGCACGCGGGCAGGGAGCGCCCAGACCAGGCCCTCCCAATGCACGCCCTGCCGCTCCTGCACCAGCGTTGCCCCGGCCATCACCAGAGCCAGCCAGAGCAGCATCTCGGGCACCGCGGGCGGGGCGACCAGCGCCGCCACCGGCGCGGCGACCAGGCCCAGCCCGAGGCCGACGGTGCCCTGGACCACCGCTCCGACCGCCAGCGCGGCGGCGAGGGTCAGCACCACCCCCAGCGACAGGCCCAGCACGTGCGTCTCCTCACCCGTCCCGGGCCGGCGGTCGGGGCGGCGTCAGTCGCGCAGGTTGCGCAGGACGTACTGCATGATCCCGCCGTTGCGGTAGTAGCTCGCCTCACCGGGGGTGTCGATGCGCACCACCGCGTCGAAGGAGACGTCGCCCGCGGTCACCTGCACGGTGCGCGGCGTGCCGCCGTCGTTGAGCGCGGTGATGCCGGCGATCGAGAAGGTCTCCTCCCCCGTCAGCCCCAGCGACTCCGCCGTCTCCCCCTCGGGGAACTGCAGCGGCAGCACGCCCATGCCGATCAGGTTCGACCGGTGGATCCGCTCGTAGGACTCGGCGATGACCGCCTTCACCCCTAGGAGCGCCGTGCCCTTGGCCGCCCAGTCACGAGAGGAGCCGGAGCCGTACTCCTTCCCGGCGAGGACGACCAGCGGCGTCCCGGCCGCCTCGTAGTTGACCGAGGCGTCGTAGACCGAGGTCACCGGGCCGTCGGCCCGGGTGAAGTCGCGGGTGAACCCACCCTCGGTGCCCGGCGCCAGCTGGTTGCGCAGCCGGATGTTGGCGAAGGTGCCGCGGATCATCACCTCGTGGTTGCCGCGGCGCGAGCCGTAGGAGTTGAAGTCGCGCTGCTCGACGCCGTGCTCGGTGAGGTAGCTCCCGGCCGGCGAGTCCTTCTTGATCGCGCCCGCTGGGCTGATGTGGTCGGTGGTGACCGAGTCGCCCAGCCTGAGGAGCACCCGCGCCCCGTCGATGTCGGAGACCGGCTCGGGCGTCTCCGGCATGCCGTCGAAGTACGGCGGCCTCCGGACGTAGGTCGACTCCTCGTCCCAGGCGAAGGTGTCACCCTCCGGCGTGGGCAGCGAGCGCCACCGCTCGTCACCGGCGAACACGTCGGCGTAGTCGCTGGTGAACATCTCCGAGGTGATCGCCTCGCCGATCACCCGCTCCACCTCGGACAGCGACGGCCAGATGTCCTTGAGATAGACGTCGTTGCCGTCGGAGTCCTGCCCGAGCGGGTCGCCGAGCAGGTCGACGTCCATCGAGCCGGCCAGCGCGTAGGCGACCACCAGGGGCGGCGACGCGAGGTAGTTCATCTTCACGTCGGGGTTGATCCGCCCCTCGAAGTTGCGGTTGCCCGACAGCACCGACACCACCGACAGGTCGCTCTCCTGCACCGCCGCCGACACCTCGGGGATCAGCGGTCCCGAGTTGCCGATGCAGGTGGTGCAGCCGTAGCCGACGAGGTTGAACCCGAGCTTGTCGAGGTACGGCGTCAGGCCGGCCCGCTCGTAGTAGTCGGAGACGACCTTCGACCCGGGGGCCAGGGTGGTCTTCACCCAGGGCTTGCGCTGCAGGCCCTTCTCGACCGCGTTCTTGGCCAGCAGCGCGGCGCCGATCATCACCGAGGGGTTGGAGGTGTTGGTGCAGGAGGTGATCGCGGCGATCACCACCGCGCCGTGGTCGATCGCGAAGCGCGATCCGTCCGGCAGCTCCACCGTCGTCGGCCTGCTCGCCCGACCCGCCGCGGAGGCGGTGACCGGCTGGTGCGGCGCGTCGGAGCCGTTGGTCCCGTGGTGCGCCGGGGTGTCGGAGGCGGGGAAGGACTCGTCGACCGCCTCGTCGTAGCCCTGCGGGTCGGCCTCGCCTGCGTAGTCGACCAGCGCGCTGCGGAAGGCCGGCTTGGCCTCGGACAGCGGCACCCGGTCCTGGGGCCGCTTCGGGCCGGCCAGCGACGGCACGACCGTGGACAGGTCGAGCTCGAGCCTCTCGGAGTAGCGCGGCTCGGCGGCGGGGTCGTGCCAGAGCCCCTGCTCCTTGGCGTAGGCCTCGACCAGGGCGAGCTGCTCGTCGGTGCGGCCGGTCAGCCGCAGGTAGGTAATCGTCTCGGCGTCGATCGGGAAGACCGCGATCGTCGAGCCGAACTCCGGGCTCATGTTGCCGATGGTCGCGCGGTTGGCCAGCGGCAGGGCGGAGACGCCGGCGCCGTAGAACTCCACGAACTTGCCGACCACGCCGTGCTGGCGCAGCATCTCGGTGATCGTCAGCACCAGGTCGGTGGCGGTGGAACCCTCGTGCAGCTCCCCGGAGAGCTTGAAGCCCACGACGCGCGGGATCAGCATCGACACCGGCTGGCCGAGCATCGCGGCCTCGGCCTCGATGCCACCCACGCCCCAGCCGACGACGCCGATGCCGTTGACCATCGTGGTGTGGGAGTCGGTGCCGACACAGGTGTCCGGATAGGCCACGACGGTGCCGTCCGCCCCCTCGCGGGTGAAGACCACGCGGGCGAGGTGCTCGATGTTGACCTGGTGGACGATGCCGGTGCCGGGCGGGACCACCTTGAAGTCGTCGAACGCGCCCTGGCCCCACCGCAGGAACTGGTAGCGCTCGCGGTTGCGCTCGTACTCGATCTCGACGTTGCGCTCGAACGCCTGAGGGGTGCCGAAGACGTCGGCGATCACGGAGTGGTCGATCACCATCTCGGCCGGGGCCAGCGGGTTGATCTTGGACGGGTCTCCCCCGAGGTCGGCCATCGCCTCGCGCATCGTCGCGAGGTCGACCACACACGGCACGCCGGTGAAGTCCTGCATGATGACCCGCGCGGGGGTGAACTGGATCTCCTTGTCGGGCGCGGCGGTCTCGTCCCAGCCGGCCAGCGCGCGGATGTCGTCGGCGGTGATGTCGGCGCCGTCCTCGGTGCGCAGCAGGTTCTCCAGCAACACCTTCAGCGAGAACGGCAGCGAGGCCACGTCGAGCCCGTCACCGACTACCGCCGACAGGCGGTAGATCTCGTACGACGCGTCGCCGACCTCCAGCGTCCCCTTGGCCCCGAAGCTGTCCTGACTGGTCATCCGCAAGCATCTCCTCGTCGCTGTCGCGTTCGTTCGCCCCATCTTGCCGTCGGCCGGGCGGCCAGTGGAAGGCGGGTATATATCTCGATATCAAGATACATGACATCGAGGCACCCCGCCAGGAGGTCGCCGGAAGGCCCCTGGGACAGCGACCGCCGGTCACTCCCGCGGGGCGAGGACGGCGACGGCCTCCACATGATGCGTCATCGGGAAGAGGTCGAAGGCGCGCAGGGAGACCAGGTCGTAGCCGTGCTCGGCGAAGACGGCCACATCGCGCGCCAGGGCTGCCGGGTCGCAGGCGACGTAGGCCACGACTCGCGGTCGCCGGGCGACGACCTGCTCGACCACCGGCCGGCGCGCCCCCTCGCGCGGCGGGTCGAGCACCACGATGTCGACCGGGTCGGGCGACGACGCGTCCAGCACTGCCCGGACCGCCCCCACCCTCACCTCGACCCGGGCCGCGAGACCGGCCAGGTTGTCGGTGGCGTGCCTGGCAGCGACCGGGTCGCCCTCGATGGCCAGCACGGTGCCGCCCGGGCCGACCGCCTCGCCGAGGAAGCGCGCGAAGAGCCCGACGCCGGCGTACAGGTCGAGCACCCGCTCACCCGGCCGGGCCCGGACGCCGTCCTGCACGGCCGCCACCAACGCCACCGCCGCGCCCGGGTGCACCTGCCAGAACCCGTCGGCCGCCACCGCGAACCTCGCCGCGGTGTTACCGACGACGACGGTCTCCTGCACCGGCGGCTCGCCGGGACCAGGCTGTCGCGCGTCCTCGCGTGCGATCAGGCAGTCGTCGACCGGCACCACGTCGTGGGAGCGGTGCCGACGCATGCCGCGCCGGCCGTCCGGGGCCTGCGCGAAACGCACCCGGGTCCGCCATCGCAGGCCCTCCTCGTCGCCGGCGACCGCCTCGACGGTCACCGGGACCTCGAGTGCCGCCAGCCGCCGCAGCTGCTCGGCGACCACCTCCGCCTTGAGGTCGCGCTGCCGGGCGAGGGCGACGTGCTGGAAGTCGCAGCCGCCACAACCGCCCGGCCCGGCCACCGCGCACGGCGCGGGAACCCGGTCGGGCGAGGCGACCCGCACCTCGACCGCGTCGGCACGCCAGAAGCGGTCGTCGTCACCGCCCTCGGTCACCTCGACGACGACGCGTTCGCCGGGGATCGCGTGCCGCACGAAGACCACGCGGCCGCCCTCCTCGGCGACCCGGGCAACCCCGGCGCCGCCGTGCGCGATGCCGGTCACCTCGACCTCGAACCGCTCTCCGACCCGAGTGCGGCCGCGGGGCCGGCGTGGCCGGTCCCGACCGGGCCGCCCCCGCTGCCGGCGCCCGGGCTGGAGCGGGGTCAATCCTGCCTGCTCTCGCTGGTGATCTGCGGGTCGCGCTCCGGCCGCACCCGACCGCTGCGCAGGTCGCCCGCATGGGTCCGGCGCTGCTCCCGGTCCTCGCGCTCCATCACGGCCACCGACGACCGCAGCTGGTAGGGCACCGAGATCATCATCACGCCCGGGCAGAACAGCAGTCGGGTCTTGAGGCGCAGCGCCGTCTGGTTGTGGAGGAGCTGCTCCCACCACCGGCCGACGACGTACTCCGGGATGTAGACCGCGACCACGCCGCGAGGGTTGCCCTCCCGGACCTCGGTGGCGTAGTCGACGATCGGCTTGACCACCTCGCGGTAGGGCGAGTGCAGGATCTTGAGCGGGATGTCGATGCGCCGGCGGTCCCACTCCTCCAGCAACCGGTCGGTGGCGTCCTGGTCGGTGCTGACGTAGACCGCCTCCAGCACGTTGGGCCGGGCCGCCTTGGCGAACGCCAGCGCGCGCAGCGTCGGCTTGTGCAGCTTGGAGGTCAGCACCATCGCGTGGACACGGGTCGGCAGCACCTTGTCCTTGTCGTCACCGGCCAGCTCGGCCTCGACGCTGTCGTAGTGCTTGCGGATCGCGCGCATGACCCCGAAGAACGCCGCCATCGCCAGGAGGGTGATCCACGCCCCGGCCAGGAACTTCGTGATCAGCACGATCACCAGCACGACCGAGGTGAAGCCGAGGCCCACCGCGTTGATCACTCGGGAACGCATCATCCGCCGCCGCTCGGCCGAGTCTGTCTCGGTCTTCAGCAGGCGCGTCCAGTGCCGGATCATGCCCAGCTGGCTGAGGTTGAACGAGACGAAGACGCCGACGATGTAGAGCTGGATCAGCCGAGTGGTCTCGGCGTTGAAGACCTGGATCAGGATGATCGCCATCACGGCCAGGAACACGATGCCGTTGGAGTAGGCCAGCCGGTCGCCCCGCGAGCCCAGCGAGCGGGGAGCATAGCCGTCGCCGGCCAGGATCGAGCCGAGCACCGGGAACCCGTTGAAGGCGGTGTTGGCTGCCAGCACCAGGATGATGCCGGTCACGATCACGACCGCGTAGAAGCCCGGCGAGAAGTTGTCGAACACCGCCTTGGCGATCTGGGCGATCACGGCGTTCTGGTCGTAGGTGGCCGGGTCCAGCGGCACACCGTTCAAGGAGAGCCGCTCGAGCTCGTGCGGGTCGACGTAGCGCAGCCCCATCTCGTAGGCCAGCACGATGACGCTCATCATCATCGTGATCGAGATCAGACCGAGCAGCAGCAGGGTCGTGGCGGCGTTCTTGCTCTTGGGTCGCGTGAACGCTGGCACGCCGTTGGAGATGGCCTCGACGCCGGTGAGCGCGGCACAGCCGCTGGAGAACGCCCGGGCCAGGAGGAAGAGCAGCGCGAACGTCGTCAGCGAGGCGTCGTAGCCGGCCTGCGGCTCGATGGTGAGGTTGGCGCTCTCGACCTGCGGGAGGGTGCCCGAGAGCAGGCGCACCAGGCCGTAGCCGCACATGCCGAGGATGGCGACCATGAAGGCGTAGGTGGGCACGGCGAAGAACCTGCCGGACTCGCGGATCCCCGCTCAGGTTCATTGACATCAGTGCCAGCGCCATCAGGGAGGCGGCCGTGGCGCGGTGGTCGTGGATCCACGGCACCGCCGAGGAGGCGTACTGCGCGGCGGAGGAGATCGACACCGCGACGGTGAGCACGTAGTCGACCAGCAGCGCGCTGGCCACCGTCGTCCCTGCCGTCCGGCCCAGGTTGACCGTGGCGACCTCGTAGTCGCCGCCACCGCTGGGGTAGGCGTGCACGGTCTGGCGGTACGACGCCACGACGGCGGTCATCACCAGCGCGACGGCGATGCCGATCTTCCATGACCACAGGTAGGTCGTGGCACCCGCGATCGACAGCATGATGAAGATCTCGTCGGGGGCATAGGCCACCGACGACAGCGCGTCGCTGGCGAAGACCGGCAGCGCGATCCGCTTGGGCAGCAGCGTCTCGCCGAGCTGCGAGCTGCGCAGCTTGCGGCCGAGGAGGACCCTCTTGGAGACGTCACCGATGCCCACGACCGGCAAGGCTAGTCGACCCGCCGCCCCCTGTCCGCGTCACCGGGCCCGGCGGACGCGCGTCGTCGCTCCTGCTGGGATACCGTTCACTCGTGCACGTCGTGATCATGGGTTGCGGCCGGGTCGGCTCGACGCTGGCCCGCAGCCTCGAGGACCGCAACCACACCGTCGCCGTGATCGACAGCGACCCCGACTCGTTTCGGCGTCTCGGCCCGGGCTTCAACGGCGACAAGATCACCGGCTACGGCTTCGACCAGGCGGTCCTGGAGAAGGCCGGCATCCGGCGCGCCGACGCCTTCGCTGCCGTCTCCAGCGGTGACAACTCCAACATCATCGCGGCCCGGGTGGCGCGCGAGTCCTTCGGGATCCAGCAGGTGGTGGCGCGCATCTACGACCCCGGCCGCGCCGAGGTCTACCAGCGGCTCGGGATCACCACGGTCGCGACGGTCAAGTGGACCGCCGACCAGGTCCTGCGCCGGCTGCTGCCGGCCAGTGCCGAGCCGGACTTCCGAGACCCGTCGGGCACCATCAGGGTCGACCAGGTGCCCGTCCCCGAGCCGTGGATCGGTCACCGCACCATCCATCTGCAGGAGCAGTCGCGCAGTCGGATCGCCTGGATCGACCGGCTGGGCGAGGGCATGCTCCCCAACCGCGAGTCGGTGCTCCAGGAGGGTGACCTGCTGCACCTGGTGATGCGCGAGGAGAACGCCACCAACGCCTACGCCGTGCTCGCCCGCGGCCCGGAGGAGAGCTGACATGCGCGTCGCGATCGCCGGGGCCGGGGCCGTGGGCCGCTCCATCGCCCGAGAGCTGATCCAGAACGGCCACGAGGTGTTGTTGATCGACAAGGAGCCCTCCTCGATCAAGCCCGAGCGGGTGCCCGACGCCGAGTGGCTGCTGGCCGACTCCTGCGAGCTGTCGTCGCTGGAGGAGGCGCGGCTCGACAAGTGCGACGTGGTGATCGCCGCCACCGGCGACGACAAGGCCAACCTGGTCACGTCCCTGCTGGCCAAGTCGGAGTTCGGCGTGCCCCGCACCGTCGGGCGGGTGAACCACCCCAACAACGAGTGGCTGTTCACCGAGGCCTGGGGGGTCGACGTCAACGTGTCGACCCCACGCATCATGTCGGCGTTGGTCGAGGAGGCGGTGACCGTCGGCGACGTGGTGCGGCTGTTCACGTTCCGCAAGGGCAACGCCAACCTGGTCGAGATGACGCTTCCCGACGACTCGCCGTACGTCGGCCAGCCCTGCGGGCTGATCCCCTTCCCCGAGAACTGCGCGCTGGTGACGATCCTGCGCGACGGCCAGGTCTACCTCCCCGAGCGGGAGCAGCCGATCGAGGCCGGCGACGAGCTGCTGTTCGTCGCGCCCGCCGACGTCGAGCCGCAGCTGGCCCGGCTGCTGTCGCCAGGACTCCACCCCGAGTGAGCGGCGCGCCGAGGCGGCTACTCCTCGGCGGCGGTGGGCTGCAGCGGCGTGTGGTTGCGCCCGAGCAACCACCCCATCAACGCCAGGGCGGAGAGCCGCAGCGGCCAGCCCAGGCCGTAGCGCAGCGCGCTGAGCGTGAGCACCGCCGCGTCGGCGGACACCGCCCCCGACCAGCCCGCCAGCCAGACCGGGCCCTGCAGCAGCACCCCGATGATCCCGGGCAGCCCGAGCACCCACGTGAGCCGGGTGCACAGGGTGACCACCTGGGGATCCTGGCGCCACCCGGTCGGGTCGCCGGTGACGTTGCCGAGCATGAAGCCGATCAACGGCCAGCGGGTCAGACAGCTGACCGCGACCCCCACGGAGTAGACGCTGCTCCAGATCAGCCCAGGGAGGAAGAACGCCAGGGCCTGCTCGTCCTGGGTGCCGCCGGAGCGGCCGGCGAGGTAGACGAACAGCCAGCCGAGCCCGATGCCGAAGATCGCGTTGAAGACGTACTGCGTCGTGCCCCGCTGGGTGATCCGGAGCAGCAGCAGGCCGACGGCCAGCGCGGCGCTGGCGGTCAGCGCCAGCCGAAGGTCCTTGGTGGTGAGCCAGAAGCCCGTGAAGACCAGGGTCGGGGCGGCGGCCTCGAGCATGCCGCGGCGGCCGCCGAGCGCCATCGACAGCTGGCGGCGGACCAGCGCCTCGACGGTCTCCACCGGGCTCTGGCCGATCGGGCCGTCGGGTCCGAGAGCGTCGGTCACGGCATCAGCTCATAGCGCGGGTTGAACATGATCCGGGTGCCGTCATGGCGACCGATCCGGCCGGTCACCTGGATCATCCGGCCCGGGGAGATCCCGGCGATCCGGCGTCGCCCCAGCCACAGCACGGTCAGCACGCCGGAGCCGTCGTACAGCTCCGCCTCCAGGGCGGGCACGCCGCCGCGGGGCCGCAGGGTGACCGTGCGGAGCGTGCCACGCAGCTGCACCGGATCGCGGTCGGGGGCGGTGGCGATGGCCACCACGCCGCTCTCCTCGAACTCCCGCCGGAGGTCGCGGGCGTGCTGATCGGAGCTGCTCGCCCACGCCGTCAGCCGCCTGCGCAGCCGGCTCTTCTCCGCCATGGCGGCAAGGGTATCCGGGGAGTCGCGGCCCGGAGGCGGACCGTCAGGACGTCCGACGGGCGGACGGGGGCAGGGTGAGCGGCAGCGGGTCACCCGGCGGCATCGCGTGGCTGCCCCGGTTGACCACCACGGAGGCGAGCGTGTCGTCCCAGGCCGCTGCGCCGTCGGGCTCGGCGGCGGGCGTGCCCAGGAACGTCGCGCGCAGGAACCAGCGGGGGCCGTTGACGCCGACCACGCGGCTCGGCTGCACGGCCCGGGTGCCGTCGGGGAGCTGCACCTGCTGCTGCATCAGCAGCTCGACGCCGAAGCGACCCTCGCGCTCGGTGGCGGTGCCGCCGCGCTGGGCGGCCTCCGCCTTGATCTGTGGCCTGGCCTCGCCCCAGAGGTCGCCATGTCGGGGCGCCGCGAAGGCGCGCACCTCGACCGCCCCGTCCGGGCCGGCGATCAGCACCGACTGCACCTCCTGCGTGGCCTCGTCGACCTGCAGCCGCACCTCGCGCTCGGCCTCCGGTGTGATCAGCAGCGAGCCCAGGTCGACCCGCTCGACCTCGTCGTCGACCTCGGAGACGTCGCGGGGTCCGCTCGCGCTGCGGGCGTCGTCGCCCGTCGCGGCGGCCTCCTCGGAGGGCGAGAGGCCGTCGCTCGCCCCGGTGGTCTCCTGCTCGTCGACGGCGTCGTTCTTGCGGCGGAACCTCACCCGATGCTCTCCTCGCTCGCGTTGCTGGCGGCGAGGTCGTCGTCGCCGCGCTCGTCGCGGCGGCCGAACCCGCCCGTAGAACCGTATCCCCCGGCACCACGTGGCGATGCGGGGAGGACGTCGACCTCGACGAACCGGGCCCGCTCCACCCGCTGCACGACGAGCTGGGCCACTCGGTCACCGCGCCGCAGCGAGACCGGCTCGCGCGGGTCGAGGTTGACCAGCAGCACCTTGATCTCGCCGCGGTAGCCGGCGTCGACGGTGCCTGGGGTGTTGACGATCGAGACGCCGTGACGGGCGGCGAGGCCGGAGCGCGGGTGCACGAGAGCGACGTAGCCCTCGGGGAGCGCGATCGCCACGCCCGTGGGCACCAGCGCCCGCTCGCCGGGCGCCAGCTCCACGTCGACCGCGGTCATCAGGTCGGCGCCCGCGTCACCCGGATGCGCGTACGCCGGCGCGGGCAGCTCGCGGTCGAGCCGCTGCAGTGCGATGTCGAGGTCGCTCACGGCGCCCGACCCTACCGGGCCCGGGCCGCGACTCGGGGCCGCACTAGGCTTCCCGATGTGCTCCCCGACGAGGCCGGCCGGCCGGACTACCACGAGCGGCTGCACGCGCCGCTGCGCTGGTGGGTGCAGGGCACGATGCTGGTCGCCAGCGCCTGGCTGGCGGCGGCGGTCGCGATGCCGGTCGCGGGCGCTCTCGCGGTGGCCGCCGTCGGCCTGGGGCTGATGACGGCGTTCCTGCTGAGCTACGGCGGCGCGCGCATCGAGGTCGGCGGGGGGATGCTCCGCGCCGGGACCGCGGCCATCGAGACCGGACTGCTCGGGGCCGCCACGCCCCTCGATCCCGAGGGCACCCGCCGCCGGGCCGGGGTCGACGCGGACGCGCGGGCCTACCTGCTGCTGCGGCCCTACGTGCTGAGCTCGGTCCGGGTCGAGGTGCGCGACCCGGCCGACCCGACGCCGTACTGGCTGCTGAGCAGCAGGCACCCGCAGGCGCTGGCGTCGGCGCTGGACGCGGCCACCGGTAGGCTCGCCGCCAGACAGCTCACCGGGGAGGACTGAGGACTGATGGCGAGCAACAGCTCGAAGATCTGGTCGGCGTTCAGCCTCGGCTCCGCGATCCTCGCGGCGGCCGCGGCCAAGAAGGGGCTCAACACCTCGTGGCGCGTCGCCACGGGCAAGAACCCGCCGGCCAACCCGGCCGACCCCGACGTCGACCTCTGGGAGGCCGTCGCGTGGGCCGCCATCAGCGGCACCATCATCGGGCTGGCGCGGATGCTGGCCACCCGCCGGGCGGCCAGCTACTACGCGCGGTCGACGGGCAAGCTGCCCCCCGAGCTCGCCGCGAAGCACGACGCCGACGCGTCCGAGCCGACGACCTCCTGAGCCCTGACCCGGCTGCCGACCCGGGCCGGTCGCTCGACCCGCCCGGGCGGGCTCTCAGGCGCAGTCGCGGCAGACGAGCCTGGCCTCGTCGGCCAGCTGGCTGCGGTGGTGCACCAGGAAGCAGCTCATGCAGGTGAACTCGTCCTCCTGACGCGGCTTGACCTCGACGGCCAGCTCCTCGTGGGAGAGGTCGGCACCGGGCAGCTCGAAGGCCTCGGCCGCCTCCGCCTCGTCCTCGTCGACCTTGCCGGAGTTCTTGTCGTGACGGCGCGCCTTGAGCTCTTCGATGCTCTCCTCGGACGCGTCGTCTTCCGTCTTGCGGGGGGCGTCGTAGTCGGTCGCCATCGCGGTGTCTGCTCCTGGGAAAGTCTGCTTGGTGGATCGGGTCGATCGGGGGTGGGTCGTCGTCAGGCGCCAGATTGTGCACCATGGATGCCCCGCAGCGCACGCCGGTCTCACGACGTGTCGCGCAACGGTGGGGAGCCGCGTCTTATTCCCGGCTCTCGTCGCCGACCAGCCCAGCCTCGCGGACGGCGGCGAAGAACTCGTCGAAGCCGTGCTCGGGAGCACACACCATCAGCGTGAGACCGCCGACGCCGGTCATCAGGGCGGTCCGCGCGCCGGCCTCGCGCGCGACCAGGCCCCCGGCGGCGTGGTCCCACGCGTGGAGACCCTCCTCGACGTAGCCGTCGGCCGCCCCTTCGGCCACGTGGCACAGGTCGAGCGCCGCCGACCCGGGCCGCCGGATGTCGCGTACCACCGGCAGCAGCCGGGCCACCGCCTGGGCCTGGAGGGTGCGCACCGGTGGCTCGTAGTTGAAGCCGGTGAGCACCAGCCGCTGGGACAGGGGCGCCGGCCCACGCACCTGCAGCGGGGTTCCGTCACGATGGGCTCCCCCGCCGAGCACGGCCCAGTAGGTCACGCCGGTCGGCACGTTGAGCACCACGCCGACCTGGGCCACGCCATCGACCTCGGCGGCGATCGAGACGGCGTACTGCGGGAGGCCGTAGAGGAAGTTGACGGTGCCGTCGATGGGGTCGACGACCCAGCGGACGCCCGAGTCGCTGTCCTCCCGACCGCCCTCCTCACCGAGGAAGCCGTCGCCGGGGCGGGCCCCGAGCAGGCGACCACGGATCAGCTGCTCGGTCTCCTGGTCGACCTTGGTGACGATGTCGGTGAGGCTGGTCTTGGTGGCCGCGACCTCCACGCCGGCGGCGCGCTCGCGACGGACCAGCTCGGCCGCTTCGCGGGCGACCTGGAGCGCGAGGTCCAAGAGCTGGGCCCGGACCTCGGGCGTGACGGCGGGGGTCGTGCTCACGAGTCCTCGCCTCCGACCGTCGGCAGCGGACTGCGGGGGTTGGCACAGCAGCCGACCGGGCACCGGTCGTGCCCCGCGGCCAGGCTGCCGGCGCAGGGCCGCACGGTGGGCTCGCCGCGCTCGGCTGCGGCGCGCTCGAGCACGAGCTCGCGCACCAGGGCCACGAAACGGGGGTCCACTCCGGGGGTCGCGGCGCGCACCGCCGCGATCTGCAGCTTCTGCGCGGTCGCCAGCGCCTCGGTGTCGAGGTCGTAGATGACCTCCATGTGGTCGGACACGAAGCCGACCGGCACCAGCACCACCGCCCGGACACCCTGCGCCGCCAGGTCCTCGAGGTGGTCGTTGACGTCGGGCTCCAGCCACGGCACCGACGGCGGGCCGGACCGCGAGCAGTAGACCAGGTCGTGGTCGACCGACCGCGAGACCTCACGCCGCACCAGGTCGGCCACCGCCGCCGCGACGCTCTCGTGCTGGCCGACGTAGGCCCCGCCGGCGGGACCGCTGACGTCGTTCATGGAGAGGGGGATCGAGTGGGTCACGAAGACCAGCCGCGCGTCGTCGCGGACCTCCGGCGGGCAGCTCGGCAAGAGCGGCCAGCACCGCGTCGACCACCGGTGCGACGAAACCGGGGTGGTTGTAGTAGGTGCGCAGCTTGTCGAGCCGCGGCGCGCCCGAGACCTCGGCGGCCGCGGCGGCGAGGTTCTCGCGGTACTGCCGACAGGAGGAGTAGGACGAGTAGGCCGAGGTCACGAAGCAGGCGGCGCGGGTGATCCCGTCGTCGCGCATCTGGGTGAGCGCCTCGGCGAGGTAGGGGTCCCAGTTGCGGTTGCCCCAGTAGACCGGGAGGTCGAGCCCGTTGGCTGCGAAGTCCTCGCGGATCGCCGCCAGGAGCGCGCGGTTCTGGTCGTTGATCGGCGACCGGCCGCCGAACTGGAAGTAGTGCTCGCCGACCTCTTCCAGGCGCTCCCGCGGGATGCCCCGGCCACGGGTGACGTTCTCCAGGAACGGCACGACGTCGTCAGGCTTCTCAGGGCCTCCGAAGGAGACGAGCAGGACGGCGTCGTAGGGTCGCGGGTCGGGGGTCACCCGGCCATCGTAGGTGGCGGTCGCACACGGATTCGGCGCCCGTCCGTGGCCGGCCCTACGCTCGCCGTGATGCTCACCCCCTACCGCCGCGTGCTGGGCGAGCCGGGCGCCCTGGCGTTCAGCTCGGCCGCGCTGGTCGCGCGCCTGCCGATCTCGATGGTCGGGCTGGGCATCGTGCTGCTGGTCTCGGCCGCGACCGGCTCCTACGCCGTCGCCGGTTCGGTGTCGGCGGTGTTCCTGGTGGCCAACGCGCTGCTGACCATCCCGCAGGGCCGACTGCTCGACCAGTGGGGCCAGGGGCGGGTGCTCGGCCTCGCGGTGAGCGTGCACACCGCGGCGCTGCTGCTGCTGGTCGTCGCGGTCCAGGCCGGCTGGCCCCTGCCCCTCGTCTACGCCGCCGCGGCGCTGGGCGGTGCGACGCTGCCGGCGGTGGGGCCCGCAGTGCGGACCCGGTGGTCGCACCGGCTGTCGCGCCCGACCGACGTCCAGACGGCCTACGCCCTGGAGTCGGTGCTCGACGAGGTGGTGTTCATCGTCGGGCCGATCGTGGTGACGGTGCTGGCGACCGGGTGGCGGTCGTGGTCCGGGCTCGTCGCGGCCGCCGCGGTCGGCCTGGTCGGCACCCTGCTGTTCGCCTCTCTGCGGGGCACCGAGCCGCCGGCCCGCGGGCGCGCGGGCGGCGACCAACCCCGGTCGCCGATGCCGTGGGGCTCGGTCGCGGCGATCGCCGTCGTCGCGCTGATGCTCGGGACCACGCTGGGCTCGGCCGAGGTGATCACGGTGGCGTTCAGCGAGGAGGCCGGCGTCAAGCGCTGGGCCGGGTTCCTGCTGGCGCTGTGGGCGGCCGGCAGTCTGCTGGGCGGGGTGATCACCGGCAGCATCCAGTGGCGGCACGGACCGGGCAACCGTCTTCGCTGGGGCACGATCGCCCTGGCGGTGGCGATGGCGCCGCTCCCCTGGGTCGGCTCGGTGGCCGTGCTCGCCGGCGTGCTCTTCGTGGGCGGGTTCGCGATCGCGCCGACGCTGATCTCGACCAACTCGCTGGTCGAGCAGACCGTCCCGGCGGCCCGGCTGTCGGAGGGCATGGCCCTCGTGCACACCGGGATCGTGGCCGGCGTCGCCCCGGGCGCCACGCTGGCGGGCCTGGTCATCGACGCGCGCGGCGCCTCCCCGGCGTACCTCATCCCGGTGGTGGCGGCTCTCCTCGGCGTGGTCGCGGCCCGGCTCACGCCGCGTCCACCCGCGTCCGAGGAGCCTGGAGGCGCGCCGTCGCGGCAGCACCGTCCGGCGCCCCCGCTGGCGTAGGCTCGCACGCAACGCACGGCCGACCTCCGGCCCGCTGCACCTGCGCCGGGCTCGAGGGGGCGGTCACGCTGACCGGACCCGGAGAACGGACGCAGGAGATGGAGCACCTCACCCTCGTGGGCATGAGCGAGGACAAGGCGCGCCTGCTGCTGGTCGACGACGCCGGCCGCGAGTTCACCCTCGACGCCGACCGTGAGCTTCGGGCCGCGGTGCGCGGCGACCACACCCGCCTCGGCCAGTTGGAGATCCAGATGGAAAGCGCCCTGCGTCCCCGCGACATCCAGGCCCGGATCCGGGCCGGCGAGTCCCCCGACCAGCTGGCCCAGGCCGCAGGCACGACGGTCGACAAGGTGATGGTCTACGCCGGGCCGGTGCTCGCCGAGCGCGCGCACGTGGCCGAGCGCGCCCAGCGCGCCTCGGTCCGCACCACCGGGGGCGAGCCCGCCGCCCGCACCCTCGGGGAGGCCGTGGCAGCCCAGCTGAGGCGCGCCAACATCCCCGCCGAGTCGTTGGACTGGGACGCCTGGCGGCGCGAGGACGGGCGCTGGACGCTCGCGGTGCCGCTGCCCGCATCCGCCCGCAAGGGCACCGCCCACTACACCTTCGACGCCCCCGGCAACTACGTCGTGGTCGACGACGACGACGCCCGCTGGCTGGTCGGCGACCTGCCCGACGCGGTGCCGACGCCCAGCCGAGACGACCTACAGCCCGTTCGTGCGCGCCGGCTGTCCGCCGTACCCGCCGAGGAGCTGCCGCTGGGCGAGGCTCTCGGGGACGACGCGATCGAGCTGGTCGCCGATGCCGACACCGAGGACCTGTCCGAGACGGCCGCCCGGCTGCGCACCGCGCCGACCCCGGACTCCGACACGCTGGGCCAGGAGCCCCCGGCCGAGGCGTTCCTCGACACGGTCTTCGCCCGGCAGAACCCGCACGGCTCGACCTCGGAGCCCATCGTCGACGGCGCCTCGGCGGTCGACGACGCGTCGGTGGAGGCCGACGACGAGCCCGACCACCCCGCCCCGCAGCGACGCGAGGTGAAGAAGACGCGCGGCCGTGCCTCGGTCCCGAGCTGGGACGAGATCATGTTCGGCGGCGGCTCCTCGGAGTGAGCCGGTCGCCTCGGGCGACCCTCAGCCCCGCTCGACCGGACGCGCGGGGTCGGTGATCCAGCCCGACCACGAGCCCGGGTAGAGCGCCGCCCGCACACCCGCCAGCTCCAGCGCCAGCACCGCTTGGGTGGCGGTCACCCCCGAGCCGCAGTACGCCGCCACGTCGGCACTCGGGGTCGCCCCTGCGGCGGCGTACGTCTCCGCCAGAGCACTCGCCGCGCGGAAACGGCCCTGCTCATCGAGGTTGAGGGTGAGCGGGACGTTCACCGCACCGGGGATGTGCCCAGCGACCGGGTCGATGGGATCGACCTCGCCGCGGTAGCGCTCGGGCGCCCGCACGTCGATGAGCACGTCGACGCCCTGCACGTCGCTCGCCTCGGTGGTCGGCATCGCGCCCGGGGTGCCCGCGAAGTCGCCCGGCTCGGTCGTCCGCTCCCCCGTCTCGACCTCGCCGCCGGCGGCGCGCCAGGCCGCCCAGGCACCGTCGAGCACCCGGACGTCGTCGTGCCCGTAGTGCCGCAACAGCCACCACGCCCGCCCGGCCGCCAGGCTGCTCCAGTCGTCGTAGACCACCACGGTCCGCCCGTTGCTCACCCCCGCCCGCTGCATCGCCCTCACGAACCGCTCAGGGCTCGGCAGCGGGTGCCGCCCGCCCTCCCCCGGCGGCTCGGCCAGCTCGTCGTCGAGGTCGACGTACGCCGCCCGGGGGAGGTGCCCCGCGGCGTACTGCTCGCGCCCGTCGGTCCGGCCCAGCTGGTAGCGCACGTCGAGCACGGTCACCTCGCCCAGGCGCTCCCGCAGCTCGGCCGGGTCGATCAGAGGGCTGGGCATGGGGTCATCCTCCCGCACCGGTTCGGCGGCCCTGGCGCCCGTCCGCGCCGTCGGCGGCGGGATCCGTCTGCGGTTCGGCAGGATCAGGTCGGAGGCTGCGGAGCGCTCAGGAGGCTGATCCCCAGACGTCGACGAACAGGCCGCCGGCCCCGTGACGGTCGCGAGGACGCGGCCGACCGGGCTCCTGGCTCTGGACGTCAAGCGAACGCGCAGGGTGGCTCATCAGGCCGGCGGCGCCGGCGGACCGATCACTCCCAGTTGGATCATCGTTGGGAGGTCATCTCGCGTTGCCCAGTGTTCGGCAAGGCGGTCTCCTTCGATCCGGAAGCCAGTGGCTCTGATGGGCGTCGAACGCCCGACCAGTCGGGGGGACCATTGCGTTGAGAGCCCCCAGATTGGTGCCTCGTGATCGCACCAGCGCCGCGATCAGGTCGTTCTGCTCGACTGCCATGTCGACCGACATCGTGAGGTCGGGGAACTGCTCGCGCAGCCATGTGGCAACGTCGCGCAGATGGCCGGGACCTGGGACGGCACCAGGAGCCTCTCGTCCGAATGGTGCGATCGCGTGTTCGATATAGACGTCGGCCGCGATCTCGTCGGCAACCGCCAAGACACCTCTCGACATGAGATCGTGAAAGAACCGGTCGACCAGTTCGCGCGCACTCATCGTGTACTTCCCTCTACTCGGTCCAAATGCCCGACACCGCAGAACGAGGCTTTCACCGCACCTCATGGGCTGGCAACAGGCCGCCACGCATCCGTTGGGTGTCCGAAACGGCCTGTGAGGCTCGCGCTCTCGCCGGGGTCATGAGGCGCGCATCGGTCCTCGGACGCGCCGGTGGCCCCGCCGATCGGGGTCGGCGGGGTGTGGGGCGGGGTGGCTACTCGTCGGGCGGGTCGACCGGGTCGACCGGAAGGCAGGCACGCCGCGGCGGTCGCTCGATCAGCGGGCGGTGACGTCGCGGGTGCCCGCATGGTCGACGACCAGGCGGTAGCCGTGCGGGGTGGTCCACGCATAGACCCCGGGCTCGATGACCTGGTAGCGCCACGGCGTATGGGTCTTCAACCGATGATGCCCACGACACAGCGGGGCGGTGTTGCACGAACAGGTCGGGCCCCGGGCCGGGTCGGTCGGGTCGTAGGGGATCGCGTGGTCGTGGTCGCAGCCCCGAGCCGGCCTGGTGCAGTAGGGGAGCACAGTGCCCGTTCGCGCAGGTCGATGATCTCTTTGAGCCGGTCGGGGAGCTCGTACTGGTCCACCCGGACATGGCCGTTGAGATCCACCATCGGTGTGACGGTGACCACGGCGTCGGGGTGGCCACACCAGCCCCGGATCGTCTCCACGTCGACCGGGCTGCGGGTGTTCTCACAACGACCCACCGGGTTCGCACCGGTCAGGGCGTCCTCGGCCAGGTGCAGGTAGAGCGTGACCGGCCGCACCGGCGACGTCGCCGTGATCGTGGTCGTGCCGTCTGACGAGGCCGGGTCGGCCTGCTCGAACGACAGCGCCAGCTGCTGGCGGGACATCTCTCCCAGGGCGGTGGCCCGGCGGGCGTCCAGCGACTCAGCCGAGCCGGCGACCTTCAGCTGCTCCGCACCGGCCGCGAGGGCCTGGTCGAGGTGGAGGGCGTCGGCGAGGTCGAGCTCGCCGGTGACGGCGACGGTGCCGGTGAAGGACACCTGGTCGGTGTGCACCGCGACGTGTCGGGTGTCGGGCACCTCCGGGGACGGGTTCTCCGGGTCCTCCCGCTCGAGTCCCTCGACCCTGATCCTGGCCTCCAGGATGAGGTGGTCCAGCTGGGTGAGCGACACCCGCCCGGTGACCGCGGCGACCTGACGGTCCACGAACCCCGCCGCCTCGCGTGACAGGGCCACGGTCTGCTCGGCGACCCGGCGGGCCCGCCACACCGGGACCCGGCCCTCCTGCACCAGCGCCCACAGCGCCGGGAGCCGCCAGGCCAGCTCGAGGGCGTGCCCGATCAGCCGACGCCCCGCATCGGTGGTGAGCCCGACCGCGGTCGGCGAACTCCCCGATCGGCGTACTCCCCGATCGGAGGGGCACCCTCACCCGCCAACGGGATCGCGTTGCCGCCCTGCCACCACACCGCACCCGCCCCGTCGACCGGCTCATGCATCGCCGCCCACTCCACCGCCGACGCCAGCAGCCCGGCCTCACCCCACACCACCGCCCGCTGATGGTTCGCGCGCAGCCGACAGCACCGCCTCCGGCGACCCCGGGACCGGGACCCCCGCGTCATGGTCGGCTGCTGTGCTCATACCCCCACCCAAGCAGGCCGCCACCGACAGTCCGGCCTGGCCAGAGGCCCCCGGTCCCGGATGACGAGACAGTTTGTGAAGACACTTTCGAACCGCCTCCTCGACCGCCTCCGGAGGCCGGCTTCGAGACGCCCGCCCCGCGACCTCCACCAGCAGCGGAACCGCGATCTCCTGATCCTGCGGGTCGACCCCCTCACCCAGCGGCCAGCCGCGGGGTGTGGAAGGTCAGCCGGTTGCCGAACGGGTCGGGCACGGTCAGGTCGTCGCCCCACTCCTCTCGGCACAGCCCGATCCGCAGTGGGTAGACCTCGCTCTCCGCGAGTGCGGCCTGCAAAGCGACCACATCGGCGACCTGGATGCGGACCGCTTCCCCGGGCGTCACATCGCCGTGGTGCTCGCTCAGGTGCAGCACGCAGCCCTCGCGAGAGACCTGCCGATAGAGCGGCAGGCCCTCCTCGAAGCGGTGCTCCCAGTCGACCCGGAAGCCCAGGACGTCGACGTAGAAGCGCCGCGCCTCGGCGCCGGGAGAGGTCCGCAGGATCGGGACCGCGACGGGTGCCTCCGGGGCGGCCGCTGCCGCAGCGAGCGTGTTCCAGTCGCGGTAGCCCAGCTGATGGGCGACCAGCTCGAGCGCCCGGCCGTGTGGGACCTCGACGCCTCCGGCCGCGAGGCGCTCGCGGAGCCGGACGGCCATCGGCTGGGGATCGGTGTGGATCTGCATGACTCACTCCCCGACCGGCGCTGCGGGGCTCGGCAGGCTACCGCAGCCGCTGTATGCCGACCGGTCACCGCCGGCCGCGCCGCCCCCGCCATGTGCGAGGATCACGACTCGTGGCGGAACTGCACTTCTTCACCGGGACCATGGACTCAGGCAAGAGCACCCTGGCCCTGCAGACCAACCACAACCACGCGCAGCGCGGCCGGATCGGGCGGATCTTCACCGCCCACGACCGCGCCGGAGAGGCGATCCTGTCCAGCCGGCTCGGGCTGACCCACGACGCCATCGAGGTGGCCGACGACTTCGACTTCTGGCGCTACGTCGTCGACGCACTCACCCAGGGCGGCCGGATCGACTACCTCATCTGCGACGAGGCGCAGTTCTACACCCCCACGCAGATCGACCAGCTCGCCAAGGTCGCCGACGAGCTGCAGATCGACGTGTTCGCCTTCGGCATCCTCACCGACTTCCGTAGCGTGCTCTTCCCGGGCAGCGCGCGCCTGGTGGAGCTGGCCGACCGGGTGCAGACGCTGCAGGTCGAGGCCCTGTGCTGGTGCGGCAAGCGCGCCACCCACAACGCGCGCACCGAGAACGGCGCCATGGTCGTCGAGGGCGAGGTGATCGTCGTCGGCGACGTCGACGACGTCGACGAGGAGCCCGCCGACGTGGCCTACGAGGTGCTGTGTCGCCAGCACCACCGCCGTCGGCTCACCGCCGCGAGGGCCAAGGCGGTGTCGCTCGCTCCCGAGCCGCTGCCGTTCGGATCGGCGGGCTGAGCGCTCAGCAGACCAGCACCGGGATGTTCATCTCCTCCGGGGTGAGCGACCCGTGCAGCCCGACCAGCGACATCTCGTAGCCGAAGTCGACGCTGGAGAACACGCCGAACGTGCCGTGGCAGGCGACCACCAGGTCGCCCAGCCGAGGCAGCACCCGCGACGACGCCGCACCGAACCACCCCCGTGCCAACGCCTCGTCGCGGGTCAGCACGCTCGCCCGCGACCCCAGCACTGCCCGCCACGCGTCGGCCACGTCGGTGACCGCGCCGCCCGCGCAGTAGACGTGCCGGAAGCGCGCCTCCCCGCCCAGCAGCACCACGCCGTCGCGGAGCTGGGGGTGCTCGTCGACGTCGATCCGGTCGTCGGCGGGCGAGTCGACCATGCCGTGGTCGGCGACGATGACCATCCGCACGCTCGGCGGCAGCTCCTCGCGCAGCTGCTCGGCCTCGGCGTCGACCATCGCCAGCTGCTGCAGCCAGTGGCTGGACGCGACGCCGTAGCGGTGCCCGGTCCAGTCGAGGTCGCCGTCGTAGACGTAGGTGAGCGACGGCCGCTCGGCGGCTGCCGCGATCACGGCGGCGATCCGCTCACCGACACGGTCGGCGCCGACGTACGCCGCCCCGCGGTGCGCGGCGATCGTGAGCCCCGACTGCGCGAACTCCCGCTTGTTGACCACCGTCACCATCGACCCGGCGGCCATCAGGCGCTCGAAGACGGTGGGCTCCGGCTGCCACTCCCGGGGGTCGACACGCTTGTCCCAGTAGAGCGCGTTGAGCAGCCGGTCGGTGCCCGGCACCCGGCTGGTGAAGCCGACCATGCCGTGGCCGCCCGGCGGCAGGGCGGTGCCGAGCGAGGCGAGACTGGTCGAGGTCGTCGACGGGACTCCGGCGGTGCCCCCTCCGCCCGGACCGGACCGGTCCAGCAGAGAGCGCAGGAACGGCGCCGCGTGGCCGTAGCGTCGCAGCAGCTCGCTGCCCAGCCCGTCGACCAGGAACAGGACGTACGCCGCCGCGGGAGGGAGCGCCCACCCGGTGCCGACGGCCTCGTCGTCGACGGGCACGCCGATCGCGCGGGCCACGGCGGGCACGACGTCGCCCAACGACCGGTCGCCGTAGCCGGGCTCGACGAAGGGCGCCTCCGGCACGGTCACGTCAGGGCCGCCTGGGGTCGCTCACGCGGGCTGCGTGCGCGCGGAGAGGGAGGCCGCGAACGACAGGAGCCCGCTGACCGCGTCACCGCCGTCAGCCGCACGGGAGACCCGCAGTGAGAAGTCGTCACCCGCCAGAACACCGGTGTAGCCGTGGTCGGCGTCGCACTGCGGGTCGCTGCAGGCGGCCGGCTCGAGGTCGATCCGGCTGACGCCGCCCCACCCGATCGTCAGCACGGCCTCGGCCGCCTCGGACGGCCCCTCCGCGGGGTTGGTGACCATCCGGGTCACCACCACCGAGCGGACCGCGGAGATCGTGATCGCCTCGGTCGAGGTCGCCGTGTAGGGCTCGGGGAGCAGCTCGTCCCCGGCGTGCTCGTCGGTGTGGGCCAGGATCAGCCTGGTCGGCGTGAGCACCACGACCGTCAGGTGACGCCGCACCTCGTCGCGCTCGAAGGTCGGCTCGTGGTGGACGTAGAACGACACCACCTGCTCGTCGGCCACCGCGCCGAGCACCCCTTCAGCCACCACCTCGGGGTAGTAGCCGGTGTGGTGGATCGCGTCGCGCAGCTCGGGGCTGTGGTCACGCTCGTCGGTGGTGCTCTGCCGCATGGCCGCAGTCTGTCACGCCGGCGGGCGGGGCGGCGCGGGGGCCGTGGAGGGCCGCCGACCGACGACGTCCTGTCAAGGGGATCAGTCGGGGATGGTGTCGCCCGCCTGGCTGGCCATCCGCCGCACGAACCAGTCCGAGCGAGGGTCGACCACCGGCTCCAGCCGGATCGAGCTGGTCAGCACGCACACGTCGCGCGAACCGGCCAGCACCAGCGGCATCTCCAGCGCACGGACCTGCGGCAGGTCGTGCTGCAGCCGGCTCACCTTGAGGATGAGCTCCTCGACAGCGTCGACGTCGACCACCGCGCTGCCGCGGTAGCCGAACAGCAGCGGCGACGACTTGATCTCACGCACCATGTCGGCAGCGTCCTGCGGCGCCAGCGGCGGGATCCGGTACGCACGGTCGGCGAGCAGCTCGGTCAGAGGGCCGCCGATGCTGAACGACAGCACCGGCCCGAACAGCGGGTCCTCCATCGAGCTGATGGCCACCGGCACGCCGGGCGGCGCGTTGCGCTGCACGACGTAGCCGGCCGCCTCCGGCGCGCTGACGGTGTCGAGCAGCGTCGCCCAGGCATCCTGCATCTCCTCCGGGGTGTCGATGTTGCGCCAGACATGGGCCAGGTCAGGGCGGTTGCGCAGACGCTCGTGGGTGGCCTTGAGGACGACGTCCCAGCCGAGGTCCTCGGCCGCAGCGACGGCCGCCTCGAGGGTGTCGACCGGGCGGGCCTCCCAGCAGTCGATGTCGTAGGCGCCCAGCAGCGCCGCCCGCTCGGCGTCGTCGAGGTCGTGGCCGTCGGGGTGGTGCATCAGGATCTCGTTGACCAGGCGCTTCCCGGCCGGCGGCGTCTCGAGCACGCCCGGCTCGTGCACGTCCTCGACCGGGTGCCGGAGCCACACGGCGTACTCCACGACGCGTGCGAGCGCTCGCACGGCCGCCTCGACGGCGGGGTACGACGGCACGGAGCCGCGGCCGGCGGTGTGACCGGACACGTCGCGCACCCGGAGCAGCTCCGGGATGCCCTCGGCGCCCAGGAACGACGAGACCAACGGCTTGTCGGACTGCTCCCCCACGGCCGCCAGCACGTTGGCGACGTCCTCCCCCGAGACGTTGAGGGGCGGGATGTAGACCGCGACCACCGCGTCGATGTCGTGGCTGTCGATCGCGCCGTCGAGCGCGTCCTCGAAGTCCCCCGCCGTGGCGTCGGCCCCCAGCGAGACCGATCGGTTGACCACCAGCCCGACCGAGGCGGCAGCGTCGGTCGCCAGCAGCCCGAGAGCGTCGGAGTTGCCGACCACCGCCACCCGCCGTCCGCGCGGCAGAGGCTGGTGGGCGAGCAGCTGGGCGACGTCGAACATCTCGTCCAGGGTGTCGACCTGGATCACGCCTGCCTGCCGGAACATCGCGTCCACGGCGGCCGGTGGGGCCGCGATCCGGCGCACGGAGTGGCCCATCGGCACCCCCTGCGTGGTCCGGCCCGAGCGAACCGCGATGACCGGCTTGCGCCGCGACACCCGCCGCGCGACGCGAGAGAACTTCCGCGGGTTGCCGATCGACTCCAGGTAGAGCAGCACCACCTCGGTGGCGTCGTCCTCGAGCCAGTACTGCAACAGGTCGTTGCCCGAGACGTCCGCTCGGTTGCCGGCGCTGACGAACGTCGAGAGGCCGAGCCCCCGGTTGTTGACCTTCTCGAGGATCGCCGAGCCGAGAGCGCCGGACTGGCAGAAGAACCCGGCCCGGCCGCGGGGCGGCATCAGCGACGACAGCGACGCGTTCAGCGAGATGGCGGGGTCGGTGTTGATGACGCCCAGGCAGTTGGGCCCGATCAGTCGCAGACCGTAGGACCGGGCCAGCCCGACCAGCCGCCGCTGCCGCTGCCGGCCGATCTCGCCGGTCTCGGCGAAGCCCGAGGAGATCACGATCAGCCCGTGCACCCCCTTGGCCGCGCAGTCGAGCACGACGTCCTGCACCGCCTCCGCGGGCACCGCGACCACGGCCACGTCGACCTGGTCGGGGATCTCCCCGACGCTGGCATAGGCCGGCAGCCCGGACACCGCGACCGCCTGGGAGTTGACCACGTGGACGCGTCCGGTGAAGTCGCCGGTGACCAGGTTGCGCACCAGCGCCTGCCCGATGGAGTCCTGGCGGCGGCTGGCGCCGATCACCGCGACCGACTGCGGGTTGAGGAACGCCGCGATCGACACCGACTCGGCGCGATGCTCGCGATCCTCCATCACCTCGATGGCGGTATCGGTCGGCTGGATCGGGAAGTCCAGCATCATCACGCCGTCCTCGTAGCCGCTGACCACGCGGTAGCCGGCGTCGCGGAAGGTGTGGATCATCGCCTGGTTGTCGGGCAGCACCTCGGCGGTGAAGCGCTCGATGCCGCGCTCACGCCCCGCCTGGGCGAGGTGCTCGAGCAGCAGCTGACCGATCCCCCGGCCCTGGTGGGCGTCCTCGACGAGGAAGGCCACCTCCGCCTCCCCCGGCTTGATCAGGTCGTAGCGGCCGACGGCGATCATCTGCCCCCCGACGGTGAGGATGAAGGCCACCCGCTCGACGTAGTCGACGTGGGTGAAGCGGTGGAGGTCCTTCTCGGAGAGCTCCGGCATCGGCGCGAAGAAGCGGTAGTACTTCGACTGCGGCGAGACCCGGGCGTAGAACTCGACCATCAGGTCGATGTCGTCGGCACGGATCGGTCGGATGTGCGCCGTGCGGCCGTCTCGGAGCAGGACGTCGGCCTCCCAGTGCCGTGGCGGCTATCACGGAAGGGGCCTCCACGGGTGCCTGGTCGGTCTCGCTCACGCCGAGAATCTATCGCTGTCCGGCCACACGCGGCGTTTCCACCCGGCAACGGTTGGGTGAACCGGCGAGAATCGCCCCCATGGCAAGGCGTACGACGAAGGACCCGCTCCCCGACGACTTCGAGGAGCACATCCTCGACACCAACATCAAGCAGGAGATGGAGTCGTCCTTCCTCGAGTACGCCTACTCCGTCATCTACTCCCGCGCGCTCCCCGACGCCCGCGACGGACTCAAGCCGGTGCAGCGCCGGATCCTCTACACGATGGACGAGATGGGGCTGCGGCCCGACCGCGGCCACGTCAAGAGCGCCCGCGTCGTCGGCGAGGTGATGGGTCGGCTGCACCCGCACGGCGACGGCGCGATCTACGACGCCCTGGTGCGGATGGCACAGCCGTGGTCGATGCGGCTGCCGTTCGTCGACGGACACGGGAACTTCGGCTCCCCCGACAACGGACCGGCCGCGATGCGCTACACCGAGTGCCGGATGACCCCGGCGGCGCTGGCGATGACGGCCTCGATCCGCGAGGACACCGTCGACTTCAAACCCAACTACGACAGCCGCGAGACCGAGCCGACCGTGCTGCCCGCGGCGATCCCCAACCTGGTCGTCAACGGCACGACCGGCATCGCCGTCGGCATGGCCACCAACATGGCCCCGCACAACCTCGTCGAGGTGGTGCAGGCGCTGCGCCACCTCGTGAAGCACCCCGACGCCGGTCTCGACGACCTGATGCGCTTCATCCCCGGCCCCGACCTGCCCACGGGCGGCACGATCGTCGGCCTCGACGGCATCCGCGACGCCTACGCCACCGGGCGCGGGTCCTTCCGGATGCGAGCGCTGGCTCGGGTCGAGTCGGTGACCCCGCGCCGCAAGGGCATCGTGGTCACCGAGCTGCCCTACAACGTCGGCATCGAGCGGATCATCGAGCGGATCAAGACCCTGGTCCAGGGCAAGAAGCTCCAGGGCATCTCCGACGTCAAGGACCTCACCGACATGGCCAACGGCACCCGCCTGGTCATCGAGGTCAAGAACGGCTTCCACCCCGAGGCGCTGCTCGAGCAGCTCTACAAGCAGACCCCGCTCGAGGAGTCCTTCTCGATCAACGCCGTCGACCCTGGTCGACGGCCAGCCGCGCACGCTCGGGCTCAAGGCAGCTGCTCGAGGTCTTCCTGCAGCACCGCTACGACGTCGTCCGCCGCCGCTCGAGCTACCGCCGTGGCAAGGCCGCCGACCGGCTGCACCTGGTCGAGGGGCTGCTGCTGGCGATCCTCGACATCGACGAGGTGATCCAGCTCATCCGGAGCTCCGACAACGCCGCGGCCGCGAAGGAGCGGCTGATGGCGGTCTTCGACCTCACCGAGGTGCAGACCGACTACATCCTCGACATGCCGTTGCGCCGACTCACGAAGTTCTCTCGGCTGGAGCTGGAGAAGGAGCAGAGCGAGCTGCAGGCGACGATCGAGGAGCTCGACGCGATCCTCGGCGACGACGCGCTGCTGCGCCGGGTCGTCTCCGACGAGCTCGGCGAGGTCGCCAAGACCTTCGGCACCGCCCGTCGCACCGTGCTGCTGGAGTCGGCCGGCACCGCCGCCGTCGCGGCCACCGTGCCACTGGAGGTGGCCGACGACCCGTGCTACGCCCTGCTGTCGTCCTCGGGACTGCTGGCCCGCACCTCCTCCGCCGAGCTGCCGGGCTCGGGCGAGACGCGCGCGAACCACGACGTCGTGGTCTCCGCCGTGGCGACCACGGCCCGCGGCGAGGTGGGCGTGGTGACCAGCCGTGGACGGGTGGTCAAGCTCGGTGTCCTCGACCTGCCGGCGCTGCCCCCCTCGGCCAACGACCCCCACCTGCAGGGCGGCCTGCCGCTCAGCCTGGTCGTCACCCTCGACCCGGGCGAGCGGGCGCTGTGCCTGACCGGTCTCGCCACCGACCGGCCCAGGCCTGGCGCTCGGCACCCGCGACGGCATCGTCAAGCGGGTCAACCCCGAGGTGCTCGGCAAGGACGACTGGGAGGTCATCGCCCTCAAGGACGACGACGAGGTCGTCGGCGCCGTCGAGCTGGTCACCGGCGAGGAGTCGCTGTGCTTCCTCAGCTCCGACGCCCAGCTGCTGCACTTCGCCGCCTCGATGGTCCGCCCGCAGGGTCGCAGCGGCGGCGGGATGGCCGGCATCCGGGTGGCCGCGGGCCAACGGGTCGTGTGGTTCGGCGCCCTCGACCCGGACACCGCCGTGGTGGTCACCGCCTCGGGCTCGTCGACGGCGCTGCCCGGCACCGAGCCGGGCTCGGTCAAGGTGACCCCCTTCTCGGAGTACCCCCCGAAGGGCCGCGGCACCGGCGGGGTGCGCTGCCACCGCTTCCTCAAGGGCGAGGACGCCCTCGTGTTCGCCTGGGCCGGGCTCGCCCCGGCCCGCGCGGCCGCCGCATCCGGGTCACCGGTCGACCTGCCCGAGGCCGTCGGCCGGCGCGACGGCTCCGGCGTGCCCGGCAGCCAGCCGATCGCCGGCTGTGCCGGGCCACTGGCCGCGACGCTGACGGCTCGATCCGGGTGTGGCAGGCTGACGCCCATGTCCGCCCACCGCCACCGGCGCTCCTCCCTGGTCGCCACCCTTCTCCTGGTGGCGCTGACGACCGTGGGCTGCTCCGGCGGCGACGCGGACGCGGACCAGCAGCAGGAGCCGACGCCCGAGGAGGTCGTGGCGCAGGCCAAGCAGCTCCTCGACGACACCACAGGCCTGCGGCTGGCGCTGGCCACCGACGACCTGCCAGAGGGCGTGCAGGGGTTGGAGGCCGCCACCGGCGTCGCCACCCACGCGCCCGCGTTCGACGGCACGATCACCATCATCTTCGCCGGCTCGAAGGTCGACGTGCCGGTGGTCGCCGTCGACGGCAAGGTGTTCGCGCAGATCCCGCTCACCGTCGGCTGGTCCGACGTCGACCCGGCCGAGTACGGCGCCCCCGACCCGGCTGCGCTGATGAAGCCCGATGAGGGCTTCTCGGGGCTGCTGGCGGCCACCACCGGGCTGGCCGAGGGCGAGAGCGTCCGCGGTGGCACCGACAACGACGAGATCCTCACCGAGTACACCGGCACCGTGACCGGCTCGGTGATGAAGACCGTGATCCCGAGCGCCTCCGGCGAGACCTTCGACGTGGCCTACTCCATCACCGACGACCGGGAGCTCCGCGAGGCCCGGCTCACCGGCGTGTTCTACCCCGACAGCGCCAGCATGACCTACACCGTCGACTTCGCCGACTACGGCATCGAGCAGGACATCGTCGCCCCGTGAGCCGCGGATGACGCAGCCGTCGGACCCCGCGAGCCCTCAGCCGGGCGTCTCGCGGCAGTCGCGGCTGCTGCTGTCGCTGGCTGCCGTGGCGGTCGCTTTCGCCGCTGCCGACACCTACGTCGTCGTGCTGGCGCTCACCGACATGATGAGCAGCGTCGGCATCCCGATCGACGAGCTGCAGCGGGCCGCGCCGATCGTGTCGGGCTTCCTGCTCGGCTATGTCGCCATGCTCCCGCTGATCGGCCGGATCGCCGACCTGCGCGGGCGGGTGCCCGTGCTGGTGCTGGCACTGGTCATCTTCGCGGTGGGGTCGTTCGTCACCGCCCTGGCCTACGACCTGCCGAGCATCGTCGCGGGCCGCTTCCTGCAGGGTGTCGGCGGCGGCGGGCTGGTGCCGGCCACGCTGGCGCTGGTCGCCGACCTCTATCCCGTGCAGCGTCGCGGGGTGCCCCTGGGCGTCGTGTCGGGCGTGCAGGAGATCGGCAGCGTGCTCGGCCCGCTCTTCGGCGCCGCTGTGCTGGCGGTGGCCGACTGGCGGGCGATCTTCGCGATCAACCTGGCCGTGGGCCTGGTCCTGGCGGCCGCGATCACCGTGCTCACGCCCGCCGGCCTCGCCGGAGCCGGCGTACGACGGGGTGGCTGGCCGGACCCGGTCGGCGTGCTCCTGCTGCTGCTCGGCACTGCCGCGGCGTCGCTGGTGTTCACGCAGCCCGAGTCGCTGCGCCGCGACCTCAGCTGGGGCGAGCTCTTCGTGCCGTTCGCCACCGGTTCCCGCTGGGCCACGCCGGTCGGGGCCGTCGCCGTGGTGGCGCTGCTGCTCTTCCTGCTCCGCTGCGGCACGGCACGCCGACCGCTCGTCGACCTCCCCGGCTGGTGGCGGGCGACCCGCGAAGCCGACCTGGCCGGCGCCCTCCTGCTCGCGGTCGCGCTGGGCGGGGTGATCCTCGCGTTCGCGACGGCCGACCCGCAGATCGAGGTCTTCTCCGACCGCGGCTGGTGGTACCTCGCCGTGGGGGCGGTCGCGGCCGCCGCCTTCGTGGCCCATCTGCGCCGAGCCGCGTCGCCCCTGGTGCCCCACGGCGCGATGCGCCGGGAGCCGGCCTGGGGGTCGCTCCTGGTCAGCTTCTTCGTCGGCGCCGCGCTCATCGCCGCCCTGATCGACATCCCCATCTTCGCACGGTCGACGATCTACCCCGACTCCCAGCTGGGCGCGGCGCTGGTGCTGGTGCGCTTCCTGGTGGCGCTGCCGGTCGGCGCGGTCACGGGCGGATATCTCACCCGGCGGCTGCCGGCCGGGGTCGTCACGGCTGTGGGCATGGCCTGCGCCGCGGTGGGCTTCCTGATGATGGCGCAGTGGGACATCGACGCGCTGCGCTCCTGGACGGCCACGATCCCCCTGCTGCTCGGCGGGCTCGGCTTCGGGCTCGCGCTCGCCCCCGTCAACGCCGCGGTGCTGGCCGCCACCGACGACGACGTGCACGGGCTCGCCTCGGCGCTGGTCGTCGTCGCCCGGATGGTCGGCATGCTCGTCGGCATCTCCGCGCTGACGACGGTGGGCCTGCGGCGCTACTACGCCGAGCAGGCCGACATCCCGCCGGTCCGTGAGGTCTGCGAGGGGAAGTCGCGCTGCGACGCCTTCAGCGACCTGCTGCGCCAGGCCGGCATCGCCCAGGAGCACACGGTGTTCGTGGGCGCCGCGCTGTGTGCGGTGACCGCAGGGATCCTCGCGCTCGTGCTGTTCCGGCACGCGGCGACGCGGGCGCTGTCTGCCGCCGACATGCTGCGCGCCGGCGGCTGAGCGGCAGCCCGCTCAGCCCGCCTGGCCGGTGCGCCGCTTCACCTCGTGCCACCACTCCTGGTCGGTGTCGAACGGCTTGTGCCCCGCGATCCGGTCGAACTCGATCACGCGTAGCTCACCGCCGCGGTCCTCGTCGTGCCCGACCACGCCGGGGGTGCCACTGCGGGCCCCTGCGACGGCCACCGTCACCATGGAGGCGATCAGCTCGAGGTCGGTCCGGTTCGCCGGCGCCGACCGCGAGAAGTAGCCGGACTTCTGCACCAGCACCTTCTCGGCACCGATCCGGTCGGCGAACTGCTTGGCGAACCACTGACCGGGGTTGATCAGGTCGAGCTTGACGTGACCGAAGGGGTCGCGCGGCACCTCCTCCCCGGCCTCCTCCATCTCCCGGACGATGTCGGCCACGCCGGCGCCCTCGGAGAGGAAGATGTTGACGCAGTCGAGCTGGTCCATCACGGCACGGAGCCGGGCGGACTCGGCCTCGAGGTCGATGTGCTCCTCGGGGACGTAGACCGCGTGGACGGAGTACCGCTCCTGGGTGAGGCCGATCGACGGCACGAACTCGGTCTCCTCCAGCCACTCCTGGTAGGCCCGCGTGGTGGCGGCGGTGAGCCAGCCGCAGTTGCGGCCCATCACCTCGTGGACGATGAGGTTGCGCGAGCTGACGCCGTGCTCGGCAAGCACGTGCTGGGCGAAGCGGGCGCCCTCCTCGGCGGCGGTGAGCGCCCCCAGGCTCTGCTGGATCGGCACGATGTCGTTGTCGATGGTCTTGGGCAGGCCGACAACGGTGAGCTCGTAGCCCCGGTCGTGGAGGTAGCCGGCCAGGTCGGCGGCGGTGGTGTTGGTGTCGTCGCCGCCGATGGTGTGCAGGACGTCGACGCCGTCGGCCTGGAGCCGCTCGGCGGCCACCTCCAGCGGCTCGGCGCCCTCGGGCACCAGCCCGCGCTCGACCAGGTCGGCGATGTTGGTCAGCTTGACCCTGGAGTTGCCGATCGGGCTGCCACCGAAGCCGTGCAGCAGGTGGGCCCGAGCGCGGGCGTCGTCGTCGATGACGACGTACTCGCCGCGGAGCAGCCCCTGGTAGCCGTGCCGGTAGCCGATGATCTCGGCGTCGGGCAGCTCGCGGGTATAGCTCTCGATGAGGCCACCCACGGCCGAGGACAGGCACGGGGCGTAGCCGCCGGCGGTGAGCAGGGCGATGCGACGGATCTCACGGTCGGTCATGGCCCCAGGCTAGTGGCGGCGCGTGGCCTCATCTCACCGGGTGGCCCAGGCTGGACGGCGCCCCGGGGCTGCTCGGCTAGCGTGGCCTCGTGGGTGACTTCGACGACCTCATCGCCGCCAACCAGGTCTTCGCCGATGGCTTCGACCTCGGCGGCTTCGACGGCGTCGCCCGCGCGGGCGTGGCCATCGTGACCTGCATGGACTCCCGGATCGACCCGCTGCGGATGGTCGGGCTCACCCAGGGTGACGCCAAGATCTTCCGCAACCCCGGTGGCCGGGTCACCGACCAGGCGCTCGAGGCACTGGTGCTCGGCGTGCACCTGCTGGGGGTGCGCCGGGTCATGGTGGTGCCGCACACCCGCTGCGCGATGGCCTTGTCCTCGGAGGCCGAGCTGCAGGACCGGGTCGGCGCGTCGGCGGGTCAGGACGCCTCCTGGCACGCCTTCCACGTCGTGCCCGACCAGGTGGCCCAGCTTCGCGCCGACGTGAGCCGGGTGCGGTCGCACCCGCTCATCCCCGGCACCACAGCCGTCGCCGGGTTCCTCTACGACGTGGACACCGGCCTGCTGCAGCCCGTCGACTGACGCCGCAGACCCGCGCCGGTTCCTGTCTGGTCGCCCGTGCGGCATGCGGGTCAGACGGTCGTGCCTGGCGCGTCGTCCTCACCCGTATCCCGCGGATGCGTGGCGTCGACGCCGGGCCGCTGGGGCTCGCTTGCCTGTCCGAACGGCCGCGTGGCGGGCACCGGCACCCCGGTCAGGACCTGCGTTGACGCGACATCGGCGTCACGAGGACCGATGCGCACGGCGGCTGGTCGCTGCGACGGGTGAGCGGTCGCTCACGCGTCGAGGGCCTCCACGTCGACGTCGTAGGCGCCCTGCACGATGAACTCCTTGCGCGGCGCCACGTCGGAGCCCATCAGCAGCTCGAAGACGTCGGTCGCTTCCTCGGCGTCGTCGACGGTGAGCCGGCGCAGCGTCCGGCGGCGTGGATCCATGGTGGTCTCGGCCAGCTGTTCGGCATCCATCTCGCCGAGCCCCTTGTAGCGCTGCACCGGTTCCTTCCAGCGCACGCCCTTCTTGGTGAGCTCGGCGAGCTTCCGCTGCAGCTCGTCGTCTGAGTAGGTGTAGACGTACTTCTCCATGCCGCGCTTGGGGTTGGCGAGCTCGATGCGGTGCAGCGGCGGCACGGCGGTGTAGACCCGGCCCTCGTCGACGAGCTCGCGCATGTACTTGAAGAACAGCGTGGCCAGCAGGCAGCGGATGTGGGCGCCGTCGGAGTCGGCGTCGGCCATGAAGATGATCTTGCCGTAGCGCGTCGCGTCGAGGTCGAAGGTGCGCCCCGAGCCGGCACCGACCACCTGGATGATCGAGGCGCACTCGGCGTTCTTGAGCATGTCGCCGACCGAGGCCTTCTGCACGTTGAGGATCTTGCCGCGGATCGGCAGCAGCGCCTGGAACTCCGAGTTGCGAGCCAGCTTGGCGGTGCCGAGCGCGGAGTCGCCCTCGACGATGAACAGCTCGGAGCGCTCGGTGTCGCTGGTGCGGCAGTCGGCCAGCTTGGCCGGCAGCGCGGAGGACTCCAGGGCGTTCTTGCGGCGCTGGGTCTCTCGGTGCTGGCGCGCGGCGATGCGGGTCTTGGACGCGCCGACGACCTTCTCCATCAGGAGCTTGGCCTGCGCCTTCTCGGCGCGCTTGCTGGAGGTCAGGAACTTCTTCAGCTCGGCCGACACCACCCGGCGTACGACGGTGCGCGCGGCGGGGGTGCCGAGGATCTCCTTGGTCTGGCCCTCGAACTGCGGCTCGGCCAGCCGGACGGTGACCACGGCCGTCATGCCCTCGAGCACGTCGTCCTTGATCACGTCGGCGTCGTTGACCTTGAGCGCCTTGGAGGTCCTCATCACCTCGTTGAAGGTCTTGGTGACCGCCTGCTCGAAGCCGCCGACGTGGGTGCCGCCCTTGGGGGTGGCGATGACGTTGACGTAGGAGCGCAGCTCGGTGTCGTAGCCGGTGCCCCAGCGGACCGCCACGTCGACGCTGAGCTCGCGCTCGACCTCCTGCGGGGTCATGTGACCCTGGTCGTCGAGCAGCGGCACCGTCTCGGTGAAGGTGTCGGCGCCCTGCAGTCGCAGCACGGAGGTGACCGGCTCGTCGTGGGCCAGGAACTCGGCGTACTCGCCGATGCCGCCGTCGTGGCGGAACTTCTCCTCCACCGGCGTCTCGCCGCGTTGGTCGCGGATGACCAGCTCCAGCCCCGGCACGATGAACGAGGTGTGCCGCGCGCGGTCGAGCAGGTCGTCGTAGACGAACGTCGCGTCCTCGGTGAAGGTCTGCCGGTCGGGCCAGAACCGGATCCGGGTGCCGGTGCGGCCCTTGGCCACCCGGCCGCCCTTGCGGGTCAGCCCGGACTTCGCGGTGAAACCGGCGCCGGGGCCCTCGCCGCCGAAGACGCCCGGGACGCCGCGCCGGAAGCTCAGCCCCTGGGTCGACGGCGACCGGTCGACATCGATGTCCATCCGCGCCGCGAGCGCGTTGACCACCGACAGGCCGACGCCGTGCAGGCCACCGGTGGCGACGTAGGAGCCGCCGCCGAACTTGCCGCCGGCGTGGAGCTTGGTCGCCACGACCTCCACCCCGGGGAGCCCGGTCTTGGGCTCCTTGTCGGTCGGGATGCCGCGCCCGTCGTCGTGGACCTCCGCCGAGCCGTCGGCGTGAAGGGTCACCTCGACCCGGTGAGCGGCCCCCGCCAGCGCCTCGTCGACACCGTTGTCGATGATCTCCCACAGGCAGTGCATGAGGCCGCGGGTGTCGGTCGAGCCGATGTACATCCCCGGCCGCTTGCGAACGGCCTCGAGGCCCTCCAGCACCAGGAGATGGGCTGCGGTGTAGGTGTTGTCGGCGATGGTGGAGCTCCTGCTGGTCCAGACGTGGGCGGTACGCCGTCGAATCTACCCGCGACACGCCGTACGCTCGGGAAGGCTCGCCTGCCGCTCGGACGGCGCCGGGGCGTCTACGGTGATCGGCATCCGCCTTCCCGGATCCGATGTCCACCGGTGGAAATCCGGCCCCGGGGCGGGGGTGCCCGTGGTTGGATGGAGGTGTTCTGCCCCACGTGGGCAGCCGGGAATCTTGGGACCGGTGGCTACGTTGTGCCAGACACCGGACGAGAGAGAGGCCACCGTGACTACTGCTGTTGCCCCTAGCACTGCGCTGAGCGCGCAGGACCGCTGCGACCGCTGCGGCGCCCAGGCCTACCTGCGTGTCGAGCTGGTGAGCGGCGGCGAGCTGCTCTTCTGCGCTCACCACGCCCGCGAGCACGGCGACAAGCTGCGCACGGTGGCGGCGGCGGTGCACGACGAGACACACAAGCTCGAGGACACCCCGGCCACGGCGCCCGGCAGCGAGCGCTGACGGCGCCCCAGACCCGAGCCGGCCCCGGACCCCAGTGGTCCGGGGCCGTCGGCATTTCCGGTCCCCTGCGCCACGGGATCCGTCGAGCCCCTGTGGGAGGGTGACCCCCGTGACGCTCGTCGACGTCGCCTTCGGGCTGGCGATCCTGGTGGGGCTGATGGGGATCGTGGTCCCGATCCTGCCCGGCACGCTTCTGGTGGCGGTCGCGATGATCGGCTGGGCGGCCGAGGACGGCGGCCGCACCGCGTGGGCGTTCGCCGGCGCGGCGGTGGTGGTGCTGGCCGTGGGTCAGGTCGTGAAGTACGCCATTCCGGGCAGGGCGCTGAAGGCCACCGTCCCCACCTCCACCCTGCTGCTCGGCGGTGTCGGCGCGATCGTCGGCTTCTTCGTCATTCCCGTGGTGGGCGCCCTGGCAGGGTTCCCGATCGGGGTCTACGTCGCCGAGCGGGTGCGCGTCGGCGCCGAGGCCGCCTGGCCGTCGACCAAGGCCGCGCTGCGCGCGGTCGGGGTGAGCATCCTCATCGAGTTCGCAGCGGCGCTCGCCGCGATCGCGATCTGGATCGCGGCCGTCGCGGCGGTCTAGTCGTGGTCCAGCCGGGGGCTACCCGCGGTCCAGCCATCGGGTGAAGGCCCGGAAGCCCTTGAACCAGTCGCGGACCGGGTGCGAGCCGTCCCAGAGGTCGACCATCCGCACGCCCACCCGCAGCTCGTCGGGCGAGCCGAGGCAGCCGGCGTTGACCCGGAACCGGACCTTGTCCTTGTCGGAGACGAGCTTGACCTGGTGGCCGCAGCTCAGCGGCTCCCCGACCGCCCGCCACTTCCTGATCCGGGTCAGCTGGTAGTCCGTGCCGGTCTGCAGGCCGGTGCCGAGCCGAAGCTCGGGACCGGCCTGGGAGCGGTCGGTGTCGATGAACAGCGACATCGAGGCCGGCCCGCCGTCGCTCTCGGTGACCAGGTCGGTGACCACGACGTCGACGACCAGCTTGGCAACCTTGTCGCTCGCGTTCACCCGGCGGATGTCGTAGAGCGACGCCGTCGCGTCCGCCGGGTCACCCGCGCTCACGCTCTCTGCGTACGCAGGCGCGCCGAGCAGCGCGATCCCGGCCACCAGGGACGCCGCGCCGAGCCTGGTCGAGGTCCGAATGGTCGTGGTGGTCATGTCTTCCCCCTCATGTCGGTGTCTCCCCTTCTTGGAGGCGACTGGTCCGATGCAGATGCATCCTCGGGCTCATGAGTTGCCTCCGAGTCCGGATCGTGACCCTCCCGAGGCGGGCGATCGTTGAATCCGGAGGCGAGAACAGGGAGGCTGGGACCGCACGTCGCCCACCAGAGGAGTCCCGATGCTGACCCTGCGCACCGTTGCCGCGGTCGCCGTCCTGGCCGTCGCCGGTCTGACGGCGTGCGGCGATGACGCCACCCCGACCAGCGCCGAGGACACCGCAGCCGCGTCGGAGTCCGCGTCGGAGTCGCCCTCGGCGTCGCCCAGCGACACCCCCGCCGAGCCGGCGGCCGGCTCGCTCGCCGACCCGGCCGGCGACGTCAAGGTCGACGGCAAGAGCCCCGACCCGCGGCCCGACGCCGCCGTCAACACCGACCTGACGGGTCTGTCGGCGACCTACGACGGCCAGCAGCTGGTGGTGACGATGACCTACGTCGAGGCCCTCGACGCGGCCGCCGTCGAGGACTACTACTCCGGTTTCGTGATCGACACCGGCGCGGGCAAGGTCGAGGTGGTCCGGCTCGCCGACGACGGCACCCTCGACCTCAGTGACAGCGAGGACTCCCAGGGTGCCTGCGGCTCGCGGGCCCAGGACACCGGCAACGTCACGACGATGACCATCCCAGCCTCGTGCTTCGGCTCTCCCGACGCGGTCAGCGTGGGCGAGGCCTATGCCACCAGCACCATGGAGTTCGACGGCGAGTGGGTCATCGACTACGCCGGCACCGAGGACGCCACCGGCGGCCCGATGGTCGGGGCCGTTCCGCTCTGAGCCCGCCCTGAGCCCGCCCTGATGCGCCCGCGCTGAGGGGTCAGGGCGTCGGCTCGGGGTCAGCCGCGCCGCACGACGTCCGTGCGGCCATCTCAGTCGAGGTGGTGGCGCACTAGGGACCCCTGAGCGCCGTGCCCGCCGACGGACTGACCCGGGTTCCTGCCGTCCCGCCCACGATGTCGGCGATGTCCGCGAGGGAGCCGATGACCGCGTCGTTGCCGGTAGCGACCACGAAGCCGCACGCCGCCTCGACCTTGGGACCCATCGAGCCCGGCGGCAGGTCTAGGTCCGCCAGCTCCCCGGGCGACACCGTGCCCAGCCGACGCTGTCGCGGTGTGCCCCAGTCGAGGTACACACCGTCGACATCGGTGGCGATGACCAGCAGATCCGCGGCGACCTGCTGCGCCAGCAGCGACGAGGCGAGGTCCTTGTCGATGACCGCCTCCACGCCCTGGAGCCTCCTGCTCGCGTCATACATGGTCGGGATGCCGCCACCCCCGGCACAGATCACGATCGCGCCGTGCTCGAGGAGGCTCCGGATCGGAGCGATCTCGAAGATCCGTCTGGGCTTCGGGCTGGCGACCACGCGACGGAAGTCGTCGCCGTCGGGTGCGATCGACCACCCGTTCTTCGTGGCGAGCAGGTCGGCGGTCTCCCGGTCGTAGACCGGTCCGATGGGCTTGGTGGGGTGCTCGAAGGCCGGGTCCTGCGGGTCGACCTCGACCATGGTGAGGATGGTGGCGAAGGGCTGGTCTGCCGGCAGGAGGTTGCCCAGCTCCTGCTCGATGACGTAGCCGATCATCGCCTCGGTCTGGGCGCCGAGCACGTCCAGGGGGTAGGGCGCCACGTCGGCGTAGGCCGCCGACTGGAGGGACAGCAGGCCCACCTGGGGCCCGTTCCCATGCGCGACGACAAGCTCGTTGCCGGGTGCGATACGCGCGATGCTCTCCGCGGCGACGCGGATGTTCGCCCGCTGGTTCTCCGCGGTCATCGGCTGCCCTCGCTGAAGGAGAGCATTGCCGCCCAGGGCGATCACGATGCGCATGGTGGGATCCTCCCGTCCGGGTTCGGGTCAGCCGAGCGCGGCGACCAGGATCGCCTTGATCGTGTGCATCCGGTTCTCCGCCTGCTCGAAGGCGATGTTGGCCGGGCTCTCGAACACGTCATCGGTGACCTCGACACCGTTCGCCAGGTCGGGGTACTGCTCCGCGATCTGTGCGCCCACGGTCGTCTCGGCGTTGTGGAAAGCCGGCAGGCAGTGCATGAAGCGGACCCGGGGGTTCTCCGCGGCCGCCATCAGCTCCTTGTTCACCTGGAACGGCAGCAGCAGCTCGATGCGCTCGCCCCAGCTCTCGATCGGCTCGCCCATCGAGACCCAGACGTCGGTGTGGATGAAGTCCACCCCGCGCACCGCATCGGTGGGATTGTCGGTGATCTTCAGCCGGGCGCCGGACGCCGCTGCGAACTCCCGGCACATCGCGACGTGCTCGTCGCTGGGCCACAGCTCTCGGGGCGCCCCGATCCGCACCTCCATGCCCAGCTTGGCGCCGACGAGGAGCAGGGAGTTGGCGACGTTGTTGCGGCCGTCGCCGACGAAGGCGTAGGCGATCTCGTGCATCGGCTTGCCGCTGTGCTCGGTCATCGTGAGCACGTCGGCCAGCATCTGGGTCGGGTGGAACTCGTCGGTGAGCCCGTTGAAGACCGGCACACCGGCGTACGCGGCGAGCTCCTCGACGATCTCCTGGCCGGCCCCGCGGTACTCGATGGCGTCGTACATGCGGCCGAGGACGCGCGCGGTGTCCTTCATCGACTCCTTGTGTCCGATCTGCGAGGACGCCGGGTCGATGTAGGTGACGTGCGCCCCTTCGTCGTAGGCCGCCACCTCGAACGCACAGCGCGTCCGGGTGGAGGTCTTCTCGAAGATCAGGGCGATGTTGCGGCCCTCGAGGCTGCGGCGGGTCCCCCCGGAGTACTTCGCCCGCTTCAGGTCGCGGGACAGGTCGAGCAGGTAGTGCAGGTCGCGCTCGGAGTGGTGCACCAGGGAGAGCATGTTGCGGTTGCGGTTGTTGAACGGCATGACGTACCTCGTGTCGGTCAGGCGTAGAGCGGGTCGCGCAGGATGGGGCAGGTCATGCATCGGCCGCCGCCCCTGCCACGGCCGAGCTCACTGGCGATGATGGTGACGACCTCGACGCCGGCCTTGCGCAGGGCGGTGTTGGTCTGGATGTTGCGGTCGTAACCGATGACGACCCCGGGCCGCAGCGCGATGACGTTGCTGCCGTCGTCCCACTGCTCGCGCTGCACGCCGTAGGGGTCGCCGGCGGCCGTGACCACCCGGAAGTCCACGCCGACGGCCTCGCCGATCGTCTCCACCAGCCCCTTCGGTTCTCGACGGATGTCGAGACCGGAGGGCCCGTCCCCGGGCCGAAGACTGAACGGGACGATGCCGTCGACGACCGACGCGTAGGTCGTGACCAGGTCGTGGTCGGCGAAGGTGAACACCGTGTCGAGGTGCATCGCCGCTCGCACCCGGGGCAGGCTCGCGATGATCACGCGCTCCGCTGCACCCGCCGCGAACAGGTGCCGTGCGACCTGGGTGATCGCCTGGTGCGACGAACGCTCGCCCATGCCGATCACCACCACCCCCCGACCGATCGGCATCACGTCGCCACCCTCGAGGGTCGCGAGGCCCTGGTCACTCTCGTCCCAGTCCAGGTCGCCCAGCCACACGGCGTACTCCTCGCCGGCGAACGCCGGGTGGAAGCGATAGACCGCCGTGGTGAGCAGGGTCTCCTGGCGCCGGGCCGGCCAGAACATGGGGTTCAGCGTCACACCCCCGAAGATCCAGGAGGTGTTGTCGCGCATGAACTGGGTGTTCGGCAGCGGTCGGATGACGAAACCGGTCGGGTCCAGCTCGCCGAACGCCGCCAGGAAGCCGCCCCCCAGCTCGGCGGGGACGTCCTGGTAGGACACCCCTCCGATGAGGAGCTCGGCAAGCCGGTCACCCGGCAGCTCGTCGAGCCAGGCCCGGATCTCGCGGGTGAGACCCGGTCCCACGATCCTGTCGCTGATCTTGCGGTCCAGCAGCCAGGAGCGGGCATCGGGCTGGTCAACGACCTCGGTGAGCAGGTCGTGCAGCTCCAGCACCTCGACGTCGCGCTCCTCCATCTTGGCCACGAAGTCGAAGTGGTCGCGCCGGGCCTGCTGCACCCAGATCACGTCGTCGAAGAGCAGCTCGTCGCAGTTCGCCGGGGTCAGCCGCTGGTGGGCCAGACCGGGTGCGCACACGAGCACCCGGCGCAGCGTCCCCGCCTCGGACCAGACCCCGACCCGAGGCTCGGGGAGCTGGCGCTCGTGGTGTTCATCGCGTTCCACCTCCCGGTCTCACAGCACCGACAGGTTGCCAGTGGCGAGCATCGCCACGGCGGCTACCGAGGTCAGGGCCACGACGCCGACCACCACCCGTTCGGGTGCGGTGAACACCGGCAGCCGGCTCTCGCGCCGCGCCCAGACGTAGAAGCCCGTGCCGACCAGGTAGAACAGCGCAGCGACCAGCAGGTACTGCCAGCCGCCCGCGTAGACCAGCCAGACGGCGTAGACGAGCCCGACGGAGACCGACGATCAGGTCGCGCGAGCGCCCGGCTCCGTGCTCGTAGGTCTCGCCGCGCACGGCCAGCAGCACCTGGTAGCCGGCCGACCACAGGTACGGCAGCAGGATCAACGACGTCGCCAGGTACACGAGGTTGAGTGTACGTGCTGTCGTTGACCAGGGTCCACAGCAGCAGCAGCTGGACGCAGCCGTTGGTGAGCCACAGGGCGGTACGCAGGGGCACCGTGCTCGTTCTCTCGGGCGAGGGCCCGGGGCATCACGTGCTCGAGGGCCGGCAGTCCGCAGGATCTCGACGCACAGCATCACCCAGGCGATGCAGGGCACCCAGCAAGGAGATGATCAGGCCGATGGAGATGAACCCGGCACCCCAGCTGCCCACCTCGTTCTCGAGGACACCGGCCATCGACGGGTCGCTCGAGCCCGGCGATGTCCGCCTGGGCCATCAGGCCGTAGGACAGCAGGTTGACCAGAGAGGAGCAGGACGAGCACGCCAGCGAACCCGATCACCGTCGCGAGTCCGACGTCCTTGCGCTTGCCCGCGCGCTTCGAGTAGACCGACGCGCCCTCGATGCCGATGAACACCCAGACGGTGACCAGCATCATGTTCTTGACCTGGTCGAGCGTGCTCCCGAGGGGCGCGCCGTCGATCTGGGTGTTCTGACCCCAGAAGTCGGCAGTGAAGACACCGGCGCGGAAGCCGACCGCGGCGATCGCGACGAAGGTCAGGATCGGGACGATCTTGGCGATGGTCACGATCGTGTTGGCGAGGGCGGCGGTTTCGATCCCGCGCAGCACCATCGCGTGAACCACCCACAGCAGGATCGATGCGCCGACGACCGCCGAGACGGTGGCGCCTCCCTCGAAGGTCGGGAAGAAGTACCCGAGCGTTGAGAAGAGCAGCACGAGGTAGGCAACGTTGCCCACCCAGGCCGACACCCAGTACCCCCACGCGGAGCTGAAGCCGATGTAGTTGCCGAAACCGGCGCGGGCGTACCCGTAGACACCGCCGTCGACGTCGGGCTTGCGCTCGCGCCAGGGTCTGGAAGACGAAGGCCAGCATCAGCATGCCGACACCGGTGACCAGCCAGCCGATGAGCAGGGGTCCGGCGGCGGCGCTTCCGGCCATCTGGGAGGGCAGGGCGAAGATGCCGCTGCCGATCATGGAACCCACGACGAGGGCGGTGAGCGCGGCCAGGCCCAACCCGGCCTTGGAGGTGCCTCCACTGCGTGCGTCCTGGGAAGGTGACGCAGGTGCCTCGGAAACGGGGCGCCCGGCGATGTGCTGAGACATGAGAGCCTCCTCTGGCTCGCCGAGCCGGAAATCCGGCCCAGCACTCCGACGCTACTCCGGGATCCGGACAGCCGACAGCGATTGACTCCGACATCACAACGGAGCCCGCCCTAACGGACCGGCCAGGAGGTCACCGGCTTGTTCGATGCCGAAAGGGGACCTCAACTGCTGCGCACGGCGGGCGAGTCTGCGGACGCTCAGTCCAGGTAGTCGCGCAGCACCTGGGACCGGCTCGGGTGCCGGAGCTTGGACATCGTCTTGGACTCGATCTGCCGGATCCGCTCGCGGGTGACGCCGTAGACCTTGCCGATCTCGTCGAGGGTCTTGGGCTGTCCGTCGGTGAGGCCGAAGCGCATCGAGACGACGCCCGCCTCACGCTCGGACAGGGTGTCGAGCACGGCGTGCAGCTGCTCCTGGAGCAGGGTGAAGCTGACCGCGTCGGCCGGGACGATGGCCTCGGAGTCCTCGATGAGGTCGCCGAACTCGGAGTCGCCGTCCTCACCCAGCGGGGTGTGCAGCGAGATCGGCTCGCGGCCGTACTTCTGGACCTCGATGACCTTCTCGGGGGTCATGTCGAGCTCCTTGGCGAGCTCCTCCGGGGTGGGCTCCCGACCGAGGTCCTGCAGCATCTGGCGCTGGACACGAGCCAGCTTGTTGATGACCTCGACCATGTGGACGGGGATCCGGATGGTGCGGGCCTGGTCGGCCATCGCGCGGGTGATGGCCTGCCGGATCCACCAGGTGGCGTAGGTCGAGAACTTGTAGCCCTTGGTGTAGTCGAACTTCTCGACCGCGCGGATCAGGCCGAGGTTGCCCTCCTGGATCAGGTCGAGGAAGAGCATGCCGCGACCTGTGTAGCGCTTGGCCAGGCTGACGACCAGCCGCAGGTTGGCCTCGAACAGGTGGTTCTTCGCGCGGCGACCGTCCTCGGCGATCCACTCGAGCTCCTCGAGCACCTTCTCGCTGATCTTGCCGCCCTTGGCGAGCTTCTCCTCGCTGAAGAGGCCGGCCTCGATCCGCTTGGCGAGCTCGACCTCCATCTCGGCGTTGAGCAGCGGGACCTTGCCGATCTGCTTGAGGTAGTCCTTCACCGGGTCGGCCGTCGCGCCGGCCACCATGACCTGCTGCTCGGGCTCGTCGGTCTCGTCGGCGGCGGAGACGACGAACGCCTGCTTCTCGTCCTCCTTGATGCTGGGGTCGGCCGCGACGTCCTTCTCGAACTGCTCGTCGGCGATGTCGGGCAACACCTTCTTGCCGTCGGGGCCGACGGCCGGTTGGGCGAGGTCGACCTTCGCGGTCGCCTTCTTCGCCGCGGCCCTCGTGGCCGGAGCCTTCGCGGCCTTCGCCGGCGCGCTCTTGGTGGGCGACGTGGCCGCCGCCTTCTTGGCCGGCGCGCTCTTGCTCGGGGCCTTGGCCGCGGCCTTCTTGGCGGCTGCCTTCTTGGCCGGCGCCTTGGTCGCGGCGGCCTTCTTGGTGGTGGCGGCCGCCGCGCGCCCGGACTCGCCGGCCACCTCGACCACGATGCCCTCGGCAGCCAGGTGGCCGACCAGCGGCTTGAGCTGGCGCGCGGTGAGGCCGGCCTCGTCGGAGGCCATGCGCAGCTGCTCCGGGTCGAGGATGCCTCGGGTGCGTCCGGCCCCGATCAGGGCCTGCAGGGCGGGATGTGCGAGCACATCAGCGGGAAGCGACCTACGTGGCTTCGAGGACACGAACACCTCTCGTCAAACGGCATGGGGGCGCGGCGAAGCCCGGTGGTGTCAAGGCCGCTGGGCCATTGTGCCACGGCCCCGGTGACGACTCGGCATCCGCCCTCGGGCCGTCGGGCCGAGCGGCGCAGAGCCCGACCTCAGCCTTGCTTCGCAGCGGCCTTCATCTGCTTCTTGTGGTCGCGCACCTTCTGCAACGAGGCCGGGTCGACGACGTCGGCCACCGACCGGAAGCCGGGCTCGGCATAGCCGCCGGCGGCCTGCTCCCACCCCTCCGGGCGGACGTCGAGCTGCTTGGCGAGCAGCGCCACGAAGATCTGTGCCTTCTGCTTGCCGAAACCGGGCAGGGCGGTCAGCCGGCGCATCAGCTCGCGGCCCGAGTCGGCCCCCTGCCAGAGCGACGCGGCGTCGCCGTCGTAGTCGTCGACGACGACGCGTCGCCAGCGCCTGCAGCCGCGCGGCCATCGAGCCCGGGAACCGGTGGATGGCCGGTGGCGTCGGCGCACAGCGCCGCGAACTCCTCGGGGTCAGCCTCGGCGATCCGCCGCGGGTCGAGCGTGCCGAACCGGTCCAGCACCTTCGCGGGTCCACGGAACGCGTGCTCCATGGGGTACTGCTGGTCGAGCATCATCCCGACGAGCAGCGCGAAGGGGTCGTCGGTCAGCACCTGGTCGGCGGCGGTGTCGCCGGTGATCTGGATACGCCATCGACGAGGCGTCAGTCCTGGGTGGCCTTGACCGCCAGGACCGGGCAGTGCGCGTCGAGCAGCACCCGCTGCGCGTTGCTGCCCAGGATCAGCTTGCCCACCGGTGAGCGGCGACGCAGCCCGATCACGATCAGATCCGCGTCGTTGGCCTCGGCGATGCTGATCAGGTCCTCGGCCGGCTCGTAGCCGCGGACCAGGTGGCGGACGTCATGCTCGACGCCACTGTCGGCGAGCACGCCCTGCACCTTGGCCAGCGCCTCCTCGGCCTGGATCGATGCCTCGCCGTCGAACTCATCGCCGCCACGGTGCGAGCTGACGACGACCAGCTTGCTCTCGCGCAGCCGGGCCTCCTCGACCGCCCGCTTCAGCGCGGCCTCTCCCTCGGGCTTGTCGACAAAACCCACCACCACGGTCCCCATTGACCATCCTCCTCGTTCGGCGGGCCGCACCGGCCCCTATGCGCACCGTATCGAATGGAGGGTGCTCGTCGGCAGCCTGTGGAGGGGGCAGGCGCGGCAGCCTCGCACCAGGCACCCTCGTGCCCATGGCCGGACTGACCGAACCCGTCGACCGCGCACTGGCCGACGCCCTGCGCGCAGCGGCGCTCGAGCTGCGCGACCGGAGGCGCACCCGGCGCTTCCCGCCCGAGGTCTCGGTGGGGAGGCTGGGGCAGCCCCGCCACCTCCGCGACGCCGTCGCCGAGCTCGCCCCCGCCGACCCTCTCGACCACACCCTGCGCTGTGAGGTGGTGGCGGCCCTGCTCGGCCGAGCGCTCGACGGCGAGCAGCGGCCGGTGGCGTGGCTCGCGCGTCCTGGCCCGCTGTCGTGGCACGACCTCGACGCGGCGTGGTGGCCGGCGTTCGCGGCGGCGTACACCGAGGCGGCGGTGCCGCTGACCGCGGTGGTGGTCACCAGGACCGGGTGGTACGACCCACGCAGCGACCTGACCCGGCAGTGGCGCCGCCTGCGGCACCGCGGCGGCGCTCGTCCCGGGGCGCCGCCGGATGGCTGACGCGGCTAGTCCCAGGTGTGCACCGGCTCGTTGCTGTGCATGTTGGTGCGGTACTCCTCCAGGACGGCGCGCAGGGCGTCGAAGCGGTCCTGGTCCTGGCGCACCGCCATCTTCGACACGAACCACTCCGCGCCGTTGACGCCGGTCAGGCAGCGCTGCTCGATGATGCCGAGCAGCCGGTCGCGCTCGTCCGCCGCCACCCCCCAGGACTCCAGGCCCTCATGGGCCAGCGGCAGCAGCCGGCGCAGCACCAGCTCAGTGGCCCGCACCTGGCCGATGCCGGGCCAGTAGAGCTGGGCGTCGATCCCCCGCTGGGCGGCGACATGGAAGTTCTCCTCGGCGGCGCTGAAGGACATCTGCGTCCACAGCGGGCGCTCGTTCTCCGCCAGGGCGCGGACCAGCCCGAAGTAGAACGCCGCGTTGGCCATCAGGTCGGCCACGGTCGGGCCGGCGGCCAGCAGGCGGTTCTCGACGCGCAGGTGCGGAACGCCGCTCGCGATGTCGTAGACCGGTCGGTTCCAGCGGTAGATCGTGCCGTTGTGCAGGCGCAGCTCGTGCAGCTGGGGCACGCCGCCGGACTCGAGGACGGCCATCGGGTCCTCCTCGTCGGTGATCGGCAGCAGCGCCGGGAAGAAGCGGACGTTCTCCTCGAACAGGTCGAACACCGAGGTGATCCACCGCTCGCCGAACCACACTCGCGGGCGCACCCCCTGCGCCTTCAGCTCCTCGCTCCGAGTGTCGGTGGCCTGCTCGAAGAGCGGGATCCTGGTCTCCTTCCAGAGCTGCTTGCCGAGGAGGTACGGCGCGTTGGCACCCAGCGCCAGCTGGACGCCGGCGATCACCTGCGAGGCGTTCCAGTACTCCGGGAAGTCCTCGGGGGAGGTCTGCACGTGGAACTGCGTGCTGGTGCAGGCCGCTTCGGGGAGGATCGAGTCAGACGTCGTCTGCAGCCGCTCGTCGGTGCCCACGATCGAGATCGTGATGTCCTCGCCGCGGGCCTGCAGGATCTGTTCGCTCAGCAGCTTGTAGCGGGGGTTGGCGCTGATCGACTGCGGCCCCATGTGTCCCGGCTGCAGCGTCGGCAGGATGCCGATCATCACCAGGTGGGCGCCGACCTCCGACGACTTGGCCTCCGCATCGTTGAGGCTGTGGCGCAGGCTGTCCTCGAACGTCGAGAGTCCCCGCTCGCGCAGCAAGGCCGGCTCGACGTTGATCTCGATGTTGAACTGGCCCAGCTCGGTCTGGAACGCCGGATCGGCGATCGCGGCCAGTGCCTCGGCGTTCTTCAGCGCGGGGTCGCCCTGCTCGTCCACCAGGTTGAGCTCGACCTCGAGGCCGGTCATCGGGTCGTCGGTGTCGAACGCCGACTCCCGCAGCATCCGCTCGAACACGTCGAGACAGCGACGCACCTTCTCGCGGTGTCGAGTGCGGTCAGCGCGCGAGAACTCCTGTGCGTCTACCTCTTCGCCCATGTCGGCACCCTAGAGGCCCCAGCGGCTGCCGCCCAGGGTGTGACTCACGGACCGGGCCGCGCGGGGACGTCCGACGCGCCTCCCGGCGTCCGGTCAGGCGAGGTCACGGTCGGTCTCGCCGACCACCTGCGGCCAGCGCGTCGGAGGCACCGCGCTGAGCAGCAGGCCGGCCAGCGCGTGGGCGCGCTCGTCGTCGGGCTGCTCGGCCAGGCAGCGGTCGACGGCACACCAGGCCAAGGCCCCTTGTCCGCCCAGCCAGGCCGCGAACCCGAGCAGCGCTGGCGGGGCCGGCCACCCAGCCGGGCGGGGCCCCGCGCAGCACCTCGGTCCACAGCGCTGCCTGGTCGGCGGCGGTCTCCCGCCGCTGCTGCAGCAGCGCCGACTCCCACAGCGACTCGGTCGCGCGCGAGCCGGAGCAGCCGCGCGCCGTCGGCGTCGTCGAGCCGGCCGGACCCGGGTCCGCCAGCGGCGAGACGCTCGCGCAGCCAGGACGCCTCCGCGGGGCGCTGGGCCGCGCGGAGGGCGGTGCCGGGTCGCAGCAGCTCGGCCATCCTCGCCACCCGGTCGGGGTCGGGGCCGAGGGAGGCCGCCAGCGCCCGGCGGCTCGACCACACCACCTGCCCCTGCAGGACGGACTGGGCCGCGAACGGGTGGCCGGTCAGGTCGTAGGCCGTGCCGCCGCCACGGCCGTCGGCGCGCAGGGGGAACCAGCGGCGGCCGTCGGCCTGGAGCATCTCCACCACATCGACGTCGTGGGACGCGAACGCGTCGAGGAGCGTCCGCGACCAGGCCGGTCCGCGGCCGACGCGACGGAGAAGACCAGCAGCACCACCCTCCGCAGGTCGTGCTCCAGCACGGGCCCGAGGAGGGCGCCGACCACCGCGTGGTCCTCGGCTCGCGACGCGGGCAGGTCGATGCGTGCGTGGAAGGCGTGGTCCCCGAAGGTGAGCATCACCAGGGACTCCTCCGGCTGGAAGCCCAGCACCAGCGGCGCCAGGGCCAGCAGGTCCTCGGGGCTGCGGGCGGTGAAGGTCGTCGGCTCCATGGCGGCAGCCTGCCCGCCCCGCTCCCGATGCGCGGCTCCGCCGAGGGCGGCTGTGGACCACCGCCAGCAGGTGACGACCTGGGGACGAGATCGGGTCCGGCCCCGCGGAAGGAGCCCGTGCCGCGCCGGGCGTCGAGGAGCGGATCTGTCCCTGACGACCGGTACGGTCGGCGCATGTCCAGCGAGACCTGTCGCTGAGCCGCCGGCGATGCGTGCGGCGGCCTCGGTCCTCCATCTCGACCTCGACGCGTTCTTCGCGGCCGTCGAGCAGCGCGACAAGCCTTCGCTGCGCGGCAAACCGGTCGTCGTCGGGGGCGTGGGGGGCCGCGGCGTGGTGGCCACGGCGTCCTACGAGGCCCGCAAGTACGGCGTCCGGTCGGCGATGTCGACCCGCGAGGCGCGGGCCCGCTGCCCACACGCGGCGTTCCTGAGCGGCCGCTTCCACGCCTACCGCGCCACCAGCGAGGCCGTGATGGCGGTGCTCCGCGAGGCGTCTCCGCTGGTGGAGCCGCTGTCCCTGGACGAGGCGTTCGTCGACCTGGAGCGGTCGGATCTCCCCGACCACGACGTGCCGACCGTGACGGCCTTCGCCCAGGAGCTTCGCCGCCGGGTCAGCGAGATGACCGGTGGCCTGACCGCCTCGGTCGGGATCGGCACCAGCAAGTTCATCGCCAAGGTGGCCAGTGAGCTCGACAAGCCCGACGGCCTGGTCGTGGTGCCTCCGGGCACCGAGCGCGACCTGCTCCGGCCGATGCACGTCACCGTGATCCCGGGGGTGGGTCCCGCCACCGCCGAGCGGCTGCGCCGCGCCGGCATCCACACCGTCGCCGACCTGGAGACCGTCAGCCTGGAGGAGCTGGTGCGCCTCGTGGGCCGCGCCCACGGGCACGGGCTGCACGAGCTGGCGCGTGCCCACGACGACCGGCCGGTGGTCTCCGAGCGCGAGACCAAGTCGGTCAGCGTCGAGGGGACCTACGACATCGACCTCACCGACCGTTCGCTGATGGCGGGGCTGCTCACCCGCCAGGCAGGCGAGGTGGCCACCCGGCTGCGCAAGGCCGGCCTGTCGGGCCGCACCGTCACGATCAAGGTGCGGCTCCACGACTTCACCACGCTCAGCCGCTCCACCACGCTGCCCTCGCCCACCGACACCGCCACCACCGTCGCCCGCCTGGCCCGAGGTCTGCTGGAGGACCTCGACACCTCCGGCGGGGTCCGGCTGCTGGGCGTCGGGGTCTCCGGCCTGGCCGACTGGGTGCAGGAGGACCTCTTCGGCGACACCGACCCCGAGCTGGACCCCGGCGCGGAGCCCGAGGGCGGCGCGACGGTCCTGCCGCCCACGGCCCGACAGCGCGCGTGGGCGCCTGGCATGGACGTCCTCCACGACGAGCTCGGCGCAGGCTGGGTGTGGGGCTCAGGACGCGGCGTCGTCACCGTGCGGTTCGAGACCCGCGAGACCCCGGCGGGGCCGGTCCGCTCCTTCAGCGTCGACGACCCGCAGCTCCACCGGGCGCCGACGCCCGAGGAGACGGCAGCGGCTGCCAGCGAGCGAACCTGACCGGGTCGCCGGGACGCAGCTGGGCGCACCACGCCAGGTCGTCGGCCTCGACCACCGCGATCACCGGATAGCCGCCGGTGGTCGGGTGGTCGGCGAGCATCACCACGGGTTGCCCGTCGGGCGGCACCTGCACCGCACCCAGCACCAGCCCCTCGCTGGGCAGCTCTGTGTCGACCACCCGCTCCAGCGGCCGGCCCGACAGCCGCAGCCCGATCCGGTTGGACGCCGCGCCGACGACGTACTCCGTGGCGGTGAGTCGCTCCAGGACCGCGGGGCCGAACCAGTCGGCCCGCGGGCCCGGACGCACCCGCAGCGGTGCGCCACCCCGCTCCCGCGCTGGTACGTCGACCGGTCGCGGCGGCTGGGCGGGCCCGACGGGCAGCCGCATGCCGGCCACGACCGCGGGGGGACCCACCCAGGCCAGGGTGTCGGTCGACCGCGACCCGAGCACGGGATCCACCGCCACGGCGCCGGCGACCGCGAGATAGCTGCGCACCCCTCGCGTGGCGGCGCCGACCGTCAGGACGGCGCCGGCCGGCACCGAGACCGGCTCGGCGAACGGCCGGGCGCGGCCGTCGACGTCGACGGCACAGGCGGCCCCGGTGACCGCCACGGTGACGGCCCGCAGCGCCCGCACCGACACCCCGAGCAGCGTGGTCTCGATCAGGGCGGCGCCCGACGCGTTGCCGACCAGCCGGTTCGCCAGGGCGGCGGCCGGCCGGTCCAGCGGGCCGGCTCGCGGGACTCCCAGATGCGCGAGGCCAGGGCGGCCGTCGTCCTGCACGGTCACCAGACCCTCGGCGCGCACCACCTCGAGCGTCATCTCTCCCTCACGATCCGCACCCGCGTCCCCGGCGGCAGCAGCGCCGGTGGGTCGCGCTCGGGCTCCCAGAGCGCCACCTCGGTGCGACCGAGCAGTCGCCACCCGCCCGGCGACCCGGTCGGGTAGACGCCCGTCCAGGCGTCCGCGATGCCGACGGCGCCGGCCGGCACCCGGCTGCGCGGCGTCTTCAGCCGGGGCACGGCGAGCTCACTCGGCAGCCCCGCGAGATAGGGGAACCCGGGCGCGAAGCCGCAGAAGGCGACGGTGAGCTCCACCGCGGCGTGGGTCGCCGCCGCCTCGCGCTCGGTCATCCCCCACCTCCTGGCGACGTCGGCAAGGTCGGGCCCGTCGTAGCGCACCGGCAGCTCGACCACCGGCGCCGCCACGGCCGCGACGTCCGGAGCCCAGCCCGCGAGCCGCCGCTCCACCTCGCCGGGGTCGTCGACGCCGGTGAGCAGCACGGTGCGGGCCCCCGGCACGACCTCCTCGGCGAGGCCGGGCCGGTCACGCAGCCAGCGCGCGAGCTCGCCGGGCCGGCTCAGCTCGCCAGGGCCTGGCGCGTCGAGCTCGACCAGCAGCGCCCGCGCGCCGTAGGGACGGATCCGCACCTCACCAGTATCCGCATCGCGGCGACGGTCGACGGCGCGGCGGCGGCCGTGCCATGATTTCGGGCGAAATAGGGTGAGGGGCTCCAGATGGTATGAGCATCAGGAGCCCCTCGGCTTGACCGCTGCGGTGACATCACGGTCGATCGTGCTTCTCCTCCGGCCCCGCCGGCACCTGTCACCGGTGCGGCGCAGCGGGCGAACCCGCCGGAAGGACCTTCGTTTCCACTCGATCCCCAGCCCCGCAAGCGGAACTGGTAGAGAGAGTTCTACGCCCCTGCCGAGGCGGGCGCAAGGGGAAATCGGAAGAAACCTCGGCCAAAATGCCGGTGACGGCGTGTCGTCCACAGAAAGGTCCCGTGCATCCACAGACATGGCCCTTTCGTCCACAGATCCTGGTCCCGCTTGTGGACAACGTCGAGGTCAGAGGCCGGCCAACCGGAAGCCCGCTTCGAGCAGTGCGCGGCGCACGGCTCGCGCATGCTCGACCGCCCCCGGCGTGTCCCCGTGCAGGCAGACCGAGTCCACCACGCGGGCCAGCTCGACCGCCCGCCGGGCGATCTCCGCGGTGTCGGTCAGCACCGCCCCGGGCCGGTCGCGCGGGATCAGGCCGCCGTCGGGGAGGTACCCCCGGTCGGGAAAGCCCTCGCGCCAGGCCCGCCGCTCCCCCGCGACCGCGAGCTCCAGCACGACCGCCCCGGGCAGGCCGAGCACCGGCAGCGACCCGGAGCCGTCGAGCACGGCGCGCGCCTGGTCGGGGTCGTGGCCGACCCGGTGGTAGAGCGCACCGTGCGGCTTGACGTAGCGGACCGCGATACCGGCCTCCTCGGCCAGGGTCGACAAGGTGCCGACCTGGTCGGCCACCTGCTCGCGCAGCACTGCGTACGGCACGTCGCGGGGCACCCGACCGAAGCCAGCCCGGTCGTCGTAGGACACCTGGGCGCCCACCGACACGCCGCGCCGGGCCGCCTCGGCGCACACCGCCCGCATGATCGCGCTCGAGCCCGCGTGGTAGCCACAGGCGACGTTGGCCGAGGTCACCACGGCGAGCAGGGCAGCGTCGTCGGTGACCTCCTCGCCGAGGTCGGCGTTCAGGTCGACGACCAGCTCCACCGGCAGGTCCTCCCGCAGCTCCACAGGGGGTGTCACGACGCCCATTGTGCTTGGCTACCCTCACAGCATGCAGCCGCCCGTCGCCGATCGCCGCGAGCTGCGGCGCACCCACCACGGCCAGGTCCGCGTGGACCACTACGAATGGCTCCGCCAGAAGGACGACCCCGAGGTGACGGCGTACCTCGAGGCGGAGAACGCCTACACCGAGGAGCGCACCGCCCACCTGGCCGACCTGCGGCAGGCGATCTTCGAGGAGATCAAGGGACGCACCCTCGAGACCGACCTCTCGGTGCCGCTGCGCAACCGCGGCTACTGGTACTACTCGCGCTCCTTCGAGGGCAAGGAGTACGGCGCCAGCTGCCGCGTCCCGGTCACCGACGACGGCGACTGGCTGCCTCCGCGGCCGGCGGAGGACTGCCATCCCGAGCAGCCCGCTCTCCCGGGGGAGGAGCTGCTGCTCGACCTCAACGAGCTGGCCGAGGGGCACGAGTTCTTCTCCCTCGGCGGGTCCAGTGTCAGCCCCGACGGCCGGCTGCTGGCCTACTCCGTCGACGTCCGCGGCGATGAGCGCTACACCGTGCGGATCAAGGAGCTCACCAGCGGCGAGCTGCTCGCCGACGAGCTCACCGAGGTGATGGGCGGCGTGACGTGGAGCCGAGACGGGCTCGATGTGTACTACGCCACCGTCGACGAGGCCTGGCGGCCCGACCGGATCTGGCGGCACCGGCTCGGCACCGCCCAGGATGACGACGAGCTGGTCTTCCACGAGCCCGACGCACGCTTCTGGGTCGGCGTCGGCCGCACCCGCTCCGACCGCTTCCTCGTCGTGGCGGCCGGCTCGAAGACCACGACGGAGTACCACTACCTCGACGCCGACGACCCGCAGGCGGGCTGGCAGGTGTTCGCACCACGGCGCGACGGGCTGGAGTACTCCCTCGAGCACGGCGTGCTCGCGGGAAGCGAGGTGTTCCTGGTGCATCACAACGCGACCGGCCCGGACTTCGAGATCGCGGTGGCGCCGATCGCCCCTACCGCCCCGGAGGACTGGCGCCCGCTGGTCCCCCACGACCCCGCGATCCGGCTCGAGTCCGTCGACGCGTTCCGCGGGCACCTGGTGGTCCACCAGCGCAGCGAGGGCCTGACCCAGCTGCGCATCCTCGAGCTGGGTCCCGACGGCGTCGACGAGGACCACCTCGTGGAGTTCGACCACGAGGTCTACACCGTCGGCAGCGGGGGCAACCCGGCGTTCGACCAGCCCGTCGTGCGGCTGGGCTACACCACCCTGGCCGTGCCGTCCTCGGTCTACAGCTACGACGTGCGCAGCCGCGACCTGACGCTGCTGCGCCGCAGCCCGGTGCTGGGCGGCTACGACCCCGACGACTACGAGGAGCGGCGGGTGTGGGCGAGCGGAGCCGACGGCGAGCGGGTGCCGGTGTCCCTCGTCTGCCGTCGCGGCGCCCGTGACGACGGGCCGATCCCGTTCCTGCTCTACGGCTACGGCGCCTACGAAGCCTCGATGGACCCCTACTTCTCGGTGGCCCGCCTGTCCCTGCTCGACCGCGGCGCCGGCTTCGCCATCGCCCACGTCCGCGGCGGCGGCGAGATGGGCCGCCGGTGGTACGACCAGGGCAAGCTCGGCCACAAGCGCAACACCTTCGACGACTTCGTGGCGGCAGCGCGTCACCTGGTCGACACCGGCTGGACGACGCCGGACGCGCTCGTGTGCGAGGGCGCGAGCGCCGGCGGACTGCTGATCGGGGCGGTGGTCAACCAGGCGCCGGAGCTCTTCGCGGGTGCCGTGGCCGGCGTACCGTTCGTGGACAACCTGACGACCATGCTCGACGCCTCGCTCCCGCTGACGGTCACGGAGTACGACGAGTGGGGCAACCCCGAGGCCGACCCGGAGGCCTACGCCTACCTCGCCGGCTACGCCCCCTACGACAACGTCGCCGCGGTGGACTACCCGCCGATCCTCGCGGAGACCTCGCTCAACGACACCCGCGTGCTCTACGTCGAGCCGGCGAAGTGGGTGGCCAAGCTGCGGGCGACCGCCGTGGGTCGACGTGACTTCCTGCTGCGGACCGAGATGGTCGCCGGGCACGCCGGGGTGTCGGGTCGCTACAAGTCCTGGCACGACCGGGCCTTCTCGCTGGCCTGGATGCTGGACCGGATGGGCCTGGCCGATCAGTCGCCACAGGCGTCGCGGCCCGTGCCGGCGGGGGCCTGATGCCCGGGCCGGCGGTGCTGCTCGACCTGGACCGCACCCTGGTCGACGTCCAGACCTACACCGACTACGACGCCGCGTGGCGCGACGTCGTCGCGGTGCTCGGAGACGACGCGGACGACCTGGGCCCCGAGACCGGCTGGACCGCCGCCACCCGGGCCTGCATGGCGGTGCTGGGGCAGCTGCCCGCCGGCGACCAGTGGCACGCCGTCTCCGGCGTGGTCGCCGCCCACGAGCGCGCCGCGGTGCCCATCTCGCGGCCGATGCCGGGTGTGGCGACCTTCCTCGAAGCCCTTGCGGGCGTCCCACTCGGTGTGGTGACGCTGCTCCCGGTCGAGGTGGCCCGCGAGGTGCTGGCCCACCACGGCCTGGCCGTGGACGTGGTGGTCGGCCGCGACCCACACGTGCGCCCCAAGCCGGCCGGGGACGGGCTGCGCCAAGCGCTGCACCTGCTCGGCGCGTCCTCGACCGGGGTCCACATGATCGGCGACAGTGCCTGGGACGCCGCGGCGGCGCGCGACGCCGCGGTGGGCTTCGTCGGTGTCCATGCCCCGGAGTCGGAGTTCAGCGCGTTCCCCGACGTGCCGGTGGCCGGATCCCTCGCTGCCGCCCTCGCCCACCTCGGTCACGCCTGAGGACGCCTGCGCCGCCCCACCGGGCGCCGATCTGCGCCGCCGCGGCCCACGGGATGGCTGAGAAGTCCCTGAGAGTTGCCGGCAGTGGCAACTTCTCGCGCGTGCCGCACGTCTGGGTGGGTACGAGGCAACACAGTCGGAGGGCGGGAACACCTCACCCCCCAGCGGTGTTGTAGCCACTGGGATCGACGCCCGTTCGTCGACCCATGCGAGGAGGAGGAACAGCCACCATGGCAACCCGCACGGCAACCCCCGGGCGCGAGATCGAGGGGCGCGACAGCGTCGGCCTCTACCTCGACGAGATCGCCCGCAACCCCCTGCTGGACGCTGCCCTCGAGGTGGAGCTCTCCAAGACCATCGAGGCCGGCCTGATGGCCGAGGCGCTGCTCGCCGAGGGCCGCGTCGGACGCAAGAAGGGCGGTGCCCCCGGCTACGCCTCCCAGGAGGAGCTCGAGTGGCTCGCCGAGGAGGGCCGCCAGCGCCGTCGACACGTTCATCACCGCCAACCTGCGGCTGGTCGTGTCCATCGCTCGCAAGTACGGCCGCGCGCAGATGCCGATGCTCGACCTGATCCAGGAGGGCAACACCGGCCTGATCCGTGCGGTGGAGAAGTTCGACTACACCAAGGGCTACAAGTTCTCGACCTACGCCACGTGGTGGGTGCGACAGGCCATCACCCGCGGGATCGCGCAGCAGGCCCGTGTGGTGCGGCTGCCCGTCCACGTGGTCGAGGAGCTCAACCAGGTCGGCGGAGCCCGGCGTACCCTCGAGCGGCAGCTGGGCCGTGAGCCCGATCCTGCCGAGATCGCCCACGAGCTGGGCATGGAGCTCGACCGGGTGCTCGACCTGATGGCCTGGGGTCGTGAGCACGTCAGCCTGGACACCCCGGTCGACGAGGACGGCGACACCTCCCTTGGCGACCTGATGGCCCAGGAGACCAGCCCCGGCCCCGACCTGGAGGTTCTCGATGTCGAGGCGCGCGCCCGGCTCGACCAGCTGGTCGAACAGCTCGACGAGCGCGCCGCCGACATCATCCGCTCGCGCTACGGCCTGCTCGACGGGCGGCAGCACAAGCTCGCCGACATCGGCGCTCGCCACGGCATCTCCGCCGAGCGGGTGCGCCAGCTGGAGCGCGAGGCGCTGGCCAAGCTGCGCCGCTTCGCCGACCCGGACCTGGCCGCCTGAGCACCTAGCCCCGAAGGGCCGCGACGACCTCCGCCACCTGCCGGCGGAGGTCGTCCCATGTCCCGCTGTTGTTCACGACGTACGTCGCCACGGCCAGCCGCTCCTCCCGGGTCGCCTGGGCCGCGATCCGGGCCTCGGCCTCCTCCGGCGTCAGACCACGCTCGTGGACCATCCGCTCCACCTGCAGCTCGCGTGGGGCGTCGACCACGATGACCGCGTCGAACGAGCCCGCCTGGCCGGTCTCGACCAGCAGTGGGATGTCGTGCACCACCAGGGCGCCCGGGGGCGCCCCGGCCTCGAGCTCCGCTGCGCGGGCGCGCACCCGGGGGTGGATGATCGCCTCCAGCCGGCGCCGGGCCCCCTCGTCGGCGAAGACGACGGCGCCCAGCGCCGGGCGGTCCAGCGCCCCGTCGGGGCCGAGCACACCCTCGCCGAAGGCGTCGACGACCTCGGCCAGCCCGTCGGTGCCGGGCGCGACCACCTCGCGCGCGAGCAGGTCGGCATCGACGACCACCGCCCCCAGCTCGGCCAGCTGCGCGGCGACCGCGCTCTTGCCGGCGGCCACCCCGCCCGTCAGCCCGACTCGCATCCTTGGCTCCTCCGCTGCCGCGTCAGCGGCCCAGCACGAGGGACGCGTGCGGCCACGCCGCCATGATCTGCTCGGTGCCCAGCCGGGCCGCGGCGGCTGTGTAGACGTCGGCGTAGTGGTGGGCCACCCGGGAGAGCGTCTCGGGCGAGAGACCGTCGGACTTCGGGGAGCTGTTGACCCGGTGGTCGAGGTCGGCCGGGGACGGCTCGATGCCGATCCGGGCGCAGAGGCGGGCGAGCGTCTCGACGTCGAACAGCCGCTCGTAGAGCTCGACGGTGACCTCCTCGTAGCTGAACGCGCGGTCGAGGACGGCGAGGGTGTCGTGGTAGCGGGTGCGCACCTCGTGGAAGGGGTGGTCGAAGGTGCGCAGCACGCGGTCCTCGACCGTCTCCACCTGGGCCTGCTCAGGATGGTTGCGGTGGAACATGCGCTCCGCCGACCAGATCCGCTCGACCGGGTCCCGCAGCAGGAACACCACGTGCACGCCGATCCCGCGGGCGGCGAGCTCGGCCCTGATCGCCGTGAAGCGCGCCGCCGACAGGCCGGCGTACGCCGGGGTGAGGTCGGTCGTGGCCCTGATCCCCGCGGGCGCGAGCAGCCCCGCCAGGTGGTCGAAGTACGCCGCCGGGTCGGCGTAGAAGACCGTCCGCAGCAGGGCCGGAGCGTCCGGAGGCCGGGCCTGGTCCGCCCCGCGGGCCAGGCGGGCCAGCGCCCGCTCGGCCTTGCCCAGCATCGTCTCGCGGAGACCGGCGGCCGACTCGAGGTCGAGCACGTCGAAGAGGTGGTACTCCTTCAGCGGGCCGGTCGCGACCTGCGGGGAGCGGGCGAGGTAGTCGTGCAGCCACGACGTGCCGGCCTTCTGGGCTCCCACCCCGAGCACGAGCGTCTTGGCTCGTGGGGCTGTCGTGTCCGGCACGGGCCCACCCTAGGCCGTCCCCGGACGCGACAGGGCCGGGTCCCCCGTGGGTGACCCGGCCCTGTCGATGATGCCTGTGGGGCGCTCGTCGGGCGTCAGTTGCCGCCGGTGAGCTTCTCGCGCAGCGCCTGCAGCGCCTCGTCGGACGCCAGCGAGCCGCCGACGGCCTCCGGCTGCGCCTCCTCGCCACCAGAGGAGTACGAGGTGGACTCGCCCGCCTCGACCTCCGCGGCGGCCGCCTCCTTCTGCTGCTTGACGTGCGCCTCCCAGCGGGCGTGGGCCTGGGCGTACTGCTCCTCCCAGGTCGCGCGCTGCTCGTCGTAGCCGTCGAGCCACTCGCCCGTCTCGGGGTCGAAGCCCTCGGGGTAGACGTAGTTGCCCTGCTCGTCGTAGGTCGCGGTCATGCCGTAGAGCGTCGGGTCGAAGTCGTCGACGTCGGTCGAGATGGCCGTCTCGTTGGCCTGCTTGAGCGACAGCGAGATCCGGCGCCGCTCGAGGTCGATGTCGATGATCTTGACCATCACCGAGTCGTTGACCTGGACGACCTGCTCGGGGATCTCCACGTGGCGCTCGGCCAGCTCGGAGATGTGCACCAGGCCCTCGATGCCCTCCTCGACCCGGACGAACGAACCGAACGGCACCAGCTTGGTGACCTTGCCCGGCACGATCTGGCCGATCTGGTGGGTGCGGGCGAAGTGCTGCCAGGGGTCCTCCTGCGTCGCCTTCAGCGACAGCGAGACCCGCTCGCGGTCCATGTCGACGTCGAGCACCTCGACGGTGACCTCGTCACCGACGGCCACGACCTCGCTCGGGTGGTCGATGTGCTTCCACGAAAGCTCCGAGACGTGCACCAGACCGTCGACGCCGCCGAGGTCGACGAACGCGCCGAAGTTGACGATCGAGGAGACCACGCCCTTGCGGATCTGACCCTTGCCGAGCTGGGTGAGGAAGCCGTGCCGCACCTCGGACTGGGTCTGCTCCAGCCAGGCGCGGCGGGACAGCACCACGTTGTTGCGGTTCTTGTCGAGCTCGATGATCTTCGCCTCGAGCGTCTGGCCGACGTAGGGCTGCAGGTCGCGCACGCGCCGCATCTCCACCAGCGACGCCGGGAGGAAGCCGCGCAGGCCGATGTCGAGGATCAGGCCGCCCTTGACGACCTCGATGACGGTGCCCTCGACGACGCCGTCCTCCTCCTTGACCTGCTCGATCGTGCCCCAGGCGCGTTCGTACTGGGCGCGCTTCTTGGACAGGATCAGCCGACCCTCCTTGTCCTCCTTCTGGAGGACCAGGGCCTCGACCGCGTCGCCCACGGTGACGACGTCAGCGGGGTCGACGTCGTGCTTGATGGACAGCTCGCGCGAGGGGATGACCCCCTCGGTCTTGTAGCCGATGTCGAGCAGGACCTCGTCCCGGTCGACCTTGACGACGATGCCATCCACGATGTCGCCGTCGTTGAAGTACTTGATCGTCTCGTCGATGGCGGCGAGGAAGTCCTCCTCCGAGCCGATGTCGTTGACCGCGACCTGCGGGGCGTCGGTCTCCGTGTCGGAGTGGGCCAGAGGAGTGGTGAGGCTGCTCGTCATAGGGGAACTGGGTCCTTGGGTGGATAGGTGTCGTGCGGGCATGCCGGAAGCCTGGTTTCACTACCGATGGTGCTGGTGCCCCGAACCTCGGATGACCGCAGGGCACCGATAGCGAGCCCGGTCCGCTCTGTCTGTGACACGGGCAGACCTCTGGCGAACGGTAAGCCTACGCGGCAGCGGCGGACGGAGTCCAACTCGCGCGTCAGCGCACCTTGACCTGCACGCGGACGGCGTCGGTCACCGCGCCGTCACGCAGGGAGCGGGTCCGCACCGTGGCGGTGGCCGTGCGGCCGGACACGGTCCTCGGCGTACGCCGCAGCTCCACGCGCAGCGTGTAGGCCTCCCCCGGTGCCAGCCGGGGCGTCTTGCCGCGCAGGCCGGAGAACCTCACCGCCAGCCCGCGGCCCTTCTTGCTGGCCTCCAGCCCGAACCTCGAGGGCGCGTCGCCGTCGTTGCGCACCTTGACCACCGCGACCACCTTGCGCTTGCCGCGCGGCAGCGATGTCTTCAGCGTCTGCTGGAAGACGCCGCCGTAGACCCCCTGCCCGACGAGCGCTCGTCGGCCGCTCAGCTTGACGAAGGCGTCGGGCTGCGGGACCGGGACGACGGTGTAGTCCCGCACGACCGTGGTGGTGTTGCCGGCACCGTCGCTGGCGGTGACGCTGACCTGGTGGTCACCCAGCGTGTCGGTGTCCATCGCGGTCACGTCGCAGGCCCGGAGCGTGGAGCCGCCGCGGTCGGTGCAGGAGACCGTGGCCGTCGCCCCGGAGCCCTGGACCACGACGCCGCCGGAGGGGACGCTCAGCGTGACCTCGGGGTCGATCGCGTCGGGCACGACCGCCTTCGTGGCGCGGTAGGTGAAGTAGCGGTCGTTGGCGACCGGGTTGGTGTCGCTGAGCTCCCACACGGTGGCGTCGCTGTCGTCCACCTCGGTGGCGACGGCGTCGCGGCTGGAGGCCCAGCCGATCAGCACGTGGTCGCCGGCCAGCTGCTCGGCGGACCCTGCGAAGACGGCGTAGCGGTCCCCGATCCGGATGTCGCGCTCCGTCGTCGCCACGCCGGTCGTGGTGTCGGGCCGGAAGACCACCACCCGGGTGGGCACCCGGTCGCCCAGGTTGTCAGGGTTGCCGGGATCGGCCGGGTCGGGACAGAGCGGACCAGCGTTGAAGGCCTCCAGGGAGCCGTTGTCGAACACCATGATGTCGCCGTTGGGCAGCTCGCTGGCGGTGTGCTGGGCGCAGGGGCCGGCGGTGCCGTCGGCGAAAGTGAAGTCGCTGGCGAGGCCGCCGAGCCGCCAGATCACGTCGCCCTGCGCGTAGCCGTCGTGGGCGGTGCGGGCCACCTTGAGCACCGAGCTGGTGTGCCGGAACGACAGCAGCAGGTCGCCGTCGGCCATCACCTGGAACGAGTTGATGTGCGCGTAGTCCCAGTCGCCGGTCGCGGGCTGAGGTAAGACGGACTCCGCCGCGATGTCCAGGTGGTCGGCGCTGTTCCAGGAGAACAGCACGTCGCCGGCGGCCGAGATATGCTGCACGACCGCGTCGGTGTTGCCGTCGCCGTCGGGCTCGTAGGCCATCAGGTAGTGCGAGCCGTCCGGCAGCAGGATCATGTCGTGCCCGTCGGTGTTGGCCAGCCCCACGGTGCGGTAGCTCGCGACCGGCGTGAAGGTCTCGTCGAGCTCGACGTAGTCGACGCCCTCCAGGCTGCCGACGGCAGGTCCGCGCGCCACCAGGAAGTGGCCGTTGGCGAGCCGCTTGAGGTCCATCGCGCCGCCCGGGCTGGCCTTGACGTAGGCCGGCACGCCGTTCTCGTCGACCGCGGCCTCGAAGAAGGGCGCACCGGGCACCACCCACAGCCCGAGCGTGAGCAGCACGTGCCCCGGGGTGACAGTGCCGGAGGTCACCGCCTCGAGGGTCGGGAACTGCGCCGGCAGGTAGACCAGGGAGTACGCCGTGGTGCCCGCCGCGTCGTCGACCAGCACCGAGATCTCGTCGCCCTCCTCGAGCCCGCTGACCGTGGCGGTGCCGTCGGGCTCCTCGACGCCGTTGACGCGCACGGTCGCCCCGGGCTCGGTCGCCACCGCGACCGTGACGCCGTCGGTCTCCGCGGAGGTGGTGACGGCGTAGCGGGTGATGGCCGGGTCGAAGGCCGGGAACATACCGACGCCGGTGCCCGTCGCCGTCAGGCCGGTGACCGGCACGGCCGCCGCTGCCGCCGCGGCGCCGCCCGCGACGCCCCCCGCGAGGGCCGCGGCGAGCAGGGCGCAGGCCGCGAGCACGGCGGTGAGCAGGCGCTTCATGGCGCACACCGTACCTGCCGGTCGGCCAGGGGACCGGACATTGCGGGGCACGGCGGTAGGGTCGGCGCGTGGAGGAGTTCGCGGCCCCGGCTCCCGTGCGGGTCGAACGTCGGCCCGTGAGCGAGAGGGAGTCCCGTCAGGCCAACGGCCCGGACTGGGACCGCTACGCCGACGAGTACCAAGCCACCCACGGGCAGTTCCTCGGCGACGTGGGCTTCGTGTGGGGACCGGAGGGCCTGACCGAGGCCGAGGCAGGCGTGCTGGGCGAGATCGCCGGACGCGACGTGCTGGAGGTCGGCTCGGGAGCGGGCCAGTGCTCCCGCTGGGTGACCTCCCAGGGTGGGCGGGCCGTCGGGCTGGACCTGTCCCTGCGTCAGCTGCAGCACTCCCGGCGGATCGACGACGCCTCAGGTGTCAGCGTGCCCTCGGTGCTCGGCACCGCAACGGCGCTGCCCTTCCGTGACGACTCCTTCGACGTGGTGTTCTCGTCGTTCGGGGCGCTGCAGTTCGTCGCCGACATCGGCGTCGCGGTCGCGGAGACCGCGCGGGTGCTGCGCCCCGGCGGGCGCTACGCCTTCTCGATCACCCACCCCACCCGCTGGATGTTCCCCGACGACCCCGGGGAGCCCGGCCTGACTGCGGCACAGTCCTACTGGGACCGGACGCCGTACGTCGAGGTGGACGACGCCAGCGGCGAGGTCAGCTACGTCGAGCACCACCGCACCCTCGAGGACTGGGTCGACGTCCTCACCGGCCACGACTTCGTGCTGCAGCGGTTGCTCGAGCCCCGCTGGCCCGACGACCACGAGCGGGTGTGGGGCGGCTGGTCGGCGTTGCGGGGGCGACTCACGCCCGGCACGGCGATCTTCGCCGCGGCCTACCGGCCGCGGAGCTGAACCGCTCGGCTCACTCCTCGGCCGCGTCGTCCTTGGTGCGCCCGGTGATCAGCAGCGCCACGCCCGCGAGCACCAGCAGCGGCCCGCCGATGAAGCCGATGAGCGGGACGGTCGAGGTGATCAGGCTGAGGGTCGAGAGGTTGGCCTCGGTGTCGTCGACGTTGACCTGGACCTGCTCGTCGGTGAAGGAGAGGTTGACGTCGAGCAGCGTCTGGTCGCCGACCTTGCGGACGTCGTGCTGCTCCTGGTCGATGATCGTGCCGGTCTTGGGCTCGATCCACATGGTCTTGTCCATGCTGTAGAGGCCCTCGATGTCGCCGGAGATCTTGGCCGGCTCGTCGGTCACGACGTAGTGGAAGCGATAGGTCTCCAGGCCGTTGACCTCCTCGACGTCCTCGAACTCCGTGGTCACCGTGCGATCCAGCACGCCGTCCCAGAACTCGTAGGAGGTCTGCTCGGTGTCGAACGGGAACTTGTTGACCAGACCCTGCGTCTCGGGGGTGCCCTCGGGGAGGTACTTGCTGTCGTTGACCGCGACGCCGGTGCGCCGGTCGGTGGCGAACACCTCGGGCTCGCTGGCAGTGACCAGGTTGGGGTCGGCGTCCTCTCCGACGCCCGGGTTGCCGCAGTCAGGCTCGTCGGCGACGTCGATCACCAGGCAGGTGTAGTTGGCGTAGACGACGACCTCGCCGTCGGAGACCTCCGAGTCGGCCTTGGTGACGCTCACCCCGCGCACGCCCTGGTTGGTGTCGCCGCTGGGCAGCGCCGCAGCCGTGCCGGAGAGCCGGGTCGTGGAGTCGGTGTTGAGCGGGGCTCGCTTGGCCTGACCGGGCGCCCATGTGGTGGCTACCAGCGCCGCCACGAGAAGGAATCCACCCAGGCCCATGAGCAGCCAACTGACGATCTTGCGCACCTTGTGCCTCCCGGCTCCGAACGAGTCGCCGCACATTAGCAGGAACAACCACCTACGCAGAAGGAGGCGCACCGCAAAATCTACTGACGAGTAGCGGGGTCGCGAGGGGCGTTCCCACGGCCGCGACGAGCGCCGCCCCGGTGTCGGAGCGAGCAGTAGAGTCTGCGCGACATGTCTCGCCTCACCGGTGCCAGCACCGCACCACCCGCTGCCGACGAGGCGCGCTCCAGGACCGGGTTCCGGCTGCTCGCCGCCTCGGCGCTGCTCGTGGCGGCCTGCGTCGTCCAGGAGTCCGGACGGCTGGTGGCCGACACCAAGCTCGACCTGGTCGTCGACCCCGCGACCAGCCTGGTGCGGGCCCTCACCCTCTGGGACTCCACCGGGGCCTTCGGCCAGGTGGGCAACCAGTCCTACGGCTACCTGTGGCCGATGGGCCCGTTCTTCCTGCTCGGCGACGCGCTCGGCGTCCCCGGGTGGCTGGTGCAGCGGCTCTGGCAGGCGCTGGTGCTCGTCGTCGCCTTCCAGGGCGGGGCCCGGCTCGCCCGCGCTCTGGGGACGCGCAGCGACACCGCGCTGCTGGTCACCGGCTTCGCCTACGCCCTCTCTCCCCGTGTGCTGACCACGGTCGGGCCGATCTCGATCGAGGCCTGGCCCTCGGCGGTCGCGCCGTGGGTGCTGCTGGCCCTGGTGCACGGCTCCCGGCAGGGCTCGGCGAGACGGGCAGCGATCGCCGCCGGCCTGGCGGTGGGCATGGTGGGCGGTGTCAACGCCGCGGCGACGTTCGCGGTGATCCCCCTGGGCGTCGTCTGGCTACTCACCCGAGAGGCCGGCCGGCGCCGCCGGACCCTCATGCTCTGGTGGCCGCTGACCACGGTGCTGGTGTGCCTGTGGTGGCTGGTCCCCCTGTTCCTGCTGGGCGCCTACAGCCCGCCGTTCCTGGACTACATCGAGAACAGCAGCGTCACGACCTACCCCACCACCTTGTTCAACGCCCTGCGCGGCACCTCGGCCTGGATCCCGTACGTGGAACCCCGCTGGCGCGCCGGCAACGACCTGATCTCCGACGCCGTACCCATCGTCAACAGCACGCTGGTCCTCGCGCTCGGCCTCGCCGGCATCATCCGCCGCGACAACCCGCACCGCACGTTCCTGGCCTCGGGGCTGCTGGTCGGGCTGCTGATGGTCACCGCCGGCCACGGCGGGGCCGCCCAGGGATGGGGTGCGGCGGAGGTGCGCACGCTGCTCGACGGGGCGTTGACCCCGCTCCGCAACGTGCACAAGTTCGATCCGGTGGTGCGGCTGCCGCTCGTGCTCGGCCTCGGCCACCTGGTCGCCGTCGTGATGGAGGGCTGGCACCGGTGGCGCGCCGAGCAGGGTCCGCGGTCGCCGCGGTGGGAGTCGCTCTCGCGACTCGGCCCCGCCTGGCTGGCGGTGGTCGCCGTGGCCGGGGCCGCGCTGCCCCTCATGGTCGGCCGGCTGATGCCCGCCGAAAGCTATGCGGGGATCCCCGACTACTGGCGGGAGACCGCTGGCTGGCTGGCCGACCAGGAGGCCACGGCGCCTCACGGGGAGGGCGCCGGATCGGAGGCCACCGGATCGGAGGGCGCCGGTCGCGCGCTGCTGCTGCCCGGCTCGTCGTTCGGCGACTACACCTGGGGCAACACCCAGGACGAGCCCCTCCAGCCGTTGGCCCGCGCCCCCTGGGCGGTGCGCAACGCCATCCCGCTCACCCCGGGAGGCACCATCCGCGCGCTCGACGCTGTCGAGGAGCGCCTCCAACGTGGTCAGGGGTCGGCCGCGCTGACGGCCTACCTGCGGCGGATGGGGATCCGCTGGCTGGTGGTGCGCAACGACCTCAACCGCTCCAGCGACGTCGTCGACCCCACGTTGGTGCACCAGGCGATCGCCACCTCGCCGGGCCTCTCCTTCCGCATCGCCTTCGGGCCCTTGGTCGGCGGGGAGGCCCGGCTCGAGGTCGGCGACCAGGAGGCGGTGGTCGCCCATGGCTGGCAGGACCAGTACGCCGCCGTGGAGATCTTCGAGGTGGCCCCCGAGGCGGCGGTCTCCACCACCGACCGGCTGCCGGTCGTCGTGGGCGGGCCGGAGGACCTGCTCACCCTCGCCGAGCAGGGGCTCCTCGACGACCAGCCGGTGCGGCTCGCGGTCGACACCGACCCCGCCACCGACCCGCAGGCGCCGGTGGTGCTCACCGACGGGCTGCGCCGCCGCGACCGGGTGTTCGGCCGGCTGCACGACGCCGTGACGCCCACGCTCACCGACGCCGAGACCTCGACCCTGGCCCCGGTTCGCGACTACCGGGTGTCGGACGCCGATGCCCCGTGGCGCACCCGCGCCCGCGTCGAAGGCGTTGACCAGGTGCGGGCCAGCTCCTCGCTCGCTCTGTCGCGGGGCGTGACCAGCCGGCGTGTCACCGCCGGTCCCTACGCCGCCGTCGACGGCGACCCGGACTCCGCGTGGGTCTCCGCCCCCGGCGGCCGCGGCACCTCGTGGCTGCGCATCGACCTGAAGCGACCCACCGACGTGGGACAGGTGGAGCTCGTCGTCGGACCGGAGCCGTCGACCACCTCCGAGATCGAGGTCCGCACCGAGCAGGGCAGCACCGAGCCGACGTTCGTCGAGCCCGGCGACCGGCTGACTCTCGACCTCCCCGACGGCCCCACGTCCTGGGTCGAGGTGCGCGAGTCGTCGGGGCAGGCCGGCCGGGAGCTGTCCCTGGCTGAGGTGCACCTCGCCGGCGTGCCGGTGCGGCGCTGGCTGGTGACGCCGGCGGTCCCCGCAGCCTGGGGCGCGCCCGAGATGATCTCCCTCGACAACGGCGTCGACGGCAGCACCGGGTGCGTGGTTGTCGACGACAGCCTGCGCTGCACCCCAGGCCGGCAGTCGGTCGGCGAGGACAGCGGCCTGATGCGGCGCATCGTGTCGCTCCCGCAGACGGCGCTCTTCACCTTGGAGGTCCGGGCCGTCCCGCGGCCGGGCCCCGCCGTCCAGGAGCTGCTGACTCGCACCTCGCTGGTCGACGTCACGGCCTCCTCGAGCGCGGTCACCAGCGTGTCAGCGGCCGGACCGCTCGCCACGATCGACGGGGATCCCAGCACGACGTGGGTGTCGTCGCCGATCGACGGCGCCCCCTCCCTCGACCTCACCTGGGTGAAGCCGAGGCGGCTCTCACGGATCACCCTGGCGCTCGACCCCGGGGCGCCCGCGCGCCGACCCACGGCCGTCCGCGTCGACTACCCCGGGGGCAGCCAGCTGGTGAGGCTCGACGACGACGGTGAGGCGCGCCTCGACCCGGTCCGGGTCGACCGGGTCACCCTCACCGTCGACCGCTCGACCGAGGTCCGCAGCGTCGGCTTCGACGGCTCGGTGGTCAACCTGGGCGTCGGGGTCAGCGAGATCGAGGTCAATGGCCGCCCCGTCGGGCCGGTCGGCGTCGGCACCGACGAGGTCGACTTCGGCTGCGGCAGCGGGCCCGAGCTGCGCCTCAACGTGCACCAGGTCGTGCGGACCGCCGTCGTCGCGCGACCGGTCGACATCCACCGAGGGCTCCCGGTGCTCACCCGGGCCTGCACGACGAGGACGGTCGCGCTGGAGGCGGGTCGCAACCGGATCCGGCTGCGCGCCTCTGACGCCTTCTCTCCGCAGTCCCTCACGTTCACCCGGCTGGGGTCGCCGGCGACCATCGCTGACCCGCCGGTGCCGGTCACTGCTGCCGGAGACGGGTCGCTCCCGGTGAGCGAGGACGCGCGCTACCTCGTGCTGCGTCACAACGCCAACCCGGGCTGGGAGGCAGCCGCCGACGGTCGGCCGCTCTCGGCTCAGGTGGTCGACGGCTGGCAGCAGGGCTTCGCGCTCCCCGGTGGCGAGACGACGACCGTCCGCGTCGACTACGCGCCGGAGACGGCGTACCGCCAGGGGCTGGTGGCGGGGGCGATGTCGTTCGCGCTCGCCCTGCTCCTGCTGCTGGTGACGTTCTGGCGGCCCGGGCGCACCGACCACCCCACCCTTGGACCTGCCCGATGGGCGCCCACGCTGGCGACGGCCGGCTGGCTGGCGGCCGCCGGGCTGCTGGCCGGCACCGTCGGCGTCGTCGTCATGCTCGGTGCGGCCGCCGGGCTGTGGGCGCTGCGGTCACGCTGGCCCGCCGCCTCCGCGGTCGCGCTGCTGCCACTGCTGGTCGTGGGCGGGTGGTACGCCGCCCGGCCGTGGGGCGGCGTGCTGAGCTGGGCCGGGAGCTCCGCGGTCGGTCAGTGGCTGATGCTGGTGCCGCTGGCCGCCGTTGCGATGGCCGGCGTTCTGGACCGGCCCAGCGTGCGGAACCGCGAGAGCGGCCGCTCGACCAGCCAGTAGATCCCTTCGGCGAGCACCACGCTGATCACCGACGTCAGCACCAACATCTCCAGCCCGTGCCCGCGGAAGAGCGCCCACCCGGTCACGTGGGTGATCAGGTGGAGCACCAGCACGTGCACGCAGAACACGCCGTAGGAGATGTGGCCGAGATGCCGCAGCAGGGGGTGCTCGGACACGGTGCGGTAGGCGCCGGGCGCGCGGAACACCGAGGGCAGCACCACCAGGCCACCCACCACGGCATAGAGCATCGTCTTGGTGACCACCTGCCCGGTGGTCGCGGGCAGCAGCAGCGACGGCCCGGCGAGCGGGGTCGAGGCCACCAGCATCACCGCCGCCGCCAGGAGCAGGCAGACGCCGGGCAGCCGACCGAGCGCCACCACGCGGTCGAGCACCGGCCGACGACCCGGGTCGCTGCCGGCCTCGACGTGCTCGTGGAGGTGGGACAGGGCGATGCCGATGGCGAACCAGATGAGGTACGTCGGCAGCCACTGCAGGATCATCGGCGCCCGCGCGGCCCACTCCGTCGGCAGCAGCAGCACCCAGCCGACGCTCAGCGCCGCCGCGAGCCCGACCAGCGCGACCACGGTGAGGTCGCGTCGCCGACCCCGGGTGACGGCGTTCCAGCCCACCATCAGCAGGGGCAGACAGAGGTAGAACGCCAGCTCGGTGGCCAGGCTCCACATCTGGGTCAGGCCGGCCGGCATCCGGTCGGCGAGGTAGATGTCGGTGAGGGTCAGCGTGCGGAGCCAGTCGCGTGGGGTGGCGCCCGCGTTGTCGGTCAGCAGCGCCAGCGCGGGGACGACGGCCAGCCAGTAGGGCGGCATGATCCGCAGGATGCGCTTCCAGAGGTAGTGGCGGGTGCCCGGTCGGCGGCCGCCGGTGCGCGCGGCGGCCAGGTAGGGGCGAGACAGCAGGAAGCCCGACAGCACGAAGAACAGGGCGACCCCGACGTCGAGGCGGGAGAGGAAGGTGCCCCACAACGAGGAGCCGTAGTTGCCCGACCAGAAGGCCACATGGGTGGCCAACACGAGGAAGGCACCGAGGGCCCGCACGGTGTCGAGCCCGGGAAGCACCACCGCCGATGCCGGGCGACCGGTGTCGGCGGGGACGTAGGGCTCGGGAGGCGCCGCGGGGCGCGCCCGGCGCGGCCAGCGCAGCCTGCTCACGGGTCCTCCCCCTCGCCGATCTCCAGCGACCCCGCCGCCACCTGGTCGACGCAGACCTCGGCGTCGGCGAGGGAGACCAGACGGGCCGCGACCTGGGGCGTGCCCTTGCCCAGCCAGACGTAGCGGTGCAACCCGCGGCGCACCGAGATCGTGCGGAGCTCGTCGCCGACCGCGATCCCCAGCCGCCCGTCGGCGCTGGCGAGGTAGCCGAGCGATCCCCACCACAGCTCGGGCACGGGCTCCTCCCCCGGCACCGGCGCGAGCGGGACGACGACGTCTGCCGCGCCCTCCTCCGGGCCGACCCGGTAGCCGCAGCCGTCGGCCGGCGCCGGCACCGAGGCCACCATCGCGCGCACCTCCGCGGACCGGGCCAGGCCTTCCTCGTCGAGCATCTGGAGGTCGTTGCCCTCCAGCGACGCGAGCACCCGGGGGCCGAGCGGCCGGAAGACCCACGAGGCGCGGGTGCGCTCGGGCGCGTCCCACTCCGGCGACACCACGGCGGGCGGCACCGGCTGGTCGACGATCCGCAACGGCGCGTCCAGCGACTGCTCCTGCACGTGACGAACATAGACCCGCGAGGGGAAGTCTCCGTGCCACGCGGCGGCGTACGCCAGGGTCGAGACGACCGAGCCGGCGACGACTCCGCCGATGACCACCGTCCCGGCCAGGGCAGGGGCAGCCCGCCGCCAGCGGGGACTGCCGGGGCCAGGCACCCTGGCCGACGGAACCGGCGCGGGCTCCCACGGCCCGGGACGAGAGGGTGCCGGCGCCGCCACGAGCACGGCCAGGGCGAGGACCAGCACCGGCGCGAGCACGGCCAGGTAGCGGACCTCGTGGGCCAGCACCTCGGCGGGGAAGGTCCCCCGGGCGTAGGCCAGCACCGCTGCGTGCACGCCGACGAGCAGCCCCACCGGCACCAGCACCCACACGGTCGCCCGGCGCCGCCGCCAGGCCAGCAGCACGCCGACCACCGCCAGCACCACCGCTGCCGTCACCCAGGCCGCCGGGGCCTCGGCCGGCACCAGAGGGGTGGGGTCGGGCGGTCCCCAGCGCCAGGGTCCGCCGAGCAGCACCGGCAACAGGGACTCGCGGGCCATCAGCACGGCGGTCCGCACGGCGTCGCCCTCGGGCCGGGGACCCAGGGGGTGGATCCGGAGGTACGCCGCGACGTAGCCGCCCAGCAGGACGACATACCCGGTCCAGACGAGGCGCTGACGCCACAGCCCGGCCAGCCGCCCGCGCACCCCCGACCCGTCGGAGAAGTAGAGCGAGAGGAACAGCAGCGGTGCGACGACGTAGACGATGCCGACGTCGCAGGCCATCCCGAGGACCAGCGCCAGCCAGGCCAGCGCGGCGTACCGCCGCCGGCCCGAGCGGAGATGCTCCAGGTGGGCGGTGAGGGCGCCGAACACGGCGACCTGGAGGGGCAGCTGCAGCACCGCGGCGGACCACCACATCGAGGCCGGCAGCGTGACCACGCTCAGCAGGTACCACCCGAGCGGGACCAGCGCCACCCATCGCAGGCCGACCAGGCGGACCACGAACAGCAGGGCGGCCAGGTCGGCGAGCGCCAGCAGCACGACGACGAGCAGGGTCGCCAGCGCCCAGTCGTAGGGCGTGGACCCGGCGAGCAACCAGGTGAGCAGCCCGGAGACCGGCGACAGGTGGTCGCGGCGCACGTCGACCAGGTCGGCCGCTGCGACCGTGCCGCTGAAGTCGGCCAGCCGGACCAGGTCCTCGCCGAGGAACCACCCGCCGCCGACCGCCCACGCCCGGAGCCCGAGCTGGGCGGCCACCACGGCCACGGCGGCGCCGAGGACCGACCACGGCGATCGCAGCGCCGCTGCCCCTCTCTGCCTCCGGCTGCGCGCCGGCTCGCTCACCCGGCGGGCCCTTCGTCCGGGCGCCGCAGCACGATCATCAGGTTCCAGGTGAGCACCTCGCGGACGACCGGGACCCGGAGCAGCCAGTAGGCCCACGACGGGTGGTAGCGCGGGAACACCGCCACCACCTCCGCGTCGGTCTGCTCACGAGCGAAGCGGAGCCCGTCGGCGACGGTGACCTCGAACAGCGACTCGCCGAACCTGTTCTTGGGCTCATGGCCGTGCCGCCGGCGGTAGCGCCGCCGGGCGTACTCCCCCGACACGTAGTGCCACGGCGCGGTCTCGTGACCGCCCCAGGGGCCGAACCACACGGTGTAGCTGACGAACACCAGTCCCCCCGGGCGGGTGACCCGCACCATCTCGCGCGCCATCTGCCACGGGTCGGGCACGTGCTCGAGCACATTGGAGGAGTACGTCGTGTCGACCGCGCCGTCGCGGAACGGCAGCCGCATCCCGCTGCCGATGACGGTGCGGGGATGGATCTCCCCCACTCCGGCCAGCTCGCCGACGTCGGCGTCGAGTGCGACATACGTCGCACCGGCCCGCTCGAACGCCTCACGGAAGTAGCCGGGGCCGCCGCCCACGTCGAGCACGGTGCGGCCGTCGAGGTCGGCGTACCGCCCGAGCATGGCGACGGAGTCGTCGGCCAACGCGGTGTAGAACCGGGCCGGGTCGGGCTGCTCGTAGCGGAAGTCACCGAAGAGCCGGACCGACCGCCCCAGGGTGGCCCGCCAGGCTGCCGGGGAGCCGGATCGCCGCAACACGCGCAGACCATATCCGACTCGGCGGTAACCTACGCCGGTGCTGCATCCGGACCTCGTCGGCCGCCACGTGGTGTTCTTCAGCTGGCGCGACACCCGCAACCCCGAGGGCGGCGGCGCCGAGATCTACCTGGAGAAGGTCGCCGCCGGGCTGGTCGCTCGCGGGGTGAAGGTCACCATCTTCTGTGCCGCCCACGGCGCCGCCCCCGGCAGGGAGACCCGCGACGGGATCCGCTTCGTGCGGCGCGGCTCGAAGATGGGGGTCTACCTGCACGGCATGCTCGCCCTGGCGCTGCGGAGGTTCGGCCACGTGGACGCGGTCGTCGACGTGCAGAACGGGCTCCCGTTCTTCACCCGGCTGGTGACCCGCCGCCCGGTCGTGCTGCTGGTGCACCACGTCCACCGCGAGCAGTGGCCGGTGGTCTACCCCGGTCTCGTCGGCCGGGTGGGCTGGTGGATCGAGAGCACCTTCTCCCCCTGGCTCTACCGGAGCTGCCAGTACGTCGCGGTGTCCCAGGCCACCCGCGACGAGCTCGGCGGCCTCGGCGTCGACCGGTCGCGCATCGCTGTCGTGCACAACGGCACCGACCCGGTGTCCGACGACACCGACCGCACGTCGCCGCACCCCTCGATCTGCGTGGTCGGGAGGCTGGTGCCGCACAAGCAGGTGGAGCACGCCATCGACGCCTGGGCCGAGCTGCGCCAGGAGATGCCCGACCTCACGCTCACGATCGTCGGATCCGGATGGTGGTCCGACGCGCTCCAGCAGTACGCCGCGGCGCACGGCACCGACGGGCTGCGGTTCACCGGCCACGTCGGCGAGGAGGAGAAGGACCGGATCTACGCCGAGTCGTGGGTGATGGCGCTCCCCTCGCTCAAGGAGGGCTGGGGCCTGGTCGTCGGCGAGGCCGCGATGCACGGCACCCCGGCGGTGGCCTACCGGTCGGCCGGTGGCACCCGCGAGTCCATCGCCGACGGCGAGTCGGGGCTGCTGGTGGACACCCAGGAGGAGTTCACCGCAGGGCTGCGCTCGCTGCTCACCGACGACGTCCGGCGCCGGGAGCTGGGCGAGGGCGCCAGGGAGCTCAGCCACCGCTTCACCTGGGACCACGCCCAGGGGTCGTTCGCACAGGTGCTGGACATCGCCTGCCACGGCCGGATCGTGGCCGCGCAGGACCCCGACGAGGTCGAGGCAGACGACATCGAAGGGTGAGCCGCGGAGGGCCCGGGGTGACGCCACGACGACGGCGGCGTCAGGAGGTCACTGAGAGCCGTAGCTGGTCGGGTCGATGCCGACGTTGCTGACGGAGGTGGGCGAGCTGTCCGGGGCGCCGGTCTGCGACGAGACGACGCCGAAGACGGTGGCGCCAGCAATGGCCGACCCCGCGATGAAGGCGAGGAAACCACCGAAGATGCTGCCGAAGAAGCCGGGACCGAACACTGAATCCTCCTGATGTCGGAGCACAACATAGCAGCCGAGACGGCGAAACGAAGAACTCCGGGCCCCGCCCGTCGCGGTCGGGCTTTCGTCCGGCGCCGTGTCCGTGCGCGCGACGGTCCTTCCGGGTGGTCTAGATCACCCTGGAACCTGCGTGCGCCGCCACCTCCGTCGCCCGCGCCCGAGCGCGGCGAGCAGCGGCAGGGCGAGCCAGGACAGCCACGCCACCCCCATCGAGACCCGCCACCCCTGAGGGACTGCCCGCGACGCGGGCTCGCCGAGGCTCAGCACCCGGATCGTCCCCGCGCTCGCGAGCTCCCGCCCCGAGATCTCGATGACGGGGCCGGATGCGGAGGAGTCGGTCACGGCCAGCTCGACCCCGAGCTCGCGGAGCCGGTCCCTCCGCAAGCTCGGCGTCGGCAGGGCGAGCGCGTCCGCCACGTCCTGGGCGCGGGGGTCCTCCCCGGGGATCACCTCGTCGGAGACGACCAGCTCGTCGTTGGCGACGTAGTCGCGACGTTGCGCCCGCCCGACCGGGTCGAGCAGCTTGCGGCCGTCGTTCCACGCGGGGGCCCGATAGCTGGTGAACGGCAGCAGCACCACGTCACCCCGCCCGCGGCCGACGGCCTCGCGCATGACGGCGTACTCCGGGGGGTAGTCGACGGCGTCCAGCCGGCCGGAGACTCCCCACGCGGCGTCCGGCATGGTGGCGACGGGCACCAGCAGCAGGGAGACCGCGACGACCACGCCGGGGACGCCGGCCAGCCGGTCGCGCACCACCGTCGCGCCGTGGGCGACCAGGACCGCGAGCAGCGGCGCACACAGCCCCAGCAGGCGAGTGCTGTCGCGCAGCAGGCCACCGCCGGGCACCTCCGCGGCGAGCCGGCCGACCAGGTCCGGGGCGGCCCAGCCGAGCAGGGCCACGGAGTAGCCGACCAACCCCAGGGCCAGCAGCGCGCCCCGGTCCTGCCGGCCGGTCGAGCGCCACCAGTGCCCCGCCCCGAGGGCGACCAGCGTGACCAGCCCGACGAGTGCCGCGACCGCGAGCGGCCCGGTCCGGGTCACCGGGACCACCTCGGTGTTCCAGATGCCGCCGAGTCCTGCGAAGGCCAGCGGCCCCGGCAGCAGCCCCTCGCCCTGGCCGGCGAACAGTGCCGCCGCCGCCGCGTCGCTGCGGGCGGCGTCGAGATGCAGCAGCCCGGACATCACCCACGGGGCGTTGGCGGCGAGCAGCGCTGCCACCAGGCCGAGCGACCCGCGGCGACGGGACACCCCGAAGGCCAGCGCGACCAACGCGGTGGCGACGCCTGCCCCGGCGCTGAGGCTCCCCAGCGGGAGCAGCACGAGCAACAGCAACGGCAGCCGGCCCTCGTCGCGCCAGCGCCGCGCCAGCAGCGCGACCCACGGCTGCACGGCGTACCCGACGAGCAGCGGCCAGTGCCCGATCACCAGCCGCTCGACGACGAACGGGTTCCACAGGTACGCCGTCGCCGCGGCGCAGCCGCCGAGCGCGCCGACGACAGGGGTGGTGTCGCGCCCGAGGCCACGGGCCAGTGCCCAGGCACCCGCGCCGGCAACCACCAGGGTCCCCAGGAGCACCAGCTTCTGCAGCAGCATGCCGGGCAGCGCCTGGTCGAGCACGGCCACGAACGCGTCCGAGGGCACCGCCCGGGGAAGAGCGGTGCCGACGCCGAGGAAGTCTGGACGCATCGTCAGGTCCGGCACCCAGACCATGTCGTAGCTCAGCACGAACCCCGGCCCCAGCGCGGGGCCGAGCAGCGTCGCCGCGAGGGCCGTGGACCACAGCCACGGCAGCCAGGACCACGCGGCCTCGCGCCCTTCGGACGGTCGGCGGCGCGCCACGCCCCGGCGATCCTCCACGCGGTCACCGTAGTGGTTGGCCGAGCGCGTACTCTCGACCGGTGCGCGCGTCCGTGACCTCGAGGATCTCTCGTTGATCCGCGGCACCGGAGCGTTCCGCACCCTGCTGCGCAGCGGGTCGCTGGTGGCCGTCGCGATGGCGGTCATGAACGTCTCGACCTACGGCTTCCAGCTGGTGGCCGCGCGCCTGCTGGGCCCGCAGCCCTACGGCGCCCTGGCCGCGCTGATGAACACCCTGCTGGTGATCATGGTGCTCCAGCTCGGCCTGCAGGCGACCGCGGCCCGGCGCATCTCGGCCGACCCGGGGCACGTCCAGCAGATCGAGCGGGTCATCCTCGGTGTGACCTACCGCGCCGCGCTCGGGCTCGGACTGCTCCTGCTGCTGCTGAGCCCGCTGATCGACCGGGCACTGCGGCTCGACAGCATCCCCACCGCCGCCCTGGTCGCGGTCTCGGCGGTGCCCCTGACGGTGATGGGTGGCCAGGCGGGCATCCTCCAGGGGGAGCGCCGCTGGCGACCGCTCTCGGCGATCTACGTCGCCGCGGGCCTCCCGCGACTCGTCGTCGGTGTGCTGTTGATGGCCTTCTCCCCCACCGAGGCCGTGGCGATGCTCGCCGTCGCCGTGGCGGCCTTCGCCCCGGCGATCGTCGGCTGGTGGGCGCTGCGACGGCCGCGCCCGGAGGGCGGCCACGACGTCGAGCATCGCGCCGGCAACGTGATCCGGGAGACCCTGCACAACTCCCAGGCGCTCTTCGCGTTCTTCGCGCTGTCCAGCGTCGACGTCATCGTCGCCCGCAACGTTCTCGACCCTCACGAGGCCGGGCTCTATGCCGGCGGCCTGATCCTCACCAAGGCGACGCTCTTCCTGCCGCAGTTCATCGTCGTGGTGGCGTTCCCGGCGCTGTCCACGCAGGAGGACCGCCGACACGCCCTCACCCGCAGTCTGGCCCTGCTGGCCGTGCTCGGCGCGGCGGTCACCGCGGGGGTCTGGCTGCTGCCCGACCTGGCCCTGGTCTTCATCGGCGGGGCGGAGTTCGCTGAGATCGCCGACCGGCTCTGGCTGTTCGCCGTGATCGGCATGCTGCTGTCGGCGCTGCAGCTGCTGGTCTACGCCGTGCTGGCCCGGCGCGGCCAGCGGTCGGCGTACCTCCTGTGGGCCGGGTTGGTCGCGCTGGTCGGCCTCGGCCTGCGGGTGGACACCCTCGACGGGCTGATCGCGGTGGTGGTGGCCATCGACGGCGTGCTGCTTGCCCTGCTGCTGGTGATCAGCCTGGTGCTGGTGCGCTCTCCGGCCGCCGATGCCTCCCCGGCTCAGTGAGCGGCGTCGTGCCAGCTGCGGCCGGTGCCGACCGAGACGTCGAGCGGCACGGTGAGCTCCGCGGCCCCGCCCATCGCCTCGCGCACCAGCTCCTCGAGTGCCTCCCGCTCCCCCACCGCCACCTCGAAGACGAGCTCGTCGTGGACCTGGAGCAGCATCCGCGAGGTCAGCGCGCGCTCGCGCAGTGCGGCATCGACCCGCAGCATCGCGACCTTGATCAGGTCGGCGGCTGAGCCCTGGATCGGCGCGTTGAGAGCCATCCGCTCGGCCATCTCGCGCCGCTGGCGGTTGTCGCTGGTGAGGTCGGGCAGATAGCGGCGCCGACCCATGATCGTCTCGGTGAAGCCGGACCGGCGCGCCTCGTCGACCACGCCGGCGAGGTAGTCGCGGACGCCACCGAAGGTCTGGAAGTACTCGTCCATCAGCCCGCGGGCCTCGCCCGGCTCGATCCGCAGCTGCTGGCCCAGCCCGAACGCGGACAGGCCGTAGGCCAGGCCGTAGTTCATCGCCTTGATCTTGGCGCGCATCTCGGTGGTGACCTCGTCGGCCGGCACCCCGAACACGCGTGAGGCGGTGATCGAGTGGAAGTCCTGGCCGGAGCGGAAGGCCTCGATCAGGCCCTCGTCCTCGGACAGGTGCGCCATGATCCGCATCTCGATCTGGCTGTAGTCGGCGGTCATCAGCGACTCGAAGCCCGCGCCGACGACGAAGCCCTCGCGGATCCGCCGGCCCTCCTCGGTGCGGACCGGGATGTTCTGCAGGTTGGGGTCGGTGCTGGAGAGCCGGCCGGTGGCCGCGATCAGCTGGTTGAACGTCGTGTGGATGCGTCCGTCGGGCATCACCGTCTTGAGCAGGCCCTCGATGGTCTGCCGCAGCCGGATCACGTCACGGTGACGCAGCAGCGCCAGCAGAAACGGGTGCTCGGTCTTCTCGAACAGCTGCTGCAGGGCATCGGCGTCGGTGGTGTAGCCGGTCTTGGTGCGCTTGGTCTTGGGCATCCCGAGCTCGTCGAAGAGCACGGCCTGCAGCTGCTTGGGCGAGCCGAGGTTGATCTCCTTGCCGATCACGCCGTAGGCCTCGCTGGCAGCCGCGGTCACCTCGTCGCCGAAGTGCGACTCCAGCGACTCGAGGTGGTCGACGTCGACGGCGATGCCCACCTGCTCGAGGGAGGCCAGCAGGTGGACCAGCGGCAGCTCGACCTCGGCCAGCAGCCGTGAGCCACCGGTCTCCTCGACCGCCTCGTCGAGCGCCTCGGCGAGGTCCAGGACGGCACGGGCGTGCAACATGGCGACCTCGGCGGCGGCGTCTCCCGGGAGCTCGTCGTCGAGCGAGTCGAAGCTGAGCTGACCCTCGTCGGCCGAGTCACCCTGCTTGAGCTCGCGCTTGAGGTAGCGCAGCGTCAGGTCGGACAGGTCGTAGGAACGCTGGTCGGGTCGCACGAGGTAGGCCGCCAGGGCGGTGTCGCTGACCAGCCCCTGCAGCTCCCAGCCCCGCGCGGCCAGCGCCAGCATCGGCCCCTTGGCGTCGTGGAGCACCTTGGCAGCCTCGGGGTCGGCCAACCACGAGGCCAGCGCCGCGTCGTCCTCGGGGTCGAGCTCGGCGACGTCGAGCCAGCCGGCCGTGCCGTCGGCGGCGGCGAGCGCCACCGCCCAGACCTCGCCGGTGCCGGCGCGCCAGGTGCCGCGGACCTCGACGCCCACCCGGCCGTCGCGACCGTGCTCGGCCAGCCACCCCGCCAGCTCCCCTGCCGCCAGGCGGCTGCCGACCAGCTCGAACCCGGAGTCGTCGATCTCCTCCTCCGACTCCAGCGTCTCGAAGAGACGGTCACGCAGCACCCGGAACTCCAGGCCGTCGAAGAGGGTGTGCACCTCCTGGCGGTCCCACGGCTGCCGGTGCATGTCGGCCGGCCCGAGCTCCAGCTCGAGGTCGCAGACGAGAGCGTTGAGGGTGCGGTTGCGGATCACGTCACCCAGGTGGGCGCGGAGGTTCTCACCTCGCTTGCCGGTGATCTTGTCGGCGTGGGCGATGACGTTGTCGAGGCCGTCGTACTCGCCGAGCCACTTGGCGGCCACGCCGGGACCGACCAGCGGCACCCCGGGCAGGTTGTCGGAGGACTCGCCGACCAGGGCCGCCAGCTCGGGGTAGCGGCCGGGGGACACGCCGTAGCGCTCCTCGACCGCCGCGGGGGTCATCCGCGCCAGCTCGGAGACCCCGCGCATGGGGTAGAGCACCGTGACGGCGTCGGAGACCAGCTGCAGCGAGTCCCGGTCACCGGTGAGGATGAGCACGTCCATGCCCGCAGCCTGGCCCTGGGTGGCGAGCGTGCCGATGATGTCGTCGGCCTCGTAGCCCTGCTTCTCGAGGAAGGGGATCCGCAGCGCGGTCAGCACCTCCTGGATCAGCGGCAGCTGGGAGCTGAACTCCGTAGGGGTCTTCGCGCGGCCGGCCTTGTAGTCGGCGTACTGCTCCACGCGGAAGGTCTGCCGGGACTTGTCGAAGGCCACCGCCACGTGGGTCGGCTCCTCGTCGCGGAGCACGTTGATCAGCATCGAGGTGAAGCCGTAGACCGCGTTGGTGTGCTGGCCCGTCGTGGTCGAGAAGTTCTCCACCGGCAGCGCGAAGAACGCGCGGTAGGCCAGCGAGTGGCCGTCGAGCAGGAGCAGCCGCGGCCGGTCGAGGGCGGTCTGGTCAGCGGTGGTCGTCGGGGTCGCTGCAGGCACGTCGCGACTCTAGCCGCCGGCACCCCCAGTCACCGTCGCGGCCGGCGTCGGCGAGAATGCGCCCATGACCGAGCAGCCGGCGCCGACGCCGTCCGTGGAGGAGTTCCTGGCCGCCATGCCCGAGGGGATGGGTGGTCTCAACGACAAGATGGGGGTCGAGCTGGTCGAGATCGGCCCGGACCGGATCGTGGCCACGATGCCGGTGGCCGGCAACACCCAGCCCTACGGTCTGCTGCACGGCGGCGCCTCGGTGGCGCTGGCGGAGACCCTCGGCTCGATCGGCTCGGCGCTGCACGCGTGGCCGGACCGGGTCGCGGTCGGGGTCGACATCAACGCGACCCACCACCGAGCGATGCGCAGCGGGACCGTCACCGGCGTGGCGACACCGGCCCACCGCGGCCGCAGCAGCACCACCTGGGAGGTCGTCGTCTCCGACGAGCAGGGACGCAGGGTGTGCACCTCCCGGATCACCTGCATGCTGATCGCGGCGGCTCCTGGCGGCTGACCCGGCCGGGCTGACCGACGGGGCGGAGGCCGGTCTCTGCTCAGCCCTTCGACGCCGGAGAGGCCTCGCGGTGCCGCTGCGAGCGGCGGGCGGCGAGCACCTGTGAGATGGCGCGCCCCCGTCCCTGGCCGGGGCGGAGCGCATCGAGGCGGCTGCGCACCGTGACGGTCGTGCCAGCACGGAGCACCGCCTGCGGCCCCAGCCCGAGCCGTGCCAGGAAGCGGTTGGCGTCGCGCGAGACGCTGAGGGCGGCGGAGCCCACGTGGCCGATGCCGCGCTCCTCGGCGAAGGTCACGGCGGCCTCCATCAGCGCGCGGCCGACGCCTCGGCGCCGGTAGGCCGGCAGCACGTGCGGGGACACCGCCTGCACCAGAGGCTCGAGGTTGAGCGGGGTCGCGGTGGTGGCCTTGAGCATGACGGCGCCGGCGACCTGGCCGTCGTACTCCGCGACCACGAGCCGCTCCAGCGCCGGGTCCAGCCGCTCGATCACGTGGCGAAGGTCGGCCTGCTGCTCCTCAGGGGCTACTCGGCGCAGCACGTCCGCCCACAGCTCGACCAGCACCGGCGCGTCGGCCGGCGTGGCGTCACGCAGCACCACGGGGGACCTGCTCACGGTGCGCCTCCGAACCTCAGACGGGGCGGCAGCCACATCCCCCCGGGCAACCGCAACTGGCACGACCCTACGCCGGTAGGGCCTGCTTGTCAGAAGACCGCGGCCCCTGCCCGGACGGCCGGCACTCGCCACTAGTCATCGAGGTGGTTCGGGATGGAGACCAATGACGCTATAGTCCCGCGAAGGTTCATCCCCGACGAGCGGAGCACCATGACGGCGCGATTGCGTAGGGCCCTTCTTCTCGTCCCTCTCTTTCTCGTGGCGTTGCTGCTGAGCGTGCCTGCCGCTGGCGCCGCCACCGGCGATGCGCCGTGCGTCAAGCCGCCCAAGAGAGACGACGACACCATCCACGTGCAGGGCTGCCTGCGCGACCAGCGGGGCGGCGGCGACCAGGCGGTGCCCGGGGTGACGATCACGGTCACCGACGAGGAGGGCAACCCACTGGTGGAGGGGGTCACAGACGACACCGGACTGTTCGACCTCGAGCTTCCCGGCACCGTGCTCGACATCCTCGGAAGCACGGTGATCGTCACGGTCGACACCGACACCCTTCCCGAGGGGACGGCTCTCCAGAACCCGGAGCAGACCGAGCTCACGACCCGGATCAACACTCAGACCGACCAGTTCTTCACCTTCCCCATCGACGACGCTCCCGTTGTGGACACGAAGTTCGACCAGGCGATCGACCTGCTCGCGGGCGGAGTGGTCTTCTCCTTGTTGCTGGCGATGGCGGCCCTCGGGCTCTCCCTCATCTTCGGCACCACCGGGCTGACCAACTTCGCCCACGGTGAGCTGATCACCTTCGGCGCTCTTACGGCCTACCTCGTCGACCAGCTCCCCGGCACGATCAGCATCGGCGGAGCCAACATCACCGTGCTGACCGGCGTGGTGGCGGCAGTGATCTTCGGGGCCCTTTTCGGCTGGGCCCAGGACAAGGTGCTGTGGGGCCCGCTGCGACACCGCGGCACCGGGCTGGTCGCCATGATGGTGGTCTCGATCGGTCTGTCGATCTTCCTGCGCAACATCTACCAGTACCTCATGGGCGCCGACGCAAAGCAGTACTCCCAGTACGCCACGCCCTCGCCGCTGCAGATCGGCCCGTTCGAGATCACGCCGAAGCAGATCATCGTCAGCGTCGTCGCGATCATGGTGCTGGCAGCAACCGTACTGGCGCTGCGCTACACCCGGCTCGGCAAGGCCACCAGGGCCGTAGCCGACAACCCCGCGCTGTCGGCGTCGACCGGCATCAACGTCGACCGGGTCATCTCGATCGTCTGGATCCTCGGCGCGTCACTCGCAGCCCTGTCGGGGGTGCTCCTGGGACTCACCCAGGGCTTCGACTTCCAGCTGGGCTTCAAGATCCTGCTGCTGGTCTTCGCGGCCGTGACGCTCGGTGGGCTCGGCACGATCTGGGGCTCGCTGATCGGTGCCCTGATCATCGGTCTCTTCATCGAGCTCTCCACCCTGTGGATCCCCGCGGAGCTCAAGTTCGTCGGCGCCCTCGTGGTGCTCGTCCTGATGCTCCTGGTGAGACCCCAGGGCATCCTCGGCAAAGCGCAGAGAATCGGATAGGGCGGAGCACCCATGGACTGGCAGAGCATCATCTCCGACTCGCTTCAGCAGGGATTCGGCCCCGACGCCGTGGTCTTCGCGCTCGCGGCGATCGGCCTCAACATGCACTTCGGCTACACCGGACTGCTGAACTTCGGCCAGGCCGGCTTCATGCTGGTCGGCGCCTACACGATGGCGTCATTCGTCGCCACCTGGGGCTTCTCGCTGTGGCTGGGCGTCGCCGTGGCCCTCTTGCTGGCCATCGTGTGGGCGCTGCTGCTAGGCATCCCCACGCTGCGCCTGACGGGCCGACTACCTCGCGATCGTCACCATCGCCTCGGCGGAGATCCTGCGCCAGACCGTCGGGTCGGTCACGCTGCTGGACTACTTCGGCGGACAGGACGGCCTGACGACGTTCAACACCGCCTTCCGCAACCTCAACCCATTCGACTCGCCGAAGGGCATCCCCGGTGTAGTCGAGTGGCGCCCCTACGACTTCTGGGTGCTCACCGTGGGCTGGCTGCTGGTGGCGATCTCCTGCTTCATCGTGTGGGCGCTGATCCGCAGCCCCTGGGGTCGCGTGCTCAAGAGCATCCGTGAGGACGAGGACGCCGCCCGCTCGCTGGGCAAGAACGTCTACGGCTACAAGATGCAGTCGCTGATGATCGGTGGCGTCTTCGGCGCGCTCGCCGGCATCATGCTGGGGCTGCAGAAGCAGGCCTTCAACCCGAGCCTCTTCGCGACCGACACCACGTTCTTCGCCTACACCGTGCTCCTGCTGGGTGGTGCAGCGCGGGTCCTCGGCCCGGTCGTCGGGTCGATCGTGTTCTGGCTGCTCATCAACCTCCTCGACGGGTTCTTCGCCCAAGCCACCAGGGCGGCGTCGGGCCCGCTGATCCCACCGGAGATCATGACCAGCAACCAGGCCAGCCTGATCCGCTTCATCGTGATGGGACTGGCGCTGATGCTGCTGATGATCTTCAGACCGCAAGGCATCTTCGGAGACAAGAAGGAGCTGGCGATCGATGGCCGCTGAGTCCACCCAACTGCCGGAGGTCAGCGACTCCGGCACCCCTGAAGGACGCGAGCGGGCGCTGAAGGCAATCGCGGCGCTGAGCGACGTCCCGCACAAGCCCGGCGCCCCGAAGCCCGACCCGATCCTGGTCGCCGACCAGATCACCCGCACCTTCGGCGGTCTGACCGCGGTCGACGTGGAGCACATCGAGGTGCAGCGCGGGGTGATCACCGCCCTGATCGGTCCCAACGGCGCAGGCAAGACCACGTTCTTCAACCTGCTGACCGGCTTTGACCGACCCGACACCGGCACGTGGGCGTTCGAGGGCAAGCCACTCAACGGAATGGCGGCCTACAAGGTGGCCCAGCTCGGGATGGTCCGCACCTTCCAGCTCACCAAGGTGTTGTCCAAGCTCACGGTCATCGAGAACATGCGTGTGGGGGCGACGCAGCAGCGCGGCGAGAAGCTCATGTGGTCGATGTTCAGCTGGCTCTGGCGCGCCCAGGAGGACGAGATCACCGTGCGGGCCGACAAGCTGCTAGCCCGGTTCCTGCTGGACAAGAAGAGGGAGGACTTCGCGGGCTCGCTCTCCGGCGGGCAGCGAAAGCTGCTGGAGATGGCCCGGTCACTGATGACAGACCCCGAGCTCGTCATGCTTGACGAGCCGATGGCGGGCGTCAACCCGGCGTTGAAGCAGTCGCTGCTCGGCCACGTGAAGTCGCTGCGCGACGAGGGTCGCACCGTCCTCTTCGTCGAGCACGACATGGACATGGTGCGTGATATCTCCGATTGGGTCATCGTGATGGCCCAGGGCAAGGTGATCGCCGAGGGCCCACCAGACACCGTGATGCACGACCAGCGCGTCGTGGACGCCTACCTCGGCGCGCACCACGACACGGTGCTCTCGGTAGAGCGTGAGGACGAGATCCACGCCGAGGCCGAGCAGCAGCTCGAGAAGGAGAGCCACGATGACTGAGATCTCCGGCTCCACCGCGGAGCGCGCCGAGCACCTCGAGCATGCCGACGGCGCGCTGGTGCGCGCCGATGACCTGATCGCCGGCTACCTTCCCGGCGTCAACATCCTCAACGGAGCTGACCTCTACTGCCATGAGGGTGAGCTGGTCGGCATCATCGGCCCCAACGGTGCCGGGAAGTCCACCCTGCTGAAGGCGCTCTTCGGCCTGGTCAAGGTCCACACCGGCAAGGTGACGCTCAAGGGTGAGGACATCACTAATCTCCGGGCTGACAAGCTGGTGTCGGCGGGGATCGGCTTCGTCCCTCAGACCAACAACGTGTTCCCCTCGCTCACCATCCAGGAGAACCTCGAGATGGGCTGCTACCAGGCGCCCGAGAAGTTCACCGGGCGGTTCGACTTCGTCTGCACGCTCTTCCCGGCCCTCGGCGACCGTCGCAACCAGAAGGCGGGATCGCTGTCGGGCGGTGAGCGGCAGATGGTGGCGATGGGACGCGCGCTGATGATGGAGCCGTCCGTGCTGCTGCTCGACGAGCCGTCCGCGGGGCTCTCCCCGGTGATGCAGGACGAGGTGTTCGTGCAGACCCGCAGGATCAACCACGCTGGCGTGTCGATGATCATGGTCGAGCAGAACGCCGCTCGTTGCCTGCAGATCTGCGACCGCGCCTACGTCCTCGACCAGGGCCGCAACGCCTACACCGGCACGGGCGAGCAGCTCGCCACCGACCCGAAGGTCATCGAGCTCTACCTCGGGACACTCGGAAAGGAGTGAGCGCGAGCTCCAGCTCGCCTCACCCTCGTCAACACAGCACAACGCCCCGGCCAGAAGGGCCGGGGCGTTGTGCTTCGTCGCAGTGACGGATCAGGGCAGGACGCCCGCGACCGAGTCGATCTGCTTGTAGGTGTTCTTGGCGCCGTACTCCTGGATGCCGATCGTGGCCTTCTCCACGGAGCCCACGCTGTTGAGGTCGGCCGGACCGGACTGGCCGGAGTAGTCGATGTCCTCGCCAGCGGCGAGCAGGTCGGCACAGGACTTGAAGTCCGAGCACTCGGTGCCCTCACGCGAGATCTCGATGATCTTCGCACCGAACGACCGTCCGTCGTCGTCGTTGGCGGCGATGGCAGCCAGCGCGATCATCACGGCGGCGTCGTAGGACTGCGTGGAGTAGGAGAAGTCCTCGAGCTTAGGGTCGATCTTCAGCAGTCGGCCCTTGAAGTGTCGTCCAGCGCCGGCGGGACCGGGCAGCGTGCCCTTGACGCCCTTGAGCGTGCCCGGCGCGAAGTCCTTGCTGTAGTCGGCCGTGTTGCCGTCGACGAAGTATGTCGGCACGTCCTTCGGGCCCACGTTCTTCGCGATCAGTGCCGGGATGATCTTCTTCGACTCGTCGAACGAGATCAGCACGACGGCGTCGGGCTTGGACGCAGCCACCTTGTTGACCTCGGCCGTGAAGTTCTGCGCGTCAGCGGCGTAGAGCTGCTTGGTCGCGACCTTCGCACCCTTCGCGAGGACGACCTCCTCGACCCGGTTGGCGAGACCCTCGCCGTAGGAGTCCTGACGAGCCATGATCGCGATGTTCTTGGCACCGTCCTCGATGAGCAGGTTGCCCAGCACCTCACCCTGCAGCACGTCGGACGGCGAGGTCCGGAAGTACAGGTCGTTGTCGGGGGTGGTGTCCAGCTCAGGCGAGGTGTTGGCCGGCGAGAAGTGGACCTTGCCCGCTCCGGTGATCTTGTCGATGACACTCAGCGACACCGACGAGGCGGCGGCACCGATGATCGCGTCGGCACCGGCGTTGAGCATCTTGTCCACCGAGGCGCCCGCGATGTCGGGGGTGCCGTCGCCGGAGTCACTCTCCTCGAGGCGCACCGGCTTGCCGAGCACGCCTCCGGCGTCGTTGATGTCCTGAACGGCCAGCTTGACGCCGGCGACCTCGGGCGGGACCGAGGAAGGCCAGGTCGCCCGTGGTGGGCAGCAGGGTCGCGATGACGAGCTCTCCGTCACCCTTGGCGGCTGCCTCGGCGGACGAGGACCCTGCCTCGGTGGGTGAATCGGACGCGGTCGCGTCGGGCTCGTCGGAACCACCACAGCTACTGAGAGCCAGGGCGGCGACGACGGCGACCGCGCCCAGCCGAGCGAATGTCTTGGGGCGCTTCATGAAGCCTCCGGATGAGAAGTGTGCTTGCCAGGAAACCGGACGCACCCGTGCGACCGGATAGGACAAGTTAGCGCCTCTACCCGGCAACACCGAGACCGGGTCGCCACCTTCACCAATTTGTGACCTTACGATCACGACAGCAAGGACGGAGCCCCGGGCCCTCAAGAGTCGGCGACGCCGTGCTCGATGCACCCCGTCGGCCACCTCGCGCATCGACAGGCGCAGGTCCATCGCCGTCTTCTGGATCCAGCGGAAGGCGTCGGGCTCGCTGAGCCCCAGCTGCTCCTGGAGCGTCGTCTTCGCGCGCTCCACGCGCCTTGCGGGTCTCGAGCCGCTCCGTCAGGTCGCCGACCTCGGCCTCGAGCGAAGTGATCTCGGCGTAGCGGCTCACCGCCATCTCGATCGCGGGCACCAGGTCGCCCGCGGAGAACGGCTTGACGACGTAGGCCATCGCGCCGGCCTGCGCGGGCGCGCTCGACCAGGTCGCGCTGGGAGAAGGCGGTCAGGATGACCACCGGTGCGATCCGGCCGGCCGCGATCCGCTCGGCGGCGGCGATCCCGTCGAGGACCGGCATCTTCACGTCGAGCACCACCAGGTCGGGGCGGAGGTCCTCGGCCAGGCGCACCGCCTCGGCGCCGTCGCGCGGCCTGGCCGACGACGGCGTACCCCTCGTCGGTGAGCATCTCGGCGAGGTCCATCCGGATGAGCGCCTCGTCCTCGGCGATGACCACGCGGCGACGGTCGCTCGCTGCTGGGGTGGATGCGGGCTCAGACACCGGACCAGCGCTAGCGGTCGGGTAGTTTGGGTCCGCCGCCAGCCCCGGTAGCCCAATGGCAGAGGCAGTGGTCTCAAACACCATCCAGTGTGGGTTCGAATCCCACCCGGGGTACTCCCCTGCGCTCGTGGTCGACCCGCCGTCGCCGACGGGTCCTTCCGCGCACCAAGGTCAGCGCGGGCGCCGGTACGCCGGAGCCACCTCGTTGATGGCGTCGCCCATCCGGTGGATGCGCAGCGCGTTGGTCGAGCCGGGGATGCCGGGCGGGCTGCCCGCGATGAGGACGACCTGCTCGCCCTCGTTGACCCGGCCGATGTTGAGCAGCGCCTCGTCGACCTGGCGAACCATCTCGTCGGTGTGCTCGACGTCGTCCATCTTGAAGGTCTCGACCCCCCAGGTCATCGACAGCTGGCTGCGCGTGGAGTCCAGCGTGGTGAAGGCCAGGATCGGGATCGGGCCGCGGTAGCGGGCCAGCCGCCGGGCGGAGTCGCCGGTCGGAGGTGAACGCCACGAGGTAGCGGGCGCCGATCGCCTCGCCCACCTGGGCGGCGGCCTTGGCGATGATGCCGCCCTTGGTGAACGGCTGCCAGGCGAGCGCAGCCATGTGCATCAGGCCGTGCTCCTCGGTCGACTCCACGATCCGCGCCATGGTGCGCACCGCCTCGATGGGGTAGTCGCCGACGCTGGTCTCGCCCGACAGCATCACCGCGTCGGCGCCGTCGAGGACGGCGTTGGCGACGTCGGAGGCCTCGGCCCGGGTCGGGGCGGGGGCGCCGATCATCGACTCGAGCATCTGGGTCGCGACGATCACCGGCTTGGCGTTGCGCCGCGCCTTGTCGACCAGCTGCTTCTGGTGGACCGGGACGTCCTCCAGCGGGCACTCCACGCCGAGGTCGCCACGGGCGACCATGATGCCGTCGAAGGCGTCGATGATCGCGTCGATCGCCGCCAGCGCCTGCGGCTTCTCGATCTTGGCGATGACGGGGACCGTCACCCCCTCATCGTCCATGATCCGGCGGACGTCCTCAGCGTCGGCGCCGCTGCGCACGAAGCTCAGCGCGACGAAGTCGACGCCGACGCGGAGCGCCCAGCGGAGGTCGTCCTCGTCCTTCTCGGACAGCGCCGGCACCGACACCGCGACGCCGGGCAGGTTGATGCCCTTGTTGTCGGAGACCCGGCCACCGACCACGACCCGGGTGCGGACGTCGGTGTCCTCGACCGCGACGACCTCGAGGCGCACCTTGCCGTCGTCGATCAGGATCGGGTCGCCCACCTCGACGTCGCCGGGCAGACCGTCGTACGTCGTGCCGCAGGCGGTCGCGTCACCGGGCACGTCACGCGTGGTGATCGTCCACTCCTGGCCGTTGCTGAGCACGACCGGACCGTCGGCGAACCGCTCGAGGCGGATCTTCGGGCCCTGGAGGTCGGCGAAGATCCCGACGCCACGACCGGCCGCGTCGGCCGCCTTGCGGACCATCCAGTAGTTGCGCTCGTGGTCGGCGTAGGACCCGTGGCTCATGTTGAGCCGCGCGACGTCCATGCCCGCGGAGACGAGCTCCTCGATCCGCTCGGGAGAGCCGACGGCCGGGCCCAGGGTGCACACGATCTTCGCTCTTCGCACGATCCAGCACCCTAGCGGAAGTTGGATCGTTCCAACCACCTCGGGGGAACTGACAGATTCACTGGTTATCCAGTGAATCTGTCACTTCACCCGTGTTGCCCGGGGGGTCAAGTGACAGAACCACAGGAGAACCAGTGGTTCTTGGGAAACCCCAGTCCCGCCCGTGAGCAGGTGAAGGGATCACGCCGTCAGCGGGCGGGCGGTGGGCGGAATCGGGGTCGGGAGCGCCGTGGATCCGGTGAGGTGGCGGTCGACGGCGGCCGCCGCGGCGCGACCCTCGGCGATCGCCCAGACGATCAGCGACTGACCGCGACCGGCGTCACCGGCGACGAAGACGCCCGCCACCGACGAGGCGTACGACGCGTCGCGGGCGACGTTGCCACGCTCGTCGAGCGCCACGCCGAGCTGCTCGACCAGCCCAGGCTGCTCCGGGCCCACGAAACCCATGGCGAAGAGCACCAGCTCGGCGGGGATCTCGCGCTCGGTGCCGGCCACCGGCTGGAACGAGCCGTTGACCTCCACCAGCCGCAGCGCCCGCACCCGGCCCTCGTCGTCGCCCAGGAACTCCTGCGTGGAGACGGCGTAGACCCGGTCCCCACCTTCCTCGTGGGCCGAGGAGACCCGGAACGTCATCGGGTACGTCGGCCACGGCTGGCCGCCCGGCCGCTCCTCGCCGGGGCGCGCCATGATCTCGAGCTGGGTGACCGAGGCCGCCTCCTGGCGCAGCGCAGTGCCGAGGCAGTCGGCGCCGGTGTCACCACCGCCGATGATCACGACGTGCTTGCCGGTGGCCAGGATCTGGCCCTCGACCTCCTGGCCGAGCGAGGCGCGGTTGGACTGCGGGAGATACTCCATCGCCTGGTGGATGCCGGCCAGCTCGCGGCCCGGCACCAGCAGGTCACGCGGCACCGTCGAGCCGGTCGCGATCACCACGGCGTCGTAGCGCTCGCGCAGCTGGTCGCCGGTGATCTGGCGGCCGACGTCGACGCCCGGACGGAACACCGTGCCCTCGCGGCGCATCTGGTCCACCCGTCGGTCGAGGTGCTTCTTCTCCATCTTGAACTCGGGGATGCCGTAGCGCAGCAGGCCGCCGACCTGGTCGGCGCGCTCGTAGACCGCGACGGTGTGGCCGGCGCGGGTGAGCTGTTGCGCGGCGGCGAGCCCAGCCGGACCGGAGCCGACCACGGCGACGGTCCGGCCGGAGAGCCACTCCGGCGGCTGCGGCCGCACCAGGCCGGTCTCCCATGCCCGGTCGATGATCGACACCTCGACGTTCTTGATCGTCACCGGGTCCTGGTTGATGCCCAGCACGCAGGCGGTCTCGCACGGCGCCGGGCAGAGCCGGCCCGTGAACTCGGGGAAGTTGTTGGTCGCGTGAAGCCGCTCGATCGCGCCCTCCCAGTCGTCACGCCAGACCAGGTCGTTCCACTCGGGGATCAGGTTGCCCAGTGGGCAGCCCTGGTGGCAGAACGGGATGCCGCAGTCCATGCAGCGGCTGGCCTGCGTGCTGATGATCGGCAGCAGCGCCCGCCCGACGCTGTCGGGGTAGACCTCGGACCAGTCGTGGACCCGTTCGTCGACGGGTCGGCGCGCAGCGACCTCACGGCCGTGGCGCAGGAAGCCCTTGGGATCAGCCACGATGGGTTCCCTTCGCGTGGGTGCTGGTGCGGTCAGCCATGGACGACCTCCATGATCCGGGCGGCGGCCTGCTCCTCGTCCAGGCCCTCCGCGAGGGCGGCGGCGCGGGTCTCCATCACCCGCCGGTAGTCGGTCGGCATCACCAGCGTGAAACGGGTCAAGGTGGCGTCCCAGTCGTCCAGCAGACGCGCCGCGACGGCGGAGTCGGTCTCGGCGTGGTGGCGCTCGACGACCTCGCGGAGCTCCTCCGCCCTGTCGCCGGACACGGGGCCGAGCTCCACCAGCTCGGGGTTGACCCGGCCCTCGTCGAGGTCGAGCACGAAGGCGTAGCCGCCGGACATGCCGGCCGCGAAGTTGCGGCCGGTGGCCCCGAGCACCACGACCCGGCCACCGGTCATGTACTCACAGCCGTGGTCGCCCACGCCCTCGACGACCGCGGTCGCGCCGGAGTTGCGGACGCAGAAGCGCTCCCCCACCTGGCCGCGGATCAGGATCTCACCGCCCGTCGCTCCGTAGCCGATGACGTTGCCGGCGATGATCTGCTCTTCGGCAACGAAGCGAGCCGACGCGTCCGGGCGTACGACGACCCGGCCGCCCGACAGACCCTTGCCGAGGTAGTCGTTGGCGTCGCCCCACAGGCGCAACGTCAGCCCCGGAGGCGCGAAGGCGCCGAAGGACTGGCCGGCCGAGCCGGTGAAGGTGATGTCGACGGTGTCGGTCGGCAGCCCGGAGCCGGCGTACCGCTTGGTCAGCTCGTGTCCCAGCATCGTGCCGACCGTGCGGTTGACGTTGCGCACCGGCAGCTCGATGTGCACCCGCTCCCCCCGCTCCAGGGCAGGCTCGGCCAGCTCGATCAGCCGCTGGTCGAGCGCCTTGTCGAGGCCGTGGTCCTGGGTCTGGGAGCAGAAGGTGTCCTGCTCCGGGAACTGGCTGTAGGAGTCGACCTGGTGCAGGACGGGTGTCAGGTCGAGACCGTCGGCCTTCCAGTGGTCGACGGCGCGGGCGACATCGAGGGCGTCGACGCGGCCGATCGCCTCCGCCAGGGTGCGGAAGCCGAGCTCGGCGAGCAGCTCGCGCACCTCCTCGGCGATGAACTCGAAGAAGTTCACGACGAACTCCGGCTTGCCGGTGAAGCGCGCGCGCAGCACCGGGTTCTGCGTGGCCACGCCCACCGGGCAGGTGTCGAGGTGGCAGACGCGCATCATGACGCAGCCCGACACCACGAGCGGCGCCGTGGCGAAGCCGAACTCCTCGGCCCCGAGCAGGGCCGCGATCACGACGTCGCGGCCGGTCTTGAGCTGGCCGTCGGTCTGCACCACGATCCGGTCGCGCAGCCCGTTGAGCAGCAGTGTCTGCTGGGTCTCGGCCAGGCCCAGCTCCCACGGGCCGCCCGCGTGCTTGAGCGAGGTGAGCGGGCTCGCGCCGGTGCCGCCGTCGTGGCCGGAGATCAGCACCACGTCGGCGTGCGCCTTGGAGACGCCGGCAGCGACAGTGCCGACGCCGACCTCCGAGACCAGCTTGACGTGGATCCGCGCCGCCGGGTTGGCGTTCTTGAGGTCGTGGATCAGCTGCGCGAGATCCTCGATCGAGTAGATGTCGTGGTGTGGCGGCGGGCTGATCAGGCCGACGCCCGGCGTGGAGTGCCGGGTCTTGGCCACCCAGGGGTAGACCTTGTGCCCGGGCAGCTGGCCGCCCTCGCCGGGCTTGGCTCCCTGGGCCATCTTGATCTGGATGTCGTCGGCGTTGGTGAGGTACTCGGCGGTGACGCCGAAGCGTCCCGACGCCACCTGCTTGATCGCGGAGCGCCGCTCCGGGTCGTGCAGCCGCTCGGCGTCCTCGCCGCCCTCGCCGGTGTTGGACTTGCCACCGATCCGGTTCATCGCGATCGCCAGGGTCTCGTGGGCCTCCTGGCTGATCGAGCCGTAGGACATGGCGCCGGTGGAGAACCGCTTGACGATCTCGGAGACCGGCTCGACCTCCTCGATCGGGATCGGCTGACGACCGAGCGTCGCCGCGTCCTTGAAGCGGAACAGCCCGCGCAAGCGTCATCAGTCGCTCGGAGTGCTCGTCGATGTGCGAGGTGTACTGCTTGAAGATGTCGTAGCGACCGGTGCGGGTGGCGTGCTGCAGCCGGAAGACGGTCTCGGGGTCGAAGAGGTGCGGCTCCCCTTCGCGGCGCCATTGGTACTCCCCGCCGATCGCCAGCTCGCGGTGCGCCGGCAGGATCCCGCCGCGGGGGTACGCCGACGCGTGCCGGCGGGCGACCTCCTCGGCGAGCGTGTCGAGGGCAACCCCACCCAGCTTGGAGGTGGTGCCGGTGAAGTAGCGGTCGACCACCGCCTGCGACAGCCCGACCGCCTCGAAGATCTGGGCGCCGGTGTAGGACGCGACCGTGGAGACGCCCATCTTGGACATCACCTTGAGCACACCCTTGCCCAGCGCCCTGATCAGGTTCTTGACCGCCTGCTCGGGCTCGATGGTGACGTAGTAGCCGTCGCGCGCGAGGTCCTCCACCGTCTCCATCGCGAGGTAGGGGTTGACCGCGGCCGCGCCGTAGCCGATGAGCAGCGCCACGTGGTGCACCTCGCGGACGTCGCCGGCCTCGACCAGCAGCCCGACCTGGGTGCGGGTCTTCTCCCGGACCAGGTGATGGTGCACTGCGCCGGTCAGCAGCAGCGACGGGATCGGCGCCCGTTCTGCCGTCGAGTGCCGGTCGGAGAGCACGATGATCCTCGCGCCCCCGGAGATCGCGTCGGACACCTCGCGGCAGATCTCGTCGATCCGCGCCGCCATCGCGGCGCCGCCACCCTCGACGTCGTAGAGACCGCGGGAGACGTGGGTGATGAACCCGGGCATGTCGCCGTCGCGGTTGATGTGGCGGATCTTGGTGAGGTCGTCGTTGGAGATGACCGGGAAGGGCAGCACCACCTGCCGGCAGGAGGCCGGCGTCGGGTCGAGCAGGTTGCTCTCGGGGCCGATCGAGCCGTAGAGCGAGGTCACGAGCTCCTCGCGGATCGCGTCGAGAGGCGGGTTGGTGACCTGCGCGAACAGCTGGCTGAAGTAGTCGAAGATCAGCCGGGGCTTGTCCGAGAGCGCGGCGATCGGTGTGTCGGTGCCCATCGACCCGATCGGCTCGGCGCCGGTGCTCGCCATCGGGGTGAGCAGGATGCGCAGCTCCTCCTCGGTGTAGCCGAACACCTGCTGCCGCCGGGTGACCGAGGCGTGCGTGTGGACGACGTGCTCGCGCTCGGCGAGGTCCTCCAGCCGGATCAGCCCGGCGTGCAGCCACTCGTCGTAGGGGTGCTCGGCGGCGAGCTCGCCCTTGATCTCCTCGTCCTCGATGATCCGGTGCTCCTCGGTGTCGACCAGGAACATCCGGCCAGGCTGGAGCCGGCCCTTGCGGACCACGCTCGCGGGGTCCAGGTCGAGGACGCCGGCCTCGGAGGCGAGCACCACCAGGCCGTCGTCGGTCACCCAGTAGCGCGAGGGACGCAGGCCGTTGCGGTCCAGGACCGCCCCGATCTGGGTGCCGTCGGTGAACACGACGCTCGCGGGGCCGTCCCAGGGCTCCATCACGCTCGCGTGGAAGGAGTAGAACGCGCGCCGCTTCGCGTCCATCTCGGCGTGGTTCTCCCACGCCTCGGGGATCATCATCAGCACGGCGTGCGGAAGGCTGCGGCCACCGAGGTGCAGCAGCTCGAGCACCTCGTCGAAGGACGCCGAGTCGGAGGCGCCCGGGGTGCAGATCGGGAAGAGCCGATCCAGGTCGCCGGGAATCAGGTCGGAGGCCAGCAGCGCCTCGCGGGCCCGCATCCAGTTGCGGTTGCCCATCACGGTGTTGATCTCGCCGTTGTGGGCGATGAACCGGAACGGGTGGGCCAGCGGCCAGCTCGGGAAGGTGTTGGTCGAGAAGCGGGAGTGCACCACGGCCAGCGCCGAGGCGACCCGCTCGTCGGTCAGGTCGGGGAAGAAGTGGTCGAGCTGGTCGGTGGTCAGCATGCCCTTGTAGACCAGGGTGCGCGAGGAGAGCGACGGGAAGTAGACGTCGGCCTCCTTCTCGGCGCGCTTGCGCAGGCAGAACGCCCGGCGCTCCAGGGCCATCCCCGAGATCCGTGCCTCAGCGCCCCCGACGAAGAGCTGGGCGAATCCCGGCATCGTCGAGCGGGCGGTCGCCCCCAGGGTGGAGTCGTCGACGGGGACGTCGCGCCAGCCGAGGACCGTCAGGCCCTCCTCCGCCGCGAGCTCCTCGATCCGGGCTCTGGTCTTGCCGGCCTGTTCGGCATCGGTGGGCAGGAACGCCGTGCCGACGGCGTACGCGGCCGGGGGCGGGAGCTCCACGCCGGCCACCTCGCGCAGGAAGGCGTCGGGCACCTGGATCAGGATGCCCGCTCCGTCGCCGGAGTTGACCTCGGCGCCGGCGGCGCCGCGATGGTCGAGGTTGCGCAGGGCGGTGAGGCCGTGCGCCACGATCTCGTGGCTGGCCTCACCGCTCAGGGTGGACACGAAGGCGACGCCGCAGGCGTCGTGCTCGAAGCGGGGGTCGTACAACCCCTGGGGCGGCGGGAAGCCGTTGATCGCGGGCACGGGCCCCTCCCGTCGTCGTCGGTCGCGCACCGGCACGAGCCGGCGCGGGTCGCGACCGTCTCACTGGCACGTCAGCAATCGATGCCGGGGACGACGTTGGCCCTAGCGGGAGTTCAGGCTATCACCGCGGATTCACCGGCAGCGCGCGCTGCCTCGGTCGCGGACAGTGCCTCCGAGGGCCCGGAACTTCCAGGAGTAGCTGCCGTCGCCGAGCGTCATCACCAGGACGCCGAACTTGTCGGCGCGGAAGAACTGCGAGCCCTTGGCGTCGGACTTCTTCTTGTAGAGCGACTTGCCGCCGGTGCCGACGACGAAGCTCCGCAGACCGCTCTTGCGCATCTGGCCGTCGGCGTTCATCGCAGCGAAGCGCTCGTAGTCGTGGTCGTGGCCGGCGAAGGCGACGTCGGCGCCGCGGCGCTGGGCGATCCGCCAGAAACGGGTCATCCCCGCGTTGGACCCGTGGGCCCCGCTGGAGTAGCGGGGGTAGTGGGTCACGATCGCGGAGCAGGCGACCGGATGGGCGTCCATGTCCTGACGGAGCCAGGCACGCTGGGCTGCACAGTCGACAGTCGTCTCGCTGCACATCGAGTTGAGCAGGTAGATCCGCCAGGTGCCGATCTTGACCGCCCGGGCGTCCGGCGAGTCGATCCCGAAGTAGCTGTAGTAGCCGGAGGCGCCGGGGGTGTTGTACTCGTGGTTGCCGGGCACGGGGCGGGTGATCCGCTTGAGCTCGCCCCAGGTGGGGTCGTAGGACTGCTGGAAGTGGGCGAGCTCGCCCTTCTCGTACTGCAGGTCGCCGACGGCGATCACCCGCTTGGGCTTGATCTTGGTGGCCAGCGTGGCCGTGGCCGCGTGTCGGCAGGTGCTGGCCGTCGTCGGGACGCCCGGCCGGCAGGCGATGTCGCCCACCACCACGATCGTCGGTCCCGTCACGGCCGCGGCGCGCGAGGCACGGGGCTGGGACCCCTGCTCGGGGTCCACCGGAGCGCGGACCGGCGCAGTCGCAGCGGAGGGCTCGATCCCAGCGGTGGCCGGCACCGCGGGAAGCACCAGCGCCACCGCGGCCACGCCGGCGAGCACGCCGGCGGCCCGGCGGCGCGATCGCTTGGCCGGCATCGTGGTCACGACGTCTCCCCCTCGTGCGCCTCGTCCCCGTGGTCCGCCGCCCCCACGGTCTCGGGCGGGTCGGCGACGCCTCCCTCACGGTACACCGACTCCTCGCGCCCGGGGCGGTTCCGTCCCGCCCACACGAAGTAGGCGGCGGCGAGCAGGAACATCACGATCGAGGTCCACACGTTGAGCCGCAGCCCGAAGACGTCGTTCATCTCCACCGGGTCGATGCGAAGCATCTCGATCCACCCGCGGCCGGCGGTGTAGGCCATCACGTAGAGCGCGAGCACTCGGCCGTGACCGAGCCGGAAGCGGCCGTCGGCCCACACCACCACGAAGAACGCCGCCACCGTCCAGAGCGCCTCGTAGAGGAACGTCGGGTGGTACGTCGCGAACTCGGCGTAGCCGGGCGGGCGGTGCGCCGCGTCGATCTCCAGCGCCCACGGCAGGTCGGTGGGCCGGCCGAAGAGCTCCTGGTTGAAGTAGTTGCCGAACCGACCCATCGCCTGGGCGATCAGCACCCCCGGCGCCAGAGCGTCGAGCATCGGGAGCACCTTGATGCCCCGACGCCTCGCCCCGATCATCACCCCCACCGCGCCCAGGGCGATGGCCCCCCAGATCCCCAGGCCGCCGCGCCAGACGTAGAGCGCCTGCCACGGGTTGCCGTCGGGCCCGAAGTAGAGCTCGCGGTCGGTGATGACGTGGTAGAGCCGGCCGCCGACGACCCCGAACGGCACCGCCCACAGGGCGATGTCGCTGACCTCCTGCGGTCGCCCGCCGCGGGCGACCCACCGCCGGTCCCCGATCCAGATCGCGGCGATGATGCCCGCGATGATGCACAGCGCGTAGGCGCGGATCGGGATCGGTCCCAGCTGCCACACCCCCTGGCTCGGGCTCGGGATCGTCCACAGCACGGCGCTCATCGGGTCGCTCATCCAGTCAGTCATCGGGCTGCTCCAGGTCGAAGTCCTCGGGGTGGTCGAGCAGGGCCGCCAGGTCCTCGGCGAGGTCGACCGGGCTGAAGCCCTGCGTCCACACGACCGGGACCCGGTCCCGGGCGTCGATCGCGACCAGGGGCGTGCTGTGGTCGACCTCGTAGCCGCCGCCGGGCAGCTTGCGGCCCTTCTCGATGGAGACCCCCATCGCGTCGCCGATGCTGCTGATCCGCTGCAGCGGCCCGGTGAGACCCTCGAAGCCGGGGTCGAACCGGTCGAGCCAGGCCCGGAGCGTCGCCTCGTCGTCGCGGGCGGGGTCGGTGGTGACCACGACGACCTCGAGCTGCGCACGCTGCTCGTCGCTGAGCCGGGCGACCCCGGAGGCGACGTTGGCCATCGTCAGCGGGCAGATGTCGGGGCAGTGGGTGTAGCCGAAGAACACCAGCGTCAGCGGCCGGTCGGTGTCTGCCGCCAGGCTGAACGGCTGGCCGTCGGTGTCGGTGAGCGGCAGGTCCGGGACGACGTACTGCTGCACCAGCAGGGCGCCGTGCAGCCCGTCGTCGTCGCCGTCGCGGATCGTGGCGACCGGCTCGCTGCCGCCACCGCACCCGGTCAGGAGCAGCGCGAGCAGCGTCGCCCCGAGACCGACGTGCCGCCGGCGAGCACCGGCCCGGAGCCGCCCGTGGGGCAACCCGTGAGACCGAACCTCAGGCACGTGCCAGGTCTCCCCGGAGGGCGCCCCCGCGACGGACTCCCTCGGCCAGCTCGGTGGTCAGCTGGGCCAGCCGGCGCACGCCGGCGGGCGGGTCGTCGGAGTGGTCGAGCAGCACCCGCACCAGCGCCGACCCGACGATGACACCGTCCGCGTACGCCGCGATCTCGGCGGCCTGCGCACCGGTGCTGACGCCGAGGCCGACGCCGATCGGCAGGTCGGTGACCGCGCGGGTGCGGGCGACCAGCGGCGGTGCCAGGTCGCTGGTGGTGGCCCGCGCGCCGGTCACCCCCATCACGGCGGTGGCGTAGACGAAGCCGCGGCAGGCCGCCGTGGTCATCGCCAGCCGCCCGTCGGTCGACGACGGAGCGACCAGGAAGATCTTGTCGAGGTCGTGCGCGTCGGCGGCCGCGACCCAGTCGACACCGCTGTCGGGGGTCAGGTCGGGGGTGATCAGGCCCGCTCCCCCGGCGGACGCGAGGTCGGCGGCGAACCGTGCGACGCCGTAGCGCTCGACGGGGTTCCAGTAGGTCATCACCACGGTCGGCGTGCCGGTGGCGGCCACCGCCTCGACGGTGCGCAGCACGTCGCGGGTCCGGACACCGCCGTCCAGGGCCTGCTGCACGGCCGCCTGCACGGTGGGCCCGTCCATCACGGGGTCGGTGTAGGGCAGGCCGACCTCGATCACGTCGCAGCCGGCGTCGACGAGGACGCGCAGCGCCTCGATGCCCCCGGCGACGGTCGGGAAGCCGGCCGGGAGGTAGCCCACCAGCGCCGCGCGACCCTCCGCGCGGGCGCGGGCGAACGCGGGGGCCACGCTCACGAGGCGTCCCCCCGATCGGCGTCGGAGCCGGGGTCGGAAGCGGCGCCGCCGTCGAGGCCGAACCACTCGATGGCGGTGCCCATGTCCTTGTCGCCGCGGCCGCTGAGGTTGACCAGGATGGTCGCCTCCGGGCCCTTCTCGGCCGCCAGCTCCTTGGCCAGCCGCAGCGTCCCGGCAAGCGCATGGGCCGACTCGATCGCCGGGATGATGCCCTCGGTGCGGCTCAGCAACGCCAGCGCGTCCATCGCCTCGGCATCGGTCACCGGGTGGTAGCTGGCCCGTCCGGTCGCCGCGAGATGGGCGTGCTGGGGACCCACACCGGGGTAGTCGAGGCCGGCGGAGATCGAGTGGCTCTCGATGGTCTGCCCGTCGTCGTCCTGCAGGACGAAGGTGCGGGCGCCGTGCAGGACCCCGCTGTCGCCGGCGACGATGGTCGCGGCGTGCCGGCCGGTCTCGACCCCGTCGCCGCCCGCCTCGTAGCCGTGGATGGCAACCTCGGGGTCGTCGAGGAACGCCGTGAACAGGCCGATCGCGTTGCTCCCCCCACCGACGCAGGCGGTCACAGCGTCGGGCAGCCGGCCGGTGAGCTCCAGGCACTGGGCCCGGGCCTCGTCGCCGATGCCGCGGGTGAAGTCGCGCACCATGCTGGGGAAGGGGTGCGGCCCGGCCGCCGTACCGAAGAGGTACGCCGTGTGGTCGACGCTGGCGACCCAGTCACGCAGCGCCTCGTTGATGGCGTCCTTGAGCGTCGCCGAGCCGGACTCGACGGGGACCACGGTGGCGCCCAGGAGGTGCATCCGCGCGACGTTGAGCGCCTGCCGCCGGGTGTCGACGGCGCCCATGTAGACGGTGCAGTCGAGGCCGAAGTAGGCCGCGGCGGTGGCGCTGGCCACGCCGTGCTGCCCGGCGCCGGTCTCGGCGATGACGCGGGACTTGCCCATCCGCTTGGTCAGCAGTGCCTGGCCCATGACGTTGCGGATCTTGTGGGCGCCGGTGTGGTTGAGGTCCTCGCGCTTGAGCAGGATCCGGCAGCCGGCGAGCTCGGCGAAGCGGGTCGCGTCGTAGAGACGGCTGGGCACGCCGGCGTAGTCACGCAGCACGGCCTCGAACTCCGCCAGGAAGGCAGGGTCGGCCATCGCCTGCTGCCACGCGTCGGTGAGCTCGTCGAGAGCGGCGACCAGCGCCTCGGGCATGAACCGCCCGCCGAAGTCACCGAACCAGCCGCGCTCGTCGGCGTCGAAGCCACTCACCGGACACCTCCTGCCGCCGGGGCGGCCGGACGGGACGCGGGCGTCAGCCCGCTCATCGCCCGCACCGCCGCCGTGGGGTTGCCGTCGCGCACCAAGGCCTCGCCCACCAGCACCGCGCGGGCGCCCTCGTCGATGTAGCGCTGCACGTCGGTCGGGCCGCCGATGCCGGACTCGGCCACCGCGACCCGGTCGCCGGGCAGCAGCGGGGCCAGTCGGCCGAACGTGCCGGGGTCGACGGCGAGCGTCTTGAGGTTGCGGGCGTTGACGCCGACCAGCTCGGCGCCCAGGCCGACCGCCCGCTCGGTCTCGGCCTCGTCGTGGACCTCCACCAGCGCCTGCATGCCCAGCTCCCGGGCCCGGTCGTGCAGCCGGCGCAGCGTGTCGTCATCGAGGGCGGCGACGATCAGCAGCACCAGGTCGGCACCCGCAGCCCTCGCCTCGAGCACCTGATAGGGGTCCACCAGGAAGTCCTTGCGCAGCAGCGGCACCTCGACCGCGGCGCGCACCGCGCGCAGGTCGTCGAGGCTGCCCCCGAAGCGCCGCCGCTCGGTCAGCACGCTCACCGCAGCGGCCCCGCCGGCGGCGTACGCCGTCGCGAGCGCGGCCGGGTCGGGGATGTCGGCCAGGTCGCCCTTGCTCGGGCTGCGCCGCTTGACCTCCGCAATCACGCTCGACCCGGCCGCGCGCAGCGCGGGCATCGGGTCGCGGGGCGGGTTGACGTCGGTGAGCGCGGCCCGCAGGTCGGCCTGGGAGGTCGCGGTCATCCGATGCGCGAGGTCGGCGCGCACGCCGTCGACGATCTCGTCGAGCACGGACACGGTCGGTCCTCCGGGCGGGGTCGGGTGCGGGAGGGGGCTGCCCCAGCATCCCACGCGCCACCAACGCCGAAACGCGTGACCCGGGGGGTGGGCGCTGTGTAGCCTCCCCGGCAACGGGGGCCGAACCGCTCGGCCCGGATTCGGAAGGCATCGTCCATGAGCGACCAGGCACCACCTCCCCCTCCGCCGCCGGAAGGCGAGCCGCCCCAGGGCCCTGGCTACGTCAGCCAGCCCGGGCAGCCCCAGTACGGGCAGCCCCAGCCCGGCCAGCCAGAGTACGGGCAGCCCCAGTACGGGCAGCCAGAGTACGGGCAGCCTCAGCCCGGCCAGCCGGCGTACGGGCAGCCGCAGTACGGGCAGCCGCAGTACGGCGGGGCCGCGCCGGTGAACACCCAGAAGGCCACCTGGGCGCTGGTGCTCGGCATCCTCAGCCTCGTCTGCTGCGGGTTCCTCACCGGCATCCCGGCGATCATCCTGGGGCGGAACGCCAAGGCGGAGCTCGAGGCCGCGGGTCAGTCCGGCAGCACCGCCAACGTCGGCATGATCCTCGGCATCATCGGCACCGCGCTGAGCATCCTGGGCCTGGTGTTCACCCTGGTGACCGGGACGTTCTCCGCGTCGGTCGGCTGACGCCCCCTGCTCATCGACGAGGGCTCGGACCGCTGTGGTCCGGGCCCTCCTCGCATCTGCGCTCAGGAGTGCAGCCAGGCACCCTGCGGGGTGTTGCGCACGACCATGAACACGACCGCCACCGCGAACAGGGCATAAGCCGGCCACGGACGCCGCACGAGGGCCGGCTGGTAGCGCTCGCCCCGCCAGGCGCTGCGCAGCCACGAGACGAACATCCAGGCGATGAACGGCAGTGACACGAAGAACAGCAGGTTGGACGACGCAGCCGCGCCCAGGTCGAGGTGGGTGAGGTCGTTGACGGCGCGCAGACCCCCGCAGCCGGGGCAGTCGATGCCGAACAGCAGGCGGGACGGGCAGTAGCCCCAGCTCCCGGAGGCGTGCGGGTCGCGGAGGTGCACGGCGACCGTCGCCGCACCCAGCACCACCAGGCTCTGCAGCGGAGCCCGCAGCAGCTCGCGCCGGGTCGGCGCGGGCAGCGTGAGGGCGGGCCGGAGGGCGGTCATCGGCTCAGGAGTTCATGCCCATCTTGGCCATCACCGCGAACACCGGGAGCGCCACGACCGCCACGACGGCACCGACCCAGAAGAGCGTCATGTTGACCGGCGAGAGCATCAGCCCCACGCCACCGATGACGAAGCCGACCATCGCCAGGATGACGCCGGTCCAGGCCGCGGGGGTGCTGCCGTGCTGTGCGCTCATGGGGCGGGGTCTCCTCCTCGCTGGGGCCGACGAGCGGGTGCCGCCGGTGCTTGGCGGTCAGTCTATTCACTCCTCGCCCTCTGTCGGGTCACGACCCTCGTCCAGCGCGCGCCACAGGTCGCGGCCGCTGGTCTCGCCCTCCGTGTCGTCCCCGGGTCCGCCCGCCGGCGTCGAGGGTCCGGCGGCGGCGGGGGCGTCGTAGCGGCGACCCATCTCGGGCCACGCCGGCGCCAGGCGTACGCCCGCCACGGCGGCGAGCAGCGCCAGCAGGGCGCCACCACCGGCCAGGGCGTACCACCCGGTGACGTGCGTCCCGGTGTCGGGAGCGCCGAGGGACGCCGCCTCGTCGGCGAGGGTGTCGGGCAGAGCCCTCCACGCCCAACCCCACGCCGCCAGCAGCCCGGCGGCGGCCAGGGCCGCGAGCAGCGCCAGCGCGCGCCGCAACCGGCCGCGGGTCACCAGCAGCGCCCCCCAGGCCGCCAGGCAGACCAGCCCGAGAGCGGCCGCGAGCGGGACCTGGCCGCCCGTGTCGGTCAGTCCGACGAGCGGTGCCCGCCCCTGGGTCTCGTCGTAGGCGAACCACCGCCGGTTGGCGGCCAGCGTCGCCAGTCCGCTGCCCGCGAGCCCGACCAGCACCACCGGACCGAACCACCGTCGGGGAGGCGCCACGTCAGCCGACACCGGGCTCCTCATCGGCCGGGCCGCCGCGCAGCAGGTCGGCGTCGAAGCAGGTGCGGGCGCCGGTGTGGCACGCCGGCCCCTCCTGCTCGACCGTGACCAGCAGCGTGTCGCCGTCGCAGTCGAGCCGCACCTCCCTGACCCACTGCCGATGGCCGGACGTGTCGCCCTTGCGCCAGTACTCCCGGCGGCTGCGGCTCCAGAAGGTCACCCGGTCCGAGGCGAGGGTGCGGGCGAGCGCCTCGTCGTCCATCCAGCCCAGCATGAGCACCTCGCCGGTGTCGTGCTGCTGGACGACCGCCGGCACGAGGCCGTCGGCGGTGCGGGTCAGCCGGGCGGCGATCGCGGGGTCGAGGTCGGTCACGGGGGCCATTATCGCGACGCCGCCGCATCGCCGTGCTGGGCGGTCCACGAGGCGTGCAGGCCGGCGTAGACGCCGGGCTGAGCGACCAGCTCGGCGTGCGGGCCGCGCTGCACGACGCGGCCACCGTCGACGACCACGACCTCGTCGGCCTTCTCGGCCGTGGAGAGCCGGTGGGCGATCGTCACCGACGTGCGGCCCCGCATCAGCCGGTCCAGAGCCCGGCCGAGGCGCATCTCCAGGGCCGGGTCGACGGCGCTGGTGGCCTCGTCGAGCACCAGCAGGTCGGGGTCGGCGAGCTGGGCGCGCAGCAGGGCCACGAGCTGACGCTCCCCCGCAGAGAGCGACTCGCCGCGCTGGCCGACCCGGGTGTCGAGACCCCGGGGCAGCCCGGCCAGCCAGTCGCCGAGCCCGAGCTGGGTCGCCGCGGCCGCCAGCGCGTCGTCATCGGCGTCGAGGCGGCCGTAGCGCAGGTTGGCCCGCAGCGTGTCGTCGAAGAGGAACCCCTCCTGAGGCACCAGCACCACCGAGCGTCGCAGCGCGCTGCCCCGGATCTCGCGCACGTCGACCCCGTCGAGGCGGACGACACCGGAGGAGGGGTCCATCAGCCGGGTGAGCAGCTTGGCGAACGTCGACTTGCCGGACCCGGTCTCCCCCACGATCGCCACGCGGGTGCCGGCGGCGACATCCAGGGTGACGTCGTGGAGCACCGGCGGGCCGCCGGGGTAGGCGAAGGTGACGTCCTCGAACCGCACGTCGACCGGTCCGCGGGGCAGCTCGCGCCCCGCGGCCCCGGGGTCGACGAGATCGGCCGGCGTCTCGAGGATGCCGATCACCCGCCGCCAGCCGGCCAGGGCGTTCTGGGCGTCGGTGAGGATCTGGGTCCCCATCTGCACCGGCCCGACGAAGAGGGTGACCAGGAAGGCGAAGGCGAGGATCCGACCGGCCGTCAGCTCCCCAGCGAGCCCGAGCTGGATGCCGATCACGATCACGCCGGCGTTGGCGAGGCCGGCGGAGATGCCCCCCAGAGAGAACGAGAAGGCCGTCAGGCCCTGGGCGCGGGTGCTGGCGGCCTGGTAGGTGGCGACCGCGTCGTCGATCCGGCGCTGGGTGCGTGCCTCGACGGCGTAGGAGCGGACGACGGCCGCGCCGACCACGGGCTCGGAGATCGCCGACAGCATCGCACCGACCTGGCGGCGTACGGTGGCGTAGGCGGCGGTCAGCCGGCGCTGGAAGTAGCGCAGCGACAGGAACAGTGGCGCGAAGCAGACCCAGACGACGACGGTCAGCTGCCAGCTGTAGACCGCCATCACGATCGTGGCGACCAGCATCTGCCCCAGGCTGACGATGAACAGCAGCCCACCGAAGACCAGGAACTGGCTCACCTGGTCGACGTCGCTGGTCACCCGCGCGACGAGGGCGCCGCGGCGCTCGGTGTTCTGGGTGAGCAGGGGGAGGTCGTGGACGTGCCGGAAGGCCTTGATGCGGAGCGTGGCCAGGCCGCGCTCGGAGGTGCTGAACAGGCGGCTGGTCATGAGGTACGACGCGACCCCGGTGATCGCGATCGCGACGGCGGCGCCGAGCCCCATCACCACGGTGAAGCGCAGGTCGGGGCCGCCGGCGGCGCCCAGACCGCGGTCGAGGGTCTGCTGCACCGCGACCGGCACCACGACCTGGCCCGCTGCGGCGAACAACGCCAGCAGCAGGGTGGTGCTGAAGCCCTCGGTCAGCTCCGGGGAGAAGCGGATGCCCCGGCGGATGGTCTCCACGGCGGCGATGTCCTCGCCGCTGTCCATCCGGGTGCCGCTGGGGGCGACCGTGCTCATGGGCGGGCCTCCTCGGGCGTGCCGGGGGCGACGGGGTCATCGTGCGGGTCGTCGAGGACGGGGTGCTCCTGCTCGTAGGCGTTGACCAGGTGGACGTAGGCGGGGTTGCGGGCCAGCAGGGCGGCGTGGGTGCCCCGGTCGGCGACCCGGCCGCCGGCGAGGAAGACCACCTCGTCGGCCAGCGAGATGGTGGCCTTGCGATAGGCCACGACGACCAGCGTGGTGTCGGGCCCGGCCGCCTGGTCGCCGCCCGCGCGACGCCCGGCTGCCTCGTCGCCGTCTCGCCGGTCGTGGCCGCTGCGACGCAGCGCGGCGAGGATGCGCGCCTCGACCTCGGCGTCGACCGCCGAGGTGGCGTCGTCGAGGACCAGCAGGCGCGGCCGGCGCACGAGCGCGCGGGCGAGAGCGAGGCGCTGGCGCTGCCCACCGGACAGGGACGTGCCGCGCTCGCCGAGCCGCGTGTCGAGACCGTCGGGCAGGGCGGCGACGAAGCCGTCTGCCTGGGCGGTGCGGAGCGCGTGCCAGACGGCCTCGTCGGAGACGTCCGCCCCCAGGGCGACGTTGCCGCGGACGGTGTCGTCGAAGACGAAGGCCGTCTGGGGGACGAGCGCCATCGAACCGGCCAGCTCGCCGCGACCGAGCTCGCGCAGGTCGCGACCGTCGACCAGCACGGCCCCCGTGTCGGGGTCGACCAGGCGCGCCAGCAGGTTGGTCAGCGTGCTCTTGCCCGATGCTGTGGCGCCGACCAGGGCGACGGTGCGGCCCGGCTCGACGACGAAGCCGAGGTCGCGCAGCAGCGCCTGGTCGTCGGCGTAGGCGTAGGACAGTCCCGCGACCTCGAGTCGTGCTCCGCGGTCGGACCGAGGGAGCACCTGGTCGCCGTAGGTCATCTCGCCGCCGGCGCCGAGCACGGCACGCACTCGGTCGAAACCAACGACGCTGCGGGGGAACTCTCCCAGCAGCCACCCGAGCGAGCGGATCGGGAAGGAGACGATGGTCAGCAGGTAGGCGACGGTCACCACGTCACCGGGCTCGGTGGCTCCCGACAGCACCCGGCTGACGCCGACCGCGAGCACCACCAGCACCCCGAGGTTGGGCAGCGCGGCCAGGGTGGGGTCGAAGGCCGCACGGATGCGGCCGGCGCGGGCGTTGACGTCGCGCAGCTCCTCGGCCTTCGCGGCGAAACGCTCGGTCTCCTCCGGCTCCCGGCCGAGCGTCTTGACGACCAGGGCACCGTCGAACGACTCGTGCGCGATCTCGCTGACCTCGCCGCGCAAGGCCTGGGCCCGGGTCATCAACGGAGAGGTGAAGCGTTGGTAGGTCAGGTTGGTCGCCACGACCGCCGGGAACACCAGCAACCCGACGACCGCCATCACCACGTCGGCGGCCAGCATCTGGGCGATCGCGATCACCATCATCGCGACCGTGCCGACCGCCATCGGCAGCGGCGCGATCGGACCCCACGCCGCCTCGACGTCGGAGCTCGCGTTGGAGAGCAGCTGCCCGGTCGGGTGCCGCTGGTGCCACTCCATCGGGAGCGAGAGGTACTGGCGGGTGACGGCGCGCCGGTCGTGGGCCTGCATGCGGTACTGCATGACGCCGGCGCCCAGCCGGCGCGCGACGATCCCGACGGCGCGCAGCATCGCGACGCCGACGAACAGCGCGGTCACCGCCCAGAGGACGCCTGCCCCCACCCGGCCGTCGCGGAACGCCGGCACGATCGCGTGGTCGGTGGCCCAGCCGAGCACCCACGCGTCGGCCACCGTCAGCGCCCCGAACAGCACGCTGCCGAGCGTCGAGGCGGCGAAGACCCACGGCTCGCGACGGATCGCCACCCCCAGGACGGCGAAGCCGCGCCGCGTCGTCGACCGGCTCCGCCCGCTGCTCACGCCACGCCCCCGCTTCCCGTCCGGCCCTGCCTCGTGCCGAGGTCCCAACCCCCCGGACGCGTCAGGCTATTCCGCCCGGCCGACATCTTCCCCATCCGCGAGGCGTCGCAGACGGTGCGGTGAGGCGTCGCAGACGGCGCCGTCTGCGACGCTTCGGTGGCCCGCTTGCGACGCTTCGCCGACGACCCCGGTCAGCGGGTGGGGTGGCCGGCGGCGGAGAGGGCGGCCTTGACCTCGCCGATGGAGACGGTCGCGAAGTGGAAGACGCTGGCGGCGAGCACGGCGTCCGCGCCGGCCTCGACTGCGGGCGGGAAGTGGGCGGCGGCTCCGGCACCGCCGGAGGCGACGACCGGCACGCCGACCTCACGGCGAACGGCGCGGATCAGGTCGACGTCGAAGCCGTCCTGCGTCCCGTCGGCGTCCATCGAGTTCAGCAGGATCTCGCCGACACCCAGCTCCGCGGCTCGGGCCACCCACTCCAGCGCGTCGAGCCCGGCCGACCGGCGACCACCGTGCGTGGTGACCTCGAACCCGGACGGCGTCCCACCGGCTCGTCGGGCGTCGAGCGACAGCACGAGCACCTGGCTGCCGAAGCGGTCGGCGATCTCGGAGACCAGCTCGGGTCGACGGATCGCCGCGGTGTTGACCGACACCTTGTCGGCCCCCGCCCGGAGCAGCCGGTCGACGTCGTCGACCGACCCGACCCCACCCCCGACGGTGAGCGGGATGAACACCTCCTCGGCGGTGCGCGACACGATCTCCATCGTCGTCGCCCGGCCTTCGTGGGAGGCCGAGATGTCCAGGAACGTCAGCTCGTCGGCACCCTCGGCGTCGTAGCGCCGCGCCAGCTCGACAGGGTCGCCCGCGTCGCGGAGGTTCTCGAAGTTGACGCCCTTGACCACCCGGCCGGCGTCGACGTCCAGACACGGGATGACGCGTACGGCGAGGCTCACGGCGCCCGCCCACCGGGCAGGGTCAGCGCGAGCGCCTCGGAGAGGGTGAACCGGCCTTCGTAGAGCGCGGTGCCGATGATGGCACCCTCCACACCGTCGTCCACCAGCCCCTGGAGCGCCTCCAGGTCGGCCAGCTCGGTGATGCCGCCGGAGGCAACCACCGGCCGGTCGGTGGCTGCGCACACCGAACGGAGCAGGTCGAGGTTGGGCCCCTGCAGCATGCCGTCCTTGGTGACGTCGGTCACGACGTAGCGCGCACATCCCTCGGCGTCGAGGCGCGCCAACACGTCGAACAGGTCGCCTCCGTCGCGGGTCCAGCCCCGCGCGGCGAGCGTGCGGCCGCGCACATCGAGCCCGACGGCCACCCGGTCTCCGAACTCGGTGATCGCCCGCGCGCACCAGGCGGGCTGCTCCAACGCGGCGGTCCCGATGTTGACCCGCCGGCAGCCGGTCGCCATCGCCGCCCGGAGCGAGTCGTCGTCGCGGATGCCGCCGCTCATCTCCACGTCGATGTCGAGCCGGCCGACGATCTCGTCCTGCAGCTCGCGGTTGTGCCCGCGCCCGAAGGCCGCGTCGAGATCGACCAGGTGGATCCACTCCGCACCCGCCTCCTGCCAGCGCAGTGCGGCCTCGACCGGGTCGCCGAAGCGCTTCTCCGAGCCGGCCACCCCCTGCACCAGCTGGACGGCCTGGCCGCCGGCGATGTCGACGGCGGGCAGCAGCTCGAGATAGGACGCTGAGGGGGACACGGGACTCCTCACAGGCTCTGGACCCAGTTGCGCAGCAGGGCGGCGCCGGCGTCTCCGGACTTCTCGGGGTGGAACTGGGTGGCGCTCAGCGGGCCGTTCTCGACGGCGGCGACGAACCGGTCGCCGCCATGCTCGGCCCACGTCACCAGCGGCGGGCGGGTGCGGTCGTTCGTCACCAGGGTCCAGTCGCGGACGGCGTAGGAGTGCACGAAGTAGAACCGCTCCTTCTCGACGCCGGCGAAGAGCCGGGACCCCTCGGGCACCGACACGGTGTTCCACCCCATGTGGGGGACGACGTCCGCGTGCACCCGCTCGACCACCCCCGGCCACTCGTCGCAGCCGGCGGTCTGGACGCCGTGCTCGACCCCGCGCGAGAAGAGCACCTGCATGCCGACGCAGATCCCGAGCACCGGGCGGCCACCCGCCAACCGGCGCCCGATGACCTCCGGTCCGTGCACCGACCGCAGCCCGGCCATGCAGGCGGCGTAGGCCCCGACACCGGGGACGACGAGCCCGTCGGCCTTTTCGGCGACGGCGCGTTCGGAGGTGAGCGTGACGGTCGCCCCGGCGCGCTCGAGCGCGCGCACGGCGGAGCGAAGGTTGCCCGACCCGTAGTCGAGGACGGCGACCTGCGTCATGGCTGGGTCGTCACACCCTCGAGAGCGTGCCCTTGGTCGACGGCACGCCCGTCTCCCGAGGGTCGTAGGCGACCGCGTCACGGAACGCCCGCGCGAACGCCTTGAACTGGGCCTCGACCAGGTGGTGCGGGTCGCGGCTGGACAGGACCCGGACGTGCAGGGCGATCTGCGCCTGGAAGGCCAGGGTCTCGAGGACGTGGCGGGTCAACGAGCCGAGGTAGTCGCCGCCGATGACGACGTACTCCTGCCCCTCGGGCTCGCCGGTGTGCACGCAGTAGGGGCGTCCGGACACGTCGACGGCGCACTGCACCAGCGCCTCGTCCAGCGGCACCAGCGCGTCGCCGAACCGCCTGATGCCCGCCTTGTCACCGAGCGCCTCGCGCAGCGCCTGCCCGAGCACGATCGCGGTGTCCTCGACGGTGTGGTGGGCGTCGATGTGCGTGTCGCCGTCGGTCTCGACGACGAGGTCGACCAGGGCGTGCCGCGCGAACGAGGCCAGCATGTGGTCGTAGAACCCGACACCGGTCGAGACCGAGGCGCTGCCGGTGCCGTCGAGGTCGACCTCGACGTGGACCTTCGACTCCTTGGTCGTGCGGTCCACCGTGGCGGTGCGGCTCATCGTGGTCCCTCTCTCTCACCCTGCTCGGCCCCGGCGGCGACCGGAGCCCTGTCCAGCACCTCGACCAGTGCCTGTCTGAATGCTGCCATCTCCGGCGGCGTCCCGACCGAGACTCGCAGCCACCCGTCGGGGCCGGTCTCGCGGATCAGCACGCCGCGGTCCAGCAGCCCCTGCCACACGTCGTGACGGTCGGCGAAGGTGCCGAACAGCACGAAGTTGGCGTCGCTGTCGGCCACCCGCAGCCCCCGGCCGCGCAACCAGGAAACCAGCGCGTCGCGCTCGCGCCGCAGCAGGTCGACGTTGCCCAGCAGCTCCTCGGCGAACCCCAGCGCGGCCAGCGCGGTCGCCTGGGTCACCGCCGAGAGGTGGTAGGGCAGCCGGACGACACGGAGCGCGTCGGTGACCGCGGGGTCGGCCGCCAGGTAGCCCAGCCGGGCACCGGCGGCCGCGAACGCCTTGCTCATGGTGCGGGTGACGACGAGGTTGCGGTGCTCGGGCAGCAGCGCCAGCGCGCTGGGGGCTCCGGGGCGGCGGAACTCGGCGTAGGCCTCGTCGACGACCAGCAGACCGGTGCCGTCGAGTGCGGAGGCGAGCGCCCGGACCGACGCGGCAGGCAGCGCGGTGCCGGTCGGGTTGTTGGGCGACGGAAGGATCACCACACTCGGCCGGTGCTCAGCCACGACCGCGGCCGCGTGGTCGGGGTCGAGCGCGAAGTCGTCGTCACGGTGACCGACCACCCAGGTGGTGTGGGTGTCGCGGGCGTACTCGGGGTACATCGAGTACGTCGGCGCGAACGACACCGCAGTGCGCCCCGGACCGCCGAAGGCCTGGAGCAGGTGCAGCATCACCTCGTTGGACCCGTTGGCCGCCCAGACGTGCGCCGGCGTCAGTCCGACGCCCCCGTCGGTCAGCAGGTACGACGTGAGGGCCTCGCGCAGCGCGACGAACTCACGGTCGGGGTAGCGGTTGAGCCGGCCGGCGGCCTCCCGGGCAGCCTCGCCGACCGCCGCCGCGCAGGCCGCGGAGGGTGGGTAGGGGTTCTCGTTGACGTTGAGCTGGACGGGCACGTCGAGCTGGGGCGCGCCGTAAGGCGCGATCCCGCGCAGCTCCGGGCGCACGGGCAGCCAGTCGTCGGGCCCTCCAGCGGGGCCGTCGAGGTCGGTCACCACAGGTCAGCCCTCGAACCGCACCCGCACCGCGGCGGCGTGGCCCGGCAGGTCCTCGGCCTCGGCCAGCGCGGTGACGTGGCCCGCGACGTCGGCCAGGGCCTCGCGGGTGTAGTCGACGACGTGCACGGCCTTGAGGAACGACCGCACCGACAGCCCCGAGGAGTGACAGGCACAGCCGGCGGTCGGCAGCACGTGGTTGGAACCGGCGGCGTAGTCACCGAGCGAGACGGGGGCGTAGGAGCCCACGAAGACCGCGCCGGCGTTGCGGACGCGCGACACCAGGTCGCGCGCGTCGGCGGTGAGCAGCTCCAGGTGCTCGGCCGCGTGGCCGTTGACCACCGCGAGCCCCTGCTCGATGTCGTCGACCAGCACGATGGCCGACTGCGGGCCGGCCAGGGCCGTGCGCACCCGCTCGACGTGCCGGGTGACCGACACCTGCTTGTCGATCTCGGCCTCGACCTCGTCGGCCAGGGAGTCGCTGGGGGTCACCAGCACCGCCGAGGCCATCGGGTCGTGCTCGGCTTGGCTGAGCAGGTCGGCCGCGACGTAGGCGGGGTCGGCAGTGTCGTCGGCGAGCACGGCGATCTCGGTCGGGCCCGCTTCGGAGTCGATGCCGACGAGGCCCTTGAGCAGCCGCTTCGCGGACACGACGTAGATGTTGCCGGGCCCGGTGACCAGGTCGACCGGCCGGCACGGTCCGGCGCCGTAGGCGAACATCGCGATCGCCTGCGCCCCGCCGACGGCGTAGACCTCGTCGACCCCGAGCAGCGCGCAGGCGGCCAGGATCGTCGGGTGCGGCAGCCCGCCGTGCTCGGCCTGCGGCGAGGAGGTGAGCGCGATCGAGGTGACTCCGGCCACCTGGGCGGGCACGACGTTCATCACCACGCTGGAGACCAGCGGGGCGAGGCCGCCGGGGACGTAGAGGCCGACCCGCTCGACCGGCACCTTGCGCTGGGTCACCCGGGCGCCGGGCCCGACATCGGTCGTCACGTCGGCCTCGAGCTCGCGCCTCGCAGGTCAGCCGCAGGCGACGGATCGACTCCTCGAGCCCGGCGCGGACCGCGGGGTCGAGCCGCTCCAGGGCGGCAGACAGCGCCGCCGGAGGGACGGCGATGTCGGTCCTGGTGGACGCCGTCGAAGCGCGCCGACAGCTCGAGGATGGCCGGCACCCCCCGATCTCGGACGGCCTCGCAGATCGGCCGCACGGCATGCAGCGCGCCCTCGACGTCGAGCTCGGCCCGCGGCACGGCGGACCGGTAGTCGACGGGCGCGCTCGCGCCCCGGAGGTCGATACGGCGGATCATGGTGCCGATTCTAGGTGTGGCGGGGGTACGCCGACGCGCGGTGACCACCTGGGGAGAAGGCCCGAGGCCCGCCGGGAGGCTAACCTCGCCGTGTGAGCACGACGCTCCCGATGTTCCCGCTCAACACCGTGCTGTTCCCGGGCGTGGTGGTGCCGCTGCACGTCTTCGAGGAGCGCTACCGCGCCCTGGTCCACCGGCTGCTGCGGGTGAGCGACCCCGCGGAGCGGCTCTTCGGCTCGGTGGCCATCCGCGAGGGCTACGAGGTGGGCGACCACGGGGCCCAGTCGCTGTTCCGGGTCGGGTGCCGCATGCAGCTCACCGAGGTGAGCTCCAACGCCGACGGGTCCTTCGACATCGTCGCGGTCGGCCGCGACCGGATGCGGCTCGACGAGCTCCACACCAGCGGCGACTTCCCCGAGGGCGTGGTGACCACGCTCGACCTGGGCGACGACACCGCCTCCGAGGAGGTGGTGGCACGGGCGCTCGCGACCTTCCGGGACTACCGCGAGGCGGTGCTCGAGGTGCGGGGCGACCCGCATCCCGGCCCGCTCCCCCAGGATCCGGCGTACCTCTCCTGGACGATGGCGGCCGCCTCGCCGCTGGCCATGCCGGAGCGCCAGACGCTGCTCGAGTGCGACGGGGCGGGTCAGCGGCTGGTGCTGGTCACCGAGCTGCTGCGCGCCGAGCTCCGGGCGATGCGGGTGATCCCCTCCCTTCCCGCGACCGAGGTCGCGCGTACCCGCTGGTCGCCCAACTAGGCGCACCGGTGGCGAGGAAGAAGGCCACCGGTGGGACGCCGGCCACGGTGGCGCTGGCCCGGGCCGGGGTGCCGCACACCGTCCATCCCTACCATCACGACCCGCGCAGCGAGTCCTACGGCCTCGAGGCGGCGCAGGCGCTGGGTGTCGACCCGGCGCGCGTGTTCAAGACCCTGGTCGCCGCGCTGGACGGCCGGCTCGTGGTCGGCATCGTGCCCGTGGCGGGCCGGCTCGACCTCAAGGCACTGGCCCGCGCCCTCGGGGGCAGCCGGGCGGTCATGGCGGAGGTCGCCGACGCCGAGCGCGCCACGGGGTACGTCGCCGGCGGCATCTCGCCGCTGGGCCAGAAGCGCGCGCTGCGCACCGCCGTGGACGTGTCGGCCCTCGACCACGACGCGGTCTTCGTCTCCGCCGGCCGGCGCGGGCTCGACGTCGAGCTGGCGCCGGACGACCTGGTGCGCCTGACCAGGGCCGTCACGGCGGACCTGACCCGCGGGTGAGGCGCCGGCGCCTGGTCGGGTCGTGTGCCTCAGCCGGCCTCGTCCCCGCCGCCGGAGGCGGACCCACGAGTCGTGGTCCTGGGACGCGCACGGATCGAGGCGGTCCCGGCAGACGCCTGAGGTCGATGATGCCGGCGAGGCTGAAACGGGCCAGGACGACGTGCCCCAGGAGCTGGTTCTAGTATGTGAGGGCTCGATCTGCCTCGAACGCGAGTTGCACCAACCGCTTGGGCATCGCAAACTCGGCGGGCTTGCCCTCTAGGTCGCCGTCGGTCACGCCACGGGCCTTGCTCGACATGCCAGATAGGTAGAAGCGTCCTCCGCCCGCTGCGGTCGCATCGAAGGACTCGCGCAACGAGCCGGTCCCCAATCCGGTCAGCGAATCGAGTACCGCATCGCGGATCAACTGGACGGCGTCACCGGCCAGGAAGACACTGACCTGGTGACCTTCCTCTGTGGCCGCCTGCGCCACCAATAGGCCAAGTGCGGCTCGGGTGGGAGCCTCGGGGCCGTGAGTGATGTGGACGAGTAGCTTTCCCATGAACCCCACCCTCCAGAGTCGGTGCCAACACTGTGGCCGGGACTAGGTGGATTGGCAAGGCTGGTGCTGTCCGTGCCCGCCCACTGGGTAGGCAAGGCGATGGTCGGGAACTGTTCCCGAAACCGGACGCCCGGATCTGCCCCTTGTCGGACCGCGGGCTCTCGTCCGCCCCGGCTGGAGGGTGACCGCCGACCTCAGTCGGTCGTCAGTCTGAACACCACGCGCGTGGTGTCGCCGTCGACCCGGGCCGACATGCCGAGGGAGCGCAGCGGCTCGAGGTCGTCGCCGACCGCCGGGTCGCTCGCGGCGAGCTGGTCGAGCCAGCCGCCGGCGTCGAAGTCGACGAAGGCGACCATCGAGGCGTCGCCGGCCCGCGGCACGGCGTCGGCGAACGCAACCGTGTCGCCCAGACCACCGTCGTCCAGCAGCGCGGCCCGGTAGGCCTTGCTCGGGCTGATCGCGACGACGTCTCCCTCCGCCTCGGTGACCACCATCTGCGCGGCCGGGCCCAGCTGAGCGGTGAGCTTGTCGAGCACCTGCTTGATCGCATCCGCGTCGCCCTGGATCTTCAGCCCCACCGGCAGCCCGTCGAAGTCACCGGAGCTCGAGATCGCGTCGAGGTCGATGTCGGAGCCCACGGACAGCGTGATCGCGTCTCCGGTCAGCGTCTCGAAGTCCGCGGGGAGGTCGAGCCCGGTCTGGGCCGAGGCGTCGTCGAGGAGCTGCTGGCCGGTGCTGCCGTCGGACTCTGCCGCCTTGTCGGCCATCGTGGCGAGCCAGCCGTCGGGCACCGTGAACGAAAGCGCTGCAGCCGTGTCGACCGGCAGCGAAGAGGCGAGGGAGCCGGCTGCGCCGCCGTCGGCCGCCATCGTCGAGGCGACCGCACCGGCGGCCTCCATCTCCAAAGCACCGTCGTTGAACCGGACGGTGCCGGCCATGCCCTCGAAGTCGGCCAGCGAGCTTCCCGCGTCGAACGCGGACATCGCGGCCTCGTCGCCGATGGCGTCGGCGACGGCCTGGCCCGCGTCGGAGGCGACGTACATGCTGAGCACACCGGGGTCACCCACCTGGCCCATCCACCGCTGGTAGTCCGCGTCGTCGGCCAGGCTGCCCTTCGCAGCGCCGTCGACGACGTCCTGGGCCGTCTTGGCGTCCTCGGCGATCACGGCCCACTCGCCGGCCACCACGAAGGCCATCTGGTCGCTCGACGAGCACTCCGCGAGCGCTGACAGGCCTCCGGGGGCCTTGTCGGCGTCGGACACCTGGAGCACCACGACCGGAGCCGGGGTGCCGCCCGGGCCGGGGACCGCGGCGACGGCGGCCCGGCTGCCGATCCACGGTGCCACGTCGTCGGCGTAGGTCTTGTCCTGGCACGGGCCACTGGAGAAGGCCTCGTCGAAGAGCGCCTCGCGCAGGTCGTCGGTGGGGTCGAGGCCGAGCTCGTCCTTGAGCGAGGGGAACTTGTTGATCATCTTCATCGCCTCGATCTTCTGGCCCGCGGAGGGGTCGAGGTCGATGCTGACGAAGCCCAGGGTGTCCGACGGCAGCGCTTCAGTCGGCTGCGGTCCGCCACCGGCCAGGGACAGGGCCGCCCAGGCTCCGGCGCCGGCGAGCGCAAGGGTGCCGACGACGGCGCCGCCGACGAGGATGCCCTTGCGCGCCGAGCCGCCCCCGGAAGCGGTGCCGGCTGCGAGGGGGGTGCCGGTGCCCTGCTGGAGGTACTCCGGCTGGACCTGCTCGCCCGGGGTGGGCCAAGGCCGGCCCGGAGCCGGCGAGGACGCCGACGGGCCGGGCACCGGCTCGGGGCCGGGCGGGGTCGGGTGCTGGTCGGACATGGTGGAGATCCCCCCGGTGATGGCCCGCCCGGTGGCGGGCCGCAGACGTGCGGCAGTGGTGCGTCAGTGCCGATCCAGCGTAGCCGGGGCCTCGGCGTCCGGCTGACGAACGAGACGAATCGCCACTTCGCCGACGTAGGCCGTCGCGAGCCCCAGGAGCCCCCCCGCCGGCAGGGCCAGCAACGGGGCCGCCCCGTGGACCCGCAGGTCGGAGGTCAGGGGGGTGAAGTCGTCGAGCGTGGCGGCCATCGGGCCCGGGTCGGGCGGGCCGAGCGCCTGCCCGAGCTGCGCCATCAGCCAGCCGCCGACCGCCGTCGACACGAGCAGCACGACCAGGGTGAGCAGCTCGCGGTCGCGGGTCACCAGGCCAGCCAGGAGCCCGGCGACGACACCGACCGCCAGCGCCCAGGCGACGTAGGAGGCCGTGCCGCTGAAGTCGACCGGAGCGCCCTGCCCGTCGAGGACGAAGGTCTGGTCGAGCGCCACGCCGGTGGCCGGCGTCCAGCGGGACTCCCAGACCCAGCCCCCGACCAGCCCCGCACCCAGACCGAGCGAGCCGACCAGCAAGACCTGCAGTGTGCGGACGGGACGCGCTCACCCGGCCAGGCACCCCGGGCCCAGCAGCTGCTTGAGGTCGGCGAACAGCGCCGGGCTGGGCGCGACCCGAAGGCCGTCGTCGAGCCGGAGCACGGTGGTGCCGTTGCGGGCGAGCAGGCGGAGCCGAACCTCGGTCATGCCCGGGTGGGTGGCCAGCACCTCGCGCAGCTGCTCCACGACCGGCGGCGTGCACCGGGTGGAGGGCAGGCTGATGACGACCGGGCCCGACGGGCCCTCGTTGAGGTCGGGGACGGTGACCTCCTGGCCGTGCAGCTCCGGCTGGTCCTTGCTGCGCGACAGCCGCCCCTTGACGCGTGAGGATGGCGTCCTCGACCAGGTGCGGTCCCGCCAGCGTGGTAGGCGCTGGGGAACATCAGCACGTCGATCGCCCCGTCGAGGTCCTCGAGCGTGACCATCGCCCACGCGTCGCCGCGCTTGGTGATCTTGCGCTGCACCGTGGTGACCAGCCCGCTGATGGTGAGCACGCTGCCGTCGGGGCGCTCCTCGTCGAGCATGAGCTGGCCGATGGTGCAGTCGGTGCCCTGCGACAGCACGTGCTCGAGGCCCAGCAGCGGGTGGTCGGAGACGTAGAGCCCGAGCATGTCCCGCTCGTGGCCGAGCAGCGTCGTCTTGTCCCACTCGTCGATCTCGGGCACGGTGACGGTGATGCCGAAGCCGCCGGCGTCGTCGTCGAGCCCGCCGAACAGGGAGTCCTGCCCGATCGCCTCGTTGCGCTTGATGTCGACGTACTGGTCGACGGCGGTCTCGTGGATCGGCGACCAGCGCCCGGCGGCAGTGCTTCATGTCGTCGAACGCGCCCGCCTTGATCAGCGACTCGATGACCCGCTTGTTGCAGACCAGCGCCGGCACCTTGGACATGAAGTCGGTGAAGTCGACGTAGCGGCCCTTGTCCTCGCGCGCGGCGACGATGCCGTCGACGACGTTGGCGCCGACGTTGCGGACCGCGGTCAGGCCGAACCGGATGTCGTGTGCCGACCGGGGTGAAGGTGGCCTCGGACTCGTTGACGTCGGGCGGCAGCACCTGGATCTTCATCCGCCGACACTCGTTGAGGTAGATCGCCGACTTGTCCTTGTCGTCCTTGACCGAGGTCAGCAGGGCGGCCATGTACTCGGCCGGGTAGTTGGCCTTGAGGTAGGCCGTCCAGTAGGACACCAGGCCGTAGGCCGCCGAGTGCGCCTTGTTGAAGGCGTAGTCGGAGAACGGGAGCAGGATGTCCCACAGCGTCTTCACGGCGTGCCGCGAGTAGCCCCGCTCGGCCATGCCCGCCGAGAAAGCCTCGAACTGCTTGTCCAGCTCGGACTTCTTCTTCTTGCCCATCGCCCGCCGCAGCAGGTCCGCCTGCCCGAGCGAGTAGCCGGCGAGCTTCTGGGCGATCGCCATGACCTGCTCCTGGTAGACGATCAGACCGTAGGTCTCCCCCAGGATGTCGGCGAGCGGCTCGGCCAGCTCGGGATGGATCGGCTCGACCGGCTCGCGCCCGGTCTTGCGTCGGGCGTACTTGTTGTGGGAGTCGGCACCCATCGGGCCGGGTCGGTAGAGCGCGCCGACCGCGGAGATGTCCTCGAAGCAGTCGGGACGCATCGAGCGCAGCAGTGCCCGCATCGGCCCGCCATCGAGCTGGAAGACCCCGAGGGTGTCGCCGCGGGCCAGCAGCTGGTAGGTCTCCGGGTCGTCGAGGGTGAGGTCCTCCAGGACGACGGTCTCACCGCGGTTGCGCTCGATGTTGACCAGGGCGTCGTCGAGCACGGTGAGGTTGCGCAGCCCGAGGAAGTCCATCTTGATCAGGCCGAGACGCTCGCACGTCGGGTAGTCGAACTGCGTGATGATCGCGCCGTCCTGCGGACGCCGCATCAGGGGGATGACGTCGATCAGCGGCTCGCTGGACATGATCACGCCCGCAGCGTGGACGCCCCACTGCCGCTTGAGGCCCTCGATGCCCTTGGCGGTGTCGACGACCTGCTTGACGTCCTGGTCGGAGTCGTAGAGACCGCGGAACTCCCCGCCCTCGCCGAAGCGGTCGTGGCTGGGGTTGAAGATCTCCTTGAGCGGGACGTCCTTGCCCATCACCGACGGCGGCATCGCCTTGGTGATCCGGTCACCCATCGCGAAGGGGTAGCCGAGGATGCGGGAGGCGTCCTTGACCGCCTGCTTGGCCTTGATGGTGCCGTAGGTGACGATCATCGATACCCGGTCGTCGCCGTACTTGTCGGAGACGTAGCGGATGACCTCGCCGCGACGACGCTCGTCGAAGTCGATGTCGAAGTCGGGCATCGAGACCCGGTCGGGGTTGAGGAAGCGCTCGAAGATCAGGCCGTGCCGCAGCGGGTCGAGGTCGGTGATCCGCAGCGCGTAGGCGCAGATCGAGCCGGCACCCGACCCGCGACCGGGGCCGACCCGGATGCCGTTGTCCTTGGCCCAGTTGATGAAGTCGGCGACGACCAGGAAGTAGCCGGTGAAGCCCATCTGGCAGATCACGCCGGTCTCGAAGTCGGCCTGGCGGCGCACGTCGTCGGGGATGCCGCCCGGGTAGCGTGCCTGCAGCCCCCGCTCGACCTCCTTGACGAACCAGGAGTTCTCGTCCTCCCCCGGCGGGCATGGGAACTGCGGCATGTAGGTGCCGTTGCCCTCGGTGAACTCCACCTCGCACCGCTCGGCGATGAGCAGCGTGTTGTCGCAGGCCTCGGGGAGCCCGTTGCGGTCGGCCCACAGCTCCCGCATCTCGGCAGCGGACTTGATGTAGTAGCCGTCGCCGTCGAACTTGAAGCGCTTGGGGTCGGCCATCGTGCTGCCCGACGAGACGCAGAGCAGGTGCTCCTGGGCGGGCGCGTCCTCGCGGCGGACATAGTGGGAGTCGTTGGTCGCGATCATCGGGATCGCGAGGTCCTTGGCCAGTCGCAGCAGCCCGTCGCGCACACGGGTCTCGATCGACAGGCCGTGGTCCATCAGCTCGAGGAAGTAGTTGTCCTTGCCGAGGATGTCCTGGAAGTCGGCCGCCGCCTGGCGGGCCTTGGCGTAGTCGCCGATCCGCAGCCAGACCTGCACCTCGCCAGACGGGCAGCCGGTCGTGCCGATCAGGCCCGACGCGTGGTCGGCCAGCAGCTCGCGGTCGGCGCGCGGCTGGTAGAAGAAGCCCTCCATCGAGGCGCGGCTGGAGAGCCGGAACAGGTTGTGCATGCCGGTGGTGGACTCGGCCAGCAGGGTCATGTGGGTGTAGGCGCCCGACCCCGAGACGTCGTCGTTGCCGCCGTCGTTCCACCGGACGCGCTTGCGCTCGTGACGCGGGGTGTTGGGCGTGAAGTAGGCCTCCATGCCGATGATCGGCTTGACCCCGGCGGCCTGCGCCTTGGAGTAGAAGTCGAAGGCGCCGAACACGTTGCCGTGGTCGGTCATCGCGATCGCACCCATGCCGAGCTCGGCGGTGCGCGCGAAGAGGTCGTCGAGCCTGGCCGCACCGTCGAGCATGGAGTACTCGGTGTGGTTGTGCAGGTGGACGAAGTCGCCGGACGACATCGGGCGGGGTGCTCCCAAAGGCTCGAGACGGACAAGGTCAGCCGGTCGGAAGGTCGGTCCGGGGCCGGTGTCTCGGGGAAGGGCCTCAGCCTACGCGACGGCGTACGACGATCGTGACAGGCCGCGCCGACAGGCCGACCGTGTGCTCCCGGGCAGGACCGTCGGGCTCAGGGGTCGACCACGTCGAGGCTCTCGGTGATGATCGCGTGCACGATCCGCTGCAGGCGCTGCTCGCCCAGGGCCGGGGCCCGGCGGGCCAGGGCCGCGGCGATCTCGGCCTCGCGGTGCGGGTCACGCTCGGCGGGCAGCCCGGAGGTCGCCTTGTGTCGCTGGACGGCGGCCGTCAGGGCGGCCCGACGGGCCAGCAGGTCGCCCAGCTGCTCGTCGACGTCGTCGATGAGGCCGCGGAAGAAGGCCAGCGGCTCGCCGCCGGGCCAGGCCATCCGGACATCCGGAGCGCGCTCCTCGTTGCCGGCTCCATCGGTGTGCTCCAGCGCCACCAGCCCGTGCCGCTCGTAGAAGGCGCGGGCGGGCGCGTTGCTCTCGAACACCCACAGGCAGAACCCCTCCGGTCGCTGCGCCTTGACCACGTCGAGCAGCGCAGTCCCGATGCCCCGGCCCTGATGGTCGGGGTGCACGTAGAGGTCGTCGAGCCAGGCCCCGGGAAACCTCGCATAGCCGGTGACCGCACCCGCCAGCTCGGCGATCCAGACCGGTTCGTCGGACCGCAGCCGACCGCCGATCCAGCGTCGGATCGAGTCCTCCTCGTGGATGGGTTCGGGCATCGGCGCCGCCCGTCGAGCGGCCAGGTAGACCTCCACGACGCCGTCGCGGTCCGCGGCCGTCGCCGGCCGCAGGGAGAGCTCGTCAGTCGGCATCGCGGATGATCTCGAGGGCGTGCGCGAGGTCGTCGGGGTAGGGCGACTCGTACTCGACGTGCTCCCCGGTCGCCGGGTGCTCGAACCCGAGCCGCACCGCGTGCAGCCACTGCCGCTCGAGCCCGACGCGCTTGGCCAGCACGGGGTCGGCGCCGTAATGGAAGTCGCCGACGCACGGGTGCTTCAGCGCCGCCATGTGGACTCGGATCTGGTGGGTGCGCCCGGTCTCCAGGTGCACCTCCAGCAGGCTCGCGAAGCGGTGCGCCTCGAGGGTCTCGTAGTGGGTCACGCTGTGCCGGCCGTCGGCCATCACCGCGAACTTGTAGTCGTGCTTGGGGTGCCGGCCGATGGAGGCCTCGACGGTGCCTTGGAGCGGGTCGGGGTGCCCTTGCACCAGCGCGTGGTAGGTCTTGTCGACGGTGCGGTGGCGGAAGGCGTTCTTGAGCACGGAGTAGGCCCGCTCGCTCTTGCAGATCACCATCACGCCGGAGGTGCCGACGTCGAGGCGCTGCACGATCCCCTGCCGCTCGGAGGCGCCGCTGGTGGAGATCCGGAAGCCGGCGGCGGCGAGATGACCGACCACCGTCGGCCCTGACCAGCCCGGAGACGGGTGCACGGCCACACCGACGGGCTTGTCGATGACCACGATGGACTCGTCGTCGTGGATGATGCCGATCCCCTCGACCACCTCGGGCACGACCTCGAGCGGGTCGGCGACGGCGGGGATGGTCACGTCGAGCATCGCCCCGGGCGAGACCCGGTCGCTCTTGCCGACCACGCTGCCGTCGAGCTCGACGCGGCCGTCGCTCGCAAGGTCGGCGGCGCGGGTGCGGGACAGCCCGAACATGCGCGCGATCGCGGTGTCCACCCGCTCGCCTGCCAGGCCGTCGGGCACCAGGACGGTGCGGTGCTCGACATGCTGGGTCACCCGTCGCCCTCGCGCCCGGTCGTGTCAGCAGAGAGCTCGTCGTCCGCGGTCTCGCCCTTGGCCGGCTGGCGGCGGCCGTCGACGGACACCCCGCGGAAGGCCTGGACGATGATCAGGCCGGCCGCGACGTCGATGCTGACGTCGGCGAGGTTGAAGACCGGCCAGTTCGGCAGCTGAAGGAAGTCGATGACGTGGCCGTGCAGTACGCCGGGCTCGCGGAACACCCGGTCGGTGAGGTTGCCGGCGACGCCCGCGAGCAGCAGCCCGAGGGCCACGGCCCATCCGGCCGAGCGCACCCGCCTGGCCACGACGAGGACCACCACGACGGCGATGATCGCCAGCAGGCTGAACACCAGGGTGTAGTCCGTGCCGGTGCTGAAGGCGGCCCCCGGGTTGCGGACGAGGGTGAGCTGCAGGACGCTGCCGAGCAGCGGCACGTCCGCCCGGTCGGTGAGTGCGTGCACCGCCCAGATCTTGGTGAGCACGTCTGCGGTGTACGCCGCGAGCGCGACCGCTGCAAAGAGCATGAGCCGGCGTCGGGGCGCCGGAGGGTCGGGCTGGCCGTCTGCCTCCGGGGAGGTCAGCGGCGTTCCTCGCGCTGCTTGCATGACAGGCACAGTGTGGCACGCGGGAAGGCCATCACTCGCATCTTGCCGATCGGCTCCCCGCACGACTCGCAGGTGCCGTAGCTGCCGTCCTCGATGCGCGCCAGCGCCCGGTCGATCTGCGCCAGCATCTCGCGCTCGTTGTTGAGCACGATCAGCTCCTGGTCACGCTCGAAGCTGGTCGCCCCCATGTCGGCCTGGTCGTGCCCGGCGCCGTCACCGGCGTCGCGCATCAGGCCGGCGAGCTCAACCTCGTGGTCGTGCAGCAGCCGGTGGATCCGATCGCGGTGACCGTGGAGCTCGGTGAGCACCTGGTTGAGCTCGGCCTTGGTCCAGGCACCCTCGTCGGCCTTGACCGCCAGCGACCGGTGGGTGGCCTTCGTGGCCGCCACCTTCTTCGCCGGCGCCGCCTTCTTGACCGGCGCCGCCTTCTTGACCGGCGCCGCCTTCTTGACCGGCGCCGCCTTCTTCGCCGGAGCCTTCTTCGCCGGAGCCTTCTTGGCTTGTGCCGCCTTCTTGGCGGGTGCGGCCTTCTTGGCGGGCGTGGCCTTCTTCGCCGGAGCCTTCTTCGCCGGCGCGGCCTTCTTGGCCGGAGCCTTCTTCGCCGGCGCGGCCTTCTTCGTCGGGGCCTTCTTCGCCGGCGCGGCCTTCTTCGTCGGGGCCTTCTTGGCGGGCGCGGCCTTCTTTGCCACGGAGGCGGTCTGCTTGGCCGGGGTCGCCTTCTTGGCTGCGGCGGTGCGGCTGGCGGCGGTCTTCGCGGGCACCGTCGTGCTCGCGGGCGCGGAGGACCCGCGACCGATCACCTTCTTGGCGACGGCGGCCGCCGAGCTGGCCAGCGATCTGCGGGTGCTGCGGCTCATGGGTCGTCCAACTCCTCCGAGGGGGGACCGGAAACGACTGCCCCGGCGTGTCGGGAGGGTAGCCAATGCGGCATGCCGACTCAAACAGGCTCGCCCACGGCGTCCCGAACGACGACGAACGGCCGGCCCGAAGAGGGCCGGCCGTTCGTCGATGGGTGAGCTCGGGTCGGGCAGAGGGTCAGCCCTCCTCCTCCCCGAGGATGGAGCGCAGCCGCTTGGGAGCGGCGGGGCTGTCGGGGGCCATCGGCGCGCCCTCGGGGGTGTTGTCCAGGGCCTCCAGCTGCTGGCTGAAGTAGCTCTTCAACCGTGAGCGGTACTCCCGCTCGAACTGCCGGAGGTTCTCGACCTCACCGTTGAGCTTGTCGCGCTCGCGCTCCAGCTCGCCGAACAGCTGCTTGCGCCGGTCGGCCGTCTCGGAGTCGAGCATCTGCGAGCGGGTGCGAGCGTCGGCCTCGAGCCGGTCGGACTTGCCCTTCGCCTCGTTCTCGAGGCGCTCGGCCTTGGTGCGGGCCTCGCCCACGATCCGGTCGGCCTCGTCCTTGGCGCTCTCCACGAGCTCGTCGGCGTTGCGGGTCGCGATCTCCAGCAGCCGGGCGGCGGCGTTGCTGGCCTCGGGCACGGTCTCGACCCGGAGCGTCTCGACACCGACGGCCGCGGCCACTGGGGCGGCGACCTGGACCTCGGGGGCCGGTGGAGCCGGCGGCTCCTCGACCGGCGGCGGCAGCGGCGCCGCCACGGGCGCGGGCGGGGCCTCGACCTGGGGGGCGGGCGCAGCAGCGCCGGCTCCGGACTGCGCCGCCACCAGCTTGGCGCGCAGGTCCTCGTTCTCCTTGGTGAGCCGCGCGAGCTCGGCCTCCACCTCGTCGAGGAACTGGTCCACCTCGCCCATGTCGTAGCCCTCACGGAGGCGGACAGGCGTAAAGCGCTTGTTGCTCACGTCCTCAGGCGTCAGCGGCATGACCTCACCCATTCGTTAGCTCGGAAAGAACGTCTCAGGCGAACAATAGCGCCTGACCCCCCGCCGGAGTACGCATCCCTCCGGCATCTCACACCGGCACCGTTGTCACCATCCGTCACAGGCTCCCGCGGGGGCGAGGGTCCTGCCGAGGCGGTATCGGCGGGTTTCGTCAGCTCTGGTTGAAGAAACCGCCCTCGGCGATCAGCTGCTTGTCCTCGGCCGCCACGCTGACGTTGGGCGGCGACAGCAGGAACACCTTGTTGGTGATGCGCTCGATGGTGCCGCGGGTGGCGAAGATGAGGCCTGCTGCGAAGTCGACCAGGCGCTTGGCGTCGTTGTCGTCCATGTCGGAGAGGTTCATGATCACCGGCGTGCCGTCGCGGTACTGCTCGCCGACGGTGCGGGCCTCGTTGTAGGTGCGCGGGTGGACGGTGGTGATCCGGGACAGCTCGGCGACGACCGCCTCGGAGGGGCGGGGCCGGCGCTCGGCCAGGTCGGACACCGGGGCCGGGCGACGCTCGCTCTCACGACGCTGGGCCGGCGCGCGCTCGGACTGCCGGCGCTCGGCCTGGGCCTGGGCAGCACGGTCGTAGTCGGAGTCAGAGCCGGCGTCGTCGAGCTCGTCGTCGTAGCGGCCGGTGTCCTCGAGGAGGCCGAGGTACTCGCCGATCTTGCGCATCGCGCTCATGAGTGTGGTCCTCCGCAACTGACGGCAGCCCGGACGGCGTGCCTCGGTGCTCGCGACGTTACTTCATCTGGGGCCTCGGACCGAGGACCGCGCTGCCGACACGCACGTGTGTCGCACCGGCGGCGATCGCGGCCTCGAAGTCACCGCTCATCCCTGCCGACAACCAGGCCGCCTCGGGGTGCTCGGCGCGGAAGATCTCGCGAATCGCGGCCAGCCGCGCGAACGCAGCCGCCGGCTCCTCGCCGAGCGGCGCCACCGCCATCAGACCACGCAGCCGCAGGCCCTCGGCCCCGGCCACTCGGGCGGCCAGCGCGGGGAGGTCGGCCGGTGGGGCGCCGGAGCGGCCGGCGGGGGTCCCGGGCGGGTCGATGCCGACCTGGAGCAGCACGTCGAGCGTCCGACCGTGCTCGACCGCGCCCCGCGAGAGCGGCGCCACCAGCTTGGCGCGGTCGACCGACTCGACCACGTCGGCATAGGCCGTCACGGCCGCTGCCTTGTTGGACTGCAGGCCCCCGATGAAGTGCCAGCGGACGTCGAGATCGGCGCAGTCGGCCGCCTTCGCGGCCGCCTCCTGATGCCGGTTCTCCCCGAGGTCGGTGACCCCCAGCCCGGCGAGCAGGCGCACGTCCTCAGCCGGGAAGAACTTCGTCACCACCACGAGGGTCACCTCCTCCGCCGCACGCCCGGAGGCGGCGGCCGCGGCGGCGACCCGCCGGCGTACCTCGGCCAGCCGCGCGGCGACCTCCTGCTCCCGGCTCTCGCTCATCGGGACCGCCAGACGACGCCGGCGAACCGCCCCGCGGCCGCCCCGTCGCGGCGGTACGACGGCCACCGGGCGTCCTCGCGCGTGCAGCCGGCGACCGCCCGCACCGCGCAGCCGGCCGCAGCCAGCTGGGCCCGCACCCCGGCCCCCAGGTCGAGCGACGGGGTGCCCCAGGTGGTGGTCGACCACGTCTCCGGGACCAGGGCCGCCACCTCCGCACGCATCCGCTCGGGCACTTCGTAGCAGCCGCCACAGACGTGGGGGCCCACCCAGGCGGTGAGCTGCTCCGCCCCGAGCGCGCGCATCTCGGCGACCACCGACGGCACCACGCCGGCGGCGACACCGGGCCGCCCGGCATGCGCCGCGCCGATCACACCCCTCTCGGCGTCGGCCAGCAGCACCGGCACGCAGTCGGCGGCGCGCGCCAGCAGCGCCACCCCGGGCACGTCGCAGACCAGCCCGTCCGCCTCCGGCGGGTCCTGGGCGGCCGCACCGACGCGGCGCACGACACGGCCGTGCACCTGTCGCATCACCTGGGGCCGGACGCCGGTCGCCGTCGCGACCTCGGCCAGTGCCACGGACCGGGCGCTCTCCTCAGCGGCATCGCCGAGCGCCAGTCGGCGGTGGGTGAAGCCGACCTCGACGGCGTGCCTCCCGGGAGGAGGTCACGCTCGACGAGGACGAGGTCGGTCACCCGGCCCACGCTAGCCGGGCGCCGCAGGTCAGCGGCAACGACTCACTTGAGGAAGTCGGGCACGTCCAGGTCGTCGTCGTCGAAGCCGGGCGCCGGGGGCACCCGCGGCGGGACCGGCTGCCGGGACTCACTCTGCGGCTGCTCGGCCGACTCGGCGCGGGCGCCCACCAGAGCCGGCTCCGGCTCGGCGTCGCGCCGGGCCTGGCGCGGGGAGTCGGACGTGCCGGCGATCTGCTCGGCAGCTGCGCGCGTCTCGGCCTGCGACTGGACGGGTGTGCGCCGCAGCGTCGAGCCATCCTCACGCCGCTTGGGCATGCCACCGTCGAAGCCGGCCGCGATGACGGTCACCCGCACCTCGTCGCCGAGCGCGTCGTCGATCGTGGCACCGAAGATGATGTTGGCGTCGGGGTGTGCGGCCTGGGAGACCAGGGCCGCCGCCTCGTTGATCTCGAACAGACCGAGGTCGGAGCCGCCGGCGATCGAGAGCAGCACGCCGTGGGCGCCGTCGATGGACGCCTCCAGCAGCGGGCTGGAGACCGCCATCTCGGCGGCCGCGACCGCGCGGTCCTCGCCCCGGGCGGACCCGATGCCCATCAGCGCCGAGCCGGCGTTGGCCATCACCGACTTGACGTCGGCGAAGTCGAGGTTGATCAGACCGGGCGTGGTGATCAGGTCGGTGATGCCGCTGACGCCCTGCAGCAGCACCTGGTCGGCCTGCTTGAAGGCGTCGAGCACCGACACGTTGCGGTCGCTGATCGACAGCAGCCGGTCGTTGGGGATCACGATCAGCGTGTCGACCTCCTCGCGGAGTCCGGCGATGCCCTCCTCGGCGGAGGTGGCGCGACGCCGGCCCTCGAACGCGAACGGCCGGGTCACCACGCCGATGGTGAGGGCGCCGAGCGACCGGGCGATCCGGGCCACGACGGGAGCGCCGCCGGTGCCGGTGCCGCCGCCCTCACCGGCGGTCACGAAGACCATGTCGGCCCCCTTGATGACCTCCTCGATCTCCTCCGCGTGGTCCTCGGCCGCCCGCGTGCCGACCTCGGGGTCGGCGCCGGCGCCGAGGCCACGGGTGAGCTCGCGACCGATGTCGAGCTTGACGTCTGCGTCGCTCATCAGGAGCGCCTGGGCGTCGGTGTTGATCGCGATGAACTCGACGCCCTTGAGGCCGACCTCGATCATCCGGTTGACGGCGTTGACGCCACCGCCACCGATGCCCACGACCTTGATGATCGCCAGGTAGTTCTGGGCTGCTGCCACGGCTTTGCCTCTCCGGGTGGGTGGTCCGGCTCTCTGCTCCGGACAGTGCTGGTGCGGCTCGGGTCTGGTGGGAACGGAGTGCTGCGTTCGGGGAAGTCGCGAGGCTTCCGGTGCGGCACCGGAACCCTAACCCTGAGCCTGAGGGTTATAGTTATGTCAACCTCGCGATGTCGACGACAGTAGGCAGCACCGGCCGCTGCACGGCGACGACACGCGGGGCCGGCACCAGAAAGCCGCAGAAATTCCGCTCAGGACCGGATCGTCGGCTGAGCCGGCACGCTGACGTCGTAGACCGCACCGTCGCGCTGCAGCAGCACCTGCAGCACCTCCGCCTTGGTGGCGGACTCCTCCGCGCTCCCCCACAGCACGGTGCGCCCGTCACGCAGCGACACGGTGATCTGGTCGATGGAGGACACCTCGAGATGGTCGACCTGGCGCGCGAGGGCCGCGGGCAAAGCCGCGACGACCGACGCCGCCTCCCGGCGCACCTGCCGGTCGGTGGCGCCGGTGGTGCGCACGTCGGGCAGGTCGTCGGGAGCCCGGTCGTAGCTGCGGAAGATCACCCCGTCGGCGTCCATCCCGGTCACCGTGCCGTCGACGGTGAGCACCGCCACGGCGACCCGCTCGGTCACCTGCACCGCGACCGCGTGCGGCCAGGATCGGGACACGGTCGCCGACGACACGGCGGGCAGGGCCTCGACCCGTCGCTGGACCAGCCCGAGGTCGACCCGCGCCAGCGGTGTGCCGAGGGGCACGTCGGCGGCTTCCAGCACCTGCGTCTGCGTGAGGTACGACGTGCCGGTGACGGTCACCTCCTCGGCCGCGAGGACCTGGCTGAACAGCACCAGCCAGCCACCACCCACCACGAGCGCGACGACCAGCAGACCGACCAGCGCCCAGCGCCAGGCGCCCCATCGGCGCGCCCACTGGCGGCGCGCGAAGCGGCGGCGGGTGCGCCGCTCGGCGGCGTCCGGACCGCTCATCTGCGCTCCCCCAGCAGGGCGAGGATCCGCGGCGCCAGCCGGGTCACGGTGCCGGCGCCGAGGGTCAGCACCAGGTCGCCGGGGCGGGCCCGCGAGGCGACCTCGGCCGGCACGGCGTCGAAGTCGGGGACGAAGGAGACCCGGTCGGCCGGCAGCGGCACGCTGTCGGCCACCAGCGCCCCGCTGACCTCTGGGTCGGCGTCCTCCCGAGCGAGGTAGACATCGAGCACGACCACCTCGTCGGCCGCGCCGAGCGCCTCGCCCATGGCCGCCCCGAAGAGCCGGGTGCGAGAGACCAGGTGCGGCTGGAAGGCCACGACCACGCGCCCGTCCCCCGCGATCGACCGCGCCGCAGCGAGGTCTCCCGCGATCTCCTGCGGATGGTGGGCATAGCTGTCGTAGACCCGGATCCCACCTGCCTCACCCTTGCGCTCCATCCGGCGGTGGGTGCCGGTGAAGGCGCCGAGCCCGGCGACCAGGTCGTCGAAACCGAAGCCCAGCCGCAGCCCCAGCGCCAACGCGGCCAGCGCGTCGTGGGCGTAGTGCCGGCCCGGGATCTGTAGCCGCAGCTCGCCTCGCTCGACCCCGCCGTCCACCACTCGGCAGACCGAGCCGCTGCCCTCGAGGCGCAGGTCGACGGCGCGCAGGTCGGCGGCCTCGGCCTCGCCGGCCAGGACGGTGGTGCGCCCCTGGCCGCGGGCCAGCTCGGCAAGCCGGGCCGCGCCGGGGTCGTCGGCGCAGACGACCAGCAGCCCGTCGGGGTCGAGGGTCGTCACGAACTCGTCGAAGGCGGCGCGGTAGGCCGCCTCGGTGCCGAAGTGGTCGAGGTGGTCGGCCTCCACGTTGGTGACGATCGCGGCGTGCGGACGGTAGACGAGGAACGCGCCGTCGCTCTCGTCGGCCTCGGCCACGAACAGGTCGCCCGAGCCGGCGTGGGCATTGGTGCCGAGCTGGGTCAGGTCGCCACCGACGGCGTAGGACGGGTCGGCGCCGGCCCGCACGAGCGACATCGCCAGCAGGGAGGTCGTCGTGGTCTTCCCGTGGGTGCCGGCCACGGCGAGCACCCGACGCCCCTGCATCGCCGCCGCGAGACCGGCCGAGCGCGGCCACAGCCGCAGCCCGCGGTCGAGGGCGGCCACGACCTCGGGGTTGGTCTCGCGCACGGCGGTGGAGACCACTACCGTGCGCGCCGCCCCGAGCTGCTCGGCGGAGTGCCCCACGTGGGTGCGGATGCCGAGCCCGCGCAGTGACGCCAGCGTCGCCGAGTCCTGCGCGTCACTGCCCGAGACCTCGATGCCGCGGGCGACCATGATCCGCGCGATGGCGGACAGCCCCGCGCCACCGATGCCGACGAAGTGCACGGGCCCGAGCTCGGTCAGCGGCGGGATCCGGTCGGGCACGGGGACCTTCACCGGCCGCCCCCGGACTCCCACACGATCGCGGCGAGCCTGTCGTCGGCGTCGCGTGGGATCAGGGCCGCAGCGGCGGCGCCCATCTCGGCGAGCTGGTCGGGGTCGGTCGCGAGTCCGGGCACCGTCGCCGCCACCCACGCGGAGGTGAGCGCGGCGTCGTCGACCAGGAGGCCGCCGCCCGCATCGACGACCGGCCGGGCGTTGTGCGCCTGCTCGCCGTTGCCGATCGGCAGCGGCACGAACACCGCCGGCAGCCCGACGGCTGCCGCCTCGGTCACCGACGAGGCACCCGCACGGCAGACCACGAGGTCGGCGGCGGCGTAGGCGAGGTCCATCCGCTCGACGAAGGGCACCACCACGTAGGGAACCTCGACAGAGGTGACCGCCGGCGTGGCCTCTCCCTGCGGCCCGACGACGTGCAGCACCTGCACGCCGGCCTCGGCCAGCGCCGCGGCGGCCCCGCTGACGACCTGGTTGAGACGGCGGGCGCCCTGCGACCCCCCTGTGACGAGCAGCGTCGGGCGATCCGGGTCGAGACCGAAGCTCGCTCGGGCCTCGGAGCGCAGCGCAGCGCGGTCGAGTGTCGAGATCATCCGCCGGATCGGCAGGCCGACGTACTCCGCCCGCGGGAGCGGGGTGTCCGGGAAGCTCACCGCCACCCGCTGTGCGACCCGGGCGCCGACGCGGTTGGCCAGACCGGGCAGGGCGTTCTGCTCGTGGACGACCAGCGGCAGGCGCCGTCGCCGCGCCGCGAGGTATGCCGGCATCGAGACGTAGCCGCCGTAGCCGACCACCACGTCGGGCTCGACCCGGTCGAAGACCGCCAGCGTCTCCTTCACCGCCGCCCGCAGCCGGACCGGCACCTTCGCCAGGTCGACGCCCGGCCGGCGCGGCAGCGGCACCGGCGAGATCAGCTCGAGGGGGTAGCCGGCCGCGGGCACCACGGTGTTCTCCAGACCACGGGGGGTGCCCAGGCAGGTGACCACCACGTCGGGGTCGAGCCGTCGCAGCGCGTCGGCGGTCGCGAGCAGGGGCGAGGTGTGGCCGGCGGTGCCACCGCCGGCGAGCAGGATGCGCATCGGGGCCAGCCTAGAGATCCGCGGTCCTCCGGGCGCGGGCGGCCGACACCCCGGACGAGCGCTGGCGCCGACGCAGGGCCAACGCCCGGGCGGCCTCCGGCTCCCGGCGGGCGAACCCGGCCAGCAGCGCGAGCGCGACGAGGGACGGCAGCAGCGCCGAGCCGCCGTAGGACACCAGCGGCAGCGGGATGCCGATCACCGGCAGCAGGGCGAGCACCATGCCGACGTTGATCATCATCTGTCCGAGCAGCCACACCACGATGCCGAAGGAGGCGTAGCGGACGAACGGGTCCCGGGTGGAGGTGGCGACCCGGATGGCGGCGTAGGCGATGGTCAGGAAGAGCAGCACCACCAGGGCCGTGCCGACCAGCCCGAGCTCCTCGCCGAGCACTGCGAAGATGAAGTCGGTGTGCGCCTCCGGGAGGTCGCCCCACTTCTGCCGGCTTGCGCCGAGCCCCTCGCCGAACCAGCCACCCGAGGAGAGGGCGTAGAGCCCGTGGGCAGGCTGCCAGCCCGCATCGTGGTAGTCCTTGAACGGGTCGGTGAAGCTGAGCAGTCGCTGGCGGCGCTCGGAGTCGGTGGTCGCGAGGTAGAGCGCGCCGACGCCCGCGATCGACGCTGCGAGGGCGAACAGCCTGCCGGGTGCGCCGACGGCCCAGAGCATGGCCAGCATGATCGCCAGCAGCACCAGGGCGGTGCCCAGGTCGCGCTGCCACAGCACCAGCGTGACCACGACCAGCATGCCGGGCACGACCGGCACCAGAAGGTGGTGGAGCTGGTCGAGGCGGCGCTCCTTGTTGGCGTAGACGTGGGCGGCCCAGAGCACGAGCCCGAGCTTCGCGAACTCCGACGGCTGCACCTGGATCGGGCCGAGGCCGACCCAGTTGGTGTTGCCGTTGACCGTGACACCGAGCGGGGTCTGGGTCAGCGCGAGCAGGCCGATGCCGAGGAACAGTCCGGGCCAGGCGAGCCCCCGGAGCCAGCGCAGCGGCAGCCGCATGGCGACCCAGACCAGCGGCAGCCCGATGGCCACAGCGACCAGCTGTCGGCGCACCCAGTAGTAGCTGTCGTCGTGGTACTTGAAGGCCTCGACGCTGGAGGCGCTGAGCACCATCACCAGACCGATCGCGAGCAGCAGTGCCGGCGCGACCAGCAACAGGTAGTAGGACGTCAGCGGACGGTCCAGCAGCTGACGGACCGGGTCGAGGTGGCGGCGCGCGGAGGTCGCGAGCGAGCGAGCGTCGTCGGCGACCGAGCCGGGGGCCTCGGGCCGCACCGTCGTCATGCCACTCCCCTCGTCCGCCCAGGTGCCCGCGTGACGGGTCGTCACGTGAGTCCCACCAGTCTCGCTGGCCACGCGCGCTGAGGGCGTCAGGCGCGGGGGGTGTGTCGTGTCAGCGCGCGAGGCGGCGGACGGCGTCGACGAAGGCGTCGCCGCGGGCGGCGTAGTCGCGGAACTGGTCCATCGACGCGCAGCCGGGGGCCAGCAGGACGGTGTCACCGGGGTGGGCCAGCGCAGCGGCCTTGCGGACGGCGTCCTGCATCGGCGCCACCGCGTCGTCGGGGACGGTGACCACCAAGACGTCCGGCGCGTGCCGGGCCATCGCGTCGGCGATGACGTGCCGGTCACGGCCGAGCAGCACCACCGCGCGCAGCCGGTCGTGCACCGCGGTGACCAGCTCGTCGAACCGGGCGCCCTTGGCCAGCCCGCCGGCCACCCACACGACCGAGTCGTAGGCGCGCAGCGACGAGAGCGCGGCGTGCGGGTTGGTGGCCTTGGAGTCGTCGACGTAGGAGACCCCGCCGATGTCGGCGACCCGGGCGATCCGGTGGCCGTCGGGCCGGAACCCGCGCAGACCGTCACGGACCGCCGCCTGGCTCACCCCGTGGGCGCGCGCGAGCGCGGCGGCGGCGAGAGCGTTGGCGACCATGTGCGGCGCGGGCGAGGCGAGGTCGTCGAGCGTGCCGAGCTCAGCGGCGCTGGTCGCCCGTTCGGGGATGAAGGCGCGGTCGACCAGGATGTCGTCGACCAGCCCCAGCATCCCCGCCGCCGGCATGCCGAGGGTGAAGCCGATCGCCCGGGCGCCCTCGACCACGTCGGCCTCTCGCACCAGTCGCTCGGTCTCGGGGTCCTCGGCGTTGTAGACACAGGCCCGCTCGACGCCGTGGTAGACCCGGCCCTTGTCGGCGGCGTAGGCCGCGAACGAGGAGTACCAGTCGAGGTGGTCCTCGGCGACGTTGAGCACGACCGCGGACTCGGCGGCCAGCGTGGAGGTGTAGTGCAGCTGGAAGCTGGACAGCTCGACGGCGAACACGTCGTACGACGACGGGTCCATCACGGCCTCGACCACTGGTCGGCCGACGTTGCCGACGGCGGCGCTGCGCAGCCCGGCGGCACGGAGGATGGCGTCGAGCATCCGGACGGTCGTCGTCTTGCCGTTGGTGCCGGTGACCGCGAGCCAGGGCACCGGCCGGTCGGGGTCGCGTAGCCGCCAGGCGAGCTCGACCTCCCCCCACACCGGGATCCCGCGCGCCGCCGCCTGCGCCAGCAGCGGCGCGTCGGGGCGCCAGCCGGGCGAGGTGACCACCAGGTCGACGTCGTCGGGCAGCGTGGCGGTGCTGCCCGACCCGAGCCGCACGCTGGCGCCGAGGACCTCCAGCAGCGCGGCCTGCTCCGCCTTGACGTCGGAGGTCGACTCGTCGAGCGCGGTGACGGCGGCGCCGAGGTGGGTGAGGTTGTCGGCGGCGGCGAAGCCCGAGACGCCGAAGCCCGCCACGACCGCCCGGACCGCCTCCCAGGAGTCGTGACGACCGAGCGCGTCGGGGTGCGGCCGGTCGGCGGCGGTCACGTGCCGGCCACCCACTCGGCGTAGAAGATGCCGAGCCCGGCGGCCACGCAGAGCCCGGTGATGATCCAGAACCGGATCACCACGGTCACCTGCTCCCACCCGAGCATCTCGAAGTGGTGGTGCAGAGGAGCCATCCGGAAGATCCGTCGACCCCTGCTCAGCTTGAAGAAGCCGACCTGCAGCACCACCGACAGCGTCTCGATGACGAACAGCCCGCCGAGGATGACCAGCAGCAGCTCGGTACGGGTGAGCACCGCGAGCCCCGCGAGCCCGCCGCCCAGCGCCAGCGAGCCGGTGTCGCCCATGAAGATCGCGGCCGGTGAGGCGTTCCACCACAGGAAGCCGAAGCAGGCCCCGGTGATCGCGGCGGACACGATGGCCAGGTCGAGCGGGTCGCGGACGTCGTAGCACTTCGCCGTGGGCAGGTCCTGGCAGAACTGGTTGCGCTGCCAGATGTTGACGATGGTGTAGGCCCCGAACACCATCATCGAGGCGCCGGTCGCCAGCCCGTCGAGGCCGTCGGTGAGGTTCACGCCGTTGGAGAACCCCGCCACGATCCCCCAGATGAACAAGATGATCAGGATCGGCGGCAGGGTGAGGGCGGGGATGTCGCGGAGGAAGGAGATGGTGGTGGAGGCCGGGGTGCGGCCGTTCTCGTCGGCCAGCATCGGGGAGATGGCGAGCGCTCCGAACACGATCGCCACCACCGTCTGGCCCACCATCTTGGCCTTGCTGCGCAGCCCCAGGGAGCGCTGCTTGACGATCTTGATGAAGTCGTCGAGGAAGCCGACGGCACCCATGCCGACGAACAGGAAGAGCAGGAGCAGGGCCGAGGCAGAGGGCTGGGTGCCGGTCAGCACCTTGGCCAGGGCGTAGCCCACCACCGTGGCCAGGATGATCACCGCGCCGCCCATCGTGGGCGTGCCCCGCTTCGTGTGGTGGCTGGTCGGACCGTCGTCGCGGATCTCCTGGCCGTAGCCGCGCCGGGACAGCAGAGTGATCGCCACCCGGGTGCCGAGCAGCGAGATCAGCAGCGCGAACCCGCCGCCGAACAGGATCGCTCTCATGCTCCGGGGTCTCCTTGGTCGTGCGCAGGCGGGTCGTGCTCGGGCAGGTCGGGTGCCGGGTCGGGGTCGAGCAGGCCGTCGGCCAGGACCTCGAGCGCCGCTCCCCGGGACGCCTTCACGAGGACGACGTCTCCGGCCGTGACATTGTTCCGCACCCACGCGAGCGCGGCGTCGCGCCCCGCCGTGTCGATCGCCACCCCGCGCCAGCCGCGGGTGGTGCGCGCCCCGGCGGCGATGTCCGCGGCCTCGGGGCCGACCGCCACCACCACGTCGACACCCAGGGCCGCGGCGTGCCCGCCGACCTCGCGGTGGAGCGCGGCGGACTCCGCCCCCAGCTCGCGCATCTCTCCAAGAACGGCGAAGGTGCGCCCGCGGTGCTCCCCCAGCGACCGCAGCGTGTCGAGCGCCGCCCGCATCGAGGCCGGGTTGGCGTTGTAGGCGTCGTTGACCACGACCAGCCCATCGGCCCGCTCGTGGAGCTCCATGCGCCAGCGCGACCCCGACACCGGGCGGTTGAGCGCCTCGGCCACCGCGTCGAGCGGCACCCCCGCGGCGATGGCCATGGCGGCCGCCGCGCTGGCGTTGGCGACCTGGTGTGCTCCGACCTGGTCGAGCCGGACCGCCAGCCACCGGCCGGCGTACCCGAGCTCGAAGGACGGCCGCCCGAGGTCGTCGCCGGTGACGTCCCGCCAGGCGACGTCGCCATCGCTGCCGAACCACAGCACCCGCGCCGCGGTGCGCGAGGCCATGGCGACGGTGCGCGGGTCGTCGGCGTTGAGCACTGCCACGCCGTCGCCGGACAGGGCCTCGACGATCTCGCCCTTCGCAGCGGCGATCGCCTCGACCGAGCCGAACTCACCGAGGTGGGCCGAGCCGACGTTGAGGACGGCGGCGACCTTCGGCGGCGCGACCGAGCAGAGGTAGCCGACGTGGCCGCCACCGCGGGCCCCCATCTCGACCACGAGGTAGCGCGTCTCATCGGTGCAGCGAAGCGCCGTCAGCGGGACGCCGAGCTCGTTGTTGAGGTTGCCGCGGGTGGCCACGCTCGGGCCGGCGGCCGCAAGCACATGACCGAGGTAGTCCTTGGTGCCGGTCTTGCCCTGCGACCCGGTGAGGGCGAGCACGGTGAGCCCCGGCAGCCGGTCGAGCACATGGCGGGCCAGCCGGCCCAGCGCCGTGACGACGTCGGGGACGACGACCGACGCGACGCCCAACGGGCGGGTGGCGAGCACCGCGGCGGCCCCACCGGCGACCGCGCCGGCGGCGTACTCGTGACCGTCGACGTGCTCGCCGGCGACCGCGACGAACAGCCCGCCGGGCACCGGCGACCGGCTGTCGAGGAAGGCCTCGCCCGCGACCACGAGGTCGGGGGGGCCGACGACGGTGCCGTCGACGGCGGCAGCGATCTCAGCCAGGGTCAGCGGGATCATCGAGCGGCCAGCTCCTCGGCGACGACGACCCGGTCGTCGAAGGGGTGCACGGTGCCGGCGATCTCCTGGCCCGTCTCGTGGCCCTTGCCGGCGACCACCACGATGTCGCCGGGGCGCGCGCGGTCGAGCGCGACCCGGATGGCGACCCGCCGGTCGCCGACCTCGACCGACCTCGGCCGGCCCCCGGCGCCGTCGAGCACCGCGCGACGGATCGCGGCCGGGTCCTCGCTGCGGGGGTTGTCGTCGGTCACGACCACCAGGTCGGCGAGGCGGGCGGCCGCCTCGCCCATCAGCGGCCGCTTGCCGATGTCGCGGTCGCCGCCGGCTCCCGAGCACCATGATCAGCCGCCCGTGGGCCAGCGGGCGGAGCGTCGCGAGGGTGGCCTCGATCGCGTCGGGCTTGTGGGCGTAGTCGACGACCACGGCGAAGTCCTGTCCCGCGTCGACGCGCTCCAGCCGCCCGGGCACGCCGGGGCCGGACGCGATGGCGGCGGCGACGGCCGCTCGCGTCGTAGCCCGCCTCGGCGCAGGCCGCGACGGCGGCCAGGGTGTTGGCGACGTTGAACTCACCGGGCAGCGGGCAGCCGGCGGGTACGGCGACCCCCTCGGGACCGAGCACGGTGAACGTCGAGCCCGTCGGCGTGAGCGACGATGTCGGCTGCCCGCCAGTCGGCGTCGGGCGTCCCGGAGCGAGAAGGTCCGCACCGGGATGCCGGCGTCGCGCCGCGAGCCGGCGGCCGTGCTCGTCGTCGACCGAGACCAGCCGCGTGCCGCGCCCGCTCCGGCGGTGAACAGCGAGGCCTTGGCGCGGTAGTAGTCCTCGAGGTCGGCGTGGAAGTCGAGGTGGTCGCGCCCCAGGTTGGTGAAGACGGCGACGTCGAAGACCACGCCGTCGACACGGCCCATCACCAGGGCGTGGCTGGAGACCTCCATCGCGCAGGCCGTCACGCCCTCCTCGACCATCCGCGCGAACAGGCCGTGCAGGTCGGGCGCCTCCGGCGTGGTCAGCCCTGTGGCGACGTCGCGACCTCGGCGATCCGGGTGCCGACGGTGCCGACCACCGCCGCAGGGACGCCGGCACCCAGCAGACCACCCTCGGCAAGCCTGGTCGCGGTCGTCTTGCCCTGGGTGCCGGTGACGCCGACCAGCGTGAGCTGCCGCGCCGGATCGCCGTAGACACGGGCGGAGACACCGCCGAGCACGCTCCGCGGGTTCGCCACCACGACCCCGGGGACGCCCGCCGGAACGGCCGCCGCGCCCTCCTCGTCGGTGAGCACGGCGACGGCGCCGGCTGCCAGCGCGTCGGGGAGGTAGGCGATCCCGTGGGTCCGCGACCCCGGGAGGGCGGCGTACAGGTCACCCGGCGAGACCCGCTGCGAGCTGAGCGTGATCCCGGTGACCCGGGTCTCCCGCAGCCGCGGCGGCGCCGCCGAGCAGGTTCGGGGGGTGTCCTGGCCGGCGATCCGGTCGCCCAGCTCCGCCACCGTGCACCCGACCGGGTGCCGGGGCCGGGTGGGGAGATCCTCCGTCAGCACGTCGCGAGGCTACCGCCGCCACGGGCGCCGCCTCGCATGGCCGCCGTCACGGGGAGCCCCAGGTCGTGGGCAGGTCGGGGGCATGGGTGCCCGTGGGGGGCACGGCGTAGTGGCTCAGCGCGTAGCCGATGATCCGGCTGAACGCCGGCCCCGCGACCGAGCCGCCACCGCCGCCGTTGGCGGGGTCCTGGACGAGGACGTAGACCGTGAGCCGCGGGTCGTCGGCCGGGGCGAAGCCGGCGAAGGAGACGGTGAAGGTGCCGTCGTAGCAGCCACAGTCCTTGCCGACCCGCTGGGCGGTGCCGGTCTTGCCCGCCACGCGGTAGCCCGGCACCGCGGCGGCCGGCGCGACGCCGACGTCAGGGTCGACGACGAGCTCCATCATCCGCGCGGTCTGCCGGGCGGCCTTCTCGCTGACCACGCGGTTGACGGTGACGTGGTCGGTGCCGACCTGCTGCCCCTGCCGGGTGCGGGCGCTGCCCTCGATCAGGCTCGGCGAGACGTGGACCCCGCCGTTGGCGATCGTGTTGACCGCGCCCGCCATCTGCAGGGCGTTGACCGACAGCGACTGGCCGAAGGCGATCCGGTCCTTGGTCTGTGGTGTCATCGACGAGCCGTCGGGCAGGATGCCGGGCGCTTCGCCGAGCACGCCGACGTCGGTCTTCTGGCCCAGGCCGAAGGCCCGGAGGTAGCGCCAGAGCTGGCGCGGCTTCATCCGGTCGGAGGCCAGCACGGTGCCGATGTTCGACGACTTCGCGAGCACCCCCGCCAGCGTGAGCCTCAGCCGGTCGTGGGGGAACCAGTCGTGGATGACGCGGTCCTGCCGGGCGAGCGTGGGCGGCACCAGGATCTGTTGCCGTGGCGTCACCAGCCCGGCGTCGAGCAGCGCTGACATGGTGAGCACCTTCTCGACCGAGCCCGGCTCGTAGACGTCGCTCATCGCCCGGGACCCGAGGTCCACCTCCGGCGACTCCAACGGCCTGCCCGCGTCGTACGTCGGGTAGTCGGCCAGCGCGAGCACCTCACCGGTGCGGCTGTCGAGCACGACGGCGACGCCGGACTCGCCGCCGGCCCCGTCGACGGTCTCGCGGAGCACCCGCTGGGTGAACCACTGCAGGTCGAGGTCGAGGGTGGTGGTGAGGTCGCGTCCCTCGACGGGGTCGACGATGGTGCTGTCGGCCAACGGGATGCGGTAGCCCTTGCCGACCTGGTAGCTGGCGGTGCCGTCCTTGCCCGCCAGCCGCCGGTTGAAGGTGCGCTCCAGGCCCGCGAGCGGGCCGCACGCCGTCAAGGGGGTCGGGCGTGCCGAGGAAGCCGACCAGGTTGGCCCCGATGTCGTCGGCGGGATACTCCCGGACGGGGTCGCGGCGGGTGTCGAGCCCCTCGAAGCCGGCCTCCTGGGCGCGGTCGACCACGGAGGTGGCCAGCGCGGCAGGCACCCGGCGGGCGAGGTACTCGAAGCGGCTGCCGGGGGCGCGGAGCCGGTCGAGGGTGTCGAAGTAGTCCAGACCCATCTCGTCGGCGAGGAAGCGGGCCAGGTCGGGTGCCCGGTCGCGGGTCAGCTGCGGGTCGGCGACCAGCATCAGCCCGTCGATCGACTCGGCCAGCGGCTCGCCGTTGCGGTCGAGGATGTCACCGCGAGTGGCGGGCAGCACGATCTCGACCGAGCCTTCGGCGGCGGCCATCTCGGCGTAGGAGTGGGAGTCCAGGCCCTGCAGCTGCACGAGGCGGGCGCCGAACGCCGACAGCACCATCGCGATCACGATGAAACCGATCCGAAGCCGCAGCTGGGGCGAGCCACGGCGGATCCGTGCCGGCGACGCCGGACGACGCGCAGCAGGCGGCACGACAGCTCCTCGGCGGGATCTCGGATCAGCCGTCGGCACGGGTGGTCGTCCCGCGGTCCGGCGTGCTCCCATTAGTACCTCGCGTCGCGCCCGAGGCCGGTGAGGTGGAGCCCGTGTCCCGCCGGTTCTTCACCTTCTGCTTCTTGTCCTCACGGGACTTGCCGGCCTCCTGCGCGATGTCTGCGGGGGCTGGGACGGTGATCGGCGCGGGGTCGAGGATGGCGGGCTTCACCGGCGCCACCGGGTGCAGCCGCAGCTGCCGCGGCGCGGGGCGCGGCGGCGCAGTCGGGTTGCCTGCCGGACAGCGCGAGGAAGCAGGAGGCGCTCGGCAGCACCATTCCTATCGCCTGCGCCTGCTCGGCCACCCGCTGTGGGTTGCGCAGTGCCTCGACCTCGACGGCCAGCGCCTGTTCTCTGGCGGACAGGGCGGCTGCCCTGTCCTCCAGCCGCGAGGTCGTGAACGCCGCCTGCTGCATCGAGGTGTTGAACATGAGCAGCCCGACGACGCCCAGCGCCAGCACCAGCGACACGAGCAGCACGAAGGGCACCCGAGGTGCACGGGAACGGACCCGGGGCACCACGGTGAGCCGGGCCCGGGACAACGCGGCGCTGGTCAGCCGCAGCGCCGGACCGGCAAGGGGGCTGCTCACGGGACTGCTCATCAGGCTGCTCCCTCGTGGGTGCTGGACGACGGGGACCTGGGCGGCCCGCCGATGCGGCCGGGGCGGACGCGCTCGGCGGCCCGGAGCCGCACTGAAGCGGCCCGCGGGTTGTCACGCACCTCGTCCGGACCGGCCTTCTCCGCGCCGCGGGTGACCAGCCGGAGCACCGGCTCGTGGCCTTCCGGGACGAACGGCAGGTCCTCCGGTACGTCGGTGCGCGCGGCCGCCGCCAGGACCCGCTTGACGATCCGGTCCTCCCCCGAGTGGTAGGACTCCACGACCACCCGGCCGCCCACCCCGATCGCGTCGACCGCCGCCGGAACGGCCCGGCGCAGCCCGGCCAGCTCGTCGTTGACCTCCATCCGCAGCGCCTGGAAGGTGCGCTTCGCCGGGTGCCCGCCGGTGCGCCGGAAGCGGGCCGGGATGACGTCGTAGAGCAGCTCGACGAGACGCCCCGAGGTGGTGAACGGCTCCCGCTGGCGCTCGCGCACCACCGCGTTGGCGATCTGGCGGGCGAAGCGCTCGTCGCCGTAGGCGCGCAGCAGCCGGGCGAGGTCGCCGGCCGGGTAGGTGTTGAGCACGTGGGCGGCGGTCGGGCCGCGGCTCGGGTCCATCCGCATGTCGAGCGGCGCGTCCGCCGCGTAGGCGAAGCCACGCTCCACCAGGTCGAGCTGCATCGAGGAGACACCCAGGTCGAACAGCACGGCACTGACCTCGGCCAGGTCCAGCTCGGCCAGGACCTCCGGGATCTCGTCGTAGACGGCGTGCACCGCGGTGAAGCGGTCGCCGAACGACACGAGCCGCTCGCCGGCCAGCTCCAGGGCGGCCGGGTCGCGGTCGATGCCGATCACCCGGGCCAGGCCGCACCGGGCAAGCACCGCCTCGCTGTGGCCGCCGAGACCCAGGGTGGCGTCGACCAGCACCGCGTCGGGGTGGTCGAGTGCCGGCTCCAGAAGCGCCACGACCCGGTCGAGAAGAACCGGGACGTGCTGCGGGTTGCTCATCGTCGCCGGCCCTAGCGCCCCAGATGGGACAGCACGACGATCGCGGTGGCGAGGCCACCGGACAGGGCCACGGACATGGCCATCACCGCCATCGACTCGCGCGCCTGGTGGCGGACCCGTCGCGGGACCGGGCGAGCTGTCGCCGGGGCCCCCGCCGGGCGCTCCGGAGGGACAGGCACCCGCGCCGGAAACGGGCCGGTGATCGGCAGGCTGCTCATGGTCTCGACCCCCTGGCTGGCGTGGCTGGTGCTGCTGGTGTGGAAGGACTCGCCCGGCCAGGTCCCTGCCCGCTCCCTGGTGGGGAAGCGCCCTCTGGAACCGGGGAAGGTGCCCCAGATGGCGGCAGCGGAGCGGGCATGGGCCTCGCCTGACGAGTCCGTTGTGGAGTTGTGGAGGGTGGTGCGCGAGCCTCAGATCCCGGGGAAGATCTCTTCGCTCAGGTCGGCGAAGCGCTGTTCCTGCTCCGCCAGGTAGGTCTCCCAGCTGGTGGGGTCCCAGATCTCGACCCGGTTCATCGAGCCGATCACCACGACGTCCTTCTGCAGGGAGGCGTAGGACCGCAGGAGCGGCGCGATGGTGATCCGGCCCTGCTTGTCGGGCACCTCCGAGAAGGCGCCCGAGGTGAGCATCCGGACGTAGTCGCGAGTGCTCTTGTTGGTGAGCGAGGCCTCTCGGAGCCGCTCGGTCAGAAGCGCGAACTCGGAGTGCGAGAAGACGGTCAGACAGCGCTCCTGCCCCCGCGTGACCATCAAACCGTCCTCCAGCTGCTCTCGGAACTTCGCCGGGAGGAACAGCCGCCCCTTGTCGTCCAGCTTCGGGGTGTAGGTGCCGACGAACATCGCCACCTCCGCCGCTCAGCCGGGCTGGGAGCGCCCGTTTCCTCCACTTTCCCCCACCTTACCCCACTTTCCTCCACCGTCAACCACATTCGACCATGAGATCGACGAGATCCCTCCCCCGAGGAGGGGGCTGACCTGCGGGGACGCGTGGTGGGGGGAAGTGGAGGAGAATCGCGGGAACCGGACGGCCTCGGGGCGGGTCGAATCCGTAAGCAAACCGTGACCAGGGCAGCGTCGAGCGGCCCTCGTCGGAGCGCGTATGTTGCCCAGACCGCCTACGGTTGGCTCAGGCTCCCGCGTCAGCCCGCCAGCCCTGCTCTCCGCAGAGGGGCTCCCCCAGCAGGAAGGACCGCACGTGTCAGCACCAGGCTCCGCCGGCGCCGACCTCGACACCCTCGCCCGGGTCACCGACCGGGTGCGTCACAACGTCGAGCGGGTGATCGAGGGCAAGCCCGACGTGGTCACCTCGGCCCTCGTGGTGATGCTCGCCGAGGGGCACCTGCTGATCGAGGACGTGCCGGGTGTCGGCAAGACGATGCTCAGCAAGGCGCTGGCGCGCAGCATCGACTGCTCGGTGCGCCGGATCCAGTTCACCCCCGACCTGCTTCCCTCCGACGTGACCGGGGTGTCGGTGTTCAACCAGAACACCCGCGAGTTCGAGTTCCGGCCCGGTGGGGTCTTCGCCAACATCGTGGTCGGCGACGAGATCAACCGCGCCTCCCCCAAGACCCAGTCGGCCCTCCTGGAGTGCATGGAGGAGCGGCAGGTGACGGTCGACAACATGACCTACCAGCTCGAGGCCCCGTTCATGGTCATCGCGACCCAGAACCCCATCGAGATGGAGGGCACCTACGCCCTGCCGGAGGCACAGCGCGACCGCTTCCTGGCCCGGGTCTCGGTCGGCTACCCCGTCGAGGCGGCCGAGATCGCGATGCTCGACATGCACACGGGCCGCCGGCCGCTCGACGACCTCGAGCCGGTCACCGATGCCGCCGAGATCCGCAAGCTGATCGACATCGTCGCTCAGGTCTACGTCTCGCAGCCGGTCCAGCGGTACGCCGTCGCGCTCACCACCGCGACGCGCCGCTCCGGCGAGCTCACCCTGGGAGCCTCGCCGCGGGCGACGCTCCACCTGGTGCGGGCGGCCAAGGCGCGGGCGGCGATGAAGGGCCGCGACTTCGTGCTGCCCGACGACGTGACCGCCCTCGCGCCGGCGGTGCTGGCCCACCGGCTGCTGGCCAGCGTCGAGGCCGCGATGAGCGGTCGCACGACCAGCACCATCCTCGACGGCATCCTCGCCTCCGTTCCGGTGCCCGAGGGCGCCGGCGGCTGATCGAGCCGGAGGGAGCCGCCGTGCGCGAAGGACTGTCGGGGCTGACCACCCGTGGGCGGGCGTTCCTCGCCGCGGGCGTCACCGCGGTCGTCTGTGCCCTCGTGATCGGCCAGCCCGCACTCACCCGGGTGGGCGTGCTGCTCATGGCGGTCCCGCTGCTGACGGCGTACCTCGTCGGGCGCAGCCGCTACCGCCTCGCGCTGGTGCGCACGGTGACGCCACAGCTGGTCTCCGCGGGGCAGCCGGCCCGGGTGCGGCTGATGCTGACCAACGAGGGCCGCACCCCCACCGGCATCCTGCTCCTCGAGGACCAGGTGCCCTACGTCCTGGGCACCCGCCCCCGGTTCGTCCTCGAGGGCATCGGCCACGGGTGGCGGCGGCACGTGACCTACCCGGTCCGCTCCGACGTCCGCGGCCGCTTCCAGATCGGTCCGATGTCGGTGCGCGTCACCGACCCCTTCGGCATGGTCGAGCTCGGCCGTGCGTTCACCACGACCGTCCCGCTGACGGTGACGCCGCGCACCGTCCCGCTGCCGGCGATCCCGCTCGGTGGCGTCTGGACGGGGTCCGGCGACAACCGGCCGCGCGCCTTCGCCTCCGGCAGCGCCGAGGACGTCACCGTCCGCGAGTACCGCCGCGGCGACGAGCTGCGCCGGGTCCACTGGCGCAGCTCGGCGCGGGTGGGGGAGCTGATGGTGCGCCGCGAGGAGCAGCCCTGGCAGTCGCGCGCCACGCTGGTGCTCGACAACCGGCTCGCTGCGCACCGCGGGCAGGGTGCGGCGTCGTCCCTGGAGGCGGCCGTCTCGGCGGCCGCGTCGATCGCGGTCCACCTGAGCAGGCGCGGCTACTCCGTCCGGTTGGTCACGGCCGCGGGCGAGGAGCCGGGGGCCAGCTGGCACAGCCGCGGGGCTGACATGAACGCTGCTCCCCTGCTCGAGTCGCTGGCCGTGCTGCCGGCCACGCGGGCCTCCCGCTTCGACACCCGCTGGCTGGCCGACCCCGGCCAGGGCTCGCTGGTGGTGGCGGTGTTCGGCGCCCTCGAGGAGACCGACGGCCCGGTCCTGCGCCGGATGCGGATGCACACCCCGGCCGCGCTGGGGCTGGCTCTCGACGTCCAGGCCTGGGCTCCCGACTCGCCCGCGACGACCGACGGGGCAGCCACCCTGGCCCTGCACGGGTGGCGCGCGGTGCCCCTGCGCCCCGGCAACCGGCTCGACACCGTCTGGGAGGACCTCGGCCGGCTCGGCGCGCGGCAGACCTCCGGTGGCCCGCAGGCAGAGCCCGAGGAGCTGGTCCGGTGAGCGCCGGCACGCCCCGCGGGGGACTGCACCACGCGCTGCTGATGTCGCTGGTCGCGGCCGGCACCACCTGGCTGGCCATGCTGTCCTGGCGCGGGTTCGGCGAGAGCTCGGCGCGCTACCTCGGCCCTCTGGTCGGCGCCGGGGCGATCATCGCCGTGCTCGGCGCGCTGCTGCGCTGGTGGCGGGTGCCCGGCCCGGTCGTGCTGCTCGTCCAGCTGGTCGCGGTGGGCGGCTTCGTCAGCCGGGTGCTGAGCGGCTCGGTGGTGCCCATCGGGGAGCACCGCGTCGAGCTGGTGGATCGTTGGCAGGCCGCTGTCGAGGCCGCGCAGAGCTACGCCTCCCCCGTGCCGGCGGAGGTGGCGACGCTGGAGCCGCTGCTGCTGCCGCTCGGGGTCGTCTGCCTGCTCCTGGTCGACGTGGTTGCCTGCACCTTGCGACGGGTGCCACTCGCCGGGCTGGCCCTGCTCACCATCTACGCCGTCGGGGTGAGCGTGCTCGCTGGCGCCGTCCCGTGGGTCTGGTTCGCGCTGCCCGCCGGCGGCTTCCTGGTGATGCTGTTCCTCTTCGAGGACGAGTACGTCGCCCGCTGGGGTCACGGGGTCGGCGGGCGGGACGACGACGAGAGCGACGGCTTCGGCGTCCGCACCGGCGCGGTGCGTGCGACGGCCATCGGGGTCGGCGGGGCGGCGACGGCGCTGGCGGTCGTGCTCCCGATCTTCATCCCGACCCTGCAGCTCGGGGTGTTCGGGGGCGGTGTCGGCAGCGGCGGTGGCGGCAGTGTCGATATCGAGAACCCCATCGTCGACCTGCGCCGCGACCTGCGGCGCGGCGACGACGTCCCCCTGATCCGGATGGCGACCGACGACCCTGCGCCGGCGTACCTCCGGATCTCGGTGCTCACCCGCTTCAACGGCACGGAGTGGACCTCCGGCGATCGCGACATCCCGGCCGACCAGCGCGCGGACGGCACCTTGCCGCCGCTGCCCGGCGTGACCGGCGAGGTCATCCGCACGGAGCACACCTACCAGATCACCGCGCTGGACTCGTTCGGTTCCACCTGGCTGCCCGCGATGGCGACGTCGACCTACGTCGACGCGCCCGGCAACTGGCGCTTCGACCGCGACACGATGGACTTCGTGGCCGCCGACGACTCCACCGACACCCGCGGTCTCGACTACACCATGCGGGCGGTCGACCTCGACCTGAGCGCTACCCAGCTCGCTGCCGCGCCGGCGGCGGTCGGCGAGCTCGCGGCTCGCTACACCGGCCTGCCGCTGCAGGTGCCCCGCGCGGTCCGCGCCCAGGCACAGCTGGTCGCTGGTGACGCCACCAGCGAGTACGGACGAGCGGTGGCCCTTCAGAACTGGTTCCGCCGCGACGGCGGCTTCGAGTACAGCCTGGAGCGGGCGCCGGAGGGCAACGGCAGCGACGAGCTGTCGGCGTTCCTCGACGAGCGGGTCGGCTACTGCGAGCAGTTCGCGTCGGCGATGGCGGTGATGGCGCGGTCGCTGGACATCCCGGCCCGGGTGGCGATCGGGTTCCTGACGCCGGAGCGCATCTCTGCCAACGGCTACGAGTACACCGCCTACGACCTGCACGCGTGGCCGGAGCTCTACTTCCCGGGAGCGGGCTGGGTGCGGTTCGAGCCGACGCCCGGCAGCCGCGCGCCGACGGTGCCGACGTACACCCGCGAGGAGGTGCCCACGCCCGAGGACCTCGGCCCCAGCGCCGGACCGGAGAGCGACGCCACCGACGCCCTCGGGAACCCCGACGGCGCTTCGGGCCGGCCGGACCTGCTGGCCGAGGAGCCCGGCAGCGCCGGTGCGACGAGCGGGTTCGACTGGAGGCGGGCCGGCTCCGTCGTCGGTGGGATCGTGCTCGCCGTCGGCCTGGCGCTGCTGCCCGGCTGGGCACGGCGCTGGCGTCGGGAACGTCGCTGGAGCGCCGACCCGGGCCCCGAGGCGGCGTGGCGGGAGCTGCGCGACACCGCCCTCGACCACGCTCGGCCGTGGCCGGCCGGCCTGTCACCCCAGGCGACCGCGCTGCGGGTCGCCGACTGGTTCGGCGACCCCGGAGACCGGCACCCGTCGCCGCGGCCGCCGCACGGCCCCGACTACGCCCCCCACGCCGTGGCCGCCCTGGGACGGCTCGTCCATGCTCTCGAGCGCTCCCGCTACGCCCGCTCCGCCGACCCGTCGTCCCTCGACGCCCTCCGTGAGGACACCGAGACGGTCACGCACGCGATCGCGGCCGGCGCCCCGCGGCGGGCGAGGCAGCGGGCCCGATGGCTGCCGGCGTCGCTGCTGGCCCGTGGGGCGCGCACACCGGCCGGTGACGTGGACGTCGTCGAGCGCGGCGGGATGGTCGACCACGTGGGCTGAGCCGGCTGCGGTCAGTCGTCCTCGGCCCGGCGACGCCAGGGCAGGGTGATACCGGGGGCAGCAGCGGTGTCGTCGGTCTGCGCGCGGTAGGCGGTGAGGCCAACGGCGGCCGAGGCCAGCATCACCACGAAGCCGGCGATGCCGAGCGGGGTGATCGAGGTGATCGCGCCGGCCAGCAGCACGGCGATACCGACCAGGAGACCGACGCCGGCGTAGATGACCCGGCGCCGCGCATGGCGGCGCGCGGCGGTGCCGCGCAGGGTCGAGGCGAGCTTCGGGTCGTCCTCGACGAGGGCGCGCTCCATCTGCTCCAGCAGCCGGAGCTCCTCTTCCGAGAGTGGCACGTGACCTCCCGATACCCGGGGCCCGGGCTCGCAGGCTGCGAGTCGACGGACCGACGTGTGACAAGTCTAGGTGGGCTTCCGGCCAGGCGGTAGCGACCACGTGAAATTGTCCGATCACATTCCGGCCACGCACCTGCCAGGACGGGCCTCGACCTGACCCTCGGCGTCGCAAGCCGTGCCGGAGCCGAGGGAGCAGTGGATCGAGGCTCAGGCCGGGTCGGCCAGCAGGGCGGCCGGCTGGACGGCGGCGGAGCCGAACCGCAGCCGCGCCCGGTCGACGGCCCGGTCGGCCTCGGACCAGCCGTGCTCCCGCTCACCGAGCACCCCCTGCCGGTGCACGGCCGCCCGGGACATCAGCCCCTCGACGCGCACCCCGACCAGTCGCAGCCGGGCGCGCTGCAGGCCGAGGCCGTCGTACAGCCGCAGCGCGGCGTGGTAGATCTCCTGGGTCACGTCGGTCGCCTCCGGGAGGGTGCGGGACCGGGTGATCGTGGTGAAGTCGGCGAACCGCACCCGCACCGTCACCGTCCGCCCCGCCACCTCGGCAGCGCGCATCCGCCCCGCCACCCGCGCCGAGAGCCGGAGCAGCTCGCGAGCGATCACCTCGTGGTCGTCGGTGTCGCGGCCGAAGGTCTCGTTGGCCCCCATCGACCGGTCGGGCTCGTCGACTCCACGGCGCTCGACGACCTCGCGGCCGTCGTCACCCCAGGCCAGCCGGCGCAGGTGCCGCCCGAGCGAGTCGCCGACCGCCCGGCACAGCGTGCGCTCGGGGGTGTGCGCCAGGTCGCCGACGGTCCGCAGCCCCAGCCGGTGCAGCATCGCCTGGGTCTTCTCCCCCACCCCCCACAGCTCCCCGACATCGAGCGGGTGCAGGAAGGAGGTCACCTCCGTCGGCGGGACCACGAGCACGCCGTCGGGCTTGGCCCGCCGGCTGGCCATCTTGGCCAGCGTCATCACCGCGGCGACGCCCACCGAGCAGGTGATCCCCTGCTCGTCGTGGATGGTGGCGCGCAGCCACTCGGCGATCGCCAGCGGGGAGCCCAGCCGACGGGCCGACCCGCGGACGTCGAGGAACGCCTCGTCGAGGGAGACCACCTCCACCAGCGGGGTGACCCGGCGGAAGGTCTCCATCAACGACGCCGACACACAGGTGACGGTGTCGTAGTCGGGCGGCACCACCACCGCCTGCGGGCACAGCCGCCGCGCCCGGGTCATCGGCAGCGCCGAGCGGACGCCGTACTCGCGGGCGAGGTAGTTGGCCGACAGCACCACCCCGCGGTGACCGCCGCCCACGATCACCGGCACCTCGCGGAGCTCGGGACGCTCGCGCAGTGCGACAGAGGCGTAGAACGCGTCCATGTCGACGTGCAGGACCGGCGCGTCCCACGAGGGATCGGCAGTCATCGCGCCACGCTCCCGAAGCAGCCGGCGTGCGGGCGCAGGTCAGGGACGCGCCAGCAGGTGGAGCTGGGTGGCGAGGGGGAGGTACTCCGGCCGCTCGGCGACGGCCTGCTCGAGCTCGGCCAGCGCCGCGCTGGCGCCTGGCTCGAGGTCGAGCAGCGAGCCGGGCACCAGGTCGGCGAAGACCCGGACGGCGTGCAGCGCGCCGACCTCCCAGCCGGCCTCTTCGACCAGCGCGGTGAGCTCCTCGGCGGTGAACCGGTGGCCCAGCGGGGCCGGGTCGGGCTCTCCGGGCGAGGCGTCGAGCAGCGCCCGAGCCTGCTGGAAGTGGCCGGCCATCGCCCGCGCGATGACGGCGGCGTGACGCTGGGCGACCAGGAGCGAGAGGGTGCCACCGGGCAGGAGCACCTCGCGGACCGCGGCCAGTGCCGCCGAGGGGTCCTCGACCACCTCGAGCACCCCGTGGCAGAGCACCAGGTCGGCGTCGCCGACGGTGTCGGCGGCCAGCGCCGGCAGCTCGGCCACGTCGCCCTGGACACCGGTGACCAGGTCGGTGACACCGCGCTCGGCGGCTCGCCTGCCCAACGCGGCGAGCGCGTCGGGGCTGGGGTCGACCACCAGCACCCGGTGACCCAGCTCGGCCAGCGGGACGGCGAACCCGCCGGTGCCGCCGCCCAGGTCGACGATGCGCGCCTGCTGCTCGGCGTAGGCCCCCGGAGCGGCCAGCACCTGCCGCAGCGCGTCCCACACCACGCCGGTGCGGACCAGGCTGCGCCGCTCGCTGGCCCGATCAAGAGGCCGGTCGAGAGGCCGGTCGCTGGCTGCCATGGCTCCACCCTAGGGCCTGGGTGTGGGCGAGTTTGCGGGTGTTGCTTCCTCACCCCCGTCGTCACCCCGGGCTCCCGGGGCTGCGGTGCCACAGCTTGCGGGCGACGTCCTTGGTGGACTCACCGGCCGGCTTGATGTCGGAGTACGGCGACACCTTGAAGCCGCTGGAGTGCACCAGCACCCGGCGCCGGCCCATGCCGCCGGCGGCACCCTTCGTCGCCGGGTCGGCCGGCGACCCCTCCTCAGAGCCGGCCATCGACGCCCCCGGCTCGGCCATCACCGGCCGACTGGAGCGGCTCTCGGCTGCCTGCTGGAGGGCAGCACCCGAGACAGCAGCCTCCCCCACCCCGGCGAACCCCTCGGGAACCTCGGCCATCCGCGCCTGCACGGCGGCCATCCCCTCGGCCTCCCACAGGGCGTGCAGCGCGGGCAGCTCCCAGCATCCGGTGGCCCGCAGCGAGACCCCCTGTCGGCCGGTGCGGCGCAGCTCGCCGCGCACCACCAGCAGCCAGGAGTGGAAGACGGTGGCGGCGTAGGGACCCTGGGCGTCCTCGAAGAACGTCGCGTCCACCGGGCCGGTCGCGTCGTCGAGGGTGAGGAAGACGACCCGGCGTCCCGACCGGATCGGCGGGGTCTGGGTGGCGACCTTGACCCCGGCCACCAGCAGCTCGGCCTTGCTGCGGCGACGCAGCAGGTCGCGGCTGCGGGTGACCCCGAGAGCATCGAGGAAGCCGGCGTAGGAGTCGACGACGTGCCGACTGGCGTCGAGGCCCAGGATCTCCAGCTCGGCCTTCATCTTCTCCTGCACGTCGAGCTCGGGCAGCCCGCTCACCTCTCCCTCGGCCGGCGCGTCGCCGAGGTCGAGGGTGAGCTGGACGGAGGTGACCGGCGCCGGCGCCGCGGTCGCCTGGGACTGCGCCGCCGCACGGGCCCAGACCCCGCCGTCGGCCAGCGGGTGCCGCTCCAGCGACGCCGCCTGCTCCCGCTCCCGAGGGTCGGAGCTGTTGCGCCCGGCGGCCTCTGCCGCCCGGGTCGCCGCCACCTCGGTGGTCGAGGCGACCTGCGAGCGGGAACGCCGCTGGCTGCCCACCCCCCGCCCCCGGGCCGCGCGGCCCAGAGCCCGCGCGTGCCGGTCGAGGTCGGCCACCTGCAGCAGCAGGTCGCGACGGGTCACCCGCCCCCGCCGCCGGACGCCGACGTCGACCGACCCGATGCCGTAGATGCTGTCGAACCCCCCGGCCAGCACCAGCCGCTCCACGACCGGCCGCGAGACGTGGGCGCGGTGCCAGAAGTCGGTCAGCGAGTGGTAGGGACGCGCGGCGACGACCCGCTCCACCTCGGCCTCGCTGATCCCCTTCACCTCGGCCAGCGCCAGGCGGATGCCGTAGGCACGCCCGTCGGGCCAGCCCTGCCCGGGCTCCCGCGCCGACCTTCCCGGCACGGTGGCCGGCGGCGCGCCGAGGGAGGCCATCGATGGTGCCTGAGGAGGGCGCGCAGCGCCCGTCTCGAAGGGCTCGACGACGTACTCCTTCGCCGAGGCGTTGACGTCGAGCCCCAGCACGGCGATGCCGCACTGGCGGGCATCGTCGAGGATCAGCCGCTTGGGGTACATCCCCGGGTCGTGGGTGAGGACGCCGGCCAGGAAGTGGGCGGGCCAGTGTGCCTTGAGCCAGGCCGACTGGTAGGTCGGCAGCGCGAACGCCGCCGCGTGCGCCTTGCAGAAGCCGAACGAGGCGAACGCCTCCAGGACCTTCCAGACCTTCTCCACCACGGCCAGCGGGTAGCCACGACCGAGGGCACGGGGGAAGAACCACCGCTTGGTCTCCGCCATCCCCTCCCGGTCGCCGAGGGCGCGCCGCTTCTCGTCGGCCTCGGCGTAGGAGATGCCGGTGAGCTGGGCGACGATCTCGATCACCTGCTCGTGGAAGACCACCACACCGTGGGTCTCGGCCAGGATCGGACGCAGGTCGTCGTGGAGGTAGGAGGCGTCCTTCCACCCCTGCTTGGCATCGAGGTAGGGCGTCACCATGTCGCTCTTGACCGGCCCCGGCCGGAACAGCGAGATGTCGGTGATGATGTCGGAGAAGGAGTCGAGCCCGGACTTGCCGACCAGCTCGCGCTGCCCCGGCGACTCGATCTGGAAGACGCCGAGGGTCCTGACGGCGCTGATCATGGCGTAGGTCGCCGGGTCGTCGAAGGGCACCTGCGCCTCGTCGTCGAGGTCGAGCTCGACCCCGTCGACCCGCTGGATCTCGATCAGTGCGTGGGCCATCGAGGACTGCATCCGGATGCCGAGCACATCGAGCTTGAGCAGCCCGAGGTCCTCCACGTCGTCCTTGTCGAACTGGCTCATCGGGAAGCCGGCGTAGGACGCCTCCACGGGCGTACGGTCGAGCAGGGTGGCGTCGGAGAGCAGCACCCCGCAGGGATGCACCGCGATGTGCCGGGGCAGCCCGTCGAGCCGCTCCACCAGCCCGAACATCAGGTCGAGCCGCTCCTCCCCCAGCCCTGACGCCCGCAGCTCCGGCAGCTCGCGCAGCGCCGCCCGCGCGTCGCGCGCCCGGATGTGCGGGAACGCCTTGGCGATCGCGTCGATCTCGCCCGGTGGCATCCCGAGCGCCGCGCCCACGTCGCGGACGGCGTGCCGCACGCGGTAGGTGTCCATCATCGAGACCGCGACACAACGCTCGCCGCCGTAGCGGTCGAGGATCGCTGTGTAGACCTCGGCGCGCCGCGCCGACTCCACGTCGACGTCGATGTCGGGCAGCGCCTGCCGCAGCGGGGAGAGGAAGCGCTCCATCAGCAGGCCGTGCCGGATCGGGTCGACCCCGGAGATGCCGAGCAGGTAGTTGACGACGCTGCCCGCCCCCGACCCGCGGGCCGCACAGCGCACCCCGAGGCCGCGGATCAGGTCGGTGACGTCGCCGACGGTGAGGAAGTACGACGCGTAGCCGAGCTGCCGGATCATCTGCAGCTCGTCGTCGAGCCGCTTCCACACCACCGCCAGCCCTGCCGAGCCGTAGCGGTCCCCGATCGCCGCCTCGCAGCGCGACCGCAGCACGTCGTCGGCCGACAAGAGCCGGCTGCGCCGGCGCCGTCCCTCTGCTCCGTCGGACCCAGGCGCCTCTGGCACGGGCTCGACGGCGAACTCCGGGAAGTGGATCTCCCCCAGGCCGAGGTCGCGGCGCGGGTCGAGGGCGCAGCGGTCGGCGACGGTGCGGGTGCGGGCCAGCAGCCGGCGCGCCTCCCGCTCGGCCTCCCCCAAGCCGGAGAGCCGGCAGACCTCCTCGGCGACCTCATGCATCTGCTTGCCGGACTTCATGAACCCCTCGGCGTTGCCACGGTCGAGGTGACGGTGGTCGAGGGCCACCAGCCGCCGGGCGGAGTCGAGGATGTCGACGGTGGGGGCGTCGAGCCGGTCGGCATAGCGCACCGCGTTGGTGAGCACGGCGCCCAGCCCGGCCCGGCGGGCCAGCCCGGCCATCCGAGCGGCGTGCGGGGAGGTGCCCGGGCCCCAGGCGCCGCCGTCGCCCCGGAGCCGGTGGGAGACCAGCTCGACCAGGAGGTTCTCGGCCGGCACCACCTCCCGCCACGCGGCCAACCCGGCCAGCGCCAGGTCGTCGCGACGCTGCGCCACCGCCTCCCCCAGCTCGGAGGCCGGGCCGAGCAGCACCACCACGTCGCCGCTGGCGAGGAAGGGGGCCAGCAGATCGAGGTCGGCCACCGGGCTGCCGCGCTCGCCGGCCAGGTGGGTGGCCGAGACGGCCCGGCAGACCGCCGCCCACCCGGCCGCCCCTCCGCTGCCCCCGGCGTGGGCGAGCAGCGTGACCCGGGGCAGCCGTGGGTCGCGGAACTCTCCGCCGCGAACCGGGCTGCGCCGCTGTGGACCCGGTGACCGGCGCTCCCGGTCGCTCCCCCGCGGCGGCCGGTAGGCCAGGTCGACCCCGAGCACCGGGCGGATCCCGGCCATCAGGCAGGCCTTGGCGAACTTCACCGCGCCATAGGTGCCGTCGCGGTCGGTGAGGGCCAGGGTGTCCATCTCCTGCTCCGCCGCCCGCTGGACCAGGACATGCGGATGGGACGCGCCGTACTGGAGGGAGTAGCCGGAGGCGACGTGGAGATGGGCGAACGGGTCAGGCGACACCGGCCCGGCCCGCTCGGAGCTCACCCGGGAGCTGACCGGAGAGGTGGGGGGTCAACCCCAGCGCCATCTCGACCACCGCCAGGAAGCGGTCGGCGTCGCGCACCAGGTCGTCGGCCTCCCGGGCGCTCACCGCGCGGGTGGACCCGGCCTCGGCGGCGGCGCGCTTGGCGGCACCGGCCGCGAAGAAGCCCGCCCACTCGCCCAGCTCGGGGGCGACCTCGGTGAGCAGCACCCAGGCGTTCTTCTGGGGTCGCCGCCGGGTCGGCGTCGGCCGGGCCCGGGACGCCAGCAGCGCGGCGGCCGCCCGCAGCGCCGCCACATGGGCGCAGGCGTAGCGGGTCGGCACATCGGACGCGGTGATCGCCTCCTGCAGGGAGGAGGCGGACCGGACGAGGTAGGAGTGGGTGGTGGCCGGCAGTGAGTGCGGGGCCGCGTGAGGCCTCGGCGACGGGCGGTGAGGAGAGGTCATCAGATGCCTCCTCAGTCCGCGCAGCCGACGAGCTGCCACTGCCCGTCGGCCCAGCTGAAAGACAGGTCGAAGACCCCGGACCAGCCCTCGGCAGGGGGCTGCTCGGGAGCAGTGCGCTCGGGCGCGGGCCGGCCCCGGCCGGCCTCCACCCGCCACAGCTCCCGCTCCGCCAGCAGGTCCTGCCCGAGCAGCGCCCGCGGAGCGCTCCCCTCACCCGCGGACGGCTCCGACTCCTGCTCCTCACTGCCGAGCAGCGCCCGCACACCGGCGGACTGCCACCACGGACCGGTCTCCACCCAGTGCGCGATCACGCTCCGCACCTGCCACAGCCGGCCACGCCACAGGAACTGCTCGGGCCCCTCCACCCCGCTCTGCGGGGCCCCGATCCAGCCCTGTCGCACCTCGACGGGGTCGTCGTACCTCCTCATGCCTGCCTCCCAGCAAACGACTCGACCCCGCCACTCGACCCTCGTGCTCCGCGTGCACGGCTCCCGTAGACGCGGGACCCGGCGGAGGCGGGGGTCGAGGTCGCCTCCGCCGGGGTGATCGAACAGGTGTTCGAACACCGCTACGGTACACCTCTCCCCCGACGGCCCGTCAACGGTTCCGCCCGAGAAACCGGAGAAGCAAGGGAGGAGAGACCGGGACAGCCGCCGAACTCAGCGCGGCAGAGCCGCCGGGCGCAGGAACTGGCTGGTGTCGCCGCGCCAGAGGAACCACACCAACGCCACGTTGAGGACCAGCGCCACCACCGACAGCCCGGCGAACAGCAGCGGCAGCACCCGCTCCAGCCCGACCACGATGGCGAACGAGGTGAACACCGCGGTCGCGGTCAACACGATGCGTGCCCAGCCGTGCCCACCGCGCAGGAACGCGACCAGCACCAGCGCCAGGGCGAGGTAGACGATCAGCAGGGTCACGGCGAGCGCCGCGAAGCCGGGGATCCGGATCGAGCTGTCCTTGAGGGCGTCGAGCCCCCCGGCGTCGAGGACCTCCTGCGCGGCGCTGTTGCCCTCCGCCCAGGCCAGGATCAGGTCGTCGCGCAACAACACGGTCAGCACGGTGGCGACCACGCCCCAGATCGCGAGCGCCCACACCGTCCAGATCGACCTCCGCACGGAGGTCGGCAGCTGCCCCACCGGCTCTCCCTCCTCTCGTCCACCCACCCAGGCCCACCCTCGGCGAGGACCGCACCGTCGCTAGGGTCGCCCCATGACGAGCGAGCTCCCTGCATCCTCCCCGGAACCTCAGACATCGTCATCGCCGGCACCGGAGCACCCGGCGATCGCGAGGTTCCGCGCCGAGCACACCGCGCGCGGAGGAACCGGTGAGATCGTGATCCTGCCAGACTCGGTGCACACCGCTGCACTGGCCGCCGAGGCGCTCGGCTGCGAGGTCGGGGCGATCGCCAACAGCCTGCTCTTCGACGCCGACGACGGACCGGTCCTGATCCTCACCTCCGGTGGCCACCGGGTCGACACGGCCAAGGCCGCCGCAGTGATCGGCGTGGGGGCGCTGCGACGCGCCTCGCCGGAGTTCGTCCGGGAGCACACCGGCCAGGTCATCGGCGGGGTGTCGCCGATCGCGCACCCGAGCCCGGTCCCGACCTACATCGACCCGTGGCTGCGCCAGCACGCCGTCGTCTGGGCCGCCGCGGGCCACCCGGCCGCGGTCTTCTCCACGTCGTACGACGAGCTGGTCGCGCTCACCGGCGCCACCGAGGTCGACGTGGACTGAGGGCTCGCGCTGCTGTCGGCCCTCAGTCGCCGAGCAGCGCGTCCAGCGCCTCGTCGGCATGATCGGCGAGCAGCGACACGTGGCCCTCGCCGGGCAGCAGTCGGCCTCGCACCCCGGGCACCCGGCCGGCGAGCCACTCCCCGTGGGCGAACGGCACCATCAGGTCCGCGTCGCCCTGCCAGACATGCACCGGCGCCCCAGTCGTGGTCGGGTCGAACCCCCAGGGCGAGACGAAGGCCAGGTCGTCGTCGAGCCAGCCGTCGACGCCGCGCGAGATGGCGCCGCGGAAGCTGGCGGCCAGATCCTCGGCCAGGCCGTCGCCCTCCAACGCAGACACGTCGGCGGCAGGGAGCAGGCTCGCCAGCGAGGCCGCCAGCTCCTCGCCGGTGACGTCGGCCAGCTCGTCGCGGGCGGCCTCGAGGAACGCTCGCAGCGCGGTCTCACCCTCCCGGGCGGCTCCGAACTCGGCGACGTTGTCGGCGCCCATGCCGGCCGACCAGTCCAGCCCGTCCGCGGAGAACGGCGCCACGCCGGCGAGCAGGAGGGCGCCGGAGACGCGGTCCGGCGCCAGGACGGCGCTCGCCAGTGCGTGCGGTCCGCCACCCGACCAGCCGATGACGTGGGCGCGGTCGATGCCGAGGTGGTCGAGCACGGCGCGGAGGTCGACCGCCACGTCGGCGACGGTGCGGCCGGGGAGCCGGGTGGACCGGGCGTAGCCGGGGCGCGACCAGCTCACCAGCCGGAGACCACGACGCCGGGCCGCCGACACGAGCGGGGCCGGCGGCTGCCGCCAGCCCGGGGTGCCGTGGTGGTAGACCAGCGCGCCGGCGCCGTGCGGGCCGTGCACGGCCACGTCGAGGCTCCGGTCGCCGACCGGGAGCAGCAGATCATCCACGCCGTCGATCGTAGAGGCGTCCCCGAAGACCCGCGACGTTCCGCGGCCCGACATGCCGGAGCCCGGCCCCGAACCACCCCCGTGACGCCCGGGACCGGGCCGACGCTCCCCAGCCTGGCGGCGTGCTGCTGGCCCGGCATCGGTCTGGCTACTCAGGGTCGGCGGGACCGGCGTACCTAGGATGTGCGCGTGGAAACCCTCCCTCTGGTCTTCTCCAGCGGCTGGGCCAGCGGCATCAACGCCTATCTGGTCGTGCTGGTGCTGGGCATCTCCGACCGGCTGCACAACGTCGAGGAGATCCCTGACGCGCTGGGGCGCTGGGACGTGCTGGCAGTAGCGGCGTTCCTCTTCGCCATGGAGTTCGTCGCCGACAAGATCCCCTACATCGACTCGACGTGGGACGCGATCTCCACCGCGATCCGGCCGACCGCGGGCGCAGTGATCGGCGTCCTGATGGCCGGCGACGCGACCACGCTCGAGCAGGCCGTGCTGGGCGTGGTCGGAGGTGGCACCGCGCTGCTCTCCCACCTGGTCAAGGCGAGCACCCGGCTCGCGGTCAACTCCTCCCCCGAGCCGGCCAGCAACGTCGCGGTCAGCGTCGGGGAGGACGTCGCCGTGCTGACCGTCGTGTGGTTCGCGATCGACCACCCCCGCGCCGCGGCCGCGGTCGCGGCCGTGCTGCTGATCATCGGGCTGGTGCTGACCTTCACGGTCGGCCGGATGGTGCGCCGCGGTTGGAGGCGATGGAAGGGCCGCGACCAGGAGACCGAGCCGGCCGGCGGCCCCTGAGGCGACCGCACTACCTGCACGTCGGGCCACCACCACCCGCACGTCGGGCCACCACGACCCGGATCTCGCGTAGGGTCGCGCCGTGGCGCGGGTCGTGGTGGTGGGCGGCGGGCTGGGGGGCATGGCCACGGCCGCGCGGCTGGCCAAGCTCGGCCACCGGGTCACCCTCTGCGAGGCCGGCGACCGGCTCGGTGGAGCGTTGTCGTCTGTCGAACGCGACGGCTACGTCTGGGACGGCGGCGCGGCGAGCAGCCTGCTCCCGGCGGTGCTGCGTGACCTGTTCCGCAAGACCGGGCGCCCCCTGGAGCGGGAGTTGGAGCTCGTGCCGCTGGACCCCGTGCGCGAGCACCGCTTCGCCGACGGCTCCGTGCTGGCGCTGCCCGGCGGCTCGCGCGCGGCCCAGATCGCGGCGTTCGACCGGCTGGGCGCCGGGCTGGGGCGGGCCTGGGCGGCGTACGTCGCGTCGTACGCCGGCGACTGGGAGCTGGTGCGCCGCGACTACGCCGAGCGCCCCTACGACAAGGCGACCGCCGATCGGGCTGCCACGGCGCTGCTGCGGAGCCGTCGCTCGCTGACCGCACGAGCGTCGTCACTCCCCGACGCTCGCCTGCGGGCCGTGGCGCTCCACCCCGCGCACGCCGCGGGGCAGGACCCCGAGAGGGTGCCTGCCTGGCTGGGCGTGTGGTCCTACCTCGAGCAACGGCTGGGCGCGGCGACGGTGCCGGGTGGCTTGTCGGCGGTGTCGAGAGTCCTCGGCGATCGCCTGGCCACGCGCGGTGTCGACGTGCGGCTGGGGGCACCGGTGTCCGACGTGGTCGTGACGAGGGGGCGCGCGCGGGGGGTGCTGACCGGGGACGGAGAGCTCCTCGCCGATGTCGTCGTGGTCGCAGCCGACCCGGGTCGGCTGCCGACCCTCGCGCGGCACGTCCGGCGGACGACGCCCGTGACTCCACCCCGGGTCCTCCACCTGGCGCTGACCGGTGAGCTCGACCTGGCGCACGAGACGGTGCTGCACGGGTCACCGGACCTGCTGCTGCACCGGGGCGGGTCGGCTCCCACCGGGCACGCGGTGCTGACCGTCGTGGCCTGGGGGCTCGCGCCCGGCGCCGACGCGCTGGGGCTGCTCGCCGACCGTGGTGTCGACGTGCGCGACCGGTTGGTGGCGCAGGTGGACCGTTCCCCCGCCGAGGTCGCCGCCGGCGGGTCGCCCTACGGCCCGGCCTGGGAGGGCCGCGCCACGCTTCGACGACGGCTCGGACCGACCACCCCGGTCGAGGGCCTCTACGCCGCCGGCGCGCACGCCGCGCCCGGTGCCGGCGTACCGTTCGTCGGCCTGTCCGCCGCCCTCGTGGCTCAGGTCGTCGGACCGGCCTGACGCGGAGCACGGGCTCAGACGGTGATCCGCAGCGCCTCGACGATCTCCAGCGTCGCCCGCGACCGGTTCAGCGTGTAGAAGTGCAGACCCGGGGCGCCGCCGGCCAGCAGGGCCTCGCAGAGCTCGGTGGCGACCTCGACGCCGACGGAGCGTACGTCGGCCGGCTGGGTGAGGCCGTCGAAACGGGCCAGCACCTCGGCCGGCACGGTGGCACCCGACAGCTCGGCCATCCGCCTGAGGGAGCCGAGGTTGGTGATCGGCATGATCCCGGGGAGGATCGGCAGCTCCACGCCCTTGGCCGCCACGCGGTCGAGCAGCCCGAAGTAGTCCTCGGGCCGGAAGAACAGCTGGGTGACAGCGAAGTCAGCGCCGGCCCGAGCCTTGTCGGCGAGCACCGTCGCGTCGGCGTCGAGGGAGTCCGCCGACGGGTGCCCCTCCGGGAACGCCGCGACCCCCACGCTGAAGTCACCCACGTCGTGGGCCAGCTCGACCAGCTCGCGGGCATAGGTCAGCCCGCCGGGGGTCGGCGTCCACGGGGCGGCCGGCCCCTCCTTCGGGTCGCCGCGCAGCGCGAGCAGGTTGCGCACCCCGGCGTCCTGGTAGGACCGCAGGATCTCCACCAGCTCCTCGCGCGTGTGGCCGACGCACGTGAGGTGACCCAGCGCCCGCAGCGAGGTCTCGCGGGCGATCCGGCCGGTGATCTGCACCGTCGTGTCGCGGGTCGAGCCGCCGGCGCCGTAGGTCACCGAGACGAAGGTCGGCTGGTACGGCTCGAGGTCGGAGATCGCGCTCCAGAGCTGAGCGGCCGCGGCCTCGTCGCGCGGCGGCATGAACTCGAACGACACCGACCGCTCACCCGCCGCGACGACCTCGCCGATCCCCCGCGGCGTCCCCTCGCGCCGGGGCGCCGACGGCGGCCCGGCGGCAGGCTCGATGCCAGCGTCGTCCATGCCCGGATGGTAGTGCGGGCACCGCAACGGCTCGGCCGGCGTCCACTGGCTAGGCTGCCCGGGTGACCGCGCCGGAGGAGTTCGCCCACGAGCACTCCGAGGAGCACACCCCCTGGGACCCGGCGGCGTTCCGGGTACGCGTGCAGGAGGTGCTCGACGCCTTCGCCGACGAGCAGTCGGCGCGGCTCGCCCCACTCGGGCCGGACGCCGACCGCCTGCTCGCGGAGGCGCGGGTCTGCGTGCGCGGGGGCAAGCGACTGCGGGCGGCGTTCTGCTACTGGGGCTACCGCGCCGTCGATCCACAGCCATCGCCGGAGGCGGAGCAGGCCCTGGTCCGGGCCTGTGCCTCGCTGGAGCTGCTGCACGCCAGCGCGCTGGTGCACGACGACCTGATGGACGCCTCGGACACCCGGCGCGGCCGACCCGCGACGCACCGTGCGTTCGCCGACCTGCACCGCGAGCAGGGGTGGCCCGGCAATGCCGATCAGTACGGCGCCGCGACGGCGATCCTGCTCGGCGACCTGCTGCTGTCGTGGGCCGACGAGCTGCTGCGCCGCTGCGGCCTCCCGCTGGAGCGGGTCGTCGCCGCGCTGGAGGTCTTCGACGCCTGTCGCAGCGAGGTGATCGCCGGCCAGTTCCTCGACGTGTCGGTGCAGGCACGCGGGCGCGCCGACGTCGAGGCCGCGATGACCGTGCTGCGCTACAAGTCCGCGAAGTACTCCGTGGAGCGGCCGCTGCACATCGGGGCCGCGCTTGCCGGCGCCGACCCCGAGGAGCTGGCCCAGCTGGGCGCCTTCGGGCTCCCGCTGGGTGAGGCCTTCCAGCTTCGCGACGACCTGCTCGGCGTCTTCGGAGACCCGGCCGCGACCGGCAAGCCGGCGGGCGACGACCTCGTCGAGGGCAAGCGCACGGTGTTGGTCGCGCTGGCCCTCGACGCCGCACCGCCGGAGGGCGCTGCCGCGTTGCGGGCCGGGCTCGGGAGCGCGCTCGACGCCGCGGGGGTCGCCCGGCTGCGGGAGGTCATCGACGTCAGCGGTGCGCACGCCCAGGTCGAGGAGGCGATCACCGGGCTCGCCGAGCGCGCCGACGCCGCCCTCGCCCACGCGCGGATCGACGCTCGCGCCCGCGGGGTGCTGCGCGACCTCGCGGCGGCCACGACCCACCGGGTGGTCTGAGCCGCCGCCCACGCGGCGCCCACCGGCGTACGCCGGTCAGTCCAGGCTCTCCACCCCGTCGACGTGCGGGCCCTCACCGCGCAACAGCACCGCGAACGGCCCGCCGTGGTCGTCAGCGACCCGCCGGCCGAGAACAGCGAGCGCCGTGAGGAAGGCCTTCTCGTCGTGCCAGGCGAAGGGCCCCCAGCCGTCCCACAGCAGGACGGTGCCGTGGGAGTCGCCCGCCTCGACGTCGCGCAGGCAGTCGTCCAGGGCGTCGAAGTTCTTGCCGTAGTAGTCGGGGAAGTGCAGGGCGTCGCCGACCGCTCGGAGGAACTCCTTCTTGGTCTCCGCGTCGTGCCAGCCGTCGATGTGGGCGAAGTGCCATCCCGCGTGCTCGACGGTGTGCTCGACGTCGGCGACGGAGAACGCCCCGTGCCAGCGGTAGATGCCCGGCTCCCGGCGTTCCGCCAGCAGCGCTGCCAGTCCACTCATCGCCTGATCCTTTCGAACGACTCGTAGTGGTCCTCGGTCCAGTACAGCTCCCCGTTGGCGCCGGCCACGACCCGCCGCGCCCCGCGGTCGGAGGACCCGGGCGTCTCCACGGTGTACTCGCGGTAGTAGCCCTGGCCACGGTCGGGGAGGTTCTGCTCGTTGTTGAAGAACGTCGACCCGTCCTTGTCATAGGGGAAGGGTCCACCGCTGTCGACGAGCGCCAGCGTCTCGGCGGCCTCGGGGGGGAGGGCCGCCAGGTCCACCCAGGCCAGCCCGCTCTCGGGGTCGGTCGTCTCGACACTCGAGCCGCCCGCGGAGTCCGACTGGGACGACGTGTCGCCGGCGGTGCCGGGCGAGCTCGCCTCGGTCCCGGAGAACAGGCCGGGCGCCCGCCAGACCAGCAGCACGACCAGGACCGCAGCCAGCACGGTGAGCACCGTGCGGAGCCGGGCCGGGTTCACACCTCCGACCCTAGATCACGGCCTGGGCCGGTCGAGGCAGGGGGCCGAGGTCAGAAGGCCATCGCCTGCGCGCGCCGCTTGGCCTCCGAGCCGCGGTTCTCCCGCAGCGCGTCGATGGGCCGGCCGGGCAGGTCGGCGTCGGTGAACACCCAGACCACGCTCTCGATGGGGCCGTAGCCGCCGTCGTCGAGCACGGTGAGCAGTCCGGTCAGCCCCTTGACCACCTGCCCGTCCTGGATGAACAGGGCAGGGATCTGCGGGCGCTCCCCTGCCGCCGGCGGCACGGCGACGAGCTCGTGCCTGCGCACCATCGTGCGGAGCTGGGGCACCGAGATGGCGAGCGCCTCAGCGGCGCCCTCCTCGTCGAGCCAGTCGGTGACCAGCATGCGCAGGTCAGGGGTGTCGTCGGCCATGACCCCATGGTCGCAGGACGCACGCGGCAGCCCGAAATCCGAGAGCCGCGGTCCGGCAACGCCACGCCGGGACCGCCACAGCGGTGGCAACTGCCGCGGCGAAAGTACGATGGTGCTCCGGATCCTTCCCCGTCCGGGCATTTCGGAGGTCGACACGTGCAGTCAGACGAGGCCGCTCCCGCGCGCCCCGCGGCGCAGCCGCGCGCCCGCGGCGATGCGAGCGACGCGCTGACCGGTCGACTCCTCGACGGTCGCTATCGCATCGGCTCGCGCATCGCGCGCGGCGGGATGGCCAGTGTCTACGAAGCCGCCGACATCCGGCTCGACCGGATCGTGGCGGTCAAGATCATGCACCCCGGGCTCGGCGACGACACCGACTTCGCGGAGCGCTTCGTGCGGGAGGCGCGGGCGGCGGCGCAGATCTCCCACCCCAACGTCGTCGCGGTGTTCGACCAGGGTGACGACCAGGGCACGCTGTTCCTGGCCATGGAGTACATCCGGGGCCACACGCTGCGCGACGTCATCCGCGACGAGGCGCCGCTGTCGCCCGGCCGGGCGCTCGCGCTGCTCGAGCCGATCGTCTCCGCACTCGCCGCGGCCCACCGCGCCGGTCTGATCCACCGCGACGTCAAGCCCGAGAACGTCCTGATCGCCGCCGACGGCCGGATCAAGGTGGCCGACTTCGGGCTGGCCAAGGCCGTCAGCGCCGACACCCAGCACACCGCGACCGGTGGCGTGCTGATCGGCACGGTGTCCTACCTCGCCCCGGAGCTGGTCGTGGACGGCCGGGCCGACCCACGCGCCGACGTCTACGCCTCCGGCGTGATGCTCTACGAGCTGCTCACCGGCCGCAAGCCACACGAGGGCGAGTCCCCGATCCAGGTGGCCTACAAGCACGTGCACGAGGACGTCCCCGCGCCCTCGCTCGCCCAGCCCCGGCTGCCGGCGTACGTCGACGCCCTGGTCGCCCGGGCCACCGCCCGCGACCGCACCCAGCGACCCGCCGACGCGGGCATCCTGCTCCACCAGCTGCGGCGGGTCTCCCAGGCGCTGGCCGAGGGGCTCGACGACGAGCCGGAGCTGACCGCCGACCTGGCGCTGCGGGCGCCCGCGCCGGACCCCGCAGGCGCCGACGGAGAGGCGACCACCGCCTTCGGGATCGCCGGCAGCTTCGGCGACCAGGCCTCCACCGACGGAGATGTCGACTCCACGGGGGAGCAACCAGCCGCCGGTGGCGTGGCGGCGGCCGGGGCCGCCGCGGCCGGCGCGGCCGTCGCCCCGTTCGTCAACCCCCAGCTGCGCGCGCGAGGAGCGCCCGGAGAGGCCCGCGAGCCGGGCAGCGTGGAGGTGCTCGACGAGACGGACCTCGACGGCCGCCCGGTGCACACCGATGTCGAAGGGTCCTCCCGGGTGGCCCTGGTGCCGCCCCGCAGGCCCTCGGACCGCACGCACTCGGACGAGACGACCGGGCCAGGCGACGACGTCTTCGGCCTGGCCGCCGCGGTCTCCGGTGGCGGACCCGACGACCGGTCGGCCACGGCCGAGCGCTCGGCGGTGGGCGCACCCTTCTCCAGCGTCCCGCCCGAGCACACCGCACCGATCGCCACCCTGGGGGCGCCGCCTGCCTCCGTCACCGACGACGACCTCGACGAGTCGCCGCCGCCACCGCGCCGGTCCCGCCGCGGCCCGCTGCTGCTCGCGCTGGCGCTGCTGCTCGCCGTCGGCGTCGGCGTCGGCGCCTGGTGGTTCGGCTACGGCCGCTACACCCCCGCGCCCGCCGTGCTGCAGCTCACCCAGGCCAACGCCGAGGCCAAGCTGGAAGCGTCCGGGCTGGTCCCGAAGGTCGTCGACCAGCAGTACGACGAGCAGGTCGCCAAGGGCAAGGTGATCAGCGCCGACCCGGCCGCGGGCTCGCAGGTGCTGCGCGGCGGCGTCGTGGAGCTGGTGGTCTCCCTTGGCAAGGAGCGCTACGAGGTACCGAAGCTCGCCGGCATGACCGAGGACAAGGCCCAGGACGCCCTTGCCGAACAACACCTCACCTTCGGCACCAGCACGGGCGAGTGGAGCGAGACGGTCAAGGAGGGCCGGGTGATCTCCCAGTCCCTCAAGCCGGGCAAGCGCGTCAAGCCAGGCATCGTCGTCGACCTGATCATCAGCAAGGGCCGGCAGCCGATCCGTTTCGGCGACTGGACCGGCAAGCCGGCGTCCGACGCCACGGCGGCGCTGGAGAAGAAGGGCCTGACGATCGACGACTCCCAACAGGAGTTCTCCGACAGCGTCCCGGCAGGGTCGGTCATCTCGCAGCGGCCCTCCAGCGGACCGCTCTACCGCGGCGACACGGTCACGCTGGTCGTCTCCAAGGGCCCAGAGCTGGTCGAGGTCCCCCGGGTGATCGCCAACGGCGTCGATGCGGCCAAGCAGACGCTGCGCGACCTCGGGTTCGAGGTGAGGACCCGGAAGTCCTCGGGCTACCTCGGCCTCGGCTTCGTCGCCCGCACCGACCCCCAGGCCGGGGAGCTGGCCCCGAAGGGCAGCACGATCACCCTCTTCCTCGTCTAGCCGGATGGACGAGGAGCAGCGGCGAGGCCGCCACCCGTTCGGCGCCACCGGCCCCACTACCAGACCACCTTCTGGCCCACCTTCTGGCCCCACCTCCGGCCCGCCCCCCGCGCCCACCGCGACGCTGCGCACGCGGATGCTGGCCACCGCCACCCTGCTCGCCGTCACCGCCGTGTGGGGTTCGACCTTCCCGTTGATCAAGGGGCTGCTCGACCGGGTGCCCACTCTCGACTTCCTGGCCGTGCGATTCGCCCTCGCCGCGATGTTCCTGGTGGCCATCGCGCCGCGGGCGCTCGGGCGGCTCTCCCCCGCGTCACGCCGGCATGCCCTGGTCCTCGGCGGCATCTACGGTGTCGCCCAGGTGCTACAGACGGCGGGGCTCGCGCATACCCCGGCGAGCGTGTCGGGCTTCATCACCGGCATGTACGTCGTCTGCACGCCGCTGCTGGCCGCCCTGGTGCTGCGCACCCGGATCGGCCCGCTGAGCTGGCTGGCCGTCGCCGTGGCCACCGCCGGCCTGGCGGTGCTGACCCTGGACGGTCTCTCCATCGGCTACGGCGAGGCGCTGACGCTGGTCGCCGCCGTGCTCTACGCCGCCCACATCGTGGGGCTGGGCGCCTGGTCGCGCCCCGAGGAGGCGCTCGGCATGTCGATCCTCCAGGTGATCGTGATCGCGGTGCTGTGCTTCGTCGCGACCGCACCGGACGGGGTGGTGCTGCCGGACCGGCTGGGCGACTGGATGTCGATCCTCTACATGGCCGTCTTCGCGGGCGCCCTGGCGATGCTGGGCCAGACCTGGGCGCAGGCCCATCTGCCGCCGACCCGGTCGGCGATCATCATGACGATGGAACCGGTCTTCGCAGCCACCTTCGCCGTGCTGCTGGGGGGCGAGAGCCTGACCCTGCGGATGGGGCTCGGCGGGCTGCTGGTGCTCGCCGCGATGCTGATGGTCGAGCTCGCGCCGCGTCGCAAGATCGAGGCCGAGGTGCCGCACCTCGCGGTCTGAGGGCGGATCCGGGGCGGACGCCGCCCCGCCGTGGGGCTCGGCATCGACGGTCTCCTGACCTACCCTGGTGCGATCGACGGCGTGGGGCCGGCGATGGTGCGGCGCCCTGCCACACCGGACGGGAGGAGCCGATGGCGTTCTGCGCACGGTGCGGCCACGACCTGGGCGAGGCGCCGGTCTGTGCCCGCTGCGGCACCGCCGCGACCCGCTACGCCCAGCCCGGCGCCGCCGGCCACACCTCGGTGCGGATGCGCGCGGCCGATGCCGCCGACGCCGGTGACACCGCCGAGCGGCCCGCCATGGCCACCGACACGATGCGCGAGCCGGGCCGGCACGCCGCAGCTCCCGTCGTACCCCCTCCGTCGGTGGAGCCCTCGACCCCGGTCGACCCCGGGCCGTCCAACGCCCGCTTCCCGCTGTTCGCCGACGAGGTGGTCTCGCCCCGCGAGCCCCCGGAGCCGGCCGTGGCGCCTCCCGCCGTGGAGGGGCGCGACCGGTCGCTGACCGACCTGCTCCCGTGGCTGCTCCTCGCGGTCGCCGCCGCCGGCCTGCTGCTCGTGGGCGCCGTGTGGTTGCTGTTTCGCCCCGGCGGTGAAGCCAGCGCCGGCGACACGCCGGCCACGTCCGGGGCAGACGCCGCCCCCGACAGCGGCGGCGCGAGCGGCGCGGCCGACTCGAGCGAAGGCTCGCAGAGCGGCGACGGCTCGGGCGACGACGGCGGCACGACGGGCAAGAGCCGCAACGTCGCGGCCACCGCCACCGCGCTGGTCCCTGAGAGCGCGCCGCCCGGTCAGGACGTCAACGGCCGGCCGGTGCGCTACACCGCTGCCCAGATGTTCGACGGCGACCGCACCACCACCTGGCGGATGTCCGGCGACGGCACCGACGCACTCATCACGATCCGGCTCGCCGAGCCCGTCGAGGTGAGCAAGGTCGGGTTGGTCAACGGCTACGCCAAGGAGGACGTCGACGGCCAGGGGCGCACCGTCAGGTGGTACCCACGCAACCGCCGCATCACCGCGGTCACCTGGTCCTTCGACGACGGCTCGGTCGTCGAGCAGGACCTGCGACAGCGACCGGAGATGCAGATGACCAAGGTCGGCTCCGAGGTGACGCGCACCATCCGGCTCCGGCTGGTCGACGTCACCGCGCCGATGCCGGGCAGGCTCGGTCGCAACTACACCGCGATCAGCGAGATCCGGGTCAAGGGCGTCCCAGCCGGCTGACCGGTCACAGCCGCGACAGCAGCGCCGCCGCCTGCTCGGCGTCGGCTCGCGTGACGTCGAGGTGGGTCACCAGCCGCACGGTGGTCGGCCCGACGGCCGCCACTCGCACGCCGGCGTCCTCAGCCGCCGCGACGTACGCCGCCGCGTCGGGCCGTTCGAACACCACGATGTTGGTGTCCACCCCGCCAGGGTCGGCGCCGCAGGCCTCTGCGAGCAGCCGCGCGTGTGCGTGGTCGTCGGCCAGCCGCTCCACATGGTGGTCGAGGGCGTAGAGGCCCGCGGCCGCGAGCACCCCGACCTGCCGCATCCCGCCGCCCATCCGCTTGCGCCAGACCCGTGCCTCGGCAACGGCGGCGGCACTGCCGACCACCAGCGACCCGACCGGCGCGCCGAGGCCCTTGGACAGGCAGACGGCCAGGACGTCGGCCACGGCGGCGTACTCCTGCAGCGCGACCCCGGTGGCGACGTGGGCGTTCCAGAGCCGGGCGCCGTCGAGGTGGATCCGGGTGCCGACCTCGTCGGCCCACCCGCGGAGCGCCTGCAGGTCGGCGAGCGGGGCCACGGCACCACCGGCGAAGTTGTGCGTGTTCTCGACCGACACGGCGGCGGTGGCCACGAAGAACGGACCCATGTCGGGCGCGAACAGCCGCTGCAGCGCCGGCAGGTCGACGCCGCCCCGTGGATGGGTCCAGGTGCGCATCGTCAGGCCGGTGTAGGCGCCGTGGGCACCCAGCTCGGCGCGGGCGATGTGGGCGGAGGACTCGCAGAGCACCTCCTGACCGGGGCCGACCAGCGACCGGACCGCGAGCACGTTGGCCATCGAGCCGGTCGGGGTGAACAGCGCCGCCTCGTGGCCGAGGAGGTCGGCCACGCGCTCCTGAAGGGCAAGGACGGTCGGGTCCTCTCCGAAGACGTCGTCGCCGACCTCGGCCCGAGCCATGGCGGAGCGCATCGCCTCGGTGGGGCGGGTGAGCGTGTCGGAGCGGAGGTCGATCACGGCCATGGCGGCGTCAGGCGCGCTCGCGCTCGGCGGCGCGGAGCATCTCCGCGACCAGGAACGCCAGCTCCAGCGACTGCACCCGGTTGAGCCGGGGGTCGACGACCGACTCGTAGCGGTGCGCCAGGCCGGCCTCGTCGATCTCCTCGCCGCCGCCGACGCACTCGGTGACGTCGTCGCCGGTCATCTCGACCAGGATCCCGCCGGGCCAGGTGCCGAGGCTGCGGTGCACGTCGAAGAAGCCCTGCACCTCGTCGATGACGTCGTCGAAGCGACGGGTCTTGAAGCCGTTGCTGGTCTCGAAGGTGTTGCCGTGCATCGGGTCGCAGACCCAGGCGACGTCCATGCCCTCGGCGGTGACCTTCTCGACCAGCGCCGGCAGCCCGTCGCGGATCTTGCCCGCGCCGAAGCGGGTGATGAAGGTCAGCCGGCCCGGCTCGTTGTCAGGGTTGAGCCTGGTGGCCAGGGCGAGCGCGTCGTCGGGGGTGGCGCTCGGGCCGAGCTTGCACCCGATCGGGTTGCGAATGTGGCGGAAGTACTCCACGTGGGCGCCGTCGAGCTGGCGGGTGCGCTCCCCGACCCAGACGAAGTGGCCGGAGACGTTGTAGGGAAGCTCGGTGCGAGAGTCGATGCGCGTCAACGCGTGCTCGTACTCCATGAGGAGCGCCTCGTGGCTGGAGTAGAAGTCGACCCGGCGCAGCTCGTCGGGCTCGACGCCGATCGCCTCCATGAACGACATCGCCTTGTCGATCTCCGCGGCGAGGGCTTCGTAGCGCTGGCCGACGGCCGAGCCGCGGACGAAGTCGGTGTTCCAGGTGTGGACCTGGCGCAGGTCGGCGTAGCCGCCGGTGACGAAGGCGCGCACGAGGTTCAGCGTCGCCGCGGACGCGTGGTAGACCTCCACGAGCCGCTGCGGGTCGGGGATCCGGGACTCGGCAGTGAAGTCGAAGCCGTTCACGGCGTCGCCGCGGTAGGCCGGCAGGGTGATCCCGCCCCGGGTCTCGTCGTTGGAGGAGCGCGGCTTGGCGTACTGGCCGGCCAGCCGGCCGAGCTTGACCACCGGGACGGAGGCGGCGTAGGTCAGCACGACGGCCATCTGCAGGAGCACCCGCAGCTTGTTGCGGACGTTCTCCGCCGTCACGCCCGCGAACGTCTCGGCGCAGTCGCCGCCCTGGAGCAGGAACGCCTCGCCTCGGCTCACCGCCGCGAGCTTCTCCTTGAGGTCGTCGCACTCGCCCGCGAAGACCAGCGGAGGCATGGTGCGCAGCCGGGCCACGGCGCTGTCCAGCGCGGCTCGGTCGGGGTACGTCGGCTGTTGCGCTGCGCCGACGGCGTGCAACGCCTCCAGGCTCGGGATGGTCACCGCACCAGGGTACGGCGTCGGCCAGGCCCGCCGGGCGCAGCATCCGCCACCCGAGCCCGCCCGGCCTTCGATCGTTTGCTGCGAGAAGCACGCGAAAACCCCCTCAGAGCGTGCTTTCCGCAGCAAACGATCGGCCCTAGGCCCCACCACCACGTCGGCCGGCGGCGACCCGCGTGAGGACCCACAGCGCGACGCCCAGCACCATCAGGCCGGCAGCGAGGGTGTACTGCTCCCCGGGACGACCCGCCCACGGCCCGATCAGGAAGAGGCAGAGGAAGGCGGCCACGAAGGGGACCGGCCCCGGCGCCCGGAACGCGCCCGCGACGGACTCCCGCCGGAGCACCAGGCAGGCCACGTTGACGACGGCGAACACCCCGAGAAGCAGCAGCGAGGTGGTGCCGGAGAGCTGGAGGACGACGTTGCTGTCGGGCTGCGCAGCCACGTACCAGATGAGCCCGAGGGCCAGCGCGGTCGAGAACACGATGCCGGCCCACGGCGCCCGTCGCCGCGAGACCCGACCCAGCGAACGCGGAAGCACGCCCTGGCGGGCCAGCCCGTAGAGCAGCCGGCTGGCCATCAGCATGTTGATCAGCGCGGTGTTGGCGACGGCGAACACCGCCATGAAGGGGAAGACCTTGTCGATCGGGAACCCGGGCGAGCCCTTGGCGACGACCTCCAGCAACGCCCGTCCCTCCGCCTCGTTGATCGTCTGCAGCTCCCCGGGCGTGAGCACCACGACCACGGACACCGCAACCAGCATGTAGAGCAGCACCGCGATCCCGAGGCCGGTGAGCATCACCCGGGGGAAGATCCGCTGGGGGTCCCGGGTCTCCTCGACCATGTTGACGGAGTCCTCGAAGCCGACCATTGCGAAGAACGCGACCGACGTCGCCGCGGTGACGGCGAGGAAGAGGCCCCTGTCCCCCGGGTCGTCGAACACCACGACCCGCGAGAAGTCGCCCTCGCCCCGGGCGATCACCCACAGGCCGACCCCGATCACCACTGCCAGAGCGGCGACCTCGACCAGGGTCAGCACCACGTTGAACTTCACGCTCTCCCCGACCCCGCGCAGGTTGACCAGCGCGAGCACCACCATGAACGCCATGGCGAGGGCCGTCGTGCCGGTGACCCCGACCCCGGTGTCGATGCCGAGGCCGTCCAGGCCGGCCAGGAGGTTCTGGGCCAGCACATTGCTGGAGGTGGCAGCGCTCGCGATGCCCGAGCTGACGACGGCGAAGGCGACCAGGAACGTCACGAAGTGCAGACCGAAGGCACGATGGGCATACAGCGCGGCCCCGGCGGCCTGGGGGTACTTCGTCACCAGCTCGAGGTAGGACAGCGCGGTGAGCGTGGCCACCACGAACGCCAGCAGGAACGGCAGCCAGGCCACCCCGCCCACCAGGCCGGCGAGCTGGCCGGTGACGGCGTACACGCCGGCACCGAGGATGTCGCCGACGATGAAGAGCAGCAGCAGCCGCGGTCCCATCACCCGCGCCAAGGCGGCGGGCCTGTGCACGTCGGCAGACATCGTGGCCTCCCCTCGCATCGTCCCACGACGGGGACGCGCCGCTCCACCAGCCTCGGCCCTCGCGCAGGCCACCCAGCCCGACCACTAGCCTCGGGGGCATGACCTTCTCGATCGTGGCCCGCTCCGCCGACGGCGAGTCCTGGGGCGTGGCGGTGGCGTCGAAGTTCCTGGCCGTCGGGTCGGCGGTGCCGGCGGCCGTGGCGGGCGTCGGCGCCATCGCGACCCAGGCCGACGCGAACGTCGCCTTCAAGGGCCAGGCGCTGGCCCATCTCGACGACGGGGCGACGGCTCCCGTGGCCCTGCAGCGGCTCCTCGAGGACGACGAGGGCCGCGACCATCGGCAGGTCGGCCTGGTCGACGTCGACGGCACCGCCGCCTCCCACACCGGGGCCGCCTGCTTCGACTGGGCCGGCGGGCGCACCGGCCCCGGGTACGCCGTCCAAGGCAACATCCTGGCCGGCGAGGCCGTCCTGGCCGCGATGGAGCAGGCCTTCCTCGACGCCGACCCCGACGCCCCGCTGGCGCACACGCTGTTGGCCGCGCTGGCCGCCGGCGACGCTGCGGGTGGCGACAGCCGCGGGCGTCAGTCGGCGGCGCTGCTGGTCGTGCGAGACGGTGCGGGCTACGGCGGCCTCGACGACATCGCCGTCGACCTGCGCGTCGACGACCACGCCGATCCCGTGACTGAGCTCGGCCGGCTGCTGGAGCTCAACGACCTCTACCTCACCGCGTCCACCGACGAGGAGAAGGTCGAGGTGACCCCCGCGCTCGCCGAGGAGCTCGACCGGCTGGCCCGCCACGCGGGTGCGCGCGACTTCCATGCCTGGGTCGGCACCGAGAACTACGAGATGCGTGTGGCCGCCGACGGTTCCTGGGTCGACGAGAAGATCCTGGCCCGTCTCCGCGCGGCCGGAGAGGAGACCCCATGAGCGTCCTGGCCATCGACGCCGGCACCACCGGCGTGACCGCCGTGGTCGTCACCCCGGAGGGGACGATCGCCGCGAAGGGCTACCAGGAGTTCCCCCAGCACTTCCCCCAGCCCGGCTGGGTGGAGCATGCCCCGGAGGAGATCTGGCAGTCGACCCTCGAGGCGACCCGGCAGGTGCTCTCGTCCTACGACGCCTCCGCGCTGCGCGGCATCGGGATCACCAACCAGCGCGAGACCGTGCTGCTGTGGGACCGCGAGACCCTCGCCGCTCCCCGACGCGCCATCGTCTGGCAGGACCGACGCACCGCCGACATCTGCAGCCGACTGCGCGACGAGGGCCACGAGGACCGCGTCGCCGAGCTGACCGGGCTCCGCCTGGACCCCTACTTCTCCGGCACCAAGCTGGTCTGGCTGGCCGAGCAGGAGCCGCACACCTGGGCGCTGGTGGAGTCCGGACGCTACGCCGTCGGCACCGTCGACTCCTATCTCATCGCGCGGATGACCCGAGGCACCTGGCACGTCACCGACGTCTCCAACGCCTCCCGCACCCTGCTCTTCGACCTCGAGGCGGGCGACTGGTCCGAGGAGCTGTGCCGGCTCTTCGGCGTCCCCCGCGACGCGCTGCCCGACCTGGTGCCGAACTGGGGCGAGGTCGCGACCAGCGACCCCGCTGCCTTCTGCGACCTGGAGCTGCCGATCGCCGGCATCGCGGGTGACCAGCAGTCGGCCCTGTTCGGGCAGACCTGCTTCGACGAGGGCGACTCCAAGTGCACCTACGGCACCGGCTCGTTCATCCTCACCAACACCGGCACCACCGTGCAGCGCTCCGACGCCGGCCTGCTCAGCACCGCGGCGTGGCGGGCTCCCGACGGCCCGCTGACCTACGCCAACGAGGGCGCGATCTTCGTTACCGGCGCCGCCGTGCAGTGGCTGCGCGACGGCTTGCAGATCGTCGGGTCGGCCGCCGAGACCGAGGCGATCGCCCGGTCGGTCGACGACTCCGGTGGCGTGGTGTTCGTGCCCGCCCTGACTGGCCTCGGCGCCCCCCACTGGGACCCCCACGCCCGCGGCCTCGTCATCGGGATCACCCGCGGCACCACACGCGCCCACCTGGTGCGCGCGACGCTGGAGGCGATCGCCTTCGAGGTCCGCGACGTGCTCGACACCATGGATACCGGCGACCCGGACACCCCGCTCAAGGTCGACGGTGGCGCGTCGGCCAACAACCTGCTCTGCCAGCTGCAGGCCGACCAGCTCGGCCGCCCGGTCGAGCGGCCCCAGCTGGTGGAGACCACCGCGCTCGGCGCCGCGTTCCTGGCCGGTCTCGGCGTCGGCGTCTGGGACTCCACCGACGACCTGCGCGACAGCTGGCGGCTCGACCGCCGCTTCGAGCCCTCCGGCGACCGTGACAGCGCCGATGCCGCCCACTCGCTCTGGCTGGAGGCGGTACGCCGGTCGCAGGGCTGGGCAGGCTAGGCCGCGCGGGGCTCGCTCAGCCGAGGTCGTCGAGCTCGGCCTGGCGCGCCTCTCGCTCGGCCTCGGCATCGGCCACAGCGACGGCGGCGTCCTCGACGGCCTCCTCTGCCTCGGTCGTCTTCTCGTCGAGCTCCTCGGCGCGCTCCTCGCGCTCGACCACCTGGCGGCGCAGCTCGTCGAGCTCGGCCTGCACCTGGAGCGCCGCGGCCCGCAGCTTGTCGAGACCTCGCTCGGCCCGGCGGTGGGCCTGGCCGGCCGCCCGCACCGCCGCGGCGGCCTCGCGCAGCGCCTTCTCCGCCGCGCGTCGCTCCTCGCGGGAGGCCGCGGCGTCGGGCTCGAGCGAGGGTACGACGTGCAGCTCGGGCCGCGCGGGAGCAGGCGGCTCCTGAGCGGTCGCCTCGAACCCCAGTGCCTCGGGGAGCGCCACGACCGCGGCCACGTCGGCGGCGTCGACGCCGTTGGCGCTGAGCGAGGCCACCAGCAGCCCGCTGCGCACCGCCTCGGCAGCGCCCTCGTCGACCATGGCCGCGGTCAGCGTCGCCTCGACCTGCTCGGCCACCGACTCCGTCACCCGGGCTCCCTCGTCCGTCGCCAGCGACCGCGCCCGCGACGTCACCGCCGCGGTCACCTGGCGACGCTGCCGGGTCAGCGCGCGCAGCTCGTCGCCGTCGAGCGACCGTTGTGCCTCCCGCAGGGCCGACCCCACCTGCAGCAGCTGCGTGACCTGCTCGACATCCCGCCGTACCAGCAGGTTGACCACCCAGGCCGCCACCGACGGCCTGCGCAGTGCCTTCACCCGAGCCGACAGCTCACGGTCCTGCGACCGCAGCTCCTTGGCCAGCGCGTCGCGAGCGGCCGTGAAGTCCCGCGCCGGCAGCGCGTAGAGAGCCTCCGCGTGCGGCAGCAGCGGGTCGTCGGGCGCGGCGGGCACCTGGCCAGCCTAGGCGTCGAGCCGGCGGGCGTAGCCCACCTCGGTCGGGTGCGGCGGCCACGGCGCGGGCTGCTCCTCCCCGGTGGGCCGCCAGCCGTGGCGCTCGTAGAGCGACCGGGCCCGGCGGTTGTCCGCGAGGCACCACAGCCGCAGCTCCCGGTGACCGGCGGCTCCCAGGACCGCCTCGACGCGCTTCAGGGCGACGGCGCCCAGCCCGCGCCCCCACCACGAGGGCGCCACGGCCAGGTGCCGCAGGGTGCCGTGGGCGTCGTGGGCCACGAGGCAGACCAGCTCGCCCGCCCGCTCGGCGTCGGGCGCGTCCACCACCTCGACCACCGTGTCGGGGTCGGCGAGCACCAGGTGCCAGCGGGCCAGCACATCGGCGTCGGGGTAGGGGAACCGGTCGGCCGGGAAGACGTGGCCCAGCGCGGCGAGGCTCGCCTCCCGCTCCAGGGCCAGCAGCCTCCCCGCGTCGTCCGGCACCGCGCGGCGGAACGCCGCCGCGGGAGGGGTCACTCGGCCTCGCCTGCGCCGTCGAGGCCGTGCTCGATGGCGTAGCGGGTGAGCTGCACCCGGTTGTGCATCTGCAGCTTGCGCAGGGTGTTCTGCACGTGGTTCTGCACGGTGCGGTGCGAGAGCACCAACCGGTCGGCGATCTGCTTGTAGGACAGCCCCTTGGCCACCATCTTGAGGACCTCGGTCTCCCGCTCGGTCAGCTCGGGCGTATCGGGGTCGGTGTCCGCCGGCCCGTCGGAGAGGCGACGAAACTCCCCCAGCACCAGCCCGGCGAGGCCGGGGGTGAAGACCGTGTCGCCCTGGGCCACCCGCCGGACCGCACGGACCAGCTCCTCGCGGGAGGCGGACTTGACGAGGTAGCCGGTCGCCCCGGCCTTGACGGCGTCGAGCACGTCGGCCTGCTCGCCGGACGCGGAGAGGATCAGCACCCGCGCCGAAGGGTCCTGCGAGAGCACCTCGCGGGTCACCTCGACCCCGGTCGGCGGCGGTATCTGCAGGTCGAGCACCACCACCTGCGGCCGCGCGGCAGGGAAGCGGGCCAGCGCCTCCGACCCGGTCGAGGCGACCCCCACGACATCGAACCCGGCGTCCTCGAGGTCGCGCTCGACGGCGTCGCGCCACATCGGGTGGTCGTCGACGACCATCACCCGGATCTGCTCGCTCTCGGTGGCGGGGTCCATGCGCCGAACCCTACCCAGCGCGCTCGACGGCACGCGGGAAGGTGAGCTCCCACTCGGTGCCGTCGCCGCCGGTGGTCAGCTCCGCGTGGCCACCGAGCTCGGCCACCCGGCCGAGGATCGAGTCGCGGACCCCGAGCCGGCCCTCCGCGGCCGCCTGGTCGAGCCGTCCCTCGGGGATGCCGAGCCCTTCGTCGCGAACGGTCACCACGACGTCGTCGGGCACCTGCTCGAGCAGCACCCACGCCGGCGCGTCGATGCCGACGTGGCGGGCGATGTTGTCGAGGCAGGCCGAGACCACCGCCACCACCTCCCGCACCGTGGCGGCGGGCAGGAGGACCGGGGTGCCGGGGGTCGCGACCGAGACCACCGGTGGCCGCACCGCCTCCAGCCGCTCCAGCTCCGCCACCAGGTCGAGCTCCCCCTCGTCACCGCCCTGCTGCGGCACGGAGTCCTGCTGCCGGATCAGCGACCGCAGCGCGCTCTCCTGCTCTCCCGCCATCCGGCCGAGGTCGGCGAGGTCACCGCCGAGCTCGGCGCCGCGCCGCTGCACCAGCGCCAGCACCTGCAGGACGCCGTCGTGCACGGCGCGCGCCAGCCGGGTGCGCTCCTCGGCCGCCGCTGCCGCCCGCTCGGCGCGGTCGCGCTCGGCTGCCATCAGCTGCAGGGACTCGCACATGTAGCCCACGATCGGCCCGCCGATCAGCAGCAGGAACACGTTGCCGTAGTTGGCCTGGGTGACGTGCTCGCGGATGGCGAGGTCGGCGGCGGCCAGGCAGGCGCCGGCGAACAGCCCACCCCGCCAGCGGTAGTGCACCGCCCACGCCAGGAGCGCCCCCATCACCCAGAATCCCGGGATCGTCGCACGGAGCTGGTCGCCCTTCACCAGCGGGGAGACCAGGATCGCGCCCACCGCGACGGCGAGGTCGGCGGCCAGCAGCCAGGTCGTGCGCCGGGCCGCGCTGCGGTAGGCCCAGGTGGCGTACGCCGTCCAGGCGGCGAGGCCGACCACCACCAGCACCCCGGCCACGGGGTGCTGGAAGTTGTCGTAGCGCCAGAGGTTGAGCGCGACGGCGTTGGCGAGCACCACCCAGCGCAGCACCGCCAGGGCCCGCAGCAGCCGGTCCTCGACGGCGACCGCCGACCCGGCCTCGGGCCCGCGGCCAGGCCGGGGTGCCGGCTCCACGCTCAGGACGCCGCCTTCCGGCTGCCGTCCTCATCGCCACCGCCCGCGCCCGTCTCCGGCGCCTTCGACGCCCGGTCATCCGCCGCCTCGGCCTCCTGGGCCTCCTGCTCGCGGGCGGCACGCTCGGCCCGCTTGGCCTCCTCCTTGGCCTTCGCCGCCAGCTCCTTGGCCTTCGGCGCGTAGAGGTCGACGTACTCCTGCCCGGAGAGGCGCATGATCTCGTACATGATCTCGTCGGTCACCGACCGCAGGATGTAGCGGTCGCCCGCCAGCCCCTCGTATCGAGAGAAGTCCAGAGGCGGGCCGAAACGCACCGACGGCCGGACGATGGTGCCGAACTTCTTGCCCGGCGGCGCGACCCGGTCGGTGCCGAGGACGGCGACCGGGATGACCGGAACGCCGGTCTCGAGGGCGAGCCGGGCCACGCCCGTGCGACCGCGGTAGAGCCGACCGTCGTGCGAACGGGTGCCCTCGGGGTAGATGCCGAAGAGGTCACCGGCCTCCAGGATCGTGCGCGCCGAGGACAAGGCGCCCTCGGCGGCTGTGGCCCCCGACCGGTCGATCGGCACCTGACCGGCGCCGGAGAAGAACTTGCGCTGGAACCAGCCCTTGAGACCAGGGGTGGTGAAGTACTCCGCCTTCGCCACGAAGGTGACCCGTCTCGTGAGCGTGAGGGGCATGAACAGCCAGTCGGCGTACGACAGGTGGTTGCTGGCCAGGATCGCGGGCCCCGTCTCGGGCACGTGCTCCTCACCCTCGACCCGGGGGCGGAAGATGAGCCGCAGCACCGGACCGAGCGCGATCCATTTCAGAAACCAGTAGAACACCCGGCGACCCTCCTCTCCGCTCGTCCTCTGCCACTGTCGTCGCGCTCGTCGGGTCGTGCCGGCGCGTCAGAGAGAGGCTAGACCCTGCCCGAGCCAACTCCCAGAGCGCGGACACTCAGAGGGGTCGCCGTGTCGTCGGCGGAGGGTGGCAGCAGACGCGAGACCCGCGCCGGGGCACAATGCCCTCATGGCCATCGACCCGCACGCCGCCCCTCTGTCCGTCGCCGCCCGCCCCGAGCTCACCGGCGGCCGCCGGGTGGGGGTGCTGCTCAGCCACGGGTTCACCGGGTCTCCGTTCTCCATGCGTCCCTGGGGTGAGCATCTCGCCGACCTCGGGTACGCCGTCGAGGTCCCGCGGCTGCCCGGTCACGGCACCAGCTGGCAGGAGATGAACCGCACCCGCTGGGAGGACTGGTACGCCGAGGTGACGCGGGCGTTCGAGAAGCTTGCCGCGGAGAACGACGTCGTCGTCGCGGCCGGGCTCTCGATGGGCGGGGCGCTGGTGCTGCGCCTGGCCGCCGACCAGAGCAGCCGCCTGGCCGGCGTCATCGTGGTCAACCCTGCGGTGCAGACGCTGCGCAAGGACGTGCTCGCGCTTCCGGTGCTCAAGCACGTCGTCCCGTCCTTCCCGGGCATCGTCAACGACATCAAGAAACCGGGCGTGGACGAGCACGGCTACCCCAAGACACCGCTGAAGGCCGCGGCGTCGATGTTCGCGGGCTATCGGGCGCTCCGCGCCGACCTGGGCCGCGTCACCGTCCCGCTGCTCTACTTCCGCTCGACGGTCGACCACGTCGTCGACGAGTCCTCCGAGCCGATCATCGTCACCGGCGTGTCGTCGGGCGATGTCGAGGTGGTGCGCCTGGAGAACAGCTACCACGTCGCCACGATCGACAACGACGCGGACACGATCTTCGAGCGCAGCGCCGAGTTCGTCGCGCGGGTGACCCGCTGAGGCACTCCTGGCGCCGGCGGGGGACCCTCCAGCGCGGTCCCTGGTGGCCGTGTCACCGGGAGCGGCCTACCGTGGTGCCGTGAGCGAGCGCGAGCCCGGGGCCCGGGACGAGGACGAGCTGTGGCGTTCGATCGTGGACAACTACGGCGACCGCCCGGAGCTCTCCGACGAGGAATCGCCCGCGCTGACGGCCTCGGCGGCTCCGGCTGCCGCAGCCGAGACAGGCCCGCGCGAGACCGATGACGCGGACGACGAGGCGGACGAGGCGGAGGCGTTCGTGCCCCCGACGCCGCCTCCGGTGCCGTTGCCCCACGGGCCGCGGCTCGCCGCCTGGGCCGGCGTGCTGCTGGGCCCGGTGCTGATGCTGCTCGCGGCCCTGGCCGGGGTCTCCCTGCCGCCGCTGGTGGGGCTGGCGGTGGTCGCGTGGGTCGTGGGCGGCTTCGGCTACCTGGTGGCGACGATGCCGCGAGGCCCGCGCGATCCCGGTGACGACGGGGCCGTCGTCTAGATCTAGACCCCGCAGCCGGTCAGCCCTGGAGTCGCGGGGCGGTGCCGAGCGGCCCGTTGGCGATCACCCACCGCCCGGGACGAAGAGTGGCGCGAGCCAGCGCCGCAGCGCCCACGAGACCCGCCTCGGGACCCAGCTGCGCCTGATGCACCGGGGGGACCACGCGGTGCGAGGCACCCACCAGCGAAGCGGTCATCGCGGCCCGCGCCGGCCCCAGCAGCAGGTCACCGGCGTCGGACACCCCGCCACCGACCACCACGCAGTCGGGGTCGAACGCGGCGACCAGGTTGGCGATGCCGACGCCGAGCCAGGTGCCCACCTCGTGGAACGCGGCTCGCGCCACTGCGTCGCCGGCGACGGCGGCCTCGGTGACCATCGGCCCGGTGATCTGCTCGAGGTCACCCTGCGCCGACGCCTCGAGGGTGGTCTCCTCCTGGCCGATCCGGGCCCGCACGAAGCGCACCAACGCCTTGCCCGAGGAGTACTGCTCCCAGCAGCCGGCGCCGCCGCACTCGCAGGGGAGACCGTCCGGCACCACCTTCATGTGACCGAACTCCCCCGCCATGCCGTTACGGCCCCGGTGCACCGCGCCGTCCAGCAGGATGGCGCTTCCGATGCCGGTGCCGAGGGTGATCATCAGCGCGGAGTGGGTGCCGCGTGCGGCGCCGTACGTCCACTCGCCGACAGCCGCGCAGTTGGCGTCGTTGTCGAGGACCACCGGAGCGCCCCAGCGCTGCTGCAGGTGCGCCCGCACCGGCTCGCCTCGCCAGGGCAGGTGGGGGGCGAACATGACCCGCTCGCCTGCCTGGTCGACGAAGCCCGCGGCGGCCACGCCGACCGCCGCGATCGGGGCACCATCGGCCACCTCGAGCACCGCCTCGACCAGGGCGTCCTCGACCACCGCCGGGTCGACGAGCCGGCCGGGGGTCGACCGTCGCGCGGTCGCCACCACCGCCCCGTTGCTCCTCACGACGCCGGCCAGCACCTTGGTGCCGCCCACGTCCACGCCGATGTAGAGCCCGCGCCTCTTCAGCCGCGGGGGTCGCTTCGCCGCCTGCCTCATGGAGGCAGATCCTAGAGTCAGTCGCTGAGCACCGGGACCAACGGTCCGTTCGGGTCGAGGATCACACCGGCCTGGGCCGCCCCCGAGGCCGGCAGCGCCTTCTTGTTGAAGAACACCACGTGCATCGAGACGACCTTGTTGCTCTGGATGTCGGTGCCGTTCATCGTCGTGTCCGGGGTGCCGTCGGTGAACAGCTGGCTGTTGTAGGAGGACTCGTTGGCCTCGGAGGTGATGAAGCACGGTCGGATGTCGGTGATCGAGTAGTGGCTGCTGCCGCCGGTGCTGGGGTCGACCGAGATCACCGGCACGTAGCAGAATCTTGGGGAGTTGTAGATCTCCGGGTCCAGCACCGCGCCGCCGCTGTAGGCCGGGGAGGCGATCTCGGCGATGGTCATCGCCGGGTTGGCCAGGAAGCAGGTCAGCACGTCGTCGTTGAGCGAGCGGCCCAGCAGCTGACGCTGCTTGGTGACCTTGCCGGGGGCACACTTGCGCCCGGCGACCTGGGTGGTGGTGGGCTGCAGGGTGAGCCGTCCGGGCTTGCCGGTGCCGGTGCCGGTGACCAGCCCCTGGGTCGCCACCTGAGCGGTAAGACCGGTGTCGGTGTCGACGCAGTTGGTGTTGGCGTAGCGCGTGGCGCTGCCCGTGGTCGGGCTGTAGACGACGTTGGGTCCGCCGGGCCAGCAGATCGGGATCACTGCCGGGTTGGTCTGCACGGTCAGCGACAGCGGCGGCTCGAGCCCGGAGGCGATGTTGTCCGGCGCCCACGTGGAGGGCTGGGTGGAGCGGGACAGCTTGAGCATGCCGTAGTTGCCGGAGTCGGAGGTGCCCGGGCACATGATCGGCCCGTCGCCGATCCGGATCGGCAGCGCGTTGTCCAGCGCCGTCCACCCCTTGTTGCCCGAGTCCTTGTAGACCCGGATCCACCAGACGCCAGGGGCGCTCGCCACCCCCGACGGCACGGTGACCGACAGCTGGTCGCTCGCGCCGTTGGAGGGGATGGCCACCTCGTATCGGTTGGGCAGCTCGGAGGTCTTGCGGTAGAAGCCGACCACCGTCACCCCGGACAGTCCCGTGCCATGGACCGTGACGGTGCCGGTGACTCCGATGTCGAACTGGTAGGGCGTCGCGTGGTCGAGCACGGAGTTGGTGGACTGGCTGGCGTTGGTCGACGGGGTCTGCAGCGAGGTCGGCACGATGCTCTGGACGTGGCCGTTGGCCGGGTCGCTGAGCGTCTGGGCACCATAGTCGCAGCCCTCGCCGAACACGGCGTAGAACGGGATCAGGTGGTCGGCGGCCGGGGTTCCGAGCCCGACCGTGGCCGACGACGACACATCGGTGCTGGAGGTGCCGGTGAGCGGGACGGAGAGCCCGAACTGGACCTTCGCGCCCGGGGTGAGCACCTTCATGAAGTACCTCGAGGGGAAGGTCACCTCGCCGTTGGCCGTGTCGCCGTCGGTGAGCTGCGAGGTGGTGATCGCGGTCTGGCCCTGCTTGCGGTTGTGGTTGAGGTAGTCCGCCGCCGCCTGCACGGCCGCCGCCTGGGAGACCGGCAGCCTGGCCACCGCGGACGTCGCGGCGAGGTCGGCCTGCGACTGGGTCTCGGCCTTGCGCTGGTAGAGGTTGCCGAGGTCGACCCCGAGGGCCGCGACGCCGAACAGCGACGTGGCCAGCAGCGCGAACATGACGGCGTAGGCTCCGCGCTCGTCGCGCCGCCGCGCCGCGAAGAAGGTGCGCGCGCTCATCCGCAGCTGCTCCAGTTCGTGTTGCCGGTCGAGCTGTAGTTCTCGACGCGGGCGACCGCGACCTCGCGCACCTTGGCGTCGTCGATCATCGGCACGAACGGGAAGTTCAGGTCGAGGGACTGGTAGGTGATGACGATCCGGGCGTTGGCGCCGGTGTAGGCGGTCACCGGCGTGGCGAACGAGGTGTCCTCCGGCTTGTAGTAGCGCCGGGTCACCTGGTAGCCCGACTCCACCAGCTTGGTGCTCGCCTGCGACTGCGTCGCGAGCTGGGCGCAGGACTGCCCGACGGCGGCCCGGCGCGCGGCGTCGCGCGCGGCGTTCGCCGCCGACTGCGTCGACCAGAAGTAGAAGGAGTACTGGATCATCCCGAACAGCAGGGTCAGGAAGACCACGACGAGGAGGGCGAACTCCACGGCCGAGCCACCGGCCTCGGAGTCGGTCCCGCGTCGCCGCCGGGCACTCCCGAGTGCGCCGTGCCGACTACGCTTCATCGTCACCCTTCCTGTCCCGAGAGTCCTGTGACAGATCCCGAGCGGTGGAGGCAAGCCTGCAGTCAACCGGGACCGCCGTGAGTGTAGGCAGGTGGAGGGGTGCCGTGTCCCGGCTTTCGACACATCCGCCGCCCCGGTCTGGCCGGGCCGATGGTCGGGTTCAGCGGCGCGCGAGGTCGGCGGCGCCGATGATGCCCGCGCGGTTGCCGAGCCGGGCCGTGCGGATCTCCTGGACCGGGCGGTGGCCGGGGGCGATCACCTCACCGAGGAACGCGGCCCGCGCCGGCGCCACCAGCAGGTCGCCGGCCTGGCTCACCCCGCCCCCGATCACGGTGACCGCGGGGTCGAGCACCGTGGCGAGCGCCGCGATGCCCTCCCCCAGCCACCGGCCGAGCTCGGCCAGCAGGTCGACGCAGAAGGGGTCGCCCTCGCCTGCGACGGCGGTCACCATCGGGCCGGTGATCGCCGCGGGGTCGCCCCCGGCCCGCTCCACCAGCGGGCGCGACTCCGGGGAGCCACCGACGGCTCGCTGCCGGGCGTTGCGGACCAGCGCGCTGCCGCTGGCGTACTGCTCGAAGCAGCCACGGTTGCCGCAGCCGCAGGGGTGCCCACCCGGCACCATCCGGAGGTGGCCGACCTCGGCAGCGACGCCGAAGGCGCCCCGCAACAGCTGGCCGTCGATGACGATGCCACCTCCGACGCCGGTGCCGACCGTGAGCAGCAGCAGGTCGTCGACGTCGGTGCCCGCACCGAACGCGAACTCGCCCCAGGCCGCAGCGTTGGCGTCGTTCTCGACGACGACCGGCAGCCCCAGCGTGGCCTCCAGGTCGGCGCGCAACGGCACGTCGCGCAGCGCCAGGTTGGGAGTGAACATCACCACCGAGCGGCCGGAGTCGATGTAGCCGGCCATGCCGACCCCGACCGTGTCGACCGTGTGCTGGGCGCGCAGGTCCTGCACCAACGAGACGATGGTCTGCTCGATCCGCGAGGTGTCGTCGGCCGGCGACTCCACGCGTGCCTCGGCCAGGATCGTGCCCGCCTCGTCGACCACACCCCCGGCGATCTTGGTGCCACCGACGTCGATGCCGATGCTCAGGCTCATGGCTGCGACCCCTCCGGCCAGTCGTCGTCGACCGGGATCCGCTCGACGGGGTGCTCCTCCGCGGTGGTCGTCGCCGCCTGGAGCGTCGCCGTCAGCGCCTGCGCCAGGGAGGCGCCCGCGGCGGCCAGGTGCGCACGGACCTCCGGCGAGGTGTCACGCAGGAGGCGGACCGTCTGGCAGATCGGGCAGTAGGTGCACTCCGCGGCGCCCGTCGACAGGTGGTCGTGCAGGTCCTGGCCGACGGCGCCCGCCCGGTCGGCCACGTCGTCGAGGTGATGCTCCTCGGCCCAGCCCGACAGGACCCCGAGCAGCTTGGCCGCTTCCTCGGCCAGCGAGCCGACCTCGCGGCCGGGCTGCGCCTCCCCTGCGCCGTTCGTCACGCGGTCGTCTCCTCGAATCGCACCTGGAGCTCGCCGTCGACGACGCGAGCACCCGTGACGTTATGACGTGCGAGGGCGGGAGGCAACGTGAGCAGCCGACGGTACGCCGCCACGGTCACCGCCAGGTCGTCGCCGTGTCGCGTCAGGTCGACGTCCGAGCGCTCCACGAGCGGCAGCGCCAGCCGCAGCGTGGTGATCCGGCCCTCGCGGGCGAACCGGAGCGGCTCGGTCCCCGCCGGGTCGGCGAGCGCGTCGGAGCCGGCGTAGAGCTCTGCGGCGAGGGCCGTCAGCGCCTCCCGTCCGACGGGCTCGCCGTCGCGGTAGGCCGAGCGCCACAGGGGCAGCTCGGCGAAGGACTCACGGACCCGGCCGAGCACCTCGGCCTGGGCGGCGACCCAGCGGGCGCGCCAGGCGTCCGCACCGGCGTCGGGGAAGACCCGGTTGACCACGGCGCCGTCGACACGGTAGCCGTAGAGCGAGAGCGTGGTGAGGGAGCGGCGGGCCTCGGCGAGGACGACGTTCTCCGGCGTCATCACCAGCCGCACCGACGACCGCGGCCCGGCCAACAGCGAGCGCACCTCGTCCAGCTCGTCGTGCAGCCGCTGGATGGCGTCGAAGACCCCGTCCTCGGGCATCGGGACTCCCGCCGCGCGGCTGAGCACCGGGCTGAGCGCCCGCACCACCCGGCGCTCCATGGGGAAGACCCGGTCCATGTACCACGCCAGGGCCTCGGGAAGCGCGAGCAGCCGGAGCGTCTCGGCCGTCGGGGCGCAGTCGACCACCACGACGTCCCAGTCGCCGGTCAGCACCTGCAGCCGCAGCTCCAGGAGCGCCATCACCTCCTCGGCGCCGGGGAGCACCGTGAGCTCCTCGGCGGTGACGGGGTCGACGACCACCGGCGTCGAGGACGCTGCGCAGGTAGCGGGAGATCTCCGACCAGGAGTCCTCGAAGCGGCGCTGGGCGTCGACCTGCTGGAGGTGCAGGCACGTCCCCACGGGCGTCGGGTCCGGCCCCGGTCGGTCGACTCCGAAGGCGTCTGCCAGCGAGTGGGCGGCGTCGGTCGACAGCACCAGCGTGCGCAGGCCACGGTCGGCGGCCAGGCAGGCGGTGCCTGCGGCCACCGTGGACTTGCCGACGCCGCCCTTGCCGGTGAACAGCAGGACGCGCGGTCGGGTTCCTGTCACGCCGCTCGTGCTCCGAGGAGCCGGGTCACGCGGACTCGACGCGCTGCTTGAGCCCCTTGAGCGCCGCGTCGATGATCATCTTCTCGCCCTTGCGCTTGATCATGCCGATCAGGGGGATCGACAGGTCCAGGGCCAGCCGGTAGGTCACCTCGGTGCGACCCTCGTCGAGGCCGCGCAGGAGGTAGGCGCCGTCCATGTGCGTGAGGACCTTGCCCTCGACCAGCCGCCAGGAGACCCCGTCGTAGCCGTCCCACTCGTAGGCCAGGGTGTAGTCGTCGCGGATCGGCGGCACATCGAGGGCGAAGAACACCTGCTCGGCCCAACCGTCGTCGCCGTCGACGACGACCTCGGCCCGCTTCACGCCCTTGGCCCACTCGGGGTAGGCCGGGAAGTCGCCGATGACCTCCATGACGGCGGCCGGCTCAGCGTCGATCACGATGGAGGACGTCGTCTGCTCGGCCATGCTGCTCTCCCTCGGTGCTCCTCGACGGCGGCTCTCCGCGACGTTCGCGGGCCCGGCGAGCGTACCGGACCGAGCGTGTTCCGACGGCAGCGGTAGCCTGCGCGCAGGACCCCAGCCGGACCATCGTCGACACCAGGAGGCACGGTGCGCGAGTACGCCGCCCCGACCACGGCCGCGCCTCCCACCGGCAACCTCACCGATGCCCTCGCCGCTCGTGCGGCCCAGGACCCCGACGCGGCCGCTGGTGGCCCGTCCCGACGGCGCGGGTTGGCAGGACGTCACGGCCGGGGAGTTCCGGGCCGAGGTGACCGGGGTCGCCAAGGGCCTGCTGGCAGCAGGGGTCCAGGCGGGCGACCGGGTCGCGCTCCTGTCGCGCACCCGCTACGAGTGGACGCTGCTGGACTACGCGATCTGGTCCGCCGGCGCCGTCTCCGTCCCCATCTACGAGACCAGCTCGGCCGAGCAGGTGGCCTGGATCCTGCAGGACTCCGGCGCGGTGGGGGTGGTGGCCGAGTCCGGTGAGCACCTCGCCCGGATCGCCCAGCTGCGCCACGAGCTCCCCGACCTCCACCATGTCTGGTCGATCGACGACAACGCCGTGGGGGTACTGACCGGGCTGGGCGCGGACATCTCCGACGACGACCTCGAGGAGCGACGTACCTCCCGGACGGCCGACGACCTGGCCACGCTCATCTACACCTCGGGGACGACGGGGCGGCCGAAGGGCTGCATGCTCACCCACGGCAACTTCCTCGCCGAGGTGTCCGCGGCCACCGGCGACCTGCCCGAGCTGTTCGAGGACGGCGCCTCGACGCTGCTGTTCCTGCCGCTGGCGCACGTGTTCGCCCGCGTCATCCAGGTGAGCTGCGTGGCCACCGGCACCCGCCTCGGTCACACGGCCGACATCCCGCACCTCCAGGCCGAGCTGCAGTCGTTCCGCCCGACCTTCGTGCTGGCGGTGCCCCGCGTCTTCGAGAAGATCTTCAACACCGCCTCGCAGCGCGCGACCGCCGACGGCCGCGGCGGGGTGTTCGCCCGCGCCGCGCGAACGGCGATCGCCTGGTCCCGTGGTCTGGACCAGGGCCGCGCCCCGGTGCATCTGCGCGCGCAGCGCGCGGCCTTCGAACGGCTGGTCTACCGCCGGCTGCGCGAGTCGCTCGGCGGCGCCTGCCGCTACGCCGTCTCCGGCGGCGCCCCGCTGGGCGATCGGCTGGGCCACTTCTACCGCGGGATCGGCCTCACCATCCTCGAGGGCTACGGCCTGACCGAGACCACGGCGACCGTGACGGCCAACCGGGTCGACGCTGTGCGCGTGGGCACCGTGGGCCAGCCGTTGGCCGGCACCAGCGTCCGAGTCGCCGACGACGGCGAGCTGCTCTTCCGTGGCCCGCAGGTGTTCTCCGGCTACTGGCACGATGCGGAGTCCAGCCGCGCGGCGTTCACCGAGGACGGATGGTTCCGCACCGGCGACGTCGGCGAGATCGACGGTGAGGGCTACGTCCGGATCACGGGGCGGAAGAAGGAGATCATCGTCACCGCAGGCGGCAAGAACGTCGCTCCCGCGCTCCTGGAGGACAGGCTCCGCGCGCATCCCCTGGTCGCCCAGTGCCTGGTCGTGGGCGACGGCCGCCCCTTCATCGGCGCCCTCGTGACCCTCGACCCCGACGCGCTCGCGCTGTGGGCCGGGTCGCACGACAAGGCCGGAGACCTGGCCGCGCTGGCCGAGGACCCCGACGTCCTGGCCGAGGTCTCCACGGCGGTCGACGACGCCAACGAAGCGGTGTCGAAGGCCGAGTCCATCCGCCGGTTCCGAGTGCTCCCGGTCGCGTGGACCGAGGACAGCGGCCACCTCACGCCCAGCCTCAAGCTGCGCCGCAGCGTCGTGCTGCGCGACTTCCGCGACGAGGTCGCCGAGCTCTATCTCGTGTGACCGCCTCGAGTCCGTGGCTTGGACGGGGCCGGAACCGGGCGGCGTACGGAGCCGAGAGCCCCTCAACGACAAGGGATCTGAGTGACTCGACCGCTGGGTCGGGGGGCATCATGCACGTCGCTCGGAGCCGCCATACAGGTTTTTGCGTTTTCGGGACAGGCCGCTGACTAGACAACTAGATTCCACGCCGAGAGCCCGCCCAGGACCACACGGACCCGGGTCTGGACGGTCGCCTCGAACCTCACCCGACAACTGGACGTCGTGGAGTCCCGCGCCGTCCCACCTGACCGAAAGGTGCCCCCGCACCATGAACCGACGCTCAGTCCTGCTGCTCCTCGCCACGCTGGTCGCCCTCATCGGCACCGCGCTGGTCGTGGTGTACGTGCGCAGCGCAGACAACCGGGCTCAGGAGCAGTTCGACACCGTCGAGGTGCTGCGGGCCACCCAGACCATCGAGGCAGGCGAGTCCATCGAGGCCGCCACCTCAGCCGGCAAGATCGCCTCCCAGGCCGTGCCGAAGAACCAGGTGCTCGAGGGCGCCATGCAGTCCGTCGACGCCCTCAAGGGCGATGTCGCCGTGACCACGATCTTCGCGGGCGAGCAGATCATCCCCGCCAAGTTCGGCGGCGCCGCGCAGGGCCAGACGCTGGCCATCCCCGAGGGAATGCAGGCCATCTCGGTCGAGCTGACCGACTCGGCCCGTGTCTCCGGATTCGTCAGCCCGGGCTCGGAGGTCGCGATCTACCACATCGAGCCGATGCTCGACGTGACGCAGCAGGGCGAGCGGCACCACCAGCGTCCCCGCGGGCGTCAGCACCAACGGTGCGCCGCCGAACGGCGTCGTGCGGCTGCTGCTCAAGCGGGTGCTGGTCCTCGGTGTCGGGTCGACCTCGACCACCACGACGACCTCTACCAGCGCCCGACGGCGCCGCGACCACCGAAGAGGTGCCGCGCACGCTGCTCACCGTCGCCGTCGACCAGACCGACGCCGAGCGCCTGATGTTCGCCTCCACCGACACCAACGGACGGCTGGCCTTCGCTCTGCTCAACGAGAAGAGCAAGTCCCAGACCGACCGGGGCGTCGGCTGGCAGAACCTCCACAAGTGAGCCACTCGACCGCCACCTGAAGGAATCCACTGCCATGCCAGTCGTCATCGACACCGACAGCAGCGTCGTCGCCAAGCTGCTGACCTCGCTTCCCGCGGGTGCCCACGGCGTCGAAAGCGTGGACCGACTCGGTCCGTGGCTCGACAACCGTCCCGAGGAGTACCTCGTCGTCCTGGGGCCCAGCCTGCCCCTGGACGACGCCCTCGGGGTCTGCGAGGACCTGCGGTTCAGTCGACCGACCGTCAGCGTCGTGCTGGTCCGCAGCCTCGTCGACACCGACGTGCTGACCCGTGCGATGCACGCCGGCGCGCGCGACGTGGTCGCTGACAACGACGCCGACAGCCTCGATGCACGGCCGCCTCACGCGCCCAGCAGCTCTCGGCCGCCCTGCGCGGCCCGGGCGGCGTGGCTCACATGGGTCGGGTGGTCTCGGTCTTCTCACCCAAGGGCGGGGTCGGCAAGACCACGATGGCGGTCAACCTCTCGCTCACCCTGTCCGACCGGGGCGCCCGGCAGGTCTGCCTGGTCGACCTCGACCTGGCCTTCGGGGACGTCGCGATCACGATGCAGCTGTTCCCGTCGCACTCGATCGAGCACGCCATCGGCAGCGAGGACTCACTGGACTACGAGGCCATCGACGGCCTCCTCACCCGGCATGAGTCGGGCCTGATGGTGCTGGCGGCGCCGAGCCTGCCCGACGCCCACGACCGGATCTCTCCGGCCCTGGTGTCACGGATGATCCGGGTGCTCAAGGAGAAGTACGACTACGTCATCATCGACACCGCCCCCGCGTTCGACGAGCAGACGCTCATGGCGCTGGACGAGACCGATGACCTGGTGATGGTCGCGACGCTGGACGTGCCGACGCTCAAGAACGTCAAGGTGGCGCTCGAGACGCTCGACATGCTCAACATCGCGCAGAACCACCGTCACCTCCTGCTCAACCGCGCTGATGACGCGGTCGGCATCGGGGCCGAGAAGGTGGAAGCCATCCTCGGGATGCCGGTCTCCACGCAGATCTCCACGTCGATCGACATCGCGGCCGCCACCAACGCCGGCCGACCGATCGTCCTGTCGGCTCCCGACCACGAATCCAGCCGAGCCGTGCGCGCACTTGCCACGGCGCTCACCGGTGTGGATGCGGTGGAGGCCGACGACATGTCCGATGACAGCAACAACCGACGACGCAGGAAGCGCAGATGAGCTCTCTTCGTGACCGCCTGGCGGCCGCAGCCGCCACCCCGGCACCCGGTGCCCCGACGACGACCTCGAACGCCGCTCCAGCCGGAGCGGCGCCGACCGACGCCGCCTCCACTGCGAGCGGTGGACCCGCCGCCGCCGACGGGCCGACGACGCCCGGCTTCAGCACACCTCCGAAGCCGGCACAGCCTGCGGCCAGCGGCGGCAAGAGCCTGAAGAAGCTCGGTGGCCAGTCCGACCGCATCGAGGAGCTCAAGGCCAGCGTCCACGGCCAGCTGCTCAAGGAGCTCGGGCCGCAGCTCTACGACGCCAACATGGACCAGCACGAGCTGGAGTCGCGAGTCCGCGCGGCGCTGCTCGACGTGCTTGCCCACCAGGACCGTCCGCTGAGCGCCGGTGACCGCACCCAGATCACCCAGGAGATCAGCGACGACATCCTCGGCTACGGGCCGATCCAGCCCTACCTGCTCGACCCCGACGTCTCCGAGGTCATGGTCAACGGCCACGCCAACATCTGGCTCGAGCGCAAGGGCAAGCTGGTCGCCGCCGACGCGGTGTTCGCCGACGAGTCGCACCTGCGGCGGATCATCGACAAGATCGTCTCCCGGGTCGGTCGGCGTGTCGACGAGTCCAGCCCGATGGTGGACGCTCGTCTCCCCGACGGAAGCCGTGTCAACGCGGTGATCCCGCCGCTGGCCATCGACGGCTCGTCGCTCACCATCCGGAAGTTCTCGGCCGACCCGCTGACCGTGCACGACCTGATCAAGTTCGGCTCGCTCACCCCGCAGTCGGCAGAGTTCCTCGACGCCTGCGTCCGCGGCCGGCTCAACATCATCGTGTCCGGGAGCACCGGCACCGGCAAGACGACGACGCTCAACGTGCTGTCGTCGTTCATCCCCGTCGACGAGCGCATCGTCACCATCGAGGACGCCGCCGAGCTTCAGCTGCACCAGGAGCACGTGGTGCGTCTCGAGTCCCGCCCCTCCAACATCGAGGGCAAGGGCGCGGTGACCATCCGCGACCTGGTGAAGAACAGCCTGCGCATGCGGCCCGACCGCATCATCGTCGGTGAGGTCCGTGACGCCTCGGCGCTGGACATGCTCCAGGCGATGAACACCGGTCACGACGGCTCCATCTGCACCGTCCACTCCAACGGTCCCCGCGACACGCTGGCTCGTCTGGAGACGCTCGTGCTGATGGCCGGCATGGACCTGCCGATCCGCGCGATCCGGGAGCAGATCGGCCTCGGCGGTCGACCTGATCGTCCACCAGACCCGGTTCAAGGACGGCTCGCGGCACATCACCCACCTCACCGAGGTGGAGCGGATGGAGGGCGACGTGATCACGCTGCAGGACGTCTTCCTCTACGACCACGCCGCCGGCTTCGACTGCCGAGGGCCGCTACATGGGCACGCTCAAGCCGACCGGCCTGCGCCCGAAGTTCCTCGACAAGATGTCGCACGCCAACGTCCACGTCGACCCGATGCTCTTCGCGATGGGACGCGCGTGATGCCTCGTCGTCTCCTCTCCCTGCTCCTGGCTGCCTGGGTGGCCGGGATCCTCGCCCTCGTCGGTGGGCCGGCCTCGGCCGCGGACGGCGCGTCCATCGCGCACGTCAAGCCCACCAACAAGGGCGTGAAGATCCTCGTGTCGGTGCCCGAGGGCGCCGAGGTCGACCTCGACGGGGTCACCGTGACCCTGGCCGGTAAGGAGGCCGAGGCCACCGCGAGGTCCGCCGACACCGACCAGGCGATCAAGCGGACCACGATCCTGGTGATCGACACCAGCAACTCCATGAAGGGCGATCGCTTCGCCGCCGCCCAGCAGGCCGCACGAACCTTCCTCGACACCGCGCCCGACAATGTCTACGTCGGCATCACGACCTTCGCCAACAAGGTGAAGCAGCCGCTCACGCCCACCCTCGACCGCGACCAGGCCGTGGCCGTGCTGGACAAGCTCGAGCTGAGCAAGAAGACCAGCCTGTACGACGGCGTCATCGCCGCCGCCAAGCAGGCCGGCGCGGACGGCCAGCGCAGCCTGCTCGTCCTCTCCGACGGCGCCGACACCAGCAAGACCCCGCTGGAGACCGCCACCCAGGCGATCGCGGACAGTGAGGTCAACGTCGACGTCGTCGCCCTGGACCAGAAGGCCAAGAAGCTCGCCCCCCTCGAGGCGATGGCCGAGGCCGGCGACGGCAACGTCATCAGCGCCGACTCAGCGGCACTCCAGGAGGCGTTCGCCGACGAGGCCGACGTGCTGGCCCGCCAGGTGGTCGTCGTGGCCTCTCTGCCGGAGGGCCTGGAGGCGACCGAGGGCAACGTCTCGGTGACCCTGCCCGCGGGCGCGACGACACTCACCGCGTCGGCGTACGCCACGCTGGCGAAGGCGGCCCCCGAGGCCGGCGCGACGCCGACGCCGCAGTACGTCTCCGCAGGCGGCTTCACGCTGCCCACCTGGGCGATGTACGCCGGCGCCGCTCTGCTCGGTCTGAGCCTGGTCGTGCTGTTCGTCAACCTGCTCCCGGCCAAGAAGAAGGCCGAGCTCGCCCCCGACGAGCGAGTGACGCAGTACACCGCCATGACCGCCGGCATCCAGAACCCCCACGCCGTGGCCAACGAGCGGGACATCAGCCTCGCCCAGGCCAAGGAGGCCGCGGCGGCGATGCTGCACCACAACCAGAGCCTGGAGGCCCGCATCGCGGCCCGGCTCGAGCACGCCGGCAGCAACCTGAAGCCCGCGGAGTGGCTGCTCGCCCACGCGACGATCGCGGTCATCGCGGGAGCCGTCGGCATGCTGCTGGGTCGCGGCAACATCATCGTGTCGATCATCTTCACGGTGCTCGGCGTCGTTCTCCCCTGGGTATGGCTCGGGTTCAAGCGCTCCCGACGCCTGAAGGCGTTCAACTCGTCGCTGCCCGACACGCTCCAGCTGATGGCCGGCTCGCTGCAGGCGGGTCTCTCGCTCGCGCAGTCCGTGGACACCATCGTCAACGAGGGCACCGAGCCGATCGCCAGCGAGTTCAAGCGGGTGCTCGTCGAGACCCGCCTCGGCGTCACGCTCGAGGACGCCCTGGAGGGCATCACCGAGCGGTTCGACAGCAAGGACTTCGCCTGGGTGGTCATGGCGATCAAGATCCAGCGCCAGGTGGGCGGCAACCTCGCCGAGCTGCTCAACACGGTGGCCGGCACGATCCGGGAGCGCGAGTACATGCGGCGCCAGGTCGCGGCGCTGGCCGCGGAAGGCAAGCTGTCCGCCGTCGTGCTCGGCGGCCTGCCGCCGGCGTTCCTGCTGTACCTGCTGCTCACGAACGGCGACTACGTGATGCCGATGTTCACCGACCCGCGTGGGTGGGTGATGCTCGGTGGCGGCGCGCTGCTGCTGAGCCTCGGTGTGTTCTGGATGAGCAAAATGGTCAAGGTGGAGGTCTGACGATGGTCATGGTGTTCGTACTCGGCCTTCTGCTGGTCGGGACCGCCCTCCTCCTGCTGTCCATGGCGACACGCAGTGAAGCCGAGACGTCCGGCATCAACAAGTCGTTGGCCGTCCTCGAGGCGATGTCGATGGCTCCCTCCGAGCTCACCGACGACATGGAGAAGCCTTTCGCCGACCGTGTCCTCGACCCGCTGCTCAAGCGGTTCCTGGGCGTCGGGCGCCGACTCAGCGGCGCCGACACCGGCGACCGGATCCGCCGTCGTCTGGAGCTGGCGGGCAACCCGCCCGGCTGGACCGTCGACCGTGTGGTGTCGATGAAGGTCGTCGCAGGGATCGCCGGCTTCATCCTGGGATCGCTGTTCGCCCTGGTCATCTCCCCCGGCTTCACCATCCAGATCCTGATGGTCGTCGGCGGTCTGCTGGCCGGCTTCTACGGCCCGAACCTCTACCTCTACCAGCAGTCCTACGACCGCGAGGAGAAGATCCAGCGGAGCCTCGCGGACGCGATCGACCTCCTCACCATCAGCGTGGAGTCGGGTCTCGGCTTCGACGCCGCCCTGCAGCAGGTGTCCCGCAACACCACCGGCCCCTTGGCCGAGGAGTTCTCCCGCGCCCTGCGTGAGATGCAGATCGGCCAGGGCCGCACCGAGGCGATGCGGGCGCTGTCGGAGCGCACCAACCTCGCGGACCTCAAGAGCTTCGTCAGCTCGCTGGTGCAGGCCGACTCGTTCGGTATCCCGATCGGCCAGGTGCTGCGCGTGCAGTCTGGAGAGATGCGCGTCAAGCGTCGCCAGCGGGCGGAGGAGAAGGCCCAGCAGGTGCCGGTGAAGATCACCATCCCGCTGATCTTCTGCATCCTGCCCTGCCTGTTCCTCGCGGTGATGGGGCCGGCGGCGATCAGCATCATGGACAACTTCGCCCGGTGATGGGTGCCACCACCTCGCGCACGTTCGGCCGGCTGGCCGTCGCCGCACGCGTCTTCGTGCTGCTGGCGTTGGTCGGGCCGGCCGTCTGGGCGCGGGACACGAGTTCGTTCCCCTACCTGATCGCCCTGGCGGCCGCTCTCGGCCTGGGCGCGGTCGCGGCGCAGCGACGCTGGCAGCTGGCGGCCTCCTCCGACCTGCTGGAGGCGACGGCCGTCGGCGTCATCGTCGCGCTACCGGCCGAGACGTCGCCCGGTCTCCTCGCGGCGCTCGCCCTACCGCCCTTCCTCTCCGGACTGCGGCACGGCAACCGTGGGGTGGCCGAGGCACTGGCCGCCCAGCTGATCGGCGTGGTGGCGACGGCCTCCCTGCTGGGTGGTGGGATCGACAGCGGTCTGGGCGTCGCCATCTTCACCTGGGCCGTCTGCGGGCTCGGCATGGGCCTGGTCGCAGGCTTCCTGCACACGTTCATCCGCCGAGAGCCCGACTCGGTGGCGGGCTACCGCGAGGCGCGCCAGCTGCTCCGTGAGCTCCTCGACCTGTCCGGCGACCTGTCCTCCGGACTGGACCCGGTGTCCCAGGCCGACACCCTGCTCGCCGCCGTCCACGACGCGGTGCCCACCTCGTGGCTGGCCGTCCACGTGCCCCAGCACGAGGGGCTCACCCCCTTGACCCGGTCGGTCTCGGTCACCGGTGAGGCACCCGCCGCCGTTCCCGACCCGGAGCCGGTCGCCCGGTTGGCGCAGAGGGTGCTCGCCACCGGCCGCCCGATGACCCGCGGCCACGACTTCGCCTTCCCGCTCACCGCCGGCGGTGCCATCGTCGCCGTCGTGACAGGCACTCTCTCTGCTGGCCTCTCCCCCGACCAGGCTGACCTCGCCGGACGGCTCGCGACGCTGTCTCGCCGCTTCGGGCCGGATGCCGTGCGGCTCGAGGCATCCCTGCTCTTCGGCCAGCTCCGCGACGCCGCGACGTCGGAGGAGCGCCGGCGACTCGCCCGTGAGATGCACGACGGCATGGCCCAGGAGATCGCCTCCATGGGCTACTTCGTCGACGGCCTGCTCGTCGCCGCCGACTCGCCCGAGCAGGCTGCCCAGCTGCAGCTGCTGCGGGACAGCATCACTGCCGTCGTGGCGGAGGTACGCCGCTCCGTCCTCGCCCTTCGATCAGCGGTCGACGTCAGCGACAGCCTCGGGGCGGCGATCGGCGGCATCGCCCGCCACCTCAGCGCGCTCTCCGGGGTCGCCATCTCCGTCACGGTGGACGAGGGCACGGTGCGGCTGCGGCCCGAGGTGGAGGCGGAGCTGATGCGGATCACCCAAGAGGCCCTCAACAACGCCGTCCGGCATGCGGAGGCCACCAAGATCGACGTCGTGTGCGCGGTCAACCCGCCGGACGTCGCGATCTCGGTGCGCGACAACGGACGCGGGCTGAGGGAGAAGCGCGCCGACTCCCACGGCCTGGAGATCATGCAGGAGCGCGCGCGCCTGGTGGGCGCCACGCTGGACATCGGGAACCACCCGGACGGTGGCGCGCTCGTCGCCGTCCGAATCTCGGGTGACGCCGCGCGCGGCGTCACCCTCTCGGACCACGAAAGAGAGAGTGTGTTGTCATGAGCGAGACTCCCGTCCGCGTCGTCCTGGTCGACGACCACGAGCTCATCCGCAACGGCCTCGCCGCGTCGTTCACCATCGAGCGCGGCACCGAGGTGGTCGGTCAGGCGGGCTCGGTGGCCGAGGCCCTCGAGATCTGCCAGGAAACCCAGCCGGACGCGGTGGTGACCGACCTGCAGCTGCCCGACGGCACCGGCCTCGACATCGTCCGTCGGCTCCGCAAGGACCGCCCCGACCTCGGGCTGGTGGTGCTCACCATGCACTCCGGCGACGACCAGATCTTCGCGGCCATGGAGGCCGGCGCCTCGGGGTTCGTCGGCAAGGACGCCCCTGCGGGTGAGGTGGTCCGTGCCACCATCCACGCCGCCGCCTCTCCCCGCACCTTCCTGTCCAGCGGTCTCGCGGGAGCCATGATGCGCCGCGGCGCGGCGGAGTCCACCCGCCTGTCCGACAGGGAGCACGAGGTCCTGCTGCTGCTGGCCGACGGCCTCGGTTCCGGCGCCATCGGTCAGGAGCTCTACATGAGCGAGTCGACCGTGAAGTCCCACATCGGGCGGATCTACCAGAAGCTCGGCGCCAACAACCGTGCCCAGGCGCTGGTCACGGCGATGCGCATCGGGCTTCTCACCAGCGTGCGCCAGGCCTGACGCACCCGAGGCACGTCCTCGAAGGACCATCACGCATGGCCCGAAGGGACCACGAAGCCCTGACCGATCTCCCGCAGCCGAGTGCGCAACGGTGGGCAAGACTGAGGTCATCGAGGCGCAGGACCCTGGCGATCCTCGGCTGACAAGCACTCATCACTCACCAAGGAGATACGAACGCCATGCTGGACTACCTGCGCATCATGCTCACCGCCCGCCTCGCGAAGATGGACGACCGCGGCGCCTCCGCCGTCGAGTACGGCCTCCTGGTCGCCGGCATCGCCGCGATCATCGTCCTGGTCGTCTTCGCCTTCGGCACCCAGATCCAGGCCGTCTTCACCGACACCTGCAACAACGTCGCCAACGGCTCCGGCTCCGGCGCCGGCTGCTGACCTCAGCCAGCCACACCCCGTGGCCGCGAACCCACCCGGGTTCGCGGCCACGGGTCATTTCAGGCTCCCACGACCCAGGCGGGCCATCCCCGGATGGCCCGAAGTGACTACCCCGAATCCCCCGAAATTCGGCCACCAGAATCCCGAACCTGGGACAGGATCTCACCCAGAGCGAGGCGCAGACCCAGCGATCCTCGACACCCACCAACCAAGGATCACAAGGAGCACACCACCATGCTGGACTACCTGCGCATCATGCTGAACGCCCGCATCGAGAAGATGGACGACCGCGGCGCCTCCGCCGTCGAGTACGGCCTCCTGGTCGCCGGCATCGCCGCGATCATCGTCCTGGTCGTCTTCGCCTTCGGCACCCAGATCCAGGCCGTCTTCACCGACACCTGCAACAGCGTCGCCAACGGCTCCGGCTCCGGCGCCGGCTGCTGACCTCAGCCAGCCACACCCCGTGGCCGCGAACCCACCCGGGTTCGCGGCCACGGGTCATTTCAGGACCCAGGCGGCCCGCAGCATCCCGATCGACAGCTCCGGCAACGGCCCGGGCGATCACACCCCGCGATCCGCCCGTGACACGCACGGGCCATCCCCGGATGGCCCGAAGTGACTACCCCGAATCCCCCGAAATTCGGCCACCAGAATCCCGAACCTGGGACAGGATCTCACCCAGAGCGAGGCGCAGACCCAGCGATCCTCGACACCCACCAACCACGGATCACAAGGAGCCACCACCATGCTGGACTACCTGCGCATCATGCTGAACGCCCGCATCGAGAAGATGGACGACCGCGGCGCCTCCGCCGTCGAGTACGGCCTCCTGGTCGCCGGCATCGCCGCGATCATCGTCCTGGTCGTCTTCGCCTTCGGCACCCAGATCCAGGCCGTCTTCACCGACACCTGCAACAGCGTCGCCAACGGCTCCGGCTCCGGCGCCGGCTGCTGACCTCAGCCAGCCACACCCCGTGGCCGCGAACCCACCCGGGTTCGCGGCCACGGGTCATTTCACGAGACATGGAGGCCACGACCCACAGGACCGACCGGCAGCTCGTCACCGCCGCTCGGCCGCCGGCACCGCCGACGGACCAGGAGCCCTAGTCCGAACTGACTACACCGGTTCCACCGATTTCCGGCAGCGGAAACCCCCACCGTGGCTGAGGATTGTCATCAGAGCGAGGCGCAGACCCGGCGATCCTCGACACCCACCAACCAAGGATCACAAGGAGCACACCACCATGCTGGACTACCTGCGCATCATGCTGAACGCCCGCATCGAGAAGATGGACGACCGCGGCGCCTCCGCCGTCGAGTACGGCCTCCTGGTCGCCGGCATCGCCGCGATCATCGTCCTGGTCGTCTTCGCCTTCGGCACCCAGATCCAGGCCGTCTTCACCGACACCTGCAACAGCGTCGCCAACGGCTCCGGCTCCGGCGCCGGCTGCTGACCTCAGCCAGCCACACCCCGTGGCCGCGAACCCACCAGGGTTCGCGGCCACGGGTCATTTCCAGGACTCGACCGTCGCAGACCGCCCCGACGATCCTCCCGCGTCCCTAGTCACATCGGGCCATGCCGATCGAACCGTTTTTCCGGGGCAACCAGCCTCGATGTCACCGAAGATGGACACATCACGAGGCGCACCCCGTCGCGAACCTCGACCCCGGCCCACCTGTCTGAAGGAGAAGGACCATGTTGGACTACCTGCGCTTGCTGCTCACGGCGCGACTCGCCAAGCGTGACGAGCGCGGTGCCTCCGCCGTCGAGTACGGCCTCCTGGTCGCCGGCATCGCCGGCATCATCGTGCTGACCGTGTTCGTGTTCGGCGCCCAGATCAACGCGCTGTTCCAGGACACCTGCGACAGCATCAACGCTCAGCGCGGTGCCGCCAACTGCTGACACCGACCGGCCGCCCGCTTCCCCATGACGGGCGGCTCCTCCCCCGAGGGCCGGGGCCGACACCACCACCTGGGTGTCGGCCCCGGCCCTCGGTCTGTCCCGGGGTCGAGAGACTGCTGAGCCGGGCCCGCCAGCGCGCGAGAAGCAGCGGCTGCGACCAGCCCGCTCGCGACACCGCCGCGGCGAAGGGTTCCGGATGCCGCACCAGCGACCGCCGCAGGGCGACCAGGCCCGCCAGGCCCAGTCGGCGCTCGAGGGCAGCACAGACCAGACGGGATGCCTCGTAGGCCGCCTCCAAGGCGGTGCCAGATCCGTCGAAGTCGGCGCCGGCCGGCAGCCTCTCCGGAACGCCCTCGCGGCGGACCTGCGCGGCCACGGCAGCGGTCCTGCCCGGAAGCCCCAGACCACGCAGGGCGACCAGGTCGGCAAAGCCCTCGCTGAGCCAGCGCGGCTGCGGGGATACGACGTCGCGGACGGCCACGTGGACCGCCTCGTGGGCGAGGACCACCGCCAGCCCGGTCCGGTCCATCCGGCCACGCTGGTCGGGGTTGACCACGATCCGCAGGGCGGCGTCGCGCCGGGCTCCGCCGTCCGCGGTGGTCGTCACCGCCGCCAGCGCCGCGAACTCCCCGGGCTGAGCCCCCAGCAGCTGGTCGTACGTCGGCGCGTCCGCCGGGGCCTCCACCACCAGCGTGGGCGCCCGGCCCAGCACCCGGCCGACCGCGGCCCGGGCACGACGGGTGGCGGCGACCAGGGCCCCCGGAGGAGACACGTCCGCCGTCACGACCTGCCAGCCGGTCCCCCGGGTGGCCCTGAGCGGAGCAGACAGCCACCACACCTGGGTCGGACGCGCGGGCAGGTCGGTCACCACGGCTCGGCCGTCGTGCATCGCGAAGGACACCGGCACGGTGCTCATCGCCGTGTGCACCCCCCGATCGCCGGGGCGCCAGCGAACCTGCCAGGTACCGTCGGACTCGGCCGCGGGTCCCTCGGCCGCCCGGTAGGCCAGTGCGATGCCCCGCAACCGCAGCGCCGCGGCGTTCGCGACCATCATCTGGAGCCGCTCGCGGGCCCCCGCCGCCTCGGGCTCGGGGCCGGCCAGCTCCCCCGCCGCGGCGACGTCACCGGTGCGCAGCGCCTCGGCGAGCGCGGCCGTGGTCCGGTCGACGGCCACCGCGGACACTGCCTCGGACGAGGAGTCGCCCGCGGCGGGGCGCGGCGTGGGCGACCCCGAACAGCCCGTCAGGGCTGTGAGCGTCAGCGCCCCGACCAGCAGGGCGCCGGTCGCCCGACGCCGGGGCCGGGAGGCGGACGTGTGCGTCAGCCCGGGCGCACCGCGCCGGCGAACGGCATCGAGTAGAGACCGGCCACGCGGACGCCGGCACCGGGGTGGGCGGCGTGGACGATCATCCCGTTGCCGATGTAGATCGCGACATGGCTGATCGGGCTGTAGTAGAAGACCAGGTCACCCGGACGCAGCGCGCTGGCGGGGATGTGCGGGCCGGAGCCGAACTGGGCGCCCGAGGAGTGCGGCAGGCCGACACCTGCCTGGCCCCAGGCCACCATGGTCAGCCCGGAGCAGTCCCAGGCGTTGGGGCCCGCCGCGCCGTAGACGTAGGCGTCGCCGACCTGGGCGAGCGCGAAGCGGACCGCCGCGGCACCGCGACCCGAGGCGGGGATGTTGGAGGGGACGCGGGTGACGCCGGCACTGCGGGAGGCGATCTCCTGGCGCTCCTTCTCCTTGAGGTCCGACAGCAGGGACTTGGCCTGCTCGAGCTTCTTGTCGACGGCGGCCTTCGCGTCGGCGGCCTCGCGCTCGGCAGCGGCGATCTCGGCCGTGCGCGCCTCGGTCGCCTCCTGGCGGATCTTCAGCGCCTTGAGCTCGGTGGTGTAGTCGGCGTAGATGCCGCCCTGGAGAACGTTGAACTCAGCGGCGGTCGAGAGCTGGCTGAGGAACGCCGAGGGGTCCTCGGCGAGGACGACCTGACCGACCGTGGAGAGGTCCTGGCCCTGGTAGGCGCGGACGATCGAGCCCTCGACCTGGGTCTGCACGGACCCCAGGCGGTCGGACTGGCGGCGCTCGTCGGCGCGCAGGCCGCGGAGGTCGCGGCGCAGGTCACGCAGCTGCAGCTGGACGTCGTGGTAGCGCTCCTGCGCCTGCTCCGCCTCGTGGTAGAGCGTGTCGACGCGGGTCTGCACCTCGTCGATGTCGGGCTCGGCATAGGAGGGATTGGAGCCCACCAGGCTCATGCCCAGAAGAAGGGCGCCACCGGTGAGGAGGGCTGCGAGTCGGTTCCGGCCTCGAGACACGAGCGGACGTTCTCCCTTGGTTCAGTCGTACGCCTACCGGGTGAGCTGACGGGTGCGGGCTCGACCTGCCCGTCGCCTCGTCCTCGACGGCACTGGCCTGTGCCGCCTCCTGGAGGCGATTGACCCCAGAGGGTTGGTTCCCCGGCTTCGCCTGCTGGTCGTCCCCCCGACCGGCCGACGAACTCGACGCGGAAGCCGCGCAAACCTGTCTGGTCCACTTCCACGGCCACCTGTCGCCCGAGGGTAGCGGTGGGGGTCGAGCGTCGCCAACTTATCGAGGGGTCTAGACCGGCGTTTCCGGGACGACGTTGTCTCACGCCTCGTCACATCAGCCCCTCCAGCCCCTTTCGCCCCACTCGGGGCACGAGCGCCGGCTCCGGACCTCATGCGGACTCGATCACCGGCGGCGGCACCGACTCCACCATCCGCAGCGGCGGCACCAGGCCCCCGGTCGCCAGCACGTCGAGCGCCCGGCACTGGTCGTCGTCGAAGGTCAGCTCGTCGGGTGGCCCGAGCAGCACGGTGACCACGCAGTCGTGGCAGGCCGGGCCGCGCAGGACGCAGTGGTCGCAGTCGATCCGTGTCGTCATGCCCCTGAGGCTGCCAGGGCCCACCGACAGCCGTGCGACCCGGCGTACGGCGGCTCAGCCGGTCGGCTCCCCCGGCCCCGGATCGGCCCCGGCGACCGCGGCCTCCGCGCGGCTCACGAGCTCGATGGCATCGCTGCGCCCACACCACCGGCAGGCGACGGCCTCGACCGTCTCGTGGCGCAGGGTGGAGTCCTCGACGACCGGCTCGCCGGCCAGGTCGACGTGCCAGTACTCCGTGGTGCGGCGGGTGCGGGTGACGTCGAAGCGGGTGAGGTTGCCACAGCCACCGCACCGCCACCGGTGCGTGCCGTCGGGGAGCGCGGTGACCATGGCCTCAGCCTAGTGGGGTCCCGCCAGGCACCCGCGCGTCGTCCCGGAACTGTCGGCGCACGACCGTAGCGTCGGCGACATGACCCCGGTCTCCCTGGCTGCCACCCGGTGGGAGGAGCAGCGCAGCTTCGACGAGCTGGGGAGACCGCTGCGCGACCTGACCTTCTGCGTGGTCGACCTCGAGACCACCGGCGGCTCGGCCGAGGCCGGGTCGCAGATCACCGAGATCGGCGCGGTCAAGGTTCGCGGGGGCGAGGTGCTCGGCGAGTTCCAGACGCTGGTCAACCCGCGCACGGAGATCCCGGCGTTCATCGCCGTGCTGACGGGCATCACCAACAGCATGGTGGCCGCAGCACCTCCGATCGAGTCGGCGCTGCCGGCGTTCCTGGAGTTCGCCGCCGGCAGCGTGCTGGTGGCCCACAATGCGCCCTTCGACGTCGGCTTCCTGCGTCACTTCGCGCTTCAACAGGGAAGGCCCTGGCCCGACCTCGAGGTGGTCGACACCGCCAAGCTCGCCCGCCGCGTGGTGACCCGCGACGAGTCCCCCAACTGCAAGCTCGCGTCGCTGGCGCGGGTGTTCCGCTCCGAGACCACTCCCAACCACCGCGCACTGGCCGACGCCCGTGCCACCGTCGACGTCCTCCACGGTCTGATGGCGCGGCTCGGGAGCCTCGGGGTCCACACGCTCGAGGAACTGCAGACCTACTCCTCGCGGGTCAGCCAGGCCCAGCGCCGCAAGCGCCACCTCGCGGAGGGCCTCCCCCACGCGCCGGGGGTCTACCTGTTCCGCGACGGCGAGGAGCGGGTGCTCTACGTCGGCACCTCTCGCGACCTCCGCAGCCGCGTCCGCAGCTACTTCACCGCGTCGGAGACGCGCTCCCGGATGGGCGAGATGATCGGCCTCGCCGCGTCGGTGACCGGCATCGAGTGCGCCACCCCGCTCGAGGGAGAGGTGCGCGAGCTGCGACTGATCGGCGAACACAAGCCGCGCTACAACCGCCGCTCGCGATTCCCGGAGAAGACCGTCTTCGTCAAGCTCACCCGCGAGCCATGGCCGCGGCTGTCGTTGGTGCGACGGGTGGTCGACGACGACGCCGACTACGTCGGTCCGTTCACGTCCCGCAAGGTCGCGGAGCGCTGCGTGGCCGCGCTGCACGAGGCCTTCCCGGTGCGTCAGTGCAGCGACCGACTGCCACGCCAGCCGTCCCGTGCCCCCTGCGTCCTGGCGGAGATGGGCCGCTGCCTGTCCCCCTGCGACGGCAGCGCCGACGAGTCGGCGTACGCCGCCGTCGTCGACCGCCTGCGCGAGGCGCTCGCGGCCGACCCAGCCGAGGTGCTGTCCGCGCTCAGCCGTCGGATGTCCGGGCTGGCCGACGACGAGCGCTACGAGGAGGCGGGCACCCACCGCGACCGGCTCAGCGCTTTCCTCCGCGGGGCGGCGCGGACCCAGCGGCTCGCGTCGCTGGCCCGGCTTCCCGAGCTGGTGGCCGCGGGCCGCGACGACCGTGGCCGGTGGGCGGTGCACGTGGTCCGGCACGGCAGGCTGGCCGCGGCGGGCCTGATCCCGCCGGGGTCCGATGCCCACCAGTTCGTCGCCGAGCTGCGGGCCAGCGCGGAGACCGTGAGCGGGGGACCCGGTCCGGTGCCGGCCGCGAGTGCCGAGGAGAGCGAGCGCATCCTGCGCTGGCTGGAGTCGCCCGGCGTGCGGCTGGTCCACGTCGAGGGTGAGTGGAGCTGCCCACCGCGAGGTGCCGGCCGGCACCTCGCCGTGCAGGACGCTCTGCGCCGGTCGCAGGACCGCCTGGTGCCCTTCGACGAGCCCCCTGCCGGCCGCACCGTGCACCGCCCGGTCCGCCGCTGGCTAGGCTCTGACCTGTGATCACCGCCATCGTGTTCGTGAACGCCGACGTCGCACGCATCCCCGAGGTCGCGGAGGCGATCGCCGCCCTCGACGGGGTCAGCGAGGTCTACTCCGTCACCGGTCAGATCGACCTGATCGCCCTGGTCCGGGTGCGTCACCACGACGAGGTGGCCACGGTGGTCGCCGACCGGCTCAACAAGGTCGACGGGGTCACCTCCACCGAGACCCACATCGCGTTCCGGGCCTACTCCCGACACGACCTGGAGTCCGCCTTCTCCGTCGGCCTCGACTGACACCACGCGCCGCCTCTCGCGCGACCCGACCGGGGGCCGCAGACCGGCCAGGTCACACTTTTTGCATTCCGCCACGCGGGGCGGCTCGCGGGACTTACGGTGCAGGCGACCTGCCGTGACTCCCAGGAGCTGACCGTGCCTCAGGCCACCCCCTTGACCTTCCGCCGCGCCGCCCGGACGGGCGCCGGCGCGCTGGCGGTCGCCGCGCTGAGCCTCTCCCTGCTGAGCACCCCGGCGGCCGCCGCTGTGAACGCTCCGGAGAACCTGCAGGCGACCACCGTGCCCGTCCTGTCATGGGACCGCCCGTCAGGCGCGACCCGCTACGAGGTGCAGCTCGACAACGACCCGTCGTTCGACTCGCCGGAGTTCACCTCCCGCACGGTCAACACCCGCGCGGTGCCGACCAAGGCGGTGGCCGGCGGCACGCAGTACTGGCGGGTCCGCTCGTTCAACGCCAGCGGCACCGCCTCCCCCTGGAGCAACGCCGAGTTCGAGGCCGCTCCCCCGGGCGTGCCCAGCGGCCTCACGCCCGACGGTGACATCCTCCAGCAGCCCGAGGAGCCGCCGGTCCTGTCCTGGGTCGGCATCCCCGGCGCGACGTCGTACGTCGTGGAGGTCGACGCCGACTCCGACTTCATCGGCGCGACGTCCTACACGGCGCAGACCACCAGCCTGGTCGTTCCGGAGCCTCTCGAGGCCGGCGACTACTGGTGGCGGGTGACCGCTGCCAAGAGCAAGGACATCCAGTCGCAGCCCTCCGCCCCGGCCACCTTCGACATCGAGCCGCTGCAGCCGGTCGTGCTGACCAGCCCGGCGGACGACCCCGACACCCAGGTCGAGGACGTGGTGCTCGACTGGGAACCGGTGGCCGGCGCGAAGTGGTATCAGCTGCGCGTCGCGCGCGACGCCGACTTCAACACGATCGTCGACGACCAGACCAAGGTGTTCGGCACCAGCTACTCGCCGCCGATCACCTACAACAACGCGCAGTACTACTGGCAGGTCCGGGCCGTCGACATGGCCGGCAAGCCGACGCCGTGGACCACGGTGCAGAACAGCTTCGCCCGGGTGTGGCCCGACACGCCGGAGCCGGTGTGGCCACTCGGCGAGGTGGACGCTCCCGAGCTCTTCAGCGGCGAGCCCTACTTCCAGTGGACGCCGGTCCAGCACGCGAGCTACTACCAGCTCCAGGTGGGCAGCGACCCCAACTTCTCGCCGCTGACCTACGACGAGTGCCTGGTGGCCGGCACGACCTACACCATCGGCAACATGACGTTGACCGGCGGCGTACGAGGCCACGAGAAGTGCGACGTCGCCGCGGGCGGGATCACCTACTGGCGGGTGCGGGCACTGGACCGCCCGTACTCCGGTCTCGGCGTCCAGGGCATCTACTCGCCGACCCAGGCCGTGGTGTGGGAGGACCCCTTCATCACCTCCATGTCCCCCAACGGCGACGTGGTCGACCTCCCGCTGCTGACCTGGTCGGGCGAGCGCGCGGCGGAGAGCTACCTGGTGCGCATCAAGAACCAGCTCGGGAGCGTCGTGCACACCAAGACGACCTACTCGACGTCGTACGTGCCGCTGGGCTCTGCGCTGCAGCCCGGCGACTTCACCTGGACGGTCACCGCGGAGGATGCGGCGGGCCGGTCCTCGCTGATCCACGGCGGGTCGTTCACCGTGACCGGCGACATGCCCACGACCGGCGCCGCTCCGCTGACGCCCCTGACCGGCCTGTCGACGGACGCCCCCACGCTCAAGGCGCCCGTCCTGTCCTGGGAGCCGGACCCCGACGCGGACTACTACAAGGTGTCCATCGGCTCTGCGGTGACCGGCAACTGGTACACCCACACCAACACCGACATCATCGACCAAGGCGTCGGCTACCCGGCAGTCGTGGACACCTCGAAGCGCTTCTTCTCCCCCGGCGACTACCTCTGGACCGCAGCCGCCTACAGCAACACCGAGGGCTACCTCGGCAACACAGAGGTGGAGACCTTCCACATCGCCGGCTTCGCGCCGGTGCAGGGCCAGTCGATCGCCCTCGAGGGCGGCACCCTCGACGCCGGCGCGGGCTGCACCGCCCACCTGGACCCCGACGGCGTCAGCGGTGCCCAGTGCGACAACGTGCCGAGCAGCCCCGTGCTCTCGTGGGACGCGCAGCCCGGCATGTCGCACTACCTCGTCTACGTGTCGCGCGACTCCAGCTTCACCAACCTGCTCGAGACGACGATCCCGGGCACCACCGGCAGCCGCTACGCCCTGACGCTCGCCAACACCGAGGCGACCTATGCCGACAGCCAGGCGGGCAAGTCCTACTTCTGGTTCATCCGCCCCTGCAAGGCGATCAGCTACTGCGGGACCAACCCGGTCTCCACCACCGGCAAGGCGACCAACGCGTTCCGCAAGCTGTCGCCCCCCGTGCAGCTGATCAGCCCCGAGGACGACGCCGACGTGGCGGAGCCCAACCTGGACACCAGCGAGGTCACCTTCACCTGGGAGGACTACTTCGACACCGCCCAGACGACATCGTGGGACGAGACCGGTGAGCTCGACCCGGAGGCCGGCCTCCGCTACCGGATCCAGGTCGACGACCAGCCGAACTTCAGCTCCCCCCTCGACAACAAGCTCGTCGACCAGGCGACGTACACCGGGCCCGACAAGCTCTACCCCGAGGGCCAGCTGTACTGGCGGGTGCAGGCGATCGACGGCGACGGCAAGGGACTGTCGTGGTCGGAGACACGTGCCTTCGTGAAGCGGAGCCCCACCGTGCCGCTGGCGTTCCCGATCGACGACGAGGTCGTGTCGGGCACGGCGGCCCTTCGCTGGGAGCCGCAGCCGTTCAACTCGTCGTACCGCGTCGAGGTCTACAAGAACAGCGACCTGACGTTCTCCGCGGCGAACCGGCTGTTCTTCAAGGACGTGACTGCCACCGCGTACTCGTGGGACCAGCCGATCCCCGCCTCGAGCAAGGCATACGTCTGGCGGGTGCGCGGCCGCGACGCCTACAACAACTGGCTCCCATGGTCAGAGCCCGGGCGCTTCTTCTCGTCGGGCAACTCCCCGTCGCTGCTGGCCCCCGAGGACGGCGTGGCGCAGGAGCCGATCGGTCCCCTGTTCGAGTGGACCTCGGTGGACGGCGCCACGAGCTACCAGCTCGAGGTGAAGAACGCTGGCTCCACGTGGCTTCGCACCACCACGGTGGCGACGGCCTTCGCGCCGCAGATCCCGGTGCCGGACGGCACGCTCATCTGGAAGGTGACGGCCTTCGACGCCCGAACGAACGTGATCGGCACGTCCGGGAGCCGCTCCTTCGTCGTGGACGCGTCGCCGCCGAAGATCATCAAGAAGACGCCGACGACCAACCCGAAGGCAACCGCCAACTTCATCGTGAAGTTCAGCGAGCCGGTGACGAACGTGGGCGGCAAGACGTTCAAGCTCTACCTCAAGGGCAAGCGCTCGAAGCTGGCCGCCAAGGTGACCGTGAACGCCGCGCGCACGAAGGCCACGCTGAACCCGAAGTACAACCTGAAGCGGGGCAAGACCTACATCGTCAAGGTGACCTCGGGGATCAAGGACGACAGCGGCAACCGGGTGCAGGCGGCCTCCTGGCAGGTGACACGGCGGTAGCCTGGTCCGCCGTGACCTCGATCGCGGACCACTGGCTCGACCTGCTCGGCTGGGGCGGCAGCGCCCTCCTGGTGTTCTCACTGCTGCAGACCCGGGTGCTGCGGTTCCGGGTCCTCAACCTGCTGGCCTGTGTGGTGCTGGTGGTCTTCAACGGACTGCTCAGCGTCTGGCCGATGGTCGGGATGAACGTGGTGCTGTGCGCGATCAACCTGTGGTTCATCGTGCGGCTGCTCCGCGAACGGCACGACGAGGCGGCCTTCGAGGTGCTCGAAGTGTCCCCGTGGGACGAGTACCTCCGCCACGTGATGCGGGTGCACCGGGCCGACATCCTGCGCCATCAGCCGGACCTGGTGTTCGACCCCGAGGCGGAGCGACAGCACGCCTTCCTCGTGCAGCGGGCCGACGAGACCGTCGGGGTGGTGCTGCTCCGGGTCGACGGTGACGAGGGGCGGGTGCTGCTCGACTACGTGACGCCGCGGTTCCGCGACTTCTCCCCCGGCGAGTTCGTGTGGCGGCGCAGCGGCGTGCTGCGCGAGCTCGGGCTGCGGCGGGTGGTGACGCCGGCGGAGATGGTGGCGCCCTACTACGACCACATCGGGTTCCGCCGCAGCGGCGACACCTACACGCTCGAGGTCTGAGAGACCGCGACCCAACGCTCGAGCGTGGCAGCGGCGGCACCCGAGTCGAGGGCCTCGGTCGCCTGCGCGATCCCGGCGGCGAGGCGGTCCTCCAGCGCGCCCGGCTCGGCGGCATGGACCGCCAGCGCCGCCCCGGCGTTGAGGACGACGGCGTCGCGCACGGCGCCCCGCTCCCCCGCGACCAGCCGGCGTACGACCTCGGCGTTGTGGGCGGTGTCGCCTCCGCGCAGGTCGGCGGTCGTGGCGGCCGGGATGCCGAGCCGGGCGGGGTCGACGCTCGCCTGAGCGACCACGCCCTCGTGCACGGTCCACACCGACGAGGTCGTGGTGGTCGTCAGCTCGTCGAGCCCGTCGTCGCCGCGAAACACCCACGCGTCGACACCACGGCGGGCGAACACGCCGGCCATGACCGGTGCCATCCGAGGGTCGGCGCAGCCGATGGCCTGCGCTGCGGGCTGGACGGGGTTGGCCAGCGGGCCCAGGAAGTTGAAGGTCGTGCCGATGCCGAGCTCACGACGCGGCACGGCCGCGTGTCGGAGTGCGGGGTGGAAGGCCGCCGCGAAGCAGAACGTGATGCCGGCCTCGTCGACGGCGGCCGCGACCCGCTCGGGCGGCAGGTCCAGCCGGATGCCGAGCGCCTCGAGCACGTCGGCGCTTCCGGACTGCGACGATGCCGACCGGTTGCCGTGCTTGACCACCCGGGCGCCGGCGCCTGCTGCCACGATGGCCGCCATCGTGGAGATGTTGACCGACATCGAGCGGTCACCGCCGGTGCCGACGACGTCGAGCAGCCGCCCCGGCACGCTGATCGGCGTCGCCTGCGCGAGCATCGCCTCGACCAGGCCGGTGACCTCGTCGATGGTCTCGCCCTTGCTGCGCAGCGCGACGGCGAAGCCGGCGATCTGGGCGGGGGTGGCCTCACCGCTGAGCACCTCGGTCATCGCCCAGGCGGTCTGGGCGGCGTCGAGATCGGCGCCGGCGACCAGCGCGGTGAGCACCTCCGGCCAGCTGTGGGTCACGGGCGCTCCCTGGGTGGCGGTGGGGTCGGGTACGGGTGGCGGGCGGAGGGTGAGGCGAGTGGCCGGCCGGTCGGGCGGCAGGGTGACCCGCCAGGCTCAGGCGGGCACCCGCGACGACAGCAGCGCGACCACGGCCTCGGCCAACCGGATGGGGTCGATCGGGTGCGGCACGGCGGCGTCGGCGCGAGACCAGGTGGCCAGCCAGGCGTCCTGAGGACGGCCGGTCAGCACCAGCAACGGAGGACAGCGGTAGATCTCGTCCTTCAGCTGCTTGGCGACGCCCATGCCACCGGCGGGCACGGCCTCGCCGTCGAGGATGGCCAGCGCGATCCCACCGGCGTCCATGTTCTGGATCACCACCGGCTCGGTCGCGACCTCGACGTACTCGAGCGGCGGCAGGTCGGGGTGCGGCCGGCGGCCCAGGGCGAGGATCACCTGCTGGCGGGTGTTCACGTCGTCGCTGTAGACGAGCACCCTCAACGGGGTGCTCGACGAGCTCGTCACATCGGTCACGGGCCGATGCTACCGCCACCGGGTGGCCCACCCTGCGACCCCGCCTTCGCGGCGGCCTCCAGACGGTCCAGACGACGGTCCTCGCGCGCCGCCTCCTTCATCGAGTCGCGGACCCACTGGGTGAACAGCACGGCGAAGAACACCAGGCCGACGAGGTCGCCGGCGCCCCACAGGATCCCGCCCGCGAGGTGCTGGTCCTCGGCCATCGTGGGGAGCCAGGCGCCCATCGGGCCCTCCCGGAGAGCGGCGTACCACTCCTCCCCGAGCAGGCGGGTGGAGTCCATGATGGTGACCCCGAGAAAGGCGTGGAACGGCAGCGTCATCACGACCAGGAGCATCCGGAACGGGTAGCCCACCCGGCCAGGGACGGGGTCGACCCCCAGGAGCGGCCAGAAGAACAGCGACCCGACCAGCACCAGGTGGACGTGCATCATCTCGTGCACGTACGCCGACCTCAGGGACGCGTCGTACCACCCGGTGAAGTAGAGCGCCCAGGGCGACAGCACGAAGAGCGCGAAGGTCAGCGGCGGGAACGACAGCACCCTGGCCACCCGCGAGTGCAGCACCGCCAGCAGCCAGCGCCGCGGGGTGCCGGGCAGGGTGCGCAGCGCCAGCGTCACCGGGGCGCCGAGCGCCAGTGCCAGCGGCACCGCCATGGACAGGACCATGTGCTGGACCATGTGGACGCTCAGCAGGGTGGTGTCGTAGGCCGCCAACCCGGACTGGGTCGCGAACCCGAACAGCCCCATGCCGACGACGAACGCGAGCGTCCGAGCCCACGGGCCAGCGGTCGCCCCGACGGTGCAGCATCCACGCTCCGGTGAGGTAGAGGCCGGCGACCCAGACGGTCGCGACGAACAGCCAGGGGTCCAGTCCCCAGTCGGTGAACACCCGCCCCCAGGTGAACGGCGGGAGATCGAGGTCCGCAGCCCCGGTCGTCAGCATGCCTACGACAATAGGTCGTCGAAGGGCGGGGGGTCGGGGTGACCTCTCGCCGGGTCTATGACCATAATGCTCTCGTGGCGACTGCTTCTGCGATCCCGGCTTCCCGCCTGCACGGGCATCACGACCGACCCAGCATGGTGAGCGTGGGCACGATCATCTGGCTCTCCAGCGAGCTGATGTTCTTCGCGGCCCTGTTCGCGGCGTACTTCACGGTGCGCTCGGTGAGCCCCGAGCTGTGGGCGCAGGAGACCGAGAAGCTCAACGTGCCGTTCTCGACGGCCAACACCATCATCCTGGTGCTGTCGTCGGTCACCTGCCAGCTCGGCGTCTTCGCCGCGGAGCGCGGCCAGGTCGGTCGCAGCGGCTCGGTACTCAAGGTCGAGCGGCTGGGGCCTGCGCGAGTGGTTCGTGCTCACCTACATCATGGGCGCGGTCTTCATCGGCGGCCAGGCGTTCGAGTACGCCGAGCTGGTGCACGAGGGCGTGACCATCCCGAGCTCGGCCTACGGCACCTTGTTCTACCTCGCCACCGGCTTCCACGGCCTGCACGTGACGGGCGGCCTGATCGCCTTCCTCTTCGTGCTCGGCCGCACGTTCCTGGCCAAGAAGTTCACCCACGAGCAGGCGGTCAGCGCGATCGTCGTGTCCTACTACTGGCACTTCGTCGACGTGGTCTGGATCGCCCTGTTCGCCACGATCTACCTCATCAAGTGACCTGAGACGACGGCAACCGCAGCACCCCACCGACCGAATGACAAGGAGAAGCCCCCGCGGCTTTGAGGACCCGAGAGGACACTCGTGCGACTCCTGAACCGAACCGCTGGACGGGTCTCCCGGCACCGCCGGAGCAGGCTGGCCGGCCTGGTGGTCATGCTGCTCGGCCTGGTGCTGACCGGCGGCCTCTACTCCCTTCTCGCACCCGCATCGGCGCAGCAGACCGTGAGCGCCGACGAGCAGGTGGCCCAGGGTCGCGAGCTGTTCCTCGTCGGCTGCTCCTTCTGCCACGGGCAGAACGGCGAGGGCGTGCGCACCACGGACGGCAACCAGCTCGGCCCCTCGCTGGTGGGCGTGGGCGCCGCGGCGGTCGACTTCCAGGTCGGCACCGGGCGGATGCCGATGGCCCAGCCCGGCCAGCAGGCGCCCCGCAAGGAGGTCGTCTACTCCGACGACGAGATCGCCGCCCTGGCGGCGTACGTCGCCTCGCTGGGCCCCGGCCCCGCGATCCCCAACGAGTCCGACTACTCCCTGGACGGGCTCTCGGAGCAGGAGCGTGAGGAAGCGATCGTCCGCGGCGGACAGATCTTCCTGACCAACTGCACCGCCTGCCACAACTTCGCCGGCGCCGGAGGCGCCATGCCGCGCGGCGGCTACGCACCGGCGCTCGACCAGGCCACGGCGAAGGAGATCTACGAGGCGCTGCTGACCGGCCCGCAGCAGATGCCGTCGTTCTCCAACGGCAGCCTGTCGCCCGACGAGAAGCGCGACGTCATCGCCTACATCATGTCGGTGCGCGAGACCCCCGAGTACGGCGGCTTCAGCCTCGGCGCTCTGGGCCCGGTGGCCGAGGGCCTCTTCGCCTGGCTGGGTGTCGGCGCGCTGGTCGGCGCCGCCGTCTGGATCGCCGCACACACGACTCGGACGGCCCGGGAGAAGGTGGACGAGTGAGCTCGCACAACGACAACCTGCCGGTCCTCGAGGCCGACCTCGTTGCCAACCCCGGGCTCCCCGAGCACGAGTGGCGGCCGACCGACGTCGACCCCGACATGGAGCGCCGTGCCGAGCGGCAGGTGGCCTTCTGGTTCCTGCTGTCCATGGTCAGCACGGTGCTGTTCCTGGTGTCCTACTTCGCCTTCGCCGTCGGCGAGGACCCCGACACGTTCCTGGGCCTCGGCTCCTCCACGCTCTTCCTGGGCCTGACCCTCGGCATCGCGTTGTTGTCGATCGGCATCGGCATCATCCAGTGGGCGCGCAAGCTGATGGGCGATCACGAGATCGTCGAGTACCGCCACTCGGCGGCGTCCTCGCCCGAGGACCGCGAGGAGACGCTGGCCGTCCTGGCGCTGGGCGCCGAGGAGTCCGGCATCGGCCGCCGGCCGCTGATCCGCAACACCATGCTCGGCGCGCTCGGCCTGGTCGGGCTGACCCCGATCATCGCGCTGCGCGACCTGGGCCCACTGCCCGGCGACACCCTCGCGAGCACCATCTGGACCAAGGGCATGTATGTCGTGCAGAGACGTCGTCGGCACCCGCATCAAGGCCTCCGAGGTGATCGTCGGCGACCTCGTCAACGCCCAGCCGGAGGCGCTGTTCACGGGTGGACCTGACGGCGGTCCGCTCGAGGGCATCGAGCTGCAGATCCAGAAGGCCAAGTCCTCGGTGATCCTGGTCCGGATGGAGCCTGACGACATCACGCCGGCCCAGGGCCGGGAGGACTGGTCGATCGACGGCATCCAGTGCTACTCCAAGATCTGCACCCACGTCGGCTGCCCGATCTCCCTCTGGGAGCGCACCACCGGCAACGTGCTCTGCCCCTGCCACCAGTCGACGTTCGACCTCGGCGACTCCGCCAAGGTCGTCTTCGGCCCCGCTGCGCGTCCCCTCCCGCAGCTGCCGCTGGCGGTGGACGACGAGGGCTTCCTCATGGCGCAGAGCGACTTCACCGAACCCGTCGGACCCAGCTACTGGGAGCGTGACTCCGGATGAGCATCGACACCAGCAAGATCGCCGACAGCAACCGCGACGAGCCGGCCACCGCCGGCAAGCCCAGCAAGGTCGGCGCGGCCGCCACCTGGGCCGACGAGCGCCTCGGGCTGGCCAGCCTGGCGAAGAAGAACCTCCGCAAGGTCTTCCCCGACCACTGGTCGTTCATGCTCGGCGAGATCGCGCTCTGGAGCTTCGTGATCCTGCTGCTGACCGGCGTCTTCCTGACTCTGTGGTTCAACCCCAGCATGGGTGAGGTGACCTACGAAGGCTCCTACGCCCAGCTGCGCGGCATCCAGATGTCCGAGGCCTACGCCTCGAGCCTCAACATCTCCTTCGACGTCCGGGGTGGGCTGCTGATGCGGCAGATGCACCACTGGGCGGCGATGCTGTTCGTCGCCTCGATGTTCGTGCACATGATGCGCGTCTTCTTCACCGGCGCCTTCCGCAAGCCGCGCGAGCTCAACTGGGTGATCGGCTCGCTGCTGCTGCTGCTCGGCACGCTCGAGGGCTTCACCGGCTACTCCCTCCCCGACGACCTGCTGTCCGGCACGGGCATCCGCGCCGCCGACGGCTTCATGAAGTCGATCCCGGTCGTCGGCACCTACCTGTCGTTCTTCTTCTTCGGCGGTGAGTTCCCGGGTGAGTCGGTCATCCCCAGGCTCTACGCCGTCCACATCCTGCTGATCCCCGGCCTCCTGCTGGCCCTGGTGACGGCCCACATGCTGCTGCTCGTCTATCACAAGCACACGCAGTGGCCTGGCCCCGGCCGCACCGAGGAGAACGTCGTCGGCTACCCGATGATGCCGGTCTACATGGCCAAGGCCGGTGGCTTCTTCTTCATGGTCTTCGGCGCCACCGCTCTGATGGGCGGCCTGCTGACCATCAACCCGGTGTGGAAGTTCGGACCCTACGACCCGTCCAAGGTGACCGCGGGCTCCCAGCCCGACTGGTACATGGGCTGGCCCGACGGGGCGCTGCGCATCATGCCCGGCTGGGAGACCAACGTCTTCGGCCACCCCATCTCGTGGAATGTCCTGCTGCCGATCATCGTGCTGCCCGGCGTGATGTTCACGATCCTGCTGCTGCTGCCGTTCATCGAGTCGTGGATCACCCAGGACAAGCGGGAGCACCACCTGCTTCAGCGTCCACGCAACGCTCCGACGCGGACCGCCACGATGGTGGCGCTGATGACGTTCTACGGCCTTCTCTGGGCTGCAGGCGGCAACGACCTGCTGGCGACGCACTTCCATCTGAGCATCAACCAGATCACCTACTTCATGCGGATCGCCGTGTTCGTCGGGCCGGTGATCGCATTCTGGATCGCTCGCCGGTGGTGCATCTCGCTGCAGCGTCACGACAACGAGAAGCTGCTGCACGGCTACGAGACCGGCATCATCATGCGCTCCGCGGAGGGCGGCTACTCCGAGCGGCACCTGCCGATCAGCGAGTCGTCGGCCTACGTCCTCACTGCGCGGGAGCGCGACGAGGTCTACGAGCCGGAGTCGGAGACCGACGACAACGGCGTGGCCGCACCCGGCTCCCGCAAGGAGCGGCTGCGCAGCAGGCTCTCGGCGCTGATGTATGCCGACAACGTGCAGAAGCCGACCCACGAGGAGCTCGAGGAGGCCCAGCACCACGCCGATCACGTGCGCGAGCTCGAGGCCGGGCTCGACCACCCCGCCTCCGGCCACGAGTTCGACGGCCACAACCTCCACGAAGTCTCCGACGAGCCGCTGCGCCCCGGCCACTGACCCGAGCCGTCGCAGACGGGTTGGCGAACCGTCGCAGACGGGTTGGCGAACCGTCGCAGACGGGCGTACCGGGTCATGCTGACCAGTCGTTGATCCAGTACGCCGGCCGGTGCGCGAGGCGTTGCGCCTCGGCAAAGCCCGCGCGGAGCGCATGCTGGACCCGCTCCTGGGGGCCCCGCAGGTCCTGGCTTCGGAACACCTGCAGCGTGAACCCGAGCTCCCGCGTGATCCACCGACGGCGGCGTTCGTCGTGCTCCGCGCGGTCGGCGCCGTGCCACGCCGCGCCGTCGTACTCTGCTGCGAACCTTGGACGCCACAGGCCAAGGTCAAGGAAGAGACTGTGGGCCTCGCCTGGCACTTCCAGCTGTGACTCGGGTGCCGGCATATCACCGCAGTCGAGCCAACGCAGCCTGAGGATGCTCTCCCCCGGTGACTGCGACCGCGGGTCCACCAGGGGCGCGAGCGCGCGCAGCTGCCGCACGCCCCGGTAGCCGCGGAACCGTGTCGCTTCCTCCCGCAGCTCCGCGACGTGCACTCCCGCGTCGCGGGCAAGCGCATCCAGCGCGGCGATCGCCTGATCACGGGTCAGCAGCCGCCCGAGGTCGCACGCCGTCCGCAACGGCGTGGTGACCCGGACTCCGGCACGCTCCTCGACATCACGCGTCGGGAGGTCGCGCGACCCGCTGACGGTCAGCCCGTTGCGCAGTCGGTAGCCGGGCGGGCGGAAGAGCGAGACCCGCGGGGGCCTGAGATCGTCGTGGGGGGCCAGCACCATCGTGGCTCCCCAGAGCCACGCAGCGGTCCGGTCGGTGACCACGGCGTCATCCGGGACGACGAGTCGCAGACAGGCGAGCCGCAGCTCGAGCGAGTCACGGAGCGCTTCGCGGTGGTAGACGCCGGCGAGGGGGCGCACCAGCCACCCACTGGTCACCAGATCGGTCAGCTGTCGCTCGGGCACCCCGAGGCGGACAGCCTCGCCACGTCGGAAGGGCCGGTCCTCGGGCAGTGCCGCCAGCGCTCGCCCCCGCCAGTCGGAGGTGGCATGTGGTGTCCCCATGCCCGAAGCGTGTCCGGCGACCGGCCCGAGCGCCAGCACTGTCCGGCGAGGCTGTGGAGAACGCCGCGTCCTCACCCGTTTGCGACGCCTCACCGCCCCGTTTGCGACGCCTCGGCCTCAGAGGGCGGAGCCCTGGCGGTAGTCGGCGAAGGGGACGTTCCAGTCGCCGTATCCGTTGGTCATCGTCATCCAGCGGTCGGTCCCGGTGTACTCGACGACGTCGCCGCGCTTGGTGATGTTGTAGAGCCAGGCGGCGTTGGCGGTCGACATCCCGGTGCAGCCGTGGCTGACATTGGCGTAGCCCTGCGAGCCGACCGACCACGGCGCGGCATGGATGAACTCACCGGAGTAGGTCAGCCGCATGGCGTACTCGACGTCGTCGATGTCGTAGTACTCCGGGTTGCTCTCGGAGATCCCGACGGTCTCGGAGTTCATCCGCTTCGTGCGGTGCTTCTCGATGATCACCTTGGTCCCCGAGCGGGTGGTGAAGCCGGGCTTGCCGGTGGTGATCGGGATGGTGCGCAGCACCTGGCCGTTCTGGACCACCGTCATCTGGTGGGTCTGCGCGTTGACGCGGTAGATGTTGGCGTTGCCGACCTGGAACCGGACGGTGCGGTTCTCCTGGCCGAAGATGCCGTTGCCGGCCGGCACGCTGTTGACGTCGACATCGACCGTGACGTCGGTGCCGGCCTTCCAGTACCTCGCCGGCCGCCAGTGGGCCTCGTGGTCGCTGATCCAGAACCACGAGCCCTTCTGGCGGGGGGTGCTGGTGACGGTCATGTGCTTCTCGAACGTCGCCTTGTCCTTGACCGCGACGTCGAACGACACGATGACCGGCATGCCGACCCCGACCGTCTCCCCCTGCAGCGGCGCGACCGAGGGGTAGGTCTGCTGGTCGAGCGTGAGGTCCTGGGTGTGGAACCGTGCCGTGCGGTGGCGCACCTTGCCGTCGGCGCGCACCGCCGTGCTGCGGACGACGTAGTCCAGGCCCGGCTCGAGCCTGCCCGTCGCCCGCCACGAGAGCCCGTCGTCGGCCAGCGTGCCCGGCAGCCGGACCTCACCGGCCGACACCACGACCTTGCGCAGGCTGCCGCCCTCGGCGCGCACCCGCAGGGCCGCCGAGACGGGCACCTGCTTGGTCGTGCGGCCGAGGTTGGTGCTCACCCGCACCGGTGGCACCGGCGGCTCGGTGGGAGTCGCCGACGCGCTCGCCGTGGGGCTGTCGGACTCGGCGGGGGCGCTGGCGCTCCCGGAGGCCTGGCACCCGGTCGCGGCCAGCGCGAGGACGCAGACGGCCCCCAGCAGACGGGCACGAGCACCGGGAACGGCACGGGTCACGACAGGAGCTCCCCACGAGACGAAGTCGGTCAGGACGACCAGCTCAGCCTAACGAAGCGACCAAGCAGCGCCGAATCCCCGGCGTACGCCGGCCGCGACAGCTGCCGGGCTCAGTGGGCGTACTCGCCCCGGTAGTACTCGAAGACCAGCCCCGAGAGCGCGACGAAGCCGAGCCCGGCGGCGATGATGAACAGCCACCACGCCGCCATCGCGATGCCGAACACAGCGGTCGCGAGCGTCAGGGCGCACCACAGCGGCCACCAGGAGTAGGGCGGGAAGAAGCCCAGCTCACCGGCACCGTCGGCGATCTCGGCGTCCGTGCGGTCCTCGGGGCGGGCATCCATCTTGCGTGCGTGGAAACCGAGGTAGAGGGTGATCATCAGCGCCAGCAGCATCGTCATCGCCAGCGCCGTGGTGCCGGTCCAGTCGCCGCTGCCATCGAAGTAGGCGCTGGTGGCGAACCAGTAGCCGGGCGTGACGATCACGAAGAAGATCGTCGTGATGCCGAAGATCCAGGTCTCGACCTTCACCGGTCACCCTCCTCGCCCCGCTGCTCATCGAGCATCTCCCTGCGACCCGCGACCTCCGGTGCGTCGGCCAGGGGACGGTCCTCGCCGTTGTTGTGGTCGAGCTCCATCGCCGCGACCTCCGGGTGGTGCAGGTCGAAGGCCGGGGACTCCGAGCGGATCCGCGGCAGCGTCTCGAAGTTGTGGCGCGGCGGCGGGCAGCTGGTCGCCCACTCCAGCGAGCGCCCCCAGCCCCACGGGTCGTCGGACTCGACGACGGGGCCCTTCGAGGACTTGTAGACGTTGTAGAAGAACGGCAGCATCGCGACGGCGAGCACCAGCGACCCGGCCGTCGAGACCTGGTTGAGCGCGGTGAAGCCGTCTTCGGGCAGGTAGTCGGCGTAGCGCCGCGGCATGCCCTCCACGCCCAGCCAGTGCTGGACCAGGAACGTCAGGTGGAAACCGACGAACAGCAGCCAGAAGTGGAGCTTGCCCAGCCCCTCGTCGAGCATCTTGCCGGTCATCTTGGGCCACCAGAAGTAGAACCCGGCGAACATCGCGAACACCACGGTGCCGAAGACGACGTAGTGGAAGTGCGCCACCACGAAGTAGGAGTCGGAGACGTGGAAGTCCAGGGGGGGCGAGGCCAGGATGACCCCGGTCAGCCCACCGAACAGGAACGTCGTCAGGAAGCCGACCACCCAGAGCATGGGTGTGTCGAGAGACACCGATCCGCCCCACATCGTGCCTATCCAGTTGAAGAACTTCACCCCGGTGGGCACCGCGATCAAGAACGTCATGCCGGAGAAGAAGTTGAGGTCGACCGCGCCGGTGACGAACATGTGGTGCGCCCACACCGCCATCGACAGCATCGCGATCAGCAGCGTCGCGCCGACCAGGCCGACGTAGCCGAAGATCGGCTTGCGGCTGAACACCGGGATGATCTCCGACACGATGCCGAAGAACGGCAGCGCGAGGATGTAGACCTCGGGATGCCCGAAGAACCAGAACAGGTGCTGCCACAGGATCGGCCCACCGTGGGCGGCGTCGAAGACGTGGGCGCCGAGCGCGCGGTCGGCCTCCAGCGCCAGCAGCGCCGCCGCCAGGATCGGGAAGACCATCAGCACCAGCAGGCTGGTGACCAGGGTGTTCCAGGTGAAGATGGGCATCCGGAACATCGTCATGCCCGGCGCCCGCATGCAGATGATCGTGGTGATGAAGTTGACCGCACCCAGGATGGTGCCGAGACCACCCAGCCACAGGCCCATGATCCACAGGTCTCCGCCGACGCCCGGCGAGCGCACGGCGTCACTCAGCGGCGTGTAGGCGAACCAGCCGAACGAGGCGGCGCCCGAGGGCGTCAGGAAGCCGGACCCGGCGATGATGCCGCCGAAGAGGTAGAACCAGTAGCTGAGCATGTTGAGCCGCGGGAACGCCACGTCGGGGGCGCCGATCTGCAGCGGCATGATGACGTTGGCGAAGCCGAAGAACAACGGCGTCGCGAACAGCAGCAGCATGATCGTGCCGTGCATCGTGAACAGCTGGTTGTAGACCTCGTCGGAGACCACCTGAGTGCCGGGGAAGGCCAGCTCGGCACGCATGATCAGCGCCATCACGCCGGCCAGGACGAACCACACCATGGCCGTGACGAGGTAGAGCTTGCCGATCAGCTTGTGGTCGGTCGTCGTCATGATCCGGACGAGCTGCTTGCCCAGCGTCGGGCGCGGCTGGACCGTGGTCGTCGGCTGCGCGGCAGTCGCGGTCATTCGGTGCCTCCCTCGTCCTCGAGCCCGGCCTGCTCCGTGGTGATCTTGTTGCCGGTCACCGGCGACTCGGAGACGAAGCCCTTGTCGATCTGGTCCTGCAGATAGGCGTCGTAGTCCTCACGGCTGACGACCCTGACGTTGAACAGCATCCGCGAGTGGTAGCTCCCGCACAGCTCGGCGCACTTGCCCTTGAACTCGCCGACGCGATTGGGCGTGACCTCGAACTGGTTGGTCCGACCGGGGATGACGTCCTTCTTGTAGAGGAAGCTCGTGATCCAGAAGGAGTGGATGACGTCGGGGGAGACCAGCTTGAACCGCACCCGCTCGTCGACCGGCAGCACCAGGGTCGGGATGTAGGAGCCGGTGCCGGACTCGTAGACGTTCATTCCGTCGGCGACCGGCTCGTCGAGGTAGTTGAAGGTCCACGACCACTGCTGTCCGACGACCTCGACGGTGTGGTCGGGGCTGTCGGTCAGCTCGTTGAGGTCGGTCTGCAGCCGCACGGTCTGGGCGAAGAACACCAGCACCATGATGATCGGCGCGATGGTGTAGAAGATCTCGAGCGGGAGGTTGTAGCGGGTCTGGACCGGCACCTCGTCGTCGTGGCGGCGGCGGTAGCGCCAGACCACCCAGAACATCAGGGCCCAGACCACGACGCCGGTGGCCATCGCGGCGATCCAGGAGTTCTGCCAGAAGTCGAGGATCCGGAGGCCCTCCTCGGTGCCCGGCTCCGGCATCGCGACGCGCTTCCACGCGTCCTGCGTCTCGGAGGAGCAGCCGGCCAGGGTGAGGACCACGGCACCCATGCCCACCGCCAGTGCCAGCCGCGCCCGGGACACGCCCGAACGGCGGGGGAGCTGCACGCCCACGAAGCAGCCTCTCTCTCGTCGTGCACGGATAGCGGAAAGACTAGCCCAACCACTACCCCCTGTAGTGGGTGGGTCACCGGGTAGTTTGCAGGGTGTGTCGGAACGCGCCACCCCGGACGGCTACCTCGACGCCGCGTCATCGGAGGCCCTGCACCCGGCCGCGCGGCGGATGCTGCTGAGCGCCATGGACCAGGGGTACGCCGACCCGCGCAGGCTGCACGGAGCGGGGCGCTCCTCCCGGCTGCTCCTCGACAACGCCCGCGAGGCCACGGCCGACGCCCTCGGGGTGCGTCCCGATGAAGTGACGTTCACCGGCTCGGGCACCGAGGCGGTGCACCGTGGGCTGCTCGGCCTGCATCGCGGCCGCGCTCGCGAGGGCCGCTCCCTGCTGGTCTCCGCGGTGGAGCACTCCGCGGTGTTCCACGCCGCGCGGTGGACCGGCGACCCGGTCACCACGCTGCCGGTCGACGCGCTCGGTCGGGTCGACGTGCGGGCGCTGGCGGACCTGGCCGCGACGGCCGACCCGCGGCCGTCGGTGATCGCGGTCCAGGCGGCCAACCACGAGGTCGGCACCGTGCAGCCGCTGGTCGAGGTCGCGGCCGCCCTCGACGGCGCCAGCGACGCTCCCCTCTTCGTCGACGCCTGCGCCTCCGCGGGCCGAGCCCCGCTCCCCCACGGCTGGGCGGCGGCCGCCGCGTCGCCGCACAAGTGGGGCGGCCCTGCCGGAGTCGGCGTACTCCTGGTGCGGAAGGGGGCGCGCTGGCGCCAGCCGTTCCCCGACGACGACCGGGTCGACCCCCGGGCCACCGGCTTCGCCAACGTGCCCGGGGTCCTGGCGTCGGCCGCGGCGCTGCAGGCGGTGGTCGCCGAGCGCGACGAGGTCGCCGCCCGCCAGCGGTCCCTCATCGACCGGGTGCGCAGCACGGTGGCCGCCACCGTGCCCGACGTCGAGGTCGTCGGTGACCCCGTCGACCGGCTGCCGCACGTGGTCACGTTCTCCTGCCTGTACGTCGACGGCGAGGCCCTGGTCACCGAGCTCGACCGCCGCGGCTTCGGCATCGCCAGTGGGTCGGCCTGCACCGCCTCGACGCTGGCGCCGAGCCACGTGCTCGAGGCGATGGGCGTCCTGACGCACGGCAACGTCCGGCTCTCGCTCTCCCGCGACACCAGCGAGGACGAGGTCGGCCGCTTCCTGGCGGTGCTGCCCGAGGTGGTGGCCGAGCTGAGGTCCCGGGTGGGCCTGTGACCGGCGGGGACGCGGACGATGCCGACGTGTCGCTGGAGCTCGACTGCCGGGGCATGCCCTGCCCGCGCCCGGTGATCGAGCTGGCCAAGGCCATGGGCGCCGTGCCTGCCGGTTCCCTCCTGGCCGTGCTCGCCGACGACGTCGCGGCCCGGACCGACATCCCTGCGTGGTGCCGCATGCGCGGCCAGGAGTACGTCGGTGAGCAGGCCGCCCCGGACGGCACCCCGCGCCACCTCGTCCGCCGCGTGACCTGACGCCGCCTCCCGATGCCTGGCGTCAGCAGCGCCTGCGGGGGCTCAGCCCAGCCGCTCGGCGACCTCGGCGGCCGCGACCGCGCCGTACTGCTGTCCGAGCCGCGCGGTGAACTCGCCGGGCGAGAAGGTGTACTCCTGGGTGCCGACCGTCTCGACGACGTAGGCCGCGAGCACGCAGCCGACCTGCGCCGACCGCTCGAGGCCGAGGTCCCAGGCGAGACCGGCGAGGAAGCCGGCCCGGAAGGCGTCGCCCACCCCCGTCGGCTCCAGCGCGTGGACGTCGCTCACGGCCGGGAGCTCGAAGGCCTCGATCCCCCGGCCCTGCACCCGCACTCCCCTGGCGCCGAGCGTGGTGACCTGGACGCCGACCCGGTCGAGCACCTCCTGCGGCCGACCAGCCGCTCTTGGCCTCGATCATGTGGGACTCGTACTCGTTGGAGAACAACAGCGCAGCGCCCTCGATCAGCTCCCTGATCAGTTCGCCCTCGGAGAAGGCCAGCTGCTGGCTGGGGTCGGCGATGAAGGGGTAGCCCCGCTGGCGGCACTCCTCGGTGTGCCGACGCATCGCCTCGGGGTCGTCGGGACCGACCAGCACGTAGTCGGGGGCGCCGACCCGGGCCGCGATCGGGGCCAGCTCGATCAGCCGCGCCTCGCTCATCGCGCCGGGGTAGAACGACGCGAACTGCGCCATCGCGGCATCGGTGGTGCACACGAAGCGGGCGGTGTGCCGGGTCGAGGAGATGTGCACCGACTCGCAGTCGACGCCGTGGCGCTCCAGCCAGGACCGGTAGTCGGCGAAGTCCTCCCCTGCCGCACCCACCAGCACGGGACGCAGCCCGAGCATCCCGAGGCCGAAGCACATGTTGGCCGCGATCCCGCCCCGCCGGATCTCCAGGTCGTCGACCAGGAACGACACCGACAGCTTGTCGAGCTGGTCGACCACGAGCGAGTCGGCGAACTTGCCGCCGAAGCTCATCAGATGGTCGGTGGCGATGGACCCGGCGATCAGCAGCGGCATGACGCGGAACACTACCGGCCGGTACGGCTGGGGGTACCGGCCAGTAGCCGCTAGCGTCGACGGCATGGCTGATCTCCCCCTGACTGGCCCGACCCTCGCGAGCGACCAGCTGGCCACGTGGCGGCGCACCACCGCCGACTGCCGCGCCGTCGGGCAGAACCTCCGGCTCCCGCCGCTCCAGCGAGCCGCCGAGCGAGCCCTCGGGCCGGCGCCGAGCCTGCACTACGCCGACTACCCGCGCGAGGTCGGCAAGCGCGAGATCGAGGTCAGCGAGGCCGCGGCCCGGCTGGCCGGGGCGCTCCACCTGCACCTCGACTGAGGGTGCCCGGAGCGGGATCCGGGCGCAAGACACGAGATCCCCGCTGCACCGTGGTGCCCGGGGATCTCGTCGTGCGCGGCGCTCGGCAGCGCCGCCAGCGTCAGTGGAAGGAGTCGCCGCAGGCGCACGAGCCCGTGGCGTTGGGGTTGTCGATGGTGAACCCCTGCTTCTCGATGGTGTCGACGAAGTCGATCATCGCGCCGTTGAGGTAGGGCACGCTCATCCGGTCGACCACGACCGCGACACCGTCGAAGTCGGTGACCACGTCACCGTCGAGGGTGCGCTCGTCGAAGAACAGCTGGTAACGCAGGCCGGAGCAGCCACCCGGCTGCACCGAGATGCGCAGCTGCAGGTCGTCGCGGCCCTCCTGCTCGAGCAGGCTCTGCACCTTGCCGGCGGCGACGGAGCTCAGGTTGATCGAGTCGGTGCGGCGCTCGTCGGTGGTCTGGACCTGGTCGGTCATGCTCGCTCCTGCTCCTGCGGGTGTCTGCGGGTCTGCGGGCGGAGAGGCGCCTCCGCACTGGCCTCAATGGTCCCACATCGTTGGTTATTCCCCGAAGCCCGCCGCCTGTGTGGGTGGTCGGTCAGCCCCGCGACCAGGTGCGGGCGACCCGCTCGGCCAGCTCCGCCAGCGCGGTGGCCGGCTCGGCGAGGGCCCGCTCGCGGCCGACCAGCTCGACCAGGGAGTACGCCGACTCCATGCCGAGCGCACGCATCTCGCGCGACCCGACCAACACGTCGCCGGCGAGAGCGATGCACGGCCGCACCGCCTGGCCGGCGATCTCTGCGACGCCGTACGGCACCTTGCCCGAGCGGCTGGAGAAGTCGAAGGCGCCCTCGCCGGTGACCACGAGGTCGGCCCGGCGGGCTCGGTCCGCCAGCCCGACCGCGTCGGCCACCAGGCCGATGCCCGGCCGACGGGAGGCGCCGAGCGCCAGCATCGCGAAGCCGAGCCCGCCGGCTGCCCCCGCGCCCGGCTCGAGGGACGTGCGGCGGTCCACGACCGCCGCCCAGGCCTCCAGCGCGGCGTCGACGACGGGCAGCTGCTCCTCGGTGAGGCCCTTCTGGGGCCCGTAGGTCTTGGCCGCCCCGAACAGGCCGGTCAGCGGGTTGTCGACGTCGGTGGCCGCCACCAGCGTGACGTCGCCCAGCAGCGTCCGGGCGGGCCCGAGGTCGACCGCGGTCGCCTCGCGCAGCGGAAGGGGGCCGGCGTCCAGCGGCGCGTCGGCCTTCGCGCCCAACGCGGCGAGCATGCCACTGCCGCCGTCGGTGGTGCCCGACCCGCCGAGGCCCACCACGACGGTGCCGGCTCCCGCCTCGACCGCCGCGGCGAGCAGCTCCCCCACGCCGTACGACGTGGCCTCCCGCGCGCGTTCGGTGCCGGTCAGCGCCAGGCCGCAGGCCTGGGCGCTCTCGACGTACGCCGTGTCTCCCACGAGCAGCACCGTCGCCGGCGTCGGCTCCCCGAACGGCCCGCGCACCGTGACCGCGGCGAGCTCGCCCCCGAGCGTCGCGTGCAGCACGTCGACGAAGCCGGGGCCGCCGTCGGCCATCGGCGCCAGGTCGAGCTCGTCGTCGGGAGCCCGGCGACCCCACCCGGTCGCGATCGCTCGGGCTGCCTCGACGGCGGTGAGGGTGCCGGCGAACTTGTCCGGCGCGATCAGGACCCGCATGTCTCCATCCTGCCGGGGCCACCACGGACGTCATACGCTCGGGTCGCCATGACGACCGGTTCGGATGACGTTCGCACCGGCCCGGCGGTGGTGCGGCCGCTGCGGGCCGACGACCTGGCCGGCGCCGAGCGGCTGACGGCGCGCGCCTACGCCGACGTCGACGCCACGACGACCCCGCGGATGCTGCCCGTCCCGGCGGTGCGGCCTCCGGAGCGGGGTGCCGGCTGGGTGGCGCGCGCCGAGCACCTGCTTCGCACCGACCCCGGTGGCTGCTGGGCGGCCGACGTCGACGGTGAGCTGGCCGGGGTCGCGCTGTCCTTCACCCGGGAGCTCACGTGGTTCCTCGCGTCGTACGCCGTCGCGCCGGCGCTGCACGGCCGCGGCATCGGCACCCAGCTGCTCGCCGCGGCGCTGACCCATGGCCGGGGCTGCCTGCGCGGCATGCTCAACGCCTCCAGCGACCCTGCCGCCGCGAGGCGCTACCGGCTGGCGGGGTTCGACCTCCACCCGATGATGACCCTGCGCGGCGCCGTGGACCGCACCCAGATCCCCGACCTGGGCCGGGTGCGCGACGGCTCACTCGGCGACCGCGACCTGATGGACTCCGTCGACCGGCGGGCCCGAGGCTCCGCGCACGGGCCGGACCACGAGATCCTCGTCGCCCAGCACCGGCTGCTGGTCTCCGACGACGGGCGCGGCAGCGGCTATGTGTACGTCGATGCGCAGGGCACCCCGGCCGTGCTGGCGGCCACCTCGCGTCGGACCGCCACCGCGCTGCTCTGGGCCGGGCTCGCCATGTCCCCTCCTGGCGCGGAGGTCGCCGTCCACCACGTCACGGCCGCCAACCAGTGGGCGCTCGACGTCGGGCTGGCAGCGGGCCTGGCAGTGCACCCGCAGGGCTACCAGGCGCTGCGACACCTGCGCCCGCCGGCGCCGTACCTCCCGCACGGCTCGCTGCTCTGAGCGCCGTCGCCGCGGACGGTGGGGCGGGCCGGCGCACACCCGGGGCTTAGGCTGCCCCCATGGCGATCGACCTCCCGCTGCTGCCTCTGGGCCGCGGCCGTGACCTCACCCCGGAGCGGGGCGTGGAGTGCCCCGGTGACCTGCCCCCCGCTTCGGACCCCTCGCTGGTCGAGCGCGCCCGCGCCGCCAAGCAGGCTCTCGGCGAGCGGGTGTTCGTGCTGGGCCACCACTACCAGCGCGACGAGGTCATCCAGTTCGCCGACGTCACCGGCGACTCCTTCAAGCTGGCGCGGGATGCGGCGGCCCGGCCGCAGGCGGAGTACATCGTCTTCTGCGGCGTGCACTTCATGGCCGAGTCGGCCGACATCCTCACCGCGCCGCAGCAGAAGGTCATCCTGCCCGACCTCGCGGCCGGCTGCTCGATGGCCGACATGGCCCGGATCGCCCAGGTGGAGGACGCCTGGGACGCGCTCACCGACGCCGGCGTCGCCGAGCTGGTCATCCCGGTGACCTACATGAACTCCAGCGCCGACATCAAGGCGTTCTGCGGCCGCCACGGCGGCCTCGTGTGCACCTCGTCCAACGCCGACGTGGCGCTCGAGTGGGCCTTCCAGCAGCACGGCCCCGACACCAAGGTGTTCTTCCTCCCCGACCAGCACCTCGGCCGCAACACCGCCGTGCTCAAGATGGGCTACTCCCTCGACGACTGCGTCGTGTGGGACCCGCTGCAGCCCGGTGGCGGGCTCACCGCCGACCAGCTGCGCGCAGCAAAGGTGATCCTGTGGAAGGGCCACTGCTCGGTGCACGGCCGCTTCTCCCCCGATGTCGTCGATGCGCTGCGCGCCAAGGACCCCGACATCACCATCCTGGCGCACCCCGAGTGCCTGCACGAGGTCGTCCTCAAGGCGGACCTCGTCGGCTCGACGGAGTTCATCATCAAGACCGTCGAGGCGGCGCCCGCCGGGTCGTCGTTCGCGATCGGCACCGAGCTCAACCTCGTCAAGCGGCTGGCCGACCAGCACCCCGACAAGAGGATCGCCTTCCTCGACCGCAACGTGTGCTACTGCTCGACGATGAACCGCATCGACCTTCCCCACTTCGTCTGGGCGATGGAGTCGCTCGTCGCCGGAGTCGTGGTCAACCAGATCCAGGTCGACCCCGAGACCGAGGCGCAGGCGCTGGTGGCGCTGCAGCGGATGCTGGACCTGCCCGGCAAGTCCCACCGCGACTGACGGCGTACGCCGGCGCCGCGAGGCGCACGTGAGGCAGCCGCGAGGCGCATCTCGAGCGACCACCGCGCGCATGTCGCGTCAAAGGCCGGGGGCGCCCCAGACGGCGAGCCAGCGGGACAGGTCCTGCTCCATCGGCAGCTCGCCCGCGAGCAGGTCGCGGACGCCGATCTCGAGCAGGTTGTCGCGGGTCCTCGGCGCCGCCGCGGCGCCCTGCTGGTCGTCGCCTCCCGTCGGGGCGAAGGCGTAGAACGTGCCCTGCTGGTAGAGGTAGACCAGCCCGAAGCGCCGGCCAGAGGGGTCGGCGAAGGGCACCAGCGTGCACAGCAGGCCGCCGGCGAAGCCCTGCGCGACCAGCGTGGTGTTGACGACGTGCAGGTCGGTGCAGAGCCCGGCCAGGTCGGCGGCGTCGCGCCGGACCACCAGCCAGGTGTAGCCGAAGTCGTCGACGCTGACGTCGACGTCGGGCTTGTCCGGGTCGGCCCGGATCACCTCGATGACGTCGCGCTGCAGCGCGTGGAACGCAGCCCCGGCCGCCGCCCGGAAACAGACCGCGCCACTGCCGGTCGGGAGGAACCCGGTGGCCGCCTCCAGCGAGATCGCCGCTGCCGGCACGCCGAAGAGCGCGTCGAGGTCGGGGCCCTTGACCCGCCGACGACCGGTGACCGCCTCCCACAGACGCACGCGCACAGCCTCCCGGTCAGCCCTGCGGCCGGGAGAGCTCGGCCTGGATCCTCGCGAGCTGCTCCAGCCGCTGCTCGAGGCTCGGGTGGGTGGCGCTCAGCGTGCGCAGCGTGGCGCCGCTGATCGCGGGGGCGATGAAGAAGGCGTTCATCGCGTTGTTGGACCGCAGGTCGCGCTGCGGGATGGCGGCCATCTCGCCGGTGATCTTCTGCAGCGCCGAGGCGAGGGCCGCGGGCTTCATCGTGAGGTATGCCCCGGCACGGTCGGCACAGAGCTCGCGGTAGCGCGACAGCATGCGGGTGAGCAGGAAGCTGACGGCGTAGACCACGAGGCTGACGCCGAGCACCAGGAGGTACGCCGGCACGCCGTTGCTGTTGCGGGACCTCCCGAGGCCCGCCAGCTGCGCCCCCCGGGTGAGCATGCCGGCGATGATGCCGGCCGACGAGGCGATGGTCATCACCAGCACGTCGCGGTGGGCGACGTGAGAGAGCTCGTGGGCCAGCACTCCCTCCAGCTCCTCGGCCGTGAGCTTGCCGAGGATGCCGGTCGTCACGCAGACCACGGCGCGGTCGGGCGACCGGCCGGTGGCGAACGCGTTGGGGATGTCGAGGTCGGCGATGCCCACGCGTGGCTTGGGCATGTCGGCCATCGCGCAGAGTCGGTCGATCATGGCGTGCAGCTCAGGCGCCTGCTCAGGAGTCACCTCGCGCGCGCGCATGGCCTTCATCGCGACCGTGTCGCTGTTCCACCACTGGAAGACCGCGATGCCGATGCCGACCAGCCCGATGATCGGGGTGTACTGCACGGGCAGGATGAACATCAGCGTCACGATGAGCCCCACGAACAGGCCCCCGAGCAGCAGCATCACCGAGGTCATCCGGACGGTGAGCCCGGTGTCCTTCACGAAGCGCGAGTGGGCCATCGGACCTCAGCCGGGGATCAGGCCGTCGCCGGCCAGCATCGCCCTGACCTCCTCCAGGGAGGCGTCGGCAGGCGGCAGGATCGCGTCGGACTCGTCGAGGGACTCCAGGTCGTGGGCGATCCCCACGGAGCGCACGGTGTCGAGCAGGGCGGCCAGCGCAGCGGCGAAGGCATCCTCGTCGCCGGCGTCGATCGCGGCCTCCACGGCCCCGTCGTGCTCGTTGAGCGAGCCCAAGGCGTCGTCGGAGACGTCGTACTGTCCCTCGCCGAGGATCCGGACGATCACGACGACTCACCCCCCTCGACGGTCTCCGCGGCCGCCTGCTCGGTGAGGATGTCGCCCTCGGCGGGCGCCTCGATGGCCTCCGGGGCTGCCTTGCCCCTGAGGGCGGCGAGCTCTGCCTCCACGTCGGCCTGCGAGCTCATCGCCTCGAGCTCGCGCGCGATGTCATCGCCACGCGACAGCGAGCTGACGTCGTCGAGGGCGCCGGAGGCGATCAGCTCGTCGATCGCGCCGGCCCGGGCCTGCATCTGCGCGGTCTTGTCCTCGGCCCGCTGGATGGCCAGGCCGACGTCACCCATCTCCTCGCCGATGCCGGAGACCGCCTCGTTGATGCGGGTCTGCGCCTCGGCTGCGGTGTAGGTCGCCTTGATGGTCTCCTTGCGGGTGCGGAAGGACTCGACCTTGGCCGCCAGCCGCTGCTGGGCCAGCGTGAGCTTCTCCTCCTCGCCCTGGAGCTGCGTCAGCTGGCCCTGGAGGTCGCCGATCTGCGCGGTGAGGCCGGACTTGCGGGTGAGCGCCTCGCGCGCCAGGTCCTCCCGGTTCATCTCGATGGCCTTCTGGGCCTGCTCGGACAGCTTCGCGGACTGCTGCTCGAGCTGGTTCACCTGGATCTCGACGCGCTTGCGGCTGGTCGCGACGTCGGCGACCCCGCGGCGGACCTTCGCGAGCAGCTCGGTCTGCCGCTGGTAGCTGTAGTCGAGCGTCTCCCGCGGGTCCTCGGCCCGGTCCAACGCCTTGTTGGCCTTGGTCTTGAAGAGCATCGTGATGCGCTGCCACAGGCTCATGGGGGCCGTGTCCCTCCGTGTTCTGGGTGCCCCCGGCGGGGACCTCGTGCTCTCCACCCTAGTTTCAAACGCCAAGCGCGGCGAGCACTCCCCTTCCGCGTGGGGTCCCGAGGCGGAGCGGGAGGACCGTGACGCACCGGTAGGGTGGGAGCCCCGTCCGACCGACCGAAAGCCGTGCCGTGTTCCGCCGCCGCAAGACCGAGCCCGAGCCGACCGACGACCGCGCTGCCAAGCCCGACGGCAAGGGCCGCCCCACGCCTACCCGCAAAGAGGCCGAGGCGGCTGCGCGCGCCCGGGCCAAGGCTCCACCGAAGGGCCGGCGGGAGCTGGCCATGAAGGAGCGGCAGCGGCGGATGCTCGCCCGCGACTCCGGCCCCCTGCGCGAGCTGGTCCGCGACCTGGTGGACCAGCGGCTGATGCTGATGGAGCTGCTGATCCCGGTGCTGCTGGTCTCACTCGTCCTGGGCTGGGTCGGCGCCGGCCTTCAGCGCGAACAGCTGGTGATCTTCGCCAACCTGATGTTCTACGCCGTCTTCCTGACCCTCGTCGTCGAGACGATCATGCTGCGCTTCCGGATCCGCCGCGAGGTGTCGCGCCGGTTCCCCGACGAGTCGCAGCGCGGGTTGCTCTTCTACGGCTTCAACCGGGCGATGTTGTTGCGCTTCCTGCGCAACCCCAAGCCCACCGTCAAGATCGGCGACCCGCTCAAGGAGCACTACCGCTGAGCACCGCAGCGGGCGCGCGGCGCGTCGTGACGGGCTGAGCGGGCGATGGTCCTCGGTCTGGTCGCCGGCATCGGCGCGGCGGTGCTGTTCGGCACCGCCGCGGTGCTGCAGGCGCATGCCGTCCGGCAGCTGCCGCACGGGCTGCGGAGCCTCCGCGGGTTCGTCGGCGACGCGGTGCGCCACCCGCTGATCCTGCTCGTCGTGGCGGCCTACCTCGGCGGGTTCGTGCTGCACGCGGTGGCGATCTGGCTGCTCCCCCTCTATCTCGCCCAGGCGAGCATCGCGCTCTCCCTGCCGATCTCCGCGCTGGCCGCCCGCCGGGTCTCCGAGCACGCCACGCTCCGGCAGGTCGCCTCGGTGGCCGCCGTGGTGGCGGGGCTCTTCCTGCTCGCGGGCGCGGCGGGTGACCCCGGGGACGTGCGCGTCTCCGGGGTCTTCGTCGCCGCGCTGTACGCCGGCATCGCGGCGCTGCTCGTCGCTGCCGTGCTCGGCGACGACCCTCCCGGTGAGTGGTTCGGCACCCTGTCGGGGCTCGCCTACGCCGGCTCCGCGCTGGCGGTGCGCGGGGTGACCTGGCCCGCCACCCCTCTGGTGCTGCTGGCCGCCCTGTCCGTGTCGGCGTACGGGCTGGTCGGCTTCTGGCTGTACTCCACCGGCCTCGCCCGCGGCAGCGTCAGCGCGGTGACCGCGCCGATGATCGTCGGCCAGACGGCGGTGCCGGGTGTCCTCGGGCTGGTCGCGCTCGGTGACGGGGTGCGACCCGGCTGGGGCGCGGCGGTGGTGGTCGGCCTGGCGCTCGCGATGGCCGGGGCCGCCGTCGTCGGGCCGCCGCAGGCCACCGCCGCCGAGCAGGTGCCCGACCCAGGGCCCAGCCAGCCGGGGCCGGCTCAGCCGTCGTAGTCCAGGACCACCCGCTCGGAGGTGGGGTGGGACTGGCAGGTCAGCACGTAGCCCCGCTCGATCTCCTCGGGCTCCAGCGCCCAGGTCGCATCCATGGAGACGGTGCCCTCCACCAGCCGTGCCCGGCAGGTGCCGCAGACCCCACCCTGGCAGGCGAACGGGAGGTCCGGACGCACCGCGAGAGCCGCCTGCAGGATGGGCTGGCCGTCGGGCGCGAGGCTGAAGGCCGACTCCCGGCCGTCGAGCCGGATGGTCACGTGGGCGTCGCCGGACAGGCGGGCCGCGGACGGGTCGGGGCGACGCGGCTGCGGCTCGGCGTGGAAGAGCTCGCCGTGCACACGCTCGCTCGGCACGCCCGCCTCGACCAGGGCGTCGCGCAGGTCGAGCACCATCTGCTGCGGTCCGCAGAGGAACCACGCGTCGACCTCGTCCGCGGGTACCCAGGCGTCGAGGATGCCTTTCAGCCGCACCTGGTCGAGGCGTCCTGCGAGCAGGTCGTCGTGCTGGGCCTCGCGGGACAGCACGTGCAGCAGCTGGAACCGGTCGGGGAAGCGCTCCTCGAGCCCGGCCACCTCTTCGGCGAACATGATCGATCCACGGGTGCGGTTGGCATAGACCAGCGTGACGGAGGAATGCGGCTCCTCCTCCAGCAGCGTGGTGATGATCGAGAGCACCGGGGTGATCCCCGAGCCTGCCGCGACCGCGGCGTACCGTCGCCGGGCGCTCCGGTCGGGCACCACGGTGAAACGCCCGGTCGGACGCATCACGGCCAGCGTGTCCCCGACGGCCAGCCCGGGCAGCACCCCTTCGGAGAACGTGCCGCCGGAGAGCCTCTTGACCCCGATCCGGAGCACGCCCGAGCGCGGGGTGGAGGCCAGCGAGTAGGACCGCCGGACCTGGTCGGGGCCGAGGATGGCGACGTGCTGGCCGGCCGTGAACGCGAACTCGTCGCGCAGGTCCTCGGGGACCTCGAGGGTCAGCGCCACGGCGTCGTCGGTGAGCTGGTCGATGGCCGCCACCCGGAGTGGGTGGAAGACGGACGTGCGGTCGCTCACCGGCCCAGCCTGCCACAGCGATCCAGCGGGCCGACCGGCGTCCCGGCGTCCTCCGGGCGCCGCGCGGTGCGGGCCCGCAGGGGGCACGTCGACCGCCGTCGGTCGGACTGACAGGATCGAGGCATGAGCAGCTCCCCCGGCCCCTCCGCCGACCTGTCGGTCCGCGTCGGCTGGTCCGAGGATGCCGGACCGCTGGCGCGGGTGCAGCTGCGCGCGTGGCGCGACCGCTACGCCTCCCTGCTGCCCTCCGGGTCCCTGCCCGACGCCGCCGACGAGCCCACCGTGACGGCCGCCGCCGCCCACTGGCAACGCTCGTTGCAGAGACCCGGTGACGCCCGCAACCGGGTACTGGTCGCGCTGGAGCGGCAGCGGGTCGTGGGCCTGGCTGTCACCCAACCCTCCCCCGACCCCGACGCCGACCCGGTCGGCGACGCCGAGCTGGCCGAGCTCGCGGTCGACCCGGACGAGCGACGCCGCGGCCACGGGTCTCGGCTGCTCCAGGCCGCCGTCGACACCATGCGCGCCGACCGGTTCCGCCGGGCGGTCTGCTGGCTGGTGGCCACCGACGACGCCACCCGCACCTTCCTGATCGGGGCAGGGTGGGCCGCCGACGGGGCACACCGCACCCTCGACCTCTCCGGAGACGGGTCGGTCACCGTCAAGCAGGTGCGTCTGCACACCTCGCTGGACTGAGCCCTCGCCGCCCGGGCACCGGCGCTAGGGTCGCCGTCGTGGCGACGAGGGCGGAGGACGAGCCGACCTGGCCCCGCGAGCGTTCGCGCATCGTGCGTGACTCACTGGGCGTGGGCGTCGCCACCGGCGCGTACGGCGTCTCGTTCGGCGCCGTGGGCGTCGCGGCCGGGCTCGGGGTCGCCCAGACCTGCGCACTGTCCCTGCTGATGTTCACCGGTGCCTCACAGTTCGCGCTGGCCGGCGTGGTGGCGGCGGGTGGCGCGCCGGTCTCGGCAGCCGCGACCGCGCTGCTGCTGGGCACCCGCAACACGCTCTACGGCCTGCGGATGGCGCCGCTGCTGGGCTGGTCGGGCTGGCGGCGGGTGGCGGCCGCGCAGATCCTCATCGACGAGTCGACGGCGATGGGGGTCACCCGCGGCAGCCGCCGGGCCGCGCGGGTCGGCTTCCTGACCACCGGCCTGTCGATCTTCGTGCTCTGGAACCTCGCGACCCTGGCCGGTGCTGTCGCCGGCGCCTCGCTCGGCGACCCGCGCACCTACGGTCTCGACGCCGCCGTCGGCGCCGCGTTCCTGGCCCTGCTGTGGCCGCGCCTGCACGACCCCGCCAACCGGGTCGTGGCCACCGCCGCCGCCGCCGTCGCACTGGGGCTGGTGCCGCTCACCGCGGCCGGCGTACCGGTGCTGGCCGCGGGTGGCGTGGCGCTGCTCGCCGGTCTGCTCTCGCGGCGTCCCGACCTGACCGAGATCCCGGATCCACCGGACGCGCCTGGAGAGGAGACGCCGTGACGTGGACCGTGCTGCTCCTCGCCTGTGCCGGCTGCTACCTGCTGAAGCTGGCCGGGATGGCCGTGCCCGCGCGGCTTCTCGACCACCCCGTGGTCGAGCGGGTAGCCGATCGGATCCCAGTGGCGCTGCTGGCCGCCTTGGTCGCGGTCCAGGTGTTCGCCCAGGGCACCGCGCTGGTGCTCGACGCGCGTCTCGCGGCGCTCGGCTTCGCCGTGGTCGCGCTGCTGCTGCGCGCGCCGTTCCTCGTCGTGGTCTTCGGCGCGGCACTGGTGGCGGCCCTGATCCGCCTGGCCTGAGCCGCTGGGCGGCAGCAGCCCCCTGGCATGCGAACCGCCCCCGGTCCGTGGGGAGACCGGGGGCGGTTCTGTTCACGCGGACGGGGGTGTCAGCCCCCGCTCACTCCCGAGAGGACGGCCAGCACGTCGGCCGGGGTCCCGGCCGCTTCCAGCTGACCGATGCGCTCGGAGTCCATGAACACCTGGGCGATCTGCCCGAGCAGGGCCAGGTGGTCATCGCCCGCACCGGCGATGCCGAGCACGAACTTGACCGGGTTGCCGTTCCAGTCGATGTCGTCGGAGTAGCGCACGAAGCTCAACCCCGTCCGCACGATCGACCCCTTGGCCTCGTTCGTCCCGTGGGGGATCGCCAGCAGGTTGCCCATGTACGTCGACACCGAGGTCTCGCGCTCGTGCATCGCGTCGACGTACGCCGGCTCGACCGCGCCGGCCGCGACCAGCAGCTGGCCGGCCTCGGTGATCGCCTCGTCCCGGGAGGACGCGGACCCCTGCAGGCGGATGGACTCCTCGCTCAGCGCCGTCACGAGCCGCTCGCCTCCCCGTGGGACTCACGGACGATCTCGACGATCTCGTCGTAGCGCGGGCTGCCGAGGAAGTTCTCCACCGACACATGGATCGCCGAGGGCGACTTCATCCGCGCCCGGTCGGTCAGGTCTTGGTGGGTGACCACCAGGTCCTGGTCGTCGGCGAGGTTGGCGATCGCCTGGTTGACCACGGTGACCGAGGTGAACCCTGCGTCGTGGACCTTCTTGCGCAGCACCGAGGCACCCATCGCGGAGGAGCCCATGCCCGCGTCGCAGGCGAACACGATCTTCTCCACCGGCCGGGTGGCCACGGCGGTCGCGGTGGCGCCACCGGTGAGCGCGGAGGTCACCGACGACTCCTTGCCCTTCATCTCCTCCATCTGGTGCGCCGCGGCGACCAGCTGGTCCTCGGGCGTCTCCGCCTTGTCGAACTTGAGGAGGACCCCGGCGACCGCGAACGATGCTGCGGCACCACCGATGATCGACAGGGTCACGCCGACGACACTGTCAGCTGGCACCTGCGCGTAGACCGCGAACACCGATCCTGGTGCCGCTGGCGCTCGCAGCCCGGCGTCGAAGATCGAGTTGATCGTGATCTGGGTGAAGCCACCGGCGATCATCGCGACGATGAGCTTCGGCTTCATCAGCACGTACGGGAAGTAGATCTCGTGGATGCCACCGAAGAAGTGGATGATGAACGCGCCGGGCGCCGACGCCTTCGCGAGGCCCTTGCCGAAGACCATGTAGGCCAGCAGCAGACCCGCACCGGCGGCCGGGTTGGCCTCCAGCAGGAACAGGATCGACTTGCCCTGCTCGACGGCCTCCTGGGTGCCCAGAGGCGTCAGCACACCGTGGTTGAGGGCGTTGTTGAGGAACAGCACCTTCGCGGGCTCGATGATGAACGAGGTGAAGGGCAGCAGGTTGTTGTTGACCAGCCAGTCGACGCCTTCACCGAGACGGTCGGAGATCCAGGTGACCACGGGGCTCATCACGACGAACCCGAGGATCGCCAGGATCATGCCCCAGATGCCGGCGGCGAAGTTGTTGACGAGCATCTCGAAGCCGGGCTTGATCTTGCCGTCCCAGATCGCGTCGATCTTCTTCATCGACCAGCCGCCGAGCGGGCCCATGATCATGGCGCCCATGAACATCGGGATGTCGGTGCCGACGATGACGCCCATGGCGGCGATCGCGCCGACGACGCCGCCGCGGACGTCGTAGATGCTCTTGCCGCCGGTGTAGGCGATCAGCAGCGGGAGCAAGTAGATGATCATCGGGCCGACGATGCCGCCTCCGGCGAAGTCGCCCCAGCCGCCGAACTTGGCGACCCAGCTGTCCGGGGAGTCCCCGATGCCGAGGTAGCGTGGCAACCAGCCCACCTCGATGAACATTGCGGTGATCAGGCCCCACGCGATGAAGGCGCCGATGTTGGGCATGACCATGTTCGACAAGAAGGTGCCGAACCTCTGGATGTGCACCCGGGCGCCGGCACCGGCCGCCGGGGTTGACGTGGCTGTCGCCATGCTGGTCCTTTCTCAGTCGGCGGGCGTCGAGGGACGCCGCCAGGTTGGCCACCAGGTCGGGGTGAGCAGCGTCGCCGTGCGGTGATCGGGCTCACACCAATCTGTGAATACCTTCATATCGGGCCCCGTTTGCCTTCGTCAACCCCCTGAAGCCACTTACTTCCAACCAATCAGGCAAAAGCGGTACCGGTGGCCACAGCCCCGATTCGCTCTTCTGAGGAGACCCGACGCTGGCACGGCGCTCTACGCCCCCGAGGACGTGCGGCTGGAGGAGGTGGACGAGCCGGCCTGCGGGCCCCGACCAGATCAAGCTCCGCGTGACGAGCTGCTCCACGTGCGGGACCGATCGGCAGGCCCGCTGAGATGCCGCTCGGTGGTTCCACCACGGTGGCGGCATGACGTGAATGCCTTCATCGACCTACGCGGCGTCCGGCGAGCATCAGGAGATCGCCCTGTTGCGAGCCGAGGGGGCTGGAGTCCGCGAGATCGCCCGCTCGATGAACCGTGCCCCTCCGGCGATCAGCAGGGACCTTCGCCGCCACGCGGCCGCTCGCGGACGCAACCTGGACTACCGAACCTCGGTCGCGCACGGGAACGTCGAGTCCCTGGCCCGGCAACCACGACCGCGGAGCTCGTGGCTCACCCGCGGGTGCGCGGACGCGTCCAGGATCGGTTGTCCGGTCGCGTCACCAGGCCTGACGGGGCGGCAGTCGATGGACCGGCGGCCGGAGCGTGGACGGGGCGGAACAAGCCGCACCGCGAGGAACGGGCGTGGGTGCAGGCGTGGAGCCCGGGACAGATCGCGGCCCGGCTGCCCATCACCTCGCAGCATCGGCAATCAGCGGTAGAGTCATCGCGCGGTCAGGGGAGATCAGCCTCCGACCAGTGGCTTTGGTAGATGTCCCTGGGGCTCTAGGCACCTAGACACGGAGGAACCATGACATCGAAGTACGACCGGTACCGCGCGGCCGATCTCGACGTGCCGGAAGAAGGCTGGGCCTGGAACGTATACGGCGCGGGCGAAGAGAACATGGGCAAGGATGATCAACCCGAACTGCTGCCCATCCCCGAACCGAATGCCGACCAGATGCTGGTTCGCATCGACAGTGTGGGGCTCTGCTTCTCCGATGTGAAGATCCTTCGCGCGGGCGGCAGCCACCCGAAGCTCTACAATCGCGATCTGTCCAAGGAGCCCACCCGACTGGGGCACGAGGTCAGCCTCACGGTCATCGACGTCGGAGAGAACCTCACAGACAGGTATCACGCCGGCCAGCGGCTGGCCGTGCAGCCCGATATCTATCAAGATGGCAAGAGCACGGCCTACGGTTACACCATTCCCGGTGGACTTGTCCAGTACCACCTGATGGGCTCGGAAATGCTCGACACCGACGATGGTGCCTGCCTGCTGCCCGTCCCTGACACGATGGGGTATGCCGAGGCCTCCACGCTGGAGCCCTGGGGTTGCGTCATGGCGGCCTATACCCAACGTCGCCGCCTGGAACCCAAGACCGGCGGGATCATGTGGATCACTGGCCGGCCCGGAGATGAGCGGGAGTACCTCTTCTCTTCTGGTCTGGACGCCCCGGCCACCATTGTGATGACCGACGTGCCCGCCTCGGTGGAAAAGCTGGTGGAGCAAACCTCGGCCAAGAAGATCGTGCGCAATGGCGTCGGCACCGATGACTATCAAGCTCTTGTGGACGAGCTGACTGACGGCGCCGGCTTCGACGATATTGTCATGCTCGATCCCCGTTCCGCGGCAACGGTGGGTGCCGTGGCCAAGCACATCGCCCGGCGGGGCACCCTCAACCTGGTGGGCGAGACCGCCCTGGACGGCTTGGTGGACACCGACGTAGGCCGCCTGCACTACGACTACACCGCCTATCTCGGCGGCCAGGGACCGGATATCGCCGCCTCGTATGGTGAGGCGCGCAACCGCTGTGATCTGCGTTCGAAGGGCACCACCGTCTTCGTGGGCGCCGGCGGCCCCATGGGGTTGATGCATGTCCAGAGGGCCATTCAACAGCCCGATGGCCCCAGCAAGATCGTCGCCACGGAAATGAGCAACGAGCGCCTGAAGAGCCTCGAGGATCGTCTGGCCCACCTGGCGGAGAGCAACGACTGCGAGTTGTTCACCTTCAATTCCCAGACCGCGGACCAATCCCTTCACGATTTCGTCATGGGGATCACCGACAACCAGGGGGCCGACGACGTGGTGGTCAGTGTCCCCATCTCCGCTGTGATGGCCGAGGCCGACACACTGATGAATCCCGACGGCATGCTGGTCTTCTTCGCCGGTGTTCCCAACGGCACCCTGGCGCCGTTGAACCTGAGCGTGGTTTACCTGAACAACGCCCAATACACAGGGACGTCAGGGTTGACCATCCACGATCAGCAGCAGGTGGTGGACCTGGCCAACCGGGGTGATCTCTCTCCGGGATCCATCGTGGGCGCCGTCGGCGGCATGCGGGCGGCCAAGGATGGCCTCCAGGCCCTGGTCGACGGCAGCTACTCCGGGAAGGTCCTGATCTTCCCGCAGATCCACGACCTCCCCCTGATGGGGCTCGATGAGCTCAAAGAGAGGCTGCCGGAGGTCGCCGAGAAACTCGCACCTGGCGATACGTGGAACGACGAGGCGGAAGAGGCGCTCTTCGAAAGCCGGTTGAGCGACTAGTGGCGACTTGCCAGTCGCTGGTGGCCACCCGATCCCGCACGTCACGGAGAGATGCCTAGCCGATTCCACTGAGCCAGGCTCTGCCCAGTGAGCCACACCTCGTTCTGTCGGCGGATGCGATGCAACGCGGGCGCATCTGTCGACCGGAGGGCTCGATCGGCCGACCGACCACCGACTCAACGCCAGGGGAGCAAACCTGCCCCCGCACAGCGAACTCGGCGGCGCGGGTGTGGCGGTGCTTTCCGCACCACGACCCGGCATCCGCCGCCGAGCCGTTCGCCTGCGCCATCAACGCCCAGGAGCTGCTCGGCATCGAACCGGGCGACTCGGTCGCCGCCTTCCGCGCCGGCACGATCGGCTGCATGCACATCAGCATCGCGCCGAGGTCGACGTTGTGGAGAAGGTGATGGAGCTGACCGGCGGTCGCGGCGCGGACGTCATCATCACCGCCACCGCGGCCACCGGCACCCAGGAGCAGGCGATCGCAGTGGCGGCCCGCCACGGCCGGATCTCGGTCGCCGGCGGGCTGCCCACGACCAACCCGACCATCACCTGCGACTCCAACGCCGTGCACTATCGCCAGCTGCACATCCACGGCGCCAACGGCTCGGCCCCGGTGCACAACAAGCGGGCGCCGGAGTACATCTCCACCGGCCAGGCGCCGGTCAAGGACCTGATCACGCGGCACATCCCGCTGTCGGGGGTGATGGACGCCTTCGGCATCGTCGAGCGCGGCGAGGCGATCAAGGTGAGGGTCGAGCCGCAGCCGGCAGCCGGAGGCGTCAGGCGGACGTGGCTTCACAGGAACCACTGGTTCTGCTGTGAATCGGTCACTTCTCCCCGTCCGCAACAGGGGTGGAGTGCGGGATTCACAGGAGAACCAGTGATTCCCGGGGCCGACGAGACGACACGTGTCACCCGAGGTCGATCAGCTCCTCGAGCCCGACCGTGAGGCCGGGGCGCTCGCCGACGGCGCGTACGCCGGCCAGCACGCCGGGCACGAACGACGTCCGCGCCAGGGAGTCGTGCCTGAGGGTGAGGGTCTCCCCCACCCCGCCGAGCACGACCTCCTGGTGCGCGACCAGCCCGCGGGCGCGCACGCTGTGGATCGCTACGCCCTCGACCCGGGCGCCCCGGGCGCCCTCGAGCCCGGTCGAGGTGGCGTCGGGCATCTCCGGTGACCCTGCGGCGCGGCGCGCCTCGGCGACCAGCCGCGCCGTGCGCGCCGAGGTGCCGGACGGGGCGTCGGCCTTGTCGGGGTGGTGCAGCTCGATGATCTCGACCGAGGCGAAGTACGGCGCCGCCAGCGCGGCGAAGCGCATCATCAGCACCGCCCCGATCGAGAAGTTCGGCGCCACGAGCACCCCTACCCCGGGTGCCTGCGCCAGCCAGGCCCGCAAGGTGTCGAGCCGTGCGTCGTCGAAGCCGGTCGTCCCGACCACAGCGTGCAGGCCGTGCTCGACGCAGAAGCGCAGGTTGTCCATCACGACGTCGGGGTGCGTGAAGTCGACGACGACCTCGACGCCCGCCTCGACCAGGGCCTGGAGGGGGTCGTCGGCGTCGACCTCGGCCACCAGCGTCAGGTCGGGCTCGTCTGCCACGGCCCGGCAGATCTCGCTGCCCACCTTGCCCCGCGCCCCCAGCACCCCGACCCGCAGCGCTCCGTCGGCGGGCGCCTCGCCCGCGCCCCGCCCTGCCTGGTCCGTCACGGCTCCTCCTCACCACGCCACCGGCGTCCCTCGTCCTGACCGACCCTCCCGACCGGGCTCACGGTAGCGCCGTCCGAGGTCTCCGGGTGGCGGTGCCTGACTCGTGGGCCGAGTGGTGGCAGGCTGGGCCCATGGCACGCCAGCAGATCCCGCCTCGCATCCGGTGGGCGGTCGACCTCATGGAGGTGCGACCGGACGACCAGGTCCTGGAGATCGGGTGCGGCCCCGGCGCCGGCGCGGAAGCGATCTGCGAGCGGCTGGAGACCGGCCGACTCTTCGCGATCGACCGGTCCGAGTCCGGCGTCGACCGGACCCGCCGGCGCAACCAGAAGCACGTCGACGCCGGCCGGCTGACCGTCCGCCAGATCGACCTGGCCACGCTGCGGGTGCCGGTGAAGCGGCTGACCAAGGTCTTCGCCTTCAACGTCAACCTCTTCTGGGTGCGCGACTGCCCCGACGAGATGGCCCTGCTCCACGAGCGGCTGGTGCCGGGCGGGTCGATCTACCTGTTCTACGAGGCCCGGCCCGAGCTGGTGCCGGAGATCGTCCGCAAGACCTCGGCCGCGCTCACCGCTGTCGGCTTCCGGGTGTCGGTCGTGGAGCAGAAGGCTCCTCCTGTGATCGGGCTGATCGGCCGCCGCTGATCAGGTTTCAGCCTGATATTGCTCGACATTAGATTTTGACCTAATATGTGGGCATGGAGGTCGTCGTCCTCACCATCGACCAACGGTCCAGCCGCCGCGGCCCCGACCTCGTCCCGGAGGCGCTCGCGGCGCTGGCACCGGTCCCGATGTTGCGCCGCTTCGAGCGCACCGTCGGCGACGAGTTCCAGGGAGTTCTCGCCGAGCCGGCTCGGCTGGCCGACGTGCTGGAGCCGCTGCTGCGCCACGACGAGTGGAACCTCGGCCTCGGCCTCGGCCCCGTCGAGGACCCCCTGCCCCCCCACGCCCGGGCGGGACGGGGTGCGGCCTACCTCCGCGCCCGCGAGGCGGTCACCTCGGCAAAGACGAGCCCCTGGCACCTCCGGGTCGTGGCCGACGACGACCGGGCCCGGCATCTCGAGAGCGCGCTGTGGCTGTGGGCGGCTGTGCTCGGCCGGCGCACTCCCAAGGGGTGGGAGGTGGCCGACCTGCTCGAGCACGACCTGACCTACGACGAGGCGGCCGGCAAGCTGGGCATCACCCAGTCCGCGGTCAGCCAGCGCGCTCGCGCGGCCGGCATCGCGGAGGGGCGCCGGGGCCGCGAGCTGGTCACGCACCTGGCCACCGAGCTGCTGACGACGACCGGGGACGGCCGGTGACCACGGCGGCGATCGTGCTCGCCGCCGTCAGCTGCCTGGCCGCGGTCGGCGGGTGGACCCTCCCCCGGCCGCTGCTCGCCGCCGCCGCAGCGGTCGCGACCCTGGGCGGCGCCTGCCTGCTCGCCGTGCTCGACGCCGAGCCGGCCTCGCGCGAGGCGGGGGCCGTCCTGGTCGTCGTCGCGGGCCTGCTCGCGGTGCTCGGGGGCGGACCGGTGGCCACCGCGGTCTTCACCCTGGTCGACCGTGAGCAGCACGACGCGGCCGGGTCGCTGCGCACCGCGGGCGAGGTGCTCCGCGGCGGCGCCTGGATCGGCGTTCTCGAACGAGCCGGGGTCTATGTGACCCTGGTGGCCGGCTGGCCCGCCGGGCTCGCGGTCCTGCTCGCGCTCAAGGGACTGGGCCGCTACCCCGAGCTGCGGGTGCAGGAGGACTCCGGCGCCGCCGAGCGGTTCATCATCGGCACGCTGGCGAGCGCGCTGTGGGCGGCGGCGTGCGCCGGCCTGGCGCTCACCGCGTGACGCGCGGCCCCACCACGGCGAGGATCTCCGGGCGCGCGAACAGCGTCGTGGCGAGCCGGCGTACGTCGTCGGCGGTGACCGCCTCGACCCGCCGCACCACCTCGTCGATCGGCAGCAGCTCGGCGTAGACGAGCTCACCCTTGCCCAGCCGTGACATCCTCGCCCCAGGGTCCTCCAGGCCGAGCACCAGCCCGCCGCGCAGCTGGCCCTGGCCCCAGAGCACCTCCTCGTCGCGCAGCCCGTCGTGCGCGACCCGCGCCAGCTCGGCCCGCACGGTGCTCAGCACGTCGTCGACCTTGGCCGGCAGGCAGCCGACCGAAACACCGACGAGGCCGGCGTCGCGGTAGTGGTGGGCGAAGGAGTAGACGGAGTAGGCCAGGCCGCGGCGCTCGCGCACCTCCTGGAACAGCCGTGAGGAGGTGCCGCCGCCCAGGGCCGCGTTGAGGACCCCCAGGGCGTAGCGACGCTCGTCGGTGCGGGTGAGGCCGTTGACGCCGAGGACGACGTTCACCTGCTCGAAGGGACGCTGGGCCGACCGCGCGGCGGCATGCGTGGGCCGGGCTCGCGTGGTGGCTCGCACCGGTGGCAGCGCGGCCGTGGCGTCGAGGAAGCCGTGGCGACCGAACGCCCGCCGCACCAGACGCACCACCGTGGCGTGGTCGAGGGCGCCGGCGGCCGCCACGACGATCCGCTCCGGCCGGTAGTGACGGGCCTGGAAGCGTCCGATCTGCTGACGGGTCAGCGCGGCGATGGACTCGGTGGTGCCGGCGATCCGGCGGCCGAGCGGCGAGTCGCCCCACGCCGCCGCCGAGAACAGGTCGTGCACCACGTCGTCGGGGTCGTCCTCGTGCATGGCGATCTCGTCGAGGATCACCTCGCGCTCGGCCTCGACGTCCTCGGGGAGCAGCAGCGACCCGGTCACCATGTCGCCCAGGACGTCGACGGCCAGCGGAAGGTCCTCCTCGAGCACCCGGGCGTGGAAGACGGTGTACTCCTTGGCCGTGAAGGCGTTGAGCTCGCCGCCGACGGCGTCCATGGCCACCGAGATGTCCAGCGCCGAGCGCTCGGCGGTGCCCTTGAAGAGCAGGTGCTCGAGGAAGTGGCTGCAGCCGTGCAGGGTGGGCGACTCGTCGCGCGAGCCGGCGCCCACCCACACCCCGATGCTGGCCGAGCGGGCGCCCGCCATCTCCTCGGTGACGATGCGCAGCCCGCTGGGCAAGGTCGTACGCCGGGTGCGTCCGGTCACCTGGCCGTCGCGGCCGCGCTCGGTGTGGAGCGTGCGGGTCACCGGCCGGGTCACCACCGGGGAAGCGGGCGACCCGCCCGGGGAAGCCCCCGGGCGGGTCGTGGCGTCACCTCGTCGGCGAACGCCGGAGGTCACTCGTCGGCGCCGGACTCGTCCTCGCCGGACGCGGCCTCCTCGACCACGGGCACCAGCGAGAGCTTGCCGCGGTCGTCGACCTCGGCGATCTGCACCTGGACCTTCTGGCCCACCGACAGCACGTCCTCGACCGCCTCGACGCGCTTGCCGCCGGCCAGGGCACGGAGCTTGCTGATGTGCAGCAGGCCGTCCTTGCCCGGGAGCAGCGACACGAAGGCGCCGAAGTTGGTCGTCTTGACGACCGTGCCGAGGTAGCGCTCGCCGACCTCCGGCATCGTCGGGTTGGCGATCGCGTTGACGGCCTGACGAGCGGCCTCGGCCGACTCGCCGTTGGTGGCACCGATGTAGATCGTGCCGTCGTCCTCGATGGACAGCTGCGCGCCGGTGTCGTCCTGGATCTGGTTGATCACCTTGCCCTTGGGCCCGATCACCTCGCCGATCTTGTCGACCGGGATCTTCACGGTGATGATCCGCGGGGCGTGCAACGACATCTCCTCGGGAGCGTCGATGGCCTCGGCCATCACGTCGAGGATCGCCAGGCGAGCGTCGCGGGCCTGGGTCAGCGCAGCGGCCAGCACCTCGGCGGGGATGCCGTCGAGCTTGGTGTCGAGCTGCAGCGCCGTGACGAACTCGCGCGTGCCGGCGACCTTGAAGTCCATGTCGCCGAAGGCGTCCTCCGCGCCGAGGATGTCGGTCAGCGCGACGTACTGGGTCTCACCCTCGACCTCACCGGAGATCAGCCCCATCGCGATGCCCGCGACGGCCGCGCGCAGCGGCACGCCGGCCTGCAGCAGCGACATCGTCGAGGCGCAGACCGAGCCCATCGAGGTGGAGCCGTTGGAGCCCATGGCCTCCGACAGCTGCCGGATGGCGTAGGGGAACTCCTCGCGCGTCGGCAGCACCGGCAGCAGTGCCCGGCGGGCGAGCGCGCCGTGGCCGACCTCGCGGCGCTTGGGCGAGCCCACGCGGCCGGTCTCACCGGTGGAGAACGGCGGGAAGACGTACTTGTGCATGTAGCGGCGCGTCTTCTCCGGCGACAGGGTGTCGAGCTTCTGCTCCAGGGTGAGCATGTTGAGCGTGGTGACGCCCAGGATCTGGGTCTCGCCGCGCTCGAACAACGCCGATCCGTGCACCCGGGGGATCACGCCGACCTCGGCGTGCAGCGGACGGATGTCGGCCAGGCCGCGGCCGTCGATGCGGACCTTGTCGCGCAGGACGCGCTCGCGCACCAGCTCCTTGGTCAGCGAACGGAAGGCGGCGCCGATCTCCTTCTCGCGACCGGCGAACTGCTCGCCGAGCTGCTCCAGGAGCGAGGCCTTGATCTCGTCGAGGCGCTCCTCGCGCTCCTGCTTGCCGGCGATGACCAACGCGGCGGCGGTGTCGTCCTTGACGGCCCCGCTGACGGCGTCGTAGGCGTCGTCCTCGTAGTCGAGGAAGACTGGGAACTCCGCCACCGGCTTCGCGGCGACCTTGGCCAGCTCGGCCTGGGCCTCGCAGAGCTGCTTGATGAAGGGCTTGGCGGCATCGAGGCCACCCGCCACGATCTCCTCGGTGGGGGCCTGGGCACCGGAGTGCACGAGGTCCCAGGTGGTCTCGGTCGCCTCGGCCTCGACCATCATGATCGCGACGTCACCGGTCTCGGTGACCCGACCCGCGACCACCATGTCGAAGACGGCGTTCTCCAGCTGGCTGTGGGTGGGGAAGGCCACCCACTGGCCCTCGATCAGCGCCACGCGGACGCCGCCGACCGGCCCGGAGAACGGCAGGCCGGAGAGCTGGGTGGAGAGCGACGCGGCGTTGATCGCCAGCACGTCGTAGGGGTGGTCGGGGTCGAGCGCCATGACGGTGATGACGACCTGGACCTCGTTGCGCAGCCCCTTCTTGAAGGTGGGGCGCAGCGGGCGGTCGATCAGCCGGCAGGTGAGGATCGCGTCCTCGCCGGGGCGGCCCTCGCTGCGGAAGAACGAGCCGGGGATCTGGCCGGCGGCGTACATCCGCTCCTCGACGTCGATCGTCAGAGGGAAGAAGTCGAAGTGGTCCTTGGGCTGCTTGCCGGCCGTGGTGGCCGAGAGCAGCATGGTCTCGTCGTCGAGGTAGGCGGTCACCGAACCGGCGGCCTGGCGGGCAAGGAGCCCGGACTCGAACTTGATGGTGCGCTTGCCGAACGTGCCGTTGTCCAGGACGGTCTCAACGGCGGAAACGATGGGTTCCACGAAGTGTGGTCCCTTTCTCTTCGCGGAGCGACCCCGCGACACGTCCCTCAATGAAGCCGGTCTTCGATCGAGGCCCGCGGTCGTCATCAGACTCCGAAGGCCACTACCGAGGACCGGGGCGAACGTGCGGGTCGCTCCTGGTGTGTTGGTGTTCAGTTGTCACCCGCCCGTGCGGGCGGGCCGTTCAGTTGTCTCAGCGGCGAGCCTAGCGCGCGGGGACCGTGCGGTCCCACTGGCGCGACCCACCCCGGATATGGCAGGAGCGGCCGCCTGCGGCGACCGCTCCGGGGTGCTCAGCGACGAAGGCCGAGACGCTCGACGATCGAGCGGTAGCGCTCGATCTCGGTCTTCTGGAGGTAGTTGAGCAGCCGGCGGCGCTGCCCGACCAGCAGCAGCAGGCCGCGCCGGCTGTGGTGGTCGTGCTTGTGCTGCTTGAGGTGCTCGGTGAGGTGGGAGATGCGGTGGCTGAGCAGCGCGATCTGGACCTCGGGCGAACCGGTGTCGCCCTCTTGCGTGGCGTACTCGGCAATGATCCGCTGCTTGGTGGCAGCGTCGGTCCCGACAGACATGGGGGCTCCTGGTTCTGAGGTCTCGTTGCGCGGCGCGCCGGGGCCTGTTCACCCGGGCACTCTCGATCCGCGGCCGTTGCACGGCAACCGGTGAAGATTATCAGCGCAGGTCAGCGGGCCCCAAAACGACGACGTGGCACGATGCCAGGGTGGAGACCAGGATCGGCGTATGCAACCTGTGCGAGGCCATCTGCGGCCTCCGGCTGGGCATCGAGGAGACCGCTGAGGGACCGCGGGTGACCTCGATCCGCGGCAACCCCGACGACCCGCTCTCGCGCGGGCACCTCTGTCCCAAGGGTGTCGCCCTCGCCGACGTGTACGACGACCCCGACCGGCTGCGACGTCCGGTCCGACGCGTCCCCTCCCCCGACGGTGACCCGGCCGGCGACCGGTGGGAGGAGATCGGGTGGGACGAGGCGCTCGACAGCGTGGCCGGCGCCCTCGCCGGGACCATCAACGCCCATGGCCGAGACGCGGTGGCGGTCTACCTCGGCAACCCCAACGTCCACAGCCTCGGCTCGATGACCCACGGCACGGCGCTGGTCAAGGCGTTGGGCACCCGCAACCGCTACTCCGCGACCAGCGTCGACCAGCTGCCCCACCAGCTCCTGGCCCACCTGATGTTCGGCCACCAGCTCATGCTGCCGGTGCCCGACCTCGACCGGACGTCCTACTTCCTGGTGTTCGGGGCCAACCCGGTGGCCTCGCACGGCTCGCTGATGACCGTGCCGGACCTCCCGCGCCGGCTGAGAGACATGCGCGCCCGCGGCGGCCGGATGGTCGTCGTCGACCCGCGCCGTACCGAGACCGCGAAGGTCGCCGACGAGCACGTCTTCGTGCGCCCGGGCACCGACGCCCTCGTGCTGCTGGCCATGCTCCAGGTGCTGTTCGCCGACGACGTGGTCACGGTGCCCGAGTACGCCGACGGCGTGGAGGCCGTCCGCCTGGCCGTCGCGCCGTTCACCCCCGAGAGGGCCGAGGCGGCCTCCGGGGTTGCGGCCGGGACGATCCGCCGGCTGGCCCGCGAGCTGGCCGCCGCCGACAGGGCGGTGGCCTACGGCCGGGTGGGCATCTCGACCCACCCCCACGGGTCGGTCTGCGTCTGGGCGCTGACCCTGCTCAACGTGCTCACCGGCAACCTCGACCGCGAGGGCGGTGCGATGTTCACCTCCCCCGCGATCGACCTCGTCGGCACCGGGCTGATCGGCCGCGGTCACGTCGACCGCTGGCGGAGCAGGGTGCGACACCTGCCCGAGGTCGGTGGTGAGCTGCCGGTCGCCGCGCTGCGCGAGGAGATGGAGACCCCGGGCGAGGGGCAGGTCCGCACCCTCCTGACGGTCGCCGGCAACCCGGTGCTGTCCACCCCCGACGGCGCGGCCCTCGACCGCGCCCTCCCGGGGCTGGAGTTCCGCGCCGCGGTCGACTTCTACGTCAACGAGACCACCCGGCACGCCGATGTGATCCTCCCGCCCACGACGCTGCTCGAGCGGGACCACTACGACCTGGTGTTCCACACCCTGGCGGTGCGCAACACCGCGCGCTTCACCCCCGCGGTGCTGCCGAAGGACCCCGACGCACGCCACGACTGGGAGATCTACCGCGAGCTCGCCCTGCGGACGATCGCCCGGCTCGACCGCAAGCCGCCGCTCAGGCGTCGTCTCACCCTGCAGGCGCGGATGCGGCTCAGCCCGCGCGCGCTGATCGCGGGTCTGCTGCGCCGAGGACGGTCGGGCGTGACCCTCAAGCGCCTTCTCGCCGAGCCCAGCGGTGTGGATCTCGGCCCGCTCCAGCCCGGCCGGCTACCCGCCGGGCTGCAGACTCGCGACCGCCGGCTGCGGCTGGCTCCCGACCTCGTCCTGGCCGACGTACGCCGGCTCGACGACGCCGCGGTCCCCGACCTCGACCAGCTCCTCCTGATCGGGCGGCGCCACCAACGCGACTGCAACTCCTGGCTGCACAACAGCCCGCGGCTGGTCAAGGGGCGGCCGCGACACCAGCTGCTGATGCACCCCGACGACCTGGCCTCTCGCGGCCTCGCGGACGGCGCCCGGGTGCGCGTCGCGTCGCGAGTCGGCGAGGTGGAGACCGAGGTGAGCGCGACCGACACCGTGATGCCGGGCGTGGTGTCACTCCCCCACGGGTTCGGTCACGGGCGGCCCGGCTCGCAGATGGCCCGGGCCGCGGAGGTGGAGGGGGTGTCCATCAACGACCTGACCGACACCGAGCGCCTCGACGTCAGCGGCAACGCGGCGTTCTCCGGCACCCCGGTGACCGTGGTGGCGGCCACCTGACTCCCAGCGGGCGGCCTCAGCTGTGCGCTTCGAGCACCGCCCGCACCGCCGCCCGCGCCTCCGCGGGGTCGACGGCACCGAGCGCCGCCTCGGCGGCCTCCTCACAGGTCGCCTTGGTCACCGCGGACAGCTGCGCGCCCACGGGACGGACCGCCGCGGTGGCCATCGACAGCGAGGTGATGCCCATGCCGATCAGCGCGCACGCGAGGGCCGGGTCTGCCGCGGCCTCGCCGCAGATGCCGACCGGCTTGCCCGCCTGCTTGCCGGCCTCGGCGGTGATCGCGATCAGCTGGAGCACCGCGGGCTGCCACGGGTCTGTCAGGTGGGTCAGGTCGGTCGCCATCCGGTCGGCGGCCATGGTGTACTGCGTCAGGTCGTTGGTGCCGATCGACAGGAAGTCGACGATCTCCAGCATCTGGTGTGCCATCAGCGCCGCGCTGGGGATCTCGATCATGATCCCCGGCTTGAGACCCCGCTCGCGCACCTGACCGGCGAAGTCACGGGCCTCGGCCACGGTGGCCACCATCGGCGCCATCACCCACGTCTCGGTGCCGGTCTGCTCCGCCGCCGCAGCGATGCCGTCGAGCTGCCGCGTCAGCAGCTCGGGGTTGCTGAAGGAGAGCCGCAGGCCCCGCACGCCCAGGGCGGGGTTCTCCTCGTCCTCCATGGTGGCGAACGCGACGGGCTTGTCGGACCCCGCGTCGAGGGTGCGGATCACGACGTAGCCGATGTCGTGGAACGGCCGGAGCACGCGGCCGTAGATCTCCGCCTGCTCGTCGGCGGACGGCTCGTCCTGGCGGTCGAGGAAGCACAGCTCGGTGCGGAAGAGCCCGACGCCCTGAACGGGCGCCTGGGCCGCCGTCTCGGCGGAGCCACCGTCGGCGACGTTGGCGAGCAGCTTCACCGGAGTCCCGTCGGCGGTGGCCGCCGGCCCCGTCCAGGCGTCGAGCCGGGCGCGCACCTCGCGGTCTGCGGCGGCCTTCTGCTCGGCCTCGGCCGCGTCGGGGTGGGTCTGCACGGTGCCGTCGCGCCCGTCGACCAGTAGCGGGGTGCCGTGCGGGACGTCCATGATGCCGTGGGTGCCGACGATGCACGGGATGCCGAGCTGGCGGGCGATGATCGCGGTGTGGCTGGTCGAGCCTCCCCGCTCGGTCACCAGGCCGACGCAGGTCGCCGGGTCGAGACCCGCCGTGTCGGAGGGAGCCAGGTCGACTGCGACGATGATCGACGGCTCGTCGGGCACCGAGACGCCGGGCTCCGGCTCTCCCACCAGGTGGGCGATCACGCGGCGCTCGATGTCGCCGAGGTCGGTGGCGCGCTCAGCCATCAGACCGCCCATCGCGGTGAAGATCTCGACGAACTGCGCGACCGCCGCCCGCACGCTCGACACCAGGTCGGTGCCGCCGTTGACCGAGGTGGCGACGGCGCCGCGCAGCCCCTTGTCGCGGGCCAGCCCGGCGCTTGCGGTGAGCACCTCGTGGGCGGCTCCGGTCGCCTTCTCCGCCTTGGCGCCGAAGGACGCCGCCACCGCGGACGCGGCATGGTCGTAGGCCGCCATGGCGGCGTCGGCATCGGCGAAGCCGCCGTCGCCGAACCGGGCGATCGCCTCGGGGGACACCTCGCCCCGCACGACCAGGGCTGGCGCGAACCCCACGCCGGGGACGACGGGGGTGCCGTGCAGGGTCTGGCTGGATGTGGCGCTCGTCATACCGACCAGTCAAGCCCGGGCGTCCTTGACAGTCAAGGGAATCGGTACTAAAACAAGATAAACGCAGATCCAAACGCAGATCGCGGAACCCGTCCGTCGGCCTGCACCCGGAGCACTGAGCGCAACGACGGGGAGGCCATGTACGCGGAGGAGCGACAGCGCGCGATGGCGGAGCTGGTCGCCCGGCGCGGCAGGGTCTCGGTCAACGAGCTGGCCCGAGAGTTCGAGGTCACCACGGAGACCGTGCGCCGAGACCTGTCGCAGCTGGAGTCGAGCCGACTGGTCCGCCGGGTCCACGGGGGCGCCCTGCCGATCGACTCCTTCACCGTGCTCGAGCAGCTGCTGAGCGACCGCGACGCCTCCAACACCGAGCAGAAGCACCGCATCGCGATGGCCGCAGTCGGGCTGCTGCCCGAGGCTGGGGCCACCCTGGTCATCGACGCCGGGAGCACGACGGTGCGCCTGGCCGAGCTGCTTCCCCACGACCGACAGCTCACCGTGTTCACCCATGCCGTGCCGGTCGCAGCTCGACTCGCCGACCTGGCCCAGGTCGAGCTGCACCTGCTCCCCGGCCGGGTGCGCCGCAACACGCAGGCGGCGGTGGGCGTCGAGACCGTCCAGGCGCTGTCGCGGATCCGGGCCGACATCGCCTTCGTCGGCACCAACGGACTGACCCTCGGCCACGGGCTCTCCACCCCCGACCAGACCGAGGCGGCCACCAAGTCGGCCATCGTCGGCTGCGCCCAGCGGGTCATCGTGGTGGCTGACTCGAGCAAGATCGGGCAAGAACGCACCATCCGGTTCGCGAGCCTCTCCGATGTCGACGTCCTCGTGACGGACGAGGGCCTCGGGGCCGACCGCCGGGCCGATCTCGAAGCCGCCGGACTGGAGGTCGTCATCGCATGATCGTCACTCTCACTCCCAACCCCAGCCTCGACCGCACCGTCACCCTGGGCGGCCCGCTCGCTCGGGGCGCCGTGCAACGCGTGGTCAGCGTGACGCAGCAGAGCGGCGGCAAGGGGGTCAACATCTCCCGCGCCGCCGTCTCGGCCGGCATTCCCACACTGGCCGTGCTGCCGGCCGCGACCGACGACCCGTTCGTCCGCGACCTCGGCGCCGCTGGGATCCCGTGCCACCCGACCCCGCCCGCGGGAGAGATCCGGATGAACATCGCGATCACCGAGCCCGACGGCACGACCACCAAGCTCAACAGCCCCGGCGCCAGCGTCGGCCCGCGCGAGCTGGACGCCATGGCTCAGGCACTCACCGACCGCGTCGCTGCCGCCGACCGGGCCTCGTGGGTCGTCCTCGCCGGCTCGCTGCCTCCTGGCGCGCCGGCCGACTGGTACGCCGCCCTGGTGCGGAGGCTGCGCCCCGCCGGTGCGCGGATCGCCGTCGACACCAGCGAGGACCCGCTCGAGGCCCTGGTCGCGGGGTTCCCCGACTCGGCACCCGACCTGATGAAGCCCAACGGCGAGGAGCTCGCCTCGCTCACCGGGGCCGACGGCGACCGGCTCGAGAGCGAGCCCGTGGCCGTGGCCGAGGCCGCGCGGGTGCTGGTCGACCGCGGCGTGGGGGCCGTGCTGGCCACGCTCGGCGGCAACGGAGCGGTGCTGGTCACGGCCGACGGCGCCTGGCACGCCGGCGCACCGCCGGTGGAGGTGGTGAGCACCGTCGGCGCCGGCGACTCCAGCCTGTTCGGCTACCTGCTCGGAGACGAGCAGAGACTTTCCCCACCGGAGCGGCTAGCGTGGGCGGTGGCCTACGGCAGCGCGGCCGCAGGACTCCCGGGCACCACCGTCCCCGACCCGTCCCAGGTGCACGTGGACCGGGTCCGGGTGGCCACGCTCGCCCCGGCCTAGCGTCCGCCACAGCCCCGGGAGGCCGAATGTCCGCGATGCTCACCACCGATCTGGTCCGGCTCGACGCCGACCTCGGCGGCTCCAAGACCGAGGTGATCCGCCGACTGGCGGGCATCGCGGGTGAGGCCGGACGCACCTCCGACGTCGACCGGCTGGCCACCGACGCGATGGCCCGCGAGGAGACGGCGCCCACCGGGCTGCCGGGCGGCATCGCCATCCCGCACTGCCGCACCGCCGCGGTCGACGTGCCCACGCTGGTCTTCGCGCGGCTGCGGCCGAAGGTCGAGTTCGGGGCCAAGGACGGCCCGGCCGACCTGGCCTTCCTGATCGCCGCACCCGAGGGCGGGGAGGCCACCCACCTGCAGGTGCTCACCCTCCTGGCCCGAGCGCTGGTGCGCTCGGAGTTCACCGACGGGCTCCGCGCCGCGCAGACACCGGCCGACGTCGTCGCCCTCGTCGACGAGGCAGTCGCCGCGGGCGAGTCACCCACCACCGCGACCGCCCAGCCCGAGGGCCAGCCGGCCGGCACCCAGACCGCCGGGAGCCAGACCGCCGCCGCGCGCCGGCGCAGCCTGGTCGCCGTCACGGCCTGCCCGACGGGCATCGCCCACACCTACATGGCGGCCGAGGCGTTGGAGACCGCCGCGGCCGAAGCGGGCGTCGACATCCACGTCGAGACCCAGGGGTCCGCCGGGTCGAAGCCGCTGCCCGCCGAGGTCATCGCGGGGGCCGACGCGGTCCTCTTCGCGTGCGACGTGGGCGTGCGGGAGCGACACCGGTTCGCCGGCAAGCCGATGGTGAGCTCCGGCGTCAAGCGCGCCATCGACGACCCGGCCGGCATGGTCGCCGAGGCGCTGGAGTACGCCGACAACCCGGCACACGCGCCCAAGGTCGAGGGGACCGCAGGCGCTGCCGACACCGGCGCCGCCGCTGCGACCGAGTCGTGGGGTGGTCGCATCCGTCGCGTGCTGATGACGGGCGTCTCCTACATGATCCCCTTCGTCGCGGCGGGCGGTCTGCTGATCGCGCTCGGCTTCCTCTTCGGCGGCTATGACATCACCGGGCCGGCCGGCGACATCGTCACCAACAACGGCTTCACCAACCTGCCCGACATCGACGAGGCCGGGCTCACCCACGTGCTCTTCGACAGCTCCTTCTTCGCCTATCTCGGAGCGCTGTTCTTCGCGCTGGGTGCCACGGCCTTCAAGCTGTTCGTCCCCGCCATGGCCGGCTACATCGCCTTCGCGATCGCCGACCGCCCCGGCATCGCGCCCGGGTTCATCATGGGCGCGCTGTCGGTCGACCTCGCCGGCTTCGGCACCGCCCAGTCGGGCTTCCTCGGTGCGATCGTGGGTGGTGCCCTGGCCGGCGTGATCGCTCACTGGATCACCGAGTGGGGGGTGCCTGCGTGGGCACGCGGCCTGATGCCGGTGCTGGTGATCCCCCTGCTGACCACGCTCGTCGCGGGCGCTGTGATGCTGACGGTGCTCAACCGGCCGCTGGCCAGCCTGATGAGCTCGCTCACCGACGGACTGAGCAGCATGAGCGGCAGCTCGGCGGTGCTGCTCGGCATCGTGCTGGGGCTGATGATGGCCTTCGACATGGGCGGCCCCCTCAACAAGGTGGCCTACACCTTCGCCGTGACGGGTATCGGTGGCGCGGCGACGCTGGCCAGCGACGCCCCCGAGCTGAAGATCATGGCCGCGGTGATGCTGGCCGGCATGACCCCGCCGCTGGCGCTGGCGCTGGCGACGTTCGTCCGACCGAGGCTCTTCAACGTGCCCGAGCGCGAGAACGGCAAGGCGGCCGTCGCCCTGGGCGCCTCCTTCATCACCGAGGGCGCCATCCCGTTCGCCGCAGCCGACCCGCTCCGCGTCATCCCGGCGATCATGGCCGGAAGCGCGGTGACGGGAGGACTGTCGATGCTGTTCGACGTCACCTCGCGAGCACCTCATGGCGGCATCTTCGTGCTGTTCGCCATCGGCAACATCCTCGGCTTCTTCATCGCGCTGATCGCCGGCACGCTCGTCGGGGCGTTCCTCGTGGTCGTGCTGAAGTCCCTCGGCCCCAGCGACGCCGAGGTCGCTACGGTGTGACCCAACCACCAGACCGCTGACGGCCACCCGGCCACCTCACCGCCCCAAGGAGCGCCCATGCCCAGCAAGTCCGTCGTTGTCGGATCCTCCGTCGGCCTGCACGCCCGCCCCGCCGCCCTGATCGCCGAGGCCGCCGGCGGCCTCGACACCAGCGTGACGATCAACGGCATGGACGCCAGCTCGGCGCTGATGCTGATGACCCTCGGGGCCAAGTGCGGCGACAGCGTGGAGGTGGCCTCCGACGACCAGGCCGCGCTTGACACGATCGCCGCGATGGTCGAGCAGGACCTCGACGCCTGAGCCGCGCCGACGCTGGGCGCGCGATCAGGCGCCCAGCGCCTCACGCGCCCGGCGTACGTCGTCACGCATGGCGGCCAGCAGCGCGTCGACGTCGTCGAAGCGCTCCATGCCGCGCAGGCGGGTCACGAACTCCACCTCCACCTCGACGCCGTACAGCTCGAGGTCGTCGCGGTCCACCACGTAGGTCTCGACCCGGCGTTCACGGTCGCCCGCGAACGTGGGGTTGCTCCCGACCGAGATGGCTGCCGGCAGCCGCTCCTGGTCACCGATGCGCCGCAGCCAGCCGGCGTACACCCCGTCCGCCGGGGCGGCGGCCAACCCGCGCGTCGGAACGTTGGCCGTCGGGTAGCCCAGCTCCCTCCCCCGGCGGTCGCCCTCGACGACGACACCGCGGACCCGGAACGACCGGCCGAGCGCCTCGGCGGCGCCCTCGACGTCACCGGCGGCCAGGCACGCCCGGACGTAGGTCGAGGACCACACCTGCGGACCACCGTCGAGCGACAGCCCGTCCACCTCGAAGCCCTGGCGCCGTCCGGCCTCGGTCAGGAACGCGACGTCTCCGGCGGCCCGATGACCGAACCGGAAGTTGGCGCCGACCACGACCGCTGTGGCGTGCAACGCGCCCACCAGCACCCGGTCGACGAACTCCTGCGGAGACCACGCCGCCATCTCGAGGCTGAAGGGCAGCACCAGCACTCCGTCCACGCCGAGGTCCACCATCAGCACCAGACGCTCGTCGAGGCTGCTGAGCGTGACCGGCGCGTGCTCCGGCCGGAGCACGGCGAACGGATGCGGGTCGAAGGTGACCACGACGAGCGTCGCGTCGCGAGCGTCCGCGTCCTCGCGGGCCCGCCGGATCACGTGCTGGTGGCCCAGGTGGACACCGTCGAAGTTGCCGACGGTCACCACCGATGGGCCCAGCCCCTCAGGCACGTGCTCCAGGCGCCTCCAGATCTGCACCTGCGCAGCCTGCCACAAGAGGGACGGTCGGCTGGGAGCTGCCCCACGTCGACGTGGGGAGGGGGCCACCCGTGGCGGACTACCCGACGAAGACGGCGACCGGGGCAGCGGCGGCGCCACGCTGCTCGTAGAGCGCCAGGAACTCCCCCGACGGCGCGAACACGGCCACAGTTCCGGCGGCCCCGAGGTCGATCGGCAGCCGCCGCCCCACGCGCACCTCGGCCGCCAGCGGCTCGTCGAGATCGAGACCGGGGAAGCAGCGGCGGGCGGCCGCGTCGAGCCCCAGCAGCCCGAACGACCCGGCGAGCCGGTCGAGGGTGCGGGCGTCGTCGAGGGTGAACGGCCCCACGGCGGTGCGGCGCAACGCGACCAGATGACCGCCGACCCCCAGCCGCTCGCCGAGGTCGCGGGCGATCGCCCGGATGTAGGTGCCCGAGGAGCAGCGGATGCTCACCCGCACCTCGACCGTCGGGCCCGGCGGGGTGACGTCCTCGACCACGAGGTCGTGAACGGTCACCCGGCGGGCGGGCAGCTCGACCTCCTCCCCCTCGCGCACCCGCTGGTAGGCACGCTTGCCGTCGACCTTGATCGCCGACACCGCCGACGGCCGCTGGTCGATCTCACCCACGAAGCCCGCGAGCGCCTCACGGATGCGGTCGGCGCTGAGCCCCGAGGCGTCGGCCGACGCGACCTGCTCACCGTCGGCATCGTCAGTCGTGGTCGCCACCCCGAGGAGGATCGTGGCGGCATAGGACTTCTCGGTGAGCATCAGGTGGCCCAGCAGCCGCGTCGCCCGGTTGACGCCGAGCAGCAGCACGCCGGTGGCCATCGGGTCGAGGGTGCCCGCGTGGCCGATCTTGCGGGTGCCGGCCAGCCGGCGTACCCGCGCCACCACGTCGTGCGACGTCATCCCGCCGGGCTTGTCGACGACCAGCAGGCCGGAGGCGGTCACTCCTCGTCAGACCCCTCGACCGACTCCTCCGCAGCCTCGTCGAGATCGTCGTCCTCGTGCTTCTTGTAGGGGTCGGCCTCGCCGGCGTACGCCGCCCCGGCCCGCCGGGCGGCCACCTCCTCGTCGGAGGCTCGGGCCGCGGCGAGCACGTCGTCGAGGTGGCGGGCGGTCTCGGGCAGCGCGTCGTGGACGAACGCGAGGGTGGGCGCGTGCCGCAGGCCGAGCTGCTGGGCGACCTCGGAGCGCAGCAGCCCCTTGGCGGACTCCAGCGCTGCGGCACTGCTGGCCATCGACTCCTCATCACCGAGCACGGTGTAGAAGACCGTGGCCTGCTGGGTGTCGCCGGTCACGCGGACGTCGGTGACGGTGACGAACCCCAGCCTGGGGTCCTTGATCTGCCGCTCCAGCATCTCCGCGACGATCACCTGGATCCGGTCGGCGATCTTGCGGACCCGCGCGTTGCTCATGATCTCTTCCTGCTCTGTGAGGTCGACCCGTCAGAGGTTCGGGCCACTCGGGCCGAACTCCTGACGGGTCAACGCGAACTCCTGACGGGTCAGCGCGTGCGGGTGGTCAGCCGCGCGGGATCTCCTTCATCTCGAAGGCCTCCACGATGTCGCCCTCCTTGACGTCCTGGAAGTTGCGCAGCACCAGACCACACTCGAAGCCCTCACGGACCTCGGAAGCGTCGTCCTTCTCCCGCCGCAGCGAGGCCAGGTCGAGGTTGTCGGCGACCACGGCGCCATCGCGGATGAGCCGCACCTTGGCGTTGCGTCGGAGCAGCCCGCTGGTCACCATGCAACCGGCGATGTTGCCGATCTTCGAGGAGCGGAAGATCGCACGGATCTCCGCCTGGCCGAGGGTCTGCTCCTCGAACTCCGGCTTGAGCATGCCCTTGAGCGCGGCCTCGATCTCGTCGATCGCCTGGTAGATGACCGAGTAGTAGCGGATCTCGACACCCTCGCGGTCGGCGAGCTCGCTGGCCTTGCCCTGCGGACGCACGTTGAAGCCGATGATGATCGCGTCGGACGCAGCCGCCAGCATGACGTTGGTCTCGGTGATGGCACCGACACCGCGGTCGATGACCCGCAGTGACACCTCGTCGCCGACGTCGATCTTGGCCAGCGAGTCCTCGAGAGCCTCGACCGAGCCGGACACGTCGCCCTTGAGGATGAGGTTGAGCTCCTGGCTCTCGCCGTGCTCCATGGAGGCCATGAAGTCCTCGAGGGTGCGCCGGACACGTCGCTGCGCCTGCGCGGCCGCCCGCTCGCGGGCCTCCCGCTTCTCGGCGATCTGGCGGGCCATCCGGTCGTCGTCGACGACCAGGAAGTTCTGGCCCGCACCCGGCACCGCCGAGAGACCCAGCACCATCGCGGGACGCGACGGGTCGGCCTCCTCGATCGGCTCACCCTTCTCGTCGAGCATGGCGCGCACCCGACCGAAGGCCGGACCGGCGACCAGGGAGTCGCCCACGCGCAGCGTGCCGCGCTGGACGAGGATCGTCGCCACCGGACCGCGACCCTTGTCGAGGTGGGCCTCGACCACGAGGCCCTGAGCGTCCTGCTCGGGGTTCGCCCGCAGGTCGAGGCTGGCGTCGGCGGTCAGCACGATCGCCTCGAGCAGCTTGTCGAGGTTGAGCTCGGACTTGGCGGAGACGTCGACGAACATCGTGTCGCCGGAGTACTCCTCCGGGACCAGGCCGTACTCGGAGAGCTGGCCGCGCACCTTGGTCGGGTCGGCCTCCGGCTTGTCGATCTTGTTGACCGCCACGACGATCGGCACCTCAGCCGCCTTGGCGTGGTTGAGCGCCTCGATCGTCTGCGGCATCACGCCGTCGTCGGCCGCCACCACCAGCACCGCGATGTCGGTCGCCTGCGCACCACGGGCACGCATGGCGGTGAACGCCTCGTGACCCGGGGTGTCGATGAAGGTGATCCGGCGGTCCTGACCGTCGACATCGGTGTGCACCTGGTAGGCACCGATGTGCTGGGTGATGCCCCCTGCCTCCTTGTCGACGACGTTGGCGTTGCGCAACGCATCGAGGAGCTTGGTCTTGCCGTGGTCGACGTGACCCATCACGGTGACGACCGGCGGCCTCACCTCGAGGTCGTCCTCGTCGCCCTCGTCGGAGCCGAACTCCAGGTCGAAGGACTCGAGCAGCTCGCGGTCCTCGTCCTCGGGGGAGACGACCTGGACGACGTAGTTGAGCTCCTCACCGAGCAGCTGCAGCGTCTCGTCGTTGACCGACTCGGTGGCGGTGACCATCTCGCCGAGGTGGAACAGCATCTGCACCAGCGCAGCCGGCTCGACGTTGATCTTGTCGGCGAAGTCGGTCAACGACGCGCCTCGCGCCAGGCGCACGGTCTCGCCGTTGCCCTTGCGGACGCGGAGGCCGCCGATCGTCGGCGCCTCCATGTTGTCGAACTCTTGGCGACGCTGCCGCTTGCTCTTGCGGCCGCGACGCGACGGACCCCCCGGACGGCCGAAGGCGCCCTGGGTGGAGCCGCGACCGCCGGGACGACCGCCCGGACGGCCGCCGCCACTCGGACCGAAGCCACCTGGCGCGCCACTGCGCGGCGGGGCACCGCCGGAGCCACTGCGGCCCGGGGCACCACCACGGGCCGGAGCACCACCACGACCCGGGGCACCGCCGCGGGTGGGGGCTCCGCCCCGGCCGCCGGGACCGGAGCCGAAGGCGGCGGGCGACTTGGGCATCATCGCGGGGTTGGGGCGCGGCATGCCGGGACGAGCCTCACCGCCGCGCGCGGCGGGCGGGCGCGGCATCCCGGTGTCGGGACGCTGGCCCATGCCCTGGGAGGGCGCGAACGGATTGTTGCCGGGACGCGGGGTGCCCGGGCGGCCCACCGGGCGCGGGCCCGGCGTCGACGGACGCGGGCCGGCCTGGGCGGCCGGCGCCTCCGGCGTCGGGGGCTCGTCGGCGGCATCCGTGGACGACGCGGCCGGCGCAGCGGGCGCAGCCGGCGCAGCGGGCGCGTCGGCGGGCTCGGCCACCGGCTCGGCGGTCTCGACCACCGGCTCCGGCGCAGGGGCGGCCGGCTTGGGGCCAGGCTTGGCGGCGGGCTTGGTCGGGGCGGCCTTGGCGGCTGCCGGCTTCTCGGCGGGAGCCTGGGCGGCCTTCTCCTCGGCCGCGGCCTTCAGCTTGTCGCCGTACTCCTTCTTGAAGCGCATCTCGACAGGGAGCTCGATCGTCGACGAGGGCGACTTGACGAACTCACCCATCTCCTTGAGCTTCTCGAGAACGAACTTGCTCTCGACTCCGAACTCCTTGGCGAGTTCGTGGACTCGGGTCTTTGCCACGTTGGAACGTTGCTCCTTCTGGCCCGAGTCCCTGGGCTCCCGGAGGGAGAAGGGGCGTCGGACCGCTAGTGGTGGTGCACACTCATCGGGAGGTACTCATCGAGTGCTCATGAGCGCGGTGCTCCAGTCCTGGTAGGGGTCCTGCTGGTCACGATGGAAGCGCGTCGATGTGCTCACCCACCGGTGTGGTGGCCAACCCCTCCTCCAGCCGAAGGGCTCGAGAGAAGGCTCGCCGCCGCACCGCGAGCTCATAGCACGCGGTCGTGGGGTGCAGGTGCGCCCCGCGGCCTGGTGCCGTGCCGCGCGGATCGGGTACGACGGCCGGCTGGCCGTGCGTGTCCGAGCCCGCGACCACTCGCAGCAACTCGCATCCGGCGGCCCGCTGCCGACATCCGATGCACGTCCGGACCGGACCCGTGAGGGTCGGAGTGTCCGGCACAGCAGAGGACCTCGGTTCGCGCGCCACCGAGACTCAACACTAGCGCGTCGGTGACAGAAGACCGAACCGGGACGCTCAGGCGTCGCCGGTGGCGCTCGCAGGTCCGCCGTCGTGGTCGGTGTCGTCTCCCGTGCGTTCCCCTGCTTCGGCCCCCGACGCCGGGTCCGGCGGGGCGACCGGCGGGGCGACCGGCGGGGCGACCGGCGGGGCGACCGGCGGGGCCACCGGCGGCGGCTCCTCGTCGGAGCGGATGTCGATCCGCCATCCGGTCAGTCGCGCCGCGAGGCGGGCGTTCTGGCCCTCCTTGCCGATGGCGAGCGACAGCTGGTAGTCGGGCACCACGACGCGGGCGGAGCGCGGGTCCTCGGAGACCACCTCAACGGAGGTGACCTGGGCGGGCGACAGGGCGTGGGCGACCATCTCGGCGGGCTCGTCGGACCAGTCGACGATGTCGATCTTCTCGCCGTGGAGCTCGGCCATCACGTTGCGCACCCGCTGCCCCATCGGGCCGATGCAGGCCCCCTTGGGGTTGACCCCCGGCACCGTGGAGCGGACCGCGATCTTGGTGCGGTGGCCGGCCTCCCGGGCGATGGCGACGATCTCGACCGTGCCGTCGGCGATCTCGGGCACCTCGAGGGCGAAGAGCTTCTTGACCAGGCTCGGGTGCGAGCGGGACAGGGTGATCTGCGGACCGCGCAGTCCCTTCCGCACCGAAATGACGAGGCACTTGATCCGGGTGCCGTGGTCGTAGATCTCGCCCACCACCCGCTCGCCGAGCGGCAGCAGGCCCTCGAGCTTGCCCAGGTCGACCATGACGTCGTCGGGGTTGCGGCCCTGCTGGATGATCCCCGACACGATGTCGCCCTCCTTGCCGGAGAACTCGCCGTAGCGGATGTCGTCCTCCGCGTCGCGGAGCCGCTGCAGCATGATCTGCTTGGCCGTGGTGGCGGCGATCCGGCCGAAGCCCTCGGGCGTGTCGTCGTAGCGCCCCACCACGGCGCCGGTGTCGTCGAGCTCGCTGGCGAGCACGGTGACGTGACCGGTCTTGCGGTCCAGCTCGACCCGCGCGTGCTCCTGGGCACCGGGCGTCTTGTGGTAGGCCGTGAGCAGGGACTGCTCGATGGCCTCCACGAGCACGTCGAAGGAGATCTCCTTCTCGCGCTCCAGCATGCGCAGGATGCTCATGTCGATGTCCATCAGGCGTCCTCCTCCGCGCGTCGGTTGAACTCCACCTGCACCAGCGCCTTGCCGACCGCGGCGTAGCTGAGACGTCGATCGGCGCCCGAGACGTCGAGGGTGACCCCCTCGTCGTCTGCGACGGTGACCCGGCCGGTGAGCCGCTCACCGTCGGCCAGCGAGACCGAGACCAGGCGACCGGCGTTGCGCCGCCAGTGCCGCGGCTGGGTGAGCGGCCGATCGACCCCGCGGGAGGTGACCTCCAGCGTGTAGGGCCGCTCGCCCATGACGTCGCTCTCGTCGAGCGTGGTCGAGACCAGGCGGGTGGCGTCGGCGACGTCGTCCATCGTCACGCCGCCGTCCTTGTCGACGGCCACCCGGAGCACCCGGCGGCTGCCCGCGGGGGTGAGCTCGACGGCCTCGAGGTCGAGGCCGAGGTCCGCCAACGGAGCGGCCAGCACGGAGGTGATGTCGTCGGACACGCCAACGAGGATGGCGTCGTGGCCGGCCCGGCTTCCCGATGTGCCCACGGTGTCGACCTCCTGTGCTGTTGTCGGCTCCACGATAGCGGCTCTCCCTCAGGCATCGCGTGATCAGGCGCCCCGCCCTCGTCCGCGGATAGGGTCGGCCCATGGCGAGACGGCAGCATCAGCGACCGGCGTCACCGCCGCTTCACCTCGGCCGGCGCGCGGCGCTGCTGGGCGGCGCAGGCGGGCTCGCCTGGCTGCTCACCGGGTGCACGTCGGGCGGCCCGGCCGCGCCCGCGGCCAGCGGCACCTCGTCGTCGCCCTCGGCGGCGGCGACCTCTCCTTCCGGCCCCTCGGCAGCTGCCTCCACGGCGACCGGCCCCACGGCGACCGGCCCCACGGAGACGGGCCCCACGGAGACAGCCCCCAGCCCGCTCGAGACGGGCGACCGGACGCGTGTCCGGCTGGCCCTGGAGAAGACCGAGGCCATGCTGGCCGGACTGCTCGCGCTCCGCCGGCCGGGAGCGGCGCGCCGGCCTGGTCGAGCTCCACACCACCCACCGCGCGGTGCTGCTGACGATGCTCGACGAGCCCGACCGCCCGCTGCCCGAGGTGACGGAGCCTCCCCTCATCCGGCCCGAGATCCCGCTGCGCGAGGCCGGCCTCCAGGCGGAGCTGGTCTCGGCGTCGCTGGCCGCCGAGGACGGCCTGGTCGCCCGCCTGCTGGCGTCGATGTCGGCCGGGGTCGCGCAGCGCCTGGCCCTGCTGCCGTCGTCCACGTCGGGTGGCCCGTCCGGCCCTTCGGCGGCTCGGTCCCCCAGCGGGGCCGCGGCATGACGGAGAACGACGCCCTCCAGAGCACGCTGGAGGCCGAGCACGCCGCCGTCTACGTGTACGCCGCCCTGGTCGGCCGCGGGGACACCGCGCCGGCGCTCGCGGCGCCGCTCTGGGCGGCCTACGGCGAGCACCGCGACCGGCGCGACGAGCTGACCGCCCTCCTCCGCGCGGCCGGCGAGGAGCCGGTCGCATCCGCCCCGGCATACGAGCTGCCGACCCGTCTGGACACCCCGGCGCGGGTCCGGGCGGCCGCGGTCGCGGCTGAGCGGGCGAGCGCGGAGGCGTACGCCGCGCTGGTCGCGGCCGCCACCGGCGATCGCCGCTCGTGGGCAGTCTCCGCGCTCACGGCGAGCGCGGTGCGCGAGCTGACGGTCGGCGCTGGGCCCTCGGCGTTCCCCGGTGCTCCCGAGCTCGGCTGACCGCCCAGTGCCGGCGGGCTCACCGACCGCTCAGCGGTCGGCTCGGCGACACGACTTGCCAGCAGCGTGAGGAGGGAGTCACATCCTCCGGTCACACAAGGACCTCCGGACATGACAGCGGTCCGCGAGCTTGCCTTCCGAGGGAGTCCCGAGATCCCCCCCGGAATCGCAAGCACGCGGACCGCTGCGGGTCGGGAAGGCCCGTCAGCAAGGTCTTCCCTGGTGAGACCGGCCCGAGCCCGGCGCTTCACCGACATGCAGAAGCATGCATGACGCAGCGGAAGTTCACCACGGAAACGCCGGTGCATGTTCGTGCGTTGCAGAAAGATGCAACTCTCTCCCACCGCTGACCCGGGCCTGTCGCCGGCCTCCGAGGACGCCTCAGCGGCGCCAGTTTGCCACGATGTCAGGCACCTCGGACAAGCGGTGCGCGACCGCGTCGGGCACGCCCTCGGCGTGCCCGGTCTGAGCGGCGGGGATGACGCTGTGAGGGATGTGGACGGCGCGCATCCCGGCCTGCTGGGAGCCCCAGATGTCGTCGAAAAGCCGGTCTCCGACGTAGACGCAGCGACCCGGGTCGGACACGCCCACCGCCTCCCGGGCGGCCGCGAAGGCGTGGGGGCTCGGTTTCGTCCAGGGCAGCTCGCTGGTGTAGACCAGCCCGTCGAACAGCGACAGGACGCCGTCGCGCGCGAAGAAGCCGTCGTGCCACGCGCGCGGCCAGATCGTGTTGGAGAGGACCCCGACCTTCAACCCCCAGCCGCGCAGCGACTCCAGCATCGGCGCCACCTCCGGGTCGGTGTAGGTGTGCGGCTCCCAGAAGTCGAAGTAGGCGTGCAGCAGGTCGGGGTCGTGGTCCAGACCGGCCTCCTCGAACAGGTCGCCCACCGTCGCGCTCTGCTGGTGGTCGCGGGAGCGCCCCCACACCACGTCACCGGCGCGGTGCAGGCGCGCCGTGACCTCCGCGGGGTCATGGTGGGTGGTGACGACCGCCTGGGCGAGCGCCAACGACTCGGCGTGGAAGTCGATGTCGTGCCACCGCGTGAGCGTGCCTCCCCAGTCGAAGATGACCGCCTGGACCGGCCCGAGCTCCCGCGCGGGAGCGGTCACCGGCGCACCAGCGCGACGAGATGGTCGACGGCCTCGCCGACCGGCACGTTCTCGCGCTCGCCGGAGCGGCGGTCCTTGACCTCGACCACGCCGTCGGCCAGGCCGCGGCCGACGACGACGATCGTCGGGACGCCGATCAGCTCGGCGTCCTTGAACTTCACTCCGGGCGAGACCTTGGGCCGGTCGTCGTAGATCGCGGTGAGACCGGCTGCGCTCAGCCGCTCGGCCAGCTGCTCGGCGGCGGCGAACACCGCTTCGTCCTTGCCGGTCGCGACCAGGTGGACGTCGGCCGGCGCCACCTCGCGCGGCCAGCAGAGACCCAGCTCGTCGAGCGTGTTCTCCGCGATGGCGGCCACGCCGCGAGACGGACCGATGCCGTAGGAGCCCATCGTGACGGTCACCAGCTTGCCGTGCTCGTCGAGGACCTGAAGCCCGAGCGCGTCGGCGTACTTGCGGCCGAGCTGGAAGATGTGGCCCATCTCGATGCCGCGAGCGGTCTCGAGCACGCCGTCGGCGCACACCGGGCAGGGATCGCCGTCGCGCACCTCGGCGGCCTCGATGGTGCCGTCGGGGGTGAAGTCCCGGCCCGCCACCAGGTCGAGCACGTGGGAGCCGTCGACGTCCGCGCCGGTCACCCAGCGGGTCCCGGTGACCACGCGCGGGTCGACGAGGTAGCGGATGCCCGAGGCGTTGTCGGCGCCCAGGGCACCGGGACCGATGTAGCCCTTGACCAGGGCGGGGTGCGTGCGGAAGTCCGCCTCGCCCATCGCCTCGACCTCGATCGGCTCGAGCTGGCCCTCGAGGCGGCGTTGGTCGACCTCGCGGTCCCCGGGCAGTCCGATCGCCAGCGGCTCGCGGGTGCCGTCGGGGTGCTTGAGCACCAGCAGGACGTTCTTGAGCGTGTCGCCCGCCCCCCAGGGCCGGTCCTCGCGGGGGTACTTCTCGTTGAGGTGGTCGACCAGGGTGTCGATGGTCGGGGTGTCGGGCGTCTGCTCGGCGTGCGCGGCCGGCGCGTCGTCGTAGGGCAGCGCCGCCGGCGGCCGCACCTCGACCGCCTCGACGTTGGCGGCGTAGTCGCAGGTGGTGCAGCGGACGTAGGTGTCCTCCCCCGCGTCGGCACGGGCGAGGAACTCCTCCGACGTGGAGCCGCCCATGGCACCCGAGGTGGCCTTGACGATCACGTACTCGAAGCCGAGCCGGTCGAAGATCCGGATGTAGGCGTCCCGGTGGCGTTGGTACGACGCCTCGAGGCCGGCGTCGTCGACGTCGAAGGAGTAGGAGTCCTTCATCACGAACTCGCGGCCGCGCAGCAGGCCGGCGCGGGGGCGGGGCTCGTCGCGGTACTTCGTCTGGATCTGGTAGATCGCCAGCGGCAGGTCCTTGTAGGAGGAGTAGAGGTCCTTCACCACCAGGGTGAACATCTCCTCGTGAGTGGGCCCCAGCAGGTAGTCGGCCCCCTTGCGGTCCTTGAGCCGGAAGATGCCGTCGCCGTACTCCGTCCAGCGGCCGCTTGCGTCGTAGGGCTCGCGCGGGAGCAGCGCCGGGAAGTGCACCTCCTGCGCACCCATCGCGTCCATCTCGTCGCGGATGATCTGCTCGATTCGGCGCAACACGCGGTAGCCGAGCGGCAGCCAGGTGTAGAGGCCCGGCGCGACGCGACGGATGTAGCCCGCGCGCACCAGCAGCCGGTGGCTCGGCACCTCGGCGTCGGCTGGATCATCCCGGAGGGTGCGGACGAACAGCGTGGACATGCGCAGGATCATCGGGGTCCCCGCGGAAGCGCGAGCAAAGCGTTCGGTTTCGTGGGGTGAGTCATGCGCGCAAGGCTACTGGTGGCCCTCCCGCCCGAGCGAACCACTTCCCCTGCCGGGGACTGTCAGAACATGATCGTCGCGAAGCGGGCAGACTCGGTGAAGCCGACCCGGGCGTAGGCCCGCCGCGCCGGCTCGTTGAACTCGTTGACGTAGAGCGCCACGATGGGTGCGACCTCGCGGCGGACCAGCTCCACGACCGCCGCCATGCCGCTCGTCGCCAGCCCCTCGCCGCGACGGTCCGGCGCCACCCACACGCCCTGCACCTGGGCGGCCGCCGGCGTCGCGCAGGCCACCTCCGCCTTGAACACCAGCCGACCCCCGTCGAAGCGCGCGAACGACCAGCCCCGGTTGACCAGCTGCAGCACGCGGGTGCGGTAGAGGTCCGCCCCGCCGGCGAGCTCGGGCGAGACACCGACCTCCTCGGTGTACATCGCGACGCACGCGGGATAGAGGGCGTCGAGGTCCGCGCGGGTGGTCCGGCGTACGCCGGGGTCGGGCGCGACGGCCGGTGGGCCGGCGATCTCCAGGTGGGGCTGCCGCCTGCGGATGTCGCGGGGACGACCCCATCGCGCACCCACACCCTTCCAGAAGGCGTCGACCGCGGGGGCCGGGCCGACGATGGTCGCGGTGGTGCGTCCGATCCGGACCGCACGTGCCGCGAAGGCCGCAGCGTCGTCGGCATCGCACTGCACCGGGACCAGGTTGGCCCCGATGTGGCAGGCCGCGGCCAACCGTCCGTCGCGGTAGCGTCCCCAGACCTCGCCGCCCAGCCAGCGCGGCTCGAGGCCGGTGGTGCGGGCGCGGTACTCCGCGAAGACGTTGACCACCGGGTCGCGACCGGTGAGCTCGAGGAAGTCATCGAGGTCGGCGCGGCCGAGCACGCGGATGTCGTGGCGGGTGCTCAGGATGGACATGGCTCAGTGACCGCCCGTCGTGGCCGTGCGCCCCGGGAGCCGTGTCATGGGGCCAGCATAGGTGCCTGCGGACGGTCGGCGCTCAGCCGCTGACGGTGACCTCTGCGCCGGCGCCGTCGACGGCCTCCATGCCCTCGGCGATCCGCATCGCCTCCTCGATCAGGGTCTCGACGATCTGCGACTCCGGGACGGTCTTGATGACCTCGCCCTTGACGAAGATCTGGCCCTTGCCGTTGCCGGAGGCGACGCCGAGGTCGGCCTCGCGGGCCTCGCCGGGTCCGTTGACGACACAGCCCATGACGGCCACCCGGAGCGGCACCTCGAGTCCGTCGAGACCGGCGGTCACCTCGTCGGCGAGCTTGTAGACGTCGACCTGGGCGCGCCCGCACGACGGGCAGGAGACGATCTCCAGCCGCCGCGGCCGCAGGTTGAGGGACTCCAGGATCTGCAGCCCGACCTTGACCTCCTCGACCGGCGGCGCAGACAGGGAGACGCGGATCGTGTCGCCGATGCCCTGGCTGAGCAGAGCGCCGAAGGCCACCGAGGACTTGATCGTGCCCTGGAACGCCGGGCCCGCCTCGGTCACGCCGAGGTGCAGCGGCCAGTCGCCGGCTTCCGCCAGCATCTCGTAGGCGCGCACCATGACCACCGGGTCGTTGTGCTTGACCGAGATCTTGAAGTCGTGGAAGTCGTGCTCCTCGAACAGACCCGCCTCCCACACCGCCGACTCGACGAGCGCCTCCGGAGTGGCCTTGCCGTACTTCTCCAGCAGCCGCTTGTCGAGGCTGCCGGCGTTGACGCCGATCCGGATCGACGTGCCGTGGTCCTTGGCCGCGGCCGCGATCTGCTTGATCTGGTCGTCGAACTTCTTGATGTTGCCCGGGTTGACGCGCACGGCCGCGCACCCGGCCTCGATGGCCGCGAAGACGTACTTCGGCTGGAAGTGGATGTCGGCGATGACCGGGATCTGGCTGTGCTGGGCGATCTCGGGAAGGGCCGCCGCGTCGTCGGCGCTCGGGCAGGCGACCCGCACGATGTCACACCCCGACGCGGTCAGCTCGGCGATCTGCTGAAGGGTCGTGTTGACGTCGGCAGTGAGGGTCGTCGTCATCGACTGGACCGAGATCCGGTGGTCGCTGCCGACCCCCACCTTGCCGACCTGGATCTGCCGTGTCTGGCGTCGCGGCGCGAGCACGGGGGGCGGCAGATCGGGCATGCCGAGGCCGACGGAGGTCATGCGGTCAGGGTACTGGTGAAGGGGTGGGGGAGAGACCACACCACCCGCACCCGAGCCGACCCGGCGCCGTCGCCGGGACGGCGCCCCGGGCAGGCCCTCAGCGAGCAGTCGGGAAGTGGAAGCTGGCCTCGCTGTCGTGGCTGACCTCCGGCCAGCGGGCGGTGACGACCTTGGCCCGGGTGTAGAAGCTGACGCCCTCGGGCCCGTGGATGTGCTTGTCGCCGAAAAGCGAGTCCTTCCAGCCGCCGAAGGAGTAGAACGCCATCGGCACCGGCACCGGCACGTTGATGCCGATCATGCCGACGTGCACGCCGCGGTGGAAGCGGCGGGCGCGACTCTCCGGAGTTGGTGAAGATGGCCGTGCCGTTGCCGTAGGGGTTGCTGTTGATCAGGGCGATGGCCTCGTCGACCGAGTCGCTGCGCACCACCGACAGCACCGGGCCGAAGATCTCCTGCTGGTAGACGTCCATCTCGGTGGTGACCCTGGTCGAGGACCGTCGGGCCGACCCAGAAGCCCGTCGTCGTAGCCGGACACGGCGTAGCCGCGACCGTCGACGGTGACCTTGGCGCCCTGCGTCTCACCGGTGTCGATGAGCCCGAGGATCCGCTCCTGGGCCTGTTTGGTGACGACCGGCCCCATCTCGCTGCCGGCGTCGCGCCCGGAGCCCACCTTGACCGCCTGGGCACGCTCGTTGACCGCCTCGACGATCCGGTCTCCGGCGGAGCCGACCGCCACGGCGGCCGAGATCGCCATGCAACGCTCACCGGCGGACCCGAAGGCGGCCGCGGCGAGGTGGTCGGCGGCGAAGTCGACCTCGGCATCGGGAAGGATGATCGCGTGGTTCTTGGCGCCGCCCAGCGCCTGGACGCGCTTGCCGTTGGCGGTGCCGCGCTCGTGGATGTACTTCGCGATGGGGGTCGATCCGACGAACGAGACGGCGGAGACCCGGGGGGAGTCGAGGATGGTGTCCACCGCGACCTTGTCACCGTGGACCACGTTGAAGACGCCGTCGGGCAGACCGGCCTGTTTCCAGAGCTCGGCGAGGATCATCGACGCCGAGGGGTCGCGCTCGCTCGGCTTGAGCACGAAGGTGTTGCCGCAGGCGATCGCCACGGGGAACATCCACATCGGCACCATGGCCGGGAAGTTGAACGGCGTGATGCCGGCGACCACGCCGAGCGGCTCGCGGAACGAGAAGCTGTCGACGCCGGTGGAGACCTGGTCGGAGTAGTCACCCTTGAGCAGCGACGGAATACCGCACGCGAACTCCACCACCTCCAGACCACGCAGCACCTCCCCCTTGGCGTCGGAGAGCACCTTGCCGTGCTCGTCGGTGATCGCCTCCGCGAGTCGGTCGACGTTGGCGTTGACCAGCTCGCGGAAGGCGAACAGGACCTTGGCTCGCGCGCTCACCGAGGTCTGCGACCAGGCCGGGAACGCGTCCCAGGCGGCCTCGATCCCCGCCTCGACATCGGTCGGTGAGCCGAGGAGCACCTCCGCCTGCTGCTGACCCGTCGCCGGGTTGAAGACGGGTGCGCTGCGATCGGTGGACCCGGAGAAGCTGTCGCCGTCCACCCAGTGCGAAATCGTGCTCATGCAGGCCTCCTCGCCACGAATACCATGGCTGAACCCTAGCGTGACGGACCGTTTCCGAACCAACCAGCGCTAGAGGCCAAGGTCGACCGGCGCCACGATGTCGCCGGCGATCAGCACCAGCCCCATCACCAGCAGCGCCACACCGACGACGTAGGCCACCGGCAGCAGCTTGGCGACGTCGACGTAGCCGGGGTCGGGCCGATGGCGCAGCCGGGCGATGCCACGACGGACGGCTTCATAGAGCGCGCCGGCGATGTGGCCGCCGTCGAGCGGCAGCAGCGGGATGAAGTTGAACAGCCCGATGAACAGGTTGAAGCCAGCCACCACGGTGAGCAGGGTGACCAGGGTGTCCTGCGCGCCGAGCACGTCGCTCGAGGCCACCTCGCCGGCGATCCTCGCGCCACCGACCACGCTGACCGGGCCGTAGTCGTCGCGCTCCTCGAGCCCGACGGCGGCGAGGCCGACGTGCCACACCTTGACCGGCAGCGTGCCGAGCGCCTTGACCACGTCGACCGTGGCGGAGCCCATCCACTCGGCGGTGTAGAGGGGGCCGCCGACGTGCGGCCCGAGATCGGTCGGTACGACGCCGAGGAAGCCGACCTGCTCCAGCGTCTCGTCGGTGGTGGACGTCGGCCGCGCGGTGACGGTGGTGTTGGTCTCGAGCGTGACCGGGGAGCCGTCGCGGTCCACCACGATCGTCGCCGCGCCATCGGCGTTGCCCCGGATCAGCGACTGGAGCTGCTCCCAGTCGGTGATCGCCGTGCCGTTGATCGAGACGAAGCGATCGCCGACCTGCAGGCCGGCCGCCTTGGCCGGGGTGACCGGGTCGCCGGCCTCACAGACCTGGTCCTGGCGCTCGAAGGGCACGACGCAGTCGAGCACCTCGGTGACGACGGGGTCGATGTCGCGGTCGTTGTAGTTGCCGACCGTGGCGAAGATGCCCCAGAACAGGAAGAACGCGATGGCGATGTTGACCATCGGCCCGCCGGACATCACGATCACCTTCTTCCACCAGGTCAGGCGGTAGAAGAGCCGGTCGACGTCGGTGCCCTGGACGTGCTCCCACTCAGCTGCGCGCGCATCGGAGATCAGCTGGGTGAACAGGCCGGTGCTCGACCCGCGCACCGCCACCGAGCGTTCGCCGTCGGGGCCGACCAGCACCTCCTCGCCGCCGGGCGCGGACGGCAGCATGCCGACGATCTTGACGAAGCCGCCGAGAGGGACGGCCTTCAGGCCGTACTCGGTCTCGCCGACCTGCTTGCTCCACACGGTGGGGCCGAAGCCGATGAAGTACTGCGAGACCTTGGCGCCGAACTTCTTGGCGGGCACCATGTGCCCCACCTCGTGGAGGCCGATCGAGGCGAGGATGGCGACGACGAAGAAGACGACACCGAGGGCGTAGACGACGACCGTCACGTCGATGCTTCCCTTCCGGTGACCAGACGGGCGGCCTCGTCGCGCGCCCACGCATCCGCGGCCAGGACGTCGGCCACGGTGACTTGCGTGTCCCAGGGTACGTCGTGGGCCGCGAGCACACGGTCGATCGTGGGCACGATGTCGACGAAGCGAAGGCCTCCCGCGAGGAATGCCGCCACGCAGACCTCGTTGGCCGCGTTGTAGACCGCCGGAGCGGTGCCGCCGTCCTCCCCCGCACGCCGGGCCAACGAGACGGCCGGGAACGCCTCGTCGTCGAGCGGGAAGAACTCCCAGGTCTCGGCGCGCGTCCAGTCCACGGCGGGGGCCGTCTCGGGCACGCGGTCGGGCCACGCGAGCGCCAACGCGATCGGGATCAACATCGTCGGCGGGCTCGCCTGCACGAGGGTCGAGCCGTCGACGAACTCCACCATGGAGTGGACCACCGAGGTCGGGTGGACGACGACCTCGATCCGGTCGAAGGGCACCTCGAAGAGGAGATGGGTCTCGATCACCTCCAGCCCCTTGTTGACGAGGGTGGCCGAGTTGACGCTGATCGTCGGCCCCATCGACCAGGTGGGGTGCGCCAGCGCCTGCTCGGGGGTGACGTCGGCCAGCTCCTGGCGGCTGCGGCCCCGGAACGGGCCCCCGGAGGCGGTGAGCACCAGCCGGCGTACCTCCGCGGCGGTGCCGCCGCGCAGGCACTGCGCCAGCGCGGAGTGCTCGGAGTCGACGGGCACGATCTGGCCGGGCTTGGCGGCGTCGGCCACCAGCGGGCCGCCGATGATCAGCGACTCCTTGTTGGCGAGGGCGAGGGTGTTGCCCGCCTCCAGCGCGGCAAGCGTGGGGCGCAGCCCGATGGCGCCGGTGATGCCGTTGAGCACGACGTCGGCCGGCAGGCCGGCCGCCTCGACGGAGGCCTCCTCGCCGAGGCCGGCGTACGCCGGGGACCACTCGGCGACCTGCCGGTCGAACAGGTCGGGGTTGCTCCCCCCGGCCGTCAGCCCGACGACCCGGAACCGGTCGGGGTGGGCGCGCACGACCTCGAGGGCCTGGGTCCCGATGGAACCGGTCGAGCCCAGGATGACCACGTCGCGTCGCTGCACCCAACCATCCTGACAGGCGGTCGCGCGGGCCGTGTTGCTCCTCCGAGGAGCGCTTCGCACCTCTGGGGCCCCCATCCGGGTGCGGAACGCTCCTCGGAGGCGCTACTCGCCCGACCGCAGCACCGGCCGCAGCCTGTCGAGCACGTCCTCGTCCTCGATGGTGGACGGCACGGCGGCCTGCTTGCCGTCGGCGATCTCGCGCATCGTCTTGCGCAGGATCTTGCCCGACCGGGTCTTGGGCAGCCCCCCGACGACCGTGACCTCGCGGAACGCCGCCACGGCGCCGATCTCGTCGCGCACCATCTGGACCAGCTCGTCGCGGATGTCGTCGGGGTCGGCCTCGACACCCGCCTTGAGGACCACGAAGCCGCGCGGCAGCTGGCCCTTGAGCGTGTTGGCGACGCCGATCACGGCGCACTCGGCGACGGCGGGGTGCTGCGCGATGACGGCCTCCATCGAACCGGTGGACAGTCGGTGGCCGGCCACGTTGATGACGTCGTCGGTGCGGCCCATGACGTAGAGGTATCCGTCGGCGTCGACGTACCCCCCGTCACCGGAGAGGTAGTAGCCGTCGTAGGCCGAGAGGTACGACGCGACGTAGCGCTCGTCGTCGCCCCACAGCGTCGGCAGCGTGCCGGGCGGCAGCGGCAGCCGGAGGCAGATCGCCCCCTCGGCGTCGGGCCCGACCTGCTGGCCGCGCTCGTCGAGCACCTCCACGGCGTAGCCGGGCACCGGCACCGACGGCGAGCCCGGCTTGATCTCCATCGGCTCCAGACCGCGGAGGTTGGCCGCGATCGGCCAGCCGGTCTCGGTCTGCCACCAGTTGTCGACGACGGGGACGCCCAGGATCTCGGTCGCCCAGTGGTAGGTGTCGGGGTCGAGCCGCTCGCCCGCGAGGAACAGCGTGGCCAGCGACGACACGTCGTAGTCCGCCAGCAGGGAGGCGTCCGGGTCCTCCTTCTTGATCGCCCGGAAGGCCGTGGGGGCCGTGAAGAGCCCCTTGACGGCGTACTCCGAGATCACCCGCCAGAACGCGCCGGCGTCGGGCGTGCCCACCGGCTTGCCTTCGTAGAGCATCGTGGTGGCGCCGTTGATGAGCGGGCTGTAGACGATGTAGGAGTGGCCGACCACCCAGCCCACGTCGGACGCCGCCCACCACACGTCGCCCTCGCCGCAGCCGTAGATGTTCGGCAGTGACCAGGCCATCGCGACGGCGTGGCCGCCGTTGTCGCGCACGATGCCCTTCGGCTTCCCGGTGGTCCCGGAGGTGTAGAGGATGTAGAGCGGGTCGGTGGCGGCCACCTCGACGCACTCGGCCGGGTTGGTGCGGCCCGCACGCATCGCGACGTCCCAGTCGACGTCGCGGCCCTCGACCATGGTCGCAGCGGCCTCGGGCCGCTGTTTGAGCACGACCGCGCCGGGCTGGTGCTCGGCGAGCTCGAGCGCCTTGTCGAGGAACGGCTTGTACTCGATCACCCGGCTCGGCTCGATGCCGCAGCTGGCGGACACCACGACCGTGGGACGCGCGTCGTCGATGCGGACCGCAAGCTCGTGGGGGGCGAAGCCGCCGAAGACCACCGAGTGCACCGCGCCGATCCGGGCGCAGCCGAGCATCGCGACGACCGCCTCGGGGATCATCGGCATGTAGATCACGACCCGGTCGCCCTTGCCGACGTCGAGCGTGCGCAGGACGCCGGCGAACGCGGCGACCTCCTCCAGGAGCTGCGCGTAGGTGTAGGTCTTCTTCACACCCGTGACGGCCGAGTCGTAGATGAGCGCGGTGCGGTCGGCCGCCCCCTTCGCGACGTGGCGGTCCAGCGCGTTGAAGCAGGTGTTGAGGGTGGCGTCGGGGAACCACCGGTAGAACGGCGGGTTGCTGTCGTCGAGCACGCGGGCGGGCTTCTGGATCCAGTCGACCAGCCCGGCAGCCTCCCCCCAGAAGCCCTCGGGGTCGTCGATGGACCGGTCGTACGTCGCGCGGTAGTCACCCATGGGAGTCACTGTGCCTCTCGTCACCACGCGTCGTCCACGAGCCGTCCCCTTCCGCGCGACCAGCGGCCGGGCCGTCGCGCCGAGCGGTCGGGTGACGCATCACCGTGCGGCCGTTGTATGCCGAATCGTTGCCACCTCGCCCTGCTCACGGACGCATTCCTTCGATACGTTGCGAGTGGACGACCGCTGGTCGCCCATGTCAGGGACTGCGGTCCCGGGAGAAAGGTGTGACATGAAGACTCTCCGGCTGGCGACGCTGGCCACGGCGGCCGCGGCGACGGTGCTCGCGCTCGCCGCGTGCGCCCCGCCTGAAGACAACGCCGAGGACACCACCAGCACGAGCAGCGCGGGCGTCGACGCCGCCACCGCGACATCGGCTGCGGACTTCGGCGGGATGGACGAGCTGGTCACGGCCGCGCAAGCGGAGGGCGAGCTCAACGTCATCGCGCTGCCCCCCGACTGGGCCAACTACGGCGAGATCATCGACGCCTTCGCCGCGAAGTACGACATCAAGGTCAACTCGGCTCAGCCGACCGCGGCCAGCCAGGACGAGATCAACGCGGCGAACCAGCTGAAGGGCACCGACCGCGCCCCCGACGTGTTCGACCTCGGCCAGGCCGTCGCGCTTGCCAACACCGAGCTCTACGCGCCCTACCAGGTCGAGACGTGGGACGAGATCCCCGAGGACTTCAAGGAGCCGACGGGACTCTGGGTCAACGACTACGGCGGCTACATGTCCATCGGCTACGACTCCAAGGTCGTGCCGGACGTGACCTCGGTCGCGGATCTCCTCAAGCCGGAGTTCAAGGGCAAGGTGGCCCTCAACGGCGACCCCACCCAGGCGGGCGCCGCCTTCAGCGGTGTGATGATGGCCTCGGTCGCCAACGGCGGCTCCACCAACGACATCGGGCCGGGCGTCGACTTCTTCCGTGACCTCAACCAGGCCGGCAACTTCATCCCGGTCGACCCTGACAGCGCCACCATCGAGCGGGGCCAGACACCGGTCGTCATCGACTGGGACTACCTCGGCGCGGCTGCGGCCAAGAACGTGCCGACCTGGAAGACCGTGGTACCGCCGGAGGCCGTCGTCGCTGGCTACTACTACCAGGCGGTCAACGCCGACGCTCCGCATCCGGCCGCCGCACGGCTGTGGCAGGAGTTCCTCTACAGCGACGAGGGTCAGAACCTCTGGCTGAAGGGCGGCGCGCGTCCGGTGCGTGGCCCGGTGATGGCCGCGGCGGGGACGATCGACCAGGCGCTGTGGGACGCGCTGCCCATCGTCGACGGGACACCGGTGGTGCCCACGGTCGAGCAGACGGAGCAGGCGGCGGCGTACCTCGCTGACAACTGGGCGAAGGCCATCGGCTGAGCCCGTGGCACTCACTGCCACGCCTGGGAGCCCTGGTGCCGGGACGGGTCGACGCTGGCGCGTCGGCCCGTCCGTGGCGCTGATCCCGTTCCTGGTCTTCGTCGTGGTGTTCCTGATCGTCCCGACGATCACCGTGGTGGTGCAGGGCTTCCTGGAGAACGGCAGGTTCTCCCTCAGCAACATCCAGACGCTCTTCACCGCGACGGTGATGCGAGCGCTCTGGAAGAGCGTGCTGCTGTCGGCGAGCACCGCGGTGATCGGCGCCGTGATCGGCGCCGTCGCCAGCTATCTCGTGGTCTCGGGAAACCCCGACGGCCTGCTGCGCCGGGCGACGGTGTCCATCAGCGGGGTGCTCGCCCAGTTCGGCGGCGTGACGTTGGCGTTCGCCTGGATCACCACCGTCGGGCTGGGAGGCATGCTGCAGCGAGCCCTCGCCTCCGCGTTCGGCTACGACGTCTTCGGCGGCTCAGGCTGGCTCTACGACCTACCGGGACTGATCCTGGTCTACAGCTACTTCCAGATCCCGCTGATGGTGATCGTCTTCCTCCCGGCGCTGTCCGGGCTCCGGCCCCAATGGCGGGAGGCCGCCACCAACCTGGGTGCCAGCACCTGGCGGTTCTGGCGCGAGGTGGGCATCCCGGTGCTCACCGCCCCCTTCCTCGCGTCGACCCTGCTGCTGTTCGCCAACGCGTTCGCGGCGTACGCCACCGCGGCGATCCTCGTCAGCCAGGGGCAGATCATCCTGCCGCTGATGATCCGCGCCTCGCTCACGAGTGAGGTCGTGCTGGGCCAGCAGAACCTCGCCTTCGCCCTCGCGCTCGAGATGGTGGTCGTGGTCGCGGTCGTGATGTGGGCCTACAACTGGTATCTCAAGCGCGCGGCGAGGTGGCTGCAGTGACCGGGAACCCCTCGGTGGGATTCCGGGTCTTTCGGGTCCTCTTCCTGCTGGGTTGCGTGGCGTTCTTCGCGTTGCCGCTGGTCGCGATGCTCGACTTCAGCACCAAGATCCCGGCGACCGGCGAGCGCACGTTCGACGACTGGAAGACGCTCGTCACCAACCAGACCCTGCGCGAGTCCATCATCGTGTCGGTCGAGCTGGCGGCGCTGACGGTGCTCGGCATGGTCCTGCTGCTGGTGCCGACGATGATCTGGGTGCGGTTGCGCGTGCCCCGGGCCACCCGGCTCGTCGAGTTCCTCTGCCTGCTCCCGCTCACCATCCCCGCCCTGGTCATCGTGGTCGGCATCAAGAACGTCATGGCCTGGGTGAGCTACTACGTCGGTGACACCCCACTGGCGCTGACGTTCCCCTACATCATCCTGGTGCTGCCGTTCTCCTACCGCGCGATCGACTCCGCGCTTTCTGCGATCGACGTGAAGACTCTCTCGGAGGCGGCGCGCTCCCTCGGTGCCGGCTGGCCCACCGTCTTCGTGCGGATCGTGCTGCCCAACATCGTGAGTGGCGTGCTGGGCGCTGCCACCATCACCGTGGCGCTGGTGCTCGGCGAGTTCACCTTCGGGTCCCTTCTCAACTACGAGACCATGCCCGTGGCGATCGCGGCGATCTACAAGGTCCAGGCGCGAGCCGCCGTGGCGGCCGCTCTGGCGTCCATCATCGTGATCGCGGTCCTGCTGATGCTGCTGTCCTACGTCAGCCGCGACCGACGTACCCAGAAAGGGGCAGCCGCGTGAACAACGCCACCGACGGCACCGCACGTGCCCGGGGGGGCACCCCTGTCGAGCTCACCGACCTGACGCGGGTCTACGGACCCGTGCGCGCGCTCGACGGGCTCACCCTGCACATCGACCCCGGTGAGCTGGTCGCCCTGCTGGGGCCGTCCGGCTGCGGCAAGACCACCGCGCTACGGATCCTCGCCGGCCTGGACCGCGCCACCTCCGGGAGCGTGGCGGTGGGCGGGCGCGACCTGACCCACGTGCCCGCGAGCAAGAGGGACATGGGGATGGTGTTCCAGGCCTACTCCCTGTTCCCGCACATGACCGTCCGCGACAACGTGGCGTTCGGCCTCAAGATGCGCCGGCAGGACAAGGCCACCCGAGTCCGCCGGGCCGACGACATGCTCGACCTCGTCGGGCTGACCGAGCACGCGACGCGCTTCGCGCACCAGCTGTCCGGGGGTCAGCAGCAGCGCGTCGCGCTGGCGCGCGCCCTGGCGATCGAGCCGTCGGTGCTGCTCCTCGACGAGCCGCTCTCGGCGCTCGATGCGAAGGTCCGCGCCCAGCTCCGCGACGAGATCCGACGCGTCCAGATCGAGGTCGGCACCACCACCGTGTTCGTCACCCACGACCAGGAGGAGGCCCTCGCGGTCGCCGACCGGGTCGGTGTCATCAACCAGGGCCGGATGGACCAGATCGCGGCGCCCGCCGAGCTGTACGCGAACCCGGCCACCCCCTTCGTGGCCGAGTTCGTCGGTCTCAACAACAAGGTGCCGGCCACGGTCGCGCAGGGGCGTGCCGAGGTGCTGGGTGTCTCCGTCCCGGTGATCGAGGGATCACTGACCCACGGCCCCGGACTGGCCATGGTGCGTCCGGAGTCGGTGACGATGCGCGAGGTCGGGGCCGGTGAGGCGGCGAACGCCAAGGTCCTGTCGGTCAACTTCCTGGGGCCCATCTCGCGGGTCTACTGCCAGGTCGACGGGCCGGGCCGGATCGACCTGATGGCCCAGGTCGCCAGCTCCTTGGCCACTCGGCTCGCCCCCGGGGACCGGGTATCGGTCGGCGTCGAGCCCACCGCCGTCCTGGTCGTGGCCGGGACTCCCCCGCCGCCACCGGATTCGTCGCCCGGATGAGTCAGGCCGCTGGAAACCGCAGGCAACGGAGCCCTAGGCTGACCACCATGACCTCTCCTGCCCACGGCGGACCCGAGCTCCCCCAGGAGCGCCGCCTCGTCACCGACATCCCCGGACCGCTCTCGCAAGAGCGGCTGGACCGGAAGAAGACCTACGTCGCCGACGGCGTCGGCACCGCGCTGCCGGTGTTCGTCACCGCGGCCGGCGGCGGGGTGATCGTCGACGTCGACGGCAACTCGCTGATCGACCTCGGCTCCGGCATCGCGGTCACCACGGTCGGCAACGCCGCCCCCGAGGTCGTCAGCCGGGTGCAGGAGCAGGTGGCGGCGTTCACGCACACCTGCTTCATGGTCACGCCGTACGACGGCTACGTCGACGTCTGCGCGGAGCTCGGCCGACCTCACGCCGGGCGACCACGCCAAGAAGTCGGCGCTGTTCAACTCCGGCGCCGAGGCCGTCGAGAACGCCGTCAAGATCGCCCGCTCGGCGACCGGTCGCGACGCCGTGGCCGTCTTCGACCACGCCTACCACGGCCGCACCAACCTGACGATGGCGATGACGGCCAAGAACATGCCCTACAAGCACCGCTTCGGGCCGTTCGCCGGCGAGGTCTACCGCGCGCCGATGTCCTACCCGTTCCGCGACGGGCTGTCCGGGGCCGACGCCGCCGCACGTGCCATCGACGTGCTCGAGAAGCAGGTCGGCGCCGACAACCTCGCGGCGCATCGCCATCGAGCCGATCCAGGGCGAGGGCGGGTTCGTCGTACCGGCCGAGGGCTTCCTGCCGGCTCTGTCCGCCTGGGCGAGCGCCAACGGGATCGTGTTCATCGCCGACGAGATCCAGTCCGGCTTCTGTCGCACCGGCGACTGGTTCGCCTGCGACCACGAGGGCGTCGTGCCCGACATGATCACCACCGCGAAGGGCATCGCCGGCGGCATGCCGCTGGCCGGCGTCACCGGGCGCGCCGACCTGATGGACGCCGTCCACGTCGGCGGCCTCGGCGGCACCTACGGCGGCAACCCGGTCGCCTGCGCCGGCGCGCTGGGCTCCATCGAGGCCATGAGGCAGCACGACCTGGGCGCCCGCGCTCGCGTGCTCGGCGACCTGATGCGCGAGCGGCTGCTCGACCTCGCCGAGCGGCACCCGGTGATCGCCGACGTCCGCGGTCGCGGCGCGATGATGGCCATCGAGCTGTGCGAGCCCGGCACCACCACCCCGGACGCCGCTCGTGCCGCCGCTGTCAACGCGTTCTGCCACCGCCACGGCGTGGTCACCCTCACCTGCGGCACCTGGGGCAACGTCTTCCGCTTCCTGCCCCCGCTGTCGATCGGCGACGACCTGCTCCACGAGGCCTTCGACGTGGTGACCGAGGCGTTGGACGCCACCGCCTGAGGTTGACCGTGCTAGGCGGGGGTGAGCTCCTGCTGTCCCCAGGGTGAGCCGTACTCGGTGAGCAGGTCGAGGAACGGCACCGGCGTCGAACGCCTCGGGGCCCAGGATGCCGGCGCCGGACCAGGTGCCGTCGCGCAAGCAGCTCCAGCGCGACGACCGGGTTGATCGCGGTCTGCCACACCACGCACTGATGGCCGTACTCCTCCATCGCCCACTCGTTGTCGACCACGTGGTAGAGGTACGTCGACCGCGGCCCGGTCGGCTGCCCGGCGTCGTCCTTGCCGATGCCGGTGACCCAGACGCCGGCGCAGGTCTTGCCCTTCATCCGCGGACCGAGCTCGGCCGGGTTCGGGCAGGCAGGCCGCGACCACGTCACGCGGGCGACACCTCGACGCCCTCTCACCTGCACCGTTGTCGGTCTTGTCGAGACCGAGCTTGTGCAGCGTCTTGAGGACCTCGATGAACTCGTCGCCCAGGCCGTACTTGAACGTCGCGCGCCGGCAGTCGACCCAGCGCGGCATCAGCAGCACCTCCTCGTGCTCGACGTTGACGCACTCGACGGGGCCGATGCCCTCGGGGAAGTCGAAGACCTCGGGCTCCGAGAACGGTGGCGTGGTGAACCAGCCGCGATCCTTCTCCCAGATCACCGGGCGGGTTGAGGCACTCCTCGATCGTCGTCCAGATCGAGAACGACGGCGCGAAGTCGTAGCCCTCGACGGTGAGGTTCGACCCGTCGCGGGTGCCGAGCTCGTCGATCTCGGCGAAGAGGTGGTCGGCGGCGTAGCGCGCGAACACGTCGGACAGGCCCGGCTCCACGCCCGATCCCGACCAGCGCCAGCCGCCCGGCGACCTCCCAGTCGCCGGCCTGCGCGAACTGCTCGTCGCCCAGCTTGACCCCGCACTCGGAGTACGGCGTCTCCGGATGGGGCCGCGACAGCGACATCGCCATGTCGAGGTAGTCGGCACCCGCCGCGAACGCGCCGTCGAAGATCGGCATCACGAAGCGCGGGTCGACGGCGTTCATCACATGGGTGATCCGGTGCTCCCGGCACAGCGCGGCCACCGACTCGGCCGACGAGGCGTCCACCTGGGCGGCGACGAAGCGCTCCCCCGCGGCCGCGGCTGCTGCCTCGGCCCGAGCAGCGTCGTAGTCGGCGACCACGAGGGCCTCGAAGAAGTCGCGCCGCCGCGCGATCGCCACGAACGCGGCACCGACGCCGCCAGCCCCCACCAGCAGGATCCGCATGCGTGCCTACTCGCCGATGTAGGACATGACGTGCTTGACCCTGGTGTAGTCCTCCAGGCCGTACATCGACAGGTCCTTGCCGTAGCCGGAGTGCTTGAAGCCGCCGTGGGGCATCTCCGCGACCAGCGGGATGTGGGTGTTGATCCACACGCAGCCGAAGTCGAGGCCCCGGGCCATCCGCATCGCCCGGCCGTGGTCCTTGGTCCACACCGAGGACGCCAGGGCGTACTCCACGCCGTTGGCCCAGCGCAGCGCCTCGGTCTCCTCGGAGAACTTCTGCACGGTGATCACCGGGCCGAAGATCTCGGTCTGGATCTGCTCGTCGCTCTGCTGCAGGCCCGAGAGCACCGTCGGCTCGAAGAAGTAGCCCGCGTCGCCCTGCCGGTGACCGCCCGTCTCGAGGGTGGCGTGGTCGGGCAGCCGGTCGATGAAGCCGGAGACGTGCGACAGCTGGTTGGCGTTGTTGAGCGGGCCGTAGAGCACGTCCTCGTCGTCGGGCATACCGGTCCTGGTCTGACGCGCCTGCTCGGTGAGGGCTGCGACGAAGTCGTCGTGGACGCCGGGGCCGGCGAGCACCCGCGTCGCGGCGGTGCAGTCCTGGCCGGCGTTGAAGTAGCCCGCGCCCGCGATCCCCTCGGCCGCCGCCTCGACGTCCGCGTCATCGAAGACGATCACCGGGGCCTTGCCGCCCAGCTCGAGGTGGGACCGCTTGAGCTGCGCGGCCGCCGAGCCCGCGACCGCCATGCCGGCCCGCACCGAGCCGGTGATCGCGACCAGCTGCGGGATGGGGTGCTCCACCAGCGCCCGGCCCGTGTCGCGGTCACCCGTGATGAGGTTGAGCACCCCCGGCGGGAGGAACTCCTGGCAGATCTGGGCCAGCAGCATCGAGGACGCGGGCGTCGTGTCCGCGGGCTTGAGCACGATCGTGTTGCCTGCGGCCAGCGCCGGGGCGATCTTCCAGATCATCATCAGCAGGGGGTAGTTCCACGGCGTCACCTGGCCGACGACGCCGATCGGCTCACGCCTGATGAACGACGTGTGGTCCTTCATGTACTCCCCCGCCGAGCGTCCCTCGAGCACGCGGGCCGCGCCGGCGAAGAACCGGATCTGGTCCACCCCCGGCGGGATCTCCTCCGACATGGTCAGCCCCAGGGGCTTGCCGGTGTCCTTGGACTCCACGGCCACGATCTCCTCGGCCCGCTCCTCCACCGCTGCGGCGATCTTGAGCAGAGCCTGCTGACGCTCCGACGGAGTGGAGTCTCGCCAGCTCTCGAAGGCCTTGTCGGCCGCCTGGAAGGCGCGGTCCACGTCTTCCGGACCGGACATCGCGGCCTGGGCGTAGATCTCACCGGTGGTCGGGTCGAAGACGTCGGACGTCGCGCCCGAGAGGGCGTCGACCGCCTCGCCGTTGATGATGTTGCGGAACACCGTGTCGCCCATGTGTCGTCCACTCCTGAGTCGTCGCTGCGTGCGGGGGCTCCCGCCAGGTCTAGGAGCGACCCTAGCGACGGGGCGACGGATTCTGTAGGGGGGTCCGGGTTGGACCCACGGAATCCTCGACGACCCCGCGGTGACGCACCGGATATCGCAACCTGTCGGGGAAGCGTCGACCCTCACCACTCATCGGGGAGAATCGTCGCGAGCACCTGTGTCGCGCAGGAGCGCGACGAAGGGACGATGCATGCGGCGGATGGCCTGGCCGGTCGTGGTCATGCTGCTGGTCGCGGCGGGGGGCGGGGTGTGGTGGCTGATGCGCCACGACCTCCGCCTCGCGGTCTACGCCGGCGCGGCGCTGCTCGTGGTGACGCTGGCCGGCGCCGTGGTCGCGTGGCTGCGGGGGCACCGCGGCTGGGCCGCCACGATGGCGGCGCTGGTGCTCGGCGTGGTCGGCGCCGGAGCGGCGTACGGCTGGAGCCTGAACAGCACGCTGGAGAAGATCCCGACCATCGACGCCGCGCCGCTCGACGAGGGGGCCCGTCCGGAGCCGGAGCCGTCGACCGCGCTCAACATCCTGCTCCTCGGGTCGGACAACCCGAAGCCTCGCGAGGACAAGCCGACGGTCGCCGAGATGCTCGCCGCCGACGCCTGGGACCCAGGTGCCTATCGCAGCGACTCGATCATCGTGCTGCACCTCAGCGCCGACCGGAAGCGCGCCTCGATGGTGTCGATCCCCCGCGACTCCTACGTGCCGATCTACGACGCCGAAGGCACCGTGCACGGCGAGAACAAGATCAACGCCGCGTTCTCGGCCTACGGCCCGTTCGGCACGCTGCGGACCGTCGAGAACCTCACCGACCTGCGGATCGACCACCTGGCGATGATCGACTTCGAGGGCTTCCGGGACGTGACGACCGCCCTGGGCGGCGTCGACGTCTACATCCCCGAGACCTTCACCGACACCAACAACGACTACACCTGGGAGGCGGGCTGGCAGCACCTGGAGGGCGAGGACGCCCTGCGCTACGTCCGCACCCGCTACGGCCTGCAGCGCGGCGACTTCGACCGGGTGCGGCGGCAGCAGAACTTCCTGCGCGCGCTGCTCGGCAAGCTGACCGAGGACGGCACCATCGGTGACCCGCCGACGCTCAAGGCCACCATCGAGGCCGTCGTGCCCTACCTCACCATCGACTCCACCTGGACCACCGCCGACCTGCGCTCGCTGGCGCTGGACCTGCGCCACCTCAAGCCCGCGCGCATCAGCTATGCCACGGTCGGGCTCGACCACTACGAGACGATCCCCGGCGTGGGCGCGGCCAACATCCTCGACGAGCAGCGGGTCAGCGAGCTCTTCACCGCCGTCCGCGAGGAGACGGTGCCGGCGTACCTCAAGAGGCATCCCGACGACGGGCTCGGCGACGAGGACGAGATCAGCTAGGGGCACGCGCCCTCAGCCGTGCACCCGGCGCCCGGCCACCCAGGTGCCGACGACCCGCGCCGCGCCGATCTCCTGTGTCGGCCCCGCGAACGGGTCCCGGTCGAGCACGACCAGGTCGGCCTCGTGGCCGACGGCCAACCGTCCGGCGCGGTCGCGGTGACAGACCCGGGCCGAGCCGGAGGTGTACGCCGCGAACGCCGTCGCCAGGTCGAGCGCCTGCCCCGGCAGGAACGGCTCGGTGCCGGCCGGCCCCGCCTCGCCGTACGCCGTCCTGTTGACGGCGACGTGGATCGCGGCGAGCGGGTCGGGTGAGCTGACCGGCCAGTCGCTGCCGGCCGCCAGCGGGGCCCCGGCGCGATGGAGGGCCCCGAAGGGGTACTGCCAGCGGCCGCGCTCCTCCCCCAGGAAGGGCAAGGTGAGGTCGACCATCTGGTCGTCGAGACAGGCCCACAGCGCCTGCATCGTCGCGGTGACGCCGAGCTCGGCGAAGCGCGGCACGTCGACCGGGTCGATGACCTGCAGGTGCGCGATGTGGTGCCGCAGGTCGCCACCGATGCCGCGGGCTCGCGCGAACGCATCGAGCGCCTCCCGGGTGCCGCGATCCCCGATGGCGTGCACGTGGACCTGGAACCGCTCGGCCGCCAGCGCGACCACCGCCTCCCGGAGCGCGGCCGCCTCCACGAAGGAGTGCCCCCGGTTGTCGGTCGAGTGACCGCACCGGTCGAGATAGGGGGCGCCGAGGGCCGCGGTGCCGTTCTCGGCGACGCCGTCCTGCATGATCTTGACGCTCGTCGCGCGCAGCCGACCGTGGGTGTAGGTCGCCCGGCGCTCCACGAGCCCGGGGACCTGCTCGATGCCGCGGTCGCGGTCCCACCAGAGCGCCCCGACGACGGTGGCGGTCAGGTCACCGCCCACGGCTGCCCGCAGGTAGGTGTCGGAGGGGTCGTCGATGCCGGCGTAGTCGCCCAGGATCGCGTCCTGCCAGCCGGTGACGCCGACCGAGTGCAGGTGCTCCTGGCCGGCGAGGAACGCCTGGTAGTACTCCCCGGCGTCGACCACCGGAGCCACCCGGGTGACCAAGGCCATGGCGCCCTCGTGGAGGGTGCCGGTGAGTCGGCCGTCGGCGTCCCGCTCCAGGCGGCCGTCGGGCGGGTCGGGGCTGGTCGCGTCGAGGCCGGCCAGCTCCAGCGCCCGGGAGTTGACCCAGGCTCCGTGGTGGTCGCGGTTGGGCAGGAGGACCGGACGGTCGGGCACCACCGCGTCCAGGTCGGCTGCGGTCGGGGTGCCCCCCGGGAACGCCGCCATCGCCCAGCCGCCGCCCTGGATCCAGGGCAGGTCCGGGTGCGCGTCGGCATACGCCCGGATCGCGGCGAGGTAGTCGTCGCGGGTGGTCAGTCCCGACAGGTCGCAGCGGATCCGCTCCAGCCCGCCCTGCACGGCATGCACGTGGGCGTCGACGAAGCCGGGCGCCACCAGACCGCCCGCCAGGTCGACCTCGGTGACGCCGGCGCCGCGCGGAAGCTCGTCGTCGGGCGCCACGGCGACGATCCGTTCGGCCTCGACCACGACGCCGTGGCCGGGCCGGTGCCGTTCCCCGTCGAAGGCGTGGCCGTTGCGGAGGACCAGCGCCATCAGCGGCCCTCGAGCAGCGGGCCCGCCGGGTCGTGGTCGATGCCGACCTTGCGCGCGGCGAGCCCGGACAGCGCCTCCAGGCACACCCGGTTGGCGAGGTACGCCGTGATCTCGGCGTGGTCGTAGGGAGGCGACACCTCGACCACGTCGACACCCGCCACCGGGAGCTCGCGACAGATCCGGCGCACCGCGTCGAGCAGCTCCCGCGAGGACAGCCCGCCGGGCTCCGGGGTGCCGGTGCCGGGGGCGTGGCCGGGGTCGCAGACGTCGATGTCGACCGAGAGGAACACCGCGTCGCAGTCGTCGAGAGCGATGTCGAAGGCCTCGTCGAGACAGTCGTCGAGACCGCGCTTGACGATCTCGGTCATCTCATAGGAGCGCATCCGCTGCTCGGCCATCCAGCCCAGCGTCTCGGGCCCGGGCCAGTAGCCGCGCAGCCCCATCTGCAGGAAGCGGTCCCCGCGCAGCGCCCCCGACTCGATCAGCCGGCGCATCGGCTGGCCGTGGCCCCACAGCGAGCCGAACTCGATGTCGCCGGTGTCGGCGTGGGCGTCGAAGTGGATCATCGAGACCCGGCCCATGCCGAGGTGGCGGGCCACCCCGTGGGCGTCGGGATAGGCGACGGAGTGGTCGCCGCCGAGGACCAGCGGCACGGCACCGGCGGCGGCGACGGCGTACACCGCCTCCTCGAGGGCGCCGAGCGCGCGCTCGATGTCGCCGGGCGGCATCTCGACGTCGCCGATGTCGACGACGCTGAGGTCCTGCAGCGCGTCGACCCGTAGCGCCAGGTGGGGCCGCGAGCCGTCCTGCGGGAGATAGCAGGTCTGCCGGATCACACTCGGTCCGAAGCGGGTGCCGGGGCGGTGCGACGTGCCACCGTCAAACGGCGCCCCCACGACGACCACGTCGGCGTCGGCGTACGACGCCGGGTCGTCGAGGTCGGCCGCCGGGACGCCGAGGAAGGTGATGTCGGGGCCGAACTGAGCGCCGTACCGGGTCATGGGAGATTCCTACCAGTCACCGTGCCGCCGGGGGAAGACAACGAAATCCATATCTTGGGGGTGCGCCTCGCCACGGATTCGCTTGATTCACCCCGTCCCGACCGGGCACCATAGGGGCACCATCCCGGGACGAGGAGCTGACACGGAGCATGGACCACGACCACGCGATCCACGCGGCGGAGCACGAGCGGCGACAGGAGGCCGCGCGCGACCACCTGTGGCTGCACTTCTCCCGGCACTCGGTCTACGAGGGCGGCGACATGCCGGTCATCGTGCGAGGCGAGGGCGCCTACATCTACGACGACCAGGGCCGGCGCTACCTCGACGGGCTGGCCGGGCTGTTCGTCAACCAGCTCGGTCACGGCCGCACCGATCTCGCCGAGACCGCGGCGAAGCAGGCGGCGCAGCTGGCGTTCCACCCGCTGTGGTCCTACGCCCACCCGGCCGCGATCGAGCTCGCCGAGAAGATCGCCTCCCTGGCACCCGGCGACCTCAACCGGGTCTTCTTCACCACCGGAGGCGGCGAGGCGGTCGAGTCCGCGTGGAAGCTCGCGAAGGCCTACTTCAAGCTCACCGGCAAGCCCACCAAGCACAAGGTGATCAGCCGGGCCATCGCCTACCACGGCACGCCGCAGGGAGCGCTCTCGATCACCGGTATCCCGGGCATGAAGGCGCCGTTCGAGCCTCTGGTGCCCTCGACGTTCCGGGTCCCCAACACCAACTTCTACCGCGCGCCCGAGCACGGCGACGACCTCGAGGCGTTCGGTCGGTGGGCCGCCGACCGGATCGCGGAGGCCATCGAGTTCGAGGGCCCGGAGACGGTCGCCGCCGTCTTCCTCGAGCCGGTGCAGAACTCCGGCGGCTGCTTCCCCCCGCCTCCCGGCTACTTCCAGCGGGTGCGCGAGATCTGCGACCGCTACGACGTGCTGCTGGTGTCCGACGAGGTGATCTGTGCCTACGGCCGGCTCGGCCACATGTTCGGCGCCCAGCGCTACGGCTACCAACCCGACATCATCACCAGCGCCAAGGGCCTCACCTCCGGTTACGCCCCGCTCGGCGCGATGATCACCTCCGACCGGCTGATGGAGCCCTTCCTGCAGGGCCATCACTCGTTCCTGCACGGCTACACCTTCGGCGGGCACCCGGTGTCGTGCGCGGTGGCGCTGAAGAACCTCGAGATCTTCGAGACCGAAGGCGTCAACGAGCACGTGCGGGCCCACGAGGGTGCCTTCCGCGCGACGCTGGAGCGGCTGCTCGACCTGCCGATCGTCGGTGACGTCCGGGGCGACGGCTACTTCTACGGCATCGAGCTGGTCAAGGACAAGACCACCAAGGAGACCTTCAACGACGACGAGGCCGAGCGGCTGTTGCGCGGCTTCCTGTCCAAGGCGCTCTACGACGCCGGCCTCTACTGCCGTGCCGACGACCGCGGGGACCCGGTGATCCAGCTCGCCCCCCCGCTCATCTGCGACCAGGAGCACTTCGACGAGATGGAGCAGATCCTGCGCACCGTGCTCGACAAGGCCGCCACCCTGCTCTGACGACGTGCCGGTTCTGGTCGCCCCACATGCGGGTGGTGGCGGCCCGACGTGCCGGTTCTGGTCGCCCCACATGCGGGTGGTGGCGGCCCGACGTGCCGGTTCTGGTCGCCCCACACGCGGGTGGTGGCGGCCCGACGCTCCGGTGGGGGCGCGACCGTTGACACCCGGAAGCGCCACGAGGCGCAGGCCAGGGCACCACAACGTGCACGTCGGGCAACCACGAGGGGCATGTCGCGGTCAGGAGTCGAAGCCGAGGCCCAGGCTGTCGAGCGAACGGAGCCAGAGGTTACGGCGGCCCCCATGGCGGTCGGCGTGCTCCAGTGACCAGCGAGTGAGGTTGATCCCGATCGACCGGGCGGGCTCGGGCGGGAACGGCAGCGGCTGCTCGCGCACCATCCGCAGCGCGGTGCGCTCCGTCTCCGCACCATCGAGCAGGTCGAGCATCACATCGGCTCCGAAACGCGTGGCGGCGACGCCGAGGCCTGTGTAGCCCAGCGCGTACGCCGCCCGCCCGGCGTACGCCGTGCCGTAGAAGCCGGCGAAGCGCGTGCAGGTGTCGATGACGCCCGCCCACCGATGGGAGAAGCGCACCCCCTCCAGCTGCGGGAAGGTCTCCAGAAAGTGCCCCGCCAGCGTCTCGTGGGTGTCGCCGGCCTGCTCCAGACGAGGAGAGATCCGGCTGCCGTAGTGATAGACAGCGTCGTACCCGCCCCACACCACCCGGTCGTCGCGGGTGAGGCGGTAGTAGTGGAAGAGGTTGGCCGCGTCGCCCACACCCTGCCGGCCCCGCCAGCCCAGGGACGCCCGCTGCGATGCTGACAGCGGCTCGGTGGCGAGGACGTAGTCGTAGACGGGCACGGTCATCAGCCGCAGCCGTCGCAGCAGCGAGGGGAACCCGTTGGTCGCCAGTGCCACGTGACGGGCCCGCACGGTGCCGCGGTCGGTCGCGACCGCCATCAGCCGCCCGTCCTCGTGCACGGCCGACACCAGCGTCTGCTCGTGGATCCGGACGCCCAGGGAGAGACAGGCTTCCCGCAGGCCCCACGCGAGCCGGGCCGGCTCGACCAGCGCGACCCCGTGGGGGTCGTAGAGACCGGCGCGGTAGGTCGGTGAGTCCACCAGCGAGCGGGTCTCGGCGGCGTCGAGGAAGCGCACGTCGTGGCCAGCTTCGCGCATCTCTGCTGCGGTCTCGGCGAGCTCCTCGACCTGGTGGTCGTCCACCGCGACGTCGAGCTCGCCCGTGGCCTCCCACCCACAGTCGATGCCGTAGCGCGCGATCGTCTCGCCGATCGCCGTCAGGTTCTCGGTCCCGAGCCGATCGAGTGTCTCGAGCTCCTCGGGCCAGCGCGCCATGCCGTTGTGGAAACCGTGGGTGAGCGAGGCAGCCGCGAAGCCACCGTTACGACCCGACGCCTGCCAGCCGCACTCCCCCGCCTCGAGCAGCACCACCTCGCGAGAAGGGTCGCGCTCCTTGGCCCGCAGCGCGGTCCACAGCCCGGTGTAGCCACCGCCGACCACCACCAGGTCGGCCAGCGTCGACGCCGGCAGTGGATCGCGCGGCCCCGGCCGGGCCGGATCGTCGAGCCACAGGACGGTGGGCGCCGCGTCCGCCAGCGACCGGCGTACGACATCGCTCGGCGGCGTCTCCCGGCTCACCGCCGAGCCCGGCGCCGCGCGCCGAGCTCCCCGACCAGCACCATCGTCAGCGCGAGCAGGAACATCACGGTGCCGATCACGTTGATCTCGGGCGGGATGCCACGCAGCGACGCGCCCCAGACGAACATCGGGAACGTCACCTCCTGGCCGGCGTTGAGGTTGGTGATGATGAAGTCGTCGAACGACAGCGAGAAGGCCAGCAGGGCCGCGGACAGGATGCCCGGGAAGACCAGCGGGAAGGTCACCCGCCAGAACGTCTGCCACTCGTTGGCATAGAGGTCCATCGCGGCCTGTTCGATGCGTGGGTCGAGACCGGCCAGCCGCGCCTTCACCGTCACCACCACGAAGCTCAGGCAGAACATGACGTGGGCGATCAGGATCGTCCAGAAGCCCAGCTGGCCCGACAGTCCGGCGGAGACGAACAGCGCCAGCAGCGAGGAGCCCATCACGATCTCAGGCGAGGCCATCGGCAGGAACGTGAACACGTTGGCCACCGCGCGGCCCCGGAAGCGGTGGCGCACCAGCGCGAACGCCATCAGGGTGCCGAGGATGGTCGACCCGACGGTGGCTGCCAGGCCGATCTTGATCGACAGCAGGACCGCGTCGCACATGCCGAACTCGTCGCACGGGTGGGCCCAGTTGTTCCAGGTGAAGCCGTCGAAGGAGTAGCTCTGCTTGCTCGCCGGGTCGTTGAACGACATCAGGATCACGACGAAGATCGGGAGGAACATGTAGAACAGCACGAGCAGCCCGATCGCGAGGATCAGATGGTCGCCGATCCACCTGCCGAGGCGGGTCATACGAGGTCCTCCGTCCCGGAGCGACGGATGTAGACCAGCACCAGGACCACGATGATCATCATCAGGACCACCGACAAGGCGGACGCCTCGGGGTAGGAGCCGCCGTCGAAGAGCTTCTGGATGACGGTGCCGATCATGGTGGTCTGCGGGTTGCCCAGCAGCTGGGCGTTGATGTAGTCACCCGCGGCCGGGATGAACGTCAGCAGCGTGCCGGCCACCAGACCGGGAAGCGCCAGCGGCAGCGTGACCTTGCGGAACGTCGTGAACGGCGACGCGTAGAGGTCGGCTCCCGCCTCGTGCAGGCGCGGGTCGATCTTCTCCAGTGAGGTGTAGAGCGGCAGCACCATGAAGGGCAGGAAGTTGTAGGTAAGCCCGGTGACCACCGCCAGGGGCGAGTAGAGCAGGCTGCCCTGGTCGGTGAGGCCGACCGCCGCGAACACGTCGGTGAGGTGCAGGGTGTTGAACGTGCTGGTGACCCATCCCTGGTCGCTGAGGATCAGCTGCCAGGCGAGCGTGCGGATCAGGAACGACGTGAAGAACGGTGCGATGACGGCCACCAGCATGAGGTTCTTCCACTTGCCGGCCTTGAACGCGATGGCATAGGCCAGCGGGAAGCCGAGCACCATGCAGAAGATCGTCGCCAGCCCGGCGTAGAGGAACGACCGCAGCAGCTGGGCGTCGTACTCCTGGAGCACGGCGGAGTAGTTCCCGACGTGCCCGGTCATCTGGTAGCCGCTCTCCAGCGAGCCCGCGGGGTCGTAGAGCGAGGTGCTGACGAGGCTGACCATCGGCACGATGAAGAACAGGCCGAGCCACAGCCCCGCCGGGGCGAGCAGGAGGTAGCCGGTCAGCCCGCGCTTGCGGGCCGCATCTCCCGACGCCGGTGCCGCGGCCGGCGGTGCGACGTGCGCCACGGCCTAGCCCTCGCCTTCGATCTCGACGCCCGCCGAGGCATCCTGGGCGGCGTCGAGGAGGAAGGTGTGCTCCGGCAGCCAGTGCAGGTCGACGGGGTCTCCCACCCGGAAGCTGTCCCTCGCCCCGGAGTTCTGCTCGAAGATCATCAGCTCCTGGCCCCACGGCATGCGGGTGAGGTACTGCGTGGAGACACCGATGAAGCTCACGTCGGTGACCACGCCGCCCCGCAGCAGGTTGGACGCGTCGTCGGTCTCGGAGCCGGCACCGGCGAGGAACACCTTCTCGGGCCGGACGCCTACCCAGACCTCGCTGATGCCCTCGGGGGCCCGATCGCGGGGACAGGCCAGACGAGCACCGTGAGCGTCGATCGTCACGTTGCCGCCGTCACCTCCGCCGACCGTGCCGCGCACCAGGTTGGACTGACCGAGGAAGTTGGCCACGAAGGTGGTCTGCGGGTGCTCGTAGAGATCCTTGGGCGCGCCCATCTGCTCGATCACGCCGGCGTTCATCACGGCCACGGTGTCGGCCATGGTCATGGCCTCCTCCTGGTCGTGGGTCACGTGAACGAACGTGATGCCGACCTCGGTCTGGATGCGCTTGAGCTCGATCTGCATCTGGCGGCGCAGCTTGAGGTCGAGGGCGCCCAGCGGCTCGTCCAGCAGCAGCACCTGCGGCTTGTTGATCAGCGCCCTGGCCAGCGCGACCCGTTGCTGCTGGCCGCCCGAGAGCTGGCCAGGCTTGCGGCCGGCCATCGACGTCAGCTCGACCAGCTCGAGCATCTCGTTGACGTGCCGCTCCACGTCGGACTTCTTCTGCCGCCGGAGGCCGAAGGCGACGTTCTCGAAGATGGTCAGGTGCGGGAACAGCGCATAGCTCTGGAAGACCGTGTTGACCGGACGCTTGTAGGGCTTGAGGTGGCTGATGTCGTGGCCACCGACGTGGATGGTCCCGGCGGTGGGGATCTCCAGCCCGGCAACCATCCGCAGCGTGGTGGTCTTGCCGCAGCCCGACGGACCGAGCAGAGCGAAGAACGCCCCCTGGGGCACGGTGAGGTCGAGGTCGTCCACTGCCACGAAGTCAGCGAACCGCTTGGTGACCCCTTGGAGGACCAGGTCGCTGCCACCTTCGGCCGCCTGACGCGGGGCTTGGAGGTCGCCGGGCTGGGTCATCGTCACGCTCCGATGATCTGGTTGAAGTCCTTGTCGAACTCCTCGCGGGTCTTGGTGTCGGTGGCCATGAAGGAGAACGTCGTCGCGTAGACCTCCTCGGAGGGGAAGATCAGCGGGTTGCCGACCAGCGAGTCGTCGATGCTCGCCATGGCCTCCTCCGCCCCCTCGACCGGGCAGATGTAGTTGACCCAGGCCGCGAGCCGGGCCGCCACCTCGGGCTCGTAGTAGTAGTTCATCAGCGCCTCGGCGTTCGCCTTGTGGGTCGCCTGGTTGGGCACCATCATGTTGTCGCTCCAGAGGGAGATGCCCTCCGTCGGCTGGACGAACTTGATGTCGGGGTTGTCGAACTGCATCGCGATGATGTCGCCCGACCAGGCCTCGCAGGCCACGATGTCGCCCTTGTTGAGCGGCCGCGTGTACTCGTTGCCGGTGAACGACCGGATCTGCCCCGACTTGACCACCTCGTCGAGCTTGGCCAGCGCGCTCTGCCACTCGTCGTCGCTGAACTCGTTGGGGTCCGCCCCGGCCAGCTTGAGGAAGAAGCCCATCGTGTCGCCCATCTCCGTGAGCAGGCTGATCTTGCCCTTGAGGTCGGACCGGGTGACCAGCTCTTCGAAGGAGGACACCTCGCCGGTGTACTTCGCGTTGTAGGCGATGCCGGTGAAGCCGCTCTGCCACGGCACGGAGAACTTGCGGCCCTCGTCCCACGACGGGTTCTGGAGCCGCTCGATGAGGTTGGCGTCGACGTTGGGCAGGTTGGCGTGGTCGAGCTCCTGGATCCAGCCGAGGCTGATCATCCGGGCCGCCATCCAGTCGGTGAGCACGAAGATGTCGCGACCGGTGGACTCGCAGGCACCGAGCTGGTTGCGCACCTTGGCGAAGAACTGGTTGTTGTCATTGACGTCGGTGTTGTAGGTGACGTCGATGCCGGACCCCTTCTCGAAGTCCTCCAGCGTCGGCAGGCGCTTGCCCTTCTCGTCGATGTAGAGCGGCCAGTTGGAGAAGTTGAGGACCGCCTCGGTGGAGCTCAGGTCCTCGCTCGTGCAGGTCTCGGTCGTCTGGGTGGTGCCCTCCGTGCCGCAGGACGCGAGCACCGACGCGCCGCCGAGGGCCAGCGCCGAGACGCCGGACATGCGGAGCATGCCGCGCCGGCTCATCCCACGGGACACCTGGAGGTCGGCTGCGATCTGGGCGGCCAAACGGTCGGCCGCAGAGTCCGAGGCTCGGGCGGGGGTCCAGCGTGTGGTCATGACGGGCTACTCCTCGTGGTCACCATTGTCCGGGCAGTTCGGATCGTGTCATGCACGCGTCGTCGCGACAAGTGAATCCGTCGGTGTATAACACGAAAGCAACGAATTCAGCGACTCACGATGAGGACAGGGTCTTTGACCAGGGCCCGTCGGGCTGGCACGCTGCCTTCGTGACCAGGAACGGCAAGGGGACTCGGGGCTCGTCACCACTGGACGACGTGTCGAAGGCGATCATCGAGCAGCTGCAGCAGGACGGCCGACGGTCCTACGCCGCCATCGGCAAGGTGGTCGGGCTCTCGGAGGCCGCGGTGCGGCAGCGCGTGCAACGGCTGATCGAGGGCGGCGTGATGCAGGTCGTCGCCGTGACCGACCCGCTCGAGCTCGGCTTCGACCGGCAGGCGATGATCGGCGTCCGGATCAGCGGCGCCCTGGAGGAGATCGCCGACCAGCTCGCGGCGCTCGACGAGGTCGACTACGTGGTGATCACCGCCGGCTCCTTCGACCTGCTGGTGGAAGCGGTCTGCGAGAGCGACGACCACCTGCTCGAGCTGATCTCGCAGAAGATCCGCACCGTCCCCGGTGTGGTGTCCACCGAGACCTTCATGTATCTCAAGCTCAAGAAGCAGACCTACTCCTGGGGCGTCCGCTGACGGGCCACCCCGCCGGCCCGGTGGCAGGAGAGGACCGCTACAGGCGGCTCAGCCTCTGGCACGAGGCGCCGGAGCTGTCGTGGGCGCCGCGGCCGGCGCTGCCTGGTGACCTGGTGGCCGACGTGGCCGTGGTCGGCGGCGGCTACACCGGCCTGTGGGCGGCGTACTACCTCGCTCAGGCGGACCCGACCCTGCGGATCGTGGTGCTGGAGGCCGAGGTCGCCGGCTTCGGCGCTTCGGGACGCAACGGCGGCTGGTGCTCCGCGCTGTTCCCGGCCTCCCTGGACAGGCTCGCGCGGATCTCTCCGCTGGGCCGGGCCGGGGCGATGGCCCAGCACCGGGCCATGCGCGCGAGCGTCGACGAGGTGGGCCACGTCGCTGCCGCCGAGCAGATCGACTGCGACTACGCCAAGGGCGGCACCGTGGTCCTCGCGCGCTCGGCCAGTCAGCTCCGCGCGGCCCAGGAGGAGGTCGCCCACGCGCGCGCCTGGGGCCGCGGCGACGACGAGCTCGCCCTGCTCGATGCCGGCCAAGCCCGCGCCCGCGTGGGCGCAGAGGGGACGGTTGGGGCGACGTACACCCCCGACTGCGCGGCGGTGCATCCCGCGCGGCTGGTGCGCGGTCTCGCTCGGGCCGCGGAACGACTCGGGGTCACCGTCCACGAGCAGACCCGAGTGCTGCGGATCGAGCCCGGCCGGGCCGTCACCGACCGCGGCGTGGTCCGCGCCGACGTGGTGCTGCGCGCCACGGAGGGCTACACCGCGTCGTTGGCGGGCCAGCGTCGCACCCTGGCGCCGGTCTACTCGCTGGTGGTGGCGACCGAGCCGCTGCCAGCGGCGGCCTGGGAGCAGATCGGTCTGCGGGAGCGGGAGACGTTCTCCGACCATCGCCATCTCATCGTCTACGGGCAGCGCACCGCCGACGACCGGCTGGTCTTCGGCGGCCGCGGGGCGCCGTACCACTTCGGGTCGCGAACGCGCTCCGGCTTCGACCGCGACGAGAGCGTGCACGCGGCCATCCGCCAGACGCTGGCCGAGCTCTTCCCAGCGGTGGCCGGGCGGCGGTTCACGCACGCGTGGGGTGGCGCGCTGGGCATCTCGCGCGACTGGACGGCCTCGGTCGGGCTGGACCGGAGGTCCGGGCTCGGCTGGGCCGGTGGCTACGTCGGTGACGGCGTGGGCACCAGCAACCTCGCCGGCCGCACGCTGCGCGACCTCGTGCTCGGCCACGACACCGAGCTGACCCGGCTGCCCTGGGTCGGTCACCGGTCGCGACGATGGGAGCCCGAGCCGCTGCGGTGGCTGGGCGCCAACGCCGGCCTGCGGGCGATGACGCTCGCCGACGCCGAGGAGCGGCTCACCGGACGGCCCAGCCGGATCGCGCGGGCGATGGCGCCGCTGCTCGGGCACTGAGGTCCCCGGAAAAGCGGTTGCCGACCCGACCGCCTGTCCCGGACCATGGGTGCCGGCACCCCCGGGTGCCCCGAGGAGAGGAGGCGACATGACGATCGCTGTGCGTGGCCTGCCATCGGCGTCCACCCCTCTCTCTCACCTCAGGAGCACCCGCGATGACCTCGCCCCGAGGGCCCGAGCCCTCACCGCCCGCCTCGGGCACCCCTGCTGACCCACTCTCCGACCTGTCGTTCGTCTTCGACTTCGAGGCGTACGACGACCTCGACGCGCCCGGCCAGCGCTGGTCGACCTGGCTCCAGGTCGAACCCCTCTCGCGCGGCCCCGAGCCACGCCCTGACTGGGTGGTGACCTCCCAGGGTGCCGTCGACACCGACCTCGGCATCCTCAAGACCGGCAAGGAGGCCGATGTCTTCCTGCTCGAGCGCGCCGACCCGCACCACCCGGACGCAGGTGTGGTGATGGCGGCGAAGCGCTACCGAACCGCCGAGCACCGCTCCTTCCATCGCGCGGCCGTCTACACCGAGGGCCGCTCGATGAAGCGGTCTCGCGACGAGCGGGCACTCAAGCGCAAGAGCACCTGGGGCAGGGTCCTGGCCGCCGGCGAGTGGGCCGTGTCCGAGTGGGGGGCTCTGAGGCGGCTGTGGTCGCTGGGCCTGGCGGTGCCCTACCCCGTGCAGATCGACGGCACCGAGATCCTGATGGAGTGGATCACCCACGACGGCGAGACGGCCCCGCGGCTCGCCCAGACGCGGCCGCAGCGCGCCGTGCTCGTGTCGTACTTCGACCAGCTGCGCGACGCCCTCGCGCTGATGGCGCAGGCAGGTCTCGTGCACGGCGACCTGTCGCCCTACAACATCCTCGCGGCGGGCGACCGGCTGGTGCTGATCGACCTGCCGCAGGTGGTCGACCTGGTGGGGAACCCCCAGGGCCTGGACTTTCTGATGCGCGACTGCGCCAACGTCTGCCGGTGGTTCCAGGCTCGTGGGCTGGAGGCCGACGAGCACGACCTCTTCGGCGACCTGATGGCGCACGCGTTCTGAGTGCTGCTGGGTGGAAGGTCCACCAGGGGTAGACAGGTCAAGAAGCCTGACTTCCCTGGTGGGCTCACCTGGGGAGGTGAAGGTTCGGCCACCTACCCTGGTGCAGCAACAACTCCCGAGACCGAAGGAGGCGGCGTGCGGCTGCTGGTGGCCACCGGGCGCAGCAACGGCCGGGTCGAGGGCGACGTCGACGGCTGCGTCGAGGGCGAGCTGGTGCTGATCGCGCAGCCGTGCGACCACGGCTCTGCGCTTCCTGACGACGGCGGGTGCGGCTGCATGCGAGCGTTCACCGGCCTCGGCTCCGGCGGGGCCACGACGACGGCGCTCGTGGTCGACAGCGCGCTCGCCGAGGCCGACGTACGCCTGGCCCTGCAGGGCGCTCTGGAGGACCAGGGGCGGATCGACCCCGACCGCACGACGCAGGCCGACGCCGAGCAGCTCATCGGCGAGGCGCTCGCGCGGGTGGTGGCGGTCGCGGAGCACTTCCCGGTCGACACCGTGGTCGGCCGGCGCGGCGAGCGCGTCTTCCCCCGCCTCGGCGGCTGAGCCCGGCCGGGCCCGACGGTAGGTTGCCGCCATGAGGCGGACCCGCGGACGCTCGGTGGAGGTCGAGTCCCTCGACGACTTCGACCATCGGGTGGCGGCCGGCGCCCGGTCGTTGTCGGGGTGGCACCTCCAGAGCCTCGACCTCCGCGAGCGTGGCGACGGTGCTGCGCGAGCTCGCCGTCGGCGGCGCGCTCTTCCTCGGGTGCCGGCTCGCCCAGGCCGACGAGGAGTCGGTGCGGAGCCGGGGGGCGGTGGTGTTCCCGGAGGTACCGGGGTCACCGGTCGACGTCTACCGCGCCGCGCTCTACTCCCCCGGGGAGCTCTTCGACACCGAGCAGTACGCCGACTCGCTGGACGCCCGCGCGTATGCGTGGTCGCGACAGCCCGAGACGGTGGACCTGACGCTGGCCCGGTCCCTGCACGACCACGCGATCGACGACGCACTCACCGCATGGGTCCGCGGTCGCCGGCTGGTGGGCGTGATGGGCGGTCACGCCCTGCGCCGTGGTGAGCCGGCCTTCGCCGAGGCGGCAAGGCTGGCGCACGCCCTCGGGTCGGCCTACGTCGTGGCCACCGGGGGCGGGCCTGGAGCCATGGAGGCCGCCAATCTCGGGGGCTACCTGGCCGGGCAGCCGACCGACGCGCTCGACGAGGCGCTCGGTCTGCTCGCGCGCTGCCCCGACTTCCGACCCGTGGACCCGTGGGTGCGCGCCGCCTTCGCGGTGCTGGCACGCTGGCCCGACGGGGGCGAGTCGCTCGGCATCCCCACCTGGCGCTACGGCCACGAGCCCCCCAACGCGTTCGCCACCACCGTGGCGAAGTACTTCCGCAACGCGACCCGCGAGGCGATCCTGCTCGAGGTCTGCGACGCCGGCATCGTCTTCCTCCCCGGAGCCGCCGGCACCGTGCAGGAGGTCTTCCAGGACGCCTGCGAGAACTACTACGCCGACGAGTCGTCGGTGGCGCCGATGGTGCTCGTCGGCCGGGACCACTGGACCCGCGACGTGCCCGCCTGGCCCGCCCTGCGCCGCCTGGCCGCCGGCCGGCCGATGGAGTCGCACGTCCACCTGGTCGACACCATCCAGGAGGCAGTCGCGCTGGTGCTGCGGCTGAGGACCGTCTGCGACGCCTCAGCGGCCCATCCGCGACGTGTCAGCCCGGCGTCTGCGACGCCTCAGGTGGTGGTGGCGGCGAGCTGGCCGCAGGCGCCGTCGATCTCGCGACCGCGGGTGTCGCGGACCGTGGTCGGGACGCCCTTGGCCTCCAGCCGGCGGACGAACTCGCGCTCGTCGCGCGGGTCGGACGCGGTCCACTTCGACCCCGGCGTCGGGTTGAGCGGGATCAGGTTGACGTGCACCCAGCCGCGCGGGCCGGCCGCGAGCAGCACGTCGCCGAGCAGGTCGGCCCGCCAGCCGTGGTCGTTGATGTCGCGGATCAGGGCGTACTCGATGGAGACCCGTCGACCGGTGACCTGGAAGTAGTGCGCGGCCGCGTCGACCGCCTCGCCGACCGTCCAGCGGGTGTTGATCGGCACCAGCTCGTTGCGCAGCTCGTCGTCGGGTGCGTGCAGCGACAGCGCGAGCGTCACCGGGATGCCCTCGTCGGCCAGCTGGCGGATCCGCGGCACCAGCCCGACCGTCGAGACGGTGACCCCGCGGGCCGACATCCCGAGGCCGTCGGGGGTCGGGTCGGTCAGCCGGCGGACGGCGCCGAGGACGGCCTGGTAGTTGGCCAGCGGCTCACCCATGCCCATGAAGACGACGTTGGAGACCCGGCCCGGACCGCCGGGCACCTCGTCGCGCACCAGCGAGCGGGCGCCCGGCGACGACCTGCTCGACGATCTCGGCGGTGGACATGTTGCGCTGCAGCCCACCCTGGCCGGTGGCGCAGAACGGGCAGGCCATGCCGCAGCCCGGCCTGCGAGGACACGCACATCGTCACCCGGTCGGGGTAGCGCATCAGCACCGACTCGACCAGCGAGCCGTCGCCGAGCCGCCACAGGGTCTTGCGGGTGGTGCCGCCGTCGGCCTCCAGCGTGTGCACCGGCGTCATCAGCGGTGGGAGCAGCGCCTCCACCAGCTCGTCGCGGCCGGCCGCGGGCAGGTCGGTCATCTCGGCCGGGATCGTCGGTGAGCCGGGTGAAGTAGTGGCGCGACAGCTGGCCGGCGCGGAACGCCGGCAGCCCCAGCTCGGCCACCGCCTCGGCCCGCTCGGCCGGAGTCAGGTCGGCGAGGTGGCGCGGCGGCTTCTTCCGTCCGCGTGGCTCGTCGAAGACCAGCGGAAGGGTGGGTCGCTCGCCCATGTCAGGAGGAGTACCGGATCATCAGCCAGAACACGAACGTGCCGACGCCGATGACGACCGCCAGCGCGACGACGATGCCGAACATCAGGTAGGTGCCGAACCGCCGGGTCTGCGGGAACGCGACCATCGCGATCGGGATCACCAGGAACAGCAGCACGAACGGGAAGGACTCCTCGGCCGTGCGCTCCGCGCTCGAGTCGTCGGCGAAGTAGCGGATCGTGGCCATGAACAGCCCCGGCACGACCGTGGCGAACACCAGCCCCGAGAAGAACCCCGAAATCGCGGTGAACGTCGGGTGGTCGCGGTGCCACCAGTCGCGGTGGACCGGCTCGTCATGCCCGACGGTGACGACGACCGGCTGCCCCGGCTCCTCGGCGTCCGCCGGCTCGGCAGCGTCGGCAGCGTCGTCGGCGACGGCGAGGGGTCCGTCGGGCTCGGCGGCGGGGCTGCTGGTCATGACGACCATGGTAGGCGGCGGACCCGCATCCGGAGGGAATCGTCGAAGCGTGGCGCCGCCCCGACATCAGGACGTCGCGCAGGTCTCAGAACACGAGGTAGTGCAGCGTCAGCCAGACCGGCGCGACCGTGGCCAGCAGGGAGTCGAGCCGGTCCATCAGGCCGCCGTGCCCGGGGATGATCTGGCTCATGTCCTTGATGCCGAGGTCGCGCTTGATGACCGACTCGCACAGGTCGCCGAGCGTCGCCATGCACGACGGCGATCGGCGCCGAGCAGCAGGCCCACCCACCAGGCGCCGTCGAGGAGGTAGACCACGCACGCCCAGCCGACGACGAGGCAGGCGAGGGCCGAGCCGGCGAAGCCCTCCCACGACTTCTTGGGCGAGATCACCGGCGCCATCGGGTGCCGACCGAACAGCACGCCGGCGGCGTAGCCCCCGATGTCGGAGGCGATGGTGACCAGGATGAAGGTGATGATGCCCTTGACGCCGTCGTCCCAGCGGTCGAAGTCGACCGCGCCGCCCTCGGCCAGCAGCAGCCCGACGAAGGAGCCCAGGAAGGGCACGTAGATGAGCGTGAACACCGACGCGGTGGCGTTCTTGACGTAGCCGTCGACGCCCCGCCGCAGCAGCCAGAGCATGATCACCAGCGCCGCCGACGCCGGTGGCCGTGACCAGGGCCGGTGCGCCGAAGAAGTAGGCGACGAACGACCATGACCACGCCGCCGACCATCAGCGGCTGCTCGGGCAGGTCGATGTCCTTGGCCGCCATCCCCTGCCGCAGCTCCCAGATCGCCACGACCACGGCGGCCGCCACGATCACCATGAAGGCGGTCTTCCAGAAGAACAGCGACGGCCGCGATCGCGGCCAGCAGCACGACGGCCGAGCCGACGGCGGCGGGGAGGTTGCGACCGGCGCGGCCGTGGTCGGTGCGCCGGCGGGGTCGGTGGTCATCGTGGCCTCTCAGACCTCGAGCAGCTCGGCTTCCTTGTGCTTGAGCAGGTCGTCGATCTTGTCGGTGTGCTGCTTGGTCATGCCCTCGAGACGCTTCTCGGCGGCGGCCACCTCGTCCTGCCCGGCCTCGCCGTCCTTGTCGAGCTTCTCCAGGTCGTGCTTGGCGTGGCGGCGGATGTTGCGCACCGACACCCGGCCCTCCTCGGCCTTGTGCTTGGCGACCTTGATGAACTCCTTGCGGCGCTCCTCGGTCGAGCTCGGGGAAGACGCAGCGCAGCACCTTGCCGTCGTTGGCCGGGTTGACGCCCAGGTCGGAGTCGCGGATGGCCTTCTCGATCGCCCCGATCGCGCTCATGTCGAACGGCGCGATCAGGATGATCCGCGGCTCCGGCGAGGTGAACGACGCCAGCTGCTGCAGCGGCGTGGGCGTGCCGTAGTACTCCGCGGTGAGCTTGTTGAACATGCTCGGGTGGGCGCGTCCGGCGCGGATCGCCGCGAACTCCTCACGGGTCGCCTCGACCGACTTGTCCATCTTCTGGTCGGCCTCGTTGAGGATCTCGTTGATCACGACTGCTCCTGCTCTCGTCGCGTGGCGCCGTCAGCCTGCGCTGACCAGCGTTCCGATCTTCTCACCCTGCACGACGCGCAGGATGTTGCCCTCGGGCTCCATGCCGAACACGACCATCGGCAGCTTGTTCTCGCCGCACAGGGCGAACGCCGTCTGGTCCATGATCCGCAGGCCGCGGGCCATCGCCTCGTCGTAGGTCAGCTCGTCGAACTTGGTGGCCGATCGGGTCCTTCTGCGGGTCGGCGCTGTAGACGCCGTCGACGCCGTTCTTGGCCACGAGGACGACGTCGCAGCGGCTCTCGAGCGCCCGCTGCACCGCCACGGTGTCGGTGGAGAAGAACGGCATGCCCATGCCGGCGCCGAAGATGACGACCCGGCCCTTCTCCATGTGCCGGATCGCGCGCCGCGGGACGTACGGCTCGGCCACCTGGCCCATCGCGATGGCGGTCTGCACGCGGGTCTCGACGCCCTCCTTCTCGAGGAAGTCCTGGAGGGCCAGGCAGTTCATCACGATGCCGAGCATGCCCATGTAGTCGGCGCGTGCGCGGTCCATGCCGCGCTGCTGGAGCTCGGCGCCGCGGAAGAAGTTGCCGCCGCCGGTGACGACGGCGATCTGGACGCCCGAGCGGGCGACTGCTGCGATCTCGGCGGCGATCTTCTGGACCACGTCGGGGTCCACGCCGATCCCGCCTCCGCCGAACACCTCTCCCGAGAGCTTGAGGAGGACGCGATGGTAGGTCGTCACGCAGGTTCCCTTCACAGGTGGAGGACGGGCGGGCGGTCAGGCCCGGACAGCGGAGGAGGCCGGCTCGGCAATGGTGGACATCGTCGAACCAGCCTCCTCACTGGCTGCTCGTTGCTGGCGCTCCCAGGTCTTGCGAGCACCCTACTGGGTCAGGCGCCGACCTCGAACCGCGCGAAGCGCTGCACGGTGGTGCCGACCTCGTCGAGGACGGCCTGGACCGACTTCTTGCTCTCGGTGACCGACGGCTGGTCGAGGAGGGCGACCTCCTTGAAGAAGCCGTTGAGCCGGCCCTCGGTGATCTTGGCGATGGCGGCCTCGGGCTTGCCCTCCTCGCGGGAGGTGGCCTCGGCGAGCTCGCGCTCCTTGGCCACCACGTCGGCCGGCACCTCGTCGCGGGAGAGGTACCTCGGTCGCATCGCGGCGATCTGCTTGGCCGCGCCGTCGGCGCCGGCCTCGTTGCCGGCGTACTCGACGAGGACGCCGATGGCCGGCGGCAGGTCGGCCGCACGCTTGTGGAGGTAGGACACGACGGGGCCGTCGAAGTAGGCCACCCGGCCCAGCTCGATCTTCTCGCCGATGGTGATGCCGAGGTGCTCGACCAGCTCGGCGACGGTCTTGTCGCCGACCGAGGCGGCCTTGACCGCGTCGGGGTCGCCGGCCTTGGCCTGGTCGGCGGCCGTGGCGATCTGCTGGGCGGCGGCGACGAAGTCGTCGCCCTTGGCCACGAAGTCGGTCTCGCAGTTGAGCTCGACCATGGCGCCGCCGACGACGGCGACCAGGCCGGCGGCGGCCTCGCGCTCGGCGCCGCGCTCGGCCATCTTCTTGCCGAGCTTGACGCGGATGAGCTCGGCGGCCTTGTCGAAGTCGCCCTCGGCCTCGACCAGGGCCTTCTTGCTGTCCATCATGCCGGCGCCGGTCAGCTCACGGAGCTTCTTGACGTCGGCGGCGGTGATGTTCGCCATGAGTCTTCTTTCGTCGCAGGTGGTGGGTACGTCGGCGGTGAGGACGGCCGTCGGGCCGCCGGCGCCGCTGGGTCAGGCCTTGGCCTCGGCGTTGACGAAGCCGGCCGCCTCGGCGGCCTCGGCGGTGCGGAACCACACCTCGGCCTTGGTGCGGGCGTACCACGGGCTGCTCGGGGCGTGGAACTTCATGGAGTCCTTGTTGCCCTTGATGTCGAAGCCCTCGGGAGCCGAGCCGTCCTCGAGCGCGGCGGCCGAGTCGGGGCCGAAGCCGCCGTCGCGTGCGCCTCGGCGGCAGCCGCCGCCGGCACGTCGGCGAACGCGACCGGCGCCTCGGCGGCGAAGCCTCCTCGACGGCAGCGTCCTCAGCACGCCGCCTCGGCGGGAGCCTCCTCGGCGACCGGAGCCTCCTCGGCGACCGGAGCCTCCTCGACGACCGGAGCCTCCTCGGCGCCGGAGCGTCCTCGACGACCGGAGCGTCCTCGGCGACGGGTGCCTCGACGACGGGGGCTGCCTCGACCGAGCCTTCGCCGGAGTCACCTCGGCGATCGGGGCGGCGGGCCTCGGTGGCCGGGGCGTCGGTGGACTCGGCAGGCTGCTCGAGCAGCTCGCGCTCCCACTCGGCCAGCGGCTCCTCGGCGCCGATGCCGGAGGTCTCGCCCTCGCCGGCGCGCGCACCGGAGCGGGCGATCAGGCCCTCGGCCACGGCGTCGGCGACGACGCGGGTCAGCAGCGCGACGGCGCGGATGGCGTCGTCGTTGCCCGGGATCGGGTAGTCGACCTGGTCGGGGTCGCAGTTGGTGTCCAGGATGCCGATGATCGGGATCCGCAGCTTGCGGGCCTCCTCGACGGCGAGGTGCTCCTTGTTGGTGTCGACGATCCACACCGCCGCGGGCGTGCGGCTCATCTCGCGGATGCCACCGAGCGTCTTCTTGAGCTTGTCGCGCTCGCGACGCATCTGCAGCAGCTCCTTCTTCGTGCGGCTGCTGCCGGCGACGTCGTCGAAGTCGATCTCGTCGAGCTCCTTGAGCCGGCTGATCCTCTGGTGCACGGTCTGGAAGTTGGTGAGCATGCCGCCGAGCCAGCGCTGGTTGACGTAGGGCATGCCGACCCGGGTCGCCTGCTCCGCGATGGCCTCCTGGGCCTGCTTCTTGGTGCCGACGAACATCACGGTGCCGCCGCGGGCGACGGTGTCCTTGATGAAGGCGTAGGAGCGGTCGATGTAGGCAAGCGACTGCTGCAGGTCGATGATGTAGATGCCGTTGCGCTCGGTCATGATGAAGCGCTTCATCTTGGGGTTCCACCGGCGGGTCTGGTGCCCGAAGTGGACGCCGCTCTCGAGCAGCTGGCGCATGGTGACGACGGCCATGAGTGTCTCCTGTGTGAGCGGGCGGGACCGCACAGTGCCGGGGCACCGTCGGGCCGCGTCCGCGGCGTTTTCAGTTGCTGCCGGTCAGCGGGTGCTGCCGGCCCTGACGCTCACGCGCGACCCGACCCGACCAACCGAACGGCATCGGACGGGACCGAGGGTCGACGCCCACGGGCGACCGGCTCCGACAGGAGGACCCGCGGAACCGTCGTGGTCTGTGTGCGTGCGAAGTCAGCCGCCCGGGGGCGACTGCTCGGCCCATGCTAGTCCAGAGCGCGACCGCTCGCGAATCGCGTAGCGGTCGGTCCTCGGGCCAGGGACCGTCCCCAGCCCCTCCGCACGGGAGCCGCCTCCACAGACCTTCGTCCTGGGCCCCGGCCGGGCCGGTCCGGGCGCAGGCTGACGGCATGCCACTCCTCCCACGACGGTCATCCAGCGCAGCGCTGCTGCTCGCCCTCGCCCTGCTGGTGGCCTGGCCGGTCTCGCCCGTGAGGTCGACCTCGATGTCCGCCGGCGGCGACGACGAGTCGACCGCCGCAGGCAGGTGGCCGCTGCGTCCCGAGCCCGAGGTGATCCGGCGCTTCGACGCGCCGGCATCGCCCTGGGCGGCCGGCCACCGCGGGGTCGACCTGGCCGGCCGAGCCGGCCAGACCGTGCGGGCGTCGCTGCCCGGCCGGGTCACCTATGCCGCCCCGCTGGCCGGCCGTGGCGTGGTCGTCGTCGACCACGGTGACACCCGCACGACCTACGAGCCGGTGCGTGCCGACGTCCGGGTGGGCGACCTCGTGGCCGCGGGCGGGCCGCTCGGCCGGTTGGAGGCTTCCGGCTCCCACTGCCCACCCGACGCCTGCCTGCACTGGGGCTGGATCCGTGGGGACGCCTACCTCGACCCCCTCCGACTGGTCGGGCTCGGGTCCGATCCGGCTGCTGCCACTCGGCGGGCGAGCGTTCGACGCGCTCGCGGCGCGTCCCTTGATGCCCGCAGGCGGCGGCCTGCCGGCCGACCGGTCGAGGCCGGGTCAGGCGCGTGGGTGGGCCTGGTGGTAGGCCCGCCGCAGCCGCTCGGAGCTCACGTGGGTGTAGCGCTGGGTCGTCGCCAGCGAGGCGTGGCCGAGCAGCTCCTGCACCGTGCGGAGGTCGGCCCCGCCTTCGAGCAGGTGGGTCGCCGCAGTGTGCCGGAGCCCGTGCGGGCCGATGTCGGGGGCGCCCGGCACGGCCGCCACCCGAGCATGCACGAGCGACCGCACGGCTCGCTGGTCGAGGCGCCCCCCGCGGACTCCCAGGAAGAGCGCCGCGCCTGAGCCCGCGGTGGCCAGCGCCGGCCGGCCCTCACGCAGCCAGCCTTCGAGCGCGGCCGCGGCCGGGGCGCCGTAGGGCACGGTGCGCTCCTTGCGGCCCTTGCCGAAGACCCGGACCACCCGTCGGTCGGCGTCCACATCATCGACATCGGCGCCGACCAGCTCGCCCACCCGCATCCCGGTGGCATAGAGCAGCTCCAGGACGGCCACGTCGCGAAGGCCCACCGGCCCGTCGGCGGCGGCGACCTCGATCGCACGGGTCACCAGGTCGGCCGCCTCGTCGGCCCGGAGCACCGCCGGCAGGGTGTGCCGCGCCCGTGGGGAGCCCAGCGAGGACCCGGCGTCGGACTCGGCCCGGCCGGAGCGCGCAAGCCAGGCGGTGAAGACCCGTGCCGCGGTGGCCCTCCTGGCCAGCGTCGTGCGGGACTTCCCGGTCGTCTGCTGCTTGGCCAGCCAGCTGCGTAGCGTGCGCAGGTCGAGGTCGCCGGGAGCAGAGAGGCCCAGCCGGGCGGCGTGGTCGAGAAGGCTGTGCACGTCGCCGAGGTAGGCCCGCACCGTGTGAGCGGCCAGGTCGCGCTCCGCTCGGAGGTGGCGTTCGTACGCCACGAGCACGAGGGCCAGCTCCTCAGGGAGATCTGCTGAGATCTCCCTGTCGGAGTCGGATGCGGCTGCCATGCCCGGCAGTCTAGGAAGCGGACGGCTGCTCCGGTGGGACGCGCGGCCGAGGGCCCTCACGGGTCGGGCGCGAGTCGCCAGCCCCCGGCCGAGCCGATGACCAGCGACCGCGCGGCCAGCCGCTCGAGCGTGCTGCGCACCTCGACCAGGCCCATCCCGGCGGTGCGGGCGATCGCGTCGGACGGCGCCGGCCGGACCAGCGGCACCGCGTCGAGCACCTGCTGCTCGCGCCGGAGCAGGCGGTCACGCGGCCGCGCCGGAGCCCGCCGCGGCTCGACCAGGTGGTCACCGGCCGACCCGACCAGCTCGAGCACGTCGACTGCGCGGGTCACCAGCGTCGCCGCACCGCTGCGCAACAGCTCGTGGACACCCTCCGACGGCGCGCTGGTGACCGGACCGGGCACGCCCATCACGGCTCGGTGCAGCCGGGTGGCCCAGTTGGCTGTGTTGAGCGCCCCGCTCCGGTCGGCGGCCTCCACCACGACGGTGCCGCGCGACAGCGCGGCGATCAGCCGGTTGCGGGAGAGGAACCTGAGCTTGGTGGGCGCACAGCCCGGAGGCGTCTCCGCGATCACCGCCGAGGTCTCGGCCAGGTGGTCGACGAGCGCCCGGTGGGAGATGGGGTAGACCCGGTCGACGCCGCAGGCGAGCACCGCCACGGTGACCCCCTGCGCCCCCAGTGCCCCACGGTGTGCCGCCTGGTCGATCCCGAACGCCGCCCCGGAGACGACCGCGTGACCCTCGCGCGCCAGCCCGGCCGCCAGGTCACCGGCCACCTGGACGCCGTAGGTGGTGGCCGAGCGGCTGCCCACGACCGAGACCGAGCGGGCCAGCTCCGACAGCGGCAGGGGCCCGCGCACCCACAGCCCCAGAGGTGGCCCCCCACTGCCCTGGAGCGGCTCTGCTGCAGCCAGGTCGCCGAGTCCGGTCGGCCACTCGTCGTCGCCGGGCACCACGAAGCGGATGCCGCGCCGGGCCGCGCGCTCGAGGTCACCCACCGGGTCGAGCGCGGCGAGCCTGCCGGCGACGTCGGTGGCCAGCCCGTGCAGATCGCGCTCGGCGAGGAGATGATCGCGCACGGTCACCGCGCCCAGCTCGGCCACCACCGAGGCCAGCCGCGGGTCTCCCGGCTCGGCGAGCCGGTTGAGCGCGACCCGGGCGACCCGCTCCTCGTCGCTGCGCGCGCTCGCTGCTCACCCGACCCTCCGCAGCGCAGCTGCGGCCAGCGGGCGTCCCAACCTGAGATCCAAGGCCGTCTGCACCTCGAGCGGGCCCGGGAGCTCCAGCCCGGCAAGGTCGGCGACCGTCCACGCCAGCCGGTGCACCCGGGCGGCGCCGCGCCGGCTCAGCCGCCCCTGATAGAGCTCGTCGTCGACCTGCCGCTGCCCGTCGTCCGTGAGCGGCCAGTGCGCCCGCAGGGCGGGACCCGGCGCCTGACTGTTGAGCCGCCAGGGCTCCTCGGCGTATCGCTCAGCCTGGCGCTCCCGGGCCCGCGTCACTCGGGCGCGCACCTGCGCGGTGGTCTCGTTGACCGCCAACGGGTCATGCATCTCGTGGGGCCCCACGGGCTCCAGGTGGCGGGTGATGTCGACCCGGTCGATGACAGGCCCGCCGAGCTTGCGGCGGTAGTCGCGGCGGACGACCTCGGAGCAGTCGCACTGGCTGCGCCCGGCCGACGGGTGGTACTTCCCGCAGGGGCAGGGGTTGGCGGCCAGCACCAGCATCCCGCGGGCGGGGTAGGTCGCCGACTCGTGGCCCCGGGCGATGGTCACCTCCCCGCTCTCCAGCGGCTGCCGCAACGCCTCCACCACGTCTGAGCGGAACAGCGGGAACTCGTCCAGGAACAGCACGCCGCAGTGCGCGCGGCTGATCTCGCCGGGGCGGACCAGCCCGGTGCCACCCCCAAGAGGCTGGCCTTGCTGGCGTCGTGATGAGGCGCGGAGTATGGCGGGCGCACGAGCCCCGGGTCGCCTGGCTCGAGCGCTCCCGCCAGCGAGTGCAGCGCCGTCAGCTCCACCGCCTCCTCGGGGGTGAGGTTGGGCAGCAGGCCGGGAATCCGCTCGGCCAGGGTCGTCTTGCCCGACCCCTTGGGGCCGGAGAGCAGCACATGGTGGCCGCCGGCGGCGGCCACCTCGACCGCGAACTTGGCGTCGAGCAGCCCGGAGAGGTCGGCGAGGTCCTGGTCGTCGAGGCGGTCCTGACCGCGCCAGGCCAGCAGCCGGCTGCCCGACATCGGCGCGACCGGCGGTGCCTCGGGGACGTTGTCACCGGAGAGCTCAGCCACGACCTGGGCCAGCGACCGCATGCCGAGCACCTCCAGCCCCGGCACCATCGCCGCCTCGGCGGCCTGCGGCTCTGGGACCACGATCCGCCGGATGCCACGGCTCGAAGCGGCCAGCGCCATCGGCAGCACCCCGGGCACCGAGCGCAGCCCGCCGGCCAGCGTCAGCTCGCCCACCAGCACGGTGCCGGCCAGCGCCGTGCGGGGCAGCTCGTCGGCCGCGGCGAGCACGGACACCGCGATGGCCAGGTCGAAGTGGGTGCCCCGCTTGAGCAGGTCGGCCGGAGAGAGCAGCACCGTCACCCGCCGGGTGCCGGGCCAGCTGAGGTGGCTGTTGAGCACCGCCATCCGGCACCGGTCGCGGGCCTCGTGGAGCGCCACGTCGGCCCGGCCGACCACGGTGGTGCCGACGACACCGGCACTCACGTCGGCCTGCACCTCGATCAGGTGGCCCAGGGAACCCTGCAGGGCCACGGCGTACGCCGTCGCGAAGGGCATCAGCCGATCCCCGCCACGTGGTCGATGGTCGACAGGCCCCGCCGCGGACGCAGCACCGCCACCAGGTCGATGCGCACCTCGGGGACCGACACGTCGTGCTCGCTCAGCCAGCGAGCCGCCAGCCGCCGCACCCGGGCCAGCTTGGCGGGCGTGACCGCCTCGTGCGGGGTGCCGAACTCGACCGAGCTGCGCGTCTTGACCTCGCAGACGACCAGCACCCGGCCGTCGCGCAGCACCAGGTCGAGCTCACCGTCGGGGCATCGCCAGTTGCGGTCGAGCACCACCATCCCCTGGCCCACCAGGTGACGCTCGGCCAGCCGCTCGCCGTACCTCCCCAGGGCCTGGTTGTGCTCCCCCGGCGACGGTCGCCTGTCCGCATCGGGACGACTCGTGTCTGCGCGCGCCATCTCCCACCTCCTGCGAGCAGGCTGCCCGCCCGGCGACGTCTAGACAGGAGAAGGACCGCGGCCTGTGGAAAACCCCAGGTCAGAGGGGGGTTGTTGGGAACTTCTGGCCACGTGGGTCAATCCCGTCCGGACGATGGTGGCGAGCAGTAGGTTCCGCTCAACTCATGAACCGAGAGAGGTGTGTCATGTTCAGGACGCGCAAGCGTGGGGAGCGGGGAGCCGTGGCGGTCGAGGCCGCCCTGGTGACACCGATCCTGTTCTTGTTCGTTCTCGGGATCATCGAGATGTCGCTGCTCATGCGCGACACCGTCGCCGTCTCCAGCGCCGTGCGCGTGGGAGGCCGCGTGGCCTCGGTCTCGGCCGGCGCCGGACCCGGCATCTGCCAGGCCTCCGCCGACCCGCCGCCCTGCTCCCCGGTGACCACCCCCGCCCTGGCGCAGGCCGCCGCCGACGCCATCCAGCGCGCCGGCAGCGCCATGCCCAAGGACCAGATCGAGTACATCCTGGTCTACCGCGCCAACACCCAGGGCTACCCGATGCCCAACGGCAACACCTCCATCAGCTGCTACTCCGACTGCGTGAAGTACGTCTGGGACGACGGCATCGGCCGGTTCCGCTACGCCGGCGGCACCTGGACCTCCTCCACCATCAACGCCTGCGTCAACCACGCCAACCGGATGGGCGTCGGCGTCGCCATGCACGCCAACCACCCCTGGATCACCGGCCTGTTCGGCTCCGGGGTCAGCGTCGAAGAACGCACCGTGATGAACTTCGAACCGCTCCCCAGCGAGCAGTGCATGCCCGGGACCCACCAGTGACCCGCCGCACCCACACCCGCCCCCGCGGTGAGCGCGGGTACGCCGCCGTCCTGGTCGCCGCCCTGGCCGCCAGCATCCTGCTCCCCCTCTCCGCGCTGTCGGTCGACGTCTCCCGCTGGTACGTCGAGATCGAACGCGTCCAGGCCGCCGCCGACGCCGCCGCCATGGCCGGCGTCACCTACATGCCCGACGACCTCGCGGCGGCCAGCGCGACCGCCGTGCAGGTGGCCTCACGCAACGGCTACACCAACGGCGGCAACGCCACCGTCACGGTGACCGCCGGCGTGAAGCCCACGCAGCTGGTCGTGACCGTCCGGACGACGATCAAGAACAGCCTCGCCTCGTCGTTCCACAAGAACTGGGCCACCATCAGCCGCTCCGCCACCGCCGACTACAACGGCCCCGCCCCCATGGGCAGCCCCTGCAACACCTTCGGCAACGAGCCACCCGGCACGGCGGGAGCCGGTCCGGCCGGCAGCGTGCTGAGCCTGCCCGACGCCGATGCCCAGTGCAGCACCACCCCACAGTTCTGGACCGCCATCGCCGGACCCGACACCCCGAAGTCCAACGGCGACCAGCACATGACCCGCTCCTGCAGCAGCAGCAGCAACGACGGCTGCTCGGGGTCCACCAACGACGAGTTCGACCCCATGGGCTACTTCTACGTCGTGCGAGCCACCCCGGCAGCCGTCGGGCGCACCGTCCAGCTCCAGGTGTACGACGCGGCCTGGGCCGAGGTGGGCGACAACTGCGACCAGTCGCCCGGCGGCACCGTGTCGAGCAACAACTGGAACGACTTCGCCACCACCGACGCGATGACCCGCTACGCCAAGTCCGCCAACACCTACTGTCCGGGCGATGTGCTCAACGGAAGCGGGCGGGTCACCACGACGTTCGGGCTGCGCGCGCCGACCGACACGCAGTACCCGCCCAACGGGGCGCCCGTCAGCGGCTGCGCCAAGCAGTACCCGGGCTACGTCAAGGCCGAGGTGACCGCCAACGCGCTGCGCAAGGGCAACAGCGCCTACAACGCCGGGCTCGCGCGCACCTTCCGGCAGTGGAGCACCGTGTGCAGCTTCACCGTGACCCAGCCGGGCGACTACTACCTCCAGGTGCGCACCAACATCGCCCCCGTCAGCAGCGCGCCCAGCGCCTCGGGCCTGTACGGCGGCCTGGACGCGACCGGCGGCTGGACCGGCTCACAGGCCGCGAAGGTCTTCAGCCAGTCCGGCGACGACACCGGGGTGGGTGGCCAGGGCAACAACCGCTTCGCGATGCGGATCGCCGGCGCGCCGTCGGGCTCGATGTCGGTCTCGGGATGGCAGGCGATGTCGATCTACATGAACTACACCGGCGCCACCGCGCGCTTCAACCTGGTGCGGGTGATCCCGGCCGCCGCGACCAAGACGTTGGTCCTGAGCTTCTTCGACGTCGGCGACGCCAGCCAGGCCGGCACGATCCGGATCCTCCCCCCCGTCGACTCCAACCTGCCGACCTACATCCAGGGCTGCGTCGGGTCCGGGGTGGTCAACGGCCCGCTCACGAACTGCCAGCTCAACGGGGTGAGCAGCGGAGCGGGCTACAACGGCCGAACCCAGACGATCAAGATCCCCGTTCCCAACGGCTACGACTGCCATTCCACCAACGTCGGTGGCTGCTGGTTCCGGGTGGAGTTCTCGTTCCCGTCGACCGGTGTGCCCAACGACACCACGACCTGGACGGCGATCGTCTCCGGCGACCCGGTGCGACTGATCAAGTAGCGGTCGGCCCGTCCCCAGGCCCGCCTCACGCCCCGTTCCCGGCACCGCTCGCGGGCGAGGGCCGGGCCCGGTAGGCGTCTAGACCGGTCAGCCCAGACGGGAGCCGGACGGCCCCCTTCCCGGGCTCAGGCGCCACCTGCGGCACCGAACGTCCGGATTCGTCCACGCTCCGCGGGAGCCGCAGGTACGGTCCCCGCTGAGGACGAGCCACAGGGAAGGGTGTGTCATGTTCAGGACGCGCAAGCGTGGGGAGCGGGGAGCCGTGGCGGTCGAGGCCGCCCTGGTGACACCGATCCTGTTCTTGTTCGTTCTCGGGATCATCGAGATGTCGCTGCTCATGCGCGACACCGTCGCCGTCTCCAGCGCCGTGCGCGTGGGAGGCCGCGTGGCCTCGGTCTCGGCCGGCGCCGGACCCGGCATCTGCCAGGCCTCCGCCGACCCGCCGCCCTGCTCCCCGGTGACCACCCCCGCCCTGGCGCAGGCCGCCGCCGACGCCATCCAGCGCGCCGGCAGCGCCATGCCCAAGGACCAGATCGAGTACATCCTGGTCTACCGCGCCAACACCCAGGGCTACCCGATGCCCAACGGCAACACCTCCATCAGCTGCTACTCCGACTGCGTGAAGTACGTCTGGGACGACGGCATCGGCCGGTTCCGCTACGCCGGCGGCACCTGGACCTCCACCACCATCAACGCCTGCGTCAACCACGCCAACCGGATGGGCGTCGGCGTCGCCATGCACGCCAACCACCCCTGGATCACCGGCCTGTTCGGCTCCGGGGTCAGCGTCGAAGAACGCACCGTGATGAACTTCGAACCGCTCCCCAGCGAGCAGTGCATGCCCGGGACCCACCAGTGACCCCCCGCACCCACACCCGCCCCCGCGGTGAGCGCGGGTACGCCGCCGTCCTGGTCGCCGCCCTGGCCGCCAGCATCCTGCTCCCCCTCTCCGCGCTGTCGGTCGACGTCTCCCGCTGGTACGTCGAGATCGAACGCGTCCAGGCCGCCGCCGACGCCGCCGCCATGGCCGGCGTCACCTACATGCCCAACGACCTGGCCTCGGCCCAGGCGACCGCGCTCCAGGTGGCCTCGCGCAACGGCTACACCAACGGCGGCAACGCCACCGTCACCGCCGTGGTCGGCCCCAAGCCGACCCAGCTCGTGGTGACCGTCCGGACGACGATCAAGAACAGCCTCGCCTCGTCGTTCAACAAGAGCTGGGCCACCATCAGCCGCTCCGCCACCGCCGACTACAACGGCCCCGCCCCCATGGGCAGCCCCTGCAACACCTTCGGCAACGAGCCCCGCGGCACGGCTGCCAACGGGCCCGTCAACAGCGTGCTCGAGGTCCCGGCCGGCGGCGCCCAGTGCTCGACGTACCCGAAGTTCTGGGGCACCGTCCACGGCCCGTGGGTCTACAAGACCCAGGGCGACCAGATCATGACCCGCTACTGCAAGGGGTACGAGAGCGGCTGCAGCGGCGGCTCCCCCCAGCGCAACAACGAGTTCGAGCCCGACGGCTACTTCTACACCGTCCGCGTCGGCGCGGCTGCGGTCGGCACTCCGGTGACCGTGCAGATCTACGACCCGGCCTACGCTCCCGGCGAGGCCTTCTGCACCGGCCTCAGCGGCACCGCGCCGTCGGGATCCACCGCCTACTACAACCCCTACACGAACACCGACGCGGGGCAGCGCTATGCCAAGAACAGCGCGGAGTTCTGCGCCGGTGACAGCACCAGCAACGGCAACCGCTACGGCTCGGGGGAGAACCCGACGGTGACGTCGTTCGGGCTCCGGGAGCCGGTGGACACCTACCAGCCGGCCACCGCTCCGGCCGTCTCGGGCTGCGCCAAGCAGTACCCGGGCTACGACTCCGGCGACATGTCCTACAACGCGCTGCGCTCGAGCTCGTCGAGCTACAACCAGGACCTGGCCCGCGTCTACCACCAGTGGGTGACGATGTGCACCTTCACGCCGACCAAGGCCGGCGACTACTACCTCCAGGTGCGCACCAACGTGCCGCTCAACTCCTCCAGCCCGGACGGCCGAGGCGGCTACAACACCACGTCGGTCTACCAGAGCGGTGACGACACCAGCGTCCGTGGCAACGGCACCAACATGTTCGCGCTGCGGGCGATCTCGAGCCAGGCAGGCGCTCTCTCGATCGCGGGCTGGGAGCACATGGCGGTCTTCGCCAACGCTCCGGTCGCGGTGAGCGAGTTCAACCTGGTGCGCGTCGTGCCGGCTGCCGCCAGCAAGACGATGGTGTTCCAGTTCTTCGACGCCGGTGACGCGGCCTCCGGCAGCGGCTCGATCCGGATCCTGCCGCCGACGGAGAGCTCGCTGACCCTGAGCAACTGCACCGCCTCCGGCCAGTACACGGGCAACCTGAGCAACTGCCAGGTGAACGGTGTGTCCGGCTCGAGCGGGTGGAACGGCCAGGCCGAGACCATCAAGGTGCCGATCCCCAACAACTACGACTGCAACGTCGGCAGCGCCGGCGGCTGCTGGTTCCGGGTCGTGGTCGACTTCGGGTCCGCGTCGAGCGTGACCGACGTGACCACCTGGAGCGCCAAGATCGAGGGCGACCCGGTCCGGCTCATCAAGTAGCCCGACCGGGCAGCACCCGAGACGAGGCCGGCCCCCTGACGAGGGGGCCGGCTTCTCATCGTCGGGGCTCAGGCCTTCGGCGGGTCGATGTCGGAGGGACTGAGCTCCTCGACGTTGACGTCCTTGAAGGTCAGCACCTTGACGTTCTTGGCGAAGCGGGCCGGGCGGTACATGTCCCACACCCAGGCATCGCTCATCGACACCTCGAAGAACACGTCGCCCGCTTCGGTGCGCGCCTTCACGTCGACCTGGTTGCAGAGGTAGAAGCGGCGGTCGGTCTCGACGACGTACTTGAAGATGGAGACGACGTCGCGGTACTCGCGGTAGAGCGTCAGCTCCATCTCGGTCTCGTACTTCTCGAGATCCTCCGCGCTCATCCGCACTCCTCGCTCCGCGGCCGGCCGACCTCCGGCCCGGCCTGATCATTGTGCCCCGGCGACGGCGGCTCCAGCCCCGCGGCCCGCCGGACGTTGACGAACCGCATCCGGTGCACCTCACAAGGGCCGTGCCGGGTGAGCGCCTCGTTGTGCACCTCGGTGACATAGCCCTTGTGCGTCTTGAAGTCGTACGCCGGCCACACGGCGTCGAGCTCGGTCATGATCCGGTCACGCGTCACCTTGGCCAGCACCGAGGCCGCCGCAATGCACGCCGTGACCCGGTCGCCCTTCCAGATGGCCAGGCCCGGCACGTCGAAGCCGTCGACGGGGAAGCCGTCGGTGAGGACGTAGGCCGGGCGCAGGTCGAGCAGCGCCACGGCCCGGCGCAGCGCCTCGACGTTGGCGACGTGCATGCCGAGCCGGTCGCACTCCTCGGGCTCGATGACCACCACCGACCACGCCAGCGCCCGGCGGACCACCTGGTCGTAGGCCCGCTCCCGGGCCTTCTCCGTCAGCAGCTTGGAGTCGGCGAGGCCGGGGATGATGCCCGCCTTGCCTGCGGGCAGGATGGCGGCGCCGGCGACCAGGGGGCCGGCGCAGGCCCCGCGGCCCGCCTCGTCGACCCCGGCGATCGGCTCGATGCCGGCCCGCCGCAGGGCCCGCTCATAGCCGTAGAGCCCGGCGTCGCGGCGGACCGTGAGTCCTCGGGGCAGCGCACTCACCGCTCAGCCTCAGGAGGCGTCGGGGACGTCCGCGAACGTGTCGGGGCGCTGCGTCCAGGTGAAGTGCTGGCGCGGCCAGAGCAGCACGAAGACCTTGCCGACGACGAGGTCGGTGGCGACGTACTCGTGCCCGGGGACGCAGTCGGTCTGCTCGGGCCGGCAGAGGTGGACCGTCGAGTCGGCGGAGTGCCACCGGTTGTCGCCCATCACGAAGACGTGCCCGGCGGGCACCGGGCCGGCGGTCCAGTCGCAGGTGCGGGTCATCGGCCCCGCGCAGGTCTTGCGCGGCGAGCCGGCCTTGTTGGTGACCCGGGCGTAGTCCTCCTCGTCGAGCGGCTGGCCGTTGACGTCGAGCCGGCCCTGGTCGTCGCAGCAGTGGATGGTGTCGCCCTCCACACCGATCACCCGCTTCACCAGGTGGCCACCCTGGGGGTAGAGCCCGATCTTGGCCATCACCTGGGCCACCGGGTTGGTGGGGCCGGCCGACTCGTCGGCGGTGAGCCAGCCACCGGGGTCCTTGAAGACGACGATGTCGCCGCGCTGCGGTGTGCCACCGCCCCAGTAGGAGACCTTCTCGACCAGGATCCGGTCGTTGATCTGCAGACCGGGCTCCATCGACTCCGACGGGATGTAGAAGGCCTGGACGAAGAACGCCTTGATGACGACGGCGAGCACCAGCGCGATGCCGAGGAGGAGAATCGTCTCCTGCCACAGCGGCAGCTGCTTGCGATCAGCGCTCTCGCCGGAGCGAGACGAGCGCTTCGTGGAGTCGTCAGCCACCGTCTCGGGGTCCGGAGTCACGGGCTGAGCCTAACCGTGGCGTGGTCGGCGGACGCTCAGGCCTCGCGACGCTCCTTGATCTTCGCTGCCTTGCCGCGCAGGTTGCGGAGGTAGTAGAGCTTGGCGCGACGCACGTCACCACGGCTGACGACCTCGACGTTCTCGAAGATCGGCGAGTGGAGCGGGAAGGTCCGCTCGACACCCACGCCGAAGGACACCTTGCGCACCGTGAAGGTGCGGCCGACACCAGAGCCCTGCAGGCGGATCACCACGCCCTGGAAGACCTGGACGCGGGACCGGTTGCCCTCGACGACCTTGACGTGGACCTTGACGTTGTCGCCGGCGCGGAAGGCCGGCACGTCGTCACGCAGCACGGCCTGGCCGAGCTCGGTGATGGCGTTGCTCATGTCTGCTCCTCGCGGTCGCCACAGGTCAGCCGCGGAATCGGTGTCTCGACGGGGTGGTCCCCCCTGGTGGCCGGCGGCGCCGCCTCCCCCTGTGGCAGGAGCGGGGCGCAGGCTCCCCGGTGTGCTTGCCGGGACCGCCGTGTGGCCGAGTGGACCAAGGAGGAAGTCTGCCAGAACGCCGCCCCGCGGTGAAATCCCGGGTGGTGCCGAGCGGGGCTGTCAGCGCCGCGGTCGCCACAGCACGGCCGGTCCCGACGGCCCGTGGAGCACCTCGCGGACGGAGAACCCGGCGCGCTTGTAGCGTCTCAGGTTGGCCTCACTGTGCTTGCCGGTCAGCAGTCGGTACGCCGTGGCGTCGGGCGGCGCCGCCGCCATGATGTGGTCGAGCAGCGCGCGCCCGAGCCCGCGGCCGCGCAGGTCGGGGGCGACCATCAGCCGCCCGATGTCCCACTCGTGGCCGTCGAGGCGGCCCCGCACCGACCCGACGAGCCGCCCGGCGACCCGCACGACGTAGACGTCGCACGTCTCGAGCGCCTCCCACACGTCGGGCAGACCCTCGTGCAGAGGCGGGATGCCGAGGTCGTCGTGGAGCAGCGCCTCCTCCACCCAGCAGGCCAGCTGGAGGGTCAGCAGCTCTCCGGCGTCGGCGCGGGTGGCGCGCTCGATCCGCCACTCCCCCGCCACCTGGCTGGGGTGCACCAGGTCGGGTCGGCGCTCAGCGGTGCGGCGTACCGACTCCTGGCGCCGCCATGCCGCGATCGCCGCGTGGTCGCCGCTGCGCAGCACCTCGGGCACGTCGAGGCCGCGCCATGACGGTGGCTTGGTGTACGCCGGCGCCTCGAGGAGGCCGTCCTCGTGGGACTCCTCCGCCAGCGACGCGGCGTTGCCCATGAAGCCGGGGAGCAGCCGGACCACGGCCTCGGCGATCGCCAGCGCCGCGACCTCGCCTCCGTTGAGTACGTAGTCCCCGAGCGAGATCTCCCGCACCTCGGCGCGGCCGGCCGCATGCTCGACGACCCGTTGGTCGATTCCTTCGTAGCGGCCGCAGGCGAAGACCAGCCGCTCGCGGGTGGCGAGCTCGCGCGCCAGCTCCTGGGTGAACGGCTCGCCGGCCGGAGACGGCACCACCACGGTCGCGTCCTCGATGGCCAGCGCGTCGAACGCCTCGCCCCACGGCTCGGGCCGCATCACCATGCCGGCGCCGCCACCATAGGGGGTGTCGTCGACGGTGCGGTGCCGGTCGTGCGTCCACCGGCGCAGGTCGTGCACGTGCACGTCGAGCAGTCCCGTCTCGCGCGCCCTGCCCGGGAGCGACAGCTCCAGCGGGGCGAGGTAGTCGGGGAAGATCGTGACGATGTCGATGCGCATCGGCGGCTCAGTCGTCGGCGGGGGCGGGACGGACCAGCCCCGGCCGGTCAGCGATGACGACCCTCCTGGCCGTGAGGTCGACCTCGGGCACCAGCGCGGCGACGAACGGCACGAGCGCGTCGCGGCCGTCGTCGGTGCGCACGCTGAGGAGGTCCTGTGCGGCGCCATGGACGACGGCGGTGATCTCGCCGAGCCGCTCACCGGTGACGTCGTCGGCCCGGAGCCCGACCAGCTGGTGGTCGTAGAACTCGTCGGGGTCCTCGGGCGTCGCGTCGGCGGGGATCTCCGCGTGCAGCAGCACCCCGCGAGCGCTCTCGGCGGCCGTGCGGTCGGACAGCTCGGAGAAGGTCGCCAGCAGCGCGCTCTGGTGCCACCGGGTGCTGCCGACGGTCAGCGCGGGGTGCGGGAACGCCGAACCCGGGGGCGCCTCCACCCGCAGCACCGCACCATCGGCGTAGCGGCGCTCGGGCTCGTCGGTGCGCACCTCGACGGTGACCTCGCCCCGCAGGCCATGCGGCTTGCCGACCCGGCCGACGACCACGTCGACGGTCTGCTGGTCCTGACCCGGTGACTCCACCCGCTCAGGGTAGGGACCCGGCGCCGAGAACGACGAACCGGGCGCCTCCCCGCGGGGTGGCGCCCGGTCGTGAGCCGGTGAAGCGGTGGGCCGCCTCAGCCGCGGTCGACGTCGACGAAGTCGATGCGTGCCCCGCCGCGGCCGGCGAGGGCGGAGATGACGGTCCGGAACGCGGTGGCCGTGCGGCCGCCGCGACCGATCACCTTGCCGAGGTCGTCGGGGTTGACCCGCACCTCGAGCAGCGACCCGCGGCGCAGCTGCTTGTCGCGGACGGTGACCTCGTCGGGGTGCGCGACGATGCCGCGCACGAGGTGCTCCAACGCGTCGGCCAGCACGGCGCTCAGCCCTCGGTCTCGGCGGGCTTGGCGTCCTCGGCGTCGGCCTCGGCCTCGGCCGCCTCGGCGGCACCCTCCGGGGTCTCGTCGGCCGGGACCGGGGCGGGCTCCTCGGCAGGAGCAGCCTCGGGGGTGGCCTCGGCGGCCGGCTCGGCAGCCACTGCGGCCTCGACCTTCGGCTCGGCCTTGGACTCGGCCTTGGGCTCGGCCTTCGGCTCTGCCTTGGGTGCGGCCTTGGCCCTCTTGGTCACGGCCTCGGTGGACGGCTCGTTGGCGGCGTCCTTGAGAGCGTCGTTGAAGATGTCGACCTTGGGGCGCTTGGCGTCCTTGACCTTGAGCGTGCCCTCCTCACCGGGCAGGCCCTTGAACTTCTGCCAGTCGCCGGTGATCTTGAGGATGGTGTGCACGGCCTCGGTCGGCTGCGCGCCGACACCCAGCCAGTACTGCGCCCGGTCGGACACGACGTCGATGTAGGACGGGTCCTCCTTCGGGTGGTACTTGCCGATCTCCTCGATGACCTTGCCGTCGCGCTTCTTGCGCGAGTCGACGACGACGATGCGGTACTGCGGCACCCGGACCTTGCCCAGGCGCTTCAAGCGGATCTTGACGGCCACGTCTGTGGTGTCTCCTCATGACTGGTGGTGGTGAGGCGCGGCAGCCAGGTGGGGCACCGGGTGCTGCTCCTCGAGGGACGCTGCTCCACCGGTTGAGAGGGGCCGGAGGTGCAGGACTCAGCGCGTCATTCTGCCAGACCCGCGCGAGGCGCCGAAATCGGCCGCTCCCCGTCGGCGGACCCGCCGGGGCGGGCCGGTCGGGTATCTGACGGCCCCGGGTCGGCTCCTCGTCCCACAGCGCGGCAGCGACCGCGTCTGAGCCCGACGAGGAGCTGTCATGACGGTCCTGGCCTGCGTACCCGCGGCGGCGGTCGCCTGCGACCCTGCGGATGCCGCGATGACGCCGTACCTCGTGCTCGATGTCGACCGCGCGCTGGGCGGGTACGCGGCGCTGGCCCAGGCACTGCCGGGCACCCGTGTCCACTACGCCGTCAAGGCGAACCCCGAGGCGACGCTCCTGCAGCGACTCGTCGCTGCCGGTGCGGCCTTCGACGTGGCCAGCCCCGCGGAGGTCAGGGCCTGCCTGGATGCCGGCGCCGATCCCCGCGACCTGGTGTTCTCCAACCCCGTCTCCAGCCGCCGCGACCTCCTCGCGTCGGCCGCGCTGGGTGTGGGGCTGTTCGTCGCCGACGGCGAGGGCCAGCTCACGCGGATCGCGGACACCGCGCCCGGGTCCGACGTGCTGGTGCGGATCACCACCTCTGGGCACGGCTCGGACTGGTCGTTGTCGCGCAAGTTCGGCTGCCCCCCGAGTGACGCCGTCACGCTCCTGAGGCTCTCGCGCGACCTGGGGCTGGGCGCCGCCGGCGTCTCGTTCCACGTGGGCTCACAGCAGCGGGACCCCGGCGCATGGGACGCGCCGATCGCCGCCGCCGCCGCGGTCTTCGCCGCCGCCAGCGCGGCCGGGCTCCACCCGTGGATGCTGGACCTCGGGGGCGGGTTCCCGGCGGGACTGGCCGGCGGCGCTCCTCCGCTGACGGCGTACGGCGTCGCGATCGAGCGGGCGCTCGCCCGCCACTTCCCCGACCGCCGGCCGGACACGTTGATCGAGCCGGGGCGGGGGGTCGTCGGTGACGCCGGCGTGCTCGTGGCCTCGGTCATCGGGATCGCCCACCGGGGCGACCGGCGTTGGGTGTTCCTGGACGCCGGCGTCTTCTCGGGGCTCGTGGAGACGCTGGACGAGGCCATCCGCTACCGGCTCGAGACCGACCGCAGTGGCCCGCTCGGACCATGCGTCCTCGCCGGACCCACCTGCGACAGCGCCGATGTGCTCTACGAGAGGGCGCCTGCCCTGCTGCCGCTGGGCCTGGCCGAAGGCGACCAGGTCCGGCTGCTCGCCGCCGGGGCCTACACCACCTGCTACTCGACGGTCGGCTTCAACGGCTTCCCCCCGCTGCGCACCCACCTGGTGCCGCCGTCCATCCACGACCGATGACAGCGCCCGTCTCCCGCGTGCTCGCCAGCCACGCACTGGCGAGCGTCGCGATGTCCCTTCCGTGGCCCATGCTGCTGGTGCTCGTGTGGCAGCAGACAGGCAGCGAGACGTGGCTCGGAGTCGCCGCGGCGTCGCGCATGGCTCCCTACGTCGCCCTGTCGTGGTGGGTCGCCCGCCTCGCCGACCGCCGGCGCCGGGACCGCCTCGTGCGGGTGACGCTGGTCGCGCGGGTCGCGCTGCTGCTGGCCGCCTCCCTCGCCATCGCGTCGGGAGCCGTGGCCGCGGCGGTCGTGCTGTGCACCTTGGCGGTGGCGGTCGCGACGCCGGCGTACCCCGCCCTCGCCGCCGGCATGCCGCGCCTGGCGGGCGCCGGGTCGCAGCGCGCCACCGACCTCCTGGTGACCATCGAGGTCGCCTCGTTCGTGGTGGGCCCGGCGCTCGGAGGGCTGATGCTGGGCGTGCCGTGGCTGGTGGGGCCGGCGTCAGTCGTTGCCGCTGTGGCCGCCTGGGCGCTGTACCTCGGGATCCGCCAGCCGCGGCCGGAGCAGCTCGGCGTCTCGGTCGCGCCGCCGGCCGGCTCCTTGACCCCGACGACGAACGCCGCGGCCGTCGGCGACGCACGGCGAACCCGGCTGGCCCTCTCCGTGCTCGTGCTGGCGAACCTGGTGGTCGCAGCGACCGGCATCGCCCTCATCCCGCTGGCCGAGCAGACCTGGGACCTGCATCCGTGGGGGTGGGACGATGCCACGGTCTTCGGCGTGGCGACCGGCGCCCTCGGCTTCGGAGCGCTCGGCGGCCCGCTGCTGCGGCGGCGGGTGGACCTCCTGGGGACCCGGCTGCGGCGCGGCATGGCCCTGGCCGCACTCGGCCTGCTGCTGGTGACCGTCGCACCGACGATGCTGCTGGCCTGCGCCCCGCTGCTTCTCGTGGGCGCGTCGGCCGTCGGCGTCGAGGCGGCCGCCACCGAGCTCCTGCAAAGAGCCGTACCCGACGAGCGACGGGCCGGCGTGCTCGGCGTCGGCGACAGCGTCATGGTCCTCGCCGCCCTCGTCGGAGCACTGGTCGCCCCGACGCTGGCGGCCTGGTGGGGACCCCGCGCCCTGCTGGCGGCGCTGGCGTCGCTCTGCCTCGTCGCCCTGGGCCTCGTGACCCGGGCGCTGCGACTCGAGCACCCCGGACGGGTCGTGGCGGCCCGGCCCGCGGTCGAGGTCAATACGCTGGCCGAGTGACCGCCGCAACCCTCGACCTGGCCCTTTCTCGGGGTCGCTCCTCCCTACGCGAACGGCTCGGCCGGATCCACGACAAGCTCTGGCAGATCGGGCAGTGCGCGGTGGCCGCCGGTGTGGCGTGGTACGTCGCCGCCGACCTGTTCGGCCACCCCACGCCGTTCTTCGCCCCGATCGCGGCCGTGGTGAGCCTCGGGACGTCGTACGGCCAGCGGCTGCGGCGGGTCGTCGAGGTGACCGCGGGCGTGGCGCTCGGGGTCTTCGCGGGCGACCTGCTCACCCATCTGCTCGGCTCGGGCGGTTGGCAGCTGGCGCTGATCGTGGCGCTCGCGATGACGGCGGCGCTGCTGCTCGACGCGGGCGCCATCTTCGTCACGCAGGCCGCCGTGCAGTCGATCGTGGTCGCCACGTTGGTGCCCGACCCCGGTGACGCGTTCATCCGGTGGACCGACGCCCTGGTCGGAGGGCTGGTGGCGATCGTCGCCGCGACGGCGGTGCCGCGGGCGCCGCTGCGCCGGCCGCGGGAGCAGGCCGCCCGGGTGATGGCGAAGATCGCCGAGGTGCTCCGCTCCTCCGCCGCGTCGCTGGAGGACGGCGACGTCGAGCGCGCGCTGTCCTCCCTGCGTGACGCGCGGGCGACCGACCCGCTGGTGGCCGAGCTGCGCGCGGCGGCGGACGAGGGGCTGTCGGTGGTCGCGTCCTCCCCCTTCCGGGTGCGGCACCGCGGGCCGGTCCGGCAGATGGCCGAGCTGGCCGAGCCGCTGGACTTCGCGCTGCGCAACACCCGGGTGCTGGCGCGGCGGGTGGCGGTCGCGTGCTACCGGCGCGAGCCGGTGCCCGCCGGGTACGCCGCCCTGGTGCGCGACCTGGCCGGGCGGGCCGACGAGGTGGCGGCCGAGCTGGTGGCGGGCCGGCACCCCTCGGCCACGCGGGAGTCCCTGCTCGCCCTCGGGCAAGACACCATCCGGGTGCCCCGCAGCTCGGACCTCTCGGCGGAAGTGGTGCTCGCCCAGGTCCGCTCGATCATCGCCGACCTGCTCGCCGTGGCGGGCATGGACCCGCTGGAGGCCACGGAGGCGATCCCGCCGCTCGACGCCGGCTGACCGTCAAGACCGTGGGTCAGCCGGTCGCGACGACGACGCCGCGGAGCACGACGGCGGCCGGCTCGCGGAGCACGGAGAGGTCGTCGAGCGGGTTGCGGGGATAGACGACGAAGTCGGCCGGCGCCCCTTCCTCGAGCGTGGGGTTCCAGCCGAGCCACTCGCGGGCACGCCAGGAGGCGGCGCCGAGGGCGTAGTCCGCCGGAAGACCCATCTCGTGCATCGCCACCACCTCGCCGGCGATGTTGCCGTGCCGGCTGATCCCGCCTCCGTCGGAGCCGGCGTACATCAGGACGCCGGCGGCGTGGGCGGCCAGGATCACCTCCCGGCGGCGCCGGTAGAGGTCGTCCATGTGCCGGGCGTAGCGCGGGAAGCGCTCGGCCCCGGCGGCGACGTACTCGGGGAACTTGTCGGTCTGCATCACCGTGGGCACCAGGGCGATGCCGTGCGCCACCATCGCGTCGATCAGATCGGTCGACAGGCCGGTGCCGTGCTCGATGCAGTCGATGCCGGCCTCGATCAGCCCGGGCAGCACGTGCTCACCGAAGCAGTGGGCGGTGACCTTCGCGCCGTGCTCGTGTGCGGCCTCGACGGCGGCCGCGAACGCCTCGCTGGGGAACGACGGCGCCAGGTCGCCCTCCTCACGCGAGATCCAGTCACCGACCAGCTTGACCCACCCGTCGCCGCGCTGCGCCTCCTGCGCGGCGTACGCCGCCAGCTCGTCCGGCTCGACCTCGTGGGCGTAGTGGCGGATGTAGCGCTTGGTGCGCGCCAGGTGGCGCCCGCAGCGGATCAGTCGCGGCAGGTCGTCACGCTCCTGGATCCACCGCGTGTCGAGTGCCGAGCCGGCGTCGCGGATGAGCAGCGCCCCGCCGTCGCGGTTCTCGACCGCCTGCGCCTCCGCCTCCTCGTCGGTGGTGGCGCCGTGGTCGTCGAGCCCGATGTGGCAGTGCGCGTCGACCAGGCCCGGCACGATCCAGCCCTGCCTCGCCGTCTCCGCCCCTGGCTGCCGCTCGTAGGTGACCCGTCCGTCGACGACGTAGAGCTCCGCCGGCTCGCCGTCGGGCAGGACCGGCCCGGAGAATCGCAGCGCGGCCATGGAGCCGACGTTACTGGAGCAGCTACTTCAGGTACTTCGAGAAGTCCTGGGGCAGCTCCAGCGCGGCGGCCGCCGACTCGTAGTCGACGGCCTCGCCCTCCGGGTTGCCGAACGGGCTGCCACTTGACGCGGCCGCCTTCTCGGCCTTCGCCTTCGCCTCGGCCGCCGCCTTGGCGGGGTTGCCGGAGACCCGGCGGCCCTTGGCCGGCTTGGCCTTGGCCTTGTTGCGGCGACCGCCTGCGGCGGCCATGCCGGGCATGCCGGGCAGGCCCGGCATCCCCCCGCCCTTGGCGAACGACATCATCATCTTGCGGGCCTCGAAGAAGCGGTCGACGAGCTGGTTGACGTCGGAGACCTGGCGGCCGGAGCCCTGGGCGATCCGGGCCCGGCGGGAGCCGTCGATGATCTTGGGGTTGTCGCGCTCGGCCGGGGTCATCGACTGGATGATCGCCTGGATCCGGTCGATCTCGCGCTCGTCGAAGTTCTCGAGCTGGTCACGGAACTGCCCCATGCCGGGCAGCATCCCCATGATCTTCGACATCGAGCCCAGCTTGCGCACCTGCTGCATCTGCTGCAGGAAGTCGTCGAGGGTGAACTCCCCGCCCTTGCCGGTGAGCTTCTCGGCGGCCTTGAGCGCCTGCTCCTGGTCGAAGGTCTTCTCGGCCTGCTCGATCAGGGTGAGCATGTCGCCCATGTCGAGGATGCGCGAGGCCATCCGGTCGGGGTGGAAGACGTCGAAGTCGGTGAGCTTCTCACCGTTGGAGGCGAACATGACCGGCCGGCCGGTGATCGACCGGATCGACAGGGCGGCACCGCCGCGCGCGTCGCCGTCGAGCTTGGTGAGGACGACGCCGTCGTAGCCGACCCCGTCGAGGAAGGCCTGCGCGGTGGTGACGGCGTCTTGGCCGATCATCGCGTCGACGACGAAGAGGATCTCGTCGGGCTGCGTGGCGTCACGGATGTCGCGGGCCTGCTGCATCATCTCCTCGTCGAGGCCGAGTCGGCCCGCGGTGTCGATGAGGACCGTGTCGTGGAGCGTGCGCTGCGCCTCGGCGAGTGCCTGGCGAGCCACCGACACCGGGTCGCCCACGCCGTTGCCGGGCTCGGGGGCGAAGACGGGCACGCCCGCTCGCTCGCCGTTGACCTGCAGCTGGTTGACGGCGTTGGGCCGCTGGAGGTCGGCGGCGACGAGCAACGGCGTACGCCCCTGCTCCTTGAGCCAGAGCGCGAGCTTGGCCGCGAGCGTGGTCTTGCCGGCACCCTGGAGCCCGGCGAGCATGATGACGGTCGGGCCGGTCTTGGCATAGCGGAGCCGACGCGTCTCGCCGCCGAGGATGGTGACCAGCTCGTCGTGGACGATCTTGATGATCTGCTGAGCCGGGTTGAGCGCCTGGCTGACCTCCTCGCCGCGAGCCCGCTCCTTGACCGCGGCCACGAACTCCTTCACCACCGGGAGCGCGACATCGGCCTCGAGCAGGGCGATCCGGATCTCGCGTGCGGTCGCGTCGATGTCGGCCTCGGAGAGCCGGCCCTTGCCGCGGAGGTTCTTGAAGGTGTCGGCGAGCCGGTCGGAGAGCGTGGCGAACAAGTCGGGTCCTCGGCTGGTGGTGGTCTCCCGCCGCGGGTCGGCGGCGGTTCATCTGGGCCTGGGTCGGCCGAGGGTCCAGGGTAGCCGGGCGCCCCGGAGCGGACGAACCGATCACCCCAAACCCAGGACACCGAGCCGACCCGGCTCGGGCATCATGGCGGGGTGACCGACCCCCTGGACGCCATCGCCTGGCCGCGGCGCAGCGAGCGGCTGTGGATCCGACCGGCCACGCCTGACGACGTCGACGCCACGTGGGCGTTCCGCAGCCTGCCCGAGGTCGGCGAGTGGATCCCACGGGCACCGACGACGAAGGAGGCGTACGCCGAGCAGTTCCTCGACGAGAGCAGGCTCGCGTGCACCCTGGTCTACGGGCGCCACGAGGAACCGGTCATCGGCGAGCTGATGCTGCGCGTCGAGGATGCGTGGGCGCAGGCGGAGGTCCTCGAGGAGGGCAGGGCCACGCAGGCCGTGCTCGGCTGGGTCCTCGATCCCGCGTACGCCGGCCGCGGGCTGGCGACCGAGGCCGTGGCGACCCTGCTGCGTCTGTGCTTCGAGGACCTCGGGCTGCGCCGGGTGGTGGCGGACTGCTTCGCCGACAACGTCACCTCGTGGAGGCTGATGGAACGGCTCGGCATGAGGCGCGAGGCGTACACGAAGGCGGAGTCCCTGCACCGCTCCCGCGGCTGGCTCGACGGCATGAGCTACGCCCTGCTGGCCGAGGAGTGGCTGGCCGGCCGCCGGCCTCGGTGACCCCACCACAGCCATCACCCGCATCTCGCACCACCACCACCGACATGTCGCGCGACCACGACCGGCACGTCGCGGTCAGTCGGGGGTGAGTGCCGCGCGGACCGCGTGGGCGGCAGCGGCGGCCCGACGCTCCGACAGCGCGCCGGCGTCGGCCTCCTGGAGATAGAAGACGTCGACGGCCTGCGGGCCGAGGGTGTCGACATGGGCGGACCGCACCGTGACCCCGAGACCGGCGAGGGCGCGGAGCACCAGCGAGAGGACGCCGGGGCGATCGCTGGCCCGAACCTCCAGCACGGTGGCCGAGGCGGACGCCTCCGGGCGGACCACGACGGTCGGAGCCAGAGCCGAGTCGGTGGGCGGGCGCAGCCGCGACGACGGGTCGAGCCGGCCCTCGACGATCGCCTCGAGGCGCTGGCGAAGCACCGCGGGGTCGAGATGCTCGTCGCCGACGTCCCAGACCGAGAAGCCCAGGTCGTCCTGGTTCCACGCGCGGGCGCCGCGCACCGAGGCCCGCTGGAGCGCCAGCGAGGCGGCCACGTCGGCGAGCAGCCCGACCCGGTCGCCGGAGACCACCGTCACCCGGCTGCCGTCGTCGACGGTGTCGACGGTGAGCGCCACGGCCCGGGCGTCACGGCGTACCTCGCGGGGCACGGGCAGCTCGGGCTCCGCGATCCTCGGCGGGCTGACCCCCGCTGCCTGCGCCAGGAGCGTCGCCAGCGCTCTCTCGGCCAGCGAGGAGACGAGCCCGGCACGCCACGACGTCCACGCCTGTGGCGACGTGGCCCGGGCATCGGCCTCGGTGAGCGCCACGAGCAGCGAGAGCGCCTCGGGCGAGTCGACCTTGGAGACGAGCTCACGCACCGTCGCCGGGTCGTCCGGGTCGCGGGTCGTGGCCAGCGAGGCGAGCAGCAGGTGCCGGCGGACGAGGGTCGCGACCAGGTCGACCGCGTCGGGCTCGAAGCCCATCCGCGCCGCGACACACCGGGCGATCGGCTCACCCGCCACACTGTGCTCGGTCAGCCCGCCCTTGCCGATGTCGTGGAGCAGCGATGCCACCATCAACACGTCGGGCCGCGACACGTGCCGGATCAGCCCCGAGGCCTCCACGCAGGTCTCGACGACGTGTCGGTCCACGGTGAAGCGGTGGATCGTCGAGGCGTGCGGCAGCAGCCGGATCCGGTCCCACTCCGGCAGGATGCGCGCCAGCGCTCCGGTCTCCTCCAGCGTCTCCCAGACCTCGAGGAGCCCCCCGCCGGCGGCCAGCATCCGCACCAACAGCCGCTTCGCCTCCCGCGGCCACGGCTCCGGCAGCGGCGCACCGTCGCGCACCAGTCGCGCCGCGGTCGCCGGCGACAGGACGACGTCGCGCTCGGCGGCCTCGGCCGCGGCGCGCAGCAGGAGGAGCGGGTCCCTGTCGGGGCGGGCGGCGGCGTCGAGCACGACCTCCCCGGCCGACAGCGCCACCCCCGGAGCCAGGGGGGTCAGCTGCGGACGGCGGAGTCCGCGACGCGACGTCGGCCCGGCCAGCACCGCGCCGGCCCGCCGCCAGGTGAGCCGCGAGAGGTGGGTGATCCGGCGGCCCACCTCGCGGACGTGGGTCTGCGCCGCGCGCTCGTCGGCCAGCCCCAGCCCGGCGGCCAGCGGAGCCCAGGACTCCGGGGCGACGCGGTCGCTCGGCCGGCCGGCCACGTCGTGCAGCACGTCACGGACGTCGAGCAACGTCAGGCGGGAGCGCTCGAGGTCGGCGTGGGGGACGTCGACCAGCCAGGTGGCCACCAGAGCCTTGAGCACCGTCGCGTCCCGGAGGCCGCCCTCGGCCTCCTTGAGGTCCGGCACGGAGGCGTGGGCGAGCTCGCCGACGATCCGGTGTCGCGAGGCGACCAGCTCGCGCAATGACGGGAGCCGGTCGCGGGCGTCGCGGCGCCAGGCCGCCAGCACTGTCGTCCGCAGCCGGAGCGTGAGGTTGGGGTCACCGGCCAGGTGGCGCAGGTCGAGCAGCCCGAGCGCTACCTTGAGATCGGCTGCGGCCGCCTGCTCCATCTGCCCGAGCGAACGAACCGAGTGGTCGAGGCGGACGCCGGAGTCCCACAGGGGGTACCACAGCTTCTCGACCCACTCCCCCGGCTGCTCGCCGTCCTCGTGGACCAGCACCACGTCGAGGTCGGAGTGGGGGGCCAGCTCACCTCGGCCATAGCCACCCACCGCGACCAGGGCGGTGCCGACCGTCGGTCCACCCGAGACGTCGTAGGTCTCCGCGCACAGGAGGTCGGCCGCACGCGTGCGGTCGGCGCGTCCCGAGGCGGTCACCGGTGTCTCGTCAGATCGCTGAGGTGTCGCGGTCGCCGGTGCGGACCCGGACGACCGAGTCGACGGGCGTCACCCAGACCTTGCCGTCGCCGATGGATCCGGTGTGCCCGGCGCTCACGATCGCGTCGACCACGGCGTCGACATCGGCGGCGTCGACGACGATCTCGACCCTGACCTTGGGCACCAGCGCGATGTCGTACTCGGCGCCGCGGTAGACCTCGGTGTGGCCCTTCTGGCGGCCGTAGCCGGACACCTCCGAGACCGTCATCCCGGTGACGCCGACCGACTCGAGCGCGGCGCGAACGTCCTCCCACCTGTGCGGCTTCACGACCGCAGTCACCAGCTTCATGCGTTGTCCTCCCGGGGTGGGTGGGGCGGCCGTGCCGGACATGCGGGGCACGACCGGTGGGTCGGTGCTGACGGGCCTGACTCGATCATGCCCGACAGGGCGGTGCCGCCCGCAGGCAGCGCGCCGCGCGTGCAGAGAGGGGGTGCAGAGAGCGGGGGGCCCCACGGACACAGCGACGACCCGGCCGCACCCCACGTCGACCGGGTCGTCGCCTGGGACAGTCGTTCCCGGTGCCCGCACGGAGGATGTGCGCGGGCACCGGGAACGGGTCTGTCAGAGGGCCGCCTCGTCCTTCTCACCGGTGCGCACCCGGACCACCGAGTCGACCGGGATGACCCACACCTTGCCGTCACCGATCCGGCCGGTCTGCGCCGTCTTCGCGACGATGCCGACCACGTCCTCGACATCGGCGTTGTCGACGACGATCTCGATCCGGATCTTGGGCACCAGCGCGATGTCGTACTCCGCGCCGCGGTAGACCTCCGTGTGCCCCTTCTGGCGGCCGTAGCCCGACACCTCCGAGACCGTCATCCCGGTGACCCCGAAGGTCTCCAGAGCCTCGCGGACGTCCTCCCACTTGTGCGGCTTGATGACCGCGGTGATCAGCTTCATGCGTCGGCCCCTTCCTTGGTCGGAGTGGTCGCCGACGCGAGAACGCCGGAACGGCCACTGTTCAGGCTGCCGTGCAGGTCGTAGGCCGCCTCACCGTGCTGGTCGGCGTCGATGCCATCCACCTCGGCCTCCTCGGAGATCCGCCAGCCGAGGGTGTACTTGATCGCCAGGGCGATCACGAGCGTGATCACGCCGGACCAGCCGATGGCCACGAGGACACCGAGGGTCTGGTTGACCAGCGACTCGAGGCCGCCGCCGTAGAACAGGCCGTCGACAGCTCCGCCGGCAACGCCGGAGCCCTCGTCGGCGGTGACCGAGAAGAGCCCGATCATCAAGGTGCCGATGATGCCGCCGACCAGGTGGACGCCCACCACGTCGAGCGAGTCGTCGAGGTTCAGCTTGTACTTCAGGCCGACGGCCCAGGCACACGCCGCACCAGCGACCAGGCCGATCATCGAGGCGCCGAACACGTTGACCGCGCCCGCGGCGGGGGTGATCGCCACCAGACCCGCGACGATGCCCGACGCAGCGCCGAGGGTGGTGGCCTTGCCGTGCATCAGGCGCTCGATCAGGAGCCAGCCGATGATGGCCGCCATCGTGGCGATGGTGGTGTTGGAGAACGTCAGGCCGGTCTCGTTGAGGAACTGCGTGCTCGGGTCGATGCCGTCGACGAAGATGAGCGAGCCCACGTTGAAGCCGTACCAGCCGACCCACAGCAGGGCCGCGCCGATCATCGTCAGCGTCAGGTTGTGGGGCTTCATCGGCTCCTTGCCGAAGCCGAGGCGCCTGCCCACGACCACCGCGAGGACCAGACCGGCCATACCGGCGTTGATGTGGACGGCGGTGCCGCCGGCGTAGTCCTGCGCACCGATCGTGGTGCAGATCAGGGCCGAGTCGGTGCAGCCGAAGACCATGTGAGCCAGCGGGAAGTAGGACAGCGTCGCCCACAGCGGGACGAAGACGACCCACGCGGAGAACTTGACGCGATCGGCGATCGCGCCGCTGATGAGCGCCGTGGTGATGACGGCGAAGGTCAGCTGGAACATCATGAACGTGTAGCTGCCGTAGTCGACGTCGTTCAGCGCGAAGTTGGTGGCGGGCGAGGCGAAGAACGTGCCGTCGCCGCCGAAGACCATGCCGTAGCCGTAGAGCACCCAGAGGATGCCGACGATCGCCATCGCGATGTACGACATCAGCATCATGTTGAGCACGGACTTGGAGCGGGTCATGCCGCCGTAGAACAAGGCCAGCGCCGGGGTGGTCATCATGAGGACGAGCAGGGTGGCCACCAGCATGAAGGCGTTGTAGCCGTCCACAGAACCTCCAGGGGTCAGGGGGTTGTCACACGGGCGAGTCCACGCCGACGGCACTGTCGGCGCCGGGGCTCGCCCCATCGCGGACTACCTTCGCCTCGCGGTGTTTCGTCGTACGGCGCGACATGTTGCGCGCAGGCAACGTCTCCGGGGCTTGTGTTACAGGCGTGTGAACAGGCGATGGGGATGCCGAGGTTCAGCCGAGGAGGGCATCGACGAACGCGCCGGGGTCGAACGGCGCGAGGTCGTCGGGCCCTTCGCCGAGGCCGACCAGCTTGACCGGGACCCCGAGCTGCTGCTGGACCGCGACGACGATGCCGCCCTTCGCGGTGCCGTCGAGCTTGGTCAGCACGATGCCGGTCACGTCGACGACCTCGGAGAAGACCTTCGCCTGGACCAGGCCGTTCTGGCCGGTGGTGGCGTCGAGGACGAGCAGCACCTCGGTGACCGGGGCCTGCTTCTCGATGACCCGTTTGACCTTGCCGAGCTCGTCCATCAGGCCGGCCTTGTTCTGCAGCCGGCCGGCGGTGTCGACGATCACGGTGTCGATGCCACGCTCGACGCCCTCCTTGACCGCCTCGAACGCGACCGACGCGGGGTCGCCACCTTCGGGGCCGCGCACCACCTCGACGCCGACCCGGTCACCCCAGGTCGAGAGCTGGTCGACGGCGGCGGCTCGGAACGTGTCGGCGGCGCCGAGCACCACCGAGTGGTCCTCCGCCACCAGGATCCGAGCGAGCTTGCCGACGGTGGTGGTCTTGCCGGTGCCGTTGACGCCCACGACGAGCACGACACCCGGGCTCCCGTCGGCGCCGCTGACCTGCAGCCGGCGGTCGGCGTCGGGGTCGAGCAGGGCCATCAGCTCCTCACGCAGCACGCCGCGCGGGTCGGGGGCGGTGCCGCCCTCGACGCGGAGCCGCGTGCGCAGGTTGGCGACGACCTGCTGGGTCGGTGCGACGCCGAGGTCGGCGGTGAGCAGGGTGTCCTCGATCGACTCCCAGGTGTCCTCGTCGAGGCGCTCACGCGACAGCAGGCTCAGCAGCCCGCGGCCGAGGGCTCCCTGGGAGCCGGCCAGCCGTTGCCGCAGCCGGACGAGCCGGGACGCCGTACCCTCCGGGCGCTCGAGCGTCGGGCCGGCGGTCCCAGGGGCGGGCTCGCCGGCCGCCTCCGCAGCCTCCTCGGCGGGAGGCGCGATGACGTCGGTGTCGGCACCCTCCTCCAGCGAAGGGGGTGTACGCCGGCCGCGCGTGAGCAGGCCGGTGATCGCGACCACGCCGACGACGGCGATCGCGAGGACGAGGACGAGGTAGATCCACTCAGGCATGCCCACATCCAACCATCGGCCAAGACGTGAACGAGACCTCGGTCCGGCGCGGCGTCAGCCGTCTGCGGGGCGTCCCGTCGTGGCGCGTGCCGCGAGGCAGCGCAGGGCAGAGCGGCCGGCACTCATGACGAGTCCCCGCTCGTCAGCGCGGTGGCCGCTGGCTCGGGAACGCCGGGGCGGATCGGTGCAGAAGGGCAGCGCGGTGAGGCTCCCGGGGCTGCCACCCCGCGGGCAACGCGCGTCCGGGCGTCCGGGCGGCCGCGTGGCCCAGGCCTGAACTGCCTGACGACCACTGATCCGCCCACGAACCAGGAGCGCCGGGGTGGTCCGAGAGGCTCGCCTTCGGCCCGTCTCTGTGGTGCCGAGGGCGAGTCCACCCGAGGCGGAAGGGACGGTCAGGACGACACGTGACTACCGAGCCTGGTCGGCACGATGCCGGGCGGAGGCTCGCACAGGAGGCGTCGCCCGTCCCGTGAGCCGACGACGCTCAGTGGTGGAGCAGCTGCTGCTCGTCCTCGTCGAGATCGGGAAGGTGACGGCGTGCGGTGAACATCGCCTCACCGAGCCAGGGCGCCCCGGGGACCTGCTGGCCGCGGTGCGGGAAGGCGACGTAGGCGACGACGGCGCCCGCCGTTGCCAGCACCAGCAGCATCGCGAACACGATCATCAGCACGCCTTGTCACCCCGTTTGTCGACAGCAGGACCGCTCCTGGCTCCATGCTCCCAGAGGCACCAAGGAAACCGGCAATCGACGCGGTCGGGAGGGCGTGACGTCGCCCACTCGGTCGATGTCTACTGGTGCGTACGACTCACCGGGGGCGTCGTACGCACCAGTAGACGTCCCTGCGGCGCCGACCTCAGCGCAGGAGCGGCTCGATGGCCGTGCGGATCTCGGGAGGCACCGGCACCACCGGTCGGCTCGGGGAGGAGCTGTCGACGTAGACGTGGACGAAGCGGCCCTCGGCAGCGGCCTCGTCGCCGTCCCCCTGAAACAGCCCGATCCGGTAGACCACCGACGAGGTGCCCAGCCGCTCGACGACCAGGCCGGTGTCGATGGGCTGCGGGAAGCCCAGCTCTCGGAAGTAGCGGCACGAGGTCTCGGCCACGATTCCGATCGCCGGGAGCGCCCGGACGTCGAGCCCCGTGGCGTCGTAGAGATGGGCGTTGACGGCGGTGTCGAACAGCTCGTAGTACGTCGCGTTGTTGAGGTGCCCGTAGGCGTCGTCGTCGCGCCAGCGGGTGGTCACCTGGCGCCACGCGACGTAGTCGCCCCTCGTCGGACGGGGCGCCCGGGGCGAGTGAGCGGTCACGCGCTCTCGCGCAGCCGCTGGCTGATCACCGCCGAGACGCCGTCGCCGCGCATCGAGACGCCGTAGAGCGCGTCGCCGACCTCCATCGTGCGCTTCTGGTGGGTGATCACGAGCAGCTGGGAGTTCTCCCGCAGCTCTTCGTAGATCTCCAGCAGCCGGCCCAGGTTGGTGTCGTCGAGCGCCGCCTCGACCTCGTCGAGGATGTAGAACGGGCTGGGCCTCGCCTTGAACAGCGCCACCAGGAATGCCACCGCCACCAGCGACCGCTCGCCGCCCGACAGCAGCGAGAGCCGCTTGACCTTCTTGCCGGGCGGGCGGGCCTCGACCTCCACGCCGGTCGCCAGCATGTCGGAGGGGTCGGTCAGCACCAGCCGCCCCTCGCCGCCGGGGAAGAGCCGGGCGAACGTCGACTCGAAGGCCTTCTCGACGTCGGCGTAGGCCTCGGTGAACACCTGCTCCACGCGGGCGTCGACCTCGCGGACGATGTCGAGCAGGTCGCGGCGAGTGCTCTTGAGGTCCTCCATCTGCTCGGTGAGGAACCTGTGGCGCTCCTCCATGGCGCTGAACTCCTCCAGCGCGAGCGGGTTGACCCGGCCCAGCATCGAGAGCGCGCGCTCGGCGGAGCGGAGCCGCTTCTGCTGCTCCTCGCGGACGTACGGAGTGGGCTCAGGCGGCTCGGCCCCCTCCTCGACCTCGCCGCTGAACGGCACCAGCTGCTCGGGTCCGTAGTCGCCGACCAGGCCGTCGGGGTCGAGCCCGAGCTCCTCCAGCGCCCGCTCCTCGAGCTGCTCGATGCGCATCCGCTGCTGGGTGCGCGCCATCTCGTCGCGATGGACGGAGTTGACCAGCTCGTCGTGGTCGCGGGCGAGGTCGCGGAGCGTTGCGCGGACCGCCATCAGGTCCTGCTCCCGCCCCTGCCGCGACCGCTCCACCTCGTCGCGAGCGGCGCCGGCCAGCGCGACCGACCCCTCGAGCCGGTCGAGCACGACGACGACGGCGGCGCCCACTGCCTCCGCGGCCCGTCCCTCGCGGATGAGCCGCTCGCGGCGCTCGGCCGCCCGGGCCCGCGTCTCGCGCTCGTTCTCCGCGGCGCGGAGCAGGCCGTCGGCCCGGCCGTGCAGGGCACGCGCCCGCTCCTCCGCGGTCCGCAGCGACAGCCGCGCGTCCATCTCGGCCTGCCGGGCCGCACGGGACTCGTCGGCGAGCCGCTCTCGCTCGGTGGTGTCGGGCTCCTCGTCCGGCGCCTCCTCGGCGCTCGCGAGCCGGGTCTCCAGCTCGGCCAGCCCCGTCAGGTCGCGGGTGCGTGCCTCCTCGGCCTCGGCGATCGCCTGGGCCAGCCGATCGGCCTCACCCCGCGCCGCCCGGGCCTGGGAGCCGTAGTGGCCGAGCTCCTCGGCGACCGCAGCCAGCGTCGCGTCGGACTCGTGCAGCTTGGCCAGAGCCACGTCGACGCGCTTCTGGGCGTCGAGCCGCTCGGCCTCCAGACGGGAGGTCTCGAAGCCCAGCCGCTCGGCGGAGGCAACCGCCTCGGCCAGCTGCTCGGCCGCCTCGTCGACGGCCGCCTGGATCTCGATCAGGCTCGGCTGGCGGGAGGATCCTCCCGAGACGAAGTGGGCGCCGAACACATCGCCGTCGCGGGTCACCGCAGTCACGTCGGGCAGGTCGGCCACGAGCGCGCGCGCCGTGTCGAGGTCCTCGACGACGGCGACCTTGAACAGCAGCCGCGCGAGGCCGCCACGCAGGTCGGCGGGCGCCTCCACCGCGTCGACGGCGTACGACGCGTGGCGAGGCAGGCCGGGCCAGGTGGAGTCGTCGGCAGGCGCGCCACCCAACAGCAGGCCGGCCCGACCGAGATCGTCGGCCTTCAGGTGGGCCAGCGCCTCGACGGCGACGTCGGCGTCGCGGACGGCCACGGCGTCGGCGGCCGTGCCGAGCGCCGCGGCGACGGCGGTCTCGTAGCCGGCGCGCACCGACAGCAGCGCGGCCACGGAGCCGAGCAGCCCCGAGACGGAGTCGGAGGCGGCCAGCAGGGCGCCGACGCCGTCCTTGCGGTTGAGGCCGAGCTCGAGGGCGTCCTTGCGGGCGGCCAGCGAGGCCCGGTCGCGGTCGGCCTGCATCGCCTCCTCGCGGATCTTGGCGAGCCGCTCTTCGAGATCCGCGAGCGTTGCGGACGCCGCCTCGTGCTCGGCGTCGAGGCCCTCCTCCCCCGCGTCGAGCCCGGCGACCCGGGTCTCCAGCGAGGTGAAGTCGCGCTGCGCGCGGTCGGCGCGGGCGGCGGCCTCCTCACGGGCCAGCGAGAGGCGGCCCAGCTCGTCGTCGGCCGCGGCGGCGCGCGACCTCAGCGCGTTGACCTGGCCGTGCAGCCGGGCGAGGCCCTCGCGCCGGTCGGCCGCGGCGCGCTGCAGCCCGGCCACCCGGCGCTCCTCCTCGGCCGCGGCGTCCTCGGCGGCGCGGCGGGATGTGACCGCCTGCTCCAGCGCCGCTCGGCCCTGCTCGATCTCGACCCCGATGGCGCGCTCCTGCTCCTGGACGCGGGCGGCCTCGGCCTCCAGCGTCTCGGGGTCGCGACCGGACTCGAACTCCAGCTCGGTGGCGCCTGCGGCGTTGCGGACCCGCTCGGCCGCCAGCGACTGCGTGCCGCGCAGCCGCTCCCGGAGGCCCGAGAGGGCGAACCAGGTCTCCTGGGCCTTCGCCAGGGCCGGGAGGTCCTCGCGCAGCGCGGCCTCCAGCGCGGTCTCCCGCTGGCGGGCCTGCTCCATCGCCGCCTCGACGCGCGCGCGCTGTTCGACCAGGATCGACTCGTCGGCCAGCTCCTGCTCCAGAGCGGTGCGCGCGGCGACGAGGTCGTCGGCCATCAGCCGTGCCCGGGCGTCGCGGACGTCTGCCTGCACGGCAGCGGCCTTGCGGGCCACCTCGGCCTGCCGGCCCAGGGGCTTGAGCTGGCGGCGGATCTCGGTCAGCAGGTCGCCGAGCCGGGTGAGGTTGCCGTCGGTGGAGTCCAGCTTGCGGAGCGCCTTCTCCTTGCGCTTGCGGTGCTTGAGGACGCCGGCGGCCTCCTCGATGAACCCGCGGCGGTCCTCGGGGGTGGCGTGCAGGATCGAGTCGAGCTGGCCCTGACCGACGATGACGTGCATCTCACGGCCGATGCCGGAGTCGCTGAGCAGCTCCTGCACGTCGAGGAGGCGGCAGGGGTTGCCGTTGATGGCGTAGTCCGACCCACCGCTGCGGAACATCGTCCGCGAGATGGTCACCTCGGAGTAGTCGATCGGCAGCGCGCCGTCGGTGTTGTCGATGGTCAGCAGCACCTCGGCCCGGCCCAACGGCGGACGGCCCGACGTGCCGGCGAAGATGACGTCCTCCATCTTGCCGCCGCGCAGCGACTTGGCGCCCTGCTCGCCCATCACCCACGCAAGCGCGTCGACGACGTTGGACTTGCCCGAGCCGTTGGGCCCGACGACGCAGGTGATGCCGGGCTCGAGCTGGAGCGTCGTCGAGGAGGCGAAGGACTTGAACCCCTTGAGGGTCAGGCTCTTCAGGTACAACGGGGCTCCTCACTCCGAACGGTCACGGCGTCGCGGCCGGGGCATCCTCGCAGATGCCCGCTCGGGGGAAGAACGGCCCTCCTAGCCTACGGGGAGCAGACCCCCGGACCGGCATCCGGGACGCGTGTCGGCGCCCCCGCCTACAGTGGGGCCATGGCCGAGCCGAAGTTCCAGATCACCGTCCCCGAGTCGATGTCGGGAGGGGTGTGGGCCAACTTCGCCGCAGTCTCGCACTCCCCCTACGAGTTCACCATCGACTTCGTCCGGCTCGACTTCGCCCACGGCACCGACGACACGATGCCCGGCAACGTCGTGGCCCGGGTCAACCTGGCGCCGCTGATGGTCACCCAGCTGATGGAGGCCCTGCAGACCAACTGGGAGAAGTACGCCGACCGCGCGCTGCCCCATGACCTCAGCGGACCCGAAGCCCCCTGACCGCACCGCGATGCCCCTCGTCGAGCACGTTCTGCTCGCGCGCGGCGAGTAGCGGTGCGCCGCCAGCGAGGCCGATGATGGGTCGATGGCGACGTGGGGAGAGTTCGCACACGCCGAGCCGGTCTTCGCCGCGCGGGTGCGCGACCTGCTCGACTCTCACCGTCACAAGACCATCGCGACCCTGCGTGCCGACGGCTCGCCGCGGATCTCCGGCATCGAGGCCTCGATCGCCGATGGTGAGCTGACCTTCGGCTCGATGCCGGGGGCACGCAAGGGCGCCGACCTGCGCCGCGACCCGCGGTTCTCCCTGCACGGCGCCACGGTCGACCCGGTCGAGGGCCAGGAAGCCGCCTGGCCGGGCGAGGTGAAGGTCGCCGGCCGGGCCGAGCTCGTCGGGCCTCTCGGCGGTGACGGGCCCGACGGAGACCTCTTCCGCGCCGACCTCACCGAGGTCACGCACACCCATCTCGACGAGGCGGCCACCATGCTCGTCGTCGAATGGTGGACGCCCACTCACGGGTTGCGGAGCCTCCAGCGCACCTAGCCCGGCATCACCACGACCTTGCCCCGCGCGCGACCCTCGCCGACATACGCCAGGGCCTCGGGGGTCTCGTCCAGCGCGAACGTCCGGTCGACGTGGATGGCCACCTGGCCTTCCAGGCAACGGTCGGCCAGCGGGACGAAGTGGTCGGGCCCGCCACGCACCGCTAGCAGGCCGAGCCGCCGCCCCGACGCCAGCCCCAGAGCCGCGCCGACCGTCACCACGCGCAGCATGGTGGGCACCGAACCCCCGACGACGCGGTAGCGCCCGCCGGGTGCCAACGCCCGACGGCAGTCGCGCACCGAGCGGTGGGCGACGAGGTCGAGGATCAGGTCGTACGCCGGCCCGCGGGTGAAGTCGTCGACGCGGTAGTCGACGACCTCGTCGGCGCCGAGCGATCGCATCCACGCGAGCTTGCCGGCGTTGTCGACGGCCGTGACGTGCGCGCCGGCGGCCGCGGCCAGCTGGATCGCGAAGCTGCCTGAGCCGCCGCCCCCGCCGTTGACCGCCATCCGCTGCCCGGCCCGCAGGCCGGCGGTCCCCTGCAGCGCGATCGGCCCGGCCTGCGGGATCGTCGAAGCCTCGACGAACGACAGCCCGGCCGGCTTGGGGGCGAGCGCGGCCGCGGGAGCGACGGCGTACTCGGCGAAGCCACCCTTCAGCTGCAGGTTGTCGCCGTAGACCTCGTCGCCCACCGCGACGCCGGTGACCCCGTCTCCGACCGCCGCCACGGTGCCCGCGATGTCGGAGCCGAGCACCGGACGGGCCGGCGAACGCAGGCCGCCGATCCGGGCGTAGGCCGGAGATCCGACCAGGCACTCCCAGTCGCTGAGGTTGACCGACGTCGCCACCACCCGGACGAGCACCTGTCCCGCCCCCGGCGTCGGCACCGGCACCTCACGCACCTCGACGACATCGGGCGGGCCGTAGCGCTCGTAGACGGCCGCCCGCATCGGCTCGGACACACGCACCTCCGCCCTTCCGCTCATCGGGCCAGGCTCACAGGATCGCGCCCGGGTTGAGGATGCCGTCGGGGTCGAGAGCCTCCTTGACCCGGCGCGTCAGCGCCATCACCTCGGGGCCGAGCTGGTCGGGCAGCGCGCCCTTCTTGGCCCGGCCGACGCCGTGCTCCCCCGTGATGGTGCCGCCGAGGGCGATGGCCGCGGCCATCACGTCGTCGAAGGCGGCGCGAGCCCGGGTGGTGGAGTCGGGGTCGGCGGCGTCGTAGACGACGATCGGGTGGGTGTTGCCGTCGCCGGCGTGTGCGACCGTCGGGATCTCGACGCCGTGCTTCACCGCGATCGCGGCGACGGCGTCGAGCAGATCGGGCAGCAGCGGCACCGGGGCGCCGACGTCCTCGAGCAGCATCGAGCCGCGCGCCTCGATGGCGTGGAACGCCATCCGCCTCGCGGCGACGAACATCTCCCCCTCCTCGGGATCGTCGGTGACGAACACCTCGGTGGCCCCGGCGGCGAGGAACGCCGTCTCCATCAGCGCCGCCTCCTCGACGCGCGTCGCGCCCGGGGCGTCGGACTGAGCGAGCAGGAGCGCGCCGGCCGACCGGTCGAGCCCCATCGGCTGGAAGTCCTCCACAGCGTTGACCGAGGCGGCGTCCATCAGCTCCATCATCGACGGCCGGATCAGCCGGCCGACGGCGACGACGGCCGCCGCCGCCGCCGCGACGCTCGGGAAGGTCGCCACCAACGTCGAGGTTGGCCCCGGCGCCGGCACGAGCCGCAGGATCGCGCGGGTGACGACGCCGAGGGTGCCTTCGCTCCCGACGAACAGCTTGAGCAGCGAGAGGCCGGCGACGTCTTTGATCCGCTTGCCGCCGAGGGTGACCAGCGTCCCGTCGGCGAGCACCACGTCGAGGCCGAGGACGTAGTCCGTCGTGACGCCGTACTTCACGCAGCACAGGCCGCCCGCGTTGGTGGCCACGTTGCCGCCGATGGAGCAGATCTCGTACGACGACGGGTCGGGCGGGTAGGCCAGCCCGTGCTCGGCGGCGGCCCGCTTGACGTCGATGTTGAACGCCCCGGGCTCCACCACCGCGACCCGGCTGGCGAGGTCGATCTCGACCGCGTCCATCCGCTCCAGCACCAGCGTCAGGCAGCCCTCGACCGCGTTGGAGCCGCCCGAGAGGCCCGACCCGGCGCCGCGCGGCACCACCGGCACCCGGTGCCGCGCCGCCCAGCGCACGGCGGCCTGCACCTGCTCGACAGACTCCGCCCGGACGACCACCAGCGGCATGCCTGCCGGAGGGTTGCGCGACCAGTCGTGTCGGTACTTCTCCATCGCGTCGGGCCCGGTCAGCACCACGCCCGGGGGGAGGCTCGACCGAAGTTCGTCGAGGGCGTGCGCGGTCGTCGTCATGAACCCATGCAACCATTCGAGCGTGAGTCATGGCAGCACCCCCGCGGGCGAGCACGAGGGGGAGACCTCCGCCCGACCACGGTGGTTCGCGGAGAGGACGCCGCAGGAGCGGGCCGGCTATGCGCAGCACTTCCGGCAGCTGGAGGCCCGCGGCGACGACGTCGACGGCGAGGCCCGCTTCGTGCACGCCATGCTGCCCCGTGGCGCGACCGTGCTCGACGCGGGCTGCGGCGTGGGACGGGTAGCGGCGGCGCTCGCCGACTGGGGGCACACGGCCGCCGGCGTGGACGCCGACCCGGTGCTCGTCGAGGCAGGGCGCGGCTTCTACCCCGACCTGCCGCTGGCCACCGTCGACCTCTGCCACCTCGCGCCGGCGCGGCTCGAGTCGCTCGGGCTGCCAGGCTCCTTCGACGTCGTCGTCGCCGCCGGCAACGTGATGTTGTTCGTCGCCGAGGGCACCGAGGGCCGGGTGCTGGCCAGCGTCGCGGACGTGCTCAAACCGGGCGGCCGGGCGGTCTTCGGCTTCCGCACCGACGCGGCGTACACCCACGACGACCTCGACCGCGACGCCGCCTCGGTCGGCTGGACCCGCGAGGCCCGCTTCGCCACCTGGCAGCTCGACGCGTGGCACGAGGGCGCCGACTGGGCGGTGTCGGTCTATCGCGGCTGAGGTGGTCTCGGGAACCACTGGTTCTCCAGTGATTCAGACACTTCTCCACGTGTGCACCGGTGGAGAAGTGCGGGATTCACTGGAGAACCAGTGAATCCCGAGCACTCGGCGCGAAGCCGAGGACGGTCTGCCTGAGGTCAGGCGGGCTGCATCTCCTGCGGGACCTCGAGCCCGGCGTCCAACGCGGGAGCGTCGAGGTCGAGCAGCGCGGCGGCCCGGGTGGACAGCAGCGCGTCGTTCTCCTCCTTGAGGCGGAGCACGAGCGTCTCGAGCTCACCCACGCGAGCACGCAGTCGAGCGTTCTCGACGGCGAGTCGGTCGGTGCGCAGGTCGCTGCTCAGGTGGCCGATCAGCGCCTTGGCCATGAAGTGAACCCTCCGAGGGTCTGAGGACGGTCGTACGGCAAACCAGCCCGAACCGGGCTGTCTTCAAGAGTCCCACTCCACCGCGGCCCGGTCAAACCCGCACCGGGTGTCTAGGCCGGTGCCCGCGGGGTCCGGCGGCGCGGCACCGGCTGACACCGTGGGCAGAAGTACGACGACCGGTTCATGAAGGCGACTCGGCGGATCGGGGTGCCACAGCGACCACACGGCAACCCCTCCTGGCCGTAGGCGTGCAGCGACCGGTCGAAGTAGCCGGACTCGCCGTTGACGTTGACGTACAGCGCGTCGAAGGAGGTGCCGCCCTCGTCCAGCGCAGCGCTCATCACGGCCCGCGCCTGCGCGAGCACCTCGCGGACCTGGGGCCTGGTGAGCCGGTCGCCCGGCCGCTCGCCGTGCACCTGCGCCCGCCACAGCGCCTCGTCGGCGTAGATGTTTCCCACGCCGCTGACCAGTCCCTGGTCGAGCAGCAGGCGCTTGACGCCGGAGGTCCTCCGGCGCACCCGGCGCACGAACTCCTCGTCGTCGAACGCCGGGTCGAGCGGGTCGCGAGCGATGTGGGCGATCTCGGTAGGCAGCTCCGCCCCGCCCGCCGAGACCAGCAGCCCGCCGAACATCCGCTGGTCGACGAAGCGCAGCTCGAGGGGGCCGTGGTCTGGTCCACGCTGGTGTCGAGACGGTCGCTGCGCGACCTCCTCAGCCAGCGGGAGGAGCCCGAAGCGGACCCGCAGATGCCGCTCGTCGGGGGCTCCCACCGGCTGCACCAGCATCTGACCGCTCATGCCCAGGTGGCCGAGCAACGCGTCCTCGTTGTCGAGCGCGAGCCAGAAGTACTTGCCTCGACGCCGCACCGCCGCGACACGACGGCCGATGAGCGCCGCCGCGAAACCGGCCGGGCCGCGCGGGTCGCGCCGCACCGGGCGCGGGTGCAGCACGTCGACGCTGGACAGCGTGCGCCCTGTGACGTGGGCGTCCAGCCCACGACGGACGACCTCGACCTCGGGGAGCTCGGGCATGGGTCGCCGACCTCAGCGGCCGGAGCCGTGGGCCGCCTTCAGCTCGCCGTACGCCGTCTCGGCGGCGCCCTGCTCGGCCTCCTTCTTGGAGCGGCCGGTGCCGTGGCCGTAGAGGTCGTCGCCGACCCGGACCTGGGCCTTGAAGGTCTTCATGTGGTCGGGCCCGTCGTCCTCGATGACGTATTCGGGGACGCCGAGGACGAGCTCGGCGGTGAGCTCCTGCAGCGAGGTCTTCCAGTCGAGGCCGGCGCCGAGGTCGGCCGCGGCCTCCATCACCGGGTCGAACAGCCGGTGCACCGTCTCGGCGGCGGCCTCGAGCCCGGCGGAGAGGTGGACCGCGCCGATCACGGCCTCGACGGTGTCGGAGAGGATCGAGGCCTTCTGGCGACCGCCGGTGGTCTCCTCACCGCGGCCCAGCTTGATGTGGTCTCCCAGCCCCACGCCACGGGCCACGTCGGCCAGCGCACGGGCGTTGACGACCGCCGCCCGCAGCTTGGCCAGCTGCCCCTCGGGAAGATCGGGGTGGGCGAGGTAGAGAGCCTCGGTCACCACCACGCCGAGCACCGAGTCGCCGAGGAACTCCAGGCGCTCGTTGGTGGGGACGCCGCCGTTCTCGTAGGCGTAGGACCGGTGCGTCAGGGCGCGGTCGAGCAGCTCGGGATCCAGCGGCGGGTTCCCGAGAGCCTCGCGCAGCGCCCCGTAGTCAGGGGTCTCGTCGGCGCTCAGCGGACCGGCGAGGTCAGAGGACCTGGCGGCGGCTGGAGCGAGCGCCGTACTGGCCGCACTCGCCGCACGCACGGTGCGGGAGGTGCTTCGCGCCGCATGCGGGGTTCGCACAGGTCACCAGGGTCGGCGCCACGGCCTTCCACTGGGAACGGCGGTGGCGGGTGTTGCTGCGCGACATCTTGCGCTTCGGAACAGCCACGGTCTTGGTCTCCTCGGTCTCAGTCCTCGTCCTGCTGCAATGCCACCAGTCCGGCCCAGCGCGGGTCGACCACCGCCTCGTGTGCATGGTCCGGGTCGTCCGCGAGCCGGGCCCCACACTCGGGGCACAGTCCCGGACAGTCGTCCGTGCACAGCGGCTGGAACGGCAGCTCGAGCACCACCGCATCCCGCAACAAGGGCTCGAGGTCGAGCAGGTCTCCCTCGAGCCGGCGGACATCGTCGTCGAGGTCTCCCTCGCGGCCATGGTCGCGGTCGTCGTACTCGAACAGCTCCTGGAAGTCCGCGTCCACCTCGTCGGTGAGCGTCTCCAGGCACCGCGCGCACTCGCCCTCGAGGCCGGCGTGCGCCGACCCCGTGACCAGGACCCCCTCCATGACCGCCTCCAGCCGCAGGTCGAGGTCGACCGGCGAGCCTTCGGGGACGTGCAGGACGTCGATGCCCAGATCGGCCGGCGCCGGCACCGTCCGCGACACCTGTCGCTGGGACCCCGGGCGGCGACCGAGCTCGTGGGTATCGAGCACGAGCGGCGCTCTCGGGTCCAAGCCTGACAGGGGAGTCACTTCCGGTGTGCGGGCACAGCAGATCAGCGAGAAGCGTATCGGGCGCGGCACCCGCGACCAAAACCGGACCGCCGGGCGGGAGGGCGGTGGGTCGCCCCGGACCTCAGGTCTGGGCGGTACGCCGGTCGGCCAGGCGCGCCAGTAGCCGCTCGCGCACCGGCTCCGGGAGGAGGCCGGTGACGTCGCCGCCGAGCGAGGCGACCTCCTTGACCAGCGAGCTGGCGAGGTAGGCCAGCTCGGGCGTGGTGGGCAGGAACACGGTCTCCACCTCGGGGGCGAGGCGGGCGTTCATCTGCGCCATCTGCAGCTCGTAGTCGAAGTCGCCGGCGCGCAGCCCCTTGACGATGGCCAGGGCGTCCTGCTGGCGGCAGAAGTCGGTCAACAGGCCCGAGAACCCCTCGACCCGCACGTTGGTGAAGCCCGCGCAGGCGTCGCGGACCATCTCCAGACGCTCCTCGGCGGTGAACAGCCGTGACTTGCTGACGTTGACCCCGACCGCGACGACCACCTCGTCGTAGAGCCGGGCGGCTCGGGAGATCACGTCGAGGTGCCCGTGGGTGACGGGGTCGAAGGAGCCGGGGCACACCACCCGCACCGGGGACCGGGTCATCGGTGGTCCTCCTCTCCGCTGCCCTTCCCGGAGCCGGGGAGCAGGTCGGCGTGACCGTACCAAAGAACGGTCTCGCCGTAGCGTCGCTGCCGGTCACCCGCCAGCCCGGGCGGCCAGGTGAGCGGGTCGCTGCGGAGGGCCCGCTCGACCACCACCAGCGAGCCGTCGTGGAGCCAGCCGTGCGCCGACCAGCGCCGCGAGCATCGCCTCGACGTCGACGCTGGGCACGGGGTAGGGAGGGTCGGCGAAGACGACGTCGTAGGGCGCGGCCGGAGGGCGCGCGAGCGCGGTGAGCGCGGTGCTGGCGACCACCTGGGCGACCGGGCAGCCCAGGTCTCGAGCATTGGCGGAGACGATGCCGGCGGTGCGGCGGTCGTGCTCGACCAGGGTCACGTGGGCGGCGCCGCGGGACCACGCCTCCAGGCCGACCGCACCGGAGCCGGCGTACAGGTCGAGGAAGCGCAGCCCGTGAAGCGAGCCGCACCATGACTCGACCGAGGAGAACAGCGCCTCGCGGACGCGGTCGGAGGTGGGCCGGGTGCGGTCGCCCTTCGGCGTGGCCAGGCGGCGGCCACGGGCCACCCCGCCGATGATCCGGGTCACGACCTCTCCATGAACTCGGACTCCACGGAGACCTCCAGGGTCAGCACCGCCGCCTCCAGCTCGGGGGCGGAGCGGAGCTCGGGGTCGGCCTCGAGCAGCCGATCGGCCTCCTCACGGGCGGCCACGATGGTGTCCTCGTCACGCAGCACCCGGAGGTCCTGCAGGGAGGAGCGGTAGCCGTGCTGCGAGGCGCCGAGCACGTCACCCTCGCGACGGAGCTCGAGGTCGACCCGGGACAGCTCGAAGCCGTCGGTGGTGGCGGCGACGGCCGCCAGCCTCTCGCGCGCCGGGGAGCCGTCCTCCGCGGACGAGACGAGCAGACAGAGCCCGGGGTGGCCGCCGCGGCCGACCCGGCCGCGCAGCTGGTGGAGCTGGGAGATGCCGAACCGGTCCGCGTCCAGCACGACCATGGTGGTGGCGTTGCCGACGTCGACGCCCACCTCGATCACCGTGGTGCAGACGAGCACGTCGATCTCTCCGGCCGCGAAGGCGCGCATCGTGCGGTCCTTCTCGTCGGCCGGGAGGCGGCCGTGCAGCATCGCCACCCGCAGGCCGTTGAGGTCCCCCAGCGTGAGCTCGGTGGTCATCTGCTCCACCGCAGCCAGCGTGGGCGGCGGGTCGAGCGGGTTGCCCTCGTCGTCGTAGTCGACCATCGGGATCTCGCCCGGTTCGGAGTCGTCATCGGAGATTCGCGGACAGAGGACGTAGGCCTGCCGGCCGGCCTCGACCTCCTCCCGCACCCGTGCCCACACCCGCGAGACCCAGCCGGGCTGCTCCCGCAGCGGCACCACCGTGGTCTGGATCGGCTCGCGGCCGGCGGGGAGCTCGGTGAGGGTGGACACCTCGAGGTCGCCGAAGACGGTCATCGCGACGGTGCGCGGGATCGGCGTGGCCGTCATCACCAGCACGTGCGGCGGTGCCCCCGCCTTGTCGGTGAGCGCCGCTCGCTGCTCGACGCCGAAGCGGTGCTGCTCGTCGACGACCACCAGGCCGAGGTCGGCGAACTCGACGTGCTCCTCGAGCAGGGCGTGGGTGCCGACCACCAGCCCCGCCTCACCGGTGACGAGACCGAGCAGCGCCTGCTGGCGCTGCGCCTTGGGCTGCGAGCCGGTCAGCAGCGCCACGGTCGTGCCCTCCTCGGCGCCGCCCAGCATCCCGCCCTGGGCCAGGTCGCCGAGCATCGCGGTGATCGAGCGGTGGTGCTGCTGGGCCAACACCTCGGTGGGCGCGAGCAGCGCGGCCTGCCCACCGGAGTCGACCACCCGCAGCATCGCCCGGAGAGCCACGATCGTCTTGCCGGAGCCGACCTCGCCCTGGAGCAGGCGGTTCATCGGCCACGGGTGCGCCAGGTCGTCGGCGATCTGCTCGCCGATGGCCCGCTGGCCGGCGGTCAGGGTGAACGGCAGCCGCTGGTCGAAAGCCTCGAGCAGCCCTCCCCCGCCGGTGCGGGCCTGGGCCCCGAGTCGGCGGGTGGCGGCGCGACGGCGAGCAAGCACCAGCTGGGTGACGAGCGCCTCGGTGAAGCGATAGTGGCGCTGCGCGGCGACGACCTGCTCACGGTCGTCGGGGGCGTGGACCCAGTCGAGCGCGGTGCGGGCGTCGGGCAGCCCGTGTCGCTCGCGGACCCCGGCCGGCAGCACGTCCGGCGGCTGGCCGTCCTCCAGCACGGTGCGAGCGAAGGTCACCGCGCGCTGGAGGTCCCAGGAGTCGAGCCCCTTCGTGAGCGGGTAGAGCGGGTAGAGCCCCTGGGTGCCGGTCAGCACGGCGACGGTGTCGGGGTCCTCGGTCTCGATGCCGTCGGCGGCGAACATCACGGCGCGGGGGTTGGTGAGCTGCCACTGGCGGCCGAACTGCGAGACCTGCCCGACGAACAGGCCGCGGCGCCCCTCGGCGTACGTGCTGGCGAACCAGGAGGCCGTGCCCTTGTTCTTGGCGAAGAACGTGATGCCGAGGTCGGCGCCGTCGGTGTGCAGCACCGTCTCCAGGCGGTACGCCGGCCGGCCGGTGCGCCGATCGGTGTAGGTCTTGACCTGGCTGTGCGTGATCTCGCCGACGAGGGTCAGCACCTGGCCGGGACGCAGGTCGCGGACCCGCGTCAGCCGGCCGGTCTCGAGGTAGCGACGTGGGAAGTGGCGGAGCAGGTCACCCACGCTGCGCAGCCCCAGCCCCTCGACGATGGCCTTGCGCTTGCCGCTGCCGGCGCGACCCGAGAGGTCGCCGAGCACCGCCTCGACCGGCGAGTCGAGCGTGATCACTCCGGGCCCCCTCCGGCTACTCCACCGACAGCAGGAGCGGGTAGCGCTCCTGCCCACCGTCGTACACCACGGCGTCGACGTAGGGGTGCTGCTCGGTGACGTAGGCGGCGCAGCGCGCCGCGAGCCCGCCGTCGTCGGCACCGCCCACCAGGGTGACCAGCTCGCCACCGCCGCCGAGCAGCCGGTCGAGCGACCTCGCGCGCCACCGCCTCCAGGTCGGACCCGACGACGGCGAAGTCGCCGGCGACCACGCCCAGCACGTCACCGGGCTCGCACGGACCGGCCATCGTCATCGCCTGGCGGGCCGCGACCGTGACCGCGCCGTGCCGCACGTGGCGGGCGGTCGCCGTCATCTCCAGCACGTCCTGGTCGAACCCTCGACCCGGCTCGTGGACCGCGAGGGCCGCCAGACCCTGGACCTGGGTGTGGGTGGCGATCACCGCCGCCCGGACGTCGTGGTCCTGCTCGGCCGTGCGAGCCGCGATCTCGGCCACGCTCACCGAGTCGGCGTCGTTGGGCAGCAGCACCACCTCGGAGGCCCCCGACGCCACGATCGCGTCGAGGAACATCGCCGTCGACGGTCTCTCCCCCGGGCCGCCTCGGATGGCGGTCGCTCCAGCCTCCTGGAAGAGCGTCGGCGAGACCCGGCCCCGCCGCCACCGCGACCACCGCCCGGCCGCGGGTCTCGTGCTTCTTCGCCCGCGCGGCGGCGACCTGCTCGGCGAAGTGGACGACGCGGATCCGGTAGGGGCGCCCCGCCGTGATGCCCGCCTCGATGGCCGGCCCCACCTCGTCGACGTGGACGTGGACGTTCCACAGGCCGTCACCGCCCACGACCACGAGGGAGTCGCCCTGAGACGGCCAGCGCCTGGCGCAGCGCGGGGATGGCGACCTCGTCGGCGTCGAGGAGGTACATCACCTCGTACGCCGGCCCGTCGGCCGTGAGGTCCTCCCCCGGGCGGGGCGTCGGGATCTGGTGGGTGCCGAGCGGGGCTGTCACCGGCGTCGGCCGGCGCCCGGTCAGCACCGTCTCGGCGGCATCGAGCACCACGCACAGTCCCCGTCCGCCGGCGTCGACGACGCCCGCGTCGCGCAGCGTGGCGAGCTGCTCGGGGGTGCGCGCGAGGGCCTCGCGGGCCGCGGCGGCAGCGGCGGTGAAGACGTCGCGGGCCCGGGCGGCGGGGTCCTCGGCAACGCCCGCCGCGGCCTCCGAGGCGGCCCGCGACACGGTGAGGATCGTGCCCTCCACCGGTGTGCCGACAGCGGCGTACGACGCCTCGGTCGACTGTCGCAGCGCCTCGGCCATCACTCGGGCGTTGCGCTCGTCGGGCGTCGCACGGGCGATCCGGCCCGCAACCGCCCCGAGCATCTGGCTGAGGATCACCCCAGAGTTGCCGCGGGCCCCGAGCAGCGCGCCCCGGGAGAGCGCCTGAAGCGCGGTGAGCAGACCCACCCCGGGGTCGGCCTCGACCAGCTCGCGCATCGCGTCGCGCCCGGCTGACATGGTGAGGAACATGTTGGTGCCGGTGTCGCCGTCGGGGACGGGGTAGACGTTGAGCGCGTCGATCTCCTCGCGGGCCGAGGCCAAGGCGTCGGTGGCGACGTCGACGAAGCGCAGCATGCCCGCCAGCTGGATCGGGCCGGGCGGCAGCTGGCCGCGGCCGTGCGCCGGCGGTGGGCCGGAGCGTGCGCTGGTGTCCACGGCCCACAGGCTAGTGGCAGTCCGGGGCCGGGGACCGTCGGCGCGAGCGTCGCCTCCCGGAGCCCGCGGGGGCCACCGTGCGCGATTTCAGGCTCGGGGGGCGGGTCGGCTACTCTAGTGCGGTTGCCCGCGCGACCCGATCCGGGAGCGCGCCGGGCGCCCGACCCAAAGCATCTCGATCGTTTCAGGAGTTCACGGTGGCTGCCGTCTGCGACATCTGCGCCAAGAAGCCCAGCTTCGGCAACAACCGACCCTGGTCGCGCAAGATCACCAAGCGTCGTTTCAACCCCAACATCCAGCGCGTCCGGGCGACGGTCAACGGCACGCCCCGGCGCCTCAACGTGTGCACCGGCTGCCTCAAGGCCGGCAAGGTCACCCGCTGACCTGCTGACCTTCCCTCGTCAGAGGGCAGGCACACAGGGCTCCGCCGTCACGGTGGGGCCCTTCGTGCTTCTCAGAAGTGCGTGAACCCCGGGCTGCCGTCGTACGCCGCGCCGTCGACGGTGACGCCCTCCCCCGCCAGCACCTCGCCGACGACCGTCCAGTCGGGCGGGAGCGTGGCGTCGGCCGGGAAGGTGGCCAGCAGCGCGTGGTCGTCACCGCCTCCGAGCACGAGGGTGACCGGGTCGGCGCCGAGCGCGGAGGCGACGGCGTGGAGCGGCTCGGGGATGTCGAGGGCGGCGGTGCGCAGGTCGATCCGGACGCCGGAGGCCCCCGCCAGGTGGCCGGCGTCGGCGACCAGGCCGTCGGAGACGTCGACCAGCGCGGTGGCACCGGCGTCCGCGGCGGCCGGCCCGGCGTCGTACGGCGGCTCCGGTCGGCGGTAAGCCTCCACCAGCACCCGCGGCGACCGGAAGCCACGCCCCAGCACGGTCAGCCCGCCCGCGGCCCAGCCCTGACGTCCGCAGAGGGCGAGCACGTCGCCGGGCTCGGCTCCCGAGCGGAGGACCGGGGCGACGGTGCAGGTGCCCAGCACGGTGACCGAGACCACCACCTGGTCGGCGGCGGCCAGGTCGCCGCCGACCACGGTCGCGCCGACCAGCCGCGCCTCGTCGGCGAACCCGCGGGCGAAGTCGACGGCCCACGACGCCGGCAGCGTCGGCGGGGCGGCGAGCCCGATGGTGAGCCAGCGGGCCCGGCCCCCCATGGCGTTGATGTCGGAGAGGTTCTGCGCGGCCGCGCGGTGGCCGACGTCCTCGCCGGAGCACCAGTCGCGGCGGAAGTGCCGGCCCTCGACCATCACGTCGGTGGAGACGACGACGTGGCCGGTCGTCACGCGCAGCACCGCGGCGTCGTCACCCGGCCCGACCAGCACCTGAGCGTCCTCGGTGGCGAACAGCAGGGTGAGCTCGTCGATCAGCGCGAACTCCCCCACGTCGGCCAGGGTCGCCTCGGGCGGGAAGGTCATGACCCCATCCCACCAGATCGGAGCCGTGATGCGGCGTGGCGCGCGGGAGGGTCGGCTCCTCCGAGGAGCGTCCGCGCCCCCCAGGGGCCCGAAAGGGGTGCGGAACGCTCCTCGGAGGCGGAACCCTGCCCCATTCCGGGCCACCCATCGACCGCCTGCCTCCCGGTGTCGAAGCGGCGTTCTCGCACGATAGGTTGTAGCCGTCATCCGTCCGACACCACCGGAGGAGTGCCCATGGTCGTGCAGGCCTACATCCTGATCCAGACCGACGTCGGCAAGGCCGCCGAGGTCGCGAAGGCCATTGCCCAGGTCAAGGGCGTCACGCTGGCGGAGGACGTCACCGGTCCCTACGACGTGATCGTGCGGGCCGAGGCGCGCAACGTCGACGAGCTCGGCAAGCTGGTGGTCGCGAAGGTGCAGACGCTCGACGGCATCACCCGCACGCTCACCTGCCCGGTCGTCCACATCTGAGGCCCACCTCTGACCTCCGCGGCTGACGAACACCACTGACGTGGCGACGCGTCCGTCCGCCCCGGCGGGGGGCGCGCTCCTCTTGGCGCTCGGCCTGTCCTTCGGGATGACCGCCTGCGAGTCCGACAAGGTGCCGATCACCTCGCCGGCACCAGCGGTGGTCGACGCGGCGGCGTGCGCGAGGCTTCTCGACGCCCTGCCCGACGCCGTGGCCGACGAGCCGCGCCGTCCGGTGGACCCTGAGGACGCCTGGGGGGCGGCGTACGGCGACCCCGCGATCGTGCTGGTCTGCGGCGGCGAGATGCCCGGCGACTTCGACGAGTTCTCGCCGTGCGTGGAGGTGAGCGGCGTGGGGTGGTACGTCCCCGTGGACCAGATGGGCGACGACGCCACCGAGGTCACGATGACCACCATCGGCTTCCGCCCGGTGGTGCAGGTGTCCGTGCCGGCGACCTACTGGGCGACGCAGGGTGCCTCCGCCGCCCAGGTGGACCTGGCTCCCGCCCTCACGTCGACCCTGACCCGCGAGTCGCGCTGCCGCTGACGGCGTACGCCGGAGCCGCTCAGCGCAGGCCCGTGTCCCGCGCCAGCGCCAGCCGGATGAGTCGGTCGACCAGGGCGGGGTAGTCCAGCCCCGAGGCCGCCCACATCCGCGGGAACATCGACGTGGGGGTGAAACCGGGCATGGTGTTGATCTCGTTGACCATCAGCTCACCGCCCGGCATCACGAAGAAGTCGACCCGCGCGAGTCCCTCGCCGTCGACCGCGATGAAGGCACGCGCGGCCAGGTCCTGCATCCGCTCGGCCATGCCGGGAGGCAGCACGGCCGGCACGTCGAGCTCGGTGTGCTCCTCGGGGAGGTACTTCGCGGCGAAGTCGTAGAACTCGTGCTCGCCGCCGACCCGGATCTCCGCTGGCACACTGGTCTCCGGCGGCCCGTCGAGCGACTGCAGCACGCCGCACTCCACCTCGCGCGCTCCCTCGGCCGCGACCTCGAGCAGCACCTTGGGGTCGTGCGCCCCGGCAGCCCCGACCGCCGCAGCCAGCCCGGTCTCGTCGTGCACCTTGGAGATGCCGATGCTGGAGCCGCCGCGGGCGGGCTTCGCGAACAGCGGGTAGCCCAGCGCCGCCGCCCGCTCACGGCAGGCCTCCGGGTCACGCTCCCACTCTGCGACGGTGACGGTGGTCGACGGCAGGATCGGCAGCCCGGCGGCGGCGAGCACGACCTTCATGAAGGCCTTGTCCATGCTGACCGCGGAGGCGAGCACGCCGGCGCCGACGTAGCGCACTCCCGCCATCTCGAGCATGCCCTGGAGGGTGCCGTCCTCTCCCCAGGGGCCGTGCAGGAGCGGGAACACCACGTCGACCTCGCCCAGCACCCGCGGAGGGGAGCTCGGCTCGGAGACGACGAGCGAGGCGCCCGCCGCGTCGCGGCTCAGCGACACGGTGGCCCGGTCGCCGTCGACGGACGGCAGCCGGTCGGGACCGGCGATCCGCAGCCGCTCCGGATCGCCGGACTCCAGCACCCAGCGCCCGTCGGTGGCGATGCCGATCGGCACCACGTCGTAGCGGTCGTGGTCGATCGCCTGCAGCACGCTGCCGGCGGTGACGCACGAGATCGCGTGCTCGCTGGAGCGGCCACCGAAGACCACGGCCACCCGCGGCTTGCGGCCGGCGGGGCCGGCGGGGCCGGCGGCGACGCGCTCCCCGGGCGACTCGTCTGGCTGGCTCATCGGCCCTGACCCTACCGGCCTAGGGTGGTCGCCATGACCGCCGACCCGCGCCCGCTCGCCCCCGCCACCGTCGTGGTCAAGGCGGCTCGCCCCACCCCGGAGCCGGACGCTCCGCTGAACCCGCCGATCACGCTCGCGTCGACGTACGTCGCCGGGGGCGACCTGGAGTACGGCCGCTACGACAACCCGACCTGGCAGGCGTTCGAGGAGGCGCTGGGGGCACTCGAGGGTGGGCGCTGCCTGACCTTCGCATCCGGGCTGGCGGCGGTCGCCACGCTGCTCGACCTGGTCGGCCAGGGCAACACCGTCGTCGCACCACGTCACGCCTACAACGGCGTGACCATGCAGCTGGCCGACCTGGAGGCGCGCGGCCGCGGCACCGCCGTGCTCGTCGACGTCACCGACGCCGACGCGGTGGTGGCTGCGGCCGAGGACGCCGCCCTCGTCTGGCTGGAGTCGCCGACCAACCCCGCGCTCGAGGTGGCCGACCTGCCGGCGATCATCGAGGGTGCGCACGCGGCCGGTGCGCGGGTGGTCGTCGACAACACCTTCGCCACACCCCTGCTGCAGCGGCCACTGGAGCTCGGCGCCGACCTGGTCGTGCACTCCGCGACGAAGTACCTCGCCGGCCACAGCGACGTCCTGATGGGCGCGATCGTGACCCGCGACGACGAGGTGTACGCCGCCCTCAAGGGCCGCCGTGACCTGATCGGCGCCGTCCCCGGCCCGATGGAGGCCTGGCTGGCCCTCCGCGGCCTGCGCACCCTCCACCTGCGCGTCGAGCGCGCCCAGGCCAACGCCGCCGAGCTGGTCCGCCGCCTCACGGGGCATCCAGCGGTCGCGGAGGTGCGCTACCCCGGCTTCGGCGGGATCGTGTCGGTCGTGCTCGCCGGCGGCGCCATGGCCGGCGACATGCTCACCCGCTCGACGTCACTGTGGGTGCACGCCACCTCCCTCGGCGGGGTGGAGTCGACCTTCGAGCGACGCCGTCGCTGGAAGACCGAGCCGGAGACCATCCCCGACGGCCTGGTGCGCCTCAGCGTCGGCATCGAGGACGTCGAGGACCTCTGGGCCGACCTCGAGCAGGCCCTGGCCCGTCTCTGAGGCCGACGTCGTCAGTCGGTCTCGGCCTTGGGGTCGCGGCTGGTGAAGGCCTCCACGAGCTCGGCGGCGGTGGCGCGGCCCTGGACGACGAGGTCGACGTGCTCCGCGATGGGGGCGTCGCAGCCGGTGCGGTGGGCGAGCTCGACCAGGGAGGAGCAGGACTTGGCGCCCTCGGCGACCTGGCGGGTGCTGGCGTAGATCTCCTCGGTGGTCAACCCACGCCCGAGCTTCTCGCCGAAGGTGCGGTTGCGCGACAGCGGCGAGGAGCAGGTGGCGACCAGGTCGCCGAGGCCCGCCAGCCCCATCAGCGTCAGCGGGTTCGCGCCGAGCGCCGTCGCGAGGCGCGCCGTCTCGGCCAGCCCTCGGGTGATGACCGAGGCGGTCGAGTTGTCGCCGTACCCGAGGCCGATCGCCATCCCGACCGCCAGCGCGACGACGTTCTTGTAGGCGCCGCCGAGCTCACACCCGACCACGTCGGTGCTGGTGTAGGGGCGGAACGCCGGCGCGTGGGTGAGCTTCTGCAGCCGCTGGGCGACTGCCTCGTCCTCGCAGGCCACCACCGAGGCGGCGGGCTCGCGCCGCGCGATCTCCTTGGACAGGTTGGGTCCGCTGACCACGGCGATCCGCTCGGGACCGGCGCCGGTCACCTCGGCGATGACCTGGCTCATCCGCTCCAGCGTGCCGAGCTCGACACCCTTCATCAACGACACGAGTGTCGCCGATGACGGCAGCACCGGCGCCCACTCGACGAGGTTGGCGCGCAGCGTCTGCGACGGCACGGCCAGCACCACGACCTCGGCGTCGCGCGCGGCCTCCTCGGGATCGTGGGTCGCCCGGATCGTCTCCGGGAGCGAGATGCCGTGAAGGTAGTCCGGGTTGTGGTGCTCGTCGTTGATCGCCGCACAGACCTCCTCGCGGCGACCCCAGATCGTCACGTCGTTGCCGGCGTCGGCGAGCACGATCGAGAACGCCGTGCCCCACGAACCTGCTCCGAAGACCGCGAACTGCGCCATGGCTACCTCCTGGACCGCGGGTTGCGCGGCTTCTCGTTGGGGTTCCCGATCGGTTTGATCCCGGCCTTGCGGGGATCGAACCGCTCCGCTGGCGGACGCTCGTCACGCAGGTCGGCGACCAGCACGGTCAGCGCGGCCATGATCCGGTCGGTCGCCTCGGCGACCAGGGCCGGCGTGGGCGGCCGGTCGAGCAGGTCGGCGAGGTCGACCGGGTCGCCGGCCTTCATCAGCACGGTCTTGCGCGGGACCGGGTGGGGTCTCTTGGCGTATGGCGGCAGGAGCTCCTGCGAGCCCCACTGGCCCACCGGGATCACGGGGCAACCGGTCTCGAGCGCGATCCGGGCGGCGCCGGACTTGCCCTGCATCGGCCACAGGCCCGGGTCGCGGGTGAGCGTGCCCTCGGGGTAGACCACCACGCACTGCCCCTCGCGCACGGCGGCCACCGCGGCGTCGTAGGCGCCCACGGCGTTGCGGGTGAGCCGCTCCACCGGGATCTGCCCGACGGTGCGCAGGAAGCTGCCGAGCAGCTTGTTGCTGAACAGCGTGGACTTCGCGAGGTAGTGCGGCAGCCGGCCGTGGTCATAGACGAAGTGGGCGGCCATCAGCGGGTCGATGTGGGAGATGTGGTTGAACACCACCAGGCAGCCGCCCTCGACCGGGATCTTCTCCCCGTCGTGCCACTCGCGCCGGACCGTCGCCAGGATCGGCGGCTTGAGCACACCGACGGCGAGGTTCCACGCCCAGTTGCGCTGCTCGGTCGTCCTGCGAACCGTCACCTGCCACCTCTCCCGCTCCCACACCCAGCCACCGGTCCCGCCGGAGGCCGGGTCCGCGTCCGTGAGGACGCGACGGCAGCAGGCTACTCGGTCGCCCGGGGAGCGGCCGCTCGTGACCGCCCGGTCGACTGCCACAATCGGCAGCGTGCCGCCCACCGTCGTCCTCCTCCCGGTCAAGCGGCCCGAGCTTGCCAAGACGCGTCTTGCGGCGCTCGGCGACGACGTCCGCCGCCGGCTCGCCGTCGCCTTCGCTCGCGATGCGCTCGCGGCCGTCCTGGCGGCGGAGCAGGTCGACGACGTGGTCGTGGTGACCGACGACCCCGGGATGACCGGTCACGCGCGAGCCGCCGGGTGCCGCGTCACGCCCGATGCGGGAGAGCTCAACGCCGCCCTGCGTGACGCTGCCACCACGCTGCCGCCGGAGACCTTCGTGGTCGCGCTGTGCGCCGACCTGCCCGCCGTGACGTCGTCCGACCTCGACGCGGCACTCATCGCGATGACGGGCCGGCCGGCGTTCGTCGCCGACCGTCTAGGCACGGGTACCACGGCGTACGCCGCACCTCGCGCGCACTTCTCGCCGGCCTTCGGCCTCGCGTCCGCGGCGCGACACCGCGCGGCGGGCGCGGCTGAGGTGAAGGGACAGCTCGTCACGCTGCGGCTCGACGTCGACGACGAGCCGTCACTCGCGGCGGCGATCGCCGTCGGGGTGGGCGCCCACACGCGTGCCGCGCTCGACGTCTCCCGCTCGCGGGCGGCCGGCCACCCCTGACGAACGCTGACGGTGGCCGACCCCGCAGGGGCCGGCCACCGTCAGCGACAGATCAGGACTTCTTGGCGGCCTTCTTCGCCGGGGCCTTCTTCGCCGGGGCCTTCTTCGCCGGGGCCTTCTTCGCGGGCGCCTTCTTCGCGGGCGCCTTCTTGGCCGGTGCCTTCGTGGCCGTGGTCTTCTTCGCAGGAGCCTTGGCCGCCGAGGCCTTCTTCGCCGGGGCCTTCTTCGCCGGGGCCTTCTTCGCCGGGGCCTTCTTCGCCGGGGCCTTCTTGGCCGGCGCCTTCTTGGCCGGGGCCGCCTTCTTCGCCGGGGCCGCCTTCTTGGCCGGAACGACCTTCTTCACCGCGGCCTTGGCAGGCGCGGCCACCTTCTTGGCCGACGCCGCCGGCAGCTTCGGCAGCTTCTTGGCGCCCGAGATGACCTTCTTCAGGTCGGCGCCCGCGGTGAACTTCGGCACGGCGGTCTTCTTCGCCTTGATCCGCGCCCCGGTCTGCGGGTTGCGCACCCAACGAGCCTCGCGCACTCGCTTCTCGAACGAGCCGAAGCCCGTGATCGCGACCTTCTCGCCCTTGGCGACCTCACGCGTGATGGTGTCCAGCACGGACTCCAGCGCGTGAGCCGCGGCCTTACGGTTCCCCTCGTAACGCGTGGCGAGCGCGTCGATGAGCTGTGACTTGTTCACGAGCTTCCCTTCCGATGAACGGCTTCGCGTCGAGCCGATGCCCGACTTTCTCCAGGAAACGCTAGGTGTTTCGAGCGTTCCTGCCACCATCCGACGCGGCGTTTCGCGACGATTTCGGACGCAATCGGCCCGAAATCCCCTGTTTCGCAGGGGTTTCGGCGGTGCGACGCCCCCGGAGGGGCTACAGCGTCACCGGCTTGTACGACGGCCGCTTGGCCTCGAACGCCGCGATGGCGTCGTCGTGGGACAGCGTGATGCCGATGTCGTCGAGCCCCTCGAGCAGCCGCCAGCGGGTGTAGTCGTCGATGTCGAAGGAGTCCTCGACCGCCGTCTCACCCTCGCCCGCGCGGATCGTGCGCGACTCGAGGTCGACGGTGATCGTGGCGCCCGGCTGCGTCTCGAGCAGGTCCCACAGCCGCTGCACGACCTTCTCGTCGACCTGCGCCGCGAGCAGGCCGGCCTTGCCGGAGTTGCCGCGGAAGATGTCGGCGAAGCGGGACGACACGACGACCTGGAAGCCGAAGTTCTGCAGCGCCCAGACGGCGTGCTCGCGCGACGAGCCGGTGCCGAAGTCGGGCCCGGCCACGAGCACCGAGCCGCCGGCGTAGGCGGGGTTGTTGAGCACGAAGTCCGGGTCGTTGCGCCAGGCCGCGAACAGGCCGTCCTCGAAGCCGGTGCGGGTCACCCGCTTGAGGTAGACCGCCGGGATGATCTGGTCGGTGTCGACGTTGCTGCGGCGCAGCGGGACCCCGATGCCGGTGTGGGTGGTGAACTGCTCCATCGGTCTGGCTCCTCGTGTGCTCAGTCCAGGTCGGCGGGCGACGACAGCGTGCCGCGCACCGCGGTCGCCGCGGCCACCGGCACCGACACCAGGTGGGTGCGGCCGCCCTTGCCCTGCCGCCCCTCGAAGTTGCGGTTGGAGGTCGACGCGCTGCGCTCGCCGGGCGCGAGCTGGTCGGGGTTCATGCCCAGGCACATGGAGCATCCCGCGCCGCGCCATTCGGCGCCCGCGGCGAGGAACACCTCGTGCAGCCCCTCCTCCTCGGCCTGCATCCGCACCCGGACCGACCCCGGCACCACCAGCAGCCGGGTCGAGTCGGCGACCGTGCGCCCCGCCAGGATCGACGCCGCGGTCCGCAGGTCCTCGATCCGGCCGTTGGTGCAGGAGCCGACGAAGACCGTGTCGACCGGGATGTCGCGCATCGGCGTGCCGGCGGTGAGCCCCATGTAGGCCAGGGCCTTCTCCGCGGAGATCTTGTCGGTCTCCTCGTCGAAGTCGTCGGGCCCGGGGACCACGCCGCTGAGCGCCACGCCCTGCCCGGGGTTGGTGCCCCAGGTGACGAACGGGGTCATCGTGGAAGCGTCGAGGACGATCTCCTTGTCGAACCCAGCATCCGCGTCGGTCGCCAGGGTCGTCCAGTGGGCCACGGCGGCGTCCCAGTCGGCGCCCTGCGGCGCCTCGGGGCGACCCTTGATGTAGTCGAACGTCGTCTGGTCGGGCGCGATCAGGCCGGCCTTGGCACCCCACTCGATCGACATGTTGCAGATCGTCATCCGCGCCTCCATCGAGAGCTCCTCGATGGCCGGACCGCGGTACTCGACGACGTAGCCCTGCCCGCCGCCGGTGCCGGTGTGCGTGATCAGGGTCAGCACCAGGTCCTTCGCGGTGACGCCCGCGGCCAGCGACCCGGTGACCGTCACCGCCATCGTCTTGGGGCGGGCCTGCGGCAGGGTCTGGGTGGCGAGGACGTGCTCGACCTCGGAGGTGCCGATGCCGAACGCCAGCGCGCCGAACGCGCCGTGGGTCGAGGTGTGGGAGTCACCGCACACGATGGTCATCCCGGGCTGGGTGAGGCCCAGCTGCGGGCCGACGACGTGCACGATGCCCTGCTCGATGTCGCCGAGCGGGTGCAGGCGGACGCCGAACTCCGCGGCGTTCTTGCGCAGCGTCTCGACCTGGGTGCGGCTCACCGGGTCGGCGATCGGCCGATCCCAGTCGAGGGTCGGCACGTTGTGGTCCTCGGTGGCGAGGGTGAGGTCGGGGCGGCGTACGGTGCGGCCGGCGAGCCGCAACCCGTCGAACGCCTGGGGCGAGGTGACCTCGTGGATCAGGTGGAGGTCGATGTAGAGCAGGTCGGGCTCTCCCTCGGCCGTCCGGACGACGTGCTCGTCCCACACCTTCTCGGCCAGGGTCCTTCCCATGGCGCCCCTCCTGACGTTCGTGGTCTCCTGCAGGCCCGAGGCTAACACTTGCATCCCATGATCTGAGACGGCAGTATTGCCATATGGACAACACCAGCGGCGTCGGCGTCCTCGACAAGGCGGCCCTCGTGCTCTCAGCCCTCGAGGCGGGACCGGCCACCTTGGCCGGTCTCGTCGCCGGCACCGGCCTGGCCCGACCGACCGCCCACCGGCTGGCCGTGGCGCTGGAGCACCACCGCCTCGTGGCTCGCGACATGCAGGGCCGTTTCGTGCTCGGGCCTCGCCTGGCCGAGCTGTCGGCCGCGGCCGGCGAGGACCGGCTGCTCGCCGCCGCCGGCCCCGTGCTGGCCCGGTTGCGCGACATCACCGGGGAGTCGGCTCAGCTGTGGCGGCGCCAGGGCGAGCACCGCGTGTGCGTGGCCGCCGCCGAGCGGCCCTCGGGACTGCGCGACACCATCCCGGTCGGCTCCCAGCTGACCATGCGCGCCGGCTCGGCCGCCCAGGTGCTGCTCGCGTGGGAGGACCCCGAGAGGATGCACCGCGGGCTGCAGAACGCCGCCTACTCCGCCGCCGCCCTCTCCGGCATCCGTCGCCGTGGGTGGTCGCAGAGCGTCGGCGAGCGCGAGCAGGGCGTCGCCTCGGTGTCGGCACCGGTCCGCTCCCCCGGCGGCAAGGTGATCGCCGCCGTCTCCGTCTCCGGCCCGCTCGAGCGGCTCTCCCGTCAGCCCGGCCGGATGCACGCCCCCGCCGTGCTCGCCGCCGCCGAGCGGTTGTCGGAGTCGTTGCGCCGGGCCGCCGAGGACTGAGCCCCCCCTCGGCACCTCAGAAGAGGGCGTCCTGCTCCAGCTCCAGCAGCGTCTGCTTGCGCTCCACCCCGCCCGCATAGCCGGTCAGGCTGCCGTCGGAGCCGATGACGCGGTGGCACGGGATCACGATCGGGATCGGGTTGCGGCCGTTGGCCAGCCCGACCGCGCGGCTCGCGGCGTTGGTCATGCCGAGCCGGTGCGCGATCTGCCCGTAGGACGCCGTCTCGCCGTAGCCGATCGTCACCAGCTGCTCCCACACGCGCTGCTGGAACGGCGTGCCCTCGGGGGCCAGCGGCAGGTCGAACTCCTTGCGGTCGCGGGCGAAGTAGGCCGCCAGCTGGTCGACCGCCGCTCGCAGCACCGGGCTGTCGTCCGCGCGCTCCCCGCGCGGTCGGCCGTCGGGCGCGGGCCCGAACGGACTGAACTCGATCGCAGTGATCGCGCCCTTGAGCGCGACGATGCGCAGCTCACCGATCGGTGAGTCCATCACGGTCCACATGGTCAGATCCTCTCGGAGGGATGGTCGTCGCGACCGACGACCTGGTGCCAGAGATGCAGCTGGGCGTAGGACCGCCACGGCCGCCAGCGGTCGGCGATCGCGGCCGCCTCGGCCGGGTCCTGCCCCAGCCGGGAGAGCACGGCACGCGTGCCCAGGTCGGTCGGCAGGAAGACGTCGGGGTCGCCGAGGCCGCGCATGGCCACGACGTCGGCTGTCCAGGGGCCGATGCCCGGCAGCGCCAGCAGGGTCTGGCGCACATGAGCGCGCGTGGCGCTCCGATCGAGCGCGAGCGTGCCGTCGGCCAGCACCGTGGCCAGCGCGACGAGCGCCCGGCCACGGGTGCGCGGCATCGGCAGGTCCTCGGGGTCGACGACGGCCAGGGCCTCGGCACCCGGGAAGAGGTGGGTGAGCCCGGCGACGCCGGCCTCGACGCGCCGGCCGTGCGTCGCGACGAGCCGCCCACCGACCGTGCTGGCCGCCGCCAGGCTGACCTGCTGGCCGATCACGGCTCGCACGGCCAGCTCGGGGCCGTCGGGGTGTCCGGGGACTCGGAGGCCGGGGTGCCGACGACGGAGCGGCCCCAGCACCGGGTCGCCGACGAAGGCGTCGGACACCGCCACGGGATCGGCGTCGGCGTCGAGCAGCCGGCGCACCCGCTCGACGGCCGCAGCGGTGTCGCGCACGTCGGCCAGCCGGAAGGTGGCGGGCACGAACGCGGTCGCGGGCTCGGCCGGATGGTCGGTGAGCGTCAGCTCCACGCTTCCGGGCCCGTGGGGCAGGTCGAGGGTGCGGGCGTAGGTGCCGCCCGCGAGGTCGGCGACCTCGACCCCTGGCACCAGGTGGGCGTGCAGGAACGCGAGCAGCGCGCGGCCGGCGTACGGCGTGCGGACGGCGAGCCGCAGCTCGCAGCGCCCCGGCATCGGGGCGTCCGCTGCCGCGGCGCCCACGCAGCTCCGACGGCGTGGCGGCGTAGACCTCGCGGACGGTGTCGTTGAACTGGCGCACGCTCGAGAACCCTGCCGCGAAGGCGACGTCGGCGAACCCGAGATCCGTCGTCTCGATCAGCACCCGCGCGGTCTGCGCCCGACGGGCTCGTGCCAGCGCGAGCGGCCCTGCCCCCAGCTCTGCCGTCAGCAGGCGGGTCAGGTGACGCGTCGTGTAGCCGACCTGGCGGGCCAGCCCCTCGACGCCCTCGCGGTCCACGACCCCGTCGGAGATCAGCCGCATCGCGCGGCCGGCGGCGTCGGCCGCCACGTCCCAGTCGGGGCTGCCCGGTGTCGCGTCCGGGAGGCAGCGCTTGCACGCGCGGTAGCCCGCCGCCTGGGCGGCAGCGGCGGTGGGGTGGAACGTCACGTTGGCGAAGGCCGGGGTGCGCGCCGGGCACGAGGGACGGCAGTAGATGCCGGTGGTGCGCACCGCGGTGTAGAACACCCCGTCGAACCGGCGGTCCCGCGACTTGACGGCCCGGTAGCAGGACTCCGCGTCGAGCCGGCCCACCCCCACGGGCCCGGACCGGGCCTGCGGCTCGCGTCGGGCCGGGCGGGTGGTCGTCATGCGGACCATCCTGGCGCATCCCACCGACCGGCTCTGGCGGGAATCAGACACGGCCGTGCCCGTCGCGGACCGGAGGACGACCGGCGGCACGGTCCCGGGTCCCCGAAGGTGCACGAGACGCCAAGGGCGCCCTCAGAGCCCGGGGTGGGCGTCGACACGGCCGGAGCGGACGGCGCGCGACGAGAGCCTCGTAGTCGCGTTCGTTCTGGTCGGCGTAGGCCCGGGCGAAGTCCACCACCGCGCGGTCGAAGACGTCGCTCTTGCCCAGATAGGCCGCGATCGCGATCCGGTCCCCGGAGCGGGCGTGGGCACGGGCGAGCGTCGCGCTGCAGAGACGGGCGTACACGGTCATCGTCGCGACGTCCATCGTGTCGACGTCGGCCGAACCCTTCCAGTCCCGCAGCTGGCGGACGTAGTAGTCGCGGGTCTGCCCGTCCAGCCCGGAGACACGTTGCCAGCCCAGGAAGATGTCACTCGCCGCCTGCATCAGCCGCTGGCCTGCCACCACCCGCTGGCCGTGGTTCGCGATGCTGCTCGGGCCGAGGAAGCGCTCCAGGACGGACGCCTGGGCCTCCTTGGCCTGGAGGAACAGGGGGTCCTTGTCGTCACGGCCCACCAGCAACAGGATCCAGGCGCGGGTCCCGACACTGCCGACCCCCACCACCTTGCGGGCGGCGTGGACGTACTCGAAGCCGTCCAGCAGCACCCGCCGATCGCTCTCCAGCGACTGGCGGTACGACGAGATGAGCGCGCGCAGCTCCGCACCGATGTCCCTCTCACTGCCCGAGACGGCCGGCAGGTCCTCGATCGGGACGATCAGCGGAGGGTTCGCGACGATTCGTCGGCGCCCCGAGACCTCGGCGGTCAGCTTCGAGAACGCCTGGAGGCTGTCGCGCGTCCTGGCCTTGGCCACGTTCTTCCTCACCTGGGAGTCCTGCTTCTTCGTCAGGCTGGGCTTCAGCTGCTCGAGGAGTCGGTCGATCTCGACGTGGGCGTACCAGACGTCGAGGTGGCGGCTGGCGGCCGCCTGCACCATCCGGGCTCGGTACTCCGACACACCGGCCCGGACGATCGCCGCACGGTCGGCGTGGTCGAAGCCGCGCTCGCGACCGGCGACCTCGAAGCTCGCCGACAGCCGCTTCACATCCCACTCCCACGGCCCGGGCAGCGTCTCGTCGAAGTCGTTGATGTCGAACATCGTCTGCCGCTCGGGCGAGGCGAACACCCCGAAGTTCGACAGATGCGCGTCACCGCAGATCTGAGAGCGGAGACCCGAGGCCGGCGTCACCGCGAGGTCGGCGGCCATGAGGAGAGCCGCCCCTCGGAAGAAGGTGAACGGCGAGACCAGCATCCTGCCGTAGCGGACAGGCACCAGCTCCGGAATGCGGCTCGTGGCCTGACTCTCCAGGAGCCCCACCGGATCGGGGCGGTCGGCAGGGGGCTCCCACCGCCGGTGCGCCGAACGGGGAGCACCGCTGCGCGCGGCCACACCCCGGGCATGTCGCTCCTCGGGGGACTGTCGGAGGCCCGTTCGCGGTGGTGAGGTCGCCGGCGTGAGGTTCATGCCTTCTCCCTGGTGTGGTCGTCCTCGTCACGGGCCCCCGGGGCTCCGCTGCGTCGCCGCTCCCACAGCACCTGCGAGATCTCGGCCGACAGCAGGAGCAGATAGACGGCCGTGTACAGGAAGGCGAGCAGACCGAAGACCGCACCGAGGGCGCCGTAGAGCGCCGAGCCACGGGCAACCACCCAGTCGACGTAGAGCGCACCAAGCCACTCGATCATGAGCCAGCCAACGGTAGCCACCACGGCGCCCGGCACGTGATCACGCCAGGACAGTGGGCAGGGCGGAGTCAGGAACCGGAACGCCAGGATGAAGAACGCGATCCCCCCGACCAGCACAGCGACGTAGGCCACGGCCTCGACGACCAGGCTGCCGATCCCGGACCTGACGAGGCCCGAGACACTCCCCGGCAGTGCGAGCACGATCAGCAGTCCCGCGAACATCGGGAGGGCGACCACCATCCCCCGGAAGCGGCCGACGATCAGACCACTCCAGGGAGTTCCGAAGATGACGCCGAGCGCATGCCGCAGCCGCGCGACGAACCCGGAGGCCGCCCAGATGACTCCAGGAATCGCGATCAGGCCCACAGTGACTCTGCCCTCGACCACTGAGTCGACCAGCGAGGTCGCCACCGCCTCCAGTCCCGGAATCAGGTCGAGGAGGCCATTGATGACGTCCTCCTGCCTGCCAGGATCGGCGATCAAGAACCCGACCACGGAGGCGGCGAGCAACAGGAGCGGAGGGAGCGAGAGGAACGCTCCGTAGGTGAGCGCCCCCGCGTGCGTCGAGAGCTCGTCGCGCTGGTACCTGGCGACGATCACCCGGGCAGCGTCGATGTCGACTCGACGCGAGGCGGGTAGCCGGGAGCCGATCCGGTCGACCACGCCGACGAGCCAGCTGGTGGACGGCTGATCCGCCGAGGCGCCGCCGGTCTCGCGTTCCTCCATGGGTGAAGTCTCCACCGGGGCCCTCGCGACGGGGCAGGGGGGCTCTCACCGTCATGGCGCCTCGTCGGGCTTCGAGCTCCTCGGCTTCGAGATCGGCCAGACGACGGAGGCGGCCGGCAGATGATTGGCCAGGACCCGTCGGCCGCGCAGGAGGTTGCTGCCCAGCGCCACCCCGATGGCCACGCCGCGTGGCGCCGACGGAAGGTTGTCCAGCAGATGCTCGGCCACGCCTCGGCCACCATGACCTTGGACACCTACGGGCACCTGTTCGAGGACCGCCTGGACGAGGTCGGGGACGCCTTGGATCGAGCACGCGAGGCCGTGCGGCAGCGCCGAGAGCTGTTGCCCCGTGTTGCCCCAGTGTTGCCCGAGCCCGATTTCGACGGAAACGAAGAAGCGGCCCGTCCCAGCGTTTCCGCTGGTCAGGACCGCTTTTCGGAGTGGTACCCCCGACCGGATTCGAACCGGCGCTACCGCCTTGAGAGGGCGGCGTGCTAGGCCGCTACACAACGGGGGCATGCTGCTCGCACGGGTGTGCGGCAACCTGCGGAACTCTAACGAAAGCCGGGGTTCCACACAAAATCCCGTCGGCGCGAGGGCCTCCGGGATCTCTGGCTGGGATACTAGGACTCGAACCTAGACTAACTGGACCAGAACCAGTCGTGCTGCCAATTACACCATATCCCACTGGGCTTTCAGCCTCGCCCGTCACCGCTCCGAAACAGCGCTCGGGACCGAGGGGTCACGATACACAAGCCCGCGAGAGGCGGCCAAAACGGCCGGGTCGGTGCGGGTGGCGAGGCCCATCCGACGAGCCAGCCACCACGCCAGGCCGAGGTAGACCAGCGACTGGGTGAGCGTCACCGGCACCTGCCACCAGCTGCCCCCCGAGGGCTGGAGCGAGTCTGCGAGGGTGCCCGTCGCCAGGGCCACGCCGAACGCGAGGTAGTTGTTGAGCACGTGCATGGCGATGCCCGCCTCGAGCCCGCCGGTGGCGATGACGAGGACGCCGGCGACCACGCCGAACGCGAAGCGGTCGAAGAACACCGGGGCGCTCTGGGCACCGTGGGCGGCCGCGAACAGCAGCGCCGGTGCGAGCACGGCGATGCCGCGGCTCACCCAGATCCCGCGCCCGGCGAACATCGAGCCGAACGCCTGGGTGAGGTAGCCGCGGAAGCCGTACTCCTCCCCCGCCGCCTGCAGCGGCGTGAGGAGCAGCAGCACCAGCGCCAGGTCGCGGGTCCTCGAGTCGAACTCGACGACGGTGTCGGAGCCGACGGTGTCCTGGGTGCCTTGGAGCAGCAGCGAGACCGCGATGCTCGCCAGCAGCGCCAGGAACGCAGCGCCCACACAGGCACCGAAGTAGCCCCAGCGCATCCGCGGGCGCACGGAGGTCGACCAGCCGGGCTTGAGGTCGTGGACGACCCGCATCACCAGCCAGACCAGCGGGATCAGCACCGCCAGGTTGAGCAGCAGAAAGGCCATCGAACCGGCCGTCGGGTTGGAGAAGTCCGCCAGCGCCTGGACCGCAGTGGTGGCGTCCTCGCCCCGGGCCACGGCCACCGCGACGAACGGGACCATGATCACGACCTGGGCCACCAGGAACGCGATCACCAGGGCCGGCAGCCCGATCAACGACCACCACCAGCCGCGCCGCCCGCCCAGCAGCGCCACGTGGAACTCCAGCGGCTCCGAGGCAGGGTCGTCCGCGGGGACCGGGGGGGCGTACGGCGGCGGCGGGCCGTAGGCGGGCTGGTAGCCGGTGCCGAACGGCGCGGGGTACGGCGGAGGGGCGGCCGGCGGATAGCCGGCAGGAGGAGGGGCCGGGGGCGGATACGCCGGGGGCGGGTACGCCGGGGGCGGAGCAGCGGGGTAGCCGGGTGGCGGAGGCAGCGGCAGCGGAGCGCCGTACGCCGGAGGCGGCGGGCTCGACGGCCCCGGGGGCCGCGGCCTGGTCTGGCCGGTCTCCTCCGAGTCCGACCCCTCGGAGCCCGACCCCTCAGGGCGGGGCTCCTGCCGCCCGCCCGAAGGCGTGACCCAGTCGCTCATCGCCGCTCAGCCCTCCAGAGCCCCGGCGAGCCGGCCGAGCGACCGCTCGCGGCCGAGCAGCTCCAGCGACTCGAACAGCGGCGGCGACACCTTGCGGCCGGTCACCGCGACCCGCACCGGCCCGAACGCCAGCCGCGGCTTGAGCCCGAGGCCCTCGATGAGGGCCTCACGCAGCGCCTCGTCGATCGCGGCCGTGGTCCAGGCGGTCAGCCCGACCAGTGCGTCACGGGCGGCCCGGACGACCTCGCGACCGGCGTCGTCGAGGGTCTCCTCGCGGGTGAAGGACACCTCGTCGGCGAAGAGGAAGCCCAGCATCGGCCCGGCCTCGGTGAGCTTGTTGATGCGCTCGTGCACCAGCGGCATCGCGGCGTCGAGCACCTCGCGCTCCGACGGCGTGATGGGCGTCGACACCACTCCGTCGCGCTCGAGGAACGGGACCACCCGCTCCGTCATGTCCGGCAGCGAGACCAGCCGCATGTGCGCGGCGTTGATCGCCTCGGCCTTCTTGAGGTCGAACCTCGCGGGGTTGGGGTTGACGTCACCGATGTCGAAGGCGGCGTACATCTCCTCCATGGTGAACACGTCGTTGTCGGGCGCGATCGCCCAGCCGAGCAGGGCGAGGTAGTTGAGCAGCCCCTCGGGGGTGAAGCCTGCGTCGATGTAGCCCAGGAAGCTCGCCTCGGGGTCGCGCTTGGAGAGCTTCTTGTTGCCCTGGCCCATGACGTAGGGCAGGTGGCCGAAGGCCGGCGTCCGCTGCGCGACGCCGATCTCCTTCAGTGCTTCGTAGAGCGCCAGCTGTCGCGGCGTCGAGGACAGCAGGTCCTCACCACGCAGCACGTGGGTGATCTCCATCAGCGCGTCGTCGACGGGGTTGACGAGGGTGTAGAGCGGGTCGCCACTCGCCCGACAGAGCGCGAAGTCGGGAACGTTCTCGGTCCGGAAGCTGATCTCGCCGCGCACCAGGTCGGTCCAGGCGATCTCCCCGTCGGGCATCCGGAAGCGCAGGATCGGCGCCCGCCCCTCCGCCTCGAAGGCGACGCGCTGCTCGTCGGTGAGGGTGCGGCAGAAGCCGTCGTACCCCTGGAGCTTGGAGCCGCTCGCCTTGCGTCGGGCGTCGACCTCCTCGCCTGAGCAGAAGCAGTCATAGACGTACGCCGTCGCGCGCAGCCGCGCGAGCACGTCGTCGTAGATGTCGCGCCGCTCGCTCTGGCGGTAGGGACCGTGCGGCCCGCCCTTGTCGACGCCCTCGTCCCAGTCGAAGCCGCACCAGCGCATCACCGTCAGCACGGTCTGCAGCGACTCCTCGGAGTCCCGCGAGGCGTCGGTGTCCTCGATCCGGAAGACGAACGTGCCGCCGTGGTGCCGTGCGAAGGCGTAGTTGAACAGCGCGGTGCGGGCCAGGCCGACGTGCGGCGAGCCGGTGGGGCTGGGGCAGAAGCGGACCCGGATGTCGGAGCCGGTCACCGGGGCCTCGAGGGTGTCAGTCACGAGCCACGACCCTATTGGTGAGCGTGCCGAGACCCGCGATCGACACCTCCACCTCGTCGCCGACCTGCATCGGCCCGACTCCCTCCGGGGTGCCGGTCAGGATGACGTCTCCGGGCAGCAGCGTCATCGCGCTGGAGATGTGGGCGACCAGGGTCGGGATGTCGAAGACCAGGTCCTTGGTCGTGCCGTCCTGGACGAGGTCGCCGTTGAGGTGGGTCTGCACCGACCTGCCCTCGGCGAAGTCATGCGGGTCGAGGTCGGTCTCGATCCACGGCCCGAGCGGGCAGAACGAGTCGAACCCCTTGGCCCGGCTCCACTGCCCGTCGCTGCGCTGCAGGTCGCGCGCTGTCACGTCGTTGGCGATGGTGTAGCCGACGATGACGTCGGTCGCCTTGGCGGCCGGGACGTCGCGGCAGATCCGGCCGATCACGACGGCGAGCTCGCCCTCGTAGTGCAGCTCCTCGGTCTGCCGGGGGTAGAAGATCGGGTCGCCCGGGCCGACGACGCTGGTGTTGGGCTTGAGGAACATCAGCGGCTCGGCCGGGAGCTCGCCGCCCATCTCGGCGGCGTGGGCGGCGTAGTTCTTCCCGATCGCGACCACCTTGCTGCGCGGGATGACCGGGGCCAGCAGCCGCACGTCGGCGAGCCGCACCTGCTGGTCGGTGGGCTCGATGCCGGTGTAGAGCGGGTCGCCCCTGAGCACGGTGACGACCGAGTCGTCGGCCGGCTGACCGAGGTCGTCGATGTCTCCGGTGATGACGCCGAACTGCGGGTCGTCGCCCGTGGTGAACCTCGCGATACGCACGCGGTGAGCCTAGCGAGGCGACCCTTGGACCCTGGCCGCCTACCCTGGCCCCGTGACGACCAGGGTGCTGCCGCAGGCGGAGTGGCAGGCACGCGCGGCGGCCCACGCCGCCCGCATCGACGCCTACGTCGAGCCGCACCTCGCTCGCCGGTCGGCCCGGGTCAAGCATCCGGTCTTCGACTTCCTGTTCACCTACTACTCCCAGCGGCCCGCACAGCTGCGCCGCTGGCACCCGGGCCTCGGCCTGGCGCTCGGCGGCCCGGCCACGCAGGAGTACGCCGGCCTGAAGGGCTACGCCGTGCGCGACGACGGGGCGGTCGCCGTCACCGCCGAGCATGCCCTCACCCAGCGGCCGCTGGTCGAGCAGACCCACGCACTGCTCGCCTCGACGGCCGGCCGCGCCCCGTCCTTCGGCTGCTTCGGCCTGCACGAGTGGGCGATGGTCTACCGTCTCGGCGAGGACCAGACCCGACACGCCGCCTGGCCACTGCGCCTGGGCCCCGACGGCACCGACGAAGTGGTCGAGTCGCACCGGATCGCCTGCTCCCACTTCGACGCCTTCCGCTTCTTCACCCCGGAGGCGCGGCCGCTCAACACGCTCCGGCCGGGCCCCGACGACCGGCCGGCGTACGAGCAGCCGGGCTGCCTGCACGCCACCATGGACCTCTACAAGCACGCCTTCCGGCTCACCCCGCTCGTCGACTCCGACCTCGTCGCCGACGCGTTCGAGCTCGCCTGGGAGGTGCGCGTCCTCGACATGCGCGCGGCGCCCTACGACCTGCGCGACCTCGGCCTCGACCCGGTCCGCATCGAGACGCCCGACGGAAAGCAGGAGTACGCCGCCGGGCAGCGTGGCTTCGTCGACCGGGCCGCGCCGATCAGACGCCGCCTGATGAACACCTGTGCCCGCATCCTCGACCGCGACCCGGTGGGCGATGGCCCACCGGCGACCGTCAGCTGATCGAGCGCAGCTCGCCGTTGTAGCGCTGCGCCTCCCGCCAGCGCATCCGGCTGTCGAGGAACAGCGCGTGGGCCACGATCCCGATGCCGAAGGCGACCCAGGCCGTGCGCGTCTGGTCGGCGATGACCGCCACCAGCAGCAGGATCACCGCCACACATGCCAGGACGGCGGTCCAGACGATCTCTCCCACGAGGGACATGCGGTCTCCTTAGGCCGAGCGGCGCTTGCGACGCGGGGTGGCCGGGGCACGACGGACGGGCGCCTCCGGGCGAGCGGTCGACTTCGTCAGCAGCGAGGCGTCCCGCGCGTCACGCGCCAGCCGCGAGCGGCGGCTGACCTCGGCGAGAAGCACCATCGGGTCGACGTCGAGCAGGTCGGCGATCACCTCGAGGTCGGCGACCGTCCAGGCGCGGTGCCCGGTCTGTCGCTCCGAGACATAGCTGGGAGCGCGGTCCAGGGCCTCCGCCAGCCGAGCCCCGGAGATCTGGTGCTCGGCCAGCAGGCCACGGACCACGCTGGCCACCTCGCCTGTGAACCCGCTCGCCACAACACCCAACCCTACGGTTCAGCGAAGATGTCCGGTTCGAGTTTGAAGAACCTTCGCTTGGATGTATCTTCTTCGCATATCCGACGTCATGAGCGGATGACCCCACATCGCCATCGGGTCAACCCCCGTGTCAATTCACCCGGTGGTCGCTGCCCCGCCGTCGTTCGCGGCGGCGGGGTGGCGTTGGAGGCGGCCGCCGACGAAGACCGTCCGGCGGCTCGGCTACGGTGATCGACGATGACCCGCCTGCCGGCCGACCGTGTCGAGACGAGACCCTCCACGCCGGCCGCCTCCCCGGAGACCGAGCCCTTCCCGGACCCGGCCGAGGCGGCCCGCATCGTCGCGGCCTTCTCTCGCGCTGACGGCAGCCTGCACACGATGCCGACCCGCCACGCCAAGCGGGTGGTCGTCCTCGACCGGATCGCGCAGGAGTTCGAGCCGGGGCGGCGCCACCCCGAGGCGGAGGTCGTCGAGACCCTCATCCGGTTCCACCCCGACCACGCGGCGCTGCGCCGCTATCTCGTCGACGAGGGGTTCCTCGCCCGCCACGAGGGTGTCTACTGGCGCACCGGCGGGACCTTCGATGTGTGAGCTCGTCGGGGTGCACGATGGCTGAGGCCCCCACCGGCGAGGTCGACGGCCTGCGCTTCACCGGCGAAGACTGGTACGCCGAGGAGCTGGTCGACGTCGTGCTGCGCGAGTGCACCCTGGTCGACGTCGACCTGACCGAGGCGACGCTGCAGGGAGTCACCTTCGAGCGGTGCCGCCTCGAGCGCTGCCGGTTCAACGCCTCGCGGCACACCGCGACGTCGTTCATCGCCTGCGACCTCGCCCACACCAGCTTCTTCGGCGCCGAGCTCGACGGCTGCCGCTTCCTCGGCTCGGTGCTCACCGAGTGCACCCTGCGGCCGATCACCATCCTCGGAGGCTCGTGGCAGGGCGCAACGGTCCGCGCCGCGACCCTGACCAAGACCCGGCTCGACGGGCTCGACCTGCGCGACGCCGACCTGGCGATGAGCGACCTGTCGGAGTCGTCCCTGCGCGGTGCCCGGCTCGACGGGGCGTCGTTCCACAGGGCCGACCTCTCCGGCACCGACCTTCGCGGGGCCTCGCTCGCCGGCACCGACCTCAGCGGCGCTCGCCTGGCCGGCGCCCGGGTCGACGTGACCGGCGCCGTCGCGATCGCCGAGCAGGCCGGTGTGGTGGTCGACATCACGGAATGAGCCGGCCGACGCGCCCGTTGTGACCGTGATGACGAACCCCGTCTCACGACCGATGGAGCCTTGATGACAGCCCTGACCCACTTCTCCGCGACCACCCTCGACGGCGCGCCGCAGGACCTGTCGGCGTACGCCGGCCAGGTGGTGCTCGTCGTCAACACCGCCTCACAGTGCGGCTTCACCCCGCAGTACGCCGGCCTCGAGGAGCTGTGGGAGCGCTACCGCGACCAGGGCCTCGTCGTGCTGGGCTTCCCGTGCGACCAGTTCGGCGGCCAGGAGCCCGGCTCGGAGGAGGAGATCGGCGCCTTCTGCCAGAAGAACTACGGCGTGACGTTCCCGATGTTCGGCAAGGTCGACGTCAACGGCGACGACGCCCACCCCCTCTGGCAGTGGCTGCGCGCGGAGAAGGGCGGGCTGCTCGGCGACAAGATCAAGTGGAACTTCACCAAGTTCCTCGTCGGCCGCGACGGCCGGGTCGTCAAGCGCTACGCGCCCACCACCGAGCCCGCCTCGCTGGCCGGCGACATCGAGGCGGCGCTCGCCGGCTGACGCCTGCCCTCGGGCGAGGTGCTCAGCCGCGCAACGGCCCGTGCTGGACGCAGTCGGCCGACCACCCGCGGGGCGTGACCTGGACCTTCATCCGCCGCCGGCACCGCACGCAGAAGCGTGGTGGCTCCAGCGCGAGCCGCCGCGCGCAGTCGGCGTGGTCGCCGGCGGCGACCGGCTGCCCGCAGTGTCCGCAGTACGCCCCGTGGTCACTCAGCCGCGACTCGCTCACAGCGTCTTCGACAGCTCCTTGATCGGCATGCTCAGCTCCGCGAGCAGCGCGAGGTCCTCGTCGGCGTCGCGACCCAGCGTCGTCAGGTAGTTGCCGACGATCACGGCGTTGATGCCCCCCAGCAGGCCATCGCGGGTGCCGAGGTCTCCGAGGGTGAGCTCGCGCCCACCCGCGTAGCGAAGGATGGTCCGCGGCATCGCCAGCCGGAAGGCCGCGATCGCCCGCAGCGCGTCGGCGGACGACATCACCGGCAGCTCGCCGAACGGCGTGCCGGGCCGCGGGTTCAGGAAGTTCAGCGGCACCTCGTGGGGCCCGAGCTCGGCCAGCTGTGCGGCCAGCTCGGCGCGCTGCTCGAGCGTCTCGCCCATGCCGACGAGGCCACCGCAGCAGAGCTCCATGCCTGACTCGCGCACCATCTCGCAGGTGTCCCACCGCTCCTCCCAGGAGTGCGTGGTCACGACCTGCGGGAAGTAGGAGCGCGCCGCCTCGAGGTTGTGGTTGTAGCGGTGGACGCCCATCTCGCGCAGGTCGTCGACCTGCACCTGCGTCAACATGCCCAAGGACGCGGCGACGTTGATGTCGACCGCCTCGCGGATCGCCTTGACGCCGTCGCGCACCTGGCTCATCAGCCGGTCGTCGGGGCCGCGGACCGCGGCCACGATGCAGAACTCGGTCGCCCCGGTCGCAGCGGTCTCCTCGGCTGCCTTGACCAGCTGCGGGATGTCGAGCCAGACCGACCGCACGGGCGAGGTGAACTGTCCCGACTGCGAGCAGAAGTGGCAGTCCTCCGGGCAGCCGCCGGTCTTGAGGGACACGATCCCCTCGACCTCGACGTCGGGGCCGCAGTGTCGCAGCCGCACCTGGTGGGCGAGCTCCAGCAGCTCGGGCACCCGCTCGTCGGGGAGGCCGAGGACCGCGACCAGGTCGTCGTACCCCAGTCCCTCACCGGCCTCCAGCACGCGTGCGCGGGCTCGCTCGAGGACGTCGGTGTGCGTAGGGCTCACAGGCTCGGTCACGCCGCCCAACCTAACGCGTCCGAGAGTACGGCGGCCGCCCGGCCCGCGTGCTGATCAACCCGCCACGACCCGCACGTCGGACCACCGGAACCCGCACGTCGGACCACCAGGACCGGCATCTCGCGGTCACGGCCCGATGCGGGAGACGACCGCCGGTTGGCCGGTGGGGTCGAGCTGGATGGTGTCCAGCCGGCGGCCGACGGTGCCGGGTGCGTTCCAGGCGACCAGCGCAACGTCGTCGACCCGCAGCTCCGCCGCCAGGTTGACGTCGTGGCGCGGCGAGAGGCGCACGTAGGGCTGGGCGGCCACCATCCCCTCCGGGACCGTCAGGTCGAGGCGGACCGGCGAGCAGGGGCCGGACAGCCGGTGCGGCACGATCGCCACGGACTCCGCGCCGCTGGAGCGCTTGGCGGGGTCCAGCGAGCGATACCAGCGCACCTCCAGCGACGCGCCCTCGCTGGCGAGCCGCACGTTCGCGGTCAGGCTGAGCTGGGTGCCGGGGGTGACCGGCTGGCGGTACTGCGGGGAGATCACCACGTCCTTGGCGCTCAACGGTCCACGCCGCAGGCGCAGCCCCTGGGCGCCCTGGCACCCGGCCTCGAGCGAGGTGGTGACGTACGTGCCCAGCGACCACAGCGTCGAGCCGCTGGTCGCGTCGTCGGTCTCGAGGTCCTCGAAGGACCCGGTCCCCCACAGCAGGTCTCGCCCGGCTCGGGCGCCGGGGCTGAGCGACTCGAGGGTCCAGGCGTCGCCGACCTGAACCAGCCCCCCGGGCGTCCCTGCCCGCGAGACCTCCTCGGCCTCTCCCACGGCCGGCCAGGAGACGGTGCCCTCCCCGAGCGTGGTCAGCCCGGCCACGGTGCCGCGCATCTGCCGGGCGATCGAGGCGGCCAGCGTGCCGGCCACCGGCACCGGCCGGTCCTCGACGAGGGCCAGCGGGTCCACCGTCAGCGTCTCGGCGCGCCCGTCGCGCACCGTGACCCGGGTGACCGAGGACCGCAGCGCCGACCAGTGCTGCTGGTCGGTGACGAGGTCACCGGTGCCCTGGACCCACGGGACCCCGTCGATGCCAAGGATCTCCTGCGGCCCCCGGGCGAAGCCGCCGACGACCACCGAGGCGCCGGCCTCGGCGGCCACCCCGGCCATCCGGCGTACGCCGGCGCGGAGCCGGGCGTCGCGCTCCGTGCCGCCCGCTCGCGCGGCGCCGTCGAGCACGACCACCACGGCGTCGGCGCGTGCGGCCGCCGCTTCGACCGCGTCGGTCAACCGGGGCGGATAGCAGTTCGCGACTCCGGCACGGTCGGGGCCGGCCGCGGACGAGCCGACCCGGCCGGGCTGGCCCAGCGTCGTGCAGCCGACCACGGCGACGGTCTGACCACGGGCCCGGACGTAGGCGGGCTCCCACGCGGCCTCCACGTCGGCACCGGCTCCGGTGTGCGCGATCCCGGCCTCGTCGAGGGCGGCGACCGTGGAGGCCAGGCCGTCGTCCAGCGCGTCCATCACGTGGTCGTCGGCCAGGCTCACGACGTCGACGCCGGCCCGAGCCAGCGCCCCCGCGACCGCGGTCGACTGCGCGAGCACCAGCCCCTTGTCCTGCTCGTAGCCCGCCGGCAGCTCGCCGGTGACGTAGGGGTCGGCCATCAGCGGCGCCGCCAGGCCGGCCACGGTCACGTCGGCGTCGGACAGCACCGGGGCCGCGGCGGCCAGCACTCGCTCGTGACCCAGGGTGTCGCCCGGCCCGGCCAGCCGCGGGGCGCTCCCGTCGGGTGGGGGGAGGAAGAACCGCCGACCCATCATCACCTGGCCCGCCAGCCGCACGGTGACGGCATCGTCCGCCGCCGGCGTGAGCGGCACGGTGACCGGCTCGCCCCCGCCGAGAGCCAGCAGCCGGTCGAGGTAGCCCTCGGCGGTGACCTCGACCAGCAACGGTGATCCGACGCCCACCTCCACCGAGCCGTCGACGAGCTCCAGCGCACTGCCGAACGGAGTCCCATCGTCGACCAGGCGAGTCACCGCGCCCGCCGCCACCGGCGCTCCGGAGCCCGCGTCGACGACGGTCACGGTGGTGGTCACGGGCGGCGCCTCGCCCCCCTGCTGCAGCGGCGCGCGCCACAGCAGCTCGACGACGACCGCGAGCGCCGTGAGCAGGACCAGGTAAATCGGGAGTTTTCGCACGAGCCTCCGTCGGCGCGACTACCGTGACACGAGTTAAGACTGGCGAGCGTGCCGGCCGCGGTATTGCATCACGAATCCCGCGTCGGCACGTCACTTTCTCGGGACGACGACGCTCTGCCGCTGGGAAGGGACGATGGGAGGGACTGGCATGCTCACCGCGCTGACGCACGGGCTCCTCGGGCTTGCCGCCTTCGCTGCCATCCTCCTGCTGGCGCATCGCCGGTTCCGGGGAGGTGAGCCTGGTGTTCCGTCGACTGACCTCGGTCTGGACTGACGCCCACGCGGCACTCCTCGCGGGTGGCGCGATGCTCAGCGTGCTGAGCGCCCTGTCGGTGGCGGGCTCGTTCAGCGGCATCGAGGTCGCTCTCACCACGGTGGCCGTCGCCCTGGCGACCTACGTCGCCGCCTCGCTCACCGATGCGTTCGGTGGCATGCTCACCGGCCTGCTCGGCGGTGCGACGCTCACCGCCCTCCACCAGTACCTCCCGGGCGCCCGCCCGCTCGGCTTCGGTGCCCAGGCGGCGACCCTCGGGCTGCTGTTCCTTCTCGGGCTGACCACCGGCCTGGTCGCCGACCGGATGCGCCGTGCCCACCGGATCAGCGCCCGCACCGCCGACCGCGCGATCCTGCCGGTCGAGGGGTCGCTCGGGCTGCTGTCGACCGCCGATGCGGCGGCCGCCCTCGCCCACGAGCGGGCCCGCGCCGAGCTCCACCAGCGGCCGCTGACCACGGCCACCGTGCGGATGAGGATCACCGACGACTCCCTCGGCCCCGAGGAGGTCCGCCGCGCCCGCCGCGCCGTCGCCCGCAGCCTCGAGACCGAGCTCCGCGTGACCGACCTGGTCTACGTCGACGCCGAGGGCCACTTCGGCGCGATCCTGCCGGAGACCACCGCGGCCGGAGCGGTCGACGTGGTCGAGAGCGCCCTGATGGTCGCCCGCAACGCCACCTTCGCCGACCGCCGCAAGGGCGGGCGCACTCCCGTGGCGGAGGCCGCCGAGCTCGACGTCGAGCTGACGCCGGTCGTCGACCACGCCCCGGACCCTGAGCAGGCCCCGGTCGAGCTCACCCCCGTCGCCGAGCCCCGTCCCACCCCGGCCGGACCGTCCCAGCGCATCTCCCGAGCCACCCGCACCCACTCGCGCACGCCCACCAGTCACGGCGGCGCGGCGACGGGCCGCGCCGAGGCTGTCTGAGGAGGAGCGTCCGGTGGCCGGTGCCCTCGTCAGCATCTCCCTGCTCTGGATCGTCACGTTCGCGCTGATCGCGATCTGGGGCTCCTCGGTGCGCCAACACCAGAAGCGCCTGGAGCAGCTCGACGTGCGCGTCCACGTCAACGGCATCCGCGGCAAGAGCACGGTGACCCGCCTGGTCTCCTCGGTGCTGCGAGAGGGCGGCTTCGTCACCGTGGCCAAGACCACCGGCAGCGCCGCCCGGGTGATCGGCCCGCTCGGCGAGGAGTCGCGCATCGTCCGGCACGGAGCCGCGACCATCAACGAGCAGATCGACATCGTCAAGGAGCACGTCACCACCGGCGTCGAGGCGCTGGTGATCGAGTGCATGGCGGTGCGCCCGATCTACCAGGAGTACTCCCAGGAGTACATCGTCCGCTCCGACATCACCGTCATCACCAACGTCCGGCTGGACCACCAGGAGGAGATGGGCGAGACGCTGGAGGAGATCGCCGACTCCCTCGCGCTCACGACACCCCGCAAGGGGATCCTGATCACCGCCGAGGAGCGCCCCGAGCTGCGCGCCCGGCTCGCCGAGCACGCCGCGGCCCGGGAGTCCGAGTTCGTGTACGCCGACGCGGCCACCGTGCTCGACGAGGACATGAAGGGCTTCGACTACCTGCAGTTCAAGGAGAACGTCGCGATCGGGCTGGCCCTCGCCGACATCCTGGGGGTGAGCCGCGAGGCCGCGATCCGCGGCATGTGGAAGAGCGTCCCCGATGTCGGCGTGGTGCGGCTGCGCAGCTATGACATCCGGGGCAAGCAGGTGGTGTGGGTGCCGATGTTCGCGGCCAACGACCAGGAGAGCGTCGTGATGACGCTGCAGACCCTCCAGGCCCAGTGGCCCGACGACGCCACCGTCATCGGCATCCTCAACAACCGCCGCGACCGCGGCCGGCGTGCCGAGCTGTTCGCCTCCATGTCCACCGACGAGCTCCGCCCCTTCCTCGACCACACCCTCCTCTTCGGCGCCTACGAGGACACCGTCGAGAAGACGATGCTCGACGGTGGCGTCCCCCGCGACCGGGTGCACCGGATGGGTGACAGCGTCGACCCCAGCCTGGACCAGATCCTGGACACGATCGCCTCGCTGATCCCCGGCGAGCGCGGCGTGCTGATCGGCATGGTCAACATCCACACCCACCAGGCCGAGGTGCTGATGGAGCACTTCGAGCACGAGGCCGGCGAGGAGCACGTCGACGAGATCGAGGCCTCCTTCGACCCCGCGCGCCAGCCCGAGTCGCGCCGCCGGCTGCGCTGGGCGGCGGCTCGTCGCGGTCTGGGTGCGGACGCCCGCGCCGAGGTGGAGATCGCTCGGTGAACGAGTACCTCTACTCCCCCGACGTCGTGCGGGTCACGCTCGTGATGGGCGTGATCACCTCGATGCTGTTCTACGAGCGCCTGCACCTGACCACGGGCGGCGCCATCGTGCCGGCGTACCTCGCCCTGGGCCTGCAGGCGCCGCTCACCGTCGCGAGCACCGTGCTGGCCGGCTTCGCCACCCACGTCATCGTCGAGAAGGTGATCACCAAGAAGCGGATCCTCTACGGTCGGCGCAAGTTCGAGATCGAGGTGCTGGTCGGGCTCGCTCTCGTCGGCAGCGTGCTCCTCCTGCGGCTGCTGGTCGACGACCTGACCGGATGGGACCTGACGGTCAGCACCATCGGCTTCCTGGTGCCGGGCATCATCGCCCACGACATGACCCGTCAGGGACCTGACCGCACGGTGATCGCGATCGCGTCGACGGCGCTGATCCTGGCGACCTTCCTCTACATCTACGTCATGGTGCTGCCGCTGGCGGGAGCCGACGTGGCGCCGCCGCAGATGCTGGCGCCGCTGCTGGGCTACGACCGGCGGCTGATCCTGGTCGCGGTCGCCGCGAGCGTGCTGATCGGCATGATGACGTTCAGCAAGATCGGGCTGCGCTCCGGAGGCTTCATCACGGCGGCCTACGTCGCCTTCATGCTGCCCCGCTGGTGGGACGTGCTCTACGTCGCCCTGGTGTCGGTCCTGACCTGGGTGGTCGTGGTGCGCATCATCATGCCGCGGCTGATGCTCTTCGGCCGACGCAAGCTGTCGGTGATGGTGCTGTTCGGCGCCCTGATCGGCTGGACCATCGAGCTGGCTGCCGTCTATCTCACCGACGGCCTCTGGGAGCCGGCCCGCGGCCTCACCGTGATGACGGTGATGCTGCCGGCACTGATCGCCAACGACGCTCACCGGCAGGGCTGGGAGAAGACCACCTGGGGGGTCGGGCTCACCACCTTCGGTGTCTACGGCGTGGTGAACGTCGTCGCCGCCGTGCTGCTGTTCACGGGCGCGATGGCACCCGAGGTCCCCGGCTGCAACACCAACTGCGGCTCGCCCGGCGCGACCGTCTACGCCCAGCCGTAGCGCCCGCGCGACCCATCCGGGACGAAACCGGGATCGGCGTGACCGGCCCGGCCTCCTAGACTGCTGCGGACATGTCCGCCTCCCTCGACGGGGCCGCCCTGCTCGCCCTCGACCGCGAGCACCTGTGGCACCCCTACACCTCGATGACCGACCCGACGCGGGTGCGGCTCGTCGTCGGCGCGGAGGGCACCCGGCTGCACCTGGCCGACGGGCGCGAGGTGGTCGACGCGATGTCGTCGTGGTGGGCGGCGATCCACGGCTACCGGCACCCGGTGCTCGACGCGGCCCTGCGCGACCAGGCCGGCCGCTTCTCCCACGTGATGTTCGGCGGGCTCACCCACGAACCGGCCGTCCGCCTGGCGGAGCGGCTCGTCGCGCTGGCTCCCGACGGGCTGCAGCACGTGTTCCTCGCCGACTCCGGGTCGGTGAGCGTCGAGGTGGCACTGAAGATGACGCTGCAGTGGCAGCGCGGTCGGGGTCGGCCGGGGCGCACCCGGATGATGACCGTGCTGGGCGGCTACCACGGCGACACGTTCGGCTGCATGAGCGTGTGCGACCCGGTCGGCGGCATGCACAGCATGTTCTCCGACGTGCTGCCCGCGCAGGTGTTCGCGCCGCGGCCGCCGGCCGACGAGGACGGCGTGCCCGTCTGGGCCGACCAGGTACGCCGGCTCGCGCGGGCGCACGCCCACGAGCTGGCCGGGATCATCGTGGAGCCGCTGCTGCAGGGAGCAGGCGGGATGCACGTCTATCCGGCGGAGTGTGTGCGCGTGCTCCGCGAGATCGCCGACGAGCACGCCCTGCTGCTGGTGCTCGACGAGATCGCCACCGGCTTCGGTCGCACCGGCACCCTGTTCGCCGCCGAGGCTGCCGGCGTGACCCCCGACATCCTCTGCGTCGGCAAGGCGCTCACCGGCGGCTACCTCAGCCTGGCCGCGGCCCTGTGCACCGCCGAGGTGGCCGTGGGCATCGGCGCCTCGGAGTCCGGCGTGCTGATGCACGGGCCGACCTATATGGGCAACCCGCTGGCCTGCGCCGTCGCGCTGGCCAGCCTCGAGGTGCTGGAGGACCGCGACTGGAAGGGCCAGGTGTCCCGGATCAACGCCGAGCTCGACCGAGGGCTGTCGCCCTGCCGTGACCTGCCGGGGGTCAGCGACGTGCGCACCCTCGGCGCGGTCGGGGTGGTGCAGCTCGACCATCCGGTCGACGTCGTGGCCGCCACCGAGGCCGCGCTCGACCGGGGTGTGTGGGTGCGCCCCTTCCGTGACCTGGTCTACACGATGCCGCCCTACGTCGCCGACGACACCGACCTCGCCGCCATCACCGCCGGCATCCGGGCCGCCGTGGAGGCCGGATGAGCACCCCCGACTGGGAGAGCTGGCTCCGTGGGCAGGCCGCGCAGCGACGCGAGGCCGGGCTGGTCCGGTCGCTGCACCCGCGCGGCCCCGACGACGAGACGCTCGACCTGGCCGGCAACGACTACCTCGGGCTCGCCCGGCACCCGGAGGTGACCGAAGCAGCGGCCGCCGCTGCCAAGGAGTGGGGCGCCGGTGCCGGTGCGTCGCGGCTGGTGACCGGCACGCTCGGCGTGCACGCCGACCTCGAGGCGGAGCTGGCCGACCACCTCGGGCAGCCGGCGGCCCTGGTCACCTCGACCGGCTACCACGCCAACCTGGCCGCCGTGACCGCACTCGCCGATCGCACCACCCTGCTGGTCTCCGACGCCCACAACCACGCCTCGCTGATCGACGCGGCCCGGCTGTCCCGCGCCGAGGTGGCGGTGGTCGACCACCTCGACGTCGACGGCGTACGCCGGACGCTCGCGGCAGCGGGTGGGCGCCGCGCGATGGTCGTGGTCGAGTCGGTGTTCTCCGTGCTGGGTGACGCCGCGCCCCTGCCCGAGCTGGCGGCGCTGTGCGCCGAGACGTCGGCCCTGCTGGTGGTCGACGAGGCGCACGGGCTCGGGGTCGCCGGCGCCGGTGGGCGGGGTCTGGTGGCCGAGCTCGGACTGGCCGGGTCGTCGCACGTGGTCGTGACGGCCACGCTGTCGAAGGCGCTCGGCGCCCAGGGTGGCGCGGTGCTCGGCTCGCCGTCGGTCGTGGACCACCTGGTCAACCGGGCCCGGCCGTTCATCTACGACACCGGGCTGGCCCCGCCCGCGGCCGGCGCCGCGCTCGCGGCGCTGCGCCATCTCCGGCGTCACCCCGAGCTCCCCGCGCTGGTGCACCGCCGGATCGGCGTCCTCGCCGACGTGCTGGGGGTGCCGGCCCCCGGTGGCGCCGTCCTGTCCGTGCCGATGCCCTCACCGCAGCACGCGCTGGCGGCACAGGCCGAGGCCCTGGCTGCGGGAGTCCGCGTGGGCTGCTTCCGGCCACCCTCCACACCCGACGGCGTCTCGCGGCTGCGTGTCACCACCTCTGCCGGGCTCACCGACCGGGAGTGGACACGGGCCGCCGGCATCGTCGTCGATGTGGTCGGAGGCACCCGGTGACCGGGCGGGTCATCGTGGTCACCGGCACCGACACCGATGTCGGCAAGACCGTGGTGACCGCCGCCCTCGCCGTGCGCCACGGCGCTGTGGGCAGCACCATGGTGGTCAAGCCGGTGCAGACCGGCGTCGGGCCCGGCGACCCGGGCGACGCCGGCGAGGTGCACCGGCTCACCGGTGGTGCGACCCAGGAGTTCACAGCGCTGCTCGATCCGCTGGCACCGGACACCGCGGCCCTGCTGCGCGGCGTACCCCTTCCGCCCGTCACGGAGTACGCCGACCGGATCCGCGTGCTCGCGGAGTTCCACGACACGGTGATCGTGGAGGGCGCAGGCGGGATCCTGGTCCGGCTCGACCGTGACGGCGGCACGCTGCTCGCGCTGGCCGCCGAGCTGGCGCAGACCCACGCGGTCGAGGTGGTCGTGGTCACCTCGCCCCGGCTCGGCACCCTCAACCAGACCGAGCTGACGGTGTGGGCGCTCCGCCAGCGCGGCCTGGAGCCGGCCGGCCTGGTGATCGGGTCGTGGCCCCAGGAGCCCGGGCTCGCCGAGGAGTGCAACGCCGACGACCTGCCCCGGTTGACCGGGGTGCCGGTGGTCGCCACCATCCCCGCCGGGGTGGGCGCCCTCGACCGTGAGGCCTTCTGCGCTGCCGCACCCGGGTGGTTCGTCTAGGCCGGCGCAGCGCCGACGTAGTCCGTCCCGGTGCCAGACACCACCCGAGCGGGCCAACCTCGGCGGCCGGTTCAGCCACGCCACCTCGACGGCCGGCGACAGCCTGCCGCGAGCCGGCCTGGCGGCGTTCTCGGTCAGCACCGGCAAGCCGACCGGCTGGAAGCCCAGCACCAAGGCACCGTGTGGGCGCTGGAGACCGACGGCACGGCGATCTGGGCCGGTGGCGAGTTCACCAAGGGCAACGGCACGGCCCGCGAGCGGCTCGCCCGGCTCACCGCCGCCACGGGCGATCTCGACGGGAAGTTCGACGTCGGTGTCGATGACACCGTGCGCGCCCTCGAGCTCGACCACGGCATGCTCTTCATCGGAGGCCTCTTCGGCAAGGTGGGGAAGTGGAAGCAGGCCCACCTCGCCAAGGTCAACGCGACCTCGGGCGCAGTCCCGCGTGGCTTCGACCCCGTGGTGGACACCAACGTGCGCGCGATCGTGGCCCCGGCGTCGGGCGTCCGGCGTCGGGCGTCCGGCGTCGGGCGTCGGGCGTCGGTAACGACGTCTACGTCGCCGGCAACTTCCGCACGGTCAACGGCACCCAGCGCTCGCGCATCGCCCTGATCAACGGCGCCAACGGCAGCCTGAAGCCACTGACCTTCGCCAAGCCGGAGAAGGCGACCGTGCGCGCGCTCGACATCAACGACGACGGGTCGCTTCTCTACGGTGGCGTCGGCGGCAGCTACAACTGCGCCGTCGCGTGGTCGACCAGCACCGGCAAGCAGGTCTTCGGTCACCAGGTCGTGGGCGACGTGCATGCGCTGCGCTACCACGACGGCACCCTCTGGATGGGCTTCGCCGAGGGCGCTCTCGACGACCCGACCGCGCGGGTGCGGGCGGTCGACGCCCTCAACGGCGAGCCGGGGCCGGACTTCGCACCGCGCGTCAACAGCCTCTGGGGCGTGCGCACCATCGCCGCGACCGACGCCGGCGTCGTGATCGCCGGCAACTTCACCCGCGTGGCGACCGAGGTGCACCGCCACCTCGCCTTCTTCGGCGGCGACCTCGCCCCCGCGCGGTCCTACGTCGGCGCCGGCACCACCTGGCGCTACGACGACCGCGGCACCACCACCGACGGCTGGGCCGACGACGCCTTCGACGACTCCACCTGGCGGTCGGGCCGTGGGCAGCTCGGCTTCGGCGACGGCGACGAGTCGACCGTGATCAACGACGGCACCACCGAGGCCCCGCGCGTCACGGCGTACTTCCGGACCAGGTTCACCGTGGACGCCGTGCCGAGCTCGCTGTCGCTGCGGCTGGCGGCCGACGACGGCGCCGTGGTCTACCTCAACGGCGTCGAGGTGCTCCGCGACAACATGCCGAGCGGCGCGATCACCGCAGAGACCTTGGCCACGCGCTTCCGCACCGGTGCCGATGAGGACTGGCTGCGCAGCTTCACGCTGGACCCGGCGCTGCTCCGGGCCGGCGGCAACACGATCGCCGTCGAGGTGCACCAGGCCAAGGGCGGCCTCACCGACGGCAGCTTCGACGCCCGGCTCGTGGGTCGCTGAGCCGGAAACACCTCCTCCGAGGAGCGCGACGCACCCCACCACGGGGGTTCGGGGTGCGGAACGCTCCTCGGAGGACTCACCCCACGCCCGGCGGCACCCGGTCGGCCCACGGCCGCGCGGCCTCGATCTGGGCGGCCGCGGAGAGGAGCAGCCCCTCCTCCCCGGGCCGGGCGGCGAGCATCACGCCCACCGGGAGACCGTCGGGGGTCCAGTGCAGCGGCAGGGAGACCGCGGGCATGCCGGTGACGTTCCACGCCGACGTCCAGGGGGTGAACGCCTTCTGCGCCTCGAAGTCGCCGGCCGGGTCGTCGTCGTCGCGCAGCGCGCCGACCGGAAGCGGCGGCTGGGCGAGCGTGGGGGTCAGCACCAGGTCGTAGGCCGCCAGCGCGGCCAGCGCCCCCGCGGCGAGTCGGCGCAGCTCCCCGATCGCGAGCCCGAACTCCGGCCCGCTGACCGCCCGCCCCCGCTTCCCCAGCCACCGGGTGAGCGGCCGCAGCAGCGGCTCCCGCTCGGGCGGCACCACCGACAACGCGGTCAGCACCGACCAGAGCGTCTCGAACACCGGCACCGCCGACTCGGGCAGCGGCACCGGCACGTCCTCGACCTCGTGGCCGAGATCGGCCAGCAGCGCCGATGCGTCGTCGTAGGCACGCAGCACCTCCGGGTGCACGGCCGCATGGGCAATCACGGGCTCGACGAACCGGGCGACGCGCAGCCTCCCCGGCTCGCGGTCGCAGGCGCCCAGGAACGGCGCGGCCTCGGGCGGTGCCCAGAACGGGTCGCCGACCGCCCGGCCGGCCAGCACGTCCAGCAGCGCGGCGGCGTCCCGCACGGTGCGCGCGATCGGCCCGTTGGTCGCCAGCCCGACCGGGTCGCCGTACATCGGCGCTCCGGAGATCCGGCCCCGGGTCGGCTTGAGACCGACCAGCCCGCAGCACGACGCGGGGATCCGGATCGACCCCCCGCCGTCGGATCCTTGGGCGACCGGCACCAACCGCGCGGCGACCGCCGCCGCGGCACCGCCGGAGGACCCTCCCGCCATCCGGGTGCGGTCCCACGGGGTCACCGCCGCGGGCAGCCCCTCCGGCTCGGTGTAGCAGGGCGACCCGAACTCCGGGGTGCTGGTCTTGCCGAGGCTGGGCAGGCCCGCCCGCTCGAGGCGCAGCACCACCTCGTCGGACACCTCGGGCACGAAGTCGGCGAACGCCGCGGAGCCGAACGTGGTGCGGATGCCGGCGGTCAGGTTGAGGTCCTTGACCGCCGTCGGTACGCCGCGCAGCGGCGACGCCGGGCCGTCGGACCCGCGCTGCGACGGGTCGAGCGAGCCAGCCGCATCGAGCGCCTGGCCGGTGGTCCGGGTGACGAACGCTCCGACCTCGTCGACCCGGGCGGCATAGTGCTCGACAAGCTCGGCCGGAGCGACCTCTCCTCGGCGTACCGCCGCGCCCTGCTCCAGAGCGGTCAGCTCGTGCAGCTCGGTCATCGGCGCCTCCTCACGGGTCAGGCTAGCCGGGCCCACCAGACACCCCCGGAGCGTCGATACGGGCACAAACGGGCAGATTCGGGCCGGATTTCGAGTCCCCACCCTACGCAAACGGCGCGGACGAGGGGGGGGCACCAGGGGCCGGCGCGGAGCTAACGGTGGTGCTTGCGCAGCCCGAACGTGAGCCCGTCGAGCAGGGCTCCCCAGGAGGCCTCGATGACGTTGTGACCGACCCCGACGGTGACCCAGGTCGACACCCCGTCGGAGGTCTCGATCAGTACCCGGGTGATGGCGTCGGTCCCGTGGCCCTGGTCGAGGATGCGCACCTTGTAGTCGATCAGCTCGAACTTCGCGACCTCGGGGTAGGCCATCCCGATCGCCTGGCGCAGCGCCTGGTCGAGGGCGTTGACCGGGCCGTTGCCCTCACCCGTGACGACGTAGCGCACCCCCTCGGCGACCAGCTTGACGGTCGCCTCGGACACGGCTTCGTCGCCGGGGCGCGAGTCGGTGATCACCCGCCACGACTCCACGTCGAAGTACGTCGGCCGGCGGCCCTCGACCTCCTCCACCAGCAGCAGCTCGAAGGAGGCGTCGGCCGCCTCGAACGTGAAGCCGGTGGCCTCCAGCTCCTTGACCCGCGCGGTCACCCGGGAGACCAGCTCCTTGTCGCCGGAGAGGTCGAAGCCCAGCTCGCGACCCTTGAGCTCGATCGAGGCCCGGCCGGCCATGTCGGAGACCAACAGCCGCATGTCGTTGCCGACGGCGATCGGGTCGAGGTGCTGGTAGAGGTCGGGGTCGACCTTGATCGCCGACGCGTGCAGGCCGGCCTTGTGGGCGAAGGCCGAGGTGCCGACGTACGGCTGGCGGGAGGCGGGCGGCACGTTGGTCACCTCGGCGACCGCGTGCGCGATCCGGGTGGCCTCCTTCAACAGCCCCTGCGGGAGCACCTGCCGGTCGAGCTTGAGCTCGAGGTTGGCGACCACGGCGACCAGGTCGGCGTTGCCGGTGCGCTCGCCGTAGCCGTTGATGGTGCCCTGGACGTGGGTGGCGCCGGCGTCGACCGCCGCCAGCGTGTTCGCGACGGCGCAGCCGGTGTCGTTGTGGCAGTGGATCCCGACCCGGGCGCCGGTCGCGTTGACGACGTCGTCGACGACATCGCCGACCCAGCCCGGAAGCATCCCACCGTTGGTGTCGCACAGTGCAGCCAGCTCGGCCCCGGCCTCCGCGGCGGTGCGGATGACCTCGAGGGCGTAGTCGCGGTTGTCGCGGTAGCCGTCGAAGAAGTGCTCCGCGTCGAGAAAGACCGTCTGCCCCTCCGCGACCAGGTGCGCCACGGTGTCGCGCACCATCGCGAGGTTCTCCTCCAGGGTGGTGCGCAGCGCCATCGAGACGTGCTTGTCGTGGGACTTGGCGACCAGGGTCACCACCGAAGCCCCCGAGTCGCGCAGCGCCGCCACCAGCGGGTCGTCGGCCGCCACCACGCCGGCCTTCCGGGTGGCCCCGAAGGCCGCCAGCCGGGCATGGCGCAGGTCGAGCTCCTCGCGGGCCCGCCGGAAGAACTCGGTGTCTTTGGGGTTGGCCCCCGGCCACCCCCCCTCGATGAACCCGACCCCCAGGGCGTCGAGCTGCTTGGCGATGGTCAGCTTGTCGGCCACCGAGAGGTTGAGGCCCTCCTGCTGCGCCCCGTCGCGCAGCGTCGTGTCATAGACGTGGAACGCGCCCTGCAGGTCTCGGGCCGGGAGGTCGAGCTGGTCCATCGGTGGGTCTCGCTTCTGGGTCTGTGGGGTGGCGTGCCGAGGGCAACAAAAAACCTCTCGTGAGAACGAGAGGTCGGCGCGTCGAGGGGGCTCGACGCGCTAGGCAATGATGATCTCGAGGTGGTGCACGCCTCCCATGGTGCCACGTTTCCTCTCGCCGCGTGGACGTTGGGTCTCGCGATGCGGGCGCGGGGATGTCGGCTCATCGGGGCCAGGAGAGCGCTGGAGGCGGTGGGGTCGACCGCGAGTGGAGGGTCGCCCGCCGTCGAGGAGCGCTCAGAACCCGATGCCCCGCCGGACGTTCCCCGCGAGCTGGACAGCAAGGTCACCCACGTCGATCTGCGGCACGATCCACTGGATGTCGTTGACCGAGGGCAGCTGCAGGGGCTGATCGCTGCGGTAGTGGAAAGGCGCCACCATCCCGAACTCCAGACCGGTCGCGTAGGAGTACGACGCGAGCTCATAGGGCCAGCGCCATGGTCCACCGACCGCAGCCTCGATCATGATGTCGGCCTCGATCCGGAGCGTGAGCACGGGCTGAACCGAGATGCGCGCCTGGGCATCGAACGTCAGCAGGTTGCGGGCATAGGTCAGGTTCGCCGCGGCGTCCAGGCCACCTCGGAGCAGGACACCGCCGGTGACGGTGATCCCGCCGGTGGCGCTGGCGATCGCCACAGAGGCACCGATCCCGGCGCGTACGGACAGCTCGAGGCCCGCCTCGGCCGGCAGGACGAGCCGGGCCGAGGCCGACAGCTCGGCCTGCATGTCGTCGTCGAGCGGGTAGAGGGTGGCTCGGATGACCATGTCGCGGATCTGGCCCGGCCCGAACTGGTAGCGCGCCGCGAGCCCGCCGCCGATCCGGGCGACCAGGCCGACCGAGCCGATGCCCAAGGGGATCGCGAAGATCGGGATGTCGGGCAGCGACCGCTGGAACAGCTGGTAGCGGTTGCCGCGCGGCTGCAGGAACGTGTACGGCGGGAAGCGCAGCTCGCCAGTGGTCTTGAGGCGCCGGTCGCGGCCGTACTCGATGCCGATGGTGGCCACCAGCCCGGGCCGGATCTCGATCGACCCGGTCCCCCGGCCGCTGAGCCGCCCGTCCTCGTCCATCGTCGCCTCGAGGCGTCCGGAGAACCGGCCGCGCTGCAACGCGACCGCGCCGGTCCCGGAGAACCGTCCGTCGCGGTAGCGCAGCTGCATCTCACCGTTCGCGCCGAGCAGGGCGAACGTCGTACGCGCCGAGCCGGTCAGGTGCTCTCCGTCGTAGCTGACCTCGACGTCCACCGGCCGCAGAGCCGGCACGTTGATGGTGCCCCTGCCGGTGTAGACGACCCGTTCGCCGGCCTTGCGGACGCTGAAGTCGACCCGGTTGTCGCCGGGCAGCATGCCGACGACCTGGCCGCTGACTCCCCAGCCCGACCCCGTCACGTCCAGCCGTACCTCACCAGAACGCAGCACCCCGGTGGGCCGCGACGCGCGTACGACGACGAAGCCGTGGAGGCCCGTGGCGGGCCGGTACTCCACCTGTCCCGACGCGTCGTCGAGCCCGGGGATGTGGGCGGTGACGTTGCCGCGCGCGAACAGGCCACGCGCGTCGACGCCGGCGTCGATCCGCCCCTCGGCGAAGCGGCCGAGCACGAAGGCGACGTGACCGCCCGCCGACAGCTGGGGCGCGATGGAGACGGTCAGCGCCGCCTCGGTGACCCGGAACGGCGGCAGCGACAGCCGGTCCGCCGGCGCCTCGACCGACCCGCGCAGGCCCTCCCGGTCCCAGTCGACCGTGATCGGCACCCGCGACAGCAGCGGAACGCTCGGCGTGATCATCCCGTGGCCGGAGAGGTCGCCGGCGTCGTCGGTGCGCAGGTCCATCGTGCCGCGCGAGAGGTAGGGGTAGGTGAACGCGATCCGCTTGGTGCCGCCCTGCAGACGCAGCGCGCCGCCCGGGGGCGTGACGGTCATCAGCACCTTCTGGTTCGCCTCACCCTCGAGCAGCAGCGGGAGCCGCGTGCCCGCGCGGACCGGGTGCTGCGGCGAGTTCAGCCACGCCTCGACCCGGTGGGGTCCGGCGCCGGTGCGCGGTCGGGTCAGCGTCGAGAGGATCAGCCCGCTGATCAGCTCGCGGGCGGCGTGGTTGTCGGGGACCTCGGAGTTCTCGATCAGGTCCGGCTGGGGCCCGGGCCGCTCCGGCACGAGCAGGGTCTGGCGGCTTGGCCCGGCCACGAGCGGGTACGGCGACAGGGCCGCGATCGCCGCCGACTGCTCCTCGCGGTCCGCGGCACTGGGTCGGGTGCCCGCCGCGGCGTCGGCGAGCGCCGTGAAGTGCACCTTCAGGGCCTTCACGGCCTGGCCACGCCGCGCGGTCAGCGCGGCGTCCCGGGCGTCGCCCGGCGGCGGCAGCGCCGGGAACGCCGACACGTCGTCGTACTGCCCGTCCTGGGAGGCCGAGGTGAACGAGAGGCTCAGGCTGCGCAGCCTGTTGCCGCCCGGACGGTGCGAGATCTGGGTGGCGGCCGACTGGGCGGCGCCGCGCATCATCCGCCAGATCTCGCGGCCACTGGCCTCGTTGTCGGGGCCGGTGTGGGGGGCGAGGTTCTCGGGGACGTTGGTGCCACCGAGCTGCAGCTCCACGATGTGGTCGATCTGGGCGGCGCCGCCGGTGGTCCTCGGCTCGAAGCCGCCGGCGGCATGCGAGCCGCCGGCATCCTCCCACCACTGGGCTGCCTTCGCCGACGGCCAGCCGACCCGGTTCAGCCAGAGCCGTCGCAGCTCGGGCGTCGGTGCCCGCTGCTGCCACATGTCGGCCCGGATCCGGCCACCGTTGACCTCGATCGTCGCCTGCAGGCCGCCGGCGCGGGCGATCCGGTCGTAGCGCTCGGCCCACGGTCCCTTCTTCTGCGGCACCACGAAGTCGCCCAGGTCGACGCGGGCCACCGCCGGGTCGTCCTCGCTCCACTGCTCGCGGGTGACCGTGCGGGTGCCGCCGGCGTACTCCACGTCATACGGCGCGGGCGGCGCTGCCCAGCCCCCGCCCGCCGACGACGCCGCGGGGGCGGTGGACGCGGGTGCGGTCGGCGTGGTCTCGGTCGTGCCGAGGAACGGCCGGTGCGCCCGCTCCCAGGCCCAGCCGGTCGGCAGCCGCGCGCCACCGAGCATCGCCACGTCGGCTGCCGCGTGCGCCTGCCGCTCGAGCCGGCGGTCGGCCACGGGGAGGCTCGCGCCAGGGTCGGTCGAGAGGAAGTTCGGCGCGTAGGCGCGGCCGCCGTGCTGCGCCACGTGCGCGAGCTCGTGGGCGATCAGCCCGCGGCCGGTGCTGCCCAGCGGGTCGTAGGAGCCGGCGGAGAAGGCGACGTCGTTGCCCACCGTGTAGGCGACCGCACCGAGGTCGCGCGTCGCCTCGGCCGCCTCGGGTCCGGCGTGGACTCGCACCGCGGAGAAGTCGTGGCCGAACGACGTCGACAGCAGGTCGCGGACACCAGGCTCGAGCGGCTGGGAGGTGCCGGACAGCCCGTGCGCGGCCGGGGAGGCCGGCGGGCTGGTGCCGGTCGTCGTCCGGCTCACACCCAGCCCTTGGTCTCGCTGGCAGCCAGTGGGCGCTCGAGCTTGTCGCATTCGATCCGTGCGGCGTCGAGCACATGCTGCATCGTGACGGCGCTGCCGGCGTCGGCGGCCAGGAACGCCGCGTGCACGGCGAGCTGCGCGATCGTGCCGCCGCTGACCGCCAGCTGGGCGAGCCGCTCGAAGGACAGCCCGTCGGTCGGCACGGCCTCGGGGAAGGCCTGCCGCCACAGCTCGACACGCTGCGTGGCGTCGGGAAACGGGAAGCTCACCACGAACCGCAGGCGACGCATGAACGCCGGGTCGACGCTCTCCCGGGCGTTGGTGGTGAGGATCGCGATGCCGTCGAAGGTCTCCAGCCGCTGCAGCAGGTAGGCGACCTCGAGGTTGGCGTAGCGGTCGTGGCTGGTCGTCACCGACGTCCGTCGGCTGAACAGGGCGTCACCCTCGTCGAAGAGCAGCACGGACCCGTCCTCGGCGGCGGCGAAGAGCAGGGCCAGGTTCTTCTCGGTCTCACCGATGTACTTGCTGACCACCTGCGACAGGTCGACCACGACCAGGTCGCGACCGATCTCGTGGGCGACGGCCTCAGCGGCCAGCGTCTTGCCCGTGCCCGACGGGCCGACGAACAGCGCGGTGACCGCGAGACCCCGCCCGCGCGCGGCGTACCCCCAGTCGTCGTGCACCCGGCCGCGCTGCCGCACGGTGGCCACCAGCGCCTGCAGGCTGCGGCGGGCGGTGTCTGGCAGGACGAGGTCGACGAGGCCGGCCGGGGTGCGGCGCACGGTCGCGAGATCGTGCAACGGCTGGGCCGCCATCGACCGGAACACCGCCGAGAGCTCCTGCTCCAGCAGCGGCTCCTCCGTGCAGCGCCGTCCCGCCCGGTCCACGGCGAGGGATACCTGAGCCGGCGTGAGCGGGTGGTCGGCCAGCCGTCGCGCAGCGTCGGGCGAGAGGTCAAGCCCACGCAGGGTCAGGGCGGCCGACACGAGGTCGGCACGCTCGGTGGCGCTGGGCCGCGGCAGCTGGACCGCGGTCAGCCGCGCGGAGGGCCCCGCGGGCGGAGCGGTGGCTGACACGGCCTCAGGCGCGGGGGACGCCGAGACGAGGACAGGGACGCCGACGAACGGCGAGCGCAGGGCGAGCGACGCCGGCCCTGCCACGCCGGCGCCCTCGACCAGCACGACACGGTGACCGAGGCCGGACTCGCGGGCCACCATCCGCGCGAGCAGGTCGGCCTGGGCCGGGTGGCCGGGCAGCTCGTCGCCCGAGACCACCAGCAGTCCGAAGCCGAGCGCGGCCGCGGCGGTCAGCGCCGCCTGCCGTCGGGTCAGCCGGTCCTCGCCGGTCAGCAGCACCGGCGCCAGGCCGGGTCCGGGCATCAGCAGCCGACCCAGGTCGGCCACGGCCTCGTGCTGGGAAGGCGCCAGGTCACACGTCGGTACGCCGACCTCGGCCCGGCCGGCCAGCCGGTTGTCGAGGGTCACCGCTCCGGCGAGGGCGTGCACGACGCGCTCGTCGGCGGAGAGGCTCAGCTGGGAGAGACCGCCGTACTCCGCAGCCGGCAGTCCGTCGGGCAGGTCGAGCAGGCGCCAGCCCCGCAGCGGCGAGTCCGGCAACAGCGCGCTCCAGTGGGCATCGTCGAGCAGGGCCAGTGCCCGGCTGAACGTGACCGCCCCGCCGGCTGCCGGCAGGCCCAGCTCGGGTGCGGCGGCCGCGAGCAGCACGTCGGTCTCGAACCCCGTCAAGCCGAAGAGCGAGGCGATCGCGTCGAGGGCCACCGGGCTCCCGGTCCGGGCCAGCACGTCCTCGGCCAGCACCGCGGCCGCCCGGGCCGGCTCCTGCACGTCGTCCTCGTCGGGCAGCGCCTCGAGCCGGGCCGCGACGGCAGCCGCCCGAAGCGCCAGGTGGCGCTGGTTGTCGCGGTGCCACGCCTGTGTGTCGTCATGCACCTGGTCGCTCACGGCGCTCACAGGATCACCTCCACGTTGACGTAGTGGCCCTGGGCGTCCAGCTCGGGGATGCTGCGGATGCCGTCGACCTCGAGGGTGAGCCTGTAGACGCCCGCCGCGATGCCGGCCACCTCGAACCCGACGTTCGGCGTCGCGCCGGCGCCGAGGCCGGTCGGATCGGATGCGACGGAGGGCCCGCCCGCGACCGGGTCCAGCAGCAGCCGGACCCGCTGGGCGGAGCTCAGGCTGGGCCGGACGACGGTGTCGACCGTCGTGCCGGCCTTCGTGGCGCTGACCAGGGTCGGGACGACGAGGGCCACCCGGGTCTCGCTGGTGGTGACCGTCGGCGTGGTCGACAGAGCCGCGTCGAGCGGCGGTCCGGAGGTGCGGACCTGGACCCGGTGGTGGCCGGGCATCAGGCCGGTGGCGGGCACGGTGATCCGGGCGTCGTCGACAGTCGCCGGCGCGACCTCGGCCCCGTCGAGGACGACCACGGTGGTCACCCCGGCCCCTGGCGCGAAGCCCGCCCCGAAGAGCTCGAGAGCCGGCATCGGCGAGGCGGCGCGCACCGGCGAACCCGGACCGAGCGGACCTCCGACGGCGTCGAGCCGCAACGGCGAGAACGGCCGGGCGCCGAGCCCGATCGCCGCCACGGGGAGCCCCGCTGACGGGACGGCGACGGCCTCGACCAGCACGGGTCCGGCGCTGACGGCGAGGGTGAGCCCGAAGGACCCGGCCGGGTACAGCGCCCACATCTTGGTGAGCTCGTCGACGCTCATGGCCTCGGCGCCCAGCCGCACCGCCACCGGCGCCTCGCGCAGGTCGTTGCCGACGACCTCGGGGTGGTCGGCCTCGGTCAGCGTCATCAGCTCGGGGCCGACCCCCGAGTCGGCCTCGATCGCCACCGCCGCGGCGGCCATCATCGACTGGGCGTCGAGTTCGCTGTCGCCGCGGAAGCAGACCAGGTAGTGCAGGTCCATGCAGACCGTCGGTCGGGCCCGCATCGCGCCGTGCGACGTCCGCACCGGGAGCATCTCGTTGCTCAGCGACTCGTGCCGGCTCACGCGGTAGAGGTGGACGCTGACCCGTCCATGGGTGCCGCTGTCCTCCAGCGTGCCGGCGCTCACCACCGGCCCGGGAGTGAGGCCGACCGTGTCCACCGCGGCCTGGACCAGGGTGACCAGGGCGGCGGTCACCGTGGGGACGGCCAGGTGGTTGCTCATCGGGTCCCCCCTCAGCGCGTCCGCAGCAGCAGCGCCCTGAGCTCGGCCACCTGCTCGGCCCATCGGGGTGCTGCCTGGGCCATGGCCTTGGCGAGGTCGGAGGCCCCCTTGGCCTCCGCCGTGCCGCGGGCCTGCGCCGCTGCCAGCCGGTTCTTGGTCAGGTAGCGGCGCACGGTGGCGTCGGGGACCAGCCCGGGCGCGGCGGCGAGCTCCTTCTTCAGGGCCGTGGCACGCGCCTTGACCGCGGCCGCCCGCCCGGCCAGGGCGTCGGGCAGCGGGCCGAGGACCGCATCGACCTCGCCCAGGCGTTCCGCGCCGGCCAGGATGCCGACGTGGTCGATCTTGGCCCGCAGGTGCGGCAGCTCGGGCAGCACGACGGGCGTACCGGAGGCGACCTGGCCGGACAGGGCGGGGTTGGCGTCGCGCAGGGCCTTCGCGGCGGCTGCGCGCTGGGTGTCGGTGGCACGGCTGGTGAGCAGCTCGTCGGCCAGCTTGGCCAACGTCAGCCGCGTGCCGGTGATGAGGATGGGCATCAGGAGACTCCGTCCAGGTTGAGGGGAGCCCAGCGGGGGTCGAGCCCGCCGGTCGCCACGAGTCCGTCGCTGACGAGGTTGCCGAGCACCGTCAGCCGGTCGTTGGGTACGTCGAGGAGCATCGAGGGCTCGCCGCCCTGCACCCGGTTGCCGCTGACCGCAGCTGTGCCGGCCTGCACACGGACGGCGCCCCTGGTGCCGCGCGGAGCCGTGCAGTGGTTGTGGTCGAACAGGAGGGTGCCGCGGACGGCGGCCTCGACAGCGGCGCCCCGGAACCCGCCCATGAAGGTGTTCTCGCCCACCGTCATCGACGGCTCGCGGTCGTCGATGGTCTGCACCAGCACGACGTCCTCCGTGGCGAAGACCGCCGATCCGCCACCGGCCGCACCGGCAGCACCACCCGCCGCGCCGATGCCGGCGGTCTTGCTGCTGAACGACACCTTGCCGGCGGCCAGGACCCTCAGGCCGAAGGCGATCTGGCCGTCGCTGGTCAGGTCATGCAGGGACTGGTTGCCCTCGACGGTGCCCACGAGCGTGCCGACGGCGGCGTAGTCGTAGCTGGTGGCGCCCTGGGTGGCCGGCCCGATCCCGAACACCTCGTTGCCGGAGACCCGGCAGGCCACGGTGCCGACGATGCCGATGCCGACGATCGGCGACTCGGTGTGCCAGCCGACACCGATCCGACCGACGGTGTTGCCCGAGACCTGCAGCGTCCCGGCGCCCGCGACCATCAGGCCGAAGACCCCCTCGCTCCCCTCGCCCCGCTCGGCGATGTCGTGCACCTGGTTGCCGTCGAGGTGGACGTCGGCGCCCGCCGCCTGCGCCGAGACCCGGATCCCGTTGCCGCAGCGCGAGGCCCGGTTGGTCAGCACGCGCACCGGCTCGCCGCCAGACTCCACAACGGCGGCCGTCGCGAAGCCGCTGACCGTGTTGCCGCTGACCTCGGAGGTGACCTCCCCCGGCATCGACGGCGGTGTGACCGCGATCCCGACCGTCTCGTCGGCCCCGCCCTCGGCTCCGACGACGGTGTTGTCGGCGACGGCGACGCCGGCCGCGACCACGATCCCGTCCGACCGGCTGCCGACGTGGTTGGCCTCGACGCGCACCTGGCCCGACGGCTCCACGACCCCGTGGAGCCGGACGCCGGCGTCGGCGCCCGCCTCGATCCGGTTCTCGCGGATCCAGGTGCCGTGCGAGAAGAGCACCGCCTCGTCGGCCAGCACCCCGGTGGTGTCGCAGTGGACGGTGTTGCCCGACACCTCGAGGTCGTCGAGCATCAGCGGCACCTTGAGGTCAGCGATGGCGTGGACGCCCACCGGTGAGTCCAGCACGCTGTCTCGGACCCGGGTCGTCAGGCAGAGGTCATGGAGGGCCACCCCGGCTGCCTGTCCGGGACCCTTGCCCGAGACCGTGAGAACCAGCCCGACCAGCGAGGTCTCGAAGCAGCCGGAGACACGCACCGCGGCGGCCGGGGCCCCACCGCCCTGGGGGTCGACGCCCTCCCGGCCCGCGGAGACGATGGAGAGGTCCTGCACGGTGGTGCCGGTCGAGCCGGTGATGGCGATGCCATCGCCCGATGTGGTGAGCACCGTGGCGGGCCCCTGACCGCGCAGCCGGACGCCGGATGCCCCGCCCAGCGTGAGCCGCGACCGGAGCGGGTAGGTCCCGACCTGTAGGCAGACCGCGCCGCCGGTCTTGGCGACGATGTCGAGACCGTCCTGGATCGTGAACGTCCCACTGACGTGGTCGGCCACGCTGACGCAGACCGTGCAGGCGCAGTCCTCGTCGTCGCAGTCGCAGGTCGGTGGCCACAGCGGCGGGCACAGCTCGCTGAGGACCGTCGCGCCCTCGATGATCCCGATCCGCGCGTAGTGCCGGTGCGGCCCGAGCGGCGGTGCGGCGGTCAGCTCCTCCACCGACGTGGTCGCGGTACGGGCGGCGAACACCCAGTACTCACCGGTCCGGAAGCCGGCGCCGCTGGCGGTCAGGCTGACGGTGATGCCGTGCTCGAGCTCGACGGCGGCGCCTCCCGTGGGCACGGTGACGGCGCCGGTGGTGCTGTCCCAGCGGCGTACCCGCAGGTGACGGGCCGCCGCGTCGGCGGTCGTCGGCCACCCGGCGGGCAGGGCCGGGCTGAACGAGACCGACCGGTCCTCCGGGTGCACGGTGATCTGGCGCAGCTCGCCGGGCTGGCCGTCGAGCTCGTGGTCGTCGTCGAGGATCTCGACCCACTGGCCACTCGCGAGGCCGAGGGCGTCGGCGTCCTTGCCGAGCGAGGCCAGCCGCAGCCGGCTGGACGAGGACACGGCGATCACCGGCACCGTCACCGAGCCGTTGTCGCGCGACCAGAGGAACGTCGCCGTGCCCGGGAGCCCGCCCTGGTGGATCTCCACGCGGTAGGTCTGGTTCTCCAGACCGCGGTAGTCACCGCTGGGTGGCAGGCTGCACGGGTTGGTCGCGGGCGGCACCGGCATGGTGCCCACGGTGAGCCGGGACGTGGTCGGCGCGATGACCGCGCCCCACCCGGGGATGTCCGCGTCGGGGGTGGTGCAGTCCATAGCGGGCGCGTGGGGCGCGTGCACCCTGACCTGCCAGATCACCTGGGTCCGCGCGGTGGTGTCGACGGTCATCGCCTCGTCGACGAGGTCGGGCTGCTCCACCCAGGTCAACTCGCGCTCGCGCACCTCGAGGTAGACCAGGTGGCGCCCGCTGGCGGGCAGCGCCGTCGGGTTCTTCCAGTAGGGCTGGGCGAGGTACGGCGTGGAGCTGGTTCCGCGTAGCTCGCCGAGAAGCGGGTCGAGCTGCTCGGTGCCGGTGCCGTGGTTCTCGGCGAGGATGCCGTCGACGTACATCCGGCCCCGGCCGAGCTGCAGGGCCGAGCCGATGAAGCTGAGCTTGAAGGCGTCGGGGGTGGTCCGCGGAACCACCGCCGTCCCGGCGATGCCGGTGGCCGGACCGAAGCTGCCGAGGTCGGCGCTCTGCGCCCGCGCGCGGCGGTCCAGCAGGTCGGCCTGCTCGTTGCCGTCGGCGTCGAGCATGACCCGGCCCTGCTGCTGGACGACTCGGTTGTAGTCGTGGCGCGGGTCGAACCGCACCCTGCTGAGGTCAGCGCCCATGGGTCGCTCTCCTGTCTTGTGAGTCGAGTCTCGGTCGCACGTCAGGTCGCATGGAAGACCCCTGCGGACAGTCCGAACCGGAGGTACTCCTCCAGCCGCTGGGTGACGTCGTCCTCGCGCTGGGGCGCGTAGAGGTCGTGGGTGGCACCCATCTCGCTCTCGTCCTCGGCGCCGCGCCGGATGGTGAGGGGCGTGGCGTCCGCGAGCTGGACGTAGGCGGGGTCGCCGAAGCGCAGCGAGGTGAACGTCGGGAGCGTCCGCTCCTGCAGCTCGACCGAGTCTTCGCGGTCGGGCTGGCAGCGGAACCGGCGGCCGGTGCGGGAGTCGGCGGGCAGCCAGGAGAACCGAAGGCAGCCCACCTGGCGGCGTTGGGCCCACACGGCCGCGAGCCGCGGGTCGCCGGTGGGCAGGTCAGCCAGCAGCACGGCGTCGGTGGTGTCGAGCCGGGTGGCGTGGATCCCCCCGACGACGGTCGAGGCGGTGACGAGCACGTCGCCGGACTCGGCCGTGCCGTCGCCGGCCAGCCAGTCGGCGGCAGAGGCCACCGTCCGCAGCACCCCGGTGTCCTCGCGCCCGCAGATCGCGACGGCGGCGGGGTCGCCGGCGTCGACCACCGAGCCGTGGACGACCAGCCGGGCGCCCTCGACCAGCACGATCGGGCCGGTGACGCAGCCGTCGAGGACGACGGTGGCGAACGGGTCGAGGACGACAAGCCCCGCGGCGCCGGGGGTGCCCGGGGCGCCGTCGGTGGTGCGGGTCAGGCCGGGCACCAGCGTGCAGTCGGTCAGCACGACGGTGCGCGGCTGGGCGTCGCCGACCTCGTCGAGGAACACCGGTCCGCCATGCACCATCAGGCCGTCGAGGATCGCGGTCGAGCCGGGGGCGAGCTCCAGCCGCCAGCCCTGCGGCGCATGCACGAGCGGCCGGGCGCTGGTCTCGCTGACCACGGCGGCGACGTGGGCGGGCTGGCCGGCGGCCACCGGGTCGACGTGCAGCCTCGGCGTACCCGGGCCGCCGGGCACCCAGCGGGCCGAGTCGCGCAGCCGGAGCACGCCTCCGGCGGCGACCGCGTCCAGGTGCGGCTGCAGGTCCCCACCCGCCTGGGCGGCCACGACCGGCGTCGTCGGCAGGGCAGGCAGCTCCATGGCTTCGAGCCGCTGGTCGAGGCCGCCCCGCTCGATGGTGCGGGCGCCGACCGGCACGGCCATGCCGAGGTAGAAGGTGCCCAGCGGCACGTCGCCGGCCGCGAGCGGGGTTCCGAACGCGACCCGGCCGCGCTCGGGGTCGATCGCGACCTTCCCTGCGGGCGGCATGTTGGCCCACCCGCCCGCGACGTCGCGCAGGTCGGAGGGCCGCACGTCGGCGAGCGGGACCGCCGTCACGACGCCGCCGGACTCGATCTCGACCAGCAGCCCGCGCTCCTGCGCGTAGTACTCCGCGACGTGGTCGTCGAACCAGCGCACGGTCAGCGGCAGCGGCACGTTGAGCGGCGTAGCCAGGTGGGTGATCTCGTCCTCAGGGTCGTTCTTGGAGAACAGCGGAGTGTCGGCACCGAGTGGGTCGAAGCGGAACCGCTGGTCGTCACCGCCCTGGTGCCGCGCCAGCCGGCTTCGCACCAGCGGCATCGGCATCGTGCGGAACAGGAAGATGCCGAGGTTGGGGATGTTGTGACGGCCGCGGCCGTGTGAGGCCGCGGCGTCGATGCGGCGTACGTCGGCGGTGTGGGCGAGGTCGTCGAACGCACCCGCCAGCGAGGTGACCTGACCCAGCGCCTCGCGGTGCCGCATGTCGGCGGTGGCGACGGCGTGGGGACGCAGGTGGTTGAGGTACTGCGTGGTGGCGAGCCGCTCGAAGAACTCCACCGCGCGGGCGGGCCACCCCGTGACGTCCCGCGCGAGCTGCTCGAGCATCGCGGCGGTGCCCTTGCGGCGCCGGTAGGAGATGGTGTGGGCGACCTCGGCCCGCGGGGAGGGGGCGCCGGGCGCGCGCCCGTGCACCATCCGGTAGCCGATCAGGTCTCCGATGTAGGGCACCACCCAGTCGGCGCAGGTCTCGATGAACTGGTCCGCGTAGAACTGGTCGAGCTCGCCACCGACCACGTCGAGCTGACCGGCCAGGATGCCCAGGAGCTCGGTCAGCGCCGTGACGCTGTCGTCGGTGTAGGGCTTCCCGGTGCTCTCGACCCATGCCTCGATGTCCCGCAGGCGGACCACCTGCGGCAGGAGGCCGTAGAGGCGCCGGGTCGTCTCCTCGTGGGGCAGCGTGGTCACGTCATCACCCCCAGGGAGTCGAAGGGGTCGGTCGAGAGGCAGAGCAGCTCAGTGCCGATCGCCGTGCCGTCGGGCGCGACCCCGGCGCCCGCCGCCAAGAGCCGCTCGTTGAGCAGAGAGCCGCCGGCACCCACGCGGTACATCCGGTCAAGGTCGACGGCGACGACGCCGGGCACCTGCCCGACCGTGGCGACCACCGCGGAGGCCACGACCGGCCGGCCCAGCTCACGGACCGCCGGGTCGAACGCCGCGTGCAGGGCGTCGCGCACGGCGTCGAGCACGATGTCGCTCTCGCGGGCCGGGTCGACACCGACGCGCAGGCCGAGCCGGACCCGGGCGATCTCCGCGGGCACGACGTCGACGGCCACCAGGGGGTCGCCGAGGTCGAGCAGGGCGTCGCGCAGGTGGGCGATCGTCGAGGTCGCGGCGGGCCCGGCGTCCGGCCCGCAGACGCTGACCACGACGGTGCGGCCGGAGCGCAGCGGCAGGACCCGCGCGTCGGCCCGCGAGATGCCCGAGAAGGCCAGGCTGAAGTCGGCGTAGTCGCCCAGCGACACCGCACGCCCGAGGGTCCGCACCGAGACCGGCATGCTGGCGCGGGCCCGGCCCTCCGGCTCGGGGTCGGCGCCGCCCGTGGCCGGCAGCGGGTTGGTCGCCGCCTTGATGCCCAGCGGCCGGTCGAGCGGCTGGGCGAGCCGGTTGGCCGCGAGGTTGCCCCTCGCGCCCAGGCCCTTGCGGTAGGTCGCGCGCACGTTGTGGGAGCCTGTGCTGAGCCGTGCGGCGTGCACGCCGTCGCCGAAGACGGCCAGGTCGAACGGCTGGCCGGTCGCCGGGTTGGGGTCGGCGGAACGGCGGTGGGTGAAGGTCCGGTCGCCCGGCGCCGCGCCGAAGTGGCTGGGCACCTCGGGCCAGGCAACGTCGTCGACCGAGACCGACAGCGTGGACGCCGAGCCGTCGGCGGTGGGGGCCTGCACGAAGGTGAGCGGGCCCTGGGTCAGCGCGAACCGCTGGAAGCGGCGCCGGGCGTCGCCGTTGCCGAGCACCTCGTGCACGGTCTCGCCATGGGAGGCCCTGACCAGGTTGCCGAGCACGACGGTGCCGGCCCGCTCGACGTCGTGGTCGAGGTCGGCCTCGAAGGTGATCAGCGTGCGCGGGGCACCGGTCGGCGACCTACCGGCCGACATCGCCGACTGCACGACGACGGTCTGGGCCTCACCCTCGGCGGCCGGGTGGGAGACGCAGAGCGTGCGGCCCGGCTCCATCGCCGTGGCGTCGGCGTCGACCACCACCTGGTTGCCCGACAGCGCCGAGAGGACCGGCCGCTCGGTCAGGGTCAGTGGCTCGGAGACGGCGAACACGGTGACCTGGCGAGGGGTCCCGAACTGGTGGAACTCGCCGCGCAGCGTCAGCCGGGTGACGGTGCCGCTGATCCCGAACTCCGCTCGCGACAGCTCCGCACGCTCGACCACCTCGTAGAGCTCGCGATAGAAGGTGTCACCTTCCTGGGAGACCACGACCCACGAGCCGGTGACCACGTCGGCGTGCGGCCCGTCGAGGTCGACGACCAGGTCGCTTCCGGAAGTGACCGCGGCGTGGAAGCCGTTCCACTCCGCGGCCTTGGTGATCGTCTCCTGCGTGGCCGTGTTGCTCGACTTCGTCTTGGCGTAGCCGCTGCGGTAGTTGACGTCGAGCGCCGGCCAGACCGGCGCGTTGTGGCCGAAGACGTCCAGCCGCTTGCGCAGGAGGTACGCCGCGGGGTCGCCGGCCGGGTCGTTGACAGGGTCGAAGGAGCCGAGCGGCCACTCGAACCGCACCTCAGTGGCGTCGAGGCCGCGGTCCTCGGTGACCTTGGTGAGCAGCCGCAGGTCCCAGTGGTCGTTGACGAAGTCGGTCGTGGCCGCCGTCCGGCCGCTGATCAGCAGTGCCGCCCCGGCCGCCAGGTTGAGGCCGGTGCCCTTCAGCCACGCGGTGGTGTGGCCGCGACGCGGCGGGTGGTCCTGGGTCAGCGCCACCGGCATCGAGCTCCACTCCGGCCGGGCAGGCACTGCCTCGACGGTCTCGAAGGTCTGCGGCGTCTCACCGGGACCGGGGATGCTCTGCACTCGCAGGCCGACCGGGACGACGACCTCCGCCGGGGTGGTCGGCGGCGCGAGGCCAGGGTCGGTGCTGGGCACCGGCACCTGCGGCGGCCGATCGAGGGTGAAGGCCACGTGGGTCTCGGCGGCCACGCCCGGATCGGGCTGGTAGCCGATCAGCGCCCCCAGCTCCTGCAGCGACGTGCGTTCCACCGCGGTCGGGAGGAAGGACTCCTGCGCCAGCCGCTCGGTGTAGAAGGTCAGCACGTCGCACACGACCGCCCAGGCGTCGAGCAGCGCGATCGTCGGGTCGTCGGCGTCACGGGTGCGCAGCGCGTCGAGCGGCCGGTCCTCGGTGGTGCCCGGCGGTGGCACGGACAGCGCGAGCAGCATGGACTCGCGGAACTCGTGCCAGGTGCCGCTGCGGTAGGCGATCTCGGGCAGCCCCGGTCGGTTGTGGACGTCGGTCGGGGTCGTGACCACCCCCGGCGGGCAGCAGCCGCAGGACTCGCTCGCCGTGCTCATCGCCCACCTCCCAGCCGGATCGTCAGTTGGCCGCGCTCGGGGAAGTTGGGGTCGTTCTCGAGCCGGGCGATCTCGCGGCGCTGCATGGCGAGCACGCCGTCGGCGAGCCCCGAGGTGGCCGGCTGGCCGAGCCGCTGGAAGGTCGACACGACGACCGACTCGACGCCCTCGATGGCGTGCAGCGCGGAGTGGATCGAGGAGAGGTAGACCGGCGTGCCGAAGGTGTGCCGGTCGGGGTGGAACAGCCCGAGGCTCCCGTCGGGGTCGACCCGGGTGCTCAGCGCGTCGCGGGCCAACGCGGCGATGTCGGAGCGCAGGGTCTGCTCGGCCACGCACACCAGCAGGTCGATCTCGAGCGGCACGAAGACCGGCACGTCGACCTCGAGGTCGTAGCCGGCCATCCGGTACCTCTCCAGCCAGGCCCGCAGGTCGTCCTCGAATGCCTCGTCGACGGCGGCACCGCCCTCACGGTCGGCGGTGACGAAGACCGTGTGCCACGACCCGGTCCACCGGAACGTCGTGGCAGTCGACTGCACCCCGCCCATCCGCCGCGCCATCTCGGAGTAGTCCGCCGGCGTCACGGCGCGCTGCTGCACCAGGAACGCCTCGGGTGCGTCGCGGCGTACCTCCTCGGCGGTCTCGGGGTCGAGGCCGCCGGCCGCGGCCAGCGGGTTGACCACCCCGAGGATCGCGGGGTTGCTGGTCACCACGTGCTTGATCGACTCCGCGCCGACGTTGCCGGCGATGCCACCACCGACCCGGTAGTCGGCGACGAACGTCGTGCCGTCCTCGGGCACCATCCCGTGGCGGCCGTCGCCGAAGCGGATCCGCGCGGTGAGGTCGTGCTCGCACTCGACCACGAAGTCCCGGTCGATCGGGAAGCTCTGGAAGAGGTCGGGAACCGCCGTCCACGGCGAGGTGACGGCGAGGAAGGTGCCGGACAGGTCGATCGCGGGCAGGGCGGTGCGCGGGTCGTGGCCCGAGAGGGTCGCGGTGGCCGACGTCGTGGTCGGCGGAGGGGGTACGACGTGGGCGAGCGGAGCCAGCGCCGGCCGGGGGTCGGCAGGGTCGATCTGCTCCCCCGTCACCGGGCGGCCGTGGTCGACCAGCACGATGTTGCCCCAGGCCTGGGCGATCGGGACGCCCTTCTCCTCGTGCACCAGCGGCAGCGACCTCGGCAGGGCGTCCTCGGGGTGCCACGCGATCCGAGTGACCGGAACCGGCACCAGGGTCGGCGGCGAGGCGAACAGGCCACCGGCTTCGTCGACGTCGAGGTCGACGGCCGTGATCCGCACGGCGTACCGGTGGCCGAGGTCGCGGTCGATCTCCTCACCGGTCACGGGGCTCGCGGTCTCGGCGAGCACCAGGATGTCGCCGACCGCGAGGTCGGGGTGCCCGGCCAGGGTGGCGGTGGTGGCGCCCTTCGGCAGGCAGGCGGCGGTGGCGCCCCAGCCGTAGAACTCGATCTCGGAGCAGTCGGCGTGCACCACGGCCGGCCTGCAGGTCGCGAAGACCTCGGGCTCGGCGAGCAGCGCCCGCTCCAGCTCCGGGCTGCCCGCCCCCACGGTCTCGTCGGTGTCGGGCACCTCGGTGAACATCACCGTCCTGCCGGGAAGGGTGCCGTTGGCGGCCGAGGTCCGCACCCGGACCAGCGCCCGGGCGCTGCAGCCCTCGTGGACCCGGTAGTCCACCAGCCGCGCGTGCCGGCGCACGGAGACCCGACTGCGCGCCGTGCGCAGGTAGGCCTCAGTCGCCACGGCGTCCTGGCGCCACGACAGCTCGTCGGCGGCGTAGGCCAGCAGCTCGACCAGGGTGATCCCGATGTCGGCCGAGCTCCGCTCCGACCACGACGGCGACAGCTGCGAGAGCCGCTCCAGCATGATCCGCCGGAAGCCGCCGTAGTCCTTGGCCAGGTAGTCGATCCGCGGCGGGTCGCCCGGCACGTCCGGGCGGCACGCGTCGATCGGCGCGCAGTCGAGGTCGGTGGGGCACTCGACCTTGAACTTCAGCGCGACGCTGTCGAGCTCGGGGTCGAACCCGGGCAGTGGCAGGGTCGAGCCGGCCACGACCAGCGCCAGGACGTAGGTCGAGAAGTCGCCGCGCTCCTCGGTCCGCACGACCAGCACGCGGTCGGGCTCGTCCACGTCGGCGACCAGCGCGGTCCACTCGGCCGCCGTGGACCAGGCCGGCGTCGGGTCATCGGCGCGGGCCACCCCGGTCACCTCGACGTCCGGGATCCGGTCGCCGCCCGTGACGGAGACGTTGGCCGCCACGAGCGCGTCGGGGTCCCCGGCCGCCGGCAGCGGGCGCACCGTGCGCACGAAGAGCGTGCGCTGCTTGAGGGCGAGCACGAGCTCGTCGCTGTCGCGGACCTCGACGTACTCGATCGCGTTGGGCGTGCCCGCCAGCGCCGACTCCTTGAGCACCCGGAGCCGGTTGGCGTTGCGGCAGTCGAAGTGCTCGCTCATGTGCCGATCCCGGGGACGGCCACCTCGGTGACGTGCTGCTCGCCGGTGCGCAGGAGGCTCCACGCGACGGTCACCACCAGCGCGGCGTCGCGCGACTCCAGGCTGAGCGACTCCACGGTCAGTCGATCCCCGAGCTCCTGGCTGAGCGTCGCCTGCACGACGTACTGGGTGGTCGAGAGCAGCTCGGGGCCGCCCGGCTCGAAGACCCGCTGCATCAGCGACCCGCCGAAGGTCGGGCGCATCACCCGCTCCCCCGGCGAGGTGAGCATGACCTGCTCGATCAGCTGGCGCACATGCTCGCCCTCGGGGCACGTGCCGGTGCGGCCGCGGCGGTCGGGGCCGTAGGGGAAGCGGATGCGCGGCGGGGTGGGCGGCGGCGCCGACCTCGGCACGGGTCCGGTCAGCGGGCCGCTCATGTCGCCATCACCCGGGGCTGCACGACCAGCGGCATCATCGGCGTGCCGGGCGGCGTGGTCATCGAGCTGCCGGTCTGCAGCGCCAGCGGCTGCCCGGCGGTGGTGACCCGGACGGCGCCGACCAGCCACTGTCCACTCACGCATGGCGGGGCGCCGGTGCCGGTCAGGGCGCAGCCCGCGACGACGTATGGCGCCACGATGGTGACCGCCGGGGTGCCGGCGACCATCACGCGCGGGGCGGGCGTGGTGGCGGTCGCGGTGCCGGCGTGGCCGCACAGCACCGTCGAGGTCATCGTGATCACGGGGCCGGGCATCTCAGGTCACCACTCAGATCACCGTGAGCCCGCCGGCGTTGATGTCGGTCGAGGGACCCATCATCGAGATGACGGCACCCTTGCCGTTGCTGATCGTGATGCCGATGTCGCTGACCGAGATCATCGCGCCGGTCGTGGTCTTGATCAGGATCCCGCCGGTCGGCCCGGGGGTGTCCGAGATCTGCAGGGTGTTGCCGAGCTGGGTCTGGATGGTGAGCCCGTTGACCCCCGGCGGGACCGTGTGGGCCATCACCGGCACCTCGGCCGCGCTGCCCCAGTAGCAGCCGACCCAGATGGGGAAGTCGGGGTCACCCTGTTCGAACTCCACCCACACCGCGGCGCCGATCGACGGCGCGGTGAACACTCCGTGCCCCATCCCGCCCATCGGCACGCACGGCATCGCCCACGACGACAGCCCCGGCGAGACGTCGGGGACCATCACCTGGATCCGGCCCATCTGCATCGGGTCGACGTTGTTGACCACCACCCCCCGGTGCTTGCCGAGGTGGCGGGTGCGCGTCGCGTCCTGGAGGTCGGTCATGCGGGCACCGCCGGGACGGTCGAGACCACGCCGTTCCGGGCGAGGCTGAACTGCGACGTGAACGAGCCGCGCTTGATCTCGTGGACGACCTTGGTGACGTAGTAGAGGCCGTCGTAGGCGAGGCCGGCGCCGCGGACCCCGACCAGCCGCCGCGACGTCAGCACGTGGCCGTACTTCGCGACGTCGAGCGAGCCGGTGCCGAAGACGCAGTCCTGGTGAGCGGCGGCGTACCCGATCCCCTTCATGATGGCCGCGATCGGGCTGAGCTGGGCGGTCTCGGTCATCCGGTGCAGCGTGGGCGGAAGCGGCGGGACCAGGCCGAGCGGTGGGTTCAGCGGCGTGACATCGGGGATCGGCAGCACCAGGGGCACGTGGGAGGTCTGCTCCTGGATGGAGACCAGGGGCATCTTCTTCTTCTCCTTGTCGTAGGTGAACGACAGCGTGGTCACGTTGTCCAGGTGGTTGCCGAAGCCGGTGGTGAGCGCGGGCTGCGGCTGGCCGAGCCGGATCTCAGGACCCCAGTAGGCCTTGCTCACCCCGGGCACCGGGCCGGGGTCGATGTAGAAGACGTAGCCCGCCTCGCTGGCCAGCAGCTTGAGGTACTTGTAGTGCGTGCCCTGGTGCGCCGGGATCCGGTCGGTCGGGATCGGGATGTCCTCCATCAGCGTGGGGATGACCAGCGGGACGCAGCCCAGGGCGGCGTACGGCGCGAGCGAGAGCAGCACCCGCATCGCCGGCGACATCGCCGGGTAGGGCAGCCCGTCGACCGGGATCACGTCCATCGCGGCGCTGAGGTCCTTGCCCTTGACGTGCAGGGTCCCGGTCGGGCCGTTGGTGGTCAGGTCGTGGTGGGTGACCAGTCCGTCCATCAGGACGTGGGTGGTGCCGCGTAGGGTCACCGCGATGACGCAGCGCAGGATCGGCACGTCCACCGGGAAGAGCAGCTGGATCGGCGACTCGCGCGGGATCGAGAAGGTCAGCTCGAACCCGCTCTGAGTGTCGCCCGCAGCGGTCTCGACCTTGATCTCGGTCAGCGCGTCGAGCACGTCGGCCGACACCGGTACCGGCACGCCGGGGCCGATCATCAGCTGCAACCGGACCGGGCCGGGGGGCAGGTCACGCATCGCCGCCCTCCTCCTCCATCGCGTCGGACTGGGGCCGCGGGTCAGCGGGCAGGGTGACCCGCAGCCACCGGCCCGCGGGCCGGTCGAGCTCGGCAGGGTCGAGGACCCCCTGGGCGTCGGCCATCCGCCACCACAGCGCCGCGTCGCCGAGCTGGGCGTGGGCCAGCAGGTCACGCCGGTCGCCCTCGCGCACCTGCACGAAGTGCAGCAGCCGGTGCCGCTCGGGGGCGGCACGAGCCGGCGGCGGTAGTAGGCGATCGCGTCGGGCTCCCTGCCGTACGTCGCCGTGCCGACGTCGCGGTAGCGGCTGGTGCCGGGCAACGAGTCGGTCGGCACCACACCGGCCGCGAGCATCGCCTGGATCGGGTCATGCATCAGATCACCGCCAGTCCCAGCGAGCTGATCGCTGCGGCCGTGGCGCGCTGCGCGAGCCGCTCCTGGTTCTCCAGGTGGGCCAGATGGATGCCGCCACCGCGGTGGGCGAAGCCGAGGTCGTCGACCGAGAGCACCCGCATCGCGAGGGTGATCTTGGCGCGGATCGGGTTGAGCCGCGTGTCGAAGGCCTCCTCGGCCACGCCCAGCTCCGTGATCCGCACCGGCACGACCCGCTCCTTGGACCACACGAAGAGGCACAGCGGCATCTCGGCCGGCAGCACCTCGAGCACGCCGGTCGCGGCCATCCCCTGGTTGGTGGTGAGGGTCGCGACGGTCGGGTTGACCAGCGCCTGCAGGGCGGCGATGTCGGGGTGGATCCCGACCTGTACCTGGGCCGGGTGGGCGTCGGGCTCGGCGAGCTGGTCGGTGGCGTCGATCGCGGCCTCGAGCCGCAACGTCTCGACGGCCACGCCCTTGAGCCGCAGCGCCTGGGCCGGGTCGGCCCCCGCGGCCTGGACGGCGAGGGTCCGGGTCAACGTCTCGGGGTTGTACTGAAGCGCGATGACCCGCTGCACGACCCCCGTCGAGGGGTCCATGGTGACCAGGCCGCCCTTGACGATCCGCGCGAACATCAGGGTCGCCCCTCAGCCGCGATCCGTCGGGCGGCCTCGCGGCCCAGCCCGGCGGCCCGCCCCGAGGCCGGCGTCGGCCCGGTCGGCCCGGTCGGCTGGGTGCCGCCGGCGCCGTAGGCCGCCTCGAGACCGGTGCGCAGGGCAGCGATCACCTCGCGGCCCTCGGCGCGGGAGAGGCCGCGGAGCACGACCCGGTCGATGGTGATGTGCACGTCCCGTCCACCGGTCCCCGCACTCATGCCCGCACCCCCGTCTGGCCGTGCAGGTAGTCGCTGAGCGACAGCACGGGCGTGGGCACGGCGGCACCGACGGGCGCAGCCGGCATCGTGGCCGCGGGCTCCGGGTCGGCCCGGACGTCGACCCGGCCGATGTGGAGGTGGACCACCGGCGGTGCGGGTTCAGCGGGCGTGGCCCCGCCGGGCTCGGGGGCCGGCTGCGGTCGCGCCAGAGACATCGGCGTGGCGACCCTGGCCTCGGCGACGACGACCTCGGCCGGCGGCAGCGGTTCGGGCGTGGCCGTCCGGGGCGGAGGCGACGGCTGCGACGGCTCGGGGGCCGGCTCGACCCTGGTCTCCCGGGTCACGACCTCGCGCACCTCGGTCGTGCGCCCCTCCTCGGCCCCCCGGGGCCGGGCGGTGGCGGGTGGGTCTGCCGGTGCCGCCCTCGGTTCGACGGCCGGGGGCTCAGCGGGGCCGGCGTGCTCGGCACGCGCGGTGACCGGCGCCGGCAGCGGCCGCGCCTCGGCGCGGGTGACGGCCTCGCGGCGCTCGGTGGCGGGCTCGGCGGCAGGGCGTGGCGAAGCAGCTGTCGGCGTGGAACCGGCGACCGCCGACGGGGCCGGGGCCGGGGTACGCGGCGTGGTCGTCTCGGGTGGGGCGAGCGACGCGGCGGGCGCCGCGACCTCGGTCTCCTCCACCCGCCAGGCGGGCGCCGTCGGCGCGGGCCGCGCGACGGGGAGCCGTGCACGGGCGACCATCCGGTCAAGGAAGTCGGCCATCACGCGCCCCCGGTCACCAGGTCGACGAACCGGCGGCGCCGGGCCCGCGGAAGGGCGAGAATCTCGGACTCGCTCCACGAGTAGGCGCGGGCCAGGGTGTCGACATCGGCCAGCAGCGCCTGCGCCTGGGCCACCACCTGAGCCCAGGTGAAGTCCAGGACGTCGAGCAGGGCACGCACCGCCTCCCCGCACTCCGCGCACGTGAGGTCGAGCTCGATCTCGGCCAGCGGGTCGGCCTCCGCCATCCGCTCGACCAGCCGGGCCCGTACCTCCGGCGACACCGGTCCCTCGACGCACCGCTTCAGCACGACGCCGACCCCGGCCGTCTCGTCCTCGGCGCGTGCGGCCGCCACCAGGTCGGCGTACGAGACGGGACGCCAGCGCACGCCCTCCACCGGGTCTGGCGCACCGGCCGACCCCGGCGACACCCCACCCGCCAGCAGGTCGTCGCCCACGGCTGAGAACTCCACCGTGGCGCCGCAGGCCGAGCACGCCACCGTGCCCTCCAGGGCCGGACCGGCCAGGGTGGCGTGCAGGGCCAGCAGCCGCGCCGTCGTGGCGCCCACCGGCTCGTCCTCGGCGGGCGGGCCGGGGACACCCGGCGCCTGGGCGGCCAGCAGCAGCGCCCGCTCGGGACGCGACAGAGTCTCCCCAGCGTCGAGGACGGAGAGCAGGTCGAGGGCCATGGCCGGACGTGGTCCGGGTCTCAGGCGGGCTCGAGGAAGCTGGGCTCGGCCGGCTCGGCGACGTCGTAGTCGCGCTCCCAGCCCTCGTGCTCCAGCTTCAGGGTCTGGATCGCCACGGCGTTGGCGTTGGCGTCCAGCTCGGGCAGCGACTGGTACTCCGAGACCCAGGCGCGGAAGACCTTGTAGGCGATGACCAGCTGGCCGGCCTCGTTGTAGAGCTCGAGGATCAGGTCCTTGCGGAAGTCCTTGAGCGAGACCTCCGAGCCGAGCCCGCTGCCGAGGTTCCAGACCTTGTTGGCCCACTGCTCGAACTCGACGTCGTGGGTGACACCGCGGGTCAGGGTGATCGCCTCGTACTTCGAGCGTCCCGGCGACTTGCGCGAGGTCGACGGGTCCGCGCCGTCGCGGTGCTCGACGACCTCGGTGGTGCGCTTGAGTGCGCTGACCTTGCTGATGCCCGCGACATAGCGACCGTCCCACTTCACGCGGAACTTGAAGTTCTTGTAGGGGTCGAAGCGGGTGGCGTTGACGGTGAACGTGGCCATGATCGTTGAGTTCCTCCGGTGCGGCGTGGATGTCGTGCTGGGCGGGCGGCAGCACCGGATCAGGTCGCGACCTGGCCGGCCATCTGCTGCAGCCGCAGGACCACGAACTCGGCCGGCTTGAGCGGCGCGAAGCCGACCTGGATGTTGACCACGCCGAGGTTGATGTCGTTCTGGGTGGTGGTCTCGGCGTCGCACTTGACGAAGTAGGCGTCCTTCGGTGCGGAGCCCTGGAAGGCGCCCTGGCGGAACAGGTTGTTCATGAACGCCCCGACGTTGAGCCGGACCTGGGCCCACAGCGGCTCGTCGTTCGGCTCGAAGACCGCCCATTGCAGGCCTCGGAACAGGCTCTCCTCCAGAAACAGCGCGGTCCGTCGGACAGCGAGGTACTTCCAGTCCGAGGCCCGCTGGTCCGCCCCTTCCCGCGTGCGCGCGCCCCACACCACATGCCCGGATCCGGGCGCCGAGCGCAGGCAGTTGATGCCCAAGGGGTTGAGCTCGCCGATCTCCAGGTCGGTCAGCGACACCGACAAGGAGGCGACGCCGGCCAGCGAGGTGTCGAGACCCGCCGGCGACTTCCAGACCCCGCGTTTGGCGTCCGTCGCCGCGATCACACCGGCGACCGCACCTGACGGCGCGAAGGTCATGACCTGCCCCTTCCGCAGCGGGTCTGACTGATTGATCCTCGGGAAGTAGAGGGCCCCGTAGTCGTGCGGCGTGAACGGCGTGGCGGCCACCCCTGCCATCGCGTCGCCGGTGTCCGCCCAGCCGGGCGGCGGGTCGAGCACCATCACCGCACGACGTGACTTGGCGTAGGCCAGGCCGTTGGTGACCACGTCGTTGTCGACGTCGCGCGTGCCGAGGTCCCCGGTGCCCTGATAGGGCGGGATCACCAGGAGGTTGAAGAGGTCTGCCTTCTCCAGCGCATACATGCCCTTCTTGTTGCCCTGCATCCCGGTCGCGGTACTGATCTCGTCCTGGGTGATCGGATCACCGTCGTTGGTCCCGCCGGTGGCGTCCGCCCCCGCCGCGGTGTCCGGTGGGCGGTTGGGCTGGAGCGCTCCATCCACGCGGACCAGGCTCGACCCCTGGAGCACCAGGTCGACCCGACGCTCACTGTCAGGGGCCACCGAGACGTTGCGGAAGGTCTCGGAGAACGTGGTGGCGACGTCGGTGACGACCAGGTTGAACTTCTTGGGGTCGGGGCTGGCGGCATCGGCGTCGTCGGTCTTGTAGTCCACCTGGGCGTGCAGCTTGGCCGCCCAGGTGCCGGGCGAGGCAGCGATCAGCTTGAGCTGGCTGGTGCCGGTGCCCAGGCTGATCTTGGCGGTGTCGTTCGCCTTCGACTTGTGGACACGGACGATGATGGCCGCCCCTCCACCCAACCGGTAGAAGTCGCGGACCGAGTAGCCGAGGTGGCTCTCGGACCACAAACCACCGAAGATGCGCTCGAAGTCGCCGTAGGTGGTGATCGACGTCGGCTCCTCGACCGGACCCTTCAGGGCGCGACCGACGAACGCGGTGATCGAGGTCGCGACACCGGTGATGGTGCGCACGCCCGACGGCACCTCCGCGACGTACACGCCGGGGTAGCTGGTCTGTACCGGAGTGAGTGACATCGCGACTCCCGCGGGTGGGCTGGCTGGGTTGACCGGACCCTGCCGTTCCTAGTCGCAGGCGATCACCGATCGCTCTCACCACCGTCCGGCACACTCACGCGACGGTCACCTGGGGCAGGCAATGGCCCCTCGGGGCTATGCCCGGTGGCCCGGTTGGGTGAACCATGAGGGTGCGCACCCCGACGCCCCTGGCGGGAAGGCATCTCGGATGAACAACGTCCTCATGCAGGCACGACTGCTCGGCGAGCCCCGACTCGCCCACGAGGGGCACGACGTCCCGGTCACGCCGGCAGGACTGCGGCTGCTGGCCTTCGTCCTGACCCGGCCGGGACGCCGCGCCACCAGGGAACAGCTCGTCGCCGCACTCGGCGGCGCGAGACCCGAGAGCACGGCAAGGCATCGACTCAACACGGCAGTGTGGCGTCTTCGCGGCGCCCTGGAGAGCGCTGGCATCGCCCGGGACACCGTCGTCGTCTCGACGGCGAACGGCCTGGCGATCGCCCCGGCCTGCGACCTCGAGGTCGACATCGTCGAGTTCGACCGGGCCTGCTGCGTCCCGCTCCTCGTGTCGGCCTGGACCGGGGACGACGCACGGGGCGTGGAGCGTGGCCTCGCCCTCTATGAGGGCGAGTTCATGGAGGGCGTGTACGACGAGTGGGCGCTCGCCGAACGCGGACGTCTCGCCGAGATCCACGTCTCGGCCCTGCTACGGATGGCGCAGTGGCACGAGCGCTCGGGAGATGTCGGCGCGGCGCTGCACTACGTCGAGAGTGCGGCGGCGACAGAGCCGCTGCGCGAGGACCTGCAGCGGTTGCTGATGCGTCAGTACCACCGGGCCGGCATCCCCGAGATGGCCGCCCAGCACTACGAGAGTGTCCGATCTCTGCTCCGGTCCGAGCTCGGCGTCGAGCCACTGCCCGAGACCCGAGATGCGGCCACGGGACGGCCTTCCGCGACGGATCGTGCCTCCGAGCCGGCCACGAACAAGGCGGTGCGTGACGCCCTCGTCGAGCTCGAGCGGACCCGGGACCAGCTCCGATCCATCACCAGCCACGTCGAGCACTCCATCAACATGCTGTGGTCGGGCCTGGCCGCGCGGCCGCGCCGACGGTGACCTCTGGGTGAGCGCATGCGCCCACACTGCGCGGATGGGCGCTCGTGAGGAGACACCGGCGACGGCAAGCACTCGGATCCTGGTGGAGGTCTGGTGGGAGACCAGGGAGCGCCGGGGCTCTCGACGGGTGCTTCGCGGGTGGGTGACGGTGCTGCCGGACGGTCCGCGACGGGCGGTCTCGCGTCGATGGCAGCTCGTGGCCACGGTCCTCAGGGCGGCGTCCGGACGGACACGGAGCCCAGGGCCCGAGCAGAGGTGAGCCCCCGCTCGGCCAGGCGCCGGCAGGCTCTCAGAGACTCGCCAGCGGACCCTTCTCGGCGGGCGACCAGTCGACCCCGCGGTCGGTCGCGAGTGCGCCGAGCCCGGCGGCGAGCGCCCCCATCAGCAGGGTGGCGACGAACCAGGCCACCGGGCGGGCCGCCACCGGCCGCAGGACGCGGTCGACGGGTCCGCGCACCCGCGAGCCCCCGGGGCCGAGCAGCAGCGCCCCGGTGAGCGCGGCGCCGGCGACCGCGAGGGTGACCTCGAGGGGCGCCACCGCGGCATAGCCGATCAGCGCTCCCGCCGTGGCCAGCCCACCGGCCCACAGGACGAGCATGGCGGTGCCGGGGATGGAGCGGAGCAGGTGCCACGGTGTCGACAGCAGCAGCTGCGGGCCGTCGTACCAGCGGGAGCCGCGGAAGCGCCTTCGGGTGCCCGCGGCGCTGCCGGCCAGCGAGCCGCTGCGCAGCAACCAGCCTCCGGTGACCAGGCTCAGCGTCGCGAGATAGGGGTACGCCGCCACGGCCGCGGCGCCCGCGAGCACGAGCAGGGTCATCAGGACGCCTCGCCTGGCGCGGGTGGGCCATGCGTCGCGGGCGGGTGTCTCCAGCGCCGGGACCGCCCAGCCTCCTGCCGGCGGCACCGACGCGGGCGCCGGCGCCGGGCGAGCCGAGACAGGTGCCGGGGCGGGCGTGAGGGCGGCGGGTGTGAGGGCGGCGGGTGTGAGGGCGGCGGGCGTGAGGGCGGCGGGCGTGAGGGCGGCGGGTGGCGCCGCCACCGGGGGCGCGGCCACCACCGGCAGCTGCGGCTCCGCCAGCGTCCGCGGCGGGGTCACCGGTGCGGTGACGCGGTGCGCCGGGGCCAGAGCGGCGGCCGCGAGCGGCTGGGTCATCGGCATGCCGGAGCCCGCGGCCACCGGCCGGGGCCGGGTGGGCTCGGGCGCACGGAGCGCCTCGATCAGGGCGGCCACCGTCGGACGCTCGGCAGGGTCGGGCCGCAGCGCCGCCTCGACCAGGGAGTGCAGCGGGGCGTCCAGGCCCGCGAGGCGGTGCTCGCCGCGGCGGACGCGGTCCATCACCGCCATCGCGGGACCGCGGCCGAACGGCGACTCACCGGAGGCAGCGAAGGCCACGGTCGCCGCCCACGCGTGCAGGTCGGAGGCAGGTGTGGCGTCGTCGCCGTGGAGGATCTCGGGGGCGAGATAGCCCGGCGTGCCGAGCAGCCACCCGGTGAGGGTCAGTCGCGGGTCGTCGGCCACACGCGCCAGACCGAAGTCGATCAGGACCGGGCTGCGACCCTCCATCAGCACGTTGGAGGGCTTGATGTCACGGTGGAGCACGCCGCAGGCGTGGACCGCGGCCACCGCCTCGGCGAGGCAGGTGGCCAGGTGACGGAGGTCGGCGCCCTGGACCGGGCCCTCCTCGGCGACGTGGTCGTGGAGCGACAACCCCGGCACGTAGCGTGTCGCCACGAACGGCACCGGCCCCCACGGGTCGGCGTCGACGATCTCGGCGATCCGGGGCGACCGGATCCGACGCAGCGACCCCACCTCGCGCGCCATCCGCGCCCGCGCCTCGTCGTCGCCCACGATGTTGGGGCGCAGCACCTTCAGCGCCACGCGCTCCTGACCCGGCTTGCGCGCCAGGTGGACCACGCCCATGCCACCCTCGCCGATCCGCGTCAGGAGGGTGTATCCCCCGACGGTCAGCTGCGGCGGCGCCTCCTGGCGCGGCGTACTCGACACCCCAGCAGGGTACCTGCGTGGCACCCGAACCCAGGCTTCCACCCGGGGGTCTGGGCCTCCGCGACGGGCGCTGAGAGACTCGGGTCGTGACCGACCCGCAGTGGCGACCCCGACCGACCGGATGGCGACGCACGCTGTTCCGGCTGCCGATCTGGCTCTATCGCGCCCGCCTCGGCGGGCTGCTGGGGGGCCGCTTCGTGCTCGTTCACCACACCGGCCGCACCTCGGGCCTGGCTCGGCAGGTCGTGGTCGAGGTGGTCGAGCGCGAACCGACCACCGGCGCGGTGGTCGTGGCCGCCGGCTTCGGCCCGCGCACGCAGTGGTACCGCAACCTGCTCGCGACCCCCGACGCCAGCGTGGAGCTGGGCTGGCGGCGCTCCGCCGTCCACGCCGAGCAGCTGACCCGCGACGAGGCCGGGGCCACGATGCTGCGCTACGCCCGGCGTCACCCCCGGGCAGGGCGCACGCTGGCGCACTACATGGGCTTCGCCGCCCCCTCTGACGACGAGGGTTACCGCGAGCTGGGTCGGTCGCTACCGATGCTGCGACTGGTCCCGCGCGGCTAGGCCGACAGGCACGGGCCCGCCGGTTTCTGGGGAGAGGGAACACCAGCCGTGATCGTCGATGGCAACACCGCCACCGTACCCAGACGGTCGCCGACCGGTTCGGCGTCGTCGCCCCCGGCGACGCTTGCCCCGTGACCCATCAGCCATGCGGCCTTCGGGCCAAGCTGCCGGCCATGGGCCAGTGCTCCCGGAGCAGCAGGCCAGCTCAGCAGACCTGGTGCATCCACCCGAAGGTGTCGTCGGTGCGGCCGTACTGGATGTCGACCAGCGCCTGCCGCAGTGCCATGGTGACCTCGCCAGCCTCGGTCACCTCGGGCGTCGCGCCGCCGTCCCACTTCAGTGAGCCGACCGGGGTCACGACCGCAGCGGTGCCGCACGCGAACACCTCGGTGATCTCGCCCGACGCCACGCCGTCGCGCCACTCGTCGACGGAGAAGTGCTGCTCCTCGACGCTGAGTCCCATCTTGCCGGCGAGGTCCATGATCGAGCTGCGGGTGATGCCCTCGAGGATGGTGCCGGTGGCGGGGGTGACGATGCGCCCGTCGCGGTGCACGAAGTACATGTTCATGCCGCCGAGCTCCTCGACGTACGTCCCCTCCTGGGCGTCGAGGAAGACGACCTGGTCGCAGCCCTGGGCCGAGGCCTCCTGCTGGGCGACCAGGCTGGAGGCGTAGTTGCCGCCGGTCTTGGCCGCGCCCATGCCGCCGCGGCCGGCCCGGGTGTACTCCGTCGACAGCCACAGATTCACCGGCTTGACGCCTTTGGCGAAGTAGGCGCCGGCCGGGCTGAGGATGACCATGAACGTCACGTGCTTGGCCGGACGCACCCCGAGGAACGCCTCGGAGGCGAACATGAAGGGGCGGATGTAGAGGCTCTTCTCCCCCGCCGCGTCGGGCACCCAGCGCTGGTCGACGGTGACAAGCGCGTCGACGGCCTGCACGAAGTCGCCGGGCTCCATCACGGGGAGCGCGAGCCGGTGGGAGGAGCCCACCATCCGGTGGGCGTTGGCCTCGGGGCGGAAGCTCCAGATCGAGCCGTCCTTGTGGCGGTAGGCCTTCATGCCCTCGAAGACCTCCTGCGCGTAGTGCAGGACTGCGGTCGCGGGGTCCAAGGAGATCGGGCCGTACGGCGTGATCCGGGCGTCGTGCCACCCACGCCCCGGCGTCCACTCGGTGGTGAACATGTGGTCGCTGAAGTGGGTGCCGAAGCCGGGGTTCGCGAGCACCTCGGCCAGCCGGTCGTCGGCGAGCGGGTGGCCGCAGAGCGTGGTCGAGATCTCCATAGAGGGCACGGTAGCCCACCTTCCGTGTGGGTGCGCGAGGGCCGCCGGAGCGCTGCGAGGAGCGCTCGGCGAGGGGGACGATCCGGTGGCGGGGCCGGGTCAGCCGGACAGCCGGTCGGCGATCGCGTCGCCGACCTCGGGGGTGGTCCGGGACCCGCCGGCCACTCGCGCGTGGAGGTCCTCGAGCACCGCCGTCTCGACCGCGGCCGCAGCGCCGGCGTGTCCGAGGTGATCGAGCATCAGAGCCACCGACAGGATGGCCGCCGTCGGGTCGGCCTTCTGCTGGCCGGCGATGTCGGGGGCCGACCCGTGCACCGGCTCGAACATGGACGGGGCGGTGCGGTCAGGGTTGATGTTGCCCGACGCGGCCAACCCGATACCGCCGGTGATGGCGGCGGCCAGGTCGGTGATGATGTCGCCGAAGAGGTTGTCGGTGACGATCACGTCGAAGCGCGCCGGGTCGGTGGTCATGAAGATGGTCGCCGCGTCGATGTGGAGGTAGTCGACGGCGACCTCGGGGAACTCCTGGGCCACCTCCCCCACGATCCGGCTCCACACGGCTCCGGCGTGCACCAGCACGTTGGTCTTGTGGACCAGGGTGAGCTTCTTGCGGCGGCGCATCGCCCGGGCGAACGCGTCACGGACCACCCGCTCGACGCCGTACGCCGTGTTGACCGAGACCTCGGTGGCGACCTCGGCCGGCGTCCCGACGCGCAGCGCACCGCCGTTGCCGGTGTAGGGGCCCTCGGTGCCCTCGCGAACGACCACGAAGTCGACGTCGCCCGGCTCGGCCAGCGGCGAGGGCACGCCCGGGAAGATCCGTGACGGCCGCAGGTTGACGTAGTGGTCGAGCTCGAAGCGCAGCCGCAGCAGTAGTCCGCGCTCGAGGATGCCGGGCGGGAGGTTCGGGTCGCCGGGCTTGCCTCCGACCGCACCCAGCAGGATCGCGTCGTGCCCGCGGATCTCCTCCAGCACCGAGTCGGGGAGCACCTCGCCGGTGGCCAGGTAACGCTCGGCCCCGAGGTCGTAGCGCGTCTGCTCGATCTTCGCCGGCGCGACCGCGTCGAGGACCTTGAGCGCCTCGGCAGTGACCTCCTGGCCGATGCCGTCACCGGGGATCACCGCGAGACGCAGCTCGGAGGCGGGCCCGGCAGGGGCGATCGATGAGGAGTCGGTCATGGGGCGAAGGCTAGTTGTCGTCGGGGCGCTGGCCGCCGTTGTCTCGCAGGTCAAGCGCGGCCTGAACCGCCTCGGCGCTCTGCGGGTTCTCGGGCTGGTGCTGGGCGGGGCCCCACTCGGGGTACATCTCGTACATCGGTGTCTCTCCTGTGCTCGCCGCGAGGCGGCGGGTGGCTGGTGCGGATGCGGGTCCGGTTCGGCGCCCCCCGCGGCGGAGAGATGGGAGCGGGGCCGCGGATCGCGCGGTGCCTCGCCGTCGGCCCGGTCGGCCGGCCATCGCCACCGGAGCTGCGGATCACGCTGGTCTGCGGAAGACCCGCCGCGGGGGCATCGAAGGTTCTCGAGTGAAGGCCTCCGACCGGTGGGTCGGAGGGGAGATCTCGAGGATCGGTAGGGCCGTCAACGCCGAACACCGCGGCGAGGTGGCCTTACCTGATGTAGGCCTCGCCGCGGCAGCCGATAAGTACGAAGACGCTCCGCATGGTTCGGCCACGGTACGCCGCGCACCACCCGGCTGTCCTCGCCTTGGTCCGAACATTTCACGATGCGAGACGAGACCCTCGAGATGCAAGACTCTGCGGCATGAGCGCCCCACCCGAGGTCCCCGAGATCGTGTCGCGCGCCTTCGACGGCGCACGCCGGGCGGGCTACGTCTCCTTCTGCCGCAACGAGACCGGCCGGCTGCTGGCGACGCTGGCGGCGACCCGTACCGGCACCCTCGCCGAGTTCGGCACCGGCTGCGGCGTCGGCACCGCCTGGCTGCGGTCGGGTGTCACCGGCGACGCCCGGATCGTCACCGCCGAGCTGGAGCCGCGGCTGGCCCGGGCGGCGGCCGACATCTTCGCCGACGACCCCATGGTCGACGTCGTCGCCGCCGACTGGTCCACCCTGCTGGACAAGGGCCCCTTCTCGCTGCTGTTCCTCGACTCCGGAGACGCCGAGGCCGCACGCGTCGACGCGGTGGCCGACCTGGTGGAGGACGGCGGCATCGTGGTGCTCGACGATGTCGAGCCCTGCGCCATCTGGCCGCCGGTGGCCCGCGGCCGCGTCGACACGCTGCGCGAGGAGTGGCTCACCGACGAGCGCTTCACCGCCGTCGAGGTGATGGTCGCCTCCGACGCCTCCGCCCTCATCGCCACCCGCCGCCCCGGCGTCTGAGCCGAGGCGTCGCGGATGGCGCACTGAGACGTCGCAGACGGGCCACCGAGGCGTCGCAGATTCACGGGCGGGGCGTCGAGGAATCCCGCACCGGCACGGTGAGCCAGGGCAGCAGCTGCTGGGTCAGTGGCCCGATCGCGACGGCGTACAGCACGGTGCCGAGGCCGACGACTCCACCAAGGGTCCAGCCGAGCGCCACGACGACCACCTCGAGCGTGGTGCGCACCCGCCGCACCGAGGAACCGGTGCGGCGCACCCACCCGGTCATCAGGCCGTCGCGCGGCCCCGGGCCGAGCTGGGCTCCGATGTAGGCGGCGGTGGCGAGGGCGTTGAGCAGCACGCCGCCGATCATGAACGCGCCGCGGGCCGCCCACGAACCCGGCTGGTCGAGCACCGCGAGCGTCGCGTCGGTCGCGAGCCCGATCAGGACCGCGTTGAGCACCGTGCCCACGCCGGGCACCTGTCGCAGCGGGATCCACAACAGCAGGACGACGAACGACGTCGCGATCACCACCTGCCCGATGGTCAGCGGGAGGTGTAGCGCGAGGCCGTAGTGCAGCACGTCCCACGGCATCTGGCCCAGCCCGCTGCGGATCATCAGCGCCATCGAGACGCCGTACAGCGTGAGCCCGACGAGGAGCTGCCCGACGCGACGGCCGAGCCTTCCGGTGGTCAGCTGCGCGACCGGGCCGATCGCGGCGAGAGGGGTGGCGGTCATGCGGACGATTCTGGCCCCGAATTGGCCTGGTAGGGAATAGCCAATCGTGAGACAGTGGCCCGATGGCAGCCCAGCTCAGCGCCACCCGCGCCGCCGCCCTGGCCGGCGACTTCCACCGCGGCCCGGCGTACGCCGGCCTGGCCGGCGCCCTGGCCGTGGCCATCGGCGACGGGCGGATCCCGGTCGGCACCCGCCTGCCGAGCGAACGCGACCTGGCCCACGCCCTCGACATCTCCCGGACCACCGCGACCCGGGCCTACGCCGAGCTCTGCCAGCGTGGGTACGCCGGGGCCCGGCGTGGCTCGGGCACCTACGCCCAGGTGCCCGGTGGTCGCGCGCACACCCTCGACCGCGCGCTTGCGCCACGGGCCGCCGGCGACGACTCGGTCATCGACCTCAACTGCGCGGCCTCCTCGGCCCCTCCCGGCCTCGCCGAGGCGTACGCCGCCGCGGTCGACGCCCTGCCGGCGTACCTCTCCGGCCACGGCTACTTCCCCGCGGGGCTGCCCTCCCTCCAGGCCCGCCTCGCCGCTTCCTTCACTCGGCGCGGGCTGCCGACGACACCCGAGCAGGTGATGGTCACCTCGGGTGCCCTGGCCGCCGCCGCCGTGGCCGCGCGCGCCACGCTCCGGCCGGGCGACCGCGTCGTCGTGGAGACGCCCGGCTACCCCAACGCTCCGCAGAGCTTCCTGGCTGCAGGCGCCCGGCTGGCCCCGGTGCCCGTGGACGAGGCCGGCTGGGACCTGGACCTGCTCCGCAGCAGGCTGCGCGGGCGACCACGCGCGGCCTACCTGGTGCCCGACTTCCACAACCCCACGGGCCGACTGATGAGCGACCCCGAGCGCGAGGATGTCGGGACCGCGCTGGCCCGTTCGGGCACGGTGACGATCATCGACGAGACGATGCAGCAGCTGGCGCTCGAGGGCCAGCGGATGCCGCGCCCGCTCGCGGCGACGATCGAGGAGGCCGGCGGCGAGGCGCTGACCGTGGGCGGCGCGTCGAAGGCGTTCTGGGGCGGTCTGCGGATCGGCTGGCTGCGCGCGCCGACCTCGTGGCTGGAGGCGCTGACGCGGGCGCGGCTCACCCTCGACCTCGGGGCTCCCGTGGTCGAGCAGCTCGCCCTCGGCCACCTGCTCGACGACCCCGACCCGCTGGTGGACTGGCACCGGTCGCGGCTGCGCGACCAGCGCGACGCACTGCGGTCGGCGCTGGCCTCTCAGCTCCCCGACTGGCAGGTGCCGCGCCCCGCCGGCGGGCTGGCGCTGTGGTGCGGGCTGCCGCGACCGGCCGCCGTACCCCTGGCCGCGGAGGCGGAGCGCCGCGGCGTCGTCGTCACCCCGGGGCCTGTGTTCGCCCCCGAGGGTGGGTACGCCGGCCGGGTGCGCATCCCGTTCACCCGGCCCGCCGCCGAGCTCGAGGCTGCCGTCGACGTGCTGGCCGGGGCGTGGTCGGCGACCGGCGACGCGACCGGCACGTGGCCCGTCGGGCCCCCGCTGGTGGCCTGACCGTCAGCGACGCCTCACCGCCCCGTCCGCGACGCCTCACCGCCCCGTCCGCGACGCCTCACCGCCCCGTCCGCGACGCCTCACCGCCCCGGCTGCGACGCCTCACCGCCCCGGCTGCGACGCCTCAGCGGAGGTTGACGGCCCGAACGACGGTGGCGTCGATGGCCTGCTCGATCTCGGCGAGCGTGTCTGCCGGGATGGCGGAGTCGACGGACAGGGCGACCAGGGCGTGACCGCCCCTCTCGTCACGCGAGACCTGCATGCCGGCGATGTTGACCTTCGCCTCGCCGAGGATCCGGCCGAAGAGGCCGACGATGCCCGGACGGTCCTCGTAGGACAGGAACGCCAGGTGGTCGGTCGGCTCGATGTCGATCTCGAACCCGTTGACCTCCACCAGCCGCTCACGCTGCGCGATGCCGATGAGCGTCCCCGAGACCGACACCTGCGACCCGTCGGCGAGCGTGCCACGGATGGTGATCAGGTTGCGGTGGTCGGGACTCTCCGGGTCCGTGACCAGCCGGACGGCAGTGCCGCGCTCGGCGGCCAGCAGGGGCGCGTTGACGTAGGACACCTGGTCCTCGACGATCGCCGAGAAGACCCCCTTGAGGGCCGCGAGCTCGAGCACCTTGACGTCGTAGTCGGTGATCTCGCCGCGCACCTCGACATCGATCTGCTGGGCCACCTCGCCCGCAAGGGCGGTGAACACCCGGCCGAGCTTCTCGGTGAGCGGGATGCCTGGCCGCACGTCCTCGGCGATCACGCCGCCCTGCACGTTGACGGCGTCGGGGACCAGCTCGCCGGCGAGCGCCAGGCGCACCGATTGCGCCACGGCGACACCGGCCTTCTCCTGAGCCTCGTCGGTCGAGGCGCCGAGGTGCGGGGTGGCGACGACGTTCTCCAGCTCGAACAGCGGGCTGTCAGTGCACGGCTCCTTGGCGAAGACGTCGAGCCCGGCGCCGGCCATCCGGCCCTCCTTGAGGGCGGCGTAGAGGGCCGCCTCGTCGACGATGCCGCCTCGCGCCGCGTTGACCATGACCAGCGACGGCTTGACCTTCGCGAGCTGCTCGACGCCGATCAGCCCGAGCGTCTCGGGGGTCTTCGGGAGGTGCACCGACATGAAGTCGGACTCCGCGAGCAGCGTGTCGAGGTCGACCAGCCGGACACCCATCTGCGCGGCGCGGCCGGCCTGGACGTAGGGGTCGTAGGCGATGACGCTCATGCCGAACGCGCTCAGCCGCTGCGCGACGAGCACGCCGATCCGGCCCAGACCGACGATGCCGACGGTCTTCTCGTAGAGCTCGATCCCGGTGTACTTCGACCGCTTCCACTCCCCGTTCTTCAGCGCGCCGTGCGCGGGTGAGACGTGACGGGCGGCGGCGAGCATCAGCGCGACGGCGAGCTCGGCGGCCGAGACGATGTTGGAGGTCGGGGCGTTGACGACCATGACGCCGGCCTGGGTGGCGGCCTTCACGTCGACGTTGTCGAGGCCGACCCCGGCCCGGGCGACGACACGCAGCCGACGAGCCGCGGCGAGTGCCTCGGCGTCGACCTTGGTTGCCGATCGCACCATGATCGCCTCGACGTCTCCGATGGCGGCCAGCAGCTCGCCCCGGTCGGCTCCGTTGCAGTGCCGAATCTCGAAGTCGGGTCCCAGCGCCTCGACGGTGGCGGGGCTGAGCTCCTCGGCGATGAGTACGACGGGCCGGTCGGTGGCAGTCACAGCGTGTCCTCTACGAGAGATCGGAGGGATCGGGTCGGAGCACGACGCTGTGCCCGGTGAACTCTACCCCCGGCTGGGTCGCCTCACGCCATCGGTCCGCCGAGCAGTCGTGTGGGGTCGGCCACGACCACTCGCAGCGTCAGACCCGGGCCAGCACATCGGCGACCAGCGCGGTCGACTGCACGGCGGGCAGGCACCCGCGAGGTGTTCCGGGCCAGGAGCCGATCACCTTGTCGGTCATCTCGCTGTCGACCTGCACCGTCCGGGTCGTGTGGCACGTCGCCTCACGGTCGCGCGCCGGGCGGAGATGGACTCTCCCCGACGTCAGCCGAACAGGTCGGACCCGACCCAGTCGTCCCGGCCGCGGACCCCGCGGGGCATCGCGACGACCGCGGGACCGGTGAAGCGGAGGTACTCCATCAGCGAGTCCTCACGCGCCGACGCCCGCTGCACGAGCACGGACTGGCGAGCGGGCCAGAGGCCCTTCTCGCGCCAGTGCCGGCCGGTCCACTCCTCCCCGGCGCCAGGTCGGCCTCGCGCCTGGCCGCGGACGAACTACTCGTGGCCCTCCTCGGCCTGCTCCAGCAGCGTCTCGTCGGCCACCGGCTCGACGGCCTCGCCGGAGTCGGTCACGGTGAGGTCGACGCGGATGCCGTCACCGCTCATGCCCGGCTTGCACGCCGCGACGTAGCTCCCTGCGGGCGCGGCAACCGTCATGTCGCGGCTCAGGCCGGGCCCGATGTTCTCGACCTCGCCGACGATCCGCTCGCCGTCCTCGCCGTAGAGGTAGAACTCGGTGACCTGGCTACCGGTGTTCTCCACCTGGAAGGTCAGCGACCCGGAGGGAATCTCGGTGGACGACAGCTCGCAGGCGTCGTCGGACGAGGTCACCGCGATCGTGCGGTCGGCGTCGGAGCCACTCGCCTGGTTCTCGGTGCAGGCCGCCAGGGCGGGCGCGACCACGACGAGCAGGGCTGCTGACAGGCGCAGGCGGACGGGGAGCATGGCTTCTCCTGAGGTCGAGCGGGAAGGGAAGGGCAAGAGGCGTCAGGCCACGGGGGCCGGCGTCGCGCGCGGCGGCGCGGTCTCGCGATGCCGGATCTTGCGGAGGAAGATCGTCATCGTCGGCACGAGGTAGCCGAGCCAGGCGATGCCCTCGAGCCAGGTGGTCTGCGGCGAGAAGTTGAAGACGCCCTTCAGCAGCGTGGCGTACCAGCTGCCCGGCGGGATGGTGCCCGACACGTCGAACATCAGGTTGTCGGCTCCGGGCAGGACGCCGGCCTCCTGCAGGTCGTGGACGCCGTAGGACAGGACGCCCGCGGCCACGACGATCAGGAACGCGCCGGTCCAGGTGAAGAACGTGCTCAGGTTGATCCGCAGGGCGCCGCGATAGATCGCCCAGCCCAGGGCGACAGCGGTGGCCAGGCCGAGCGCGGCGCCAGCGAGTGCGACCGGACCGGAGCCGCCGTCACTGGTGGCGGCCTGGGTGGCCGCCCAGAGGAAGAGCGCGGTCTCGAGACCCTCGCGGCCCACCGCGAGCGCGGCGACGATCGCCAGCGACCAGCGACCGGCCTCGGCCGCGCCGTCCACGGCCTCGCGCAGGTGGGCGCCGAGTCCCCGGGCGGCGCGGGCCATCCAGAAGATCATCCAGGTGACGAAACCGACGGCGACGATGGAGAGCACCCCACCGATCAGCTCCTGCGCCTCGAAGCTCAGCCCGCGCGGGCCGTAGGTGAGCAAGGCGCCGAAGGCGAGGCTGAGCCCGGCTGCGAACCCGACGCCGGCCCAGATCCGGGGCAGCAGGTCGCGCCGGTCGGTGCGCACGAGGTAGGCGATGAGGATGCTCACGACCAGCGCGGCCTCCAGGCCCTCGCGCAGGCCGATCAGGTAGTTGGCGAGCACCGCCGTCCCCTTTCGTCGTCGGGTGCGCTGAGTTAGGGCACCCTAATTAGGCATACCTAACCTAACAGCAGGGGCTCGGGGGTGCGCAACCCGGGTTCCCCTGCGCGGCACGCACCCGGCCGTTCCGTGGCAGGGTCGGGCCGTGGACCTCACGACGAGCCGCCTGCACCTGCGCCGCTGGCAGCACGAGGACGCCGAGCGCGTGCTCGACCTTTACGGCCGTCTCCAGGTGATGCGCTGGCTCGGCGACGGGCCACCGCGCATGATGGAGAACCTCGACCAGGCTCATGCCGCTGTCGACCGCTGGGCGAAACGGTCGTCCGCTCCCCCGCTGGGCTACTGGGCGGTCGAGGTGCGCGAGACGGGTGTCGTCGCAGGCACCCTGCTGCTGGCCGCGCTGCCGACGGCCCAGGGGCACGGCGAGCCCGCGGAGCCCGAGACGGAGATCGCCTGGCACCTCCACCCGGACTCCTGGGGACACGGCTATGCCACCGAGGCAGCCGAACGACTGCTGCGCTACGGCTTCGAGGGCGACCTGGACCAGGTGTGGGCGCTCACCCACGCGGGCAACACTCCGTCGCAGCGGGTCTGCGAGCGGCTCGGGCTGCGGCACGTTGGTCAGGAGCAGCCGTGGTACGACGTGGCGATGGAGGTCTACCGGCTGACCGCCGAGGAGCACGCCGGCCGTTAGACCTCGACCAGCAGCTCGCCGTGCAGCACCGAGAACCACCCGTCGGGCCGCTGCGCCCAGGCACGCCACCCGGCCGCGACCTCGGCCAGCTCGTCGGCGTCGGCCAGGGTGCGCTCGACGATCTGGTCGCCGAGCGCGGAGGAGGTGAGCCGGTCGGCCCACAGCCCGCCCCACCAGGCGCGGTCGGCGGCGTCGGTGAAGCACCACGTCGAGGACCCAGCGGCCCGGACGGTGAGGCCGGCCTGCCGGGCCCAGCCCAGCAGGAGGCGTCCGGCGTCCGGCTCACCGCCGTTGCCCCGCGCGACCGCGTCGTAGAGCTCCAACCAACGGTCGAGCGCCGCGCTCGCCGGCGCCCACACGAACCCGTGGTAGTCGGAGTCGCGCACCGCCACCAGCCCGCCGGGCCGAGCGACCCGGGCCATCTCCCGAAGCGCGAGCACCGGGTTGGCGACATGCTGCAGCACCTGGTGGGCATGAACGATGTCGAAGGAGCCGTCCGCGAACGGGAGGGCGTGCACGTCCGCCACACGAACCTCGGCGCGCACGCCCCGGTCGGCCAGCCCGTCGCGGGTGACCTGGGCGGCGTCCTCCGAGATCTCGACGGCCGTCACGGGCCCCGGAGCCACGCGCTCGGCGAGGTCCGCGGTGATGGTGCCGGGCCCCGCACCGACATCGAGCAGGGCCAGGCCCGGCCGCAGGCTCGGGAGCAGGTACGCCGCGGAGTTCTCGGCCGTCCGCCACCGGTGCGAGCGCAGCACGCTCTCATCGTGGCCGTGGGTGTAGCGCCCCTCGGCCACGCGGTCCCGGTCCTTCGTCACCTCAACGGGTCGCGGTGCCCTCGGTGTAGTCGGAGTCGTGGCTCTTCACCCACGCCATCAGCTTGCGCAGCTCGCGGCCGGTGGCCTCGATCGGGTGCGCCTCACCCTTGGCGCGCAGCGCTGTGAACTCCGGACCGCCGGCGTCCTGGTCGTCGATGAAGCGCTGCGCGAAGGTGCCGTCCTGGATCTCGGCCAGGATCTGCTTCATGTTGTCCTTGACGTGCGAGTCGAGGACCCGCGGTCCGGAGACGTAGTCGCCGTACTCGGCGGTGTCGGAGACCGACCAGCGCTGCTTGGCGATGCCGCCCTCGTACATCAGGTCGACGATCAGCTTCAGCTCGTGCAGGCACTCGAAGTAGGCGACCTCGGGCTGGTAGCCGGCCTCGGTGAGCACCTCGAAGCCGTACATGATCAGCTGCGAGGCGCCGCCGCACAGCACCGCCTGCTCGCCGAACAGGTCGGTCTCGGTCTCCTCGGTGAAGGTGGTCCTGATGCCGCCGGCGCGCAGCCCGCCGAGCGCCTTGGCGTAGGACAACGCGAGCGCCCAGGCGTTGCCGGACTCGTCCTTCTCCACCGCGACCAGCACGGGGACACCGCGGCCGTCGACGTACTCGCGGCGCACCAGGTGGCCGGGGCCCTTCGGCGCGATCATCACGACGTCGACGCCGGCGGGAGGGGTGATGTAGCCGAAGCGGATGTTGAACCCGTGACCGAACACCAGGGTGTCGCCCTCGGCGATGTTGGGCTCGACGGCCTCGGTGTAGAGCCTCCGCTGCACGTGGTCGGGGGCGAGGATGACGATCACGTCTGCCTCCTCCACCGCCTCGGCAGGCGACAGGACGCGCAATCCCTCCGCCTCGGCCTTCGCTCGCGAGCCCGAGCCCTCGGGCAGACCGACGCGGACGTCGACTCCGGAGTCGCGAAGGGACAGCGCGTGCGCGTGGCCCTGACTGCCGTAGCCCAGGACCGCCACGTTCTTGCCCTGGATCACGGACAGGTCGGCGTCGTCGTCGTAGAACATCTCGGCCACGGTGGGCTCTCTCCTTCTGGTGGGGTGGGTCAGATCATCGCGGATCGTGGCGGGCGCGAGCGCACCCGTCTCGAATCGGGTCGGCAGGGGTCAGCCGGCGGCGGCCGGCGGCGGGACGGGGACGGGGCGAACCGGGCGCTCACTGATGGAGCGCGAGCCACGGCTGATCGCGACCATGCCGGACTGCACCAGCTCGCGGATACCGAACGGCTCGACCACCCGCAGGAAGTCGGCGAGCTTGCCGGTGTTGCCGGTGATCTCGACCGTGACGGCGTCCGGCGACACGTCGACCACCCGTGCCTTGAACAGCTGGACCGCGTCGAGCACCTGACCGCGGGCCTCGGCGTCCGCCTTGATCTTGACCAGCATCAGCTCGCGGTTGACCGAGGCCTCGCCGTCGAGCTCGACGATCTTGATCACCTCGACCAGCTTGTTGAGCTGCTTGGTGACCTGCTCCAGCGGGGACTCCTCGACGTTGACGAGGATCGTCATCCGCGAGACCTCGGGGTGCTCGGTCGGCCCCACGGCCAGGCTGTCGATGTTGAAGCCACGGCGGCTGAAGAGACCGGCGATCCGGGCCAGGACACCGGGCTTGTTCTCGACCAGTACCGACAAGGTGTGCTTGCTCACAGGTCGTCCTCCTCGAACTGTGGCGCGAGTCCGCGGGCGTACTTGATGTCGTCGTTGCTGGTGCCGGCGGCGACCATCGGCCACACCATGGCGTCGCGGTGCACCCGGAAGTCGACCACCACCGGGACGTCGTTGATCTCCATCGCCTTCTGGATGGTCGCGTCGACGTCGGTCGGCGAGTCGCAGGACAGCCCGACGCAGCCGTAGGCCTCGGCCAGCTTGACGAAGTCGGGGATGCGCTTGGAGTGCAGGTCGGTGTTGGAGTAGCGCTCGTTGTAGAACAGCGTCTGCCACTGCCGGACCATGCCGAGCGACTCGTTGTTGATCACGGCCACCTTGATCGGGATGCCCTCGATCGCGCAGGTCGCCAGCTCCTGGTTGGTCATCTGGAAACAGCCGTCGCCGTCGATCGACCACACCGTCGCGTCGGGTCGGCCGACCTTGGCGCCCATCGCCGCCGGCACCGAGAAGCCCATGGTGCCGAGCCCACCGGAGTTGATCCAGGTGCGCGGGTGCTCGTAGCCCACGAAGTGGGCGGCCCACATCTGGTGCTGGCCCACGCCGGCGACGTAGATCGCCTCGGGGCCGACGAGGGCGCCGAGGCGCTCCATGACGTACTGCGGGGCGAGCGAGTCGTCGGTGTCGTCGTAGCCGAGGGGGTACTTCTTCTTGACGCCCGCGAGGAGGCCGACCCAGGCCTCGTAGTCGCCGGTGTGGCCGTCGTCGGCCGCCGCCCGCAGCGCCACCGTGAGGTCGCTGATCACCTCGCGGCAGTCGCCGACGATCGGGACGTCCGCGTGGCGGTTCTTGCCGATCTCGGCGGGGTCGATGTCGGCGTGGATCACGCGGGCGTTGGGCGCGAAGGAGTCGAGGTTGCCGGTGACCCGGTCGTCGAACCGGGCGCCCAGGCTGATGATCAGGTCGCTGCGCTGGAGTCCGGCAACGGCGGCGACCGTGCCGTGCATGCCCGGCATGCCGAGGTGCTGCGGGTGGCTGTCGGGGAAGGCGCCCCGCGCCATCAGCGTCGTGACGACGGGCATGCCGGTCAGCTCGGCCAGCGCGGCGAGCTCGCGCGAGGCGTTGGCCCGGATGGTGCCGCCGCCGACGTAGAGGACCGGCCGCCGCGACTCGAGGATCAGCTTGGCGGCCTCGCGGATCTGCTTGCTGTGCGGCCGGGTGACGGGGCGGTAGCCGGGGAGGGTCAGCTCGCTCGGCCAGGAGAACGTCGTCTGCGCCTGCAGCGCGGACTTGGCGACGTCGACCAGCACCGGGCCGGGGCGTCCCGTCGAGGCGATGTGGAAGGCCTCGGCGATGGTGCGCGGGATGTCGTCGGCATCGGTGACCAGGAAGTTGTGCTTGGTGATCGGCATCGTGATGCCGCGGATGTCGGCCTCCTGGAAGGCGTCGGTGCCGATCATCGACGCACCGACCTGGCCGGTCACGGCCACCAGCGGCACGGAGTCCATGTGAGCGTCGGCGAGCGGGGTCACCAGGTTGGTGGCACCCGGGCCCGAGGTGGCCATGCACACGCCGACCTTGCCGGTCGCGGAGGCGTAGCCCTGCGCGGCGTGGCCCGCACCCTGCTCGTGGCGCACCAGGATGTGGCGGATCCGCGTGGAGTCCATCAGCGGGTCGTACGCCGGCAGGATGGCCCCGCCGGGGATGCCGAAGATGTTCTCGGCGCCCGCCTGCTCCAGGGACTGGATCAGGCTCTGCGCGCCGGTGATCCGGGTCGCGTCCTGCTCGGTCATCGCTCTCGTCCTGCTCCTCTGCGCCCTTGGTGGACGCTCCGGCTGTCCTCCCGGCCCGCGGGACGTGCTGCCCGTGGCGCGCGAGACCAACAAAAAACCCCTCGGCCCGGAGCGGGCGACGAGGGGATGACGCGTGGTGTCGGGGTCGTGACCCTCAGCCCACGCGCCAGGTGAGTACCAGCTGCTCACAGCACATGTGCCTACAGTCAGGGTACCTGCCCGGGCACGTCAAGGCTGCCGCCGGGTTGTTCCACCATCTGATACCTGCATCCTGACATGTGGGAACGCCGTCGGCGACGGCGTGCCGGTCTCACCCGGCGGCGTCCTGCCAGGTGCACAGGCAGGCCTTGTTGCCCTGGGCGTCGGCCAGCACCCAGAAGCTCGGCGCCTCGCTGTCGTCGACCAGGCGCCCGCCGGCGGCCAGCGCCTCGGACAGCCGCTGGTCGACCACGTCGTGGGGCACGAAGACGTCGAGGTGGAACCGCTGCCGCGGCTCGTCATGGGGGTCGGTCTCCTGGAACCAGAGGCCGGGGTGGGTGCCGCCCGGATCGGCCAGCTCGTCGCCCCGAACGGTGGGCTCCAGTCCGAGCACCGCCGCCCAGAACGGCATGATCTCGGCCGCGTCGGCCGTGTCGAGCGCCAGGTCGGGCAGCCGCAGCGCGGCCGGGTCCGCGGTCAGTCCCATCTCGCCGGCGATCACGCTGATCGTGCCGGCCAGGGAGAGGTCGCGCGAGGTCAGCGCGAACGCGTCGTGGCTGAGCAGGCGCACCTCGACATGGCCGTAGCGCAGGTCGAGGTCGGGGTGGTGGTTGGCGGCGTCGGCGGCCTCGCCGACCCGCTGCGCGAAGCGGAGGCCGGTGGCCAGGTCGCCGGTGCGGAAGCGGGCGTGCAGGGCCCGCATCAGCAGCCGCCAGTCGGGCAGGCCGGCGGCCAGCACCTCGGCGCCGGTGACGGGCGTCTTCGGGTCGGGGGCGTGGGTCACAGCAGGACCTCCTGTCCGATGGGTCCGGGGTTGAAGGCGATCTCCCAGCGGAAGCCTGCCGGGTCGCTGAAGTAGCCGGAGTAGCCGCCCCAGTCGCGGTCGACGCCGGCCCGCACGTCGGTGGCTCCGGCCGTCGTGGCGGTGGCCAGCACATCGTCGACGAGCGCGGGGGTGGCGACGTTGTGGGCGAGGGTCAGCGGCGCCAGGCCGTCGCCACGCCGGATCGGCCCGACCTCAGCCTCGAAGCCCTGCTCGGACCAGAGCGAGAGCACGACGGTGTCAGCCACCTTGATCATCAGCACCTCGCCGGGCATGTCGAGAGCTGCCTCCCAGCCGAGGCCGTCGAGGTAGAAGCGCCGCACCGAGTCGAGGTCCGGCACCGCCAGGGTCACGAAGCTGAGCCGCTGGTCCATGAGCCCACCGTGACAGACCCCGCCGACAGCCGCCAGGGCCACCGGCTACCCGTCGACCCGACGGGTGAGCGCCGAGAGGCTGGTGCGCTGCCGGCCGTTGGCGTCGAAGTTCTCGGGGTCCAGCCACGCGGCGTACGCCGGGGCGAGACGCCGCCAGTCACCGTCGGTCATCGCGAACCAGTCGGTGTCGCGGTTGCGGCCCCGCGTGACCATCGCCTGCCGGAAGCGGCCCTCGTAGTGGAAGCCCAGCCGCCGGGCGGCGACCCGGGACGGCTGGTTGAGGCTGTCGCACTTCCACTCGTAGCGGCGGTAGCCGAGGTCGTCGAAGACGTGCCGCATCAGCAGCCACATCGCCTCGGTGGCGGCGCGGGTGCGCTGCAGCGAACGGGCGTAGAGGATGCTGCCGACCTCGATGCTGCCCTGGGCGGCGTCGACCCGCATCAGCGTGGCCAGGCCGGCCGGCTGCTCCGCCGCGCCGGCGGGCACGATCGCGAAGGTCACGGTGGTGGGATCGGCCGCGGCCGCGACGACCAGCTCGCGCATGGCCTCGAGGTCCACGGGCATCGGCTGGAGCCGGTAGGTCCAGAGGAGTTGGTCGCCGGGCCCGCCGAGCGCCGCAACCAACGCCTCGGCGTGAGCCGCGACCACCGGCTCGAGCCGCACGCTCTCCCCCGTGAGCGCCACCCGGGCCGGCGGCCGGGCTCCGGCCCATCCGGGCACGGGGTCGCCGACCGGCTGGCCATGCTGGTTGCGTCGAGGCTCGGTCACGCCCGCGCCGTCAGCTCGTCGCGGACGGCGACCATGCCCGCACGAACCTCGGAAAAGGAGGTGGAGAGCGGCGAGAGCCCGAGCCGCAGCCCACCCGGGTCGCGGTAGTCGGGGATCACGTCGCGCTCCCACAGGGCGGCCGTGACCTCGCGCATGCGCGGGTGGTGGAGGGTCACGTGGCCGCCGCGGCGCCGCGGGTCCCGCGGGCTGGCCACCGCCGCGCCCAGCGGACCGAGCCACGCGTCGGCCAGCTCCACGGCGTACGCCGTCAGCGCGACCGACTTGGCGCGCACCGCCTCGATGCCGACCTCCTCCAGCAGGTCGAGCATGTCCTGCATCGCGAGCATGCCCAGGACCGGCGGCGTGCCGGACAGGAAGCGGCGGACCCCGGCCGCGGGGGTGTAGCCCGGTCCCATCGCGAACGGGTCGGCGTGCCCGATCCAGCCGGTGACCGGCTGGGTCAGGGTCTCGTGGTGGCGGGCGGCGACGTAGCCGAACGCCGGCGACCCCGGCCCGCCGTTGAGGTACTTGTAGGTGCAGCCCACCGCGAGGTCGGCGCCCCAGCCGTCGAGGTCGACGGGCACCGAGCCGACGGAGTGGGACAGGTCCCACAGCAGCAGGGCGCCGGCGTCGCGGGCGACGGCGGTGAGCGCGGAACCGTCGGTGAGGTACGCCGACCGGTAGGCCACGTGGCTCAGCAGCACCAGGGCCGTCTCGCGGCCCACGGCTGCGCGAAGCTGGTCGGCGTCGACGCCGCCGGTCTGGTCCATCGCCAGCCAACGCAGCCGCAGACCCCGCTCCGCCGCGATCGACTCCGCGAGGTAGCGGTCGGTCGGGAAGTCGTCGTCGCCGACGACGATCTCCACCCGGCCGGGGTCGGCGCTCTGCTGGTGGTCGACCGCAGCCCTGGCCAGCTTGTAGAGCAGCACCGTGGTGGAGTCGCCGACGAAGGTCTGGCCGGACGCCGCGCCGAGCAGGGCCGCGCCGACCCGGTCCCCGACGGTCAGCGGCAGGTCCATCCACCCCTCGTCCCACCCGCGGATCAGCCGAGCACCCCACTGGTCGCCGACGAAGCCGGCCAGCCGGCCGGCGCTCGCCCGCAGCGGGCGACCGAGCGAGTTGCCGTCGAAGTAGGCCAGCGGCGTCTCGGCACCCACGAAGCGGTCGCGGTGGGCGGCAAGCGGGTCGGCGGCGTCGAGCTCGGCTGCACGGGCGGCGTCGGTGGTGGTCACCAGGACTGTCTATCGCAGGCGGACGAGTCCGCGCCTCCCGGCTTCGTCCTCACTGGTAGCTGACGAAGCTCAGCCGAGGACGGATGGCGCGGACCCGGCTGGGACGCATCAGGTGGCGGTCCTCGTCGTAGAACAGCTTGAACCCCAGGTGGAACTGCCGTGGCCGGACCACGGCGTGGAAGGTGCCGAGCTTCTGTCGCGGGGTCCCGAAGCCGTCGACGTGCTGCACCATCGCCAGCCCGCGCTGCCGCCTGATCGCGCCCGGGTCGGTGATCATCGAGGTGCGGAACTGGTGCAGCACGAACAGCTTCTCGGGCAGCCGGTGCCGTGCGACCAGCCGAGAGAGCCAGACGGCGGTGCGGTTGACCTCCGCGGCGCCGACGCTGCCGATCCGCCTGCCCGGCACCTGCCGGGGCCCCATCCGCCACTCGGGGTCGAGCGCCAGCCCGACGTGCGGGTCGCGCAGCGCCCACGCCCACCGGCGGGCGACGGTGAGGAACCCGCTGCGGCCGGGCTGGATGTCCAGCAGCACCAGGGCACCGTGGCGGCGCGCGGCAGCGAGGTAGTCGCGCACCCGGGCCCGGGGGATGTCGTGGCTGTAGTCGCCGTCGCGGCCGGGGTGGGCGTCGGCGACGGTGACGATCAGCTCGTAGACGGGCTGGATCCGCTCGCCTCGCCGTCGGTATGGCGCCGCGGCGCGGCGCAGCCGAGCGTCGGCGCGGGCTGGTGAGGTCTCCCCCAGCACGCCCAGGGCGCCGGTCCCGGCGGTGCCGTAGTAGGCGACCAGGAACGTCCGGCCGTCGAAGACCCGCCGGCCGCCGCCGGGCAACGTCGGCGGCCGGCGTACTCGCAGCGGCGGGGCCGCCGCCAGCAGGACCAGGGGGTCGCCCGGCTCGTCGGCGGCGGCCGGCGCCGGCGCGGCCGGCGAGCCGGTCCGCCCCGCGACGGCGGCGAGGCCGAGCAGCAGCGCGAGCGCCGAGAAGCCCGCCACCAGCGCGGTGCGGCGCTCGCGCGGCCCCACCGTCAGCCGCAGACGGCGCCGTGTGCGGCCGACTGCACGACCTTGGCGTACTTGCCCAGGACGCCGCGGGTGTACTTCGGCGGCAGCGGCTCCCAGCCCTGCCGGCGCGACTCGAGGTCGTCGATCTCGACCTCGAGGATGCGGTTGGCCACGTCGAGGGTGATCGGGTCGCCGTCGCGGACGAACGCGATCGGCCCGCCGTCGACGGCCTCGGGGGCGATGTGCCCGACGCACAGCCCGGTGGTGCCCCCCGAGAAGCGGCCGTCGGTGATCAGCAGCACCTCCTTGCCAAGACCGGCGCCCTTGATCGCCCCGGTGATCGCCAGCATCTCGCGCATGCCCGGCCCGCCCTTCGGCCCTTCATAGCGGATGACGACCACGTCGCCCGCGACGATGCGTCCCTCGGCCAGCGCGTCGATGGCGGCCCGCTCCCCGTCGAAGACCCGGGCGGTGCCGGTGAAGACCGACTCGTCGAACCCGGCCGTCTTGACCACCGCTCCCTCGGGGGCCAGCGAGCCCTTCAGGATGGTGAGCCCACCGCTGCGGTGGATCGGCCGGTCGAGGGTGCGGACCACCTCGCCGTCGAGCGTCGGCGGTGCGATGGCGTCGAGGTTCTCCGCCATCGTGCGACCGGTCACCGTGAGCACGTCGCCGTGCATCAGGCCGGCGTCGAGCAGCGCCTTCATCACCATCGGGATGCCGCCGACCTTGTCGACGTCGTTCATCACGAAGCGGCCGAAGGGCTTGAGGTCGCCGAGATGCGGCACCTTGTCGCCGATCCGGTTGAAGTCGTCGAGCACGAGGTCGACGTCGGCCTCGCGGGCGATCGCGAGCAGATGCAGCACGGCGTTGGTGGAGCCGCCCAGGGCCATCACCACCGCGATGGCGTTCTCGAACGCCTCGCGGGTCATCACCTGGCGCGCGGTGATGCCCTGGCGCAGCATGCCGACCACGGCCTCCCCCGAGCGGTGCGCGAAGCCGTCGCGGCGCCGGTCGACGGCGGGCGGAGCGGCACTGCCCGGCAGCGACATCCCGAGCGCCTCGCCGACGGAGGCCATCGTGTTGGCGGTGTACATCCCGCCGCAGGCGCCCTCGCCCGGGCAGATCGCGCGCTCGATCCTGTCCACCTCGGCGCGGGTGATCTTGCCCGCCATGCAGGCCCCCACCGCCTCGAAGGCGTCGATGATCGTGACGTCGCGGCCGTCGACCTGTCCGGGCATGATCGAGCCGGCGTAGAGGAAGACGCTGGCGAGGTCGAGCCGGGCCGCGGCCATCAGCATGCCCGGCAGCGACTTGTCACAGCCGGCGAGCAGCACCGAGCCGTCGAGCCGCTCGGCCATCATCACCGTCTCCACGGAGTCGGCGATCACCTCACGGGAGACCAGTGAGAAGTGCATGCCCTCGTGACCCATGGAGATCCCGTCGGACACCGAGATGGTGCCGAACTCCAGCGGGTAGCCACCGGCGGCGTGCACGCCGTTCTTGACCGCCTTGGCCAGCCGGTCGAGCGAGAGGTTGCACGGCGTGACCTCGTTCCACGATGACGCAACCCCGATCTGGGGCTTGGCGAAGTCGTCGTCCTGCATGCCCACCGCGCGGAGCATGCCGCGGGCGGCGGCCTTCTCGAGGCCGTCGGTGACGTCGCGCGAGCGGGGCTTGAGGTCGGGTCCGGTGCTGCTGTCGGTCATGGCGGGAGCCTACTGGCCCCAGCGAGCGCCTCCCGGCTAGTGTCCGGGCGTGCTGACGCTTGCCCACGGCCCGGCGGTCGCTGCGGCGTTCGGTCTCAGCGGCGGCAGGCTGACCGGTCCGGTGGCCCGGGGCGAGCTCGGCGCGGTGTGGCTGTTGGAGACCTCGTCCGGGCGGTACGCCGTCAAGGAGCCGCTCGTCGCCCCGGACGCCGACGCCCTCGAGGCATTCGAGCGAACCGCCCACTATCAGGAACGGGTCGGCACCGCGGCCGAGGTCGTGGTCCCACCGGTGGTCCGGTCGGCGGCGGGCGGGGCCGTGGCGTGGGTGGACGGCGTCCCGGTGCGGGCCTATGACTGGGTGGAGATGGGCCGGGTCGACCGGCGTGTCGACCCGGCCGCGGTCGGCCGAGCGGTGGCCTCCTTGCACCAGGTCGTCGTGCCGGTGTGGGGCACGGTGGACGCGTGGGTGTCCGAGCCGCTCGGCGAGGACCGCTGGGCCGCGTTGGCGGAGCGGATGGAGCGTGCGGGGGCGCCGTACGCCGCAGCGCTGCGGGCGGCGCTGCCCGAGCAGGCCCGGGTCGAGGCGCTGCTCGGGGAGGTGCCGGCGGTGCAGACCTGCCATCTCGACCTCTGGGCCGACAACGTCCGGCGCACGCCGGCCGGGAGGATCTGCGTGTTCGACTTCGACCAAGCGGGCCCGGGTGACCCGTCGGGCGAGCTCGGCATGCTGCTGGTCGACCTCGGCTGCGGGGAGGTCGGCCGCATGCGTGCGCTGTGGGCCGCCTATCGCGACGCCGGCGGGCCCGGCGACGTCGAGGGGCCGCAGGCGCTGACGATGGCGGTCGCCCAGCTCGGTCACATCACGGCGTACGCCTGCGAGCGCTGGCTGGCCACCGACGACCTCGCGGAGCGGGCCCGGCTGGCGTCACTGGTGCACGAGTACGTCGACGAGCCGGTGACGCTGGCCCTGGTCGACGCCGTGCTCGCCGCGACGAGGTGACGGTCAGCTCTCGGCCGCCGACGTGAGCTTGGCCAGGCCCTTCTCGAAGTCACCGCCGACGAGCTTGTCCATGTTCATCAGCCGGCCGACGATCCCGGTCAGCCCCTGGTGCCGGCCCGTCATCCGCCAGGTGACGTGCGTGCCACCGTCGGCAGGGGTGAGCTCGAAGTCGAGCTTGTTGTCGGCCTTGAACGGCTTGTCGAAGTGAAGGTCGATCGCGACGTGCTCGGGGTTGGACTCGGTGATCGCCATGCTGCCCCGGCCGGCCTTGCGGTTGCCGGACCAGGAGTAGTGGGCGCCGACCCCCGACTCGCTCCCCGAGTAGTCGCGCTCCAGGGCCGGGTCGACGTCCTCCCAGGGCGACCAGGACTGCCACTTGTGGAAGTCGTTGATCAGGTCGTGGACGCGGGCGGGATCTGCCGCCACGTGCGCTTGGCGGACCACCTCGAATGCTGACATGCCCGCATCGTGTCAGATCGACGCCGACCGCACGACCATCACATCGGGGAGGTCCCGGACGATCTCCTGCCAGGTGTCGCCCTCGTCGGCGGAGGCGAACACCGAGCCGTTGCGACCGCCGAGGTAGAGGCCCAGCGGGTCGCGGCCGTCGTGGCACATGGCGTCACGCATCACGGCGACGAAGAAGCCTGCGGGCAGCGCGCCCTCTCCGAGCGGCTCCCAGCTGGAACCGGCGTCGCGGGAACGCCACACCAGGGCCTGGCCGCCCTCGGGCCACCGGGCGGTGGCGTCGCTGAGCGGGAAGAGGTAGACGGTGCCGGGGTCACGCGGATGGGCGACGACCGGGAACCCGAACTCGGCGGGAAGTCCCTCGGCGATGTCGACCCACGAGTCGCCGCCGTCGTCGGAGCGGTAGACGCCGCCGTGGTTCTGCAGGTAGAGCCGGTCAGGGTCGCTGCTGCGGGCGACCTTGTGGACGCACTGCCCGAACTCCGGGTAGTGCCGGTCGCCGGGCATGAACTCCGCCTTGACGCCCCGGTTGGCCGGCGCCCAGCTGGCCCCACCGTCGCTGGTCCGGTAGACCCCGCCGGTGGAGATGGCCGCGAGCAGCGACTGCGGGTCGCCCGGGTGGGGCAGCAGGGTGTGAAAGGCCTGGCCACCGAACCCTTCGTTCCACTCCTGTCGGTGCGGGTGCTCCCACAGCGCGCGCTCGAGCGCGAACGTCTCGCCTCCGTCGGTGGAGCGGAAGATCGCGCCCGGCTCGGTGCCGGCCCACACCACGCCGTCCTCGATGCCCGGCTGCAGCTGCCACACACGGGCCACCGCGGCTCCGGTGTCCTCCGGGAAGGCGATCCCTCCACCGGGCGTTTCCTGCCAGGTCTCCCCCAGGTCGTCGGAACGTCGCACCTGCGGGCCGAGCCACATGCTCGAGGCGCCCGCCAGCAGCCGAGGCGTGTCGCCGCGGGTGTCGACCATGCAGGAGTAGACCTCCTCCATCGGGAAGTGTGGGCCGGTCCAGCTCCACTCCTGCCTGGCCTCGTCGGAGAGGCCGATCCACATGCCCTTGCGGGTGCCGGCCAGCACGATGGTGTGGCCGGACGAGCTGCCTGTGCCCTGTGCAGTCATGGTCGCTGCTCCTCTCCCGGCCCGGTCGGGACCGGACATGCGGTCGTCTCGTGCACGCTAGACCCGATCGGGGACAGCGCGCTGTCCCCGCTGTCGGGCGTCAGAGCCACGACCGTCCGGTGGTGGGCTCTACAGGATCAATTGGGCGAGCCCGCTGAGGAGGTTCGTCGCCACGAAGGCGACCACCACGGCACCGGCGACGATCAGGGGCAGACGTCCCTCCCGTTCGCCCCCAGCCACGGCCCTGCGGCTGAGGCGCGCGGTCAACAGGAGCGGTGCGGCGAAGAGCAGGAGAGCCGGGACGACCGCCACCGTGATCACCCACCACGGGGTGGACTCGAGCGACGGCTCCGAGTAGCCAAGGAGAGCCGGGATGCCCTCCCCGACGACGAAGGCGACCACGAACGAGACGGGGAACAGCAGCAGCGACCACCACGCCTGATGAAGCACCCGACGCTCGGGCTCTCGAGCCGACGTGTGGGACGAGGTGCTCATGACCGACACCCCCTAGCGGGATCTGCCGGTGCGGCCCCGACGGCGATCGGAGCCGTCGCTCCGGATACCTCCAGCGTAGCCGGATCACCTGGATGAAACGTGCCGGTGGCCCCGCCGGCCCGGGGGTCTCGGCGGGGTGTGGGGCGGGGTGGCTACTGGTCGGGTGGGTCGACCAGCCGAAGGCAGGCCGGCGACGTCGGAACCTCGGGCGGTGTGACGTCGCGGGTGCCCGCATCCTCGACGACGAGGCGGTAGCCGTGCGGGGTGGTCCACGCATAGACCCCGGGCTCGATGACCCGGTAGCGCCACGGCGTATGGGTCTTCAACCGGTGATGCCCACGACACAGCGGGGCGGTGTTGCACGAACAGGTCGGGCCTCGGGCCGGATCGGCCGGGTCGTAGGGGATCGCGTGGTCGTGGTCGCAGCCCCGAGCCGGCCTGGTGCAGTAGGGGAACACGCAGTGCCCGTCGCGCAGGTCGACCAGCTCCTTGAGCCGGTCGGGCAGCTCGTACTGGTCCACCCGGACATGGCCGTTGAGATCCACGATCGGCTGTGACGGTGACCACGGCGTCGGGATGGCCACACCAGCCCCGGATCGTCTCCACGTCGACCGGGCTGCGGGTGTTCTCACACCGCCCCACCGGGTTCGCACCGGTCAGGGCGTCCTCGGCCAGGTGCAGGTAGAGCGTGACCGGCCGCACCGGCGACGTCGCCGTGATCGTGGTCGTGCTGTCTGACGAGGCCGGGTCGGCCTGCTCGAACGACAACGCCAACTGCTGGCGGGACATCTCTCCCAGGGCGGTGGCCCGGCGGGCGTCCAGCGACTCAGCGGACCCGGCGACCTTCAGCTGCTCCGCACCGGCCGCGAGGGCCTGGTCGAGGTGGAGGGCGTCGGCCAGGTCCAGCTCCCCGGTGACGGCGACGGTGCCGGTGAAGGACACCTGGTCGGTGTGCACCGCGACGTGTCGGGTGTCGGGCACCTCCGGGGACGGGTTCTCCGGGTCCTCCCGCTCGAGTCCCTCGACCCTGATCCTGGCCTCCAGGACCAGGTGGTCCAGCTGGGTGAGCGACACCCGCCCGGTCACGGCGGCGACCTGACGGTCCACGAACCCCGCCGCCTCGCGTGACAGGGCCACGGTCTGCTCGGCGACCCGGCGGGCCCGCCACACCGGGACCCGGCCCTCCTGCACCAGCGCCCACAGCGCCGGGAGCCGCCAGGCCAGCTCGAGGGCGTGCCCGATCAGCCGACGCCCCGCATCGGTGGTGAGCCCGACCGCGGTGGCGAACTCCCCGATCGCGTACTCCCCGATCGGAGGGGCACCCTCACCCGCCAGCGGGATCGCGTTGCCGCCCTGCCACCACACCGCACCAACCCCGTCGACCGGCTCATGCATCGCCGCCCACTCCACCGCCGACGCCAGCAGCCCGGCCTCGCCCCACACCACCGCCCGCTGATGGTTGCGCGCAGCCGACAGCACCGCCTCCGGCGACCCCGGTGTCGGGACCCCCTGGTGGTGGTCGGCTGCTGTGCTCATACCCCCACCCAAGCAGGCACCACCGACAGTCCGGCCTGGTCAGAGGCCCCCGGTCCCGGATGACGAGACAGTTTGTGAAGAAACTTTCGAACCGCCTCCTCGACCGCCCCCCGAGGCTGGTGCCGCGACGTCCAGTGAGCAACCTCCTCGGCCACCGGCAGTGCGACCTCCGCAACCATCGGGCGGTCGAGCGCCCACTAGATTGACCCGGTGCCACCAGCCACCAACCGTCCAGCGATCTCGCCGGTGTGGCTGGTGCTGGCGGGGATCCTGTCGGTGCAGTTCGGTGCAGCGATCGCCAAGCAGCTGTTCGACGAGATCGCGCCCACGACCATGGTGTGGCTGCGACTCGTCACCTCGACGATCATCCTCGGCGCGATCGCCCGTCCACGGGTGCGTGGCCGCAGCATCGCCGACTGGCGGGTGGCGGCGATGCTCGGGATCTGCCTGGCGACGATGAACTGGGCGATCTACCAGTCGTTCGCGCGCATTCCGCTCGGCCTGGCGGTGACGATCGAGTTCCTGGGGCCGCTCACCTTGGCGGTGGTCGGCTCCCGGCGGGCCCGCGACCTGGGGTGGGTCGCGTTGGCAGCCCTGGGCGTCGCCCTGCTCGGCATCGAGCCGGGCGACATCACCGCTGTCGGGGTCGGGTTCGCCCTGCTTGCGGCGGCCGCCTGGGCGGGCTACATCCTCGCCACCGTGCACACCGGCGCTCGGTGGCCCGGCCTCGACGGGCTGGCCGTGGCGAGCGCGGTCGCCACCCTCCTCCTCACGCCGTACGCCGTCGCGCGCGGCGGCTCCGCGCTGACCGACCCCCGGCTGATCGCGCTCGGCGCGGCGGTCGGGCTGCTCAGCTCGGTGATCCCGTACTCGCTGGAGATGGTGGCGCTGCGGACCCTGAAGCCGTCGGTGTTCGGCATCCTGATGAGCCTGGAGCCCGCCGCCGCCGCCCTGGCGGGCGCACTCCTGCTGCACGAGCTGCTCGCGCCGCTCCAGCTGCTGGCGATGGCGTGCGTCGTGGCCGCCTCGATCGGCGCCACCCGACGGTCGCCGATGATCACCGAGCCGGCACCGGACTGACGCGCGCCGCTCAGCTCTCCACCGTCTCCCCCACGACCACCGCCCGGCGCGCCGCCCGACGCAGCGTCAGCAGCACAGCGGGCCCGAGCACGACCAGCGCCACCGAGGTGGTGATGGCACGGCCGGTGTCCCAGCTGCCGGTGGAGGTGAGCAGGGTGTAGACGGCGAAGCGATGGAGGTTCTCGGCCAGCGGCGCCCCGGGTACGAAGGACAGCGACCCGCTGCTGGCACCCGGCACCTCGACGCCGAGCAGGAAGGGCCAGCCGGAGAGGTTCATCAGGATCCCGAAGGCATAGGCCGACACCACGCCGTACCCCACGAGCATCGCGATCTCCGCCCGGCCCGTCACCCGCCGCGGCAGCATCCCCGCTCCCATGCCGACCCACGCCGAGACCAGCATCTGGTAGGGCAGCCACGGGCCGACGCCGGCGGTGAGCAGCGCCGACGCGAACAGTGAGGTCGCCCCGAGCGCGAAGCCGAACGCCGCCCCGAAGACCCGTCCGCCGAGGATGAGCAGGAAGAACACCAGCTCGACGCCCGCGACACCGGCGCTGAGCCCACGCATCACGGCGTTGATCGCGCTCAGGACGCCGAGGATGGCCAGCACCCGGGCGTCGATGCCACCCTCGCTGAGCTCGGCGAGCACCACGACGATCACCAGTGGCAGCAGCGCCAGGAACAGGAACGGCGGGTCGAGCCGCGCCCCCTCCGGCACCCGCACCAGCAGCGGCCAGACCAGCATCACCAGGCCCGCGAGCGAGGCGACGAGCAGGACGGCACGGCTCCGCCACCGCAGGGGTACGGCGACCACGGCAGCGGGCGGATGGGAGAGCACCGTCATGCGGTCTCCCGGGCGGCCAGCACCTCGTCGACCCGCAGCCACGGCGGCCCGAGGATCTTGGTGACCTGCGGCGCGAAGGCAGGCGACTGCGCGACCACCTCGCGCACCGGCCCCGAGGACACCGTCTCCCCGTCGGCGAGCACCACGACGTCGTCGGCGACGGCAGCGACGAACTCGACGTCGTGGGTGGACACGAGCACGGCCCGCCCGTGCGCCGCCAGGTCGCGCAGCACCCGGGCCAGCTCGCGCTTGGCGGTGTAGTCGAGCCCCCGGGTCGGCTCGTCGAGCAGCACCACCGGGGGCGCCGAGGTGAGCACCACGGCCAGGGCGAGCGACAGCCGCTGGCCCTCGGACAGGTCCCGGGGGTGGGTGGCCGCGTCGATGCCCGGCGTCAGCTGGTCCAGCAGCGCCCGGCAGTGACCCGGCTCGGCACCGACGGAGGCGTCGGCCGCGGCACACTCGTCGGCGACGGTGTCGAGATAGAGCAGGTCGGACGCCGTCTGCGGGACCAGGCCCACGAGCGCCCGGCGGTCGGCCGGCCCGATCCGAGCCGGGTCGTCACCGGCCACCCCTGCGACCACCGAGCCGGAGTGTCGCCGCCCGGTGCCCTGGAGCGCCCACAGCAGCGTCGACTTGCCCGAGCCGTTGCGTCCCATCAGCGCGGTCACCCGGCCGGCGGCCAGCTCGAGGGAGATGTCGCGGACCGCGACCATGTCGCCGTACGTCACCGTCAGGTCGCGTGCCACCAGCAGCGACACGCCCGCGGGCACGGCGACTGCGGGGAGCGGCCGGAGATCGAGCCCGCGCAGCCGCTTCCGCGCCTCGCGCACCGTGAGCGGCAGCGGCGACCAGCCCAGCCCGCGGCCCAGCTCCACGATCGGAGGGACCACCGGGGAGTCGGCGAGCACCTCGGCCGGCTCCCCCACCCGCAGCCGGCCCTCCTGCAGCAGCGCGATGGTGTCGGCGAACGGCACCACACGCTCCAGGCGGTGCTCGGCGAGCACGACCGCGACGCCGAGGTCGTGGACCAGCCGGGTCAGCGTGGCGAGCACCTCCTCTGCGGCGGTCGGGTCGAGTGCCGAGGTCGGCTCGTCGAGCACCAGCGCCCGCGGGTGCATCGTCAGCACCGAGCCCAGCGCCACCCTCTGCTGCTGGCCGCCGGAGAGGCTGCGCAGATCGCGCCGGCGCAGGTCGGCGATACCGAGCAGGTCGAGGGTCTCCTCGACCCGCCGGCGCATCGTCGGGGCGGCCAGCCCGAGCTGTTCCATGCCGTAGGCCAGCTCCTCCTCGACCGTGTCGGTCACGAAGCCGGCGGCGGGGTCCTGGCCGACGTAGCCGACGAGGTGGACCCGCTCACGCGGTGGCCGGGCCGTCACGTCCTCGCCTGCCACGCGCACCCGCCCGGCCAGCACCCCGCCGGTGAAGCGGGGCACCAGCCCGGTCAGCACGCCGAGCAGCGTCGACTTGCCCGACCCGGTCGGGCCGGTGACGGCGAGCAGCTCGCCCTCGGCGACGTCGAGGTCGACCCCGTGCAGCACGGGCCGGTCGCCATAGCTGAAGTGGACGCCGCGGACCTCGATCATGCCGCCACCTCCAGGGGTACGTCGGCGCTCGCGACAACCGGCTGCCACGGGTCCACCGGCGGCGGCGTCCCCCAGGCGGGGAGCGCCGCGGCGACCACCGCCACCAGCAGCGGCAGCGTCACGCTGGGCCAGGACTCCACGCCGGGATGCACCGCCACGAGGTCGGTCCGGGCCGTCCACCAGACGAGAGCCGCGGTCGCGACCCCGCAGGCGACGGCCGCGGTCTCCGCGCCCAGCCACCGGTCGGGCCGGTAGCGGCTGCGCGTCACCCGCCGGCCGGCAGCGCGCAGGCCCGCCACCGCGAGCAGCGCGCCCAGCGCCAGCATCGGGCCGGCCAGCACCCGCGGGGCGGTCGTGTCGAGAACGGCGTAGGCCCCGACCCCGAGACCGACCAGGCCGCCGAGCAGCAGCGCCGCCGACGCCACCTGCTCGCCGCGAGCCGCCCCTCCCGGGCGGCCGTAGCCGCGGGTGTCCATGCCGGCGGCCAGCGCCAACGAGCGCTCCAGTGCATCCTCGAGGACCGGCACGAGGAAGCGCCGGGTGCGCGCCACCCGCCCCGACGGACCGCCACGCAGCGCCTGCGCGGCCCGGACCCGGCGGACGCTGTCGGCCAGCTGCGGGAAGATCGTCACGCTCACGACCAGCGCGGTGCCGACCTCGTAGAGCGCGGCCGGCATCGACGCCAGCAACCGCTTGGGATTGGCCAGCGAGTTGGCCGCGCCGACGCAGAGCACGATCGTGCCGAGGCGCAGCCCGTCGTAGAGCCCGGCCAGCAGCGACTCGAGGGTCACCGGCCCGAGCAACCGGATGCCGGCCACCCAGTCGGGCAGCGGCACCTCCGGCAGGTCGAGCACGACGTGGCCGGTGTCCACGCCGAAGACCACCCGGAACGCCACCCGCAGCAGCACGATCATCAGCGCCAGGCCGGCGTACAGCCGGAAGGAGCCGGCCCAGGCTCGCGCGGAGCGGCGGGAGACCACGACGACCCAGGCCGCGACGGCGAGCCCCAGCAGCACCAGCGGGTTGGTGGTGAGCGATGCCGCGGTCGCCAGCCCGAGCGCCCATCCCCACCAGGCGGCGGGATGGAGGTCACGGGGCAGCCGGCGAGGCACCGACGAGGTCACGGCGACGATCCTCCCGCACGCCGCCGGAGGAAGGCCGTCGCTGCGCCGATGCCGGCGAGCACCACCAGCACCGCGGGCAGCGCCCACCCGGGCAGCCCGTCACGACCGCCCGGCGCCGGCGGCTCCGCGGTCGCTGCCGCCACCGGTGAGGCCGACGCCGAGGAGGGGCTGGGCGTCGGCGCCGCGGAGGTGCTGCGCTTGCTCGTTCCGTCGGCCTTGCCCGTGCGCGAGCGGCTGGGCCGCTGCGTCGGAGAGGCCGCGTCGCTGGAGTCGTCGGGCTCGGCGCTCGTCGTCGGAGCCGCGGTGCTCGAGCCGGGGGCGGACGAGGGCTTCGGGGTGGAGCTGGCCCGGGGCGTCGACGAGGGCTGCGGGCTGGCCGAGGGCGACGCGGAGGCGGTGGTCGGCGGCTTCACACCGGGCGGCGTGCTGCCGCCACTTCCCTGCCACGAGAAGGCGACCGACTGGCCGTCCTGCACGGAGAGCCCGGAGACACCGAGGGTGGAGTACTTCCACGACGAGGACGTGCCATCGGCCCAGAAGAGGCCCCAGTAGGCGTCCTGCGGAGGTGTGTTGACGCACGCCTCGGCGTCCGCGCCTGGCTTGCTGTCCACCCGGCACACGAACCCGGGCTGACGCTGCACGTAGGCCAGCGCGAAGCCGGCGTCCGCAAAAAGGCTCGTGGCGGTCTTGCCGGCCCCGGCCGCGTCGCACTTCTGGACGACGCCGCCTCCGAGCTGGTGGAAGTCGACGACCACGGTCACGCCCGCTCCGCCGCTGCACGCCGCGGCGGCCGCCGGCGCTCCCGGCAGCGCCGGCACCGCCGCCGCGGCCAGGAGGGCTGCGGCGGCGAGCAGGCGCCGACTGCTGCCGGTCACACGGGTGGTCACCGTCCCTGGCAGTCGGCGAGCACGAGGTTGGTCAGGGCCGGAGCGGCCTGGGCGCTGGCGCGCCGCCACTGGTCGCGGGTGCCGACGGTGATGCCGTCGGTCTGCGCCGTGGTCCAGCCGGCCTTGTCGTAGGCGACCGCACCCACCTCGCCCGCCAGCGGCTCCGCGCCGCCGAGCACCTGCCACTTGCCGACCCACTCCGCGGCGTCCTGCGCGGCGCCGCACGAGCCGCTCGCGCCCAGCGCCCATCCGGCCAGGCCCGTGCTGTTGGTGTTGGGGGCCTCGGTGGAGGTGCCGCCGCCGAAGGCGCCGAACTTCTTCTGGGTCGACTTCAGCCAGCGCACCGCCTTGGCGAGGGCCTTCTTGGTCTTGAGGGTCTTGCCCTTCGTCGCCTGCAGCTGCAGCACCGCGACCGCCGTGGCGTCGGTGTCGGGGGCGCTCAGCGTCGCCCGGTTGCCGGCGTTGCAGCCCTGCTTGCGGCTGGAGGTGCTCTTCTTGAAGTTCAACCGGAAGTAGCCCTCGCGGCACTGCTGCTTGAGCAGGAAACCGGTCACCGCGTCAGCCTTGCCGGTGCCGGCCGTCGTGAGGGCGCGGGCGGCAAAGGCCTGGCCGATCACGTTGGCGTAGTCGCCGTACTGGCTCTTGTCCTGGATCCGGCCCTTGATCACGGTCTTGGTGCTGGCGCGCTTGTTGAGCTGCTTGACCAGGTCGGTGCCGCCGTAGGTCGTCGGGTCGGTGCCGACGCTCTGCGCGAAGACGGCGAGCTTGGCGGTGGCACCGGCGTAGACCTCCGGTGCATAGCCGGTGTAGTCGGCGACGTGGCCCTGCAGGGCACTGTCGATCTCGGCCAACGACGGGTCGGCGGCGTCGACGGCCTGGAGGGCGAGGGCGACATCGATGGTGAGGCCGTAGTCGTCGTAGTCGACGTCGTCGTTGTGCACCACACCGGACGTCAGCTGGGTGGTCAGCCAGTCGGCCGTCAGCGTGGCCGACGGATCGACGGCGTGGGCGGCCGGGGCGGAGAGCAGCCCGGCGGTGAGTGCGGTGACGGCGGTCGCGGCGGCGAGCGCGCCATGGCGCAGGAGGTGATGCATGGTGTCCTTCCCGCTGCGGCGGCGGGAGCACGAGCACGAGGCAGCGCCACCCGCTGCTTTCCTCGACAGCGTGGGGTTGGGACGCGACGCGGCGGGTGTTCCGGCTCACGGCCGCCCGGGCGAGTGCTCGACTCGGGATCGGCCGCCTACGGTTGCGGGTCAGCGCCGGACTTGGACCGGCTTCCCCCACCGACGGGCGTGGATGGTTGGAGTGGGTACAGCCCGCGCAGCGTAGCAGCCGCGGGTGACACCCGCTGTGTGGATCCAAACAGCAACCTTGGCGGCTTCCAGAGTGTCGTTGGCGCCCACTCGCGACCCCGACCGCGAGCCGCTCAGGCGTACGCCGGAGAGCCCAGCAGCTCGTCGACCGTGACGAAGGAGTAGCCCTCGGTCTGCCAGCGGTCCAGCAGGATCTCCAGTGCCGCGACGGTCCGGCTGCGGTCGCCGCCGCGGTTGTCGAAGCCGTCGTGGAAGATCACGATCCGCCCCGGACGAGCCACCCGGTCACCGGTCCAGCGGGCGATCCTGGCGGGGTCCGGCTGCAGGGGCTCCAGGGGATGGCAGAAGTGGCCGGACACCGGACGCAGCCCCAGCTCGTCGAGCACCCGGAAGGTCGCCGCGGTCCGGATCAGCCACGGCGGCCGGTACAGCAGCGGCCGGGCACCGAGCTCGCCGGTCAGCACGTCCTGGGCGGTCCCGATCTCGTCTCGGAGCGCTCCCTCGGTCCAGCCACGGTGGAAGGCATGCCGGTGGCTGTGGTTGCCGATGACGTGGCCCGCCGCGGCGAGTTCCCGGGTCACTCCGGGGTGACGCTCCACGCACTGCCCGACCTGGAAGAACGTCCCGCGGATGCCCCGCGCCTCCAGCAGGGCGGCGACCTCGGAGGTGAACGGCTCGTTGGGGCCGTCGTCGAAGGTCAGGGCCAGGATCTGCGCGCCGGTCTCGGGCGCCGCCGCCGGGAACGGGCCCGCCGCCTGCGAGGTCGGCGACATCTGCCGCCAGTACGCCGCACCCAGGCTGGCCGCGGTGACCGCTGTGACGGCCGCGCCGACCTGCCGGTGGCTCACGCGATGTCCCACCCGAGCCGCAGGAACAGCACCACTCCCAGCGCCGCAGCCACCACGCCCGCCCAGGCGCGCAACACGGGGACCCGGCGGCGGCTCGCGGGTGCGCCCTCCCGGACCTCGGGCGCGGTCCCGAGGACGCGACGGCCGGCGAACCGGTTGAGGGCATAGCCGATCAGGTAGTAGTAGAGGCAGGTGACGAAGACGTTGTAGAGCAGGCCGCGACGGAGCCGCCGTGAGGAGGTGAGCGTCGGGTTGCGCAGGTCGAAGGCGATCCGCCCGCGGCGGCGCAGCTGACGGAGGGCGGCCAGCTCGTCACCCCCCTGGGTGAGGCTGGTGTCGTAGCCGTCCCATGCGGCGCGGCGGAAGGCGATGTTGGTCGCTGAGGCATAGAGCACCCTGCCCGTCAGCCGGTGCACCAGGTGCACGACGCCGAAGAGCACGCTGGTGTAGACGCCGGCCCACCACGGCCCGTCGACGAAGCGACACGGCCCGGCCACCGCCACCAGTCCCGGATCGGCCCGGAAGCGCTCGTCGATCCGGGCAAGCCAGTCGAGCGCGAACGTGGTATCGGCGTCGGTGGAGACCACGATCTCTCCCCGGGCGGCATCGGTGCCGGCCTGACGCGCCCAGCAGACGCCCGCCCGCGGTTCGGCCACCACACGCGCGCCGAGGGACGCGGCGACGGCGCCGGTGGCGTCGGTGCTGTTGTTGTCGGCCACGACCACCTCGAAGCCCCCGGTGACGCGTTGCCGCGACAGCGACTGCAGACAGGCCCCGAGGTAGCGCTCCTCGTTGACCGCGGGCACGACCACGCTGAAGCGCGGCGCGGCGGTCGGGAGCTGCGTAACGGCGGGCTCGGGCATCGGGCTCCTCTCGGCGACCGGCCGTGCGCCGGTGCCTTCAGCATCTCCAGCCGGCACTGAGGGCAGGCTGAGAGACATCCGCCTACGACAGCTTCTCGAGGATCAGCTCGCGCACCCGGTTGGCGTCGGCCTGTCCGCGCATCTCCTTCATCACCGCTCCGATGAGCGCGCCGGCGGCGGCGACCTTGCCGTCGCGGATCTTGTCGGCCACACCGGGGTTGGCCGCGATCGCGGCGTCGACGGCCGCCCCCAGGGCCCCCTCGTCGGACACGATGGCCAGCCCGCGCGACACCACGATCTCCTCGGGCGTCCCCTCACCGGCGAGCAGTCCGTCGAAGACCTGCCGGGCCAGCTTGTCGTTCAACGCACCGGAGTCGACCAGCGCCTGCACCTCGGCCACGTGCGCCGGCGTCACCCCGAGAGAGGCCAGCTCGACCCCCGTGTCGTTGGCGCGCCTCGCCAGGTCGGCCAGCCACCACTTCCGGGCGGCCTGCGGCGCGGCACCCGCCGCAATGGTCTCCTCGACCAGCCCCAGCGCCCCGGCCCCGACGGTGTCGCGCATCTCCAGGTCGGTGAAGCCCCAGGCAGCCTGCAGGCGCGCCCGCCGCTCTCGCGGCGGCTCGGGTAGCGACGCGCGCAGCACCTCGACCCACTCCCGCGACGGAGCCACCGGCACCAGGTCGGGCTCGGGGAAGTAGCGGTAGTCCTCGGCGTCGGACTTCTCCCGGCCACTGGTGGTGATGCCGGTGTCCTCGTGCCAGTGGCGGGTCTCCTGCAGGATCGACCCGCCGCCCGACAGCACCGCGGCGTGCCGCTGGATCTCGAAGCGGACGGCACGCTCCACCGAGCGCAGCGAGTTGACGTTCTTGGTCTCCGTGCGGGTGCCGAGACCGCCGCCGCCCGCCGGCGCGAGCGACAGGTTGACGTCACAACGCAACGAGCCCTGCTCCATCCGGACGTCGCTGACCCCCAGCCCGAGCAGCAGCTCGCGCAGGTGGGCGACGTACGCGCGTGCCACCAGCGGCGCCTTCTCCCCCGTGCCGAGGATCGGCTTGGTGACGATCTCGATCAGCGGGATGCCGGCGCGGTTGTAGTCGACCAGCGAGTAGTCCGCCCCATGGATCCGGCCGCTCGTGCCGACGTGGGTCGACTTGCCGGTGTCCTCCTCCATGTGGGCGCGCTCGATCTCGATGCGGTAGGTCTCGCCGTCGACCTCGACCTCGGTCCAGCCCTCGAAAGCGATCGGCTCGTCGTACTGGCTGGTCTGGAAGTTCTTGGGCATGTCCGGGTAGAAGTAGTTCTTCCGCGCGAAGCGGCACCACTCGGCGATCTCACAGTTGAGCGCGAGCCCGATCCGGATCGCGGACTCGACCGCGGTGCCGTTCACCACGGGCATCGCGCCGGGCAAGCCGAGGCAGGTCGGGCAGACCTGGGTGTTGGGTTCCGCACCGAACTCGGTGGCGCAGCCGCAGAACATCTTCGAGGCGGTGTTCAGCTCGACGTGCACCTCGAGCCCGAGGGCGGGGTCGTAGGCCGCCAGCGCATCGTCGAAGGAGGGCAGGGTCTGGGTCATGCCGACACCGCCTCTCCGGGGAGCCCACCATCGAGCTCGGGCGCCCGGTCGAGCAGCAGCCCACCCCACTGCTCCGCCAGCAGCGCCTCAGCGGCCGCGCCGACGCGGTAGCAGCGGTCGTCGGCCAGCGCCGGGGCCAGGATCTGCAGCCCGGCCGGCAGCCCGTCCTCGTCGGCCAGGCCGCTCGGCACCGAGATGCCGGGCACGCCCGCGAGGTTGGCGGGGATGGTCGCAAGGTCGTTGAGATACATCGCCAGCGGGTCGTCGAGCTTGGCCCCGAGCGGGAAGGCGGTCGTCGGCGCCGTCGGCGACAGCAGCACGTCGGCCCGCTCGAAGGCCGCCTCGAAGTCGCGGCTGATCAGCGTGCGGACCTTCTGGGCGGTGCCGTAGTAGGCGTCGTAGTAGCCACTGGACAGGGCGTAGGTGCCGAGGATGATCCGGCGCTTCACCTCGTCGCCGAAGCCGGCCTCACGGGTGGCCTTCATGACCTCCTCGGCCGACGGCACATCGCCGTCGGGCCACACGCGGAGGCCGTAGCGCATCGCGTCGAACTTCGCGAGGTTGCTCGACGCCTCGGCCGGCAGGATCAGGTAGTAGGTCGCCAGTGCGTGCACGAAGTGCGGGCACGACACCTCGACCACCTCCGCCCCGGCACCGACGAGGGCGTCAACGGCCTCGGTGAAGCGGGCCATCACGCCGTCCTGCCAACCGTCCCCGGACAGCTCGGTGATCACGCCGATGCGCACGCCGGAGAGGTCGCCCTGGGCACCCCGCCGGGCGGCCGCGACCAACCCGCCCACCGGTGCGTCGATCGAGGTGGAGTCGAGCGGGTCGTGTCCGCCGATCAGCTCGTGGAGCATCGCCGAGTCCAGCACCGTCCGGGTCACCGGACCGACCTGGTCGAGGGAGTTGGCCAACGCCACCAGTCCGTAGCGCGACACCCCGCCGTACGTCGGCTTCACACCGACCGAGCCGGTCACCGCCGCCGGCTGCCGGATGGAGCCACCGGTGTCGGTGCCGATCGCCAGCGGCGCTTCGTACGCCGACACGGCGGCGGCCGACCCGCCACCGGAGCCGCCCGGGATCCGGCCGAGGTCCCACGGGTTGTGCGTGGGCCCGTAGGCGGAGTGCTCCGTCGAGGAGCCCATCGCGAACTCGTCCATGTTGGTCTTGCCGAGGATCGGCAGCCCGGCGACGCGCAGCTTGCGGACCACCGTGGCGTCGTAGGGCGGCACCCAGCCCTCGAGGATCTTCGAGCCGCAGGTGGTCGGCAGCCCGTTGGTGGCGAGCACGTCCTTGACCGCGATCGGCACGCCGTCGAGCGGCGAGGCGACCTGCCCGGCCGAGCGCCGCTCGTCGGAGGCCGCTGCCTGGGCGAGCGCGCCCTCGGCGTCGACGTGCAGGAAGGCGTGCACCGCCCCGTCGACCGCCGCGATCCGGTCGAGGTGGGCCCGGGTGAGCGCCACCGACGTGGTCTCCCCCGCCTCCAGCGCCGCCGCCATCTGGGCTGCGCTGCTGTTCACGAGCGACGGTCCGCGCCGCGCGGCCTCCGGCCGGCCTTCGCCGCCCGTCACTGTTCATCTCCCAGGATCCGCGGCACGCTGAAGCGCTGCGACTCCACCGCGGGCGCGCCCGACAGCGCCTGCTCGGGCGTCAGGCTCGGCGTCACCACGTCGTCACGGAAGACGTTGGTGAGCGGGAGAGGGTGCGAGGTCGGCGGCACGTCCGCGCCGGCGACACCGCTGATCGAGGCGACCGACTCGAGGATCACGGTGAGCTGCGGGGCCAGCTGGTCCAGCTCCTCGGCGGTCAGGTCGATCCGGGCGAGGTCGGCCAGGTGAGCCACCTCGTCGCGAGAGATCTCAGGCATACCGACCATCCTAGGGAGGGCGGGCTCGCCGATCGCACCGCCCGTCCACCCGTGACACCTCGCCCGGCCCGGCGACCGCGCCGCGACGGGAGCGGGGGCCTACGATCTCGAGGAGCCGCAGCGGAGGAGGGGAGCCGTGGGAGAGGTGGACCTGGTGGTCCTTGCCCTCGGTCTGGCCGTCTATGCGCTGGTCTCCCGTCGGCTCGAGGCCAGCGGGTTGACGGGGCCGATGATCTTCATGGCGCTGGGTCTCGCCCTCGGCGCGCCCAGGCTCGAAGGGCTGGACGCCCTGCTGGGCGCCGAGCTGCTCAAGACACTCCTGGAGCTCACCCTGGTGCTCATCCTGTTCACCGACGCCTTCGAGCTGGACCTGGGGGCACCGCGTGAGGAGCTCCGGCTGCCCGGCCGGCTGCTGGTCATCGGCCTCCCCCTGATGATCCTGGGCGGCTGGGTGGTCGGGCTCGTCCTCCTTCCCGGCCTCTCGGCGGCTGCGGCGCTGCTGGTCGCCGTGCTGCTGGCTCCCACCGACGCGGCCCTCGGCGCCGCCGTCATCTCGAACCCGTCGGTCCCCGAGCGGATCCGCAGTGCCCTCAACATCGAGTCGGGTCTCAACGACGGCCTCGCACTGCCGGTGTTCTTCGTCGTGCTCGAGGTGGCCAGCACCAGCGAGCTGAGCGGTGGGCTGGCGCGGGCGATCCTGGTCCAGGTGCTCGTGGCGGTGCTGGTCGGGGCTGCGGTCGGAGGAGCGACGGCGCGGCTCGCCGACGTCGCCGTTCGTCGAGACTGGACGTCGGGCCCCTGGGTCGAGATCGCGTTGGTCGCCACCGCGGTGGGTGCCTGGGCGCTGGCGGACGAGCTCGGGGCCAGCGGGTTCATCGCCGCCTGGGTGGCCGGCTTCGCCTGCCGCCGCGCGACCCGCGAGATCCACCAGCGTCGAGCCAGCTTCTCCACCGACCTGGGCGACGCCCTGATGCTGGTCAGCTTCGGGTTGTTCGGTGCCGTCGTCCTGGCGCCCAGCCTGCCTCGGATCACCCTGCCCGTGATCGGCTATGCCCTGCTCAGTCTGGCGGTGATCCGGCTGGCGAGCGTGACGGTGGCGACGGCCGGCATGGGGATGCGGTGGCCCACCCGGCTCTACCTGGGCTGGTTCGGCCCGCGCGGCCTGGCGTCGGTGATCCTCGTGCTCGTCGTGGTCGTCGAAGGGTCCGTCCCCGGCAGCGCCACGATCGTCGATGTGGCGGTGACGACCGTGGGGCTCAGCGTGGTGCTGCATGGCGCTACCGCGTGGTGGGGCTCCTCGGCGTACGGCGCCTGGACTCGCCGGCCCAGCTGACCGCCCCGGCTGGCCACCCCGGGACTCCGACCACCTCGTCGTCAGGCGGTGGTGGGGCCTCTCTCGAGCAGCGCCACGAACGCCTCCTCGTCGAGAATCGGCACGCCCAGCGACTCGGCCTTGTCGGCCTTGGAGCCGGCGTTGTCGCCGACCACGACGTAGTCGGTCTTCTTGGAGACCGAGCCGGCGGCCTTGCCCCCGCGACTGAGGATCGCCTCCTTGGCGGAGTCGCGGGAGAAGCCCTGGAGGGTGCCGGTGACCACGATGGTCAAGCCCTCCAGGGTCTGCGCGACCGAGGTGTCCCGCTCGTCGGCCATGGAGACTCCCGCCGCGGTCCACTTCTCGACGATCTCGCGGTGCCAGTCGACGCCGAACCACTCGATCACCGACTCGGCGATCGTCGGTCCGACGCCCTCGGCGGCGGCGAGCTGCTCCTCCGACGCAGCGCGGATGGCCTCCATCGACCCGAACTCGTCGGCCAGCGCCCGGGCGGCGGTGGGCCCGACGTGGCGGATCGACAGGGCGACCAGCACCCGCCACAGCGGCACCTGCTTGGCCCGGTCGAGATGGCCCAGCAGCCGCTCGCCGTTGGCGGACAGCACGCGGCCGTCGACCGCATGGTCGGCCTCGGTCTTCTTGGCCGCCCGGGTGAACAGCTCGGTGCGCAGCAGCCCCGCCTCGTCGAGGTCGAACACGTCGCCCTCGTTGTCGATGACCCCGGCCTCCAGCAGCGCGGCGGCCGCCTCCGACCCGAGCCCCTCGATGTCGAACGCGCCGCGTCCGGCCACGTGGAAGACCCGGTCGAGCACCTGGGCGCGACAGAACTGGTGGTTGGGGCAGCGGAGGTCCTTGTCGCCCTGCTTCTGCTCGACCAGGGTGGTGCCGCACGCGGGACACGCGGTGGGCATCACCCACTCCGCGAGTCCCTCCGGGCGCAGCGCCAGCACCGGGCCGAGGATCTCGGGGATCACGTCACCCGCCTTGCGCAGGATGACCGTGTCTCCGGGGCGGACGTCCTTGCGCTTGACCTCGTGGGCGTTGTGGAGCGTCGCTCGCTCCACGGTGGAGCCGGCGACCCGGGTCGGCTCCATCACGCCGAACGGCGTCACCCGGCCCGTGCGCCCGGTGTTGACCTCGATGGTCAGGAGCCTGGCGTTGACCTCCTCGGGTGGATACTTGAACGCGATCGCCCAGCGCGGCGCGCGGGAGGTCGACCCCAGCCGGCGCTGCAGCGCGATCTCGTCGACCTTCACCACCACGCCGTCGATCTCGTGCTCGACGTCGTGACGATGCTCGCCGTAGTAGGCGATGAACTCCCGCACCTCGGCGAGGCCCGGGAACACCTTGACCCGGTCGCTGATGGGCAGGCCCCAGGCCGCCAGGGCGTCGTACGCCGCGCTCTGGGTGGCCGGCTCGAACCCCTCCCGAGCGCCGACGCCGTGGCAGACCATGCCGAGGTCTCGGCTCGCGGTGACGCGGGGGTCCTTCTGCCGCAGCGAGCCCGCGGCGGCGTTGCGCGGGTTGGCGAACATCGGCCTTGCCGGCGTCGGCCATCGCGGCGTTGAGCCGCTCGAAGGCCTCGACCGGCAGGAACACCTCGCCGCGCACCTCCACCAGCGCGGGCACCGCGAGCTCGTCGGAGTCACGCAGTCGATGGGGCACCGAGTCGATGGTCTTGACGTTGGGGGTGACGTCCTCGCCGGTCCGGCCGTCACCGCGGGTCAGCGCCCGCACCAGGCGGCCGCGCTCGTAGAGGAGGTTGATCGCCAGCCCGTCCACCTTCAGCTCGCACAGCAGCGCGGGATCGGTCAGCCCGTCACGGGCCAGCCGGTCGTGCCACGCGTCGAGCTCCTCGTCGGAGAAGGCGTTGTCGAGGGACTCCATCCGCTGCAGATGGTCGACCGCCGTGAACTCGGTCGAGACGGCGCCGCCGACCTTCTGCGTCGGCGAGTCGGGGGTGCGCAGCTCGGGGAACTGCGCCTCCAGCTCCTCCAGCTCGCGCATCAGCCGGTCGAACTCGGCGTCGGAGAGCGTCGGGTCGTCGCGCACGTAGTAGCGCCAGCGAGCCTCCTCGACCTGCTCGGCCACCGCGCGGTGGCGCTCCCGGGCCGCGGCCGGGGCGGGGTCGACCGCCGCCGGCTCAGCGGCGGTCGTGCCGGGGGCATCCGCAGTGGTCATGGGCACATCTTGCCCTGCACGGCGGACACCCCCGGCGAGGTGGGCGGTGCGGAGGTCCGGACCACCATCGGCCTGGTCGGGCTTGGCCCATCCGGTTGACTGGTGGCGACGAACCACCGGTGTGACCGTCACCGCAGCCGCCACAGGAGTCCCCACGATGACCACGACCACCGTCGGGCCGAGCCCCACGCTCAGCAGGTACGACGCCCCCGGGCGGCCGCGCGCCGCCGTGCTCGCCCTGCACGGTGGCCGGCCGCAGTCGCACCGTCGGGTCGACGGGCGCAGCGCGTCCTGGCGGCTGATGCTCGGCGTCACCCGCGACCTGGCCCACCAGGCCCACGGGGAGGGTGCCAGCGCCTGGACACTGCGCTACCGCGTCCGCGGCTGGAACGGCGGCTCCGACCCGGTGGCCGACGCCCGGTGGGCGCTGGACGAGCTGCGACGCGAGCTCGGCGACGTGCCGGTCGTCCTGCTCGGACACTCGATGGGGGCGCGCACCGCGCTGCACGTGGCCGACGATCCCTCCGTCGTCGGGGTGGTGGCGCTCGCCCCCTGGATCGAGCCGGACACCCCGGTCGCCGGCCTCGCGGGCCGGCGCCTGGTCGCGGCACACGGGCGACGCGACAGGATCACCTCGGCGGCAGCCAGCCGCGAGTACGTCGAGCGGGCGAGCGGCGTCGCCGTCTCCGCCCGGTTCGTCGACATGGGCGGGCTCGGGCACTATCTGCTCCGCGGCCGCGGCCAGTGGGTGGACCTGGCCCGCGCGGAGTCGCTGCGGCTGCTGCGCTGAGCTCGCACCCCGGCGGAGAAATCTTTCGGATGCCGGGAATGGATGCCGCCGGCATGCTGTTCGATGGAACGAAACAGTTTCGTTCCATCGCCTGAGGAGCCTCCGCATGTCCCCCGCAGACACCGACACCCAGGTCCAGCGACCGCGGGTCGAGGGCGAACGGGAGCAGGAGATCCTCGACGCCGCGCTCGAGGTTCTCGCCGAGGTGGGCTACGACCGCCTCACCATGGACGCCGTCGCCGCTCGGGCGAAGGCGTCGAAGGCCACGCTCTACCGCCGGTGGTCCGACAAGGTCACCTTGGTGATCGGGGCCCTGCAGTCACAGAAGCACCAGCCCGAGGTGCCCGAGACCGGGACGCTCCGCGGCGACCTGATCGCGTCGTTCTGCGGCGTCGGCGGGATCGTGCACCACGAGACCACGTCCACGTTCGCGGCCGTGATGACCGCGCTCGCCCACGACGAGGAGTTCGCAGCCGCCTTCCGGCGTGACGTCCTCGCCCCCAAGTCGGCGTCCACCCGTCGCATCTTCGAGCGCGCGCGCAACCGCGGTGAGCTTCGCGAAGGGCTGGACCTCGACCTCGTCACCCCAGCTCTCGCAGGCATCGTCCTGCACCGCATGTTCGTGCTCGGCACCCCGCCCGACACCGACACGGTCATCGCCGTGCTCGACCAGATCATCCTTCCCGCGGTGCTCACGCCCGCACCGACGTCCGGCACGGACACCTGACCGGCACGCGCCCCGACCCGTCTCCGCCACTCACACCGAGGATCCCCATGACCGACCAGACCACCGCCGAGCCGACGACGGCCCCCGCGCGTCCCCATCTCCTGGGTGCGCTGGTGCTGATCTCCCTGGCCCAGCTGATGGTGGTGCTCGACAGCACGATCGCCAACATCGCCCTGCCCTACATCGGCCAGGACCTCTCGATCGGGCAGGCCAACCTGTCCTGGATCGTCACCGGCTACGCGCTGACCTTCGGCGGCTTCCTGCTGCTGGGAGGCCGTCTCGCCGACCTGTTCGGTCGGCGCCGGATCTTCATGGTCGGCGTCGTCGTCTTCGCGGTAGCCTCGCTGATCGGCGGCAGCGCGCAGACCGAGTTCGTGCTGCTGGCTGCCCGTGCCTTGCAGGGCCTCGGCGCGGCCATGGCCTCCCCGGCCGCCCTGGCGCTGATCACCACGACGTTCCCCGCGGGCCGCGAGCGCAACCGCGCGTTCGCGATCTACGCCGCCATGGCCGGTGTCGGCGCCGCCGTGGGCCTGGTGCTCGGCGGCTGGCTGACCGACCTCGACCACCCGTTCGGCATCGCCGGCTGGCGCTACACCTTCCTGATCGTCGTCCCGATCGGGCTGGGCGCCGCCTTCTTCGCGCCCCGGGTGCTGCCCGAGTCCGAGAGGCACGAGGGCCAGCTCGACGTCCCCGGCGCACTGTCGGCGACCGGCGGCCTGCTGGCCATCGTCTACGGCCTGACCCGCGCCGGCGAGGCGCAGTACGGCTGGAGCGACGTGGGCACCATCGCATCACTGGTCGCCGGCGCGCTGCTGCTGCTCTCCTTCGTCCTGATCGAGACGCGGGTCGCCCACCCGCTGCTGCCGTTCCGCATCCTCCGCAGCCGCAACCGGGCCACAGCCTTCGTCGTGATGATGATCGTCCCCGCCGCGATGTTCGCGATGTTCTTCTTCCTCAGCCTGCTAGTGCAGCTGGTCGTGGGGTGGAGCCCGCTGCGCACGGGCTTCGCGTTCCTGCCGTTCTCGGTCGCGATGATCATCTCGGCCACCACCGCCTCCAAGCTGATCAGCCACGTCGACCCGCGGTTCCTCTCGGGGATCGGCACCCTGCTCTCGGCCTCGGCGCTCTACGGCTTCAGCCGGATCACGGTTCCCGAGGACCCGGCATCGATCCTGGGCGCCATCCCGGCCTCGGCCGGCGGCTCCGGCGTCCCGCTGGGTGGGGACGTCAACTACTGGACCCAGATCCTGCCGTTCATCGTCCTGATGGCCTTCGGCATGGGGCTCAACTTCGTTCCGCTCACGCTGACCGCTGTGCACCATCTGCGCCGCGAGGACTCCGGCATCGGCTCCGGCGTGCTCAACACGATGCAGCAGGTCGGCGGCGCGCTCGGCCTGGCGACGCTGTCGACGGTGGCGCTGCACTTCAGCCAGAACAAGGCGGCCGAGCTCCAGCCGGCCATCACCGCAGCCGCGCAGGGAGCCGGCCTCGACAAGCAGCTGCCCGCCGACCAGCTCCAGGGCGTCATCGCGCAGATGACCAGCCTGGGGTCGTTCACCACCGGCGCCACCAGCGCGTTCCTCGTCGGCTCAGGGATGATGCTGCTCGCCTCGGCCATCGTGTGGGTGTTTCTCGACCTGCCCCACGAGGAGATGGCCCAGGACGCCGAGGAGCACCCCGACGCGGCTCTGCACATGGGCTGACCGGACGTCTCGGTTCGTCGCAAGGCCGCCGCAACCTCTCTCAGGAGAGGCTCGCGGCGGCCTTCGTCGTCGTCACCAGGGCGGCACGCGCCCAGGCGGGAGAGGCACCGGCGAGCCCACACGCCGGGGTGAGCAGCAGTCGGTCGCCCACGGTCTCGGGGTCGAGGCCGATCATGTCGAGCCACCGCTGCACCGACGCGACGACCTCAGCGTCGGAGGGGTACGCCGCCGGGTCGCTCGCCGCGACCACCCCCAGCGCGACCGACTCCCCCTCCTCGAGCGCGGCCGCCAGCTCGTCGTGCCCCGCGGGCGAGAGCGTCGACAGGTCGGCGGAGATCCCGCGAGCGCCCGCGCCTCGGACCAGGTCCCACGGCACCTCCGCGGCGCAGGAGTGCACCCAGGGCTCGGCCCCCGCGGCCGTCACCGCCGCCAGGACCGTGGTCAGCGCGCCGGAGAGCGCGGGACGGTCGACTGACCGGTGGCGTCCGAAGCCCGACGCCGTCGGCACCCGACCGCCGAGCACCGCCGGCAACACCGGCTCGTCCACCTGGACCACCAGCCGGTCGGCGCCACCCACTCGCCGTCGGAGGTCGTGGACGTGCACGGTGAGGCCCTCCGCGAGGGCCTGGGCCACCTCACGGCGGGCCCCGTGGTCGGCCAGCAGCCGGTCGCCGCGCGGACGCTCCACCGTGGCGGCGAGGGTCCACGGGCCGGCCACCTGGACCTTCAACCGGCCGGCGTACCCCTGGGTCGCCTCCTCCAGCCGGTCGAGGTCCTGCGCCAGCAGCGATCGGGCGCGCCGATGGTCGGCCCCGGGAGCATCGGTGAGCCGCCAGCCGGCCGGCTGCAGGTCGAAGCCCAGACCCGTCACCAGGCCCAGCGTGCGGCCGGTCATGGAGGCGGCCGGTCCACGGCCGGGCACCTCGGGCAGGTGCGGGAGCCCCCGGTCCTGCCCCAGCTCGCCCAGCACCACGCGCAGCGCCTCGTCGAAGGCCGCCGCGTCCTCGCCGGGCATCGAGCCCACCCCGGTCGCCAGCACCCACCCATCCTGCCCGCTGGGGGGTGGCGGTTCCGCGGCGGGGCACTGCCGCAGGGCGCCCCGGCGTGCGACGTGGGCGGGATCACCCGGCGGACCGGAACAACTCCGGCCCGCCACACGTCGAACTACCTGTGCCCGCGATCCACCCACCCCACACGAGTGAGCAGATGACCAGCCCCTCCCCCCGCACCCCCTCCCCCCGCACCCCCGCCACCACGACGACCGACGGCACGCCCGTGACGGCCACCCCCGCCCACAGCGGGCTGGGGCTGAGCGCGGCCCAGGTGGCCGGCTCGGCCCTGGCTGCCGTCTCGGGGGCCTTCCTGGCCTCCCGGCTAGGTGTGACCGGAACCCTCGTCGGCGTGGCCGTCGGCAGCGTCGTGGGGACCGTCGGCAGCGCGTCGTACACCTACTCGCTGCGGCGGGGTCGGGCCCTGGTGGCCGTCCGGCCGACCCCCGCCACCCGATTCGGCGCCACCCGATTCGGCGCCCCCGGTCCGCCGCCCCCCGGTCCCGCCGCCATGCCCCTGCCTCCCCGGCAGCGGACGCCGGTGGTCGTCCCGTGGCGGCGGCTCGGCCTGGCCACCGTCGTGGCGGCCCTGGTCGGCCTCGGCGGGCTGACCCTTCTGGAGACGGTGAGCGGACAGCCGGTCGCCTCGATGGCGGGACGCCAGACCGGCTCCGGCACCACGCTCGGCTCCGTGCTGGGCCACGCGTCGGCAGGGTCGACCGACGGCGAGCCCGGCGACACCGGCCCGGCCGCGGACCCGGACCCCGGGTCCGTGGCGCCGTCGGACCCCTCCACGGACCCGAGCGACTCCCCCACCGACCAGCCGGAGCCGGACCCCACGACACCCGCCGAGCCGACCGACCCGGCGCCCACGACTCCGGCCCCGACCCCTGACCCCGGCGGCCAGTCCCCCGTCAACCCCTGACCCCTGTCGACCCGTCAGAGACGCGGGCGAGCCCGCACGAGGTTCGGACGGGTCAACGTGAGAGGGCGGCGGAGCGGGAGGTGGCGCTGACCGTGGCGGAGCCGACCACGCGGGTGCCGTCGTAGACCACGGCGGCCTGGCCGGCGGCGATGCCCTGGGCTGGGTCGTGCAGCTGGATCTCGACAGCCCCGGCGGGCTCGGCGACCACGCGGGCGCGGTGCTCGGCTCCGTGGGCGCGCAGCTGCACGGTCGCCTCGAGCGGCTCCGTGGGGGCGGCGCCGCACCACCGCGGCCGGATGCCACTGATCAGGTCGACGTCCAGCTGCTCGCGAGGGCCGACCTGCACGGTGCCGGACACCGGCTCGATGTCGAGCACGAACCGGGGCCGGCCATCGGGAGCCGGCCGCCCGAGCCGCAGGCCTCGTCGCTGGCCGACGGTGAAGGCGTAGCTGCCCTCGTGGCGGCCCAGCAGCTCGCCGGTCTCGGCGTCCACGATGTCGCCCTCGTGGCGGACCCGGTCGCCGAGGTTCTCGCGCAGCCAGCCGGCGGTGTCCCCGTCGGACACGAAGCAGAGGTCGTGGCTGTCGGGCTTGTCGGCCACCCGGAGACCTCGCTCGGCCGCCTCGCGCCGGACCTCGTCCTTGCCGGAACCGCCGAGCGGGAACAGGGAGTGGAGCAGCTGCTCCTGAGTCAGCCCGCCGAGGACGTAGGACTGGTCCTTGGCCACGTCGACGGCACGATGCAGCTCGACGCCCGCCGGGCCGTCCCGCAGCGTGGCGTAGTGGCCGGTGGCCACCGCGTCGAAGCCCAGGCCGAGGGCCCGGTCGAGCACCGCGGCGAACTTGATGCGCTCGTTGCAGCGCAGGCACGGGTGGGGGGTCCGGCCGGCGGCGTACTCCGCCATGAAGTCCTCGACGACGTCGTCGTGGAAGCGGTCGGAGAGGTCCCAGACGTAGAACGGGATGCCGATCACGTCGGCCGCGCGACGCGCGTCGTTGGCGTCCTCCACCGTGCAGCAGCCCCTGGCCCCAGAGCGGTACGACGCCGGGTTGCGCGAGAGGGCCAGGTGGATGCCCGTCACGTCGTGCCCGGCCTCGGTGGCACGAGCCGCCGCCACCGCGGAGTCGACCCCGCCGGACATCGCGGCCAGCACCCTCATCCCGCGACCTCGGAGTGCTGCACGTGGCTGGCCTCGGCCAGGGGGGCCGGCTCGCTGGGCCTGCGTGGGGCGCCCACACCGCGCGCCCGCTCCACCACGGGGCCGATCGCCTCGACCAGCACGGCCACGTCGTCGGCGGTGCTGCAGTGCCCGAGGGAGAAGCGCAGCGAGGACCTCGCGAACTCGTCGCTGCAGCCCATCGCGAGCAGCACGTGCGAGGGCTGCGGGACGCCAGCCGAGCAGGCGGACCCGGTCGAGCACTCGATGCCGCGCGCGTCGAGCAGCATCAGCAGGGAGTCGCCCTGACAGCCGGGGAACTTCAGGTGGGCGTTGCCGGGCAGCCGGTCGACCGGGTCGCCGTTGTAGATGGCGTCGGGGACCACGCCCTGCACCCCGCGCACCAGCTCGTCACGGAGCGCGCTGACGCGGGCGGCGTAGTCGCTCCGGTGCTTGACGGAGTGCTCGAGCGCGGCGGCGAAGCCGGCGATCGCCGGGGTGTCGAGGGTGCCGCTGCGGACATCGCGCTCCTGGCCCCCGCCGTGGAGAAGGGGGGTGACGTCGAGCTCGCGGCGCACGACCAACGCTCCGACGCCGAACGGTCCGCCCACCTTGTGGCTGGTGACCGTCAGCGCGTCCACCCCGAGAGCCGCGAAGTCGACCGGGATCTGGCCCACGGCCTGGACGGCGTCGGTGTGCACGGGGATGCCGTGGGCCGCGGCGAGGGCGACGACGTCCTCCACCGGCTGGATGGTGCCGACCTCGTTGTTGGCCCGCATCACCGACACCATCGCCACCGAGGCCGGGTCGCGCTCGATGGCGGCACGCATGGCGTCGAGGTCGAGCCGTCCTCGGCGGTCGACCGGGAGCAGCTCGACCTCGGCGTCCTGCTGCTCGGCGAGCCACTCCAGGGGGTCCAGGACGCCGTGATGCTCGACGGCGCTGGTCAGGATTCGCCGGCGGCCGGGGACCGCTGCCCGCCGGGACCAGAAGATGCCCTTGAGCGCGAGATTGTCGGACTCGGTGCCTCCGGAGGTGAAGACGATCTCGCTGGGCCGGCAGTTGAGCGCCTGGGCGATCCGCTCCCGCGACTCCTCGACGACGCGCCGGGCGCGGCGGCCCGAGGCGTGCAGCGAGCTGGGGTTGCCGACGTCGCCCAGGTGTTCGGTGATGGCCTCGATCGCCACCGGCAGCATCGGCGTGGTGGCGGCGTGATCGAGGTAGACGGTGGAGGCGCGGTCGGACATGTCTGGACAATCGTACGACCCGGTGCGCATCGGTGGCTCCTACAGCAGCACCAGGTCGTCGCGATGCACGACCTCGCGCTCGTAGGCCGCCCCGAGCTCGCGCTTGAGCTCGCGGGAGGAACGGCCCAGCAGGGTGGGCACCTCGGCGGCGTCGAAGTTGACCAGCCCCCGGGCAACCGGCCGCCCTGCGGGGTCCACCAGGTCGACGGGGTCACCCGCCACGAACGATCCCTCGACCCCGGTGATGCCGGCGGCCAGCAGCGACGCGCGGCGCTCGACCACGGCTCGGACAGCGCCGTCGTCGAGGACCAGCCGGCCGCGCGGCTCGGTGGCGTGGGCGAGCCACAGCAGACGCGTCGGTCGCCGCCTCCCTGTGGCGTGGAAGACGGTGCCGACCGGCTGGCCCTCGAGCGCCTCGGCCGCGCGGTCGGCGGAGGTGAGCACGACGTGGATCCCCGCGCCGGTGGCGATCCGTGCCGCCTCGAGCTTGGTGTGCATGCCGCCGGTGCCGACGCCCGCGGCGCCGACCTTGCCGACCCGGACGTGGGACAGGTCGGTGTCGGAGGAGACGTCGGAGACCAAGGTGGCCCCGCCGCGGGCGGGGTCGCCGTCGTAGAGCCCGTCGACGTCGCTGAGCAGGACCAGCAGGTCGGCGTGGACGAGGTGCGCGACGAGGGCGGCGAGTCGGTCGTTGTCGCCGAACCGGATCTCGGTGGTGGCGACGGTGTCGTTCTCGTTGACGATCGGCACCACGCCGAGCTCGAGCAGCTTGGCGAACGTCTGGTAGGCGTTGCGGTAGTGGGACCGGCGGGTCACGTCGTCGACGGTCAGGAGCACCTGCCCGGCGATGATGTCGTGCCGGGCCAGCTCCTCGGTGTAGCGGTGCACCAGCAGGCCCTGCCCGACCGACGCAGCGGCCTGCTGGGCCGGGAGCGCTCGCGGCCGCCGCGGCATCCCCAGCGGCGCCAGCCCGGCAGCGATCGCGCCCGAGGACACGAGGACCACCTCCGCTCCGCGACGGCGTACGCCGGCCAGGACGTCGACCAGCCGGCTCATCCGCCCCGGGTCGATGCCACCCGCGGCCGTCGTCAGTGACGACGACCCGATCTTGACGACCACCCGCCGTGCGTCGGCCACGGCCCGGCGCGACATCAGTCGCCGCTCCCGTCGGGGTCGTCGGCCGCCCAGTCGGGGTCGTCCGCGGACCCGATCTCATACGCCATCGGCCCCGTGCGTCCGCGGTCGACACGTCGGGCCACGTCGGCCCGGACCTCGCCGTCACTGCGCTCGGGCATCGCCTCGTCGATCGCGCGGCGTCGTCGGGCGGCCGGCCGGGACTGCTCGAAGCGGTCGTCGCTGCCGCGGCGGCCCAGCGCCTCCGCGCCGGCGTCGGCACCGGGCTTGAAGTCGAACACGACGGCGTCGTCGGGACTGCCGATGAGGACCGTGTCGCCCTCCCGCGCCCCGAGCCCGAGCAGCCGGTCCTCCACGCCGAGCCGGTTGAGCCGGTCGGCGAGGAAGCCGACCGCCTCGTCGTTGGAGAAGTCGGTCTGCCGCACCCAGCGCTCCGGCTTCTCCCCCCGCACCCGCCAGCCCTCGTCGGTCTCGGTCACCGAGAAGTCGTCCGCCCCGTCGACCGAGCGCGGCCGGATCACGATCCGCTTCGCCTCGGCGACCGGGCGGGAGCGTCGGGCCTCCTCCACGATGCCCGCCATCGCGAACGAGAGCGCGCGCAGCCCCTCGCCCGAGGCCGCCGACACGGGGAACGCCCGAAGGCCGCGCTCCTCGATCTCCTCGGTCACCATCGCCGCGATCTCCGCGCCGTCGGGCACGTCGACCTTGTTGAGCGCGACCAGCCGGGGCCGGTCCTCCAGTCCGCCGTAGCGGGCGAGCTCGCCCTCGATCACGTCGAGGTCGTCGACGGGGTTGCGGCCGGGCTCCATGGTCGCGGTGTCGATCACGTGGACCAGCGCTGCGCAGCGCTCGATGTGGCGGAGGAAGTCGTGGCCCAGCCCCCTGCCCTCGGCCGCGCCCTCGATCAGGCCTGGGACGTCGGCCACGGTGAAGACCGTGTCGCCCGCGGTCACGACGCCCAGGTTGGGCACCAGCGTGGTGAACGGGTAGTCGGCGATCTTGGGCCGAGCGCGCGAGAGCGCGGCGATCAGCGACGACTTGCCCGCCGACGGGAACCCGACCAGCCCGATGTCGGCGACCACCTTGAGCTCGAGATGGATCTCCAGCTCGTCGCCCGGCTCTCCGAGCAGCGCGAAGCCCGGCGCCTTGCGCTTGGAGCTGGCCAGGGCGGCGTTGCCGAGGCCGCCTCGACCGCCGCGGGCGACCTCCATCTCGGTGCCCGGGCCGACGAGGTCGGCCAGCACCTCGCCCCGGGCATCGGTCACGACCGTGCCGTCGGGCACGAGCAGCACCAGGTCGGAGCCGTGCCCGCCGTTGCGGTGGCCGCCGGCGCCGTGCCCGCCGTGCTCGGCCCGGCGTCGGGGACTGTGGTGGTAGTCCAGCAGCGTGGTGACGTCGCGGTCGACCCGGAGGATCACCGATCCGCCCGGCCCGCCGTTGCCGCCGTCGGGACCGCCCAGCGGCTTGAACTTCTCGCGGTGCACGGAGGCCACGCCGTTGCCGCCGCGTCCGGCGCTGACGTGCAGCGTCACGCGGTCGACGAAGGTGGGGACGGCCATCGGTGTGCTCCCGCGGGTGGACGGTGGTGGTTCAGGAATGACGAAGGGCGCCCCTGGTCAGGAGCGCCCCACGTGCTGGATCAGGTATGCCGATCGGGTGGAGTGCTCACTCCCCGGCCGGGACGATGTTGACCACGCGGCGACCACGACGGGTGCCGAACTCGACGTTGCCCGCGACCAGCGCGAACAGCGTGTCGTCACCGCCCCGCCCCACGCCGGTGCCCGGGTGGAAGTGGGTGCCGCGCTGGCGCACGATGATCTCGCCGGCGTTGACCAGCTGACCGCCGTAGCGCTTGACGCCGAGACGCTTCGAGTTGGAGTCGCGACCGTTCTTGGTCGAGGCCGCGCCCTTCTTGTGTGCCATGACTTCAGTCCTTCGTGATGCTGGTGCGGGCGTGAGCTGCGCTCAGAGGGAGATGTCGGTGACCTTGACCTGGGTGTACTTCTGGCGGTGACCCTGGCGCTTCTTGTAGCCGGTCTTGTTCTTGTACTTCTGGATCACGATCTTGGGACCCTTGGTGCCGCCGAGGACCTCGGCGGTCACGGAGGCCTTGTCGAGGCCGGAGGCGGTGACCTTCTCGCCGTCGACGACCATGACCACGGGGAGCGTCAGGGTCTCGCCCACGCCGGTCGCGACCTGGTCGATCTCGATGACGTCGCCGACGGCCACCTTCTGCTGCTTGCTGCCACTGCGCACGATGGCGTACACCGCGACTCACTCTCCTCGAAAACGTCAGGTCGAAAGCTGGGGTCCGGCCCGGTCGCGCACGGCGATCCCACGGTGGGGAACGACGGAGGCTGCGCACACGCACCAGACGGTGTGCGGACACACCGACGGACCATGGTACGCGCGGGTCGCCTGTGCGGGCAAAACGGCGGGGCGGGACGACGCCTCGTCGCCCGGCTCACCAGGACGAGGTGGACGGCACCGCCGTTGCCGGCGGGCCGCCCACCCCTTCCCTGCCCCCCACGGCGGGGTGCTCAGGAGCCGGCGGTCACCGTCCACGAGAACGGCTTCATCGGGTTGCCGTGCTCGTCGGTGATGCCGGACGTCAGCCGGACGACGTACTTCTTGCCCTTCTCCAGGCGGGAGGCCGGGTTGAGCTTGGCCTGCTTGTCGGTGGAGTCCAGCGTCACGGTCGCGGGCAGCGCGTTGGTGCCGCTCAGCTTGGTGATGGTGAACGTCGCATCGGTGACGTTGACGACCTTCTCGTTGAAGGTCACCGTGAAGTTGGCGCCTCCCGCCACGGTGCCCCGCGGTGCGTAGCTCTTGACCTTGGGCCCGCTCGAGTCGGTCCGGAAGGAGCGCCAGTCGGAGAAGCCGAGCGGCTTGCCCGAGGTGTCCAGAGCGACGGCGCGCCACTCCCAGGAGCCGGTCGGCAGCTTGGCGTTGGGGGCGTACGCCGTGGCCACCGTGACCACCCGCTGCTTGACCACCCGGGTGTTGGCGTTGCGCCACTCCCAGCGGTACTTGAAGGCACCCGAGACCTCGGTCCAGCTGAACAGCGACTCCTCGGCCGGGAGGAAGACGTCCTCGGCCGGGCTCACCAGGTCGGGTGCGTCGCCCCCGACCGTGAACTCCGCCCCAGCGTTCATCCCTGTCCAGCGACCGACGTTGCCCTGGGCGTCGTTCGGGCGCACCCGCCACACGTAGGGCTTGCTCGAGACCTGCAGCGGGTACGTCGGCACGACGGTCGGCGTCGTGGTGCGCAGCTTGCTGATGCGCACCGGCGAGTCGGCGTTCTTGTAGAGCTCGACGTCATAGCTGACCGCGGTCGGCATGGCCGCCCAGACCAGCGGCGTAGGTGCCCGGCACCGACGACCCGTCGACCGGTGACAACAGCGAGACCTGCGGCATCCGCTTGGTGAACGACTGCGTCGCGCTCCACGGCAGGTTGTTGTTGGCGCCGTCGATGGCCCGGACCCGCCAGTAGTAGGTGCCCGGCGCGTAGAGCTCGGTCGGCGAGGTCGAGCTGCGTCTGGTTGACGACGTCGTCGCTGATCGGTCGCTGAACCCGCTGTCGGTCGCCACCTGCACGCGGTACTGGCTCGCCTCGACGCCGGACGCCACGGACTGGACACCGGTGCTCTCCACGATCGGGAACGCCGACAGGTCCTGGTTGGTCTCGGCGTAGTCGCGCCAGCTCAGCGTGATGACGTTCTCGGTGACCATGTCACCGTTGCCCGGCGTCAGCGGCTGGACCTGCTTGGAGGTCTTGGTGAAGGCGTTGGTCGCGCCCGACACCGGCGTGCAGTCGCCCGCGCTGCGGCAGGCCTGCACGGCCCAGTAGTAGGAGCTGCTGCCGAACGTCTCGGCCAGCGCCGCCGTCGGTGCGTGGCGGGTGCTGTCGACCACCTTCGGGTAGCCGCTCACCGCGTTGGTCAGCGCCGCGTCCTTGGCCAGGAACACCTGGTAGTAGGCGACGTCCGCGTCAGCCGACCAGCTCAGCACCGGGGTCTGTCGCAGGTCGGGGCAGTCGTTCGGCAACGACCTGCCGCAGGAGGTGCTGCTCGAGCCGGCGGCCTCGCCCGTCATCGCCACCCGGAGGCCCGACGGGCGCCGCCCAGCGAGGTGATGGTGAAGGAGCCGTAGGTGGTGGAGGTCGCCATCAGCGCGCTGTCGACGTCGTACGCCGACACCCGCCACTGGTAGCTGCCGGGCGACCAGGCTGGAGGTCGCGTCGTCGCCGGCGGGGTAGGTGAAGGTGTCGGGGAGGGTGCTCCACGTGCGAGCCGCCCGTCGGGCGCACCTGCACGCGGTAGGTCACGGCGTCGTCGACCGGCACCCAGGAGAGAGCCGGGAAGCGGGGACCGGTCTGGGCACCGACCGTCGGGTTGGGCACCGACGCCGTGGCGGCTGGCCTGGGCCACGACCGTGAAGGTCGGCTGCTCGCCGTTGGAGTACGCCGTCCCGAGCTGACCGCCGCGGCCGACGGTCTGCACCTGCCAGCGGTAGCTGCCCGTGGCCAGTGCGGTCCGCGGCGTGTAGGACGAGGCCCTGGTTGATCGCCGTCGTGGTGCCCTGGCCGCTGAGTCCGGTGATGGTCACCTTGTACTGCGCCGCGCCGGCCACCTGCTCCCAACCGAACGTGGGGACGCTCACCGAGCCGGAGAGCGGGGAGCTCATCGTCGGCCGGGTCGGCCGGTAGCTGAAGGAGCGCACGGTGGGGCCGGTGGACGACTGGGCGCTGCCGCTGCCCAGCGGGGCGGGGCCGTCGCTGCCGAGGACCCGCCAGTAGTAGGTGCCGCTGGCGTTGGGCAGGCAGTCCCCGGCGCCGGCCGGGACGTAGGTGGTGTGCGCGGTGGTGCAGCTGTCGTAGACCGAGGAGAAGCCCGCGCTCGTGCTCAGCTGCAGCGTGTAGGACTGCGCCAGGCGCGCGGGGGTCCACTGGAAGAAGAGCGGCTCGCTCACGGTCGCGCCGTCAGCAGGGAGCTGCTGGCCGGCCTTCGCCGAGAAGCTGCGGGTGAAGCGCCATACCGCCATCGCCTGCCAGGTGGGCGTCTGACCGGTCACGTCGATCGGCCGCACCCGCCAGTAGTAGGTGCCGCGGGCGAAGCTCGTCGGAGGCGCGTAGGTGCTCGCGGTCAGACCCTTCACCGACACCAGCGTCGTGGTGAAGTTGCTGGAGGTCGACACCTGCAGCTCGTACGTCGCCGCGCCGCCGACCGGCTCCCAGGTCAGCACCGGCTCGTCGACGGAGGAGTTGTCGGCCGGCGCCACCAGGGCGGGTTGGGCGAGCTTGCCGAAGAAGAACGTGCGACCGGCGGTCCAGTCGGAGTAGATCGACGAGGTGTGCTGGGCGCGCACTCGCCAGTAGTACGTGCGGAAGAGCAGGTTGCGGGCGATCACAGCGTTGTTGCGAGTCGTGATCGTGCGCACGACCTGCGTGAAGCCGGCGTCGTTGGCGATCTGCACCTGGTAGGCCTTGGCCCCGTCGGCGGAGTCCCAGGCCAGCGTGGCGGCCTCGGTCGGCTGCGGGAAGACGTATCCGTTCGCGGGCGTCAACCCGCTCGGCGCGGGGAGGGCGGCCCGGGTGAAGCCACCCTGGGCCCACGGGCCGGCACCGGTCGCGTCCTTGGCCTGGACGCGCCAGAAGAGCGGGCCGGCGGGCAGCGTGGCCTTCGGGACCGCGGCGTTGTTCACCGTCGTCCACGACCAGGCCACGCTGCTGAAGTCGGAAGCGGCCGACACCTGGACGGCGTACTTCGTCGCACCGGAGACCTTGTCCCACGACAACGTCGGGTTGCTGGTGAAGGACCCGGCGGTCGGAGCGAGGTTGGTGGGAGCGGTCAGCGTGGCCGCCGTAGCGGGGGTACCGAGCCCGGCGACGACGAGCGCCACCGTGAGCAGGGCGGCGGCGAGCCCTGCGAGACGGGCAGACCGAGAGGCGACAGGCACAGCTTCCTCCATCAGGGGAACGAGACGTACCTCGTCACCGTAGGAGCCGGCCAGGGGTCCGCGCGGGGGAACTAGTCCCGAACCCCCCGTTCGGGCCATCAGGTCGGCACGGTCGGGACCGGGCGGTGTGGACCGGACGGGACGGGGCTGGGTCAGCGGCCCGGAGGGGGGGTCAGCGCTTGCGGGCGCCCTTGCGCTTGATCGGCACGTGCTCGACGGACGAGGGCTCCTCGGCCGACTCGGACACGCGGGCCCCACCGGCCTCGACCTCGACCGTGCCGGGCTCGACCACGCCGTTGGCCGCCGGGGCGCCGACGTCGCCGGTCGGCGACAGCGGGGGCGGGCCGGCCGGTCGGCTCGCGCTGCGACGCCGGGACCGGGTCACCACCACAGGGGCAGCGGGCTCCTCGGGGGCCTGCTCCTCGGGAGGCTGCTCCTCGGGAGGCTGCTCCTCGGGGGCCTGCTCCTCGGCGGGCTGCTCCTCGGGGGCCGCCTCCTCGGGGAAGTCCTCGACCGGAGCGTCCTCGAGCACCATCTCGACCTCGGCACTCGACCTCGGCGAACTCGACCTCGGCGAACTCGACCTCGGTGGTCTCCGGGTCGGTCGTCGACTCCTCGGGGCCCGTCACCTCAGGGGCCTCCTCGTCGGAGGCGTGCTCCTCGGCCTCGGCGGGCCGAGCGTGGGCGGCGATGTCCTTGGGCGAGGGCGCCGGCTTGGCAGGTGCCTCTGAGGACCGGCTGCGGTTGCGACCGCGCCGGCCGCGCCGCGGCTCGTCGTCGTTGTGCTTCGGCTCCACGGGGAGCTCATGCACCGTCAGCCCGCGGCCGTGGCAGTGCTCGCAGGTCTGGCTGAACGCCTCGAGCAGACCGGTGCCGATCCGCTTGCGCGTCATCTGCACCAGCCCCAGTGAGGTGACCTCGGCGACCTGGTGGCGGGTGCGGTCACGGCCCAGGCACTCCACCAGCCGGCGCAGCACCAGGTCGCGGTTGGACTCCAGGACCATGTCGATGAAGTCCACGACGATGATCCCGCCGATGTCGCGCAGCCGGAGCTGGCGGACGATCTCCTCGGCCGCCTCGAGGTTGTTCTTGGTGACGGTCTCCTCGAGGTTGCCGCCCGAGCCGGTGAACTTGCCGGTGTTGACGTCGACGACGGTCATCGCCTCGGTGCGGTCGATGACCAGCGACCCGCCCGAGGGCAGCCAGACCTTGCGGTCGAGTCCCTTGGCGATCTGCTCGTCGATGCGGTAGGCGGAGAAGACGCCGACGCCGGAGGCGGGGCGCTGGTAGCGCTCCAGCCGCGGCTCGAGGTCGGGCGCCACGTGGGCGACGTACCCCTGGACGGTGTCCCACGCCTCGTCACCCTCGATGACGAGCTTGGCGAAGTCCTCGGTGAACAGGTCGCGGACGACCTTGAGGGTCAGGTCGGGCTCGCCGTAGAGGAGCGACGCGCCGGCGCTCCTGGCGGCGGCCTTCTTCTCGATGTCCTCCCACCGAGCCTTGAGCCGCTCGACGTCGCGGGTGAGCTCCTCCTCGGAGGCGCCCTCGGCCGCGGTGCGGACGATGACACCCGCGGTATCGGGGACGATCTCCTTCAGCAGGGTCTTGAGCCGGGTGCGCTCGGTGTCGGGGAGCTTGCGGGAGATGCCGCTGGTCGTGCCGTCGGGCACGTAGACCAGGAACCGTCCGGCCAGGCTGATCTGGCTGGTCAGCCGGGCACCCTTGTGGCCGACGGGGTCCTTGGTCACCTGGACCAGCACCGTCTGGCCGGAGGAGAGCACCGACTCGATCTTGCGGGGCTGACCCTCGGGGTGGCCCAGGGCGCTCCAGTTGACCTCGCCGGCGTAGAGCACGGCGTTGCGGCCCTTGCCGATGTCGATGAACGCCGCCTCCATGGAGGGCAGGACGTTCTGCACCCGACCGAGGTAGACGTTGCCGATCAGCGAGGTCTGCGACTCGCGGGCGACGTAGTGCTCGACGAGCACCTTGTCCTCGAGCACGGCGATCTGGGTGAGCTCCTCGCGCTGGCGGACCACCATGACCCGGTCGACCGACTCACGACGGGCCAGGAACTCCGCCTCGCTGACGATCGGGTGCCCGGCGGCGGCCCGCCTCGCGGCCCTCGCGGCGGCGCTGCTTCTTGGCCTCGAGCCGGGTCGACCCGGAGACCGCGGTGATCTGGTCCTCGGCGCTACGAGTCTGGCGGACCCTGGTGACGGTCTTGGCGGGGTCGTCGCCGGAGTCGCCGGAGTCCTCGCCCGACCGCCGGCGCCGTCGCCGGCGGCGGGTCGGGCCGTCGCCCTCGCCCTCCTCGGCGGCGGCGGACTCGGTGGAGGTCGCCGTCTCCTGGCTCTCCGCGCTCTCCGCGCTCTCGGCGGACTCACCGCTCTTGCGGCGGCGGCGGCCGCCACGGCGACGCCGACGACGGGCCGCGCCCTCGTCGGGCTCTCCCCCGTCGGATGCTGACCCGTCGGATGCTGACCCGCCGGATGCTGACCCGTCGGATGCGCCGGGATCGCCGGCCGGGGAGCCGGAGGAGTCGGCCGACGAGCCATCGGAGGAATCCTCAGCGGCAGCCTTCGTGCGGCTCTGGGAGGAGGTACGCCGGTTCGCGCCGCCCTCGGGGGCCTGGAAGACCGGCAGCACCGCGGCTCCCGCGTCAGCCTGCCCGTCACCGGAGTCAGGAGCGGAGTCGGCCGACGTCGTTGCCGAGGACTTCTTGCCGGTGGGCTTCTTGCCGCCGGACTTCTTCTCGGCCGCCGTCGGCTCGGCCGACTTCTTGGTGGCCGCCTTCTTGCCGGCGGCCTTCTTGCTGGCCGACTGTCTTGCTGGCCGATGTCTTGCCGGCCGATGTCTTGCCGGCCGACGTCTTGCCGGCCGAGGTCTTGCTGGCCGACGTCTTGCTGGCCGAGCTCCTCGTCGCCTTCGCGTCGGTGGTGGCCTCGGGCGAGCTCGGGGCCGTGTCGTCGGGAGCGGCGCCCAGCTCCGCGGACGCCGGGGTGGACGCCGTCCTCTTGCTCGCCGACTTCTTGCCGGCCTTCGCGCTGGACTTCTTCGCAGGCTCGTCGGCCGGCTGGTCCGTGGGGGACGCCGAGGTGGCCTTGGCGGCCCGCTTGCGAGCCGGCTTCGGGGCCGTCTCGGGGGCGTCGGTGTCGACCACCGTCTGCGTCGCCTTCGTGGCCCGCGAGCTGCGGCGCCGCGGGGCGGCCGGCTGGTCCTCCGGCCCCGATGACCCGCCGGCGTCGCCGGAGGTCTGAGTGGTGTCGTTGCCCTGGTCGTCGACCATGGTGCTCCTCTGACCCGGACGTCACGCGTCGGGCCGCGTCGGCGTGAGCGCCTCAGGGGCGACACGCAAAGCCTTCGTGGACGGCGACACCCTCCGCTGTGCGTCACCGAGCGCAGAGCCCTCACCTGCCGCGGTCGCTGGGCCCGGCGTTCTGGGGAACGCCCGCCGGGTCGCTGTCACCGACACCAGGGGGCCGCGTCGCGGTCTGGTGACGACCTGTGCCCGCCGTGCCCACCCGTGCAAGCACGGATGTGGCGAGAACGTCGTCGAGCTGGTCCCCTACGGGGAAGGTGTGACCAAGGCCGCACACCAGCCGCTGCGAGTATGGCACAACCCGGAGGTGGGCCCGCCATCGGCACGCGGGACGGTCGGCCGCAGAGGGGGTCCGTCACGCCAGACCTTGCGCGCGGGTCTGAGCCAGGATCCACGCTCAGGCCAGCGGGTCGCCGATCGACTGCCCCTCGGCGTCCCAGGGACCCTGCGCCAGGCGGGTCACCCGAGGTGCCGGGCCGTCCGGGAGCCCGCCGACGGCCCGCAGGCCGCTCAGCACGTCGTCGGGGCGCACCGCGGGCTCCTGGTGGCGCAGCCAGACCTCGAGCACGACCTGCTCCCCCTCGTCTCCGGCCTCCCCGAGCCGGAGCACTGCCGCGCGGGCGTCGAAGTCGCGCAGACCCTTCTTCGTCATCCGCTGCACGCGCACCTCGTCGGCTGCCAGGAACGCCGCCACGGCCCGGTGGCAGGCAGCTCGGTCGGCGTCGACCTCGATCCGCCAGCGGCTGGCCTGCAGCCGGTCGGCGAGCGCCCCGCCGGGCGACTCGACCACGGCGATCACGTCGAAGCCCTCGGGCAGCGCGTCCCGGAGCAGCGCGTGGGCGGCCGCCGGCTCCAGCCGCTGAGCAAGGCCGATCTCGAGGTACTCCGCCTCGCTCGCCGCCCCGGTCGGCGCCGCGCCGGCGTAGGAGATGCGTGGGTGCGGGTTGAAGCCGGACGAGTAGGCCATCGGCAGGCGCGCCCGCACCAGCGCCCGTTCGAAGGCCCGCGAGAAGTCGCGATGGCTGGCGAACCGCAGCCGCCCCCGCTTGGCGTAGCGCACGCGCAGCCGCTGCACCGGCGGGGCCTGCTGCTCGGGGGGTTGACGGCTCATCGGTCGGCGTCCAGGCGCTGGCGGGCGTTCTTCATGGCAGAGGAAGGGTAGACCGTGCTGACTCCTTGGCCGTCCAGCCACCCGGTCAGCCGGTCGGCCTCCCGCTGCAGTGCGGCCAGCGCCTCGGCCGGCAGCTGCTCGAGCGGCTCGACCACGACGACGCCGTCGGGGTCCTGCACCCAGCACCCGACGACGCGGCCGTCCCACCAGGCGGTGGTGCCGGCGTTGCCGTTGCGGTCGAAGAGCGACGGTGCGTGCGGGCCGAGGAAGAAGTCGCGGCCCTTCCAGCCCATCACCGTCGGGTCGAGGACCGGCAGCAGCGCTGCCCAGGGCTCGGTCGGTGTGAGCTCGTCGAGGTGCTCGGGCAGCATCCAGCCGGTGGCCCCGTCCTCGAACGCAACCTCGACCGCCCCCACGTCGCGGAGCGCGTGGGTCGCCGCCGTGACGGTCGAGCCCAGCCACCACCTCAGGTCTTCAGGGGTGCCGGGCCCGAACGTCGTCAGCCAGCCGCGCACGAGGGCGGCGTAGCCCTCGCGGGCCGACCGGGGAGCGGGCACCCCGTCGAGCCAGGCGTCCATCCGGGCCCAGCGCGGCCGGGAGATCCGCCAGTGACCGTCGTTGCGGCCACGGACGATCGCCGCCTCGATCCCGAGCTGGGTGAGCACCCGGGGACCGATCGGCATCGGGCCGCCGTAGGGCTTGTCAGGGGAGATCACCAGCGTGCCCTGGAGCTCGGGCAGCCGCTCACGCAGCGCCTGCGCCGGCAGCCCGGCGTCCCCGTGCTCGAGGAGCTCGTCGAGCACCGCGCGACGCGCGGCGTCGAGCCAGCCCCCGCCGTCGGCGGCGATGCCGGCGGCCTCGACCTCCTTGGCGAGCCGGGTCGCGAGGGGGCCGGCCACCCGGGCGCTGGCACTGCCCCACGCCGACGGCAGCAGGTCACGCGGGAACACGAACAGGGTGCGCCGCATCGCCAGCTGCTTGACCAGCGACCGGTCGTCGTAGAGCGCCGCGTCGATGTCGGCCACCGCCACCGCCGGCACCCGCGCCCAGCAGGAGAGATAGACCGTCGCAGGCTCGGTGGCGTGGAGCACGGTCATCGCCCGCGTCGCGGCCAGCGGGTTGCACGCCTGGTGGCCGGGCAGGAGCGCATGACGCCGGGCCAGCCGGCCACGGCGTTCGGCCACGCTCACCTCACGCACGGTCCTATCATGACCGCCACGGCCGACAGCGGCCGACGACGGGCGAGGAGTCAGCGTGACGCAGGGCGAGTCCGGCGAGGGCACACCGCCGCCGCTCGACCGGCCGGCGTACCCCCCACCGGGGTCGGCGCCACCGGGTGGTCCCGCCTCCGGCGGGGCGCCGTACGCCGGCCAGGGCTATCCGGCTCCTCCACCACCGCGGCGCGGCTGGTCCACCGGAGCGATGGTCGGCCTCGTGGTCGGGATCGCGGTCGGCCTGCCGGCGTTGGTGGTGGTCGCGGTCTTCTTGTTCGGCGCCCAGGTGCGCGCGGCCTTCCAGGACACCGCGGACCCCGAGCGCGGCCCAGACGGGCAGGTGACCCAGGCGCACCGGATCCCGACCGCGGAGGTTCGCCCCGGCGACTGCCTGGTCGACTCCGGCTTCTCCAGCCCCGAGGTGGCGCAGTCCGCCGCCGGCGACACCACCGACCCTGTCGTGAAGGTCACCGTGGTGCCGTGCGCCGAGCCGCACGAGGTGGAGACCTACTTCACCAGCGAGCTCGCCGAGGGCGCCTGGCCGGGCGCCCAGCGCGTCACCAAGGAGATCGAGCGCCGCTGTCGTGCGGAGTTCAAGAGCTACGTCGGCATCGGCCTCGACAGCTCCGAGCTCTACGCGTCGTACTACTACCCGCTCGAGAAGACCTGGGAGCACGACAAGGGCTACGCCTGCGTCGTCTCCGAGGGCACCCTGTCGACCACCGGGTCGCTGGCCGACGCCCGTCGCTGAGCGCGATGCTCTGGCCGCCCTCCCTCACGCCATCGGCTTCGCGCCGGGATCCCCGACGCTTCGCTTCACGCTGCGCATCCGCAGCGGAGCCCCGACGTTCGGCAGGGCGCAAGCCCGGCCACACCGACCACTGGGTGAGGACGTGGCACCTGGCGCGTCGTGCTGACCCGTCTCCCGGCCCGCCGGAGCACTGACGGGGAGCCGCGGCGGGCGGTCAGACCACCGACAGCGGGAGCAGCTTCTTCCCCGTGGGCCCGACCTGGATCTCGGTGCCCATCTCGGGGCACACCCCGCAGTCGTAGCACGGCGTCCAGCGGCAGTCCTCGACCTCGGCGTCGGGGTCGAGGGCGTCCTCCCAGTCCGACCAGAGCCAGTCCTTGTCGAGACCTGAGTCGAGGTGGTCCCAGGGCAGCACCTCGTCGTAGTCGCGCTCGCGGGTGGTGAACCAGTCGAGGTCGACACCGGCGTCGCCCAGCGCCGCGTCGGCGGCCTCGGCCCAGCGGTCGTAGGAGAAGTGCTCGCTCCAGCCGTCGAAGCGCCCGCCGTCGCGCCAGACCCGCTCGATCACCGCACCGACCCGGCGGTCGCCGCGGGACAGCAGTCCCTCGACGATGCCGGGCTTGCCGTCGTGGTAGCGGAAGCCGATGGCGCGACCGTAGCGCTTGTCGGCGCGCACGGTCTCGCGGAGCTTGCGCAGCCGCTCGTCGGTGGTCTCGTGGTCGAGCTGCGCGGCCCATTGGAAGGGCGTGTGCGGCTTGGGCACGAAGCCGCCGATCGAGACGGTGCAGCGGATGTCGTGGCGGCCGGAGACCTCGCGGCCGGTGGCGATCACCTTCGTCGCCAGGTCGGCGATCGCGAGCACGTCCTCGTCGGTCTCGGTGGGCAGACCGCACATGAAGTAGAGCTTCACCTGCCGCCAGCCGTGGGAGTACGCCGCGGCGACGGTGCGGATGAGGTCCTCCTCCGACACCATCTTGTTGATGACCTTGCGCATCCGCTCCGAGCCGCCCTCCGGGGCGAAGGTGAGGCCGGAACGGCGTCCGTTGCGGGAGAACTCGTTGGCCAGCGTGATGTTGAAGGCGTCGACCCGCGTGGAGGGCAGCGACAGGGAGACGTTGCTGCCGTCGTAGCGGTCCGCGAGCCCGGTCGCGATGTCGCCGATCTCGGTGTGGTCGGCCGAGGACAGCGAGAGCAGGCCCACCTCCTCGAAGCCGCTCTTGCGCAGACCCGTCTCCACCATGTCGCCGATGGTCTCGATGGAGCGCTCCCGCACGGGGCGGGTGATCATCCCTGCCTGGCAGAACCGGCAGCCTCGGGTGCAGCCGCGGAAGATCTCGACCGAGAAGCGCTCGTGGACGGTCTCGGCGAGCGGCACCAGCGGGTTCTTGGGGTACGGCCAGGCGTCGAGGTCCATCAGTGTGTGCTTGCGGACCCGGAAGGGGATGCCGGGCCGGTTCGGCACGACCGCCTCGAGCTGGCCGTCCGCGGCGTACGTCGCGTCGTAGAACTGCGGCACATACACGGTGCCGCCGACCGCGAGCCGCCGGAGCAGCTCCAGCCGCCCACCGGGACGGCCCTCGACCTTCCACTCCCGGACCACGTCGGAGATGGCGAGGACGACCTCCTCGCCGTCGCCGAGCACGGCGGCGTCGATGAAGTCGGCGACCGGCTCGGGGTTGAACGCGGAGTGCCCTCCCGCGATGACGACCGGGTCGTCGTCGCCGCGGTCGACCGCACGCAGCGGGATGCCCGCCAGGTCGAGCGCGGTGAGCAGGTTGGTGTAGCCCAGCTCGGTCGAGAAGCTGACGCCCAGCAGGTCGAAGGCGCCGACCGGCCGGTGCCCGTCGACGGTGAACTGCGGGACGCCGGCCTCGCGCATCGCCTGCTCCATGTCGGGCCAGACGGCGTAGGTGCGCTCCGCGAGCGTCCAGCCCCGCTCGTTGAGCACCTCGTAGAGGATCTGGACGCCCTGGTTGGGCAGCCCCACCTCATAGGCGTCGGGGTACATCAGCGCCCACCGGACGGTCGGGCCGTCGGTGGCGCAGTCCCAGTCCTTCACCGTGGCGTTGAGCTCGCCGCCGACGTACTGGATCGGCTTCTGCACCGTCGGGAGCAGAGGCTCCAGCAACGGGAACACCGACACGACCGACTCCGACACACCACACCTCTACCCGGGGAAGACAACCTTCACAGGGTACGTCGGCTCCGGCGGCGACGCGATTCGCCGGAGGCTTCAAGATTCACTGGTTCTCCAGTGAATCTCTCACCTCACCACCGTTGTAGACCCGGAGAAGTGCAGGAACCACTGGTTATCCAGTGAATCTCGCGGTCAGCACCCGGCCACCCCCGCGCCCAGCCGGCCAGCGGACGACGAGCGCAGGTGGATGTTCTGCAGCAGCCCGACGGCCAGGAGCGAGGCGAACAGCGAGGAGCCGCCGTAGGAGACGAAGGGCAACGGCACGCCGGTGACCGGCATGATGCCCAGGCACATGCCGACGTTCTGGAACGCCTGGAAGCCGAACCAACAGGCGATCCCGGCCGCGGCCACCCGGCCGAAGACGTCGTCGCTGGCGGCCGCGATCGCCAGAGCCCGCCAGACGACCACGCCCAGCAGCACCACCAGCACGCCCGCCCCGACCAGGCCGAGCTCCTCCCCGGCGACGGTGAAGATGAAGTCGGTGTGCTGCTCGGGCACGAAGCCCGCTCGCGTCTGCGACCCGGAGAACAGCCCTTGACCGAACAGCCCGCCGTTGCCGATCGCGATCCGCGCCTGCTCGGTGTTGTAGCCGGCGCCGCGAGGGTCCAGCGACGGGTCGGTGAAGGCGAGGAAGCGGTCCACCTGGTAGGGCTGCAGCACCCCCGACACCACCGCGACGAGCACGGCCGCCAGACCGCCGCCGACCACCAGCGCCAGCCAGCGCCGCCCGGCGCCGGCGGCGGTGAGCACGCCGAGCACGGTCACCGACAGCACCAGCAGGGTGCCGAGGTCGGGCTGCAGCAGGATCAGCACCGCGGGGACTCCGGCCACGACCAGCATCGCCGCGACCTCCACCGAGCCGGCCCGGTGACGCCGGCCCTGGCGGGCCAGCTCACTGGCCACCAGCGCCATCGCCACCACGACCGTCAGCTTCGCCAGCTCCGACGGCTGGAGGTTCAGCGGCCCGAGGACCAGCCAGGAGCGGGACCCGTTGACGGTGCTGCCGGCCACCAGCACGAGCACCAGCCCCGCCAGCGAGACGAGGTAGGCCACGGGCGTCAGCCGCCGCACCCACCGGTGCTCGATCGAGGCCACCACGACCATCAGAGCCAGCCCGAGGGCGACGTTGACCAGCTGCCGCGACAGGAAGGCACGCGGGTCTCCCCCGGTCAGCGCGTCACGCGCCGAGGTGGCCGACCAGACCAGCGCCACGCCCGACGCCAGCAGGGCCGCCACGGCGCCGAGCAGGACCCAGTCGAGGCCCGCCTCCCGGCTCCTCCCGCGGGCCGTCGCCGGATGCGACAGCAGGCTCACCGTCATCGGGCCCTCCTCGGCGGCAGCACCGAGCCATCGCGGGTGAACGTCGGCAAGCGGCGCGGCGGCACCACGCCAGGGATGGCCGCGCGCCCGGTGTCGACCGTCTCGCCGCGGACGCCGTACAGCGACTCCCAGATGGCCCGCACGGCGGGGCCCGAGGTGCCCGAGCCGGTGCCGGCCTGGCTGACCATCATCACGACCACGAAGTTCTCGTCGTACGAAGCGACCCACGAGGTCGACTGCTTGCCCTGCACCTCGGCCGTCCCCGTCTTGGACCGGAGGTGCACCCGGTCGAGGGGGAAGCCGGTCATCCGCCAGGACATGGTGCCGACGGTGGTCGTGCCGAGGAGCGCCTGGTCGACGTAGCGCATCGTCGCCCTGGTCGCCGGCACCCGACCGGCGACCTGGGGCTCGATCTCGCGCACGAGCTCGCCCTGGGGGTCGACGATCGCCTTCGCCACGCGGGGCTCGTAGAGCGTGCCGCCGTTGCCGAGGGCGGCGTAGGCCCGCGCCAGCTGGAGCGGCGTGACCAGTGTGTCGCCCTGGCCGATCGAGAAGTTCACCGCGTCACCGGCACGGTAGTACCACCCCTCGAGGCAGAACTCGTGCGCGAACAGCCGCATGAACGGGCTGGCGTCGCCGGGGTCGGCGTCGATCGCGCAGTAGTAGTCCTTCATCTCGCGGTAGTAGCGCTTCTTCCACTCCCGGTCGGCGATCCGGCCGCTGGCCTCGCCCGGCAGGTCGATCCCGGTGGCGGTGCCGAAGCCGAACGCCTGGGCCCCACGCACCAGCGGGTCGGGAGCGTCGACGTCGGTCGGGTCGCCGCCGCCGGCCTGCCAGTAGCGCAGCGCGAGCCGGTAGAAGAAGGTGTCGCACGAGAGCTGCAGCGCCCGGTCGAAGCCCATCGAGCCGTAGGACGCCGACTCGTAGTTCTTGAACCACCGGTTGCCGACCTGGAGCCCGGAGGAGCAGTCGAGCCGGGTCGCGGGCGAGTAGCCGTGCTCCAGCGCGGCGACGCTCATGATCGGCTTCCAGGTGGAGCCGGGGGCGAACTGGCCCTGCGTCGCGCGACCGAGCAGAGGGTTGTCGCTGTCGGCGGCGTAGAGCCGGTCGAGCTCGCGGGCAGTGATGCCGCCGACCCAGGCGTCGGGGTCGTACGTCGGCTGACTGGCCATCGCCACGACCCGGCCGGTGTCGGTCTCGAGCACGACGACGGCGCCGGAGTCGGCCTCGTAGGGGCGCCCGGTCACCGGGTCACGCGTCTGTCGCGCGGTGCGGATCGTGCGAGCCAGCTGCCGCTCGACGACGGACTGGACCTTCGCGTCGATCGAGGTGACGAGGGTGTCCCCGGGGCGGGCACCGACCACGCCGGCGTCGCTGCGCACCCGTCCCTGAGCGTCCACGGTCACGCTGCGGTGGCCGGGGACCCCGCGCAGCCAGCGGTCGTAGGTCTGCTCCACGCCGGCTCGGCCGACGACCGACGCCCCGTTGAGGGTGTCGTCACCCTCCTCGGTCGCCGCGGCGAGCTCGTCGGAGGTCACCGGGCTGAGGTAGCCGAGCACGTGCGCGAGGTTGACGCCGTAGGGCGCGGGATAGGAGCGCATCGTCTGCTGCTCGGCGAGCACTGCGGGGTAGTCCTCGGACTGCTCCAGCACCCGCAGCGCGACCTCCTGCGCGACGTCCTCGGCGACCGGGACCGGCTGGTAGGGCGAGCCGTTCCAGCAGAGTCGGGGTCGCGCACCCTCGCTCCCGCAGTCGACGAGGCGGGCCCGAATCCGGCGCTCCTTCACCCCGACGGCGCGCGCGACCCGCCGCAGCACCAGCTCCTGACCGCGGTCGGACAGCCGCCCGAGGGTGGTCCGGTCGACCGAGACCACCCAGGCGGTGCGGTTGGCCACCAACGGGCGGCCTTCCGCGTCGACGATGAGACCGCGCTCCGGCTGCTGGACGATGTCGCGCACGGACTGCGACGCCGCCCGCGCCTGATAGCTGCCGCCCTCGACCACCTGCAGGTAGTAGAGCCGGCCCAGCAGCGTCGCCACGAGGGAGAACGCCAGGACCTGGATCACCAGCACCCTCAGGCGGGTACGCCGGGCGGCCGCGGCCGCCGGGCGGGGACGCTGGGTCGCGCCGCTCACCGGGACCCGTCCAGGGCCGGGGTGTAGGTCTCGACGGCGCCGAGCGCCTGCAGCATCGGCGGCACGACGAGCACGCCCGCGGCGACGTCGAGGAGCAGCGCGACCAGCACGCCGCGGAGCAGCTCGGGGACGCTCCAGGCGAGCTCGCCGAACACGAGTCCGGTGAACGCGAAGACCGAGGTGGCCACGAAGGAGGCGGCCGCCGTGACGGCGGCGACCCGCAGCGGCGGCACGAGCCGGGCTCGCCACGACGGCGCCGGCGCGCGCGTCGGCGTACGCGTCGGCGTACGCGCCGGCGTGCGGGCGGCCAGGTGGCCGGCGAGGTAGCCGGCCAGCGCCAGCGCCAGCGCCCACCGGCCGACGAGGTGGTCGGCCGGCGGGGCCAGGTCGAGGGTGAGACCGGCGGCGAAGCCGGCCACCGCGCCGGAGGTCTCCCCTGTCGAGAGGCCGACAGCCACCACGACGAGCAGACACAGGTGCGGCAGCGGGGCGCCGCTCGCCAACAGTGGCAGCACGCTGGTCTGGAGCACCACCGCCAGCAGCACCAGCAGGCCGGCGAGCACGGCACGGGCGGGCGTGCTCATCGCAGCCCCCCGGCGCGGACCAGGGCCCGGTCGCTGGTCGTCCCCGGAGCGACCACGACGCCCACGAGGTCCAGCGAGCTGAAGTCGACGAACGGCGCGATCACCGCCCGGCGCGCGGAGTCGCGCACGCTGTCGTAGGCCTTGGTCACGCGGCCGACCGGAACGCCGGAGACGTAGGGCGCACCGCCACCGCTGCCCCAGGTGAGGACGATGTCGCCCCTTGCCGGGAGGGTGGCGGTGTCGACGAGCTCGAGGTCGAGCCGACCCGAGCGGCCCACCACGCCGCGCCCTCGCAGGAAGCCCAGCTCCATGCTGTCGCCGAGCCGGCCCCCGACAACCGAGTCGGCGTCGATCACCAGCAGCACCGTCGCGGTCGTCGACGTCACCCGGATCACCCGCCCGACGAGGCCGTCGCCGCTCACCACGGTGAGGTCGGTGGTCAGCCCGGCCTGCGAGCCGGCGTCGATCGTGACGGTGCGCGAGAAGGACTGCTGGGGTCCGAAGCCCACCACCCGCGCGGGCACCAGCACCCGGCCGGTCTCCCCGGCCAGGGCGGTGAGCCGGTCGTACTCGGCGAGCCGGTTGCGGTCGAAGCCGCTGCGCTCGAGGCGGCCACGCAGGTCGGCGTTCTCGGCCTGGAGGGCGGCTATGTCGTTGCTCAGCTCGGCACGGCTGCGGAACCACTCCGGCACGGCCGCGACCGGGCGGGTCACCGAGGCGGCGCCCGCCTGCAGTGGACCGACGGCCTCTCCGGCGACCGACCGGACCGGGTCGAGCAGGCTTGACTGGTGGTCCAGCGTCATCAGGGTCGCGGCGGTGAGCGCCACGGCGAGCAGCGTCGTGCGGGGGGAGCCGCCGCCCGGCGCCGAGGAGCGGAAGCGGCGGCCGGGGACACCGGCCCTGCGGAAGCGCCCGAGCCACCGGGCGGGCCGCAGCGGTGGCTCCCCGGCGCTCCCCCGTGGCACTGAGGTCATCCGGCTCTCCGGCGCTCCGAGACCAGGAGCGGCTGGAGGGCGGCGTACTGCTCGACGCAGCGGGCGGCTCCGGTGACGACGCAGGCACGCGGATCGGCGGCGACGTGGACCGGCACCCCCACGTCGCGGCGCAACCGCTCGTCCACCCCGCTCAGCAGCGCGCTGCCGCCGGTCAGCACCAGCCCGTGGTCACGGACGTCGCGCGCCAGCCGCGGAGGCGCCTGGTCGAGCGTGGCGCGCACGACGTCGACGACGGCGCGCAGGGAGTCCTCGAGGGCGTGGCGCACCGCGCCGGCGCTGACCACGACCCGCCGGTCGGCGCCGGTGTCGGCATCGACGCCGGTGACCTCGGCGTACTGCTCGGTCGGCATCGGGTACGCCGCGCCGAGCGTTCGCTTCAGCTGCTCGGCCGTCGCGTCGTCGACCGTGAGCCGGTGCTCCCCCGCGAGCCAGGTGGCGAGCGCGCGGTCGAAGGCGGCGCCGGCGGTGCGGATCGACCGCGCGGCGGCCACGTCACCGTGGGCGATCAGGGCGACCTCCGTGGTGCCGCACCCCAGGTCGACCACCATGGTGCCGGTGGGCTCGTGGACCGGCAGCCCGGCGCCGATCGCGGCCGCCATCGGCTCCTCGATCACCTCGACCTGGCGAGCGCCGGCCTGGTAGCCCACCTCGCGGACCACCCGCTGCTCCACGGCGGTGACGCCGCTCGGCATCGCCACCACGAGCCGAGGCCTGGTCAGCGCCCGCCGGCCGCGCGCGGCCACCGCGAAGCGGTGCAGCATCTGCTCCGCGGCGTCGAAGTCGGCGACGACACCGTCGTGGACCGGAGCGACGACGTGAGCGCCGGGCGTGCCCGCGAAGCGCGCCGCCTGGCGCCCGGCCGCCAGCAGGTCGCCGGCGTCGTCGAGCGCGACCAGCGACGGCTCGTCGATGACGACGCCGCGTCCGCGGACGTAGACCAGTGTGGTGGCGGTGCCGAGGTCGACGGCCAGATCTCGGCCGAGGACCGCTCCGCGTGAGGTTCCAACCATTGCGCGCGCCCTCGCTGGTGGTCCGGGGAAGGCGGGACGGCGCACCAGCCCGCCGACCCATCCTCAGGGTAGGAAGTCGGCAGGGCCGATCCCCGGCGCGACACGCGGCTTCGGGCCAGTGGTCCAGCGCGGCTTCGCGGCCGCCCACCCGTCCCACGTGCTGCGCGAGGAGCCCCGGCGCCGTGAAGGTGCCGTCATGTCCGCCGTCGACGAGATCCTCGCGGGCGCCGCTGACGGCCGGTCGGCCGGGCCGCGATCGTCCGGTCTCAGTCCGCCAGGTCGGGGAACCACAGCGTGATCTCGCGCGCGGCGGACTCCGGGGAGTCCGAGCCGTGCACGAGGTTCTCGCGGTTGGAGAGAGCCAGGTCTCCGCGGATGGAGCCCGGGGCCGCCGTGCGGCCGTCGGTGGCGCCGTTGAGCATGCGCACGACGTCGATCGCCTCGTCGCCCTCGAGCACCATCGCGACCAGGGGGCCACTGGTGACGAAGGCCCTCAGCGGCGGGTAGAAGTCGCGCTCGACGTGCTCGTGGTAGTGCGCGTCCGCCTGCTTGCCGTCGATGTGCCGCAGCTCGAGGGCGACGAGGGTCAGCCCCTTGGCCTCGTAGCGTCCGAGGATCTCGCCCAGCAGGCCGCGGCGCACGGCGTCGGGCTTGAGCAGGACCAGCGTGCGCTGAGCGGGGGTGGCGGCCGGAGTCGTCATGGGGCGCAGCCTAGCGAGAGGCCGCGCCGACCCGGTCAGGCCTCCCGGTCGACGGCGGCGTACGCCGCGGCGCGCTCGCGCTCGATCTTCCTGCCGAGGACGTACGCCGTCGCCCAGAGGAACGCGAACAGCGCGCCGAGGAAGAACATCAGCGGCACCAGGAAGCCCAGCGCGAACGCGCCGACCTGCACCGCCCACCCGGCGGCGTACCCGGCCTCGGAGCGCAGCGCTCCGGCCACCACGAGACACGCCACGGCGAGCCCGAGCCCCACGGTCAGCGCGGTCGTCGTCGAGACGCCGCTGACGACGATCATCACCGGTGTGGACAGCCCGATCGTGATCGCCTCGAGGCTGAGGACGGCGGCGCACATCCCGCGCCGCGGCGACCGCGGCGGCGGGCCGCTCGGCGGCTGGTCGCCGGGGGGCGGGGCGGCCGAGGCTGCGGCGCTCATCGCGACCTCCTCAGCAGCGATCGTGCCTCGCCCACGGTGACCACCGAGCCGGTGACCAGCACGGCTCCCGACCCCAGGGCCGCGCCGTCGCGCTCCCCCGCCTCGGCCAGCGCTGCGGCACGGTCGATGGCATCGGCCAGCCGCGGCTCCACCGAGACCCTGTCGTCGCCGAAGACGGGGCGGGCCACCGCGGCCAGCGCCTCCGCGGACAGCGACCGCTCGAAGGAGTTCTGCGTGCACACCAGGTGGGCCAGGTGCGGCTCGAACGCTGCCAGGACCCCCTCGTAGTCCTTGTCGGCCATCATCCCCATCACCCCGACCAGCGGGTCGAACGCGAAGGAGTCCTCGAGCGCGGCAGCCGTGGCCGCCGCCCCGTGCGGGTTGTGCGCCGCGTCGAGCAGCACGGTCGGGCTGCGCCGGATGACCTCCAACCGCCCGGGCGAGGTGACCTGGGCGAACGTCGCGCGGACCAGCTCCTCGTCGAGCGGTTCCTCGGAGAGGAACGCCTCCACGGCGGCCAGGGCGGTCGCCGCGTTCTGCGCCTGGTGGGCGCCGTAGAGCGGCAGGAAGACGTCGTCGTACCGCCCGTGGAGGCCCTGCAGCGCGACCAGCTGGCCACCGACGGCGGGCACCCGGCTGACCACGCCGAACTCCACCCCCTCACGCGCCACCGTGGCACCGACCTCGTGGGCGCGCGCCAGGAGCACCTCGGCGACCTCCACCGACTGCTGGGCGAGGACGGCGACCGACCCCTCCTTGATGATCCGGGCCTTCTCGACGGCGATGGCTACCGGGTCGGCGCCGAGATAGCGCTCGTGGTCGACCGCGACCGGCAGGACCACGGCCACGGCAGCGTCGGCCACGTTGGTGGCGTCCCAGGCGCCGCCCATGCCGACCTCCACGACGGCCGCATCGACCGGGGCGTCGGCGAAAGCGGCGTAGGCCATGCCGACGATGGTCTCGAAGAACGACAGCGGGTGGTCCTCGGTGGCGTCGACGAGATGGGTGTAGGGGGCCACGTCGTTGAAGGCGCGCACGAACTCCTCCTCGGTGAGCGGGGAGCCGTCGAGGCAGATCCGCTCGGTCATCCGCTCCAGATGGGGCGAGGTGAACCGGCCGGTGCGCAGGTCGAGCGCCCTCAGCAGCGAGTCGACCATCCGCGAGGTGGAGGTCTTGCCGTTGGTGCCGGTGAGGTGGACCACCGGGTAGCCGCGCTGCGGGTCGCCGAGCAGCTGCGTGAACGCCCGGATCCGGACCAGCGAGGGCTCGAGCCTGGTCTCGGGCCAGCGGGACAGCAACGCGTCCTCGACCTCGGCGAAGGTCTCTGCGAGGCGCGCCGGGGTCGGCCCCTCGGGGTCCTGGGTGATGGGGTCGCTCATGGCGACCCCGAGTCTAGGGGCTGTCCCTCCGGCCGCCGACATGCTGGCGACCGTCCGTGGCCCGCAGTCGGCGCGGGCTACCGCCGTGCCGGGGTCGTGTCAGGCCTCGGCCGCCGCCGCGAACTCCTGGAAGGCGGCCAGCGCCCGCGGGCCGTAGATCGTGGCCGGCCCCCCGGCCATCAGGATGCTCACGCCGATCGCCTCGGCGACCTGCTCCTCGGTGGCACCGGCGCGCTGGGCACCACGCGCGTGGGAGGCGATACAGCCGTCGCACTGCTGGGCCACGCTGATGGCGAGCGCCATCAGCTCCTTGGTGGCGGTGTCCAGCGCCCCGTCGGTCAGGGCAGCGTGGTGGGTGGCGGCGAAGCCCTCGTAGACGGCCGGGATCCGCCGGCGCAGCTCGCGGGCGGGCAGGCGCAGGTCGCCCAGGACGTCGGGGCCGTGGTTGCCCATGGTCGTCTCTCCTTCGGTCGAAACATGGTTGCTATACCCCCAAGGGTATTCCTGCGATGTTGGCCAAAACGCACCGGGGGCACCGTCCGCAGACCTACCATCGACACGCCGTCTGCCCGGCCTCGCCGGGCCCCACGACGAGGACGGTCCACCAGGCGAGAGTCGTGCCGTGCGGAGACAGATGAAGCACACCGGTCGAGCTGTGGCCGCCCTGCTGCTGCTGGTCAGCGGCTACCTGGGCGCACTCGTGCTTGCCCTCGCCGCCCTGGTCGGCGTCCTCCGCCTGGTCACGTCCGGGGCCACCCCCGCGACCATCGCCTTCCTCGCCGTCCCCCTGCTCGGTCTCGCCGTGCTGGCGCACCTCGGCCGCCGTGCCCACGCGGCCCGCGCCGCTCGCGCCGACGAGGGGGTCCCTCTCGCGCAGACCGCCCAGCCCCGCCTGTGGGCCGACATCCAGTCCCTCGCCGACCGCGTCGACAGCACCGCCCCCGACGAGATCTGGGTCGTCGACCGGGTGAGCGCCGAGCTGGTCGAGGACAGCCTGCTGCTCGGCCTGCGGCCGGGCCGCCGCCGACTCGTGCTCGGCATCCCGCTGATGGTGGGCCTCTCCGCAGAACAGCTCCGCTGGGTGGTCGCCCACGAGCTCGCCCACGACAGCCTCGGGCAGCCCGGACCGCGCACCGCGGCGGCCCGCGGCGTGGCCTCCCTGCGCCGGCTGCGAGCCGGCCTCGGCGGATCCCTGGCCGACCGGCTGCTGCTGGCCTGGGCCCGCAGCGTCGAGGACCTGGCCCGTCCCGCCCTGCTCGCGCAGGAGCTCACCGCCGACCGGATCGCCGCCGAGCTGGTCGGCAGCCGCACAGCGGTCGCCGCGCTCAAGGAGCTCGGCCCGCTCGACGAGGCGTGGCAGGAGTTCTGCGAGCACTACGTCCTGCCCGGCGTCCTGGTCGGCCAGCGCCCCGTCGAGGTGTTCGGTGGCTTCGTCGACTTCCTTGACGACGACGACCGCCAGACCTGGATGGAGCAGTACGACGCCCGCCACCCGAGCGGTCCGCAGGCCGCGCCGGGCCACCCCCGACACACCGACCGGATCGCCGCCCTCAAGGAGCTGCAGACCAACCGGAAGCTGGACTTCTCCGGCGCCGCCGAGGACATCCTCGACCGCCGCGACGTGGTGTTCGAGGCCCTGGAGGCGTCGGTCACCGCCGACAGCGGCCTCGAGCCCGGCGTCTTCGAACGGGTGATCCCCCGCGGCACCGCCGCCCGGGTCGCCCAGCAGGTCTCCGCCGTCGGTGAGGCGGCACGACAGCTGGACCTGTGGCCGCTGCAGGAGGCGCTCCTGCTCCAGGTCGTCAGGGCGGGCCGGGAGGCGCCGCTGATGCGAGCGCTGGCACCCGACGCCGACGGCGACCGGCTGGACGCTCTGGCCGGCCAGATGGTCGCCGACCTCGCCGCCCACCGGCTCGTCGAGGCCGGACGGGCGTCGTACACCATGACCTGGGGTGCCGCACCGGCGCTGGTGGACCGCGCCGGCGAGCCACTCGACCCCTGGTCCGTGGCCGCGCGCGCGACCCGGTCCGCCGAGGGCGTGGAGGAGCTGCGCGCCTGGCTGACCGAGCACCAGGTGCGGCTCGGCCGGCCGATGGCCGGCAGCAGCCCCGACCCGCTGCCGGAGCCCGCCCGCGTGTCGGATGCTGTCGCCGCCGCGACGACCCCACCCCAGGCCCCGGAGCCGGCCGAGCCGGTGCCGGCAGCCGAGGCCGACGAGACCTCACCGGCGGGTGGTCCGTCTCGGGACGCCACCGCGGCCGTCGACGACACGCCCACACCCGAGACACGCTCGCCGCAGCGTCCCTCGGCGGGCACGCAGGCTCGCACCCCCCTCGGCGACACCGGCGCCGCTCCCGCGGCGTTCGCCGAGGCTGGCGGACAGCCCCGACGGCCGTCGCCTCGCGAGCTGATGGCCCCGCTGCTCCGTCGGATCTCCGGCCAGCCGGAGCGGGTCGAGCGCCGCGCACGGAGCACCCGCCCGCCGGCGACACCCTCGGTCACCCACGCGGCCTCGAGCGACGCGTCGACCCACCCCACCGACCCGTTGTCCGTGGCCGCCGTCCGAGCGATCGTGCGCGACCGGTGGTCGGCGGGCACCGAGCCGGTGATCCCGGAGGTCCCCACCGTGCAGCGGCCGACCGGCCCGAGCGAGGACACCGCGGTCGCCCCCACCCCCGAAGCAGCCACCCCCGAAGCTGCCACCGCGGAAGCGGCCGACGCGGCTGAGGCCTCGCCCGCTGAGCACCCACTGTCCGCTGAGCAGCCACTGTCCGATGCTCCCGCCCCCACCCAGCGCGAGGCGCTGAAGTCGGCGTTGAAGGAGCTCGACCGGCTTCGTCGTGCCCAGGAGGAGGCCGAGCACGATGCGGCGGTGCGCGAGGCCGCCGAGGCCCGGCAAGCCGCCTACCGCGATGCGGCCGCCGCCCGAGAGGTAGCGGCGTTCGCCGCCCGCGACGCTGACACGGCGGCGAGGAAGCAGGCCGCCGACGAGGCCGTCGTGGCCGCCGCCGCAGCGGCCGCCGCCAACGACGACCCGACCGACGCGGGCGAGCACGAGGAGCAGGCGGCTGCCCCAGTCGCCACGCTGAACGCCGACCTGGCCGCGGCCATCGCCGCCTTCGGCGGAGCGCTGAGCTCCACCGCGGTCTCCACACCCGCTGCCGACGCCGAGGACGCCCCGCGGGGCGACGACGACCCGGACCACGACGACGACCACGACGACCATGACCCCGGCCCCCGAGACCCGGGGCAGCACGGGCCGGACCAGCACGGGTCGAGGACGGTCGCGCCGGAGCCGGTCATGGCGTCACTCAGGCGCATCTCCCCGCCAGCGACCGACCCGCCGGCGAGCGACCAGGAGACCCCGGCCGCCGCCGCGTTCGCCTCCTGGCCGGTCACCGAGGAGCTCACCGGCGTGCTCGCAGCGGCGGCGCCGATCGCCGGCTCCGCCAGGGGGACCCTCGTCGTGTCCCCTGTGGGCATCTCGCTGCGACGTCCGGGACTGGTCGAGCTGGCCCGTCTCGCTCAACGGGGCGCCGCCCGCGGGGCCGCGCTGCTCAGCCGGGCCACCGGCCTCAGCCTGCTCGAGCTGACCTCGCACCGCCGCACCCAGACGCTGTCGTGGTCCGACATCACCCGCGCCGAGTTCTCCGGGCTGTCGGAGGACCAGGGCGTGCTCACGCTCTACGTCGGCACCCGGGCGGCGCAACGCGTGGAGTTCCTGAGCACCACCGAGATCCATGGCGACCTGTTGGGCGCGCTCGAGAGCCTCCTCGGGCCGCGACTGCGGATCAGCTGACCGCCACCGCCACCTCGGCCATGTCGACCACCGGCCGGAAGCCCAGCCGCTCGTAGAGCGGGTTGGAGGTCGGGTTGGCCTGGTCGGTGAAGAGGCACACGCGCACACCCTCGTCGAGGAGGCCCCGCGACACCCGCGCGACCGTGGCTGCGGCATAGCCGTGTCCCCGGCGCTCCCTCGGGGTGAAGACCGGCCCGATCCGGGACACGCCGTACGACGGCTGCGACGCGGCCGTCAGATGCACGACCCGAGCGGCCTCGTCCTCCCACAACCAGACCGTGCCCTGGTCGATCCGGCGGCCCACCTCCTCGGCATCGACGTGCTCACCGGAGCGGCCCGGGGGCCTGCCCGCCTGTTCGTCGGCCTCGGCCAGGAACCGTCGGAACCACGAGGTCGCCACCGTGACGTCGGCCGGCGCCGCGCGCCGCAGCCGACCCGCCGGTGCAGGGGGCGGGGTGAGCTCGCCGAGCTCGAAGAGCCGGGTGTGCACCGCGACCCGGGTCGGCTCGCCGGTCAACCGCGTCCACGCGGCGGCCGCCACGTCGACCGCCGGACGCGCACCGTTGAGCCCGCCGAGAGCCTCGCCCCGCTCGTGCAGGGCCCGGGCCAGCGCCTCGGCCGCCGCATCGGGCATCGGCAGCAGGAACAGCGGGTGCGGCACGAACGGCGCCGTGCGCATCCCCAGCCCGACCACGCTGCCGTCCGGGTCGCGCACCACCAGCCACCAGGGGGTGAGGTCGGCGTCGCCGGCCACTCCGGCCGCACGCTCGGACACCATGCGCTCGGTCACCGTCGCGATGACCGTGCCCAGCACCGGGTCCGCCGCGAGCGCCGGCGCCGCGACGTCGAGGAAGGCCGCTGGGTCGTCGTAGAAGTCCAGCAGCGGGGACGGTCCGGCCATGCGAGGACGGTACCGACGCGGACGCCCGGCAGGTCACTCGTTTTCAGGCTCAACGACGCCGCCCCTAGGATTTCGCCCATGACCGACATCCAGCAGCCGCACCCGACCACGCCGACGAGCCAGTCCTGGCCCGCCGTCGTACCGGACAAGCCGGCGCTGGAGGGTCTGGAGGAGCGCTGGGCGGCGGCCTGGAAGGACGCCGACACCTACCGCTTCGACCGCACCCAGCCGCGGGAGAACGTCTACGCCATCGACACCCCGCCACCGACCGTCTCGGGGTCGCTGCACGTCGGGCACGTCTTCTCCTACACCCACACCGACCTGATCGCCCGCTACCAGCGAATGCGGGGCAAGTCGGTCTTCTACCCCATGGGCTGGGACGACAACGGGCTGCCCACCGAGCGCCGCGTCCAGAACTACTTCGGCGTCCGCTGCGACCCGTCGCTGCCCTACGACCCCGACTTCAGCCCGCCCGAGAAGCCCGACCCCAAGCGGCAGGTGCCGATCTCGCGGCCCAACTTCATCGCGCTCTGCGAGACCCTCGTCGAGGAGGACGAGCAGATCTTCGAGTCGCTCTGGCGCACGTTGGGGCTCTCGGTCGACTGGGGCATGACCTACACGACGATCGGCCGGCACGCCCAGACGGTCAGCCAGCGCGCCTTCCTGCGCAACTTCGCGCGCGGCGAGGCCTACCTGCAGGAGGCGCCGACGCTGTGGGACATCTCGTTCCAGTCGGCGGTCGCGCAGGCCGAGCTCGAGGCCCGGGAGTACGCCGGCCACTACCACCGGGTCGCGTTCCACCGGCCCGACGGGACACCGGTCCCCATCGAGACCACGCGGCCCGAGCTGATCCCGGCCGTGGTCGCCCTGATCGCCCACCCCGACGACGAGCGCTACCAGCCGCTGTTCGGCACCACCGTGACCTCCCCGGTCTTCGGGGTCGAGATCCCCGTGCTCGCCCACGAGGCGGCCGAGCCCGACAAGGGCGCCGGCATCGCGATGTGCTGCACGTTCGGCGACCTGACCGACGTCCAGTGGTGGCGCGAGCTCCAGCTCCCGGTCCGCACGGTCATCGGCCGCGACGGCCGGCTGCACCGGGAGACCCCGGAGTGGCTGGCCGCGCAGGCGGCAGCGGCGGCGTACGACCAGCTCGCGGGGAAGACCACGTTCTCGGCCCGCGAGGCGATGGTCGGGCTGCTGCGCGAGTCCGGCGACCTCGACGGCGAGCCGTCGCCCACGCAGCGGATGACGAACTTCTACGAGAAGGGCGACAAGCCGCTGGAGATCATCGCCACCCGACAGTGGTACATCCGCAACGGCGGGCGTGACGACGAGCTGCGCGCGGAGATGGTCGAGCGCGGCGGCGAGATCCAGTGGCTCCCACCGCACATGCGGCACCGCTACGACAACTGGGTGGGCGGCCTCAACGGCGACTGGCTGATCTCCCGGCAGCGGTTCTTCGGGATCCCCTTCCCGGTGTGGTACCCCCTCGACGACGAGGGCGAGCCCGACTACGCCCACCCGCTGCTGCCGAGTGAGGCCGAGCTGCCGGTCGACCCGTCGACCGACGCTCCGCGCGGCTACGACGAGGACCAGCGTGGCAAGCCCGGCGGCTTCGTCGGCGATCCGGACGTGATGGACACCTGGGCCACCTCGTCGCTCACCCCGCAGATCGCGGGCGGCTGGGAGAGCGACGACGACCTGTGGCAGCGGGTCTTCCCGATGGACCTGTGCACGCACGCCCACGACATCATCCGGACCTGGCTGTTCTCCCGGGTGGTCCGCGCGCACTTCGAGAACGGCGTCGTCCCCTGGTCGCACGCGATGATCTCGGGCTTCATCGTCGACCCCGACCGCAAGAAGATGTCGAAGTCCAAGGGCAACGTCGTGGTCCCGACGGAGATCCTCGCCACCTACGGCGCGGACGCGGTCCGCTGGCGCGCCGCGATCGCGCGACCGGGTCTCGACTCGCCGTTCGACGAGTCCCAGATGAAGGTCGGCCGCCGGCTGGCGATGAAGGTGCTCAACGCCTCCAAGTTCGTGCTCGGTGGGGTCGGCGCCACACGGGTCGACCCGCAGGCCGTCACCGAGCCGCTCGACCGCGCGCTGCTGGCACGGTTGGCCCGGGTCGTGGACCAGGCCACCACCGCGTTCGAGTCCTACGACTACACCACCGCCCTGGAGGCGACCGAGCGGTTCTTCTGGTCGTTCTGCGACGACTACCTCGAGCTCGTCAAGGAACGCGCGTACGCCGACCACGGCGGCGCCGACACCGACTCCGCCCGGGCCACGCTGGCGACCGCGCTGCACGTCCAGCTCCGCCTGCTGGCGCCGTTCCTCCCCTACGTCACCGAAGAGGTGTGGTCGTGGTGGCAGGAGGGCTCGGTGCACCGTGCCGCCTGGCCCTCGCCCGCGGAGCTTCCGCCGGCCGACCTCGACCCGGGGATGCTCGAGGCCGTGGCGGCCGCCCTGGCCGGGATCCGGGGCGCGAAGTCGACGGCGAAGGTGTCCATGCGGGCCGAGGTCGCGCGCGCCGAGGTCCGCGCGACCGCCTCCGCGCTCGAGGCGGTGCGGGCCGCCTCCGGCGACCTGCGCAAGGCCGGCAAGATCACCGGGGAGCTGGTGCTCGTCGAGGACGCCGAGGCCACCGAGCCGACCGTCGCCGCCGAGCTGGTCATCCCGGCGGAAGCACCACCGTCCAGCTGACCGCCTTGGACGCGCTGGTGCCGGCCGTCGCCGGCTGCGGTGGCACCGGGCCGGCGGGCCAGTCCCCGCTGTCGGCGGTCAGGGTGGTCAGCCGACCGCCCGAGCTCCCCGACGTGGTCGCGCGTGCCGTGAGCCCGGCGGGCACGGTCCAGCCGTGCGTGGTCGACGTCTTGTCCGCCCACGAGCGCAGCACCACCGACCCGGGGTCAGCACGGTCGCGGCCGGCGCCGTGTGGGTGGCCGAGCTGCCGCTCTCCGCCGCCCCGACGACATCCGTCGGTGCGCCGGCGTCGTAGGCGAGCAGCGTGAGGCTGGTCTTGCTGATCGCGTCGAGCGACACCAGGACCGTGCTGCCGGCCGAGTCGGCGGCGGCGGACCGAGTGAGCACCCAGGACCGGACGTCGGCGCCGTCGCTCACCACGCCGAGCTGACTCCATCCGGCCGGCACGCCGATCGCAGCCGCACGGTTGGTGGTCACCACGAGCAGCAGCCGGTCCCCCGCCTGCACTGCGCTCGGCACCGTCACCCGGGCGGTGCCGGTGTTGGCGTCGGTTGCGGCGGCCGCGACGAAGGCCGCCCCAGCCGCCGGCGGCTGGTCGGACACGGTCACCGATGTGGTCGCCGAGTCCTGCAGCCCGAGGGCGTCGGTGACCGTCAGCGTGACGGAGTAGGTGCCTGCCACGGCGTAGGCGTGGGCCGTCGTGGCCCCGTCCGCCGTCGTCCCGTCACCGAGCTGCCACTGGTGCCCGACGACCCCCACGTCGTCGGTCGAGGCCGCGCCGTCGTAGGTGCAGCTCAGCTGCGTGCAGCTGACCGTCAGCCGCGCGACCGGGGGCTGGTTGACCGGCGGTCCCGCAGCACCGACGAGGATCACGGAGTACTCCTGTCCGCCGCCGCCCGCCTTGACCGCGGCGGTGACGCCCGGGACCGCCACGGCGGTCGTGCGGTCGGTGGTGGTGCCGTCGCCGAGCTGGCCTCCGGCGTTGGCGCCCCACGCCCGCACCGTCCCGTCGGCGAGGACGGCGAGCCCGTGGTCACGCCCGGAGCCGATCGACACGGCGTTGCTGACGTTGCGCACGAGCACGGGGCGGGTGCGAAGCGCGGTGGTGCCGTCGCCGAGGTTGGCACGGTAGTTGCGGCCCCAGGACTCGACCTGACCGTCGGCGCGCAGAGCGTAGGAGTGGTGCGCCCCTGCGATCACCTCGGTGATCCCGTCGGTGACCTGGACGGGCTGGGTCCGGTTGGTGCGGGTGCCGTCGCCGACCTGGCCGTAGGCGTTCGCCCCCCACGCCCAGACCGACCCGTTGCCGAGGAGGGCAAGCCCGTGGTCCCGCCCGCCGGCTATCCCGGCGACCCCGGTCAGCGTGCCCACCCGCACCGGCGTCAGCCGCCGCGTCGTCGTGCCGTCACCCAGCTGACCCTCGGCGTTGCGCCCCCAGCCGACGAGCGTGCCACCGGCCCGGACGGCGTAGCTCATGTTGCGGCCCGCGGCGATCGCCACCGCGTCGGCGAGCCCCGTGACTCGCACGGGCGAGGTGCGGCGCGTCGTGGTCCCGTCCCCCAGCTGGCCGTCGCTGTTGAGCCCCCAGGTCCACACCGTGCCGTCGGCCCCCAGGGCCAGGGAGTGGTTGTGGCCGGTCTCGACGGCGACGACCTCGACCAGGCCCGGCACCCGCGTGGGCGTGCTGACGTTGGCCGTGCCACCCAGGCCGAGCTGGCCCTGCTGGCTGCTCCCCCAGGCCCAGACCGTGCCGTCGTCGCGCAGCGCCACCACGTGCTCGCGCCCGCCGTGCAGGTCGACGACACCGGTGAGGCCGGCCGCGGCCGGCACCCGCCGGTCGGTGGTGGTGCCGTCACCGAGCTGCCCGAAGGAGTTGCCGCCCCAGGTCCACGGCGTCGATGGCGGTACGACGGCCCCCGCGCGTGGCGGCGCCACCAGGCCGACGAGGGCCACCATCAGCGTCAGACAGCCGAGCGTGGCAGCGCGGAGGCGACCGTGCTCCCCTGCGGCGCGCGCGACGCCGACCACGGACAGCGAGGCAGCCATGGCGCCCCCCAGCGACTCACGGGACCACTCGCGTGACCCCACCCCATGCGATCGTGGGCCGATCGTGAGAGCAGCCTACGCCCAGGAACGGGCCTGCGTCGCCTGCGAGCTCTCAGCGGCTCCGTGCGCCGTGCCGGTGTCGTTCGCCACCGTGCGCATGCTGGTCGCCATCGCGCGTGTGTCGTCCGCCGTCGTGCGCCTTCTCGCCCCGGCTCCATGCCCATCCCGTCGACCGGTCGTCGGCGCGCTGGTGACGCCCATGGTCCGCCTCGGCTCCGTGGGAGGCGGTGGTCGACCGGCTCTCGGGAGGGTGGCCCTGCCTGGTCGCGTAAGTGCCGTCATGGCCGCGCCCCCGCTTCGGGTGGTGCGCCCCGTCACGGGTGCCTGGCCTCTCGCGCTCGCGCGCGCGGTCGGGCGTGCTGCGGTGGGCGACGCGAGGGGCCTCGGACGTGCGCTCGGGTCGGCCCTCACCGACCGCCGTGGTCGGCGCAGCGGGTCGCCCGATCGGCCCGGCGATCGGCAGCGGCGCGGGCTCGGCCGGCCGCCCGGCGTGCTCCACCCCCGGCACCAGATGCCAGACGTTGGTCGCTGCCAGCGCGGGGAGGGGACCCCGCAGCAGGTCGACCGCGCTGCTGCGTGCGGCGTTCACCACCAGCACCGTGCACGCGACCGCCACGACGAGGAAGGCCACCATCGGCCTCTTGTGCTCGCGACTCACCGACACACTCCACACTGTCGGGGCCCGGCCGGCCCCATGCTCGCCCGGCTCCCCTTGCAGGACCATGGTGCGGGGCCGCCCACGGCTTTCCAAACGAAGCCACGATATTTCACCGAAGATGGCCCGAACGGACTAGGCAGGGCCTCCGACGGGCCACGTCCGCGGCCGCGGTGGGTCCAGGCTCAGGCGGACTTCTTCTTCTTGTCCTCGACCTCGCGAGGCACCAGCGTCGGGGCGACGCCGTCGGCTACCACCTCGCCGGTCACGACGACCTTGCCGACGTCGCCGCGCGACGGCACGTCGTACATCACGTGCAGCAGGACCTCTTCGATGATGGCCCGCAGCCCGCGGGCGCCGGTCTGTCGCTCCATCGCCTTGTCGGCGATCGCCAGGATGGCGTCCTCGGAGAACTCCAGCTCGACCCCGTCGAGCTCGAACAGCTTCTGGTACTGCTTGACGAGCGCGTTGCGGGGCTCGGTCAGGATCTGGACCAGCGCCTCCTGGTCGAGCTTGGTGACGCTGGCGATCAGCGGCAGCCGGCCGATGAACTCCGGGATCAGCCCGAACTTGGTGAGGTCCTCGGGTCGGACCTGGAGGAGGAGGTCGTCGGCGTCGCGCTGCTCGGCGCCGCGGACCTCCGCGGTGAAGCCGAGCGTCTTCTTGCCGACCCGCTGCTCGACGATGTGCTCCAGCCCGGCGAACGCCCCACCGACGACGAACAGGACGTTGGTCGTGTCGATCTGGATGAACTCCTGGTGGGGGTGCTTGCGGCCGCCCTGGGGCGGGACCGAGGCCGTGGTGCCCTCCAGGATCTTCAGCAGTGCCTGCTGGACGCCCTCGCCGGAGACGTCACGGGTGATCGACGGGTTCTCGGCCTTGCGGGCGACCTTGTCGATCTCGTCGATGTAGATGATGCCGGTCTCGGCCTTCTTGACGTCGTAGTCAGCGGCCTGGATCAGCTTGAGGAGGATGTTCTCGACGTCCTCCCCGACGTAGCCGGCCTCGGTGAGCGCGGTGGCGTCGGCGATCGCGAAGGGCACGTTGAGCATCCGGGCCAGCGTCTGGGCGAGGTAGGTCTTGCCGCAACCGGTCGGGCCGATGAGCAGGATGTTGGACTTGGCGACCTCGACGACCTCGTCCTTGGCGTGCTTGCCGGCCCCGGGCTGCAGGCCCGCCTGCACCCGCTTGTAGTGGTTGTAGACCGCCACCGCCAGGGACTTCTTGGCCTGGTCCTGGCCGATGACGTAGGCGTTGAGGAACTCGAAGATCTCGCGCGGCTTGGGAAGCTCCTCGAGGCTGACCTCGGTCCCCTCGTTGAGCTCCTCCTCGATGATCTCGTTGCAGAGGTCGATGCACTCGTCACAGATGTAGACGCCGGGTCCGGCGATCAGCTTCTTGACCTGCTTCTGGCTCTTGCCGCAGAAGGAGCACTTGAGGAGGTCGCCTCCGTCACCGATGCGTGCCACGTGCGTCCCTTTCGGATCGTGCGGTTCCGGCTCAGCGGCCGAACGAGCCGCGGAAACTCTCTGACGGTACCCCCTGCCGGGGCCCCGTGGGGGTCCAAGCAGAAGGCGCGTGTCGCGTCATCGCCGGCGCGGGTCCGTCCTGGCCCGGTCAGCTCATCGCCGGAGCGCCCTTGCGGGACTCCAGCACGGCGTCGATCAGGCCATACTCGATCGCAGCCTCGGCGGTGAGGATCTTGTCGCGCTCGATGTCCCGACTGACCTCCTCGATCGACCGGCCGCTGTGGTCGGAGATCATCTGCTCGAGCAGCTCGCGCATCCGCAGGATCTCGTTGGCCTGGATCTCGATGTCGGAGGTCTGTCCGAACGTGCCCTCGGTGTAGGGCTGGTGGATCAGGATCCGGCTGTTGGGCAGCGCCAGGCGCTTGCCGGGTGTGCCCGCCGCCAGCAGGATCGCGGCCGCGGAGGCGGCCTGGCCCAGGCAGACCGTCTGGACGTCGGGCTTGATGAACCGCATCGTGTCGTAGATCGCGGTCAGTGCGGTGAACGAGCCACCGGGGCTGTTGATGTAGATCTGGACGTCCTGGTCGGGGTTCATCGACTCGAGGCAGAGCAGCTGAGCCATGACCGCGTTGGCGACGTCGTCGGAGATGGGGGTGCCGAGGAAGATGATCCGGTCCTCGAAGAGCTTGCCGTAGGGGTCGATCCGGCGGAAGCCGTACGACGTGCGCTCCTCCCACTGCGGGATGTAGTAGTTCATGTGTCTGACGTCCTCTGGCTCAGTCGTTGGAGTGGGCCGGCCGGCCCTCGTCGGCGGCCTCGCGGGCGCTGGTGATGACCTGGTCGATGAAGCCGTACTCGAGAGCCTGGTCGGCGGTGAACCAGCGGTCGCGGTCGGCGTCGGCCTCGACCTGGTCGAGGGGCTGGCCGGTGTGCTGGGCGATCAGCTCGAGCAGGACCTTCTTGATGTGCAGCGACTGCTGGGCCTGGATCTTGATGTCGGAAGCCGACCCGCCCATGCCGGAGGACGGCTGGTGCATCATGATCCGAGCGTGCGGCAGGGCGTAGCGCTTGCCCTTGGTGCCGGCGCAGAGCAGGAACTGGCCCATCGACGCTGCGAGGCCCATGCCCACGGTCGCGACGTCGTTGGGGATGTAGTTCATCGTGTCGTAGATCGCCATGCCGGCGTCGACCGAGCCGCCCGGGCTGTTGATGTGCAGGAAGATGTCGGCCTCGGGGTCCTCGGCCGAGAGCAGCAGCAGCTGGGCGCAGATCGCGTTGGCGTTCTGGTCGCGCACCTCGGAGCCGAGGAACACGATGCGCTCGCGCAGCAGCCGCTGGTAGATGTGGTCGTCCAGGCCGTTGCTCGGACCGCCACCGTTCATCTGGGGCCCGCTCGCCTGGGACCGGTCGGGTCGGGCGTTCTCCATGTCGAAGTTCACGTCTGCGACCCTAGCCTCAACAGAGGCCACAACCACGGGTTCGGGGGCCCTGTTCGCCGACAGCGGAACGGGCCCGCCGGTCACGGCGGACTACTGGTGGCAGCTCGCGCCGGAGCAGCCGGTCAGCTGGTCCAGCTCCCGTCGCAGCTCTTGGACCCGCTGGTTGCGAGGCACGCTGAGCGTGCGTCCGGGGGCGAGGATGTTGCGCAGCTGGAGCGGGTCGCTGGACAGGTCGTAGAGCTCCTCCTGCCCGTCGGCGTACAGCACGTAGGTGTAGCCGTCCGCGGACCGCACGCCGCGATAGGCGGTCGCGTGGAAGTCGAGCTGGCCCAGACGGGGGTCGCGCGGCTCCTCGAGGTTCATCCGGCTCGCGTCCAGCGGCCCACCGGTGAAGGTCGAGATCCGGCGCTCGAGCAGGAGCGAGCTGCGCACCGGCCGTCCGGGCGGCGTCGCGTCGAGCCACGGCGCGAACGAGACGCCGTCCACGAACGCCGGCGCCTGCCCTCCGGCAAGGTCGACGATGGTCGGTGCCAGGTCGATGTTGGAGGTCAGCTCCGCCGACGATGCTCCCGCGGGCACGCCCGGCCCGCGGACGAAGAGCGGCAGGCGGATGTCGGACTCGTAGGGGGTGTACTTCCCCGGCGGCATCCGGTGCTGGCCGAGGTGGTAGCCGTTGTCGGAGGTCACGAAGACATAGGTGTTGTCGAGCTGGGCGTTGGCCTCCAGCGCCGTCAGGACCTCAGCGACCATGTCGTCGACGCCTCGCACCGAGGCCGCCCGCTTGCGGTAGATGCGGTCGAGGCGGCGCTTGTCCTTCCCGCTCAGCCGCGGCAGCCGCGAGAGCGGACGCGGCTTGTCGGCCAACGACTTCTCGTCGAAGTCCGCGGTGCGCGGGACCTTGAGGTTGGTGCGGTCGAGTAGGTGCTTGTAGCGCTTCGGAGGCTTGTAGGGCGAGTGCGGTGCGTAGGGCGCGAGGTAGAGGAAGAAGGGCGCCTCACCGGTCGCCTGCTGGTCGAGGAACTCCACCGCCCGGTCGGCGAGCACGTCGGTGAGGTAGTCACGGCGCTTCGAGCCGTAGGCACGCTCGACGCCGTTGTCGTTCATCACGTAGTTGTACTCGGAGTACGGCGTGCCCTGGACCGGCGAGAACCAGTCGTCCCAGCCCGCAGGGATGTCGAGCCGCCCTACGCCCTGACCCTCGAACGGGCCGGCCGCGACAGAGGGGTAGCCGTTGAGGTACTTGCCCAGCATCGAGGTGGTGTAGCCCAGCTCGTCCAGCCACACGGGCAGGTCGTTCGCGTCCAGACCCTGCTCGTGGTAGCGCAGGAACCCACCCTCGGGAGGTGTGTTGTTCTCCACGTGGGTGTTCTGGGCGTACTGCCCGCGCAGCAGCGAGGCCCGGGCCACGCAGCACAGGGAGGTGTTGACGACGTAGCTGCTGAACGCCATCCCCTGCTGCCGGACCCGCTTGCGGGTCTGCGGCATGAACCTGTTGAGCGAGCGGTCCTGGTCGTCGGTCAGGATCAGCACGACGTTGGGCTGCGCCGGCGCCGCGGCAGGGGCAGCGGGCGCCGGGGTCGCGAATCCGGACGCGCCGGGCACCGCAGCCGTCGCCGAGGCCGCCAGCAGCGCGCCGGTGACGGCGGCCGCCGTCCAGGTCCCCCGCTTCATGTCCTCGCTCCTCCCGGCCGGTCGCCCATCGTGACGCACCGGTGAGCCCGGGTCGGGCAGGCTGCTGACCCGGGCGGGTCGCTGTCAGTCGTCGGTCTCACCGTCGGCCGGCTCGTCCGCGGGCTCGACCGCCTCCGTGTCGGAGGCCTCCCCCTCGGCCGGCTCCGGCTCGCCGACGGTCCCGTCGGGCCGCAGGTTGGCCAGCTCGACGCGGTTGCCGGAGGCGTCGGTGACCGTCGCCGACTCGACCACCGCCGCGAGCGCCTTGCCGCGCAGGATCTCCTGGATCAGCTCCGGGATGTGGTTGTGCTCGAACATGTGGTTGGCGAAGGACTGCGGGTCCTGGCCAGACTGCTGGGCGCGACGCACCAGGTGCTCGGACAGCTCGGCCTGGTCGACGCCGTACTGCTCCTTCTTGGCGATCTCGTCGAGCACGAACTGGGCCGCCACCGCGTCACGCACGCGCCGCTCGAGGTCGGCCTCGAACTCCTCGAGGGTCTGCTCCTCGTTGTCGAGGTAGGTGTCCATGGTCATGCCGGAGTAGGCGAGCTGCTGCTCGACGTTCTGCCGGCGGGCGTTGAGCTCGTCGGTGACCAGGCTCTCGGGAAGCGGGACCTCGATCTTGTCGAGCAGCACCTCGAGAACCGCGTCGCGCGCGGCAGCGGCCTGCTCCAGGCGGCGCCCCCGGGCGAGCCGCTCGCGGGTGTCGGCCATCAGCTCGTCGACGGTGTCGAACTCGCTGGCCAGCTGCGCGAAGTCGTCGTCGAGCTCGGGCAGCTCCTGCTCCTGGACCTGCGAGACGGTCACCTCGACCTCGACGGCCTCGCCGACCAGGTCGCCACCGACGAGCTGGGAGGTGAACACCGAGCTGTCGCCGGCGGCCATGCCGTCGAGCGCCTCGTCGAGGCCTTCGAGCATGCCGCCCCGGCCGACCTGATAGGACATGCCGGTCACCTCGGCCCCCTCGACGACCTCGCCGTCCTTGGTCGCCTTGAGGTCGATCACCACGAAGTCGCCGTCGGCGGCCGCGCGCTCGACGTCCTGCAGCGTGCCGAAGCGCTCGCGCAGCGCCGCGACCTGCTCCTCCACGTCGGCGTCGGTGACGGGGACGTCCTCGACCTGCGCCTCGAGGCCGTCGTAGTCCGGCAGGGTGATCTCCGGGCGGATGTCGACCTCGGCCACGAACTCCAGCGACTCGTTGTCGGCGAACTTGGTCACCTCGATGTCGGGCTGTGCCAGCGGCTGCAGGTCGTTGGCCTGCAGCGCCTCGACGTACATCTTCGGGACGGCGTCGTTGATCGCCTGGTCGAGCACCGCGCCCCGGCCGACCTGGCGGTCGATCACCATGGGAGGCACCTTGCCGCGGCGGAACCCGGGGATGTTGATCTGCCCCGCGATCTGCTTGTAGGCGGCGTCCAGGCTGGGCTTCAGCTCCTCGAAAGGCACCTCGACGGTCAGCTTGGCCCTGGTCGGGCTCAAGGTCTCGACGGCGCTCTTCACAGGTGTTCTCCGATCATGGTGGGGTGCTGCGCAGGGGCGCATCGGGTGAGTCGTGGGGTCGGTCGTGTCTCTCGTCGGGGCGACAGGACTCGAACCTGCGATCTCCTGCTCCCAAAGCAGGCGCGCTAGCCACTACGCTACGCCCCGCCAAGCATGGCCTGGTGGCCGCTTGAGAGCGGATGACGGGAATCGAACCCGCGTAGCCAGTTTGGAAGACTGGGGCTCTACCATTGAGCTACATCCGCCTGCGGTCGCGGACGCGCGCGTCGAAAACCGCGGTGTCATGGTGCCACACCCGCCCGCCTGCACCCCAACCGAGACCGCGCGCCGGTCGAAACGTCAGCGCCGGTGGATCAGCAGCAGCGCCCGGTCGTCGTGCCGAGAGCCCAGGCTGTCGACGAGGCGCTTGGCGCCGTGGACGAAGTTGCCGCGCAGCTCCCGCTCCGCCGAGCCCACCAGCCGGTCGATGCCGAGCCCGATGTCGCGCGTCGGCGTCTCGACCATGCCGTCGGTGTAGAGCAGGATCACGTCGCCGGGGCGCATGATCGCGCGGGTGCCGGTGAACTCGGCGCCCGGGATCAGCCCCAGCACCGGGCCCTCGGTGTCGTGGACCGACCAGCGGCCCGAGCCGGCGGACAGCTGCACCGCGGGAGGGTGGCCTGCGGTCCACACCTTGATGTCGCCGGAGCTGAGGTTGAGCGAGAGGTGGACGGCCGTCGCGAAGCCCTCGCTCCAGTCCTGCTGCAACAGGAAGTCGTTGGCCGCGGGCAGGAAGTCCTCCGGGTGCAGCGCCCCGAGCAGGCCGCCGAACGCGCCCGACAGCAGCAGCGAGCGGGTGCCCGCCTCGTCGCCCTTGCCGGACACGTCGACCACCACCACGTCGAAGCGGTCGCCGTTGTGCGGGCGGGACGCGACCACGAAGTCGCCGGCGAAGGGGGTGCCGTCGGCCGAGCGGAGCGCGGTCTCGACGTACCAGTCCTTCGGCAGGTCGGGCAGGTGGCCCTGACGGCTGATCCGGTCGCGCAGGTCGACGAGCATCGACTCCCCGCGCACCCCGGCCACGCCCAGGCGGGTGCGGCGGAACGACGACAGCAGGATGATCAGCCCGAGCACGAAGACGACGAGGATCTCCACCACGACGTAGGCCGTGATGTCGGGCTGCCGCGGTGACACGATCGCCAGCCCGGCGAGCGTGAGCACCACGAACCACGGCAGCTGACGCGGCCCGAGCACGATGTTGCCGATCAGCAACGGCACCGCCAGCACCGAGATCGGCAGCAGGGTCGGCCAGATGCCGGCGACGATGGCGACCACGGCGCTGGCCACGACCAGCCCCAGGAACGAGCGGTTGTCGCCCGACCGGAGCAATCGCGTCAGGGCGGCTCGGGCTCGACGCACTCGCGAGTTCCCGGCCGCCGGTGCGATCGCGCGCTCGACGCTCATTCGTATGGGTGTCCCTCGGGCCAATGGGGGGCTGACATTCACTGTACGGCGCGGGAGCGGAACCTGCGCTGACATTGGCCGCACCAGAACAAGTTCCTGCCCACCATCGGGGAGGTGCGCACGAGGCTGCCGCAGACCAGGCAGGGCTGTCCAGACCGACGGTAGACGTAGACCTCGCCGCCGTGGTCGTCCTCGCGCGCGGGGCGCCCCATCGCCTCGGGGGTGTGCTCCGGTCGCACCGTGTCGATCCGACCCCACCGCACGCCCTCGGCCATCAGGGCGGCCAGGTCCTCCCAGATCGCCTGGAACTGGCGGCGCCGCAGTGTCCGGCCCGGCCGCCACGGGTCCAGCCGCTGCCGAAAGAGGACCTCCGCACGGTAGACGTTGCCGACGCCGGCGATCACCTGCTGGTCCATCAGCAGCTCGCCGATCGGCCGGGTCGACCGGGAGATGCGCTGCCAGGCCCGCTCGGGGTCGGCGTCGGCGCGCAGCGGGTCGGGCCCGAGGCCGGCGAGCACGGCGGCACGCCGAGCCGAGGTGACCAGGTCGCAGCGCGTGGCGCCGCGCAGGTCGGCGTACGACCAGCGGCCGGGGGACCTCTCGGCCACCAGGCGGAGCCGGACCTGGCCGACCGGTGGCGGCACGTTCGCGACCCCCGTCGTCACCGCGAAGCCGCCGATCAGGCCGAGGTGCACGTGCACCACGTGGTCGTGCTCGAACTCCACGAAGAGGTGCTTGCCCGCGGCGTCGGCAGCGAGGAGCCGAGTGTCGTCGAGCACCGCCGCCTCGGTGGCGAACCTCCCCTGCGGCGACGACGCCGCCACCCTGCCCCCGGCGAACGCGTCGTTGAGGTCGTCGGCCAGCCGGCGGAGCGTGTGCCCCTCAGGCATCGCCGCCGGAGGGGGCCTCGCCGAGTGCGGACGGCGGGAGAGGCGGCAGGTCGCCGGTCGACTCGTACGTCGCGAGCTGGCCGATCCGGCGCACGTGGCGCTCGTCGCCGCTGAATGCCGTGGAGAGGAAGACCCCGACGAAGCGCAGCATGTCGTCGACCGGGTGCAGCCGGCCACCGACCGAGATCACGTTGGCGTCGTTGTGCTCGCGGGCGAGCACCGCGGTCTCCTCCGACCACACCAGCGCCGACCGCGACGCCACGCACCTTGTTGGCTGCGATCTGCTCGCCGTTGCCGGAGCCGCCGATGACCACACCCAGCGCGTCGACGCCCTGGGCCTGGTCGGCCACCACCGCCTCGGCCGCCCGCAGGCAGAACACCGGGTAGTCGTCGAGGGCGTCGTAGACGAACGGGCCGTGGTCGACCGGGTCGTAGCCGTGCTCGAGAAGCCAGGCCAGGAGCCGGTCCTTGAGCTCGAGCCCGGCGTGGTCGGAACCCACGTGAACGCGCATGGGGGGATCCTCTCAGGAGGTGGACGGGGTGCGGCGGCCGGCCACAGCCACCGGCGGGGCACCATCGTGGTGCAGGCGGAAGAACGCAGCCACCTGGCACAGCACCGGCTCGGCGGCGGTGAAGTCCTCCAGCCGGCGCCAGAAGCCGTGCACCTGGCCCAGCTGCCGGCTGGCGACGACCGCCACCCCGGCCTCGGCCGCCCGACGGGCCAGCTCCTCCCCCTCGTCGCGGAGGGGGTCGTGCTCCGCGGTGACGACCATCGTGGGCGGCAGCGTGCCGAGGTGGGGCGAGCGCAGCGGCGCCAGGTCCGGATCGTCGTGATCGGCCGGGTCGGCGTACTGCCGCCAGTACCACGCGGCCTCCTCCGGCAAGAAGCCGCCGTGCTCGGGATCGGCGTACGACGCCGACGAGCAGGTGGGGTCGAGGAAGGGGTAGACCAGGCCCACTGCGGCGAAGCGCCCCGGGTGCCGCAGCGCCGCCCCCAGGGCGAGGTTGGCTCCCGCGCTGTCGCCGTGGACGTACGCCGGCCCGTCGATGCCGTGCGACCCGGCCTGCACGGCCAGCCAGGCGACCACGGCGTCGACGTCGTCCACCGCAGCGGGGAAGCGGTGCTCCGGCGCCAGCCGGTAGCCGACGCTCAGCACGGCCATCCCCGTCGCGTTGGCCAGCCGCCGGCACGGGGCGTCGTGGACCTCGACGTCGTGGAAGACGAACCCTCCTCCGTGCACGTGCACGACCACCCCCGGCAGCGCGTCCACGGGGCGGTAGAGCCGGCACGGCACACCGTCGGCGTCGAGGTCGCGCACCTCGGCCACGCCCTGGCGGGCCATCGCCTGCGCGGCCCGGCGAGCGAGGCCGCGCGACGTCTCGATGTCGTGGCGAGGGTCGTCGAGCGGCATCACCTCGGCCGCCCTGGCGACCTCGGCCCGTACCTCAGGGAAGAGCGCCATCGCTCAGCGCCCCATGAGCGCACGTAGGCGGGCGACCTCGGACATGTGGTGACCCTAGCCGCCGTGGGTCGCCTAGGATCCGTCCATGTCGTGGTGGGGCCCGCGTGGCGACGACGGAGCGGCGCCGGCCGCGGCGGGGTCGGTCGCGGCGTGAGCGGCTCACCCGGACCGGCACCCTCCGTCGGTTGGCTGGTGCTGGCCGGCGTGTTCCTCGCCGAGCTCGCCGCCCTGGTGGCGCTGGTCGTCTGGGGGCTCGCCACCCGAGGCTGGCTGCTCGGGCTCGCGGCTGCCGCCATGGCTGCACTCGCCTGGGGGCTCTTCGCGGCGCCGAAGGCCCGGTTCCCGCATCCCGTCGGTCGGGCGCTGGTCAAGACGGCGGTCTTCGGCAGCGCTGGGGTCGGCCTGTGGTCGGCCGGCCTCCCGGGCTGGGCGTGGGCGTTCGCGGCCTTCGTGGTCGTCGTCCACGCGCTCTCGTTGCTGCCGGCGGTCCGAGCGGTCGACCCGAGAGACCTGTAAGCCGGTGGACGAGCAGGTCGTGGAGCGGGTGCTCCGGGCGGTCGAGCAGATCCCGCGCGGCCGGGTGGCGTCCTACGGCGACCTGGCGGGGCTGGTCGGCGTCGGCCCGCGGCTGGTGGGCCGGGTGATGTCGCTCTACGGCAGCAACGTGACGTGGTGGCGGGTCACCAACGCCTCCGGAGACCTGCCGTCCGGTCTGGCCGAGGAGGCGCGCGCCCGCTGGGCCGACGAGGGGATCACCTGGAAGCCCCACGGCGCCGGCTGCCGGATCCGCTACCACCGCGCCGACCTGGAGCGCCTCGCCGACGACTACGAGCACGCCGTGCGCGACCTTCCCTGAGCCGGACCAGGAGCCGAGCGCGGCCGGAGGAGCGACCCGTGCGCTGAACGCCTTGGGGCTACTGCTGACCCGACATGTCGATGCAGGTGAAGACCTGCACCTGGCCGCCGTGGGTGAGGTGCGGGTGGTCGACGCATGCGGCGGCGGCGTCATCGAGGGAGTCGGCCTCGATGAGGGTGTATCCGGTGGGGGCGTCCCGCCCCAGCGGCCCGTCCGCGACGCCGTCGCTCGCGACGTGCTTCGCCTCCCCGAAGGGTGCGCCGCCGTCGACGATCGCGGCACCCATCTTGCCGTACCAGGCGCCCCAGTCGTCCATGATCCTTTGCTGCTCCTCGGGGGCCGCCGCCATCCCCATGCCGCCGGTGTAGATCACCATGAACGTCGCCATCTGAGCCTCGCCTGTGTCGTGGGTAGTCCTTCACCGTAGGACTCCGGGGAGACCGCAGCAAGGCACTGCGGCGCGGGAGGCGGCAGGTCAGCCCCGGAGCCGGGCCAGCTCCTCGTCGACGACCGACGGGTCGAGCTTGGTGAAGATCGGCGTCGGCTTGGCCACCGGGGCGCCCGACCGTGACCGGACGCGACTCCCAGCGCGGGGTGGTGGAGTAGTCACCGGTGATCACGGGGTACGTCGTCAGGCCGGCGCCGTTCTCGGGCTCGAGCTCCTCGACCTGCTCGATGCGCGGCATCGGCATGAACTCTCCCTCGCCACCGAGGGCGGCCCACACGGCGTTGGAGTGTGCGGCAGGAACGGCGCGAGCAGCGTGTTGCAGTCGACCACGCACTGCGCGGCCACGTGCAGCACGGTCTCGAGGCGGGCGCGCTGCGACTCGTCCTTCATCTTGTAGGGCTCGGTGACGGTGAGGTACTTGTTGACCTCGCCGACGACGCGCATCGCCTCGCCGATCGCGGACGCGCAGGCGATGGCCCTCGATCAGCTCGCCCACCGAGGCGAAACCGTCGCGCACCGTGGCCAGCACCGCCTCGTCGACCGGCTCGAGGTCGCCGGCCGCCGGGATCTCGCCGACGTTCTTGGCGATCATGGTGGCGGTGCGGTTGACCAGGTTGCCCCAGCCGGCGACCAGCTCGGAGTTGGTGCGCTGCACGAACTCCGCCCAGGTGAAGTCGGAGTCGGACGTCTCGGGCCCGGCGGCGCAGATGAAGTAGCGCAGCGCGTCGGGCTGGTAGCGAGACAGCATGTCGTTGACCAGGATCACGTGTCCGCGGCTGGAGGAGAACTGTCGGCTCTCCATGGTGAGGAACTCGCTGGAGACCACCTCGGTCGGCAGGTTGAGGACGCCGTACTCGCCCGGCTCGCCGCCGTGCGACCCGCGTCCGGCGTAGCCGAGCAGCTCGGCGGGCCAGATCTGGGAGTGGAAGGTGATGTTGTCCTTGCCCATGAAGTAGAACGACGAGGCCTCCGGGTCGTTCCACCACTGCCGCCAGGCCTCCGGGTCGTCGGTGCGCCGGGCCCACTCGATGCTGGCCGAGAGGTAGCCGATCACGGCGTCGAACCAGACGTAGAGCCGCTTGGTCGGCTGGTCGCGCCAACCGTCGAGCGGCACCGGGATGCCCCAGTCGATGTCGCGGGTCATCGCCCGCGGCCTGATGTCCTCGAGGATGTTCTGGCTGAACTTGATGACGTTGGGCCGCCACAGGCCCGTCGCCTCGCGCTCGTCGAGCCACTCCCCCAGCGCCTCCGCGAGCGCCGGTAGGTCGAGGAAGAAGTGCTGGGTCTCCACGAACTCCGGCGTCTCGCCGTTGATCTTGCTGCGCGGGTCGATCAGGTCGGTCGGGTCGAGCTGGTTGCCGCAGTTGTCGCACTGGTCGCCGCGCGCCTCGGGGAACTTGCAGATCGGGCAGGTGCCCTCGATGTAGCGGTCGGGCAGCGTGCGGCCGGTCGACGGCGAGATCGCCGACTGGGTCGTCTGCTCGACCATGTAGCCGTTGAGCCAGTTCTGGCGGAACAGCTCCTGCGCGACGCGGTAGTGGTTGCCGGTCGTGGTGCGGGTGAAGAGGTCGTAGGACAGGCCGAGGTCGACGAGGTCCTGCACGATCACGGCGTTGTAGCGGTCGGCGAGCTCCCTGGCGGGCACACCCTGCTGGTCGGCCGTGACCAGGATCGGGGTGCCGTGCTCGTCGGTGCCCGAGACCATGAGCACGTCGTGGCCGGTCATCCGCATGTACCTGCTGAAGACGTCGGAGGGCACGCCGAACCCGGCCACGTGGCCGATGTGGCGCGGGCCGTTGGCGTACGGCCAGGCGACGGCAGACAGGACATGGCTCATGGGCCGAATCCTAGGTGGCGTCGTCCCTCGGGTGGTCGTCCGTCCCGGGATTCACTGGTTCTCCAGTGGTTCCTGCACTTCACCAACGCTGCAACGGGGGCGAAGTGCCGGATTCACAGGAGAACCAGTGAATCTCCGCCCCTCACGAGAACCGGTCGGCCCGCCGGCCGGCCCGGTCGCGGATCTCCGGCAGCAGATCGTAGACCTGCTGGCCCGGGCAGGCGGTCTGGTTGGTGTCGCGGTGACCGTCGACGACCCGCAGCCTCACCCGCTTGCCCCGGGGGTAGAGGTCGCTTCCCTTGGAGGTGACCCACGCCTTGCCGCGCGGGTCGCGCCCCGCCTTGTCGAGCTTCCACGCCGCGAGCCGGACGAGCATCGTGACGACGTCGGCCCGTGGCGTCTTCTGCTCGAAGTTGCCGATCACCGCGATGCCGGTCGAGGAGTGGTTGAAGCCCAGGGTGTGCGCGCCGCGCACCAGCGTGGCGGCTCCACCGGCGCGCCCGACCCAGGCTCGGCCGAAGCGGTCGACCAGGAAGTTGTAGCCGATGTCGGACCAGCCGAGCGTCTTGGTGTGGTAGCGGTAGATCGCCCGCAGGATCCCGCGCACCTCGCTCCGCTTGTAGTCGTTGCTGCCCGCCGTGTGGTGGATGTGCACCTGCTTGAGCTGGTCGTTGTACGCCGGCTTGCCGCTGCGCCACTTCTCCTTCGCGCCCCAGTCCTTGCGGGTGTGGATCTCTGGGCGGGGGGCGCGGCTCGGCCGGGCTGCACGGGCGGTGCGCTGTGGCGCGGCCGCGGCGGTCGTACGCCGGCTCGGGTCGGCCCCGGGGTCGATCACGACCAGGCGCGCCGTCACGCCCGTGCCGGAGGCACGCAGCCGCACGGTGCCCGACCGACCGACCCAGAGCGCCTCCGTGCCCGCGACGGTCGAGCGCTCGCCGAGGTCGGCCAGCGGCTCCCAGGCCTGCCACTCCCCGCCGGGAAGCCGGACCTCCAGGTCGGGGGCCGCCGCCTCTCGCCAGGTGACGGCCACCAGCGACCCGGCGGGGATCCGCCAGCGCGAGCGCCCTTCCGTCACGGTGGCGGTGCCCTGTCGCACGCCGGAGGCGTCGACGGTCCGCAACGACACCCGCTCCGCCGCGGCCGCGACGCGGGGCGCGGCCCCCGACCCAGGAGGAGCCGCCGAGGCCACGGCCAGCGCCCCCATCGAGGACACCGGCCGTCAGCCGCAGCGTGATCCCCACGTCAGCTGAAGTCCGGGTCGCCGCAGCGGGCGCGCTTGAGCTCGGAGAAGCACTCGACGCCGGAGACGGCCACGCAGCCGTCCCACAGCCGCCCCGCCTCCTCGCCGCGCGGGATCCGGGTCAGCACCGGCCCGAAGAACGCCGAGCCGCCGAAGGAGAGGGTGGGTGTGCCCACGTCGGCGCCGACCTGGTCCATGCCCGCCAGGTGCGAGGCCGCAACGGCGTCGTCGAGCGAGGTGTCGTCCATCGCGTCCACCAGCACCTCGTCGAGCCCCGCGTCGGCGACGGCCTCGGCGACCAACGCGCGGTCGACCCGACGCTGGTCCTGGTGGATGCGGGTGCCGAGCGCGTTGTAGAGCGGCAGGAGCACGTCGGCGCCGTACTTCTGCTCCGCGGCGATGCAGACACGCACTGGTCCCCAGGAGCGCTCGAGGAAGGCGCGGTGAGCCTCGGTGTCGTCGGTCCGGTCGCGGTTGAGGTAGCCCAGGCTCATCACGTGCCAGGCCACGGAGATGTCGCGCACCTGCTCCGCCTCGAGGATCCACCGCGAGGTGATCCAGGCGAACGGGCACGAGGGGTCGAACCAGAAGTCGGCGTCGTTCACGCCCGCCACGGTAACCCGGCCGCGCCGACGGGGACGTATCAGCGACGGCGCCGAGGGCTCCTTCCCCCATATCAGCACCTGAACAAGGAGAGTCACATGGCCAGCAACCCCGTCGCCCTCGGCGTCGCCGCCCTGATGAGCAGCCGGCCCGGCGAGCAGAAGCGTCCCGCCCGCGGGCGCGCGCAGCGTCGTACCGTCTCCCGCACGCAGCGCGTGCGCCAGGAGCGCGACGGCTGACCCCTGCCCGCGGGGCCCGCCGACCGACCGACTCCGCACGTCCCAGCCTCCGGTGACATGATGCGGGGCATGCCTGGAACCAACCTGACCCGGGACGAGGCCGCCACCCGCGGTGCGCTCCTGACCGTCGACTCCTACGACATCTCCCTCGACCTCAGCGTCTCCGACAAGGTCTTCGAGAGCACGACCGTGATCCGGTTCAGCTGCTCCGACCCGGGGGCCTCCACGTTCGCCGACCTGCACGGCGCGACCGTGCACGAGGTCACCCTCAACGGCGCCGCGCTGGACCCCTTCGAGGTCTATCGCGACCAGCGGATCGAGCTCGACGCGCTGGCCGCCGACAACCAGCTGCGGGTGCGCTGCGAGCTGCCCTACTCCCACACCGGCGAGGGGCTGCACCGCTTCGTCGACCCGGCCGACCAGCGGGTCTACCTCTACAGCCAGTTCGAGGTGCCCGACGCCCGCCGCGTCTACACCACCTTCGAGCAGCCGGACCTCAAGTCCGTCTTCACCTTCCACGTCACCGCGCCCGAGCACTGGACGGTCGTGTCCAACTCCCCCACGCCGGAGCCCGAGACCCGCGGCGACGGCACCGCCGTGTGGCACTTCGCCCCGACGGAGCGGATGTCGACCTACATCACTGCACTGGTGGCCGGCGAGTACCACGTCGTCCACGACGAGTACGTCGGCGCGCACGGCACCATCGCCCTCGGGCACTTCTGCCGCCAGTCGATCAAGGAGCACCTCGACCACGAGCAGCTCAACCTGCTCACCAAGCAGGGCTTCGCCTTCTTCGAGGAGGCGTTCGACTACCCCTACCCGTTCGGCAAGTACGACCAGCTCTACGTGCCGGAGTACAACATGGGCGCGATGGAGAACGCCGGCTGCGTGACCTTCCGCGACGAGTACCTCCCCCGGTCGCGCCAGGTGCACTCGTTCTACGAGACCCGGGCCAACACCGTCCTCCACGAGATGGCTCACATGTGGTTCGGCGACCTGGTGACGATGCGGTGGTGGGACGACCTCTGGCTCAACGAGTCGTTCGCCGAGTGGGCCAGCCACCACGCGATGGAGCAGGCCACCGAGTTCACCGAGGCATGGACGGGCTTCACCAACGCCCGCAAGAACTGGGCCTACCGCCAGGACCAGCTGCCGTCCACCCACCCGATCGCCGCTGACAACTACGACCTGCAGGCCGTGGAGGTGAACTTCGACGGCATCACCTACGCCAAGGGGGCATCGACCCTCAAGCAGCTGGTCGCCTGGGTCGGCATCGAGGGGTTCCTGGCCGGGCTGCGCGACTACTTCAAGGCACACGAGTTCGCCAACTCGGAGTTCTCCGACCTGTTGACCGCGCTCGAGAAGGCCTCCGGGCGCGAGCTGCAGAGCTGGGCCGAGGAGTGGCTGCAGACCTCGGGCGTCAACACGCTGGCACCGGTCTTCGACGTCGACGACGAGGGCCGCTACACGTCGTTCTCGGTGGCCCAGGTCGCGGCGCCTGCCTTCCCGACGATCCGGCGGCACCGGATCGGGATCGGCCTCTACGACCTCACCGACGCCGGCCTGACCCGCCGCCAGGGCGTCGAGGTGGACGTCCAGGGCGCCTCGACCTCGATCGACCAGCTGGTCGGCGAGCAGCAGCCCGACCTGCTGCTGCTCAACGACGGCGACCTCACCTACGCCAAGATCCGGCTCGACGAGCGGTCCCTCGCGACGGCCGTCGCCCACATCGACCAGGTCGACGACTCGCTGGCCCGGGCGCTGCTGTGGGGCGCCGCGTGGGACATGACCCGCGACGCCGAGATGGCCGCGACCGACTTCGTCGAGCTGGTGCTGCGCGGCATCGCGCGCGAGACCGACACCACGGCCGTCAGCCGACTGCCTCTCTACGCCCGCACCGCCGTGCACTACTACTCCGACCCCGCCCACCGCGACGCGCTGGCGGAGCACTGGGAGTCGGGGCTGCGAGGGCTGCTGGAGTCCGCAGCGGCGGGCTCCGACCACCAGCTCGCGTTCGCCCGGGCGTATGCCGGCGTCGCCGGGTCCGCCGACGGCCTGGACCTGGTCGACGGCCTCCTGGAGGGCACTCGCACGCTGCCGGGGCTGGACGTCGACACCGACCTGCGCTGGACGCTGTTGACCGGGCTGGCCCAGCACGGTCGCGCCGACGCCGACCGGATCGCGGCCGAGCTCGGCCGCGACAACACCATCTCGGGTCAGGAGCAGGCCGCGATGGCGCTGACCGTGCGTCCGACGGTCGAGGCCAAGGCCCAGGCCTGGCGCGAAGCGATCGAGCGCGACGACGTGGCCAACGAGACCCAGCGGCAGATCGCCTCGGCGTTCCAGGTGGCCGAGCAGGCCGACCTGCTGGCGCCGTACCTCGAGAAGTACCTCCAGATGGCCGAGACGATCTGGGAGGAGAAGGGCACGCAGCGGGCCTCGACGGCACTGATGTTCATGTTCCCGATGCCGCTGATCTCCGAGGAGACCCTGGCGCGCGTCGACGCCTGGCTGGAGAGCTCGCCGGCCAACCCGGCGGCGAAGCGCTACGTGCGCGAGGGCCGCGCCGACATGGCGCGCGCGCTGGCGGCCCAGGCCAAGGACATCGAGGCCCGCTCGGGCGGCTGAACCGGCCGGACCCGTCCGGGCGGCCGTGCCTCAGGCGTCGTCGGTCGCTGCCTCGATCGCCTCGGGCTGGTCGGGCTCGAGGAGCTCGTCGAGCCCGGTGTTGCTCTCCGTCGCCGTGACGACCGGAGCCGAGCGGGCCGCTCCCGCCCAGCGGGGCATCAGCACCAGCGCCGCGGTGACCGCGAGCACGGCGGCCGGGGCGAACACGAAGACCGTCAGCACCTCCAGGCCGCCCACCGGGTCGGGGTCGCTCCATCCCTCGGGCACGGCCGACGCCGGACCGGCGAGGAGCAGGCCGGCGAGCGCCGGCAGCGCGAGGGCGAGGGCGCGCCAGGCGCCGCGGGCGAGAGAGCTCCTGGTGGTCACGTCGTCAGGATAACGGCCTCGGCGCGGAGGACGGACCACGGTCCGGATCGCCCAGCGTCGAGAGCCACCCGACCGCCCGCCATACTGGCGACCATGAGTGGGAACGACGTGACGTGGGAGGACGTGGGCCGATTCGCGGTCGGGTGGCCGCTGACCGTCGTCCTCCTGATCGTGCTGGGCGTGGTGGGGCGCTGGATGCTGTTCCGCGCCGTCGACCGGCTCACCCGCCGCGCCGAGGAGGGTGTGCTGCCCGACCGCCTCACCCAGCTGAGCACCGACCCGACCCGTCGGGTGCAGCGCGCCCGCACCATGGGCAGCCTGTTCAAGAGCATCATCAGTGCGGTCGTGGTCGCGGTCGTCGGCACGATGATCCTGAGCGAGTTCGTCGACATCGGCCCGATCCTGGCGAGCGCCGGCATCGCCGGTGTGGCCCTCGGCTTCGGCGCGCAGAGCCTGGTGAAGGACTTCCTGTCGGGCATCTTCATGATCTTCGAGGACCAGTACGGCGTCGGCGACGTCGTCGACGCCGGCGAGGCGACCGGCACCGTCGAGGCCGTCGGGCTGCGCGTCACGCGGCTGCGCGACATCGACGGCACGGTGTGGTACGTCCGCAACGGCGAGATCATCCGGGTCGGCAACAAGAGCCAGAACTGGGCGCGCAGCGTGCTCGACGTCGGGGTCGCCTACGGCGAGGACCTCACCCGCGTCCGGCGGATCCTCGAGGAGGTCGCCAGCACTCTCTGGGAGGACGACGAGTACCGCGGCGTCATCATCGAGGAGCCCGAGGTCTGGGGCGTGGAGGACCTCGCGGCCGACGCCGTCACCGTCCGGGTCACGCTCAAGACCGCACCACTGGAGCAGTGGCGGGTGGCGCGGGTGATGCGCGAGCGGATCAAGGCCCGCTTCGACCACGAGGGCATCGAGATCCCCTTCCCGCAGCGCGTCGTCTGGCAGCGCTCCGAGGCGGCTGCGCCCAAGGAGGCGCCCGAGGAGTCGACCGACGAGACGGCTGCCGGGGCGGCCGTGAGGCAGGAGCAGCAGGCATGACCAGCTTCTACGACGAGATCGGCGGGATGACGACGATCGCCACCATCGTGGGCAGGTTCTACGCCGGCGTCGCCGACGACGAGGTGCTGCGCCCGCTCTACCCCGAGCAGAACCTCGGCCCCGCGCAGGAGCGGCTCAGCCTGTTCCTCGCGCAGTACTGGGGGGGCCCGACGACGTACTCCGACCGGCGGGGGCACCCGCGGCTGCGGTTGCGACACGCGCCCTACGCCGTGACCCCGCTGGCACGAGACCGGTGGCTGCACCACTTCCGAGCCGGGCTCGACGAGGCCGGGCTCACCCCCGAGCAGGACCAGCGGTTCTGGGAGTACGTCCACCACGCCGCGATGTTCATGGTCAACACCATGGACGAGTCTCCTGGCCCCGAGACCACGACGCTGCCGCAGGCCGGCCCGGCCGGCTGACCAGGCCAGGCTCCCGGCACTAGCCGAGTGAGGCCGCCACCAGTCGGTCTCGCAGCGCCGTCGGCGGTGCGGTCGGCCGGGCCGCCTCGGGGTCCCAGAAGACCACGGTGACCCGAGCCCGCGACAGCACCACCTCGCCGTCGCAGATCTCCGAGACCAGTGTCATCGAGGTGGTGCCGACCCTCTCCACGTGGGTCCACAGGTCATAGCTCTCACGCCGGAACAGGATCGGCACGTGGTAGTCCACGTCGGTCTGGGCGACCACGGTGCGCAGCCCGAGCGCGCCCGGCATCGCCTCCGCGCCCTCGGCGGCCCGCGAGAGTCGCGACATCAGCGAGATCCGCGCCTCCTGGAAGTACTCGAAGTACTTCACGTTGTTGACATGGCCGTAGACGTCGACGTCGGAGAAGCGGACCTGGACCGGGTAGTGCCCCTCGGCCCGGTGCGGCACCTCGGGTCGGGAGGGGCGCGGCGCCCGCTCGCCCGGCTCGTGGAACCGCTCGAGTCCGGCCCGCTCCTCGGCGGTCAGCCGGCGCGGTCGCTCGGTGTTGAAGACGTACGGCGTGAGCACGGTGCTCGCCCGCAGGTACGTCGTCCGGTCGTCGGCTTCAGCGTCGAGGACCTCGTAGGCGATGGTGAACGAGGCGGCCCGGATCTCGGTGACCCAGCACTCGATGCGCACCGGACGGAACCGGAAGGTCAGGGGCGCCAGGTAGGTCACCTGGTGACGCACCACCACGACGCCCTCGGCGAGGTCGTCGACCCGCCGGTCGGGCGTGTGCACCCGCAACATGTCGACACGCGCCTCTTGGAGGTAGTCGACGTAGACCACGTTGTTGACGTGGCCGAGCAGGTCGAGGTCTGCCCACCGGACGGGGCAGTCGTAGACGTGGCGCACCCCTCGATCGTCGCAGACCGCGGCGCCGCGCCTTCGGGGCGCCGCGGGCTGGGACGCGCCCGTCAGGACCCAGGGCGAGGCGCCGGTAGTAGACGGGGATCGACTCGTGCCGGGCGAGCCGCAGGGCACGCTGCTGCATGACGACCACGCCTCGACCGACGCCGGGGAGCTCAGCCCGCGACGTCGTGAGCTGCTCGACGCCGCGCTCCGGGTCACGGCCGGCCACGGGCTACGCGGGCTGACCCACCGCGCCGTCGACCGGGAGGCCGGCCTGCCCGAGGGCATCTGCTCGGCCTACTTCCGCACCCGCCAGTCGCTCCATCAGGCTCTCGCGCTGCGCGTCGCCCACCGGCTGACCGACGACGTCGAGGCACTGTCCTGCTCACTCCGCGAGACCCCGGGCGATGTGACTCGGGCCGTCGAGCTGACGACGGGGCTCTTCCTGCGGTGGCTGGAGACCTCCGACCTCTTGCCCGGGCTGCCGGGCACCCGCGATGCCGAGCTGGCCACGACGTTGGCCGGCTGGCGGGCCGACCTGGTGGCGGCGGTGGCCGGGCCACTGGCCAGGAGCGGCCACGACCGCCCGGACGAACGCGCGGAGGCGCTCGTCGCCGCGTCGCACGGCGTGCTGCTCGCGGCGCTGCTGCGCCCGCCCCTCGGACGCCGTGCCGAGCTCGAGCAGCAGCTGTCCCTGGTGTTCCACGGAGTGTTCGCCGCGGGGTGAGCGGTCTCACCTTCGACAGCGGCGGAGATGCCGGCGCCCGGGTCTAGGGTGGCGAGGACCGCGCTCCGGACCGTCCGGGACGCCGCGTCCACCTGGAGGTCGTCATGCCCGAGGCCGTCATCGTCGCCGCCACCCGCTCGCCGATCGGCCGCGCCGGCAAGGGGTCGCTCAAGGACGTCCGCCCCGACGACCTGGCGGCGACCATCGTCCGCGCCGCGCTCGACAAGGTACCGGCGCTCGACCCCAGCACCGTCGACGACGTCTACCTCGGCTGCGGGCTCCCGGGCGGCGAGTCGGGGTTCAACATGGCGCGCGTCGTCAACGTGCTCAACGGCATGGACGACGTTCCCGGCGCGACGATCACCCGCTACTGCGCGTCGTCGGTGCAGACCACCCGGATGGCGTTCCACGCCATCAAGGCGGGCGAGGGCGACGTGTTCGTCTCCGCCGGCGTCGAGACCGTCTCCCGGTTCGGGCACGGCACCTCCGACTCCTGGCCCGACACCACCAACCCGCGGTTCAGTGACGCGGCGGCGCGCACCAAGGAGTTGGCGAAGGGTGGCCAGGACTGGCTCGACCCGCGCGAGGACGGCCGCCTGCCCGACATCTATGTCGCGATGGGACAGACCGCCGAGAACGTCGCCCGGCAGCGGGGTCTGTCACGGCAGGAGCTCGACGAGTTCGGGGTGCGCTCGCAGAACCTCGCGGAGAAGGCCATCGCCGACGGGTTCTGGGAGCGCGAGATCACCCCGGTGACCACGCCCGACGGCGCGTTGGTGACCGGCGACGACGGCCCTCGCGCGGGCGTGACCTACGAAGCGGTGTCGCAGCTGCCGCCTGTCTTCCGTCCTGACGGTCTCGTCACCGCCGGCAACTGCTGCGCTCTCAACGACGGCGCAGCCGCGGTGATCATGATGTCCGACGCCAGGGCCACCGAGCTCGGGCTCACCCCACTGGCACGGATCGTGGCCACCGGTGTCTCCGCCCTGTCCCCCGAGATCATGGGCCTGGGTCCGGTCGAGGCGACGCAGCGTGCCCTGGCCCACGCGGGCATGTCGATCGGCGACATCGACCTGGTGGAGATCAACGAGGCGTTCGCGGCGCAGGTGGTGCCGTCGTACCAGGACCTCGGGATCGACCTCGACCGGCTCAACATCAACGGCGGGGCGATCGCGGTCGGCCACCCGTTCGGCATGACCGGGGCCCGTTTGCAGAACACCATGCTCAACTCGCTGGACTGGCACGACAAGACGACCGGGCTGATCACCATGTGCGTCGGCGGCGGCCAGGGCATGGCACTGATCCTCGAGCGACTCTCCTGACCTGAGGGAAGCCACCCTCGCAGGGTGACGGCGGTCGGCGTGACTGCTACTGCCGGATGTCCATCTCCGGGTGCCCGACGATCAGCTGGTCGGCCACCGCGTTCATCACCCGGCCGAGCGCCTCGAAGTCCTCGTCGCTGGCGAGGTCCACGAGGTGCGCGCGGACCCCGGAGACGTGGGTGTGCGCGGCCTCCTGCAGCAGCGCCCATCCCGCCGGCGTCAGTCGGGCGAGCACCCCGCGCCGGTCGTCAGGGCTGTTGCACCGCTCGACCAGCCCGCGCCGCTCCATCCGACTGACCGTGTGGGTGACCCGGCTGCGACTGTGCGCCAGCGCCCCGGCCAGCTGGGCCATCCGCAGCTGGCGCTCGTCGCTCTCGGAGAGGCGGACCAGGATCTCGTACTCCGCCAGCGACAGGCCGTGTGCCTCCCGCAGCTCGTCCTCGAGCTGGTCGCTGAGCAGCGTCCAGCCCATCACCAGGCCTCGCCAGGACCCCTGCTGCGACTCGTCGAGCCAGCGCGTACCCCCGGTCATGGGCACAGTCTAGGAAGTCGGGCCCCCGCGGCGGCGGTGCCGCGCGGGGGCACAGCGTCGCCTCTCGGCGGCTGCCGGGCCGCGCAGCAGCCGAGGGATCGGTGGACCGAGGCTCAGTCGCGGGTGAGCCGGCGGTGGGTGACCCGGTGCGGACGAGCCGCCTCGGCCCCGAGTCGCTCGACCTTGTTCTGCTCGTAGGCGTCGAAGTTGCCCTCGAACCAGAACCACCGCGCCGGGTCGTCCTCGTCGCCCTCCCACGCCAGGATGTGCGTGGCGACGCGGTCGAGGAACCAGCGGTCGTGGGAGGTGACCACGGCGCAGCCGGGGAACTCCAGCAAGGCGTCCTCGAGCGACTGGAGCGTCTCGACGTCGAGGTCGTTGGTCGGCTCGTCGAGCAGCAGCAGGTTGCCGCCCATCTTCAGGGTCAGGGCGAGGTTGAGCCGGTTGCGCTCTCCACCGGACAGGACGCCGGCCTTCTTCTGCTGGTCGGGACCCTTGAACCCGAAGGAGGCGACGTAGGCGCGCGACGGCATCTCGAAGTTGGCGACCTTGATGTGGTCGAGCCCGTCGGAGACGACCTCCCAGACGTTCTTCTGGGGGTCGAGGCCGCCGCGGCTCTGGTCGACGTAGGAGATCTTCACGGTCTGGCCGAGCCTCGAGCTCGCCGTCGTCTGCCTGCTCCTGGCCGGTGATCATCCGGAACAGCGTCGTCTTGCCGACGCCGTTGGGACCGATCACACCGACGATGCCCGCGCGGGGCAGCTTGAAGGACAGATCGTGCATCAGGGGGCGGTCGCCGAAGCCCTTGCCCAGGTCGTCGGCCTCCAGCACCACGTCGCCGAGCCGCGGCCCGGCCGGGATGTTGATCTCGGCGGTGTCGATCTTGCGGTTGCGGTCGGCCTCGGCCGCCAGCTCCTCGTAGCGCTGCAGCCGGGCCTTGCTCTTGGCCTGGCGGGCCTTGGGGTTGGACCGCACCCAGTCGAGCTCGCGCTCGAGCATCCGGGCGCGCTTGGCGTCCTTGGCGCCCTCGATCTTGAGGCGGTCCTTCTTGGTCTCCAGGTAGGTGGAGTAGTTGCCTTCGTAGGGGTGTGTCTTGCCGCGGTCGAGCTCGAGGATCCACTGCGCGACGTTGTCGAGGAAGTAGCGGTCGTGGGTCACGGCCAGGACGGCGCCGGGGTAGGACGCCAGGTGGCCCTCGAGCCACTGCACCGACTCGGCGTCGAGGTGGTTGGTGGGCTCGTCGAGCAGCAGCAGGTCGGGCTGCTGCAACAGCAGCTTGCACAGCGCGACCCGGCGCCGCTCGCCACCGGACAGGTTGTCGACGAGCACGTCACCGGGCGGACAGCGCAGCGCGTCCATCGCCTGGTCGAGTCGGCTGTCGAGGTCCCACGCTCCGACGTGGTCGAGGTCGGTCTGCAGGTCGCCCATCTCGGCGAGCAGCGTGTCGTAGTCGGCCTCGGGGTCGGCCAGCGCCTCGGAGATCTGGTTGAACCGGTCGAGCTTGCCCTTGGTCTCGTGGACGGCCTCCTCGACGTTCTCCTGCACCGTCTTGCCCTCGGTCAGCGGCGGCTCCTGCTGCAGCATGCCGACGGTGGCCCCGGGGTCGAGGATCGCGTCGCCGTTGTTGGGCTGGTCGAGCCCGGCCATGATCTTGAGCAGGGAGGACTTGCCGGTGCCGTTGGGGCCCACCACGCCGATCTTGGCGCCGTGGAGGAACGACAGCGTGACGTTGTCGAGCACGACCTTGTCGCCGTGGGCCTTGCGCACGTTGCGCAGGGTGAAGATGTAGTCAGCCATGATGGGCTCAGCCTACGGGCGGAGGCCCGGGCGAGCCGATTCGGGGAGCGCACTCACGGGGGGCCGACGGCGCTCACGCCGCGGTCTCGGCGGCACCCTCCACGGAGGCCGCCGCCGGCTCCGCCGGGACGGCGGGCGTCACGACCTGCCCGTCGGCGTCGAGCTCGGGTCCGGACTCGTCGTAGGAGTGGATCACCTCGCGGACCGCGGACTCGTCGACCCCACCGCCCTCGCGCTTGCCAGAGCGGGTGAACGCGCTGGTGCCGAGGTTGAGGTCGTGGCCGACCGCATGGGCCACGACGACGTAGCGCGTCGAGGTGGTGCCGTCCTCGCGCTTCCACACGTCGGCCACCAGCCGGCCCTGCACGACCACCGGGTCGCCGCTGCTGAGGCACGCCTGCACGTGCTCGGCGAGCCGGCGCCACGCCTTCACGGTGAACCACGAGGTGGGGCCGTCCTCCCAGCGGCCGCCGCGGAAGCGGCGCGGGGTGCTGCCGACACGGAACGTCGCCACGGGGACCCCGTCGGCGACCTCGGCGACGGTGACCTCGCTGCCGACCCAGCCGCAGAAGGTGATCTGGGTGTCGTTCATGGGCTCTTCTCCTCCGGTCCATGCGAGCCTCGTCGCCCGCTGCCACCAGGGTCGGACTCCGCACCTCCGCGACACGCTTGCCGGCGCGAGGCTGGGGAGAGCCCGCGTCCGCCGGAGGCCTGGGGACGGGATCGGGCCCGCAGGTGCGCGGGGCCTTGCGACGTCAGCGCAGGGCGGCGGCGAGGTTGTCGCGCACCAGCTGGTAGGCCGCCAGCTCGGCCCTGATCGGCTCCACCACGAGCTCCTCGGAGACCTCGTTGATCGCGCCGCGCAGCCGTGCGTCGGCGGCTCGAGCGCGTCGGCGGGCGGTCAGCGCCACCAGCACCCTTGCGAACAGCGCGAGCAGCAGCCCCGCGGCGACGCCACCGGCGAGCAGCAGCAGCGGGATCGCCACCCCCTGCCACGACGGGGTGCCGGGGTCGGGCACGTTGATGTAGGCGCTGGCGGCCAGCAGGGCGTACCACCCGAGGCCGACCAGCGCGGTGAGGATCAGCAGCCACTGCACGACGCGCAGCAACCCCGCCCACGCGGGGATGCGCTCGGCCCCGAGGTCGGTGCGGGCGAGCGCGGCGTCGAGTCGGTCGTGCAGGTCGTCGAGCCGGGAGGTGGAGGCGTGCCGCACGGCCGACGCCCAGGGGTGGGCCATCCCGCGGGAGACGTCCTCGGCGAGCGCTCGCACCTCGGTGTCGACCCGCGCCTGCTGCATCTGCGTCGGCTTGGGCATGGAGGTGCGGGCGGTGCCGGTCAGCTGCTTGCCGACCGAGCCCAGGTCGAGGTGGAGACGCTTGAGCGGATCGGGCTTGAGCTTGCTCACCCAGGCGACCAGCGGCCAGCCGGTCGCGCGGTTGGCGCGCATCCGGGTGGACTTCTCCACCGCGTCGACGACGGTCGACACCCCGGCGGCGTCGGCCAGCGCATCGTCGAGGGCGGCCACCCGCTCGGCGGACAACGACCGGGTCTTGGCCGAGCCGGTGGCCTCGTCAAGGCGGGCCGCGGCGGCCTTGACGTCGGCCTCCGTGCGAGCCCGGTTGGCCTTCTTGGTGGCGACCCGCTCAGCGATCATCTCGCGCAGCTGGCCGACGCCCTCGCCCTGGCGGGCCGAGAGAGCCACGACCGGGACGCCGTCGAGGCCGTCGGCCGCAAGCAGCCGGCGTACGTCGGAGATCATCGCCTCGCGCTTCTCGGGCGGGACCGTGTCGATGTGGTTGAGCACCACCAGCATCACGTCGCGGTGGCTCGCCAGCGGCGCGAAGTAGCGGTCGTGGATGGCGGCGTCGGCGTACTTCTGCGGGTCGAGCACCCAGACCAGCAGGTCGGCGAGGACCACCAGCCGGTCGACCTCGAGGTGATGGGACACCTCGGTCGAGTCGTGGTCGGGCAGGTCGAGCAGCACCACGCCCTGCAGCGCCTCGTCGCCGCGGCGCGTGTCGAGCATGGAGTCGCGCATCGTCTGGTGGCGGGCGGGGATGCCCAGCCACTCGAGCAGCTCCTCGGCCCCCTCGGCGCCCCAGACGCAGGCGGTCGCCCATGACGTGGTGGGGCGGCGGACGCCGACCGAGGACAGGTCGAGCCCGGTGAGCGCGTTGAACGTCGAGGACTTGCCCGACCCCGTCGCGCCTGCGATCGCCACGACGGTGTGCTCGGCCGACAGTCGCATCCGACCGGCCGCACGCTCCACGATGGTGTCGGCATCGGCGACCAGGTCGTCGTCGAGCCGGCCGCGCGAAGCGTCGGCGGCAGCCTCGAGCGCAGCGACCCGGGCGCCCAGGTCGGTGCCCCGAGTCACCAGCTTCTTTGCTCCTTCGAGCAACGACGTCATGGTCTCCCTCGCGCCACAGACACCCGGCTCTCGGGTGCCTCAGGGATCACCCTAGGGGGTCGCGGCCAGAATCCTCAGACTGGCGCCTGTCGCCCCCGTCGTCGCCCCCGTCGTCGAACGCGTCGTCGTCGGGGAAGCCGAGGGTGCCGGTGCCGGAGACCGGAGCGGCTTGCGCCGCGAACCGCAGGTCGTCGACCCTGCGAGCGGCGTCGCGCAGCTGGTCGGCCGCGTCGTTGGCGATGGCGAGGCTGCCCAGCAGGTCGAGGTAGCGCGCCCGCTCGGCGGCCAGCAGCTCCTCGACGCGCTCCTGCAGCTGCTGACGGGCACGCTCGGCCAGGTCCCGCACGGCCTGGTCGCCGAAGACCGCCTCGAGCAGCTTCTGGCCGACCACGGCTCCGCCGCCGGCGATGCCGGCCTCGGCGCCGGTGACGCCACCGGTGTGAGCGAAGACGACCATCATCAGTGCGACCGACAGCCCGTTGACGCCGTAGGCCATGAACCGCGCGGAGCTGCGCTTGTCGGCGCCCTCGGAGCGGACCATGTCGAGGACGTCCTGCTGCCACTCGCGTACCGCTCGCTCCGCACGGCGCCGGAAGTCGCGCGAGGCGCGCCCCAGATCCTCCGGAGCATCGGCGAGCAGCGCCTGACCCGACGCCACCGACTGCCAGGAGGCCTCGGCGCGCTCGGCCGCCGCCTCGGCGTGCTCGAGGATCAGTGACTCCAGGCCGGACTCCACGGCTACGGTCACCCGCTCCGCCTGCGCTGGGCGTCCCTTGAGGGAGTTGACGATGCGGTCACGGAGCGCCCCGATGCGGGTCTCGAGCGACCGCAGCAGCTCGCCGGTGCCGACGAACTCCTGCCAGCGTGCGAGCACCTCGCCGCGCAGCAGCGTCCCGTCGGCCGAGGCGGTGGCGACGGCCTCGACCGCCTGGTCGTAGGCCTTGTCGGCGTCCTCGCGCAGCCGCTGGGCGACCTCGGTCTGCTCGGCCGCGGCATCGGCCACGCTGTGGGTGCGCCAGGCGAGCGACCTGATCGCGCCGTCGAGCGTCTGCTTCACCACCGCCGCGCGGGCGGTGGTGTCGGCGGCGAGTGACTCCAGCCAGCCTCGGATGTCGGCAACGTGGGAGGCCGGGAGCAGCCCCTCGTCGCTCACCTGGCCCTCGCGCACGATGAACATCGGCGAGTCCTTCAGGCCGCGGCTTGCCAGCATCCGGGCCAGGTGGGCGGAGACCGTCTCCACCGCCTCCTCGGGGGTGCGGTCGAGCACGATGGCCACCGCGGCGCTCCGCTCAGCGGCCTGTCGCAGGAAGTCCCACGGCACCTGGTCGGCATACCTCGCGGCCGAGGTCACGAAGAGCCACAGGTCGGCGGCGGCCAGCAGCTGGGCGGCCAGCGTGCGGTTGCGCTCCTCGACCGAGTCGATGTCGGGTGCGTCGAGAACGGCCAGGCCCTCGGGGATCGCGTCCGAGGGCACCAGCTGCAGCGCACCCGGGTCGTTGGTGGCGTGGGAGACCCGCTCCAGGTCGGGGAGCAGCCGGTCCTGGCCGAACCAACGGGCGTCGTCGGGGTGGTGCACGAGGACCGGCGACCGGGTGGTCGGACGCAGCACCCCCGGCTCGGTGACGTGAGTGCCGACGAGAGAGTTGACCAGCGTGGACTTGCCGGCGCCGGTCGAGCCGCCCGACGACCGTCAACATCGGTGCGTCGATCGTCATCAGCCGCGGGATGACGTAGTCCTCGAGCTGGGCGACCATCTCCGACTGCGCGTGCCGCTGCTCCTCCGCGCCGGGGACGGCGAGGGGCAGCCTGGCGTGCTGCAGTGCGCCGCGCAGCTTGACCAGCGCGGTGAGCATCTGCGTGGCCTCCAGTCCGGCGTCCTGCCGGTCGGGGACGCCGTGGGTGTCGCTCATCGGGTGGGTACCACCTGTCCGGGGAAGGAGATGTAGGGCCTGGCGGCGGCGATCCGAGCGACGTAGTGCTGGCCGCGCGCCGCGAAGTCGGGTGGGGGTGTGCCTCGTAGGTAACGATGATGCAGGAAACCGAGCTCGATCGCCGCTTGCTGGTAGGCGCGCATCGCCTGCTCGCCCTCGACGCCGCCCCGTTCGCGGGCCCAGGTGCGAGCCCGACGACGCGCTCCGAGGTCGACGACCCAGCCGATGTCGGTGGCCGGGATCAGGCCGCGGGCAGCGGCGTCGGACAGCGCCGCGGTGAGCATCCGGCGCTCGCTGGTGCGGCTCCAGACGGCGAAACCGGCGATGCCCAGGAAGGCCGGCGCCATCACCACGAGGTAGACCCGGACGAAGCCCTGGCCGCCGTACAGGGTGGAGGCGTTCCAGACCGCGTGCGCGAGCACGGCCAGGGCATAGCCGCCGACCGGCGCCAACAGCCGCACCGAGGAGCTGCGGCTGGCGACGGCGATGCCGACGCCGATGCCGGTGAACGACGGTGAACAGTGGGTGCGCGAAGGGGCTGGCCAGGCAGCGCACGACGAAGGTCCAGGTGATCGCCTCGGTGCCTCCGGGGCCCATGCCGTCGGTGCCGTCGTACGCCGCCGCGAGGTAGAGGACGTTCTCGACGAACGCGAAGCCGATGCCCACCATGCCGGCGTAGACGATGCCGTCGAGGACGCCGTCGATCTCGTGGCGTCGCCACCACAGGAGGAGCAGGAGGAAGAAGCCCTTGGTGGCCTCCTCGGTCACCGGGGCGACCAGACCGAGCATCACGGCAGGGTCGAAGCCGCTCACGAAGCCACCCGAGCCCCTGCAGCAGGACGGCCGCGGCGGTGGCGACGAAGCCGCCCCAGGCGAGCCCCGCCACGAGCAGCCACCGAGGCTCCGGCTCGTAGCGGTCGAGCCAGAGGAAGGTGCCGACCAGCGGGCCGACCGGGATGGCGGCGAGCGCCGCTGCGAGGACGAGCGTGCCGGGCGCCCCGGAGAGGGCGATGACCAGCATCATCAGGCCGCCACCGAGCACGGAGAGCACCGTCACCAGCACCGTGAACCCGACGCCGGAACGCGGCGCGGACGGGCCCGCGAGGGCGGCGGCTGGCATGGAGGGAAGACTAACTGAGCGCCCTCCTCGGTCGGCGTACAGTGAGCGGCGTGACCGACGACACCATCCCCGAGGCCGCGACCCACGAGGCGGTCACCGATGCCGAGCTGACCCTGACCGAGCCGGCCGAGACCGCGCCGGAGCACGAGCACGAGGCGACGCTCCACACCGAGCAGCACGACCCGTCGGTGCCCGATGCCTGGGCGGCGTTCATGCGCCAGGGCTGGGGCGACCGCGAGCTCGACCTCCCGCCGCACGCCGTGGCGCCGTACGCCGCGACGCGTCGCCGGCGGCTCACCGAGATGTTCCCCGGGGAGCGTCTGGTGCTGCCTGCGGGCGGCTACAAGGTGCGCGCCTACGACACCGACTACCGCTTCCGCGCCGACACCGCCCACACCTACTTCTCCGGCAACCAGACCTCCGACGCGGTGCTGGTGCTCGAGGGCGACGACGCGGTGCTCTACGCCCGACCGCGGTCCTCGCGCGACGACCGACGAGTTCTTCCGCGACCGGCAGTACGGCGAGCTGTGGGCCGGGCGTCGTCCGTCGCTGGCAGAGATGACCGCCTCGCTGGGGCTGCCGGTGCGTCACCTCGACGAGCTGCCCTCAGCCTTGGAGCGAGCCGGCAAGACCCGCGTGCACCGCGGCGTCGACGCGAGGGTCGACGGCCTGGTCGCCGGCGACGAGACCCGCGACGCCGACCTCGCCCGCGCGGTCTCCGAGATGCGCCTGCTCAAGGACGAGTGGGAGGTCGGCGAGCTCCAGCGGGCCTGCGACGTCACCGCGCTCGGTTTCGAGGACTCCGTGCGGGAGTGGGACCGGGTGCTGGAGTTCGGCGAGCGCTGGCTCGAGGGCACCTTCTTCCGCCGGGCCCGGGCGATGGGCAACGACCTCGGCTACGACTCGATCGTCGCCGGCGGGTCGCACGCGACCACCCTGCACTGGATCGACAACTCCGGTCCGGTGACGCCCGGTGAGCTGATCCTGCTCGACATGGGCGTCGAGGGGCACAACCTCTACACCGCCGACGTGACGCGCACCCTGCCCGGTCGACGGCCGCTACACCTCCGCTGCAGCGCGAGCTCTACGACCTGGTGCTGGCCGCGCAGACGGCCGGCATCGCAGTCCGTCCGCCCTGGCGCGGCGTTCCTGGCGCCGCACCAGGCGGCGATGGAGGTGCTCGCCCACGGACTGGAGTCGATGTCGCTGCTGCCGGTGTCGGCGGAGGAGGCGCTCGACCCGGAGTCGAAGGTCTACGCGCGGTGGACCCTGCACGGCACCTCGCACATGCTCGGCATGGACGTCCACGACTGCGGGCACGCCTCACCGGAGGCCTACAACAAGGCCGACCTGGCGGCCGGCATGGTGCTGACCGTCGAGCCGGGGCTCTACTTCCAGGAGGACGACCTGCTCGTCCCCGAGGAGCTGCGTGGCATCGGCATCCGGATCGAGGACGACATCCTCGTCACCGCCGACGGCTCGCGGAACCTCTCCGCCTCCCTCCCCCCGGCCGCCGACGACGTCGAGGCGTGGATGGCGCGGCTCCGCGCCTGAGGGTCGCTGCCGGCGGTCGGCTGCCCCGGTCGCCGGGGACGTCATCCGAAACGGTCGCCCCGGCGGGCCATCCGTACGGCGCAAGCCCGCCGCCGCCCACGACGACGCGTCACCGGCAGGCCGCCTGCTCCTCCGCGAGCCGACGGGCGAGCCCGTCGAGCACCAGGTCGAGGCCGACCTCGAACTCGTCGCCGAAGTCATAGCCCGGCCGGAGCGCGTGCTCGAGAGTGAACTCGCGGAAGTACGGAAGCTGGCCCTCCGGCAGCGCCGCCATCATCTGCTGGCCCAGCTCGGCCAGGTCGGCGCCGGGCTCGAAGGGCAGGCTCAGCTCCTGCACCAGGAAGCCGTAGAGCTGTGCGTCGATCACCGCGAAGGCGTGCCCGGTCAGGGCCAGCGAGAAGCCGGCCTCCCGCAGGCAGCCGATCACGGCATCGTGGTGGAGCAGCGTCTCCCAGCCGGCGTTGCGGCGTGAGTCCATCAGGCCGAGCGCCCAGGGGTGCCGCTTGATCGCCTGGCGTGCCGACAGCGAGCGGGCACGCAGCTCGGCGCGCCAGGCGGCTCCCGGCACCGGCGTGTGGAACTCCGCGTGCACCGCGTCGACCATCCCGTCGAGGATCGCCTCCTTGTTGGCGACGTGGTGGTAGAGCGACATCGCCTCCACCCCGAGCCGCCGGGCGACCGCCCGCATCGACAGCTTGCCGCGATCCCCTCCTCGTCGGCGAGCTGCACTGCCGCTGCGACGATCGCGTCTCGACTGAGCGCCTCGGCGCGTGACCGTGGCCGTCCCGCCATCGACTTCTCTCCTTCGTCTTCCGACTGCGTCTTGACTTACCTTACATCGTAAGTCTACTCTCGACCCAACACCGAACCTTACGTCGTAAGAAACGAGAACGAGATGCGAGCAGTGACCCAGGCCCAGTACGGCGGCACCGAGCAGCTGTCCCTCGGCGACGTCGCCGTCCCGGCCCCCGGCCCCCGCGACGTGCTGGTCCGGGTCCGCGCCGCCGGCGTCGACCGCGGCACCTGGCACCTGATGACCGGCCTCCCCTACGCCGTCCGGATGGCCTTCGGGCTCCGCCGACCGAAGTTCCCGGTGCCCGGCCGCGACGTCGCCGGGGTGGTCGAGTCGGTGGGCGACGACGTGACCGGCGTCGCCGTGGGCGACGAGGTGATGGGCACCGCCGACGGCTCGTTCGCCGAGCTGGCGCTCGTCCCCGAGAAGCGGCTGGCGCCCAAGCCGGCCGCACTCTCCTTCGAGGAGGCCGCCGTCCTGCCGGTCTCCGGGCTGACCGCCTTGCAGGCCGTGCGCGACGCCGGCCGGGTTCGCGAGGGCGACCGGGTCCTGGTCATCGGCGCCTCCGGCGGCGTCGGCACGTACGCCGTCCAGATCGCGGCCGCCGCCGGAGCAGAGGTGACCGGCGTGGCCAGCGGCGCCAAGGCCGACCTGGTCCGCTCGCTCGGCGCCCGCCGCGTCATCGACTACACCCGCGAGGAGATCGACGCCGACGACCTCCGCTACGACGTGATCATCGACCTCGCCGGCCTGCGCCCCCTCCGCGCGCTGCGCCGCTCGCTGACCGCCCGCGGCACGCTCGTCATCGCCGGCGGCGAGGGCGGCGACCGCTGGCTCGGCGGCACCCACCGGCAGCTCGCGGCGATGACCCTCTCCCCCTTCGTGGGGCAGCGGCTCACCGCGTTGCTGAGCAAGGAGAACGCCGACGACCTGGCCGAGCTGGGCCGGCTGGCCGACCAGGGCCGGCTGCGGCCGCTGCTGGAGCGGACGTTCTCCCTCGACGAGGCCGCCAAGGCCATCGACCATGTCGCCGCCGGCCACGCCCGCGGCAAGGTCGCGCTCACGCTCCCCTGATCCCCCACCCACCACCACCCGCACGACACCACAGGAGAGACCTCATGACCACCACCGCCCTCGCGCCCGCCACCACGAAGGACGGCGCTCCCACCACCCACCCCCGCACCGCTGCCCGCTGGGCCGCGGGTGGCTACCTCGCCATCTTCGTGCTCGCGATCTTCGCCAACTTCCTGGCGCTCGGCTCGGTGCTCCAGCCCGGCGACGCCGCCGCGACCGCCGACGCGCTGCGCGACTCCGAGAGCACCTTCCGCCTCGGCGCGACGGCCTTCCTCGGCATCTTCCTCGTCGACGTGGTGGTCGCGTGGGCGCTGTTCGTGCTCTTCCGACCGGTGCACCGCGACCTGTCCCTGCTCGCCGCCTGGTTCCGGCTCACCTACACCGTGGTGCTCGGTGCCGCGCTGGCCTTCCTGTACGCCGCGCTCTGGGTGGCCGACTCCCCCGGCGCGTTCGGTGACGCCGACGACGAGGCGATCCTGCTCGCGCTACAGACCTTCGACCTCACCTGGGTGGTCGGGCTGGCGGCGTTCGGCGGACACCTGGTCCTCGTCGCCAGCCTCCTCCAGCGGGCCGGCGGCCCGCGCCTGCTGGTCTGGCTGCTGGCGGCCGCCGGGACGGCGTACGTCGTCGACACGGTCGCCCACCTGGTGCTCGCCGACTACGAGAGCATGTCCGGCCTCTTCCTGGCGATCGTCGCCGTCCCGTCGGTGCTCGGCGAGCTCGGGCTCACCGGCTGGCTGCTGCTGGTCGCGACCGGGCGCCGCCCCGTCCCGGCCCCCCGCTGAGCGGGACCGGGCGGCGGCGCGGCCGGCCGCGGCCGCGCCGAAGCCTGGGTCACCCGGACTACCGGATCTTCCACACCGTCGCGCGGCCGTCGGACCAGCCGGCGGCCTTGCCGTGGTCGTTCATGGCGAGGGCCTGGCCGGGTCCGTCGCCCGAGCCCAGCTCGACGTAGTGGCCGCGCCACCAGATGGCCGGCCGGCTGCGCCCGTCGGCCAGCACCCAGCCGACCGTGGTGCTCCACCGGTTCACGTCGACCGCCATCCCGGCCTCGGTGCCGTCGGGCACCGGGAGGCGCTTGACCGTGCCCCACCGCCACCGCACCGGGAGCGGCCGGCCGGTCGGGTCCACGCTGTAGCCCACGGCCACCGCTCGGTCGTTGACGCCCAGCGCCTGGCCCGCGGTGTCACCGGCCAGCGTCGGCAGCGCCTCGGGGACCCCGCTCCGCCAGAGCACGGCCACGCCCAGGGACCCGACCACGTCGCCTCGCTCGTTGACGTCCTGCGCCGAGCCGCCCGGCCGACCGGGCAGCGTCGTCAGCGCACGCACCTCGCCCCGCCACCAGACCACCGGGACGACGCCGGACGTGCCGGACGTGCTGCTCGTCCCCACGATCAGCCCGTGGTCGGAGAGATCCTCCGCCTGGGTGCGCGTGCCGCCGGGCAGCGCCGGCAGCCGCACCGCGCGGCCGTGCTTCCACAGCACCGCGGTGGTGCCGATCCGGCCGACGACGTGGCCCCGGTCGTTGACGCCGAACGCCGCCGAGTCGACGCCCCAGGTCCCCGGCAGCCGCTTGACCACGCCGCGCTTCCAGATCACCGCGTGGTTGACGGAGTCAGCCCCCGTGCTGGTCCCGACGACGACGCCCCTGTTGTTGAGGTCGGCCGCCTGCGCGACCACGTCCCCGGGCAGGCTGGGCAGCGAGGTCTGGGTGACGACCAGGCTGTCGACCCCGGAGGCGGCCGTCGCGGGTGCGGCGGCGGCTGCTCCCGAGGCAGCCGCGGCGCCCGCCAGGATCACTGCTGAGACCCCCGCGACCACGCCTCGGATGAATCCGCTGCCCCGAACGCCTCGGGTCGCCTGACGTCGCATGCTCACCATCTCCCCAGTGATGGCCCCGCCCCCGTGCAGGGCTCGCCTGCCACGGTACGCCGGGGCGCGCCCGGCAGCGGCGACTGATCGGTCACAATGGTCCCCTGCCTCCGTAGCTCAGCTGGATAGAGCAGCGGCCTTCTAATCCGCCGGTCACAGGTTCGAGTCCTGTCGGGGGCGCCACCTCCATCGGCCTCTGGCCTTCAGAGACGCCGCATCGGCTGGGACGACCACTCCTCGACGGTGTCGGGGGCCAAGCGCGGGGCTCGTTCCCACCCCTTCGCTGAGGGGCGCTGCGGGTGGCCCGCCCGCCAGCCAGCCGGGTCGGCGCGGTGGTGTGGCGTGCGGTCGACCCTGAGGCTGCCGGCTCATGGCCCGGCTGCCGTCGAGTCCTAGGGGATGCTCGACCTCGACGACGGCTTCGGAGGAGCCGTCCGGGGGCTGGCCGTTCCCGGGGTCGCGGCCCACGTGCCCCACGACTGGTAGCGCCCTGCGGCGGTGGAGAAGATGTAGAGACTCGTCCCGAAGCGCGAGGCGCCGGGGCAGGTGATCGGGCCGTCGTTGCGGCACATGCCCTGGCCCTGAGCGTTCACGGCTCCCACTTCGAACACACACAGATGTCCGGGAGAGGCCACCGGGTCTGCCGGCGTGCCGGAGCAACCCACCGGAGGCGTCGTCGACTGGGGGATGAAGTGAGCGACCGGAGCCGAGGGCAGGGCGACGGCGAACGAGATCTGGGTCCCGTCCTCGTCGCCGGCGCCGCCGGCCTGAGCGGTGATGAAGTAGCTGCCGGTCTGCATGGCGCTCTGCGACACGAATCGGCCCCGTGCCGCGGACTTGGTGTAGTAGCGCGCGTCCGTCTTGGGTTTGATGTGCTTCTTCCAGTTGTGTGCCCAGCTGGAGACGTGCGCTCCGGCGGGGGTCACCACCATCACGGCGGAACCGACCAGAAGTCCGGTGGCCAGTCCGAGGGCCAACAGGCCCCCGCTGCGGTTCTTCCACATGTGCATCTCCTTGATCCCGTGGGGAGGTGTGCCAGGGAGGCCGCGCTGGCGGCATGGCGTGACACACGTCACAGTAGCGTCCCGGCACCGATCGGGCACCGAGCCCACCGCGCCGGACGGGGTGGGTCAGCCTGGCGTGGCAGGGGAAGCGGGGAACAGTCGTGCCTGGGCCTGCGTCGTGAGTGCGTGGAGAACACCGGCCTGCTCGTTGAGGTGTGCTGCCGCCGCGGCCGACGTTCCCCCCGGGGTCAGCGCCACGCCGTCCACCAGTCCGTGCACCAGGCCGACGTGCTTGCGGACCTGGGCGAGCGTGGCACGACGCGCCTGATCCGAGGTCCGGCCGACGATCTCGTCGAGCTCGGCAGCGAGGGCCGCGAGGCGTCCCGCGTCCTGGCCAGCCACGACATCGAGGCCGGGGGCGGTGACCGCTGCCAGGTGGGTGGAGATCTCGGCCACCTGCTGAAGCGCCACCTCGGTGCGGGCCAGCAGTGCCGCGCCCTTGCGGCGTGAGCCGAGCACGAGCGCGAGGACCAGCAGGGCGATCAGTGCTCCCGCGATGAGCGCGAAGACCCACCACGGCAACGAGTCCTCCTCCTGCTGCTTCTTCTTCCCCTTGTTCCCCTCGCCAGCGGCCGCGGTCTGGCTCGCCGCCGGTGTCTCAGGGGGCGCCGCCGTTGCCTCCGGCGTCGGGGCCTCGGAGGTGGGCTCTGACGTCGGCTCGGCGGTGGGTGCCTCGGAGGTGGGCTCGGGCGTGGGCTCGGCGGTGGGTGCCTCAGAGGTGGGCTCGGGGGTGGGCTCCGAGGAGGGAACGTCCGAGGACGGTGGGTCGGTGGGGACCTCCGAGGTGGGGAGCACCGAGCCGCTGGCCGTGGCCGCACTGCTGACGGCGTCGCGGATCTGGTCGCGTCGGTCGTCGCTGCATCCCGTGGCGAGGACGAGCGTCAGGACGGAGGTGAGCACCACGGCCGGGACGGTTCGCATGCGGCCCGAGTATGCCGCACGGCTGCCGGGCGCTGGGTGCGGGAGGCCACCCGCCGACCCGTCGGGCGGCGTTCACCATGGGACGGTGGAAATCTGACCCCCGGGGGCCGTACCTTCCTCCCGAGCGCACCCGCGCACCTTCCGGGAAGGAACCCGACATGGCAGCACCCGACCCCACCACCGCCCACCGTCTCTCCGCGGAGTTCCTCGGCACCTTCGTCCTCGTGCTCGGCGGCTGCGGCGCGGCCGTGCTCGCCGGCGGCGAGATCGGCTACCTCGGCATCTCCCTGGCGTTCGGCCTCACCGTGCTGGCCATGGCCTTCGCCGTGGGCCACATCTCGGGCGGCCACTTCAACCCTGCCGTGACCCTCGGCCTGGCAGCAGCGAAGCGCTTCCCGTGGAAGGACGCCACCGGCTACATCGTCACCCAGGTCGCCGCGGCCATCGCGGCGGCAGCGGTGCTGTTCGTGATCGCCAGCGGCAAGGACGGGTTCACCGCCTCCGACGGCTTCGCCAGCAACGGGTACGCCGACCGGTCACCCGACGGCTACTCCCTCCTGGCCTGCCTGGTGGCGGAGCTGGTGCTGACGGCGATCTTCCTCTACGTCATCGTCGGCACCACCGACAAGCGCGGCGTGCCCGCAGGCTTCGCGCCGATCGCGATCGGGCTGTCCCTCACGCTGATCCACCTCGTGAGCATCCCGGTGACCAACACGTCCGTGAACCCGGCGCGCTCGATCGGCCCCGCGCTCTTCGCCGGCGGCGACGCCATCGCGCAGCTGTGGCTGTTCATCCTCGCCCCGATCGCCGGGGCGCTGATCGCCGGCTTTAGCTACCACGCCCTGGTCGGCCAGGAGACGCTCGACTGACACGATCCGGCCCGGAGACATGCCCGAGGCGATCGCCTCGATAGCCGAGGGGTCGTGACCGTCTCGGCGGCGGCGGCGGACGAGCCCGGGGACCCGAACGTTTGCTGCCGTTCGCACCCCGACACGCCGATGGATCGTGCACGACGCAGCAAACGATCGCGCGTGATCGGCGGCGACCGGGAGGCTCAGATCAGCCGTCGGATCGCGGCGATCGCGCCGGTGAGATAGCGGTCGACGACCTCGCGCTCGTCGTCGGTGAGCTCAGCGTCGAGGCGAGCGAGCGAGACGAACATCGGCATCAGGTGGCCGAGCACCTCCTCGCGTCCGGAGTCGGTGAGCACGACGCGGGTGCGACGTCCGTCCCTCTCGTCGGCCTCCCGGGTGACGTGCCCGCGTGCCACGAGCCGGTCGACGATGCCGGACGACGCCGCCGAGGTGACACCGAGGTGGCGGGCCAGGTCGACGGGCCCGACCTGACGCTCCACCAGCAGCTCGAGCGCCGCGAGCTCGGTGTGGCCCAGATCCGCGCGCTTCGCGACCGCCGGGCCCACCGCCTGGGCGACCTGCAGCAGCTCGCGGAGCGCGAGCAGCGTCGAGGTCTGGTGCCAGTCCTCGACGTACGAGGTGTGCGGCGGCGCCTCGGCTCGCTCGACCATTTTGCTCACCTTATTAGTAATCTAATAAGTAATCTGCTGAACTAGTTCCCATCGTAGCGCCCGAGGAGCACCCATGCCGGATCTCACGTCCCTGACCGTGCGCCGTGGTCGCAGCTGGTGGCTCGCTCCCCTGTTCCTGATCGCCGCGATCGCCGTCATCGGCGGCGTCGGCCAGGCCGAGCGCACCCCCGGCCCGCTCGACAACCTGCCCGAGGGCCTGGACTCGACCACCGTCGTCGAGCTGTCCGACCAGCTGCCCGAGGAGAGCGACAGCACCGCCGTCGTGCTCTACACCGCGGACGAGGGCCGGCTCACCGACCAGGCGCTCCAGGAGCTGCAGGGCCGTTACCCGGCCTCCGACCGCGGCCCCGGCCTCGTGGTCAGCGACGACGGGACCGCGGCCATCGCCGTCGTGCCGGTGATGGAGGAAGGCGCGACCGAGATCGCCGACCGCGTGGCCGAGATCCGCACCGAGGCCGCCACCGACCTTCCCGAGGGCGTCTCCTCCGCCGTGACCGGCCCGGCCGCGATCCAGGCCGACCTCGCCGCCGTGTTCGACGGCGCCGACATCACCCTCCTCCTGGCGACGGCGACGGTCGTGGCGGTGCTGCTCCTGATCACCTACCGCAGCCCCTTCCTGTGGCTGATCCCGCTCACCGTCGTCGGGGTGGCCGATCAGCTCGCCGCCACCCTGGCCACCCACGCGCTGAAGCTCGGTGGCCTGGCCTGGGACGAGTCCACCGTGGGCATCCTGTCGGTGCTGGTCTTCGGTGCCGGCACCGACTACGCCCTGCTGCTCATCTCGCGCTACCGCGACGAGCTCCGCGTCACCGAGGACCGCTATGCCGCGATGCGGCACGCGCTCGCCCGGACCGCCGAGTCGATCATCGCCAGCGCGACCACCGTCGTGCTCGGGCTGCTGACCTTGTTGCTCTCGCTGGTGCCGGCCACCCGCGGACTCGGTCTCGCCTGCGCCGTCGGCATCCTGGTCGCGGCGACCTACGCCCTGGTCGTGCTGCCGACCGTGCTGGTGCTCTTCGGTCGCTGGGTCTTCTGGCCGGTGGTGCCGCGCGTCGGCCAGCAAACGCTGGTCGAGTCCGACCGCTCGATGTGGCGCCGGATCGGCAACGCCGTCGCCCGCCGCCCGGGCTCGTTCGTCACCGCCAGCCTGCTCGTGCTGGCGCTGCTGGCCGTCGGCACCACGCAGATCCAGTCCGGGCTCTCCGAGTCCGAGCAGTTCCTCGACACCCCCGAGGCGATCACCGCCGGCGAGCGGCTGGCCGAGTCGTTCCCGGCCGGGGCGTCCGACCCGACGATCGTGCTCACCCGCGCCGACGGGGGCGAGGTGGCGCAGGCGGCCGGCGCCGTGGACGGCGTCGTCTCGGCCACGCCCACGGTCAGCGAGGGCGGGCTGACCCGGGTCGACGTCGTGCTGGACGCGTCGGGCGGCAGCCCGGAGGCGCGGGACACGGTCACCGAGCTGCGCGACGCGCTCGAGACCTACGACGACACGTGGGTCGGCGGGAGCGAGGCCGAGGGCGTCGACCAGGCCAGCGCCGCCTCCCGAGACCGCACGCTCATCATCCCGCTCATCCTGGTGCTCGTGCTCGGCGCCCTGGTCCTGCTGCTGCGGTCGGTGGCCGCCCCGGTGATCCTGGTGGCGACGGTGGTCGCGACCTACCTCGCCGCGCTCGGGATGTCCTGGTGGCTGTTCACCGGTCCCCTCGGCTTCCAGCGCCTGGACAGCGGCGTGCCGCTGCTGGCCTTCCTGTTCCTCGTCGCCCTCGGTGTGGACTACAACATCTTCCTGGTCAGCCGGGCCGCCGAGGAGGCCCGCGAGCACGGCACGAAGGAGGGCATGTTGCGCGCACTCACCGCCACCGGTGGCGTGATCACCAGCGCGGGCATCCTGCTGGCCGCGGTCTTCGCGGTCCTCGGTGTGCTGCCGCTGGTGGTGCTCGCGCAGCTCGGCATCGTCATCTTCGTGGGCGTGCTGCTCGACACGCTGCTGGTCCGGACGGTGCTCGTGCCGGCCATCGCGCTGAAGACCGGCGACCGCTTCTGGTGGCCCCGTCGGGTCGGCCCTGCCGAACAAAGTTGAAAGTCGTCCCACATCGGGGCAACCGGAGCCGCATCTGGTCCGAAGAGAGGGGCAACGGGCCGCACCGTGGCGGCCCTTGACCCCGAGGACTACCCATGAGGATCCGCAGCATCGCCACCACCGTCGCGGCGGCCGCCCTGCTCACCGGCGCGGCACTGGCCCCCGCATCCGCCCAGGCGGCCCCGGCCGCCAAGTCTGGCAAGGTCGGCACCACCAGCCTGGCGGAGGTGCTCACCTCCGACGGCAACCGGTTCGACCGCCGCAACGGCGACTACGACATCGTCACCGAGGCGGTGCTCGCCGTGCTGGCCGCCAAGCCCGACAGCGCGGTCGGCGTGCTGGCCGACGGCAAGGTCGCACTGACGGCGTTCATCCCCAACGACATCTCGTTCCGCAAGCTGGCCTTCGAGCTGACCGGGAAGTGGATCCGCTCCGAGGAGAAGGTCTTCAACACCCTCGTCGACACCGTCGGCGTCGACGCCATCGAGCAGGTGCTGCTCTACCACGTCGTCCCCGGCGCCACGATCACCGCGAAGCAGGCCCTCGCCTCCGACGGCGCCGAGCTCACCACCGCCCAGGGAGCGACCTTCACCGTCGACGTGCTCTACAAGGGCCTGCCGCTAGTCCAGCTGCGCGACCAGGACACCGACGACGTCGACCCGTTCCTGGACCCCCGCCGCCTCGACATCAACAAGGGCAACAAGCAGATCGCGCACGGGATCATCTTCGTGCTGCGGCCGCTGGACCTGCCCTGATCATCTGACCACGCAATCCAGAGGAGACCATCATGTTTCGCAAGCTACTCACCCTGGCCGCCGCCGGCATGGTCGCCGTCGGTCTGGCCGCCCCGGCGTACGCCGCCGACGACGCTCAGGTGTCCATCCTGCACGGCGTTCCTGACGCCGTCGTGGACGTCTACGTCAACGGCGACGCCCTGCTGACCGACTTCGAGCCGGGCACGCTCACCGACCCGGTCGCCCTGCCCGGAGGTGACTACGACCTGAAGGTGGTCGCTGCCGGGGACGGCGCCGACGGCGACGCCATCATGGAGGCCAACGGCGTGACCGTGCCGGCCGGCGCCAACATCACCGTCGTGGCGCACCTCGACGAGGGCGGCGCCCCGACGTTGACGCCCTTCGTCAACGACACCTCGGCGATCGCGGCCGGCGAGGCCCGCCTCACCGTGCGGCACACCGCGGCGGCTCCCGCCGTCGACGTCCGCGCCGGCGGCGACCCCGTCTTCACCGACCTCACCAACCCCAACGAGGCGTCGGCCGACATCCCGGCCGGCACCGTGTCGGCCGACGTGGTCCTGGCCGGCACCGAGGACGTGGCGATCGGCCCGGCCGACGTGACCCTGGCCGAGGGCGTGCACACCATCGTCTACGCCTGGGGCAGCGCCGCGGACGGCAACCTCGACCTGGCCGTGCAGACCATCTCCGGCAGCCACTCCTCCCCCGGCGGCGTGCCGGGCGGCAGCGGCGGCCAGGCGGCCGGCTCCGGCCCCGCGCTGTGGTGGCTGGCCCTGGGTGCGCTGCTCGCCGGCGGCGCGGTGGCCCTGACCGTGCGGCCCCAGCGGCAGCGCGTGTCGTGATCCATCACCCCACCCAGAGGGCGGTCGCCATCGTGGCGGCCGCCCTCCTGGGCGTGGGGATCGCCTGGCTGGTGGCGCCCCGCGAGCGGTCGGCCGCCGCGGAGCTGCCGCGGGTCACGACGACCAGCCCGCAGCCCGGAGACGAGCGCCCGAGCCTCACGCGGGCGCCGGCGGAGCGTGAGCCGGCACCGCGCGCCCGGGTGCGCGCCCGGCCCGCCACCGTCGACGCTGCGAACAGCGCCACGACGCAGACGACCCCTCCTCCCACCCAGGTCTCGGTCCCGTCGGTCGGGATCTCCCTGCCGGTCCGTCCCGTCGGGGTGGACCGAGCCGGGCTCATGGCGCTGCCGGAGTCGGCCTACACGGCCGGGTGGTACCGCTTCGGCCGCGGACCGCTGGACGGAAGCGGAGCGACCGTGGTCGCCGGCCACGTCGACACCGAGGAGGAGGGCGTCGGCCCGCTGGCGCGGCTCTCGTCGGTGCGTGTCGGCGCCGAGGTGCGCCTCCGGGCCGACGGGCGCACGGTCACCTACCGCGTCGTGCGCGTCGAGCGAGTCGCGAAGTCCGTGCTCGACATTCCGCGCATCTTCGCGCGTGGCGGTCCGCCTCGCCTCCAGCTCGTCACCTGTGGCGGCGACTACCTTCCCGACCGCGGGGGTTACCAGGACAATGTGGTGGTCACCGCCCGGCGGACCGGATGACCGCAAAACGATGAAACTTCAAGAACCCGGCATCCAATCCGCCATCGGCACCGAAGGACCAGTGTGGAGCTACCCGACAACGCGGGCGGCCGAGCCATCGGACTCCGCCTAGCCAGCCAAGATGAGACCGCTTTGGAGGACGCCTACGCGGCGTACGCCCCGGCGGTCCTTACCTACGTCAGCAAATACGTGGGCCGTGACGACGCCGAGGACGTGCTCCAGCGCACGTTCCTCGACGCCTGGCGGCACGCGGGTCGCTACGATCCGGGGCAACGGTTCACCGGATGGCTGTTCACGATCGCCCATCGGCGCGCGGTTGACACCCTCCGGAGCCGCAGACACCAGGTGGTCGACGTGGAGACCATCCGGGACCTGACCGGAGAGGACGGGCGAGAGACCGTGGAACGGTTCGCCGACGCCGCCGACGTCCGGGCCGCCGTCGGCAACCTCCCCGACCACGAGCGGGTCGTCATCGAGATGGCCTACTTCGAAGACCTCACCCAACAAGAGATCGCCACCCGGCTCGACGTCCCGCTAGGGACCGTCAAGGCCAGGGCGTCGCGGGGCACCCGCCGCCTGGCCAGCCTGATGCGTGCCGAGGAAGGAGACACCCGATGAGTGACATGGTGACGCCCACGACGTCGGAGCACGTGAACCTGGTCGCGCTGCTGCGCGGCGAGCTGTCCAACGCCGAGACCCTGCACGTGGCGGAGCACCTCGACAATTGCGAGTCCTGCCGTGCCGACCTGGCCGACACCGCGGTCGGTCACTCCCTGCTCTCCGGGGCCGGCCGCACGCTGCAGCCGCCGTCGGCGGCGGGCGAAGCGACCGCCCTCGCGACGCCTCTTCCCCCGGCACCGCAGCCTCCCGGCCTGTTGACGCGCTGGAGCCGGCCGCTGGGCCTGGTCGCGGCCGCCTCCGCCCTGGTGGTCGGCAGCGCCGCGGTGACCAGCATCGTGGTCCGTGGCGACCAGGACACCCCTGTCGCGGTCGCGCCGCAGCAGGCCGACTTCGAGCCGGTCGAAGGCTCGGGAAGCGGCCGCGTGAAGATGGTCGACGACGACGGCGCGGTGTCGATGACCGTCGAGACCAGCGATCTGCCCAGCATCACGAAGGGCGAGTACTACCAGGTCTGGCTGTTCAACCCCGAGACCGGGAAGATGCTCTCCCTCGGCATCCTCGGGCCAGGCGGCAAGGGCGGCTTCGAGTTCCCCGACAGCCTGCTGGGCCGCTACCAGGTGGTCGACGTCAGCCTGGAGAAGGACGACGGCGACCCCGCCCACTCGGTGACCTCCGTGCTCCGGGCGACGTACGCCGGCTCCGATGACGCCTCCGGGACCGCCGCCGGCTGACACGCCGGGCGGCGCGCGATCCGTCACGCGGCGGCGTGCTCCTCCCGCCGCTGGACCGCCGCGAGGCTGGTGACCGTGGTGATGACCAGGATCGCCACGATCACGACCAACGAGGCAGGCGTCGGGATCTCGGGCACCGACGGCCAGACCAGGTGCGCCCAGTGCAGCACCAGCTTGGCGCCGATGAAGGCCAGGATGGCCGCCAGGCCGAAGCCGAGGTGGATCAGCTTGTCCAGCGCACCCTGCAGCACGAAGTAGAGCGAGCGCAGCCCCAGGAGGGCGAAGGCGTTGGTCGCGAACACGAGGAAAGGGTCGCCGGTGATGCCGTAGACAGCCGGCACCGAGTCGACCGCGAAGACCACGTCGGTCGACAACACGGCGACGACCACGATCGCGAACGGGGTCAGCGCCCGGCGGCCGTCGACCCTGGAGAACATCCGCGGGCCCTGGTAGGCGCTGGTCACAGGGAACAGCCGGCGCACCAACCGGACGCTGCGCATGTCGTCGACGGCGACCGTGTGGTCCGCACCGGACCGGGCGTCGCGGAAGACCTTGACCGCGGTCGCGACCAGGATCGCTCCGAAGAGCAGGAACACCCAGTCGAACGCGGAAAGCGCCGCTGCGCCGAGCGCGATGAAGATGCCGCGCAGCACCAGGGCGCCGATGATGCCGTAGAGCAGCACCCGCTGCTGCAGCTCCGCCGGCACGGCGAAGGCGCCCAGCAGCAGCATGAACACGAACAGGTTGTCCACGCTGAGCGACTTCTCGACCAGGTAGCCGGAGTAGTACTCGAGCCCGCGCTGGCCGCCATACACCGTCCAGATGTAGACACCGAACGCCAGCGGCAGGGCGACGTAGAACGTCGACCACGCCACCGCCTCGCGCATCGACACCTCGTGCGGACGGCGGGTGATCAAGAAGTCCAGCACCAGCAGGACGACGACGGCGCCGATCATCGCGGCCCACAGCGTCGGGGTGCCGATGGAGTCGATCGCGGACGTCGACGATGGGGCTGCCCCGACGGCGAGCGGGGACAGGATGTCGGTCATGCGGCTCCTCAGGTCGAACGGCCTGAGGTCTCCTTCGCCCACAGGGCCCCCGCCCCGGGGCACCGCAGGCGGCGCCGGAATGACCGGGACGGACGTTAGGAAGTACTCCCCTCGCGGGAAAGCGTAGCGATCGGCCTCGGATCGACCAAACCCACGGGTCAGCCGCGGCGGAAACCCACGAGCTCGACCCGGCCCTGCTCAGGGCTCACGCCGACCTCGAGCACCATGCCGACACCGGGGGCGTAGAACTTCAGCTCCTGCAGCCGTGGCTCCAGCGGAGTCGTGTCCTTGGTGATCCACACCTTCCGGAAGTGCCCGGAGGGGATCCCCACCCGTCCTCGTCGATCCAGCAGGACACCGAGGTCCTCGGCCTCTCCCGCGAGGTACTCCTGCCGGTAGCCGCGGTGGATCTTGCCGCGCGGGAACATCACCACACCGGCCCGGGCGCAGCCGCGGCCGGCCCGCCAGGAGCCTTCGCTGCTGCTCGTGTCACCGTCGTACGCCGTGGTCGCCTCCCCGAGATACCACACCCGGCCGGCGCGGTCCTGGGCATACCAGTCGCGCGTGCGCTCGATCACGACACCGTCCTCGCTCACCACGTCCTTCACCACCGTGGCGCGGATGCCGAGGATCCGCTTGGTGCGTGCGAGCACCGTCACCACCGTCCGCTGGCCGGCCTCGCTGCCGACGCCGCGATAGACCCAGCGGCTGCCGGGACGCAGCGGCAGGTAGGGATGGGTGACGTGGCGCCGGAACCGGCGGGGCGACGGCAGGTCCAGCAACGGCGGCCCGCCGTCCGGGGTCGGGCAGGCCTCGGCTCGCGCGGCCACCACCGCCGGCGAGGTCGCCGGTGCCGACAGAGCCGCGGGTGCCGAGCCCGGCAGCGCGACTGCCAGACCGAGGGCCACGGTGACGGCCAGCGGGCGGGCGAGGGGACGCCGGGTCAGGGGCCTGGACATGGGGGTGGTCATGGGGGTCTCCTCGTGGTGTGGCACCCGACGGGTGCGTTCCAACACAGGCTGGAGGGCGCGCGCTGAAGCAGCCCTGAACGGCCCGCCGTCCGTCGACTTCAGCCGGTCTTCAGCCGTGAGTGGCACAGTGGGCATGTGCGCGTCCTGGTGGTCGACGACGACACCCGCCTGGCTCGGTCGCTGGCGCGCGGGCTGCGGGCAGAGGGCTACGCCGCCGACGTGGCCCACACCGGCGACGAGGCACGGTGGCTGCTGGGCGAGTGCGCCTACGACGTGATCGTGCTCGACGTGATGCTGCCGGGCGTCAGCGGCCACCAGCTGTGCCGCGAGCTGCGAGCGGCCGGCAACGGCGCACCGGTGCTGATGCTGACCGCCCGGCAGGGCGAGCACGAGGAGGTGCGGGCCCTCGACCTCGGGGCCGACGACTTCCTGGCCAAACCGTTCTCGTACGCCGTCCTGCTCGCACGGCTGCGCGCCCTGCTGCGCCGCGGGGAGTCGCCCCGCTCTCCGGCCCTCGACGTGGGCGACCTGCATCTCGACCCGGCCGCGCACACGGTCCGCCGCGGCGATCGGTCCATCGAGCTGACGGCTCGGCAGTTCGCGCTGCTGGAGTACCTCATGCGGCGCGCCGGCGACGTTGTCCCGAAGGCCGAGCTGATCGAGCACGTCTGGGACTTCGCGTTCGAGGGCTCCCCCAACATCGTCGAGGTCTACGTCTCTCAGCTCCGGCGCCGGGTCGACCTGCCGTTCGGGCGCGAGTCGATCCAGACGGTCCGCGGCGTCGGCTATCGGATCGCCGAGGGGTAGGCGTGCGACCGCGGTCGATCCGGGCACGGGCCACGCTGGTGGCGACCGCCGCCACCGCGGCCACGCTGCTGGTCGCCTCGCTGCTGATGCTGCGGGCGGTCGAGGACTCCCTCACGGAGAGTCGCGACCAGGCGGCCCAGGCACGCGCGGCCCGGATCGTCGCGGCCCTGGCCACCGGCGGCGCGGTGCCGGCCCGCCTCGAGGTGGGTGAGGACGAGATGGCCCAGGTGGTCGCCGGCGACAACACCGTCCTGGCCGCCTCGGACAACCTGGGCGACGCCCCCGCCGTGACCGACCTTGCCCCGGCTCCCGGCACGTTCACCATGTCGACCGTGTCGAGGGTGCCGGACGACGAGGACACCGAGACCTTTCGGGTCTGGGCGACCGCCGGCCGAGCCACCGGAGCACCGGTGCGGGTCTACGTCGGCACCAGCCCCGAGCGGGTGCACGAAGCCGTGGCCGCGACTCGCCGGTCGCTGCTGGTCGGCGTCCCGCTGGTCGTGCTCGCCCTCGCCGGTCTCACCAGCTGGCTGGTCGGGCGGGCGCTGGCGCCGGTGGACCGGATCCGCTCGGAGGTCGCGACGATCAGCGACTCGGCGCCGGCACGCGGCGTGCCGGTGCCCGACACCGGCGACGAGGTCGAGCGGCTGGCCCGGACCATGAACGAGATGCTGGCCCGCCTGGAGGCGGCGGGGATGCGCCAGCGCGAGTTCGTCGCCGACGCCTCCCACGAGCTGCTCAGCCCGATCGCCGCGTTGCGCATCCAGCTGGACGTCGCGGCCACCAGCGGGGCCGAGCCGGACGCCGGTCTGCTAGCCGACCTCGACCAGGACGTCACCCGGCTCGAGCGACTGGCCCGTGACCTGCTGCTGCTGGCGCGGGCCGAGCGCCACGATGCCACCGACCTGCCGCTGGTCGACCTGGACGCGATCGTCCTCGACGAGGCGCGCCGGTTGCAGCCGCCGCCGGGAGTCCTTCTGGACACCCGCGGTGTGTCCGCGGCTCCGGTGCGGGGACGGCCCGAGGACCTGGCCCGTCTGGTGCGCAACCTCCTCGAGAACGCCGCTGCCCATGCCACGACCAGGGTCACGGTCGGCCTGACCGAGACCGAGGCCGAGGCTCCGGCTGGGGACGCCCGCACCGTCCTCACCGTCGCCGACGACGGGCCGGGGGTCCCACCCGAGCTCGACGGGCGGGTCTTCGAGCGGTTCGTCACCGGCTCCGGGGCGCGCCGGGTCGGCGAGGGCACCGGCCTCGGGCTCGCCATCGCCCGGGCGCTGGCCCACCAGCACGGCGGTCGGCTGTCGCTCCAGGGCACCTCTGCCGCCGGAGCGGTCTTCCGGCTGGAGCTCCCCGCCGGCTGACCCGGCCGCCCGATGAGCGACGACACGCGTGCGGCACACCGACGCAAATCCCCGGGATCGGGCGTGGCAGTGGATACAAAGGGTGGGGCCCCGCAAAGTATGAGTTTGCGGGGCCCCGATGTCTTCGGAGCCTTGCGGCCCGTCCGACACCTCCAGTTGTAGACCCTCGGCCGCCTCCGGCACAAGAGGCGGCGGCAGTATTCTCGGCTCAGCGCTCCGCGTCGCCGGCGCTGTCGGCGAGATGCGCCTCGATCGCGTCCTCGAGCTCTGCACGCACGCCGGCCGGCGCCCAGGAGGCCGCCACCGCGGCCCGGGCCAGGGCCGCGAGCCCCGTGGCGTCGAGATCGAGCAGGTCGGCCGCGAGGGCGTACTCACGGTTGAGGGTGGTCCCGAACATCGGGGGGTCGTCGGAGTTGATGGTGACCGTCACACCCGCCGCGACGAAGGCGCGCAACGGGTGGTCCTCCAGTGAGGCGACGGCGCGGGTGGCGACGTTGGACGACGGGCACACCTCGAGCGCGATGCCGGTCGCGGCCAGGTGTGCGAGCAGGGCCGGGTCCTGGGCCGAGGACGTGCCGTGGCCGATCCGCTCGGCGCCGAGCAGGCGTAGTGCCTCCCAGACGCTTTCCGGGCCGGTGGTCTCCCCGGCGTGCGGGACCGAGCGGAGCCCGGCGGCCCGAGCGGCGTCGAAGTGCGGCTGGAAGAGGCCGCGAGGCCAGCCGATCTCCGGCCCGCCCAGCCCGAAGCCGACCAGGCCGTCCGGAGCGTGGCGCAGAGCGAAGTCCAGCGTTCCCTCCGCGCCGGGGAGGCCGGTCTCGCTGGGAATGTCGTAGATCCACCGCAGCACCGTGCCGAAGTCACGCTCCGCTGCCACCCGAGCGTCCTCGATCGCCTCGGTGTAGCCCTCGATCGGCATCCCCCGGTCGTCGTGGTGCGGCCACACGGAGGTGTACGGCGTGCAGGTGAGCTCGGCGTACCGGGTCTGCTGCTCTGCCATCTCCCGCGCGATCTCATAGGTCAGCAGCCGGACGTCCTCGGGCGTGCGGACCAGGTCGACCACCGCCATGTACAGCTCGATGAAGTGCGCGAAGTCGCGGAAGGCGAAGAAGTCGCGCAGCGCCTCGGGATCGGCGGGCACCCGCCCCGGGTGGCGCTCCGCGAGCTGGGCGACGATGTCAGGCGAGGCACTGCCCACGTGGTGGACGTGGAGCTCCGCCTTCGGCAGGCCCGCGATGAACGCGTCGTGACCGGGATCGGCCACGCGTCAGCCGATCGCGTCGAAGATCTTCGTGGCCGTGTCGTCGAGGTTGCCCGCCTGCACGAGCTCACCGTTGAGGTAGACCGTCGGCGTGCTGCGCACCTCGCTGGCGTCGGCGGTGGCCTCGTCGACCCAGTCCATGTACTCCTTGTTCTCGATCGCCGGGCGGACGGTGGCCTCGTCGGCGCCGGCCGCGACGGCCTTCTCGACCAACCAGTCGGCGTCGGGGAAGGGGCCTTCCTCGGAGGGCTGGTTGGCGAACAGCTCGTCGTGGAACTTCTTGGCGACGTCCTCACCCTCCAGCACCCAGACCGCGCGGAACGCGTTGGCCGCATCGCCGGAGTAGGGACCGATCCGCTCCAGGAAGTTGAACGGGCGGTACTCGACATACACCTTGCCCGCGTCGGCGGCCTCCTGCAGCCGCTCGGAGCTGATGCTCTCGAAGTAGGCGCACGCGGGGCAGATGAAGTCCTCGTAGATCACCACGTTGACCGGCGCTTCGGGGTCCCCGATCCCGAAGCTGTAGTCGCTGGCCGCGACCGTCGAGGAGCTGGTCGTGTCGGCCCTGCTCATCACGAACAGCCCCACGCCCACGATCACGGCGAGCACGGCCATCACCGAGCCGACGATGACGAACTGGCGGCGACGCTCCGCGCGCGCCTGCTCCTTCATCAGCGCGGCGGTGCGCTCCTGGCGGCTCGCCTCAGTGGACTTCTTCGGCATCGAGGATCCTTTCGGGGCTGGTGTCGACCGCCGGGCGGCGGTGCAGCAGCAGGTTGTCGACGGCGTACTTGGTCTTCGGCCAGAGCACGAGCCAGCCTGCCATCAGGAACAGGCCGACGTCTCGGGCGATCTCCCACGGGTAGTCGGCGGACGCGCCCGGCTTGGGGCCGCCGTCACCGAAACAGCCGCAGTCGATCTCCATGCCGCGCGCCCAGACCGAGGCGATGCCGATCACGAACATCACCATCAGGCCGGCGGCGAACACGGCGGTGACGCGGGTGATCAGGCCCACGACCAGGCAGAGACCGACCAGCACCTCGACGAGGGGCAGGGAGTAGCCCAGCAGCTTGACCAGGGGCTCGGGAAGCAGGTCGTAGGCACGCACCGACGCCACGCTGGCGTAGGGGTCGAGCAGCTTGTGCCAGCTCGCCGCCAGCAGGACGCCGCCCAGCACGAGGCGGATCACGAGGCCCGCCCACTGCTTCCATTCGCTCACGGGCACACAGCGTAGGCCAGAGTTCTTAACCATTTCTGAGGAAGCGCGGACTTCGTCGCTGTGAGTAGGGTGACACCTCGTGAACGACCGACTGGTGTGGATCGACTGCGAGATGACCGGGCTCGACCTCGGCGCCGATGCGCTGGTCGAGGTCGCCGCCCTCGTCACGGACTTCGAGCTGAACGTGTTCGGCGAGGGGATCGACCTCGTCATCAAGCCGCCGGCGGAGTCACTGGAGCAGATGGGCGACTACGTCCGCACCATGCACGTGACGTCCGGCCTGCTGGAGCAGCTGGACGCCGGCACCACCCTGGCCGACGCCGAGGAGCAGGTCCTGGCCTACATCCGGGAGCACTGTCCCGGAGGCAGCCGCCCGCCGCTGGCCGGCAACACGGTCGCGACCGACCGCGCGTTCCTGGCCCGCGACATGCCCGAGCTCGAGGCGTTCCTGCACTACCGGATCGTGGACGTCTCCTCCATCAAGGAGCTGTCCCGCCGGTGGTTCCCCAAGGCGTGGTTCCAGTCGCCGGTCAAGCAGGGCAACCACCGCGCGCTCGCCGACATCCAGGAGTCGATCGAGGAGCTGCGCTACTACCGCGAGGCGGTCTTCGTGCCCCCGCCCGGGCCCGACACCGACACGGCGCGGGCCATCGCCGCCCGGCATGCGGGCGCGCTGACCGGCCTGGCGACCCCGGAGGGCGCCGCGGACGTCTCCCCAGACGTCTCGAGCGCCGCCGCCGATGATGAGTCCACCGCCTGACAGCGCTACACTCTGTGGTCGATCGCCCGGTCTCCCGCCTCCACGGCGCGGACGACGGGCGTCGCTCCATGGTGGGTGTAGCTCAGCTGGTAGAGCACCTGGTTGTGGTCCAGGGGGCCGCGGGTTCAAGTCCCGTCACTCACCCCAGTCGCGAGAGGCCCCGGGCACTGCCCGGGGCCTCTCGCCGTCTGGGCGCGCCGCCCGACCGCCGGGATGTCTACTGGTGCGTACGACGCGGCAGGTGCGTCGGACGCACCAGTAGACAAGGGACGTGTCCTTCCACGGCCCCACTTCTCTGACTACAGTCAGCGGATGCCGGAGGCGACGACCACCACCCTGCGCGCGTTCAACCAGACCTGGAGCCGGCACCTCGGCGTGCTCGAGGAGTCCTTCCTCGGCACCGGCCGCAGCCTCGGAGCGTCACGGCTGATCGTCGAGATCGGCCGCGGGCCCGGCGGCCGCAGCGTCCGCGAGCTCCGCTCCCGCCTGGGGCTGGACTCGGGCTACCTCAGCCGGCTGCTCCGGGGCCTGGAGCGCGACGGACTCGTCGACGTCGAGCCCGATCCTGACGACGCCCGGCGCCGGGTGGTCACGCTGACCGAGCGGGGCTCCCAGGCGCGAGCCGACCTCGACCGGAGGTCGGAGCTGCTCGCCCGAGGGTTGCTCGACGGGCTCTCACCGGCACAGCGCGAGCGGCTCGACGCGGCGCTGGCCGAGGCCGAGCGGCTGCTCCGAGCGGGTTCGGTCCGCCTCGAGCCAGTAGCACCCGACGACCCGGAGGCCGTGGCGGCGGTCGGGAGGTACGTCGCCGAGCTGGACGCGCGCTTCCCCGGCGGCTTCGACCCCGGCGATGCGGCCACCTCCGACGTGGCCGGCATGGCGCCGCCTGGGGGCAGCTTCCTGGTCGCCCGCTCGGGCGACGCGGTGGTCGCGTGCGGCGGCGTACAGCCGCATCAGCCAGGCGTCGGTGAGATCAAGCGGATGTGGGTCGACCCCGGCTGGCGAGGGCTCGGCCTCGGTGGGCGGATGCTCGCCGCGCTCGAGTCCGAGGTGCGGCGGCTGGGCTACCCCACGGTCTATCTCGACACCAACGGCACCCTCACCGAGGCCGTCGAGATGTATCACCGGGCCGGCTACCACCCGATCGAGCGCTACAACGACAACCCCTACGCCCAGCACTGGTTCGCCAAGTCGCTGGCGTGACGCATGCCACCCTTCGCGGGACCACCACCCGCATCTCGCGGGACCACCACCCGCATCTCGCGGGACCACCACCCGCATCTCGCGGGACCACGAGCCGCATCTGGCCGTCAGACCGGGATGTGGCCGAAGCTGCCGCGCTGGAAGTCCTCGTAGGCCTGCACGACCTCGGCCTTGGTGTTCATCACGAACGGCCCGGCCCAGGCGAGCGGCTCGCGGATCGGCTGCCCACCGAGCAGGATGACGTCGAGCTGGGGAGAGCGGCTCTCCTGCTTGTCGGCCGCGGCCACGGTCAGGAAGTCGCCGTTGCCGAAGAGCACCGCCTGTCCGGTGTGCACGGGCTGGGCGTCGGTGCCGACGGTGCCGTCGCCGTTGAGGACATAGCCCAGCGCGTTGAACTCCGGGTTCCACGGGAGCTCCAGGCGTGCCCCGGGCTCGAGCGTGGCATGCACCAGCGTCATCGGGGTGTACGTCGACCCGGGGCCGGCGTGGCCGTCGACCTCGCCGGCGATCACCCGCACCAGCGCACCGCCGTCGGACGATGTGGCGAGGGCGACCTCGCCGGAGCGCAGGTCCTGGTAGCGCGGGTCGTTCATCTTGGCGTCGCGCGGCAGGTTGACCCAGAGCTGGATGCCGTGGAACAGGCCTCCGCTCTGCACCAGCCACTCGGGCGGGGTCTCGATGTGCAGGATGCCGGCGCCGGCGGTCATCCACTGGGTGTCGCCGTTGGTGATGCTGCCACCGCCGCCATGGGAGTCGTGGTGGTCGAAGACGCCGTCGATGATGTAGGTGACGGTCTCGAAGCCGCGATGCGGGTGCCACGGGGTGCCCTTGGGCTCGCCGGGGGCGTACTCCACCTCCCCCATCTGATCCATCATGATGAACGGATCGAGGCGTGCCAGATCGAGGCCGGCAAACGCCCGGCGCACCGGGAAGCCCTCCCCCTCGAAGCCGGCGGGCGCCGTGCTCACCTGCCACACGGGACGCGGCTGGTCACCCAGTCCGGGCTGGCGCACGCGGGGCAGCGTGGTCAGGTCGTCGACGGTGATCGCGGGCATCTGGTCCTCCTCGGGGTCGGCCACAGGTGGCTGACCGGCACAACAGTAGTTGAAACTTGTATATTCCGCGCAGTGCCCGTCGCCCCCGCGGCCGAGGCGGCTCCAGCCACCATCCTGCGATTTCGCTCCGACGCCGGCCCGCTGCTAATGTTGACGCTGCTCCGGAGACCTCTCCGGCGGGCGCCATTAGCTCAATTGGCAGAGCAGCTGACTCTTAATCAGCGGGTTCGGGGTTCGAGTCCCTGATGGCGTACTCCCCGCTCGTCAGAGCGTGATCGAGCCCGGTCCCCCAGGGGACCGGGCTCGTCGTCTTCCGCGTCAGCGCAGGTCGAACGCGTCGATGTCAAGCGCGTCGGAGGCGTCCAGCCCGTGCGCCCCACCGTCGAACAGCACCGCCCACGAGCCCCCGGTGAGCCGGACGACGTCCTCGTCCTGGACCCGACCGAGACCGGGCAGGCGGACGTTGCGGTTCGCGAAGGACACCGCGAGGGTGTCCTGGTCGGTCCACACCAGGCCGTCGACGTTCGCGCTGGCGGGAACCCCGTGGGCGGTTGCCCGCCACTCGCGGACGAACCCGCCTCCGTCCCATGAGTAGACGTCGGCGTCGTCCGCGGTCCCGTAGGTCCCCGGAACGGTGACGTTCCCCCGGGTCGAGAAGTACAGCCGCCCACCGCGGACCGAGATGGCGTCGAGGTCGGCGCCGCCCGCGGTGAGTCCCAGCGAGGTCCCGTCGAAGAACACGCTCCAGACTCCGTCGCGCAGCTCGACCACGTCCTCGTCCTGGACCTTGCCGAGCCCGGGCAGCACCACGTTGCCGGCGAAGGAGAGCAGATAGTGGCCGTCGTCCACCACCACCAGTCCGTCGACGTTCGCGGCCGACGGAACCCCCGCCGCGGTGGCGTCGAAGCGCTGGTGGAAGGCGGCCCCGTCGTAGCCGTAGAGGTCGGCGTCGTCGGGGTCGCCGAGCCCGGGCACCGTCGCGGTCGCGAACGTCGAGAACACCAGCTGGTCGGCCGGAGGGGGTGGCACCGCCTCGATCGAGACCGGCACCACGACGTCGTGCCGGAGCTGACCCGAGGACGCGGTCACCGTCATCGAGGACACACCTGTCGACGCGGCCGCGTCGGCGCTCACCGTCAGGGTCGCCGTCCCGGACCCGCCGGAGATCGTGGCCGGCATGACCACCGCGGTCCCCTGTCCCGGGGGGAGGCCGACGACCGACAGGTCGACGTCACCGGCGAAGCCATCGACCGGGCCGACGGTCAGGTCGAAGGTCACCGAGCCCCCCGCGGCCACGGTCGCCGAGGCGGGACCGACGCCGAGGGTGAAGTCGGGGTTCGCCTGGGGCAGCGCGGCGTACGCCGCCGCCACGTCGAGGCGACCGGCGCCGTAGACCTCGTCCGGCCCGGCCGCACCGAGGTCGACGGCGGTGCCGGTGAGCAGGGCGGCCTGCTCGTCCGGGGTCAGCGCGGGCGCCGCGGAGAGCAGCAGCGCGAGCGCTCCGGCGGCATGCGGCGCCGCGACCGACGTACCGTTCGTGGTCTGGGTGAGGCCGTAGCGGTCCAGCGTCGGGATCGCCGTCCCGGGAGCCACCAGGTCCGGGAACACCCGGGTGCGGCCACCGCAGCTGCTGGGGCCCCTGCTGCTGTCGGACCGGATCAGGTCGCTGCCGTTGACGGCACCGACCGAGAGGGACTCCGGGTAGTTGGCCGGGCTGGCGCTGCTGGACGCCCCCGACCCGAAGTTGCCCGCCGCGAAGACCGGCAGGATTCCCGCTGCCCGCAGTGCCTGCACGTCCGGCTGGAGCTCCAGGTTGCAGGACGGTCCGGTGCCGAGCACCCAGGACGCGTTGACCACATCGGGGGCGTCATCGGTCGCGGCGTTGCCGTCGGGGTCGAGGAGCCACTGGAAGGCGGCGTGGATCCCGCTCAGCGTCGCCGCCCCGGCGTCGTTGTAGACGCGGGCGGCGATCCAGGTCGCGCCGGGCGCGGTCCCGACGGCGGTCCCCGTGTCGTTGCCGCCCGCGAGCACCCCCAGGACCCCGGTGCCGTGTCCCGTCGCGTCATAGGGCGTGGCGTGCTGCCCGTAGGGGTCGAACCAGCTGTTGGACCCGCCCCGCCAGCTGGCGGCCAGGTCGGGGTCCGTGGGGTCGACACCGCTGTCGAGCGTCGCCACGACCACGCCTTGGCCGGTCGCACCGGCCGCCCACACGGTCGGGCTGCCGATGGCCGCCTGGTTGGCGGACGGAACGGCGGCAGGAGTCACGACGACCGTGTCCGACTGGACCGAGGCGACGTCGGACCGGGCGGCGATCCGACGGACAACGGCCGGCGTGGCCGTGACAGCCACCGCGTTGGAGATCCACAGCGAGCGGACCTCGGTGACCTCCCCCTGGCGTCGCCAGTCGGCCAGCCGCAGCATCAGGTCCCGCTGCGACGCCTGCGCCTGCGCCCGCAGCCGCTGCTTGACGGCACCCGGGCTCTCCCTCCGGGCCGGCGCCCTGGTCAGCGCGCCCTGGCCGGCGTCGCGGAGAGTCACCACCACCGAGGCCAGGCCGGGGGTGGGTGCCGGGGCCGCAGCGGAGGAGGGGGGATTCCCCGCTGACGACCCCGGCACGCTGACGCAGAACACCAGCGGTACGACGAGCGTCCCAACGACCCGTCCCGCCCGGAGCCGCCTCACGACGGGCTCCGCTGGAGTGTGGCGTGGGGTCGGGTCGGGTCACTGGGTGGTGTCCTGCGACGTCGGAGGAGGATCCCGGCCACGGAGAGCGCGACCAGGGTCAGCAGCGCCGCCACACCGGTCAGTGTGCGCAGCGTCGGGGGCAGCTGGTCGGGGGTGGCGGACTGCTCCCAGGTGGTCGACACGACCGTGTCGGGGTGCGCCTGACGGTGCAGCCGCACCGCCGCAGTCCACGTGCCGACGTCCTCCGTCGGCAGCGAGCCCTCGAAGCGCGACCCCTCCACCGGCTCGAGCGCCACGGTCTCAACGCTGCCGACCGGCGCGCCCACGTCCGCCTGGACGCCGATGACCGGCGCCTGCTCGGGCAGCACGGTCGGGACGGCGCGGACGACGATCCGGCGCTGGCCCGGGCCGGCCGGCACGGCCTCGACCGTGACGAACAGGCCGTCGACGTTCTCGACGTGCGGCACGGCGGGGCGGGTGGCCACGGCCACCTCGCGCGAGGTCGGCACCGAGGTGAGCACCCCGGCGGCGAGGACGGCCACCACCAGGACGGCCGCCTCGACGGTCACCGTCCGCACGAAGGTGCGACGTACGGCGTCCCCCTGGGGCAACCGGGCCCTGAGCGCCGGCCACCGTGCCGCCAGGTCGGGGTTGACCAGCAGCGTGTTGATGCCGGCCAGGGCCAGCGCGCCGGCGAGCAGTCCCGCTTTCACCAGGACGGCCTGCCCGTAGACGGTGTCGGTCAGGCTCTCGGTGAGGGGCACGTGGCGCCCCGTCTCGTAGAGCCCGGTGGCCAGCAGCACCCCCGAGGCGACGGCGGCCCGCGGGCTGTAGGCGCGCCACACGCCGGCGTCGGGTCGAGCCTGGTCGCGTCCGGGCCGCAGCGCCCGCAGCACCGTGACGGCGAGCACCCCGAGACCGCCGGCCCACACCCCCGCGGCCAGCACGTGGCCAGCCGCCATCAGGGCGGCGACCGTGGACCGCTCCGGAAGCGCGGAGGCGTGTCCGGCGAAACCCTCGACCACCACGGCCACCACCAAGGCGGCGCCCGCCACCCGTCGGTGTGGCTCGGCGCCGAGATGCCGCCACCGCCACAGCGCCACGGCGGCCACGACGAGGGCGGCCTCGCGCGCCAGCCAGAGGTTGCCCCACGACGACGAGCTGAGAGTCAGCCAGGTCTGACCCGCCCAGGCCTGCAGCGGAGCACCGGCCGCGCGAGTCCGGAGGAACGCGGTCAGGACGCCGCTGTAGCAGGCGAGCAGCGCGGCGTAGGCGGCGTATCGCCGGACCCGGCGCCGCACGCCGGCACCGCCGGGTCCGGCGGCCGCGAGCACCCTCCCGCCGACGGTCACCGCTCCGAGGGCGACCAACAGGGTCGCGAGGTCGATCCAGCGGGCGACCACCAGCTCCAGGGGCGGGGTCTCACCGTTGGCCGCGACGGTGTCGGGGCGCAGGCCGGAGCCGAACACCACCTGTCCGGTCGACGCGTGTCCGTCGACCATCGAGAAGGCGTGCCAGTCGATGACGTAGGACCCGCGCTCCAGCGGCGGCGTCGACACGACCATGCGGTGGCCGTCCTCGGCGAGGGCGAAGTCCGAGGCCACCACCTCGCCGCCCAGCGTGCGCACCTCCACGTTGCTGAACGACGCGCCCACCGCCTCGTCGAACCACAGCGTCAGCTCGGTGCGCCCCTCGGCGACCATCCCGCCGTTGGGCGGGTCGGACCGCAGCAGCTCGGTGTGCGCGGCGGCCGGACCGGCCGGGGACCAGAGCAGCACGACCGCGGCCAGGACCCCCAGCAGGCGCACCACCACGCCGTACACGGCTAGCCCTCGACCCTGACGTGCTCGAGTCGCGCGTCGCCGATCACGAGGGTGACGAGAGACCCGCGATGCAGCGCGTTGCGGGTGTTTGCCATCAGGAAGAAGTAGTTGCCGCCGGTCCTCAGCTCGGCCCCGTGCTTGTGGGGCGGCGAGGCCATCTGCAGCGTGGCGCCGCTGCTCTCCTCGACGAGGACTGGCGCGAGCTCCTCGTCATGCAGGATCCGGTTGGCCTTGTCGGGGTCGACCACCTGGTAGCGGAGCTCGACCAGCCCGCCCCGAGCGGTGACCGCGACGAGGTTGACGTCGACGCCATAGCGCCCCGCCATCTCGTCGACGGTCACCGCATCCGTGCCCGCCCGGACGTCGGCCTGCCGGTGAGACCACCACGTCGCCCCGAGCACCACCGCCAGGACCAGCCCTGCGGCCACCATCCTTCGGCGGCGTCGCGTGGGTCGGACCGGCGGCGGGGCCGCCTCCGGGTCACGCACATCCAGCTTCATCTCTCGTCTCCCCCCTCAAGGATCCGATGGTCGGTCGCGGAGCTACGGCAGGTCGAACGCGTCGACGTCGAGGTTCCCGGACCCGTTGAGACCGTGGGCAGACCCGTTGAAGTAGGTCCGCCACGTGCCGCCCCGGAGGAACACGACGTTCTCGTCGGGCACGTTGCCCAGCCCCGGCACCGCGGTGTTGTTCGGCACGAACGAGAGGTACAGCTGGTTGCTGTTCACCCACACGACACCGTCCACGTTGGTGTTGCCCGGCAGGCCGTTCGCGGTGGCGTCGAAGACCCGCGTGAACGTCTGGCTGCCACGGTCGTAGCGGTAGATGTCGGCCGAGTCCGCCGCTCCACCCACACCCGGCGGGTTGGAGTTCCCGCGAGTGGAGAGGTAGATCTGCGTGCCGTCACTCGAGACGTTGATGGCGTCGACGTCTCGTGCCGACCCGGTGAGGCCGGCGGCGGTGCCGTCGAAGAACATCTCCCACGTGCCGTTGTTGTAGAAGACGACGTCCTCGTCCTGGACCTGCCCGAGGCCGGGGATGTTCACGTTGTCCGGGGCGAACGACGCGTAGAAGTGCGTGTCGTCGACCCGGTCGAAGCCGTCGAGGTCGGCCGATCCGGGCAGCCCGGCGGCGGAGGCGTCGAACACCCGCGAGTAGCTCGCGCCGTTCCACAGGAGCGCGTCGGCGTCGTCGGCGGTGCCCCCGAGCCCGGGCGGGTTGGTGTTGCCCAGGGTCGAGAGATAGATCGCCGGCGTCACCGTGACGTTGACCGTGCTGACGGTGCTCCAGTTGCCCGCCGGGTCCTTGAACCTGACGCGCACCGCGAAGGTGCCCTCACCGAGGTCGGCAGCGTTGATCGTGCCGGAGACGGTGTAGGGGCTCGGGCCGGTGGCTGTCAACGAGCCCAGCGGCGTCCCGGTGCCCGGTGCCGGCGCGGTGCCGAGGAACCACTCCCCGGCGCCGACCCCGGAGCCCGCGTCGGCGACGACGGCGTTGACCGTCAGCGTCGTGGCTCCGACCGCCGGGCTCGGCGTGATCGTCACGCTGTTGACCACGGGGGCGACCTTGTCGACCACGAGCGTCCCGGTGCTGAAGTCGCTCCAGTTCCCGGCGTTGTCACGAGCCCTGACGAACAGGGTGTGGGCGCCGTCCGTCATCTGGCGCACCGTCGACAAGGGGATGTCGGCGTAGGCGCCTTCGGCCTGGTCGTTGAAGAGCCCGTCGCTGGCCGTCATCGGCACGGCCAGGGCGTTGGGACCCGTGGTGGTGTCGATGTACATCTCGACCTTCGCGACGTTCCCGAAGACGTCGTTGACGCTGTTGTCCACGATCTGCTGCACGGACACGCGGACGAACTGCTGCGACGGGGAGAGCGGGATGAGGCCGTTGTTCGGCGTCTTCTCGACCACCACGGCGCTCTCGATCGAGGGCGCGTGCAGGTCGACCGCGAGGTTGACCGTCACCGCTTCGCCCCAGTTGCCCTGGGCGTCCTGGGCCCGCACCCACACCGGGTGGTTGCCCTCGGCGAGGGCGTCGAGCGCAGCGGTGTCGATGCTGCCGGTCAGCTCGGCCACGGGGGCGGCGCTGGTCACGCTCATTGCGGTGCCGGTGCCGGGGTCGGCTGCCACGGCACCGATGGAGTACTCCGCTGCGGTGACGTTGCTGTTGCCGGTCGCCGAGTCGTCTCCGGTCGCCGCGATCGTGATGGCGCCGGGGGCCGGCTGACGGGTGACGTTGGGTGTCAGCACCGGGCCGACCACGGTCGGTCCGCCGGCGTCGGCACCGGTGATCAGCACCGAGGTCAGCGGACCCCAGGTGGTCCCGTCGTAGCCCTGGACGTAGACCGTGTGCTCGCCGCTGCCGCCAGGCACCGGGCCGGTGACCGCCTCGGTCACCGAGTCGAAGGTGCCGTCCGTCGCGGTGAGCGCGACGGGCGTGCTGGACAGGTCGTCGACGTAGGCCCGCGACTCGGTGATCGTGGCACCGCCGCGACCGGTGTCGCTCACGCTGGCCTCGAGCACGTCGGCATCCCAGGTGGTCCCGGAGGTGAGCGGACCGAGCTCGTCGCCCGCGGGAGCGGTGGCGCCCACCTCGATCGTCGCGAGCATGCCGCCCATGCCGGCGGTGTTGGCGTTGCGCAGCCGCATGTTGGCGTCGTAGACCGACAGCCGCTGCACGACCGGACCGGTGGCCGGCACGTGCACGACGGCGTCGAGGGTCTGCCCCGGACCGATCGTGTCGGCGACATAGCTGCGGGCGTCGGCCAGCGGGAAGCCGTCCATCGCGATCACGCGCTGGCCGGAGGCGCCGAGGACGCCCATCGAGTGGTTGGTGATGCCGGCGTTGACGTAGCGCAGGAGCACGTCGGAGTCGGAGGCCGCCGTGATCGGGTCGACCTGCGGGTGGGCCTGGCCGTTGACGAGGAAGTAGCGCGGGTGGTAGTTGCGCATGTCGAACGTGGACGGGTCGGCCCGGTTGTTGACGAGGGGGTCGATCTCGCTGAGGACCAGCACCGAGTCCGAGCCGAAGGAGGTGCTGGCGTCGGCGTAGGCCTGGCCGGCGATCGGGGTGTCGGGCGCGCTGGTCGGGACTACCACGAACGCGCCGTGCAGCCCCATCGCCGTCTGGTACTGCGTGTTGGGCAGCAGGCCGGCCTCGTAGAGGAACGTGCCGGGCTCGTCCGCCGTGAAGGTGTACGTCGTCGTGCCACCGTCGGCGACACCGGTCAGGTCGGGCTGCATCGGCTGGCCCTTGACCAGCAGCGAGGTGGCTGCACCGGTGCCGAGGGCGTTGTGCAGGTTGATCGTCACCGCGTCGCCCTGGTTGACCACGATGACGGGTCCACCGGGCTGACTGACGGCCGCGTTCGTCGTGTTGTAGCCCAGGACGTTGACCGAGGCGCCGCCCGGCACCGAGGTGCTGCCGGTGACGGCGTACAGGTCGATCGTCTGATCCGCGGCAGCGGCCGGGCCCGCCGTGCCGAACAGCACGGCGAGGGTCGCGGCGGCCGAGGACCCGAGCACCGTCAGCACGGTGCGCCGCAGTGAGCTCGTCCGGGTGATGGTGGTGTGTCGCATCGTCATCTCCCCCTCACTGCCCGCAGCTGCCGTGGTCGGTGCCGGGTGGATCGATCCGCATGTAGGTGATCGGACCGGTCATGTTCACTCCCCAGGAGGTGATCTGATACAGGGCGTGGTTGTGCGAGATGATGTAGTACTCACCGCACTGGTTGAGGCCCTCCGACCCCGTCGGCAGTGATGCCTGGCCGCCGAGGTAGGGACTGCCGCTGTAGAACGCGCCGATCACGGAGTTCGCGAGGCTCGGCACGGTCACCGGCACCGGGTTCGCCTCCGAGTAGTGCTCGGCGTCGTACCACTGGAAGAGCACGTCCCAGGTCTGTCCCGGCCCGATGTTGATGTCGAACTTCTCGATCGACAGGTCGTTGCCGTTGTTCTTGAGCTCGTGGCCGTCACGCCCGATGACCAGCCCGTTGTTGCCGTGCGGGTGGAACGGGTAGTCGTCGGTGCCGACGCTGAGGTAGCGCGCCATCGACGGCAGGTCGCCGGCGCCGCCGAACTCGTAGATCTCCGCGAGCGCTCCGTAGGGCTGCGTCGGCAGCCAGGAGGCGTAGTTGTCGGCGATGCTGTCGGGGAAGCCTCGGCCGTTGATCAGCCAGTAGCGCGGGTGGTAGTTGTTCATGTTGAAGGTGCGCCCCTGCTCGACCGCCTGGTGCTGGAAGGGGTCGATCTCGGAGAGCATCACCATGAACTCCTCGGTCGGGTCGAACCGGCTGTCCGCGCTGTCGTAGGCGTAGCGCTCACCGGAGGCGCCGTCCGGGGGGCGCACGATGAGCGCACCGAACAGGCCCATCCGGACCTGCTTCTCCGGGTTGGTGCCGGACTCGTAGAGGAACGTGCCGGCGTGGTCGGCGGTGAAGGTGTAGGTGATCGTGCCGCCGGCGGCCGCTGCCGCGGGTGCGAGGCTGGTCGCCTTGCCGCTGCCGTTGACCTCCTGGCTGGCCGGCAGCCCGTCGGCCGTCACCCCGGTCTGACCGGGGAAGGCCACCGAGACCGGCTCGGCCAGGGTGTTGTGCAGGATGACGGTGACCTGGTCGCCCTCGGTCACGCACAGCGTGTTGCTCGGGTGCTGGAAGCCGCCGTGACCGGCGGAGTAGCCCCACATGAAGGCGGTGTTTCCGTCGGGGAGGCTGATGTAGCCCGACGTCGTCGTGAGGTTGAAGACCGGCTGCCCGGGGACCCCACCCTCGCCGTCGGTGCAGACGATGCCGATCTTCTGGTCGGCCGGCGCCGCGGCGTCCGCGTCGGGTGCCTGACCCGCGACGGCACTGACGGCCAGCGCCAGCAGCGTGGCGGCGCACAGCGCCGTCCGGCGCACGTCCCGTCGCACCGCCGCGACGGCGTAGGAGCTCACTCGGGTGCTCACGGCGCAACCTCCGCCCAGTCGTTCGGGAAGCCCTGCGGGAGCAGGTGACCCGGTGGGAACACTTGGATGTGGGTGGCGGCGCCACCGAAGCCGCCGCCGGCGAGGTTGTTGGCCCGCTGGTACTGCCGGTTGTAGAGCACGTAGACGTCGGGGTCGGTGCCGTTGCCGGTGTACGTCGGCGCCTCGAAGAGGACGTCGTAGCTCTCGCCGGGGCCCATGTTCAGCGTCTCCGTGACGTAGGACGTGTCGTGACCGTCGCGGCCCCGCATCGGCGTCGCGTCCCGCCCGACCACGCGTCATCGGGATCCCGGCGATGCTCATCGCGGTCTCCTTGAAGCCCAGGTTGGCGAACCGCAGCGCGACCCGCTCACCCTCGTTGCAGCGCACGAGGGACGAGAACGGCTGGAACTGCAGGTCGGGCCGGCCGGCAGGGGGGATCGGTCGCCGTTGCCGTCGACCCGCTCGGAGATCGGCGCGAACGGGTTCACGTCGGAGCCGTTGCCGACCAGGGTGTCGGGATAGACCCGCCCGTTGAGCAGCGCGAAGTCGGCCCGGTAGTCGCTCCACTCCGGCAGCTGGATGTGGGCGTCGGCCCAGTGGGACTCGGCCCACACCTCGCTGATGAACATCGCGAACTCACGGTCGAAGCCCGTGCTGCCGTCGCCGTCGTTGTAGAGGTACCTCCCGCTGGGGTAGAGCCGGTCGCCGGGCGCGACCCCGAACTCGTCCTGCTCCTGGCGCGGCCTCACGAACACCATCCCGGTCATGCCCATGTGCACGTGCTCCACGTCCTCGACGTGGCAGTGGTACATGTACGTGCCGGGGTCCCGCGGCCGGTAGGCATAGGTGAACGTCCTGCCCGACGGCACCGAGACCGACCCGGAAGGCTCGCCGTCGAAGAACGGGATCACGTTGCGGAAGCCGTGCCAGTGGAGCGTGTGGGCGTCGAACAGGTCCGGCCGCACCGCCAGCCCCAGGTTCGTCAGCTTGACGAAGAAGGTGTCGCTCCCGGTGTACTCCGGCACCCAGAACAACGGGGCGACGTGCTGGGCGTGGTTCTTCTGGGCCAGCCGCTGCGCCTCGGTCATCCCGGTGAGGTTGCGGAACCCGAAGATGTAGGTGGACAGCCCGTCCGGCGCCATCGGGTCCGGGTGGAAGGGCGGTATCGCCGGCGCCTGGGGCAGGCTCATCCAGCCGTCGGTGCCCCCGATGAACAGGTCGGGGTCGGCGGCCGACCCGGCCGCGCTGGCGGTCGGCTCGAGCACCTTCCCGGCCCAGGCCATCCCGCCGATGGCCGCGACGCCGCTGCCGGCTCGGAAGAGCCCCCGCCGATCCAGCCGGAAGCGTCCGCCCGCGGCCTCCACGGCCGGCACTGCCGGGGTCGTTCCCTGAGGTGAGTTCATCGTGGTCACCAGATCCCTTTCGTGCCTGTCCTACGGGATGTCGAACGCGTCGACGTCGAGGTCTGCCGAGCTGCCCAGACCGTGGAGCGTGCCGTCGAAGTACGTCGTCCAGCTGTTGCCGTCGACCTTCAGCACGTCCTCGTCCTGCTGGACGCCGATCCCCGGGAGCGTGACCGTCGTGTTGCTGAAGGACACGTACCAGGAGCCGGCAGTGGCCGGGCCGTTGCGCACCAGGCCGTCCACGTTGGCCGATCCCGGCACCCCGTGGGCCGTGGCGTCCCAGGCTCGGATGAAGCCACTGCCGCGAACCCACCGGTAGACGTCGGAGTTGTCGGCGCTGCCGCCCACGCCGGGCGGGTTCACGTTGCCGGTGGTGGAGAAGTACACCGTGTTCGCGTCCTGGACCCACAGCCCGTCGATGTCCTCGGCGGCCATGGTGAGCCCGAGCGACGTGCCGTCCATGAACACCGACCAGGTGCCGTCGTTGTAGTAGACGACGTCCTCGTCCTGGACGATGCCGAGTCCCGGCACGTTGGTGTTCGCGGAGAACGACGCGTAGAAGTGCGTCGCGTCGAGGTAGTCCAGCCCGTCCATGTTGGCGCCGGACGGCAGGCCGAGCGCCGTCGCGTCGACGTTGCGGCCGAACGTGTCCACGCCGTTCCACGAGTAGACGTCGGCGTCGTCCGGGTTGGCGAGCCCAGCGTCGGGGCTGGCGTTGCCCACCGTGGAGAACACCAGCGGGTCGGTCGTCGGGGGCGGCGGCGTGGGCGCCGTGCCACCGAAGCTGAGCGCGTCGATGTCGAGGTTGCCCGAGGCGTCGAACCCGTAGGTGCCACCGTCGAACCAGATCGACCAGGTGCCGGCGTTGTACTCCACGATGTCCTCGTCCTGGACCGTGCCCAGGCCGGGCAGGGTCGTGCTGGTGTTGCTGAAGGACATCCAGAAGTGGGTCGGGTCGAGGTAGCGGAGACCGTCCACGTTGCCCGCGGTCCCGCCGAGCCCGATGGAGCCGCCGCTGACCACCCGGGTGTACGACGATCCGCCGTTCCAGCGGTAGACGTCGGAGTTGTCCCCGGTCCCGCCGGCGCCCGGCGGGACGACGCCGGTGTTGAGGCTGAAGTACAGGTCCGTCCCCTCCACCGTCATGGCACCGACGTCACGACCGCCGCCGCTGAGGCCGTTGGCGCTGCCGTCGAACCACATCGACCAGGTGCCGTTGTCATACTCCACGACGTCCTCGTCCTGCACTGTGCCGGTCAGACCCGTCACGGTGGTGGCGGTGGCGAAGGACAGGTAGAAGTGCGTCGGGCTGAGGACGGTGAACGCGTCCACGTTGGCCGCGGCCGGGACGCCGTGAGCCGTCGCGACCCACACCCGGCTGGAGGTCGAGCCGTCCCAGTAGTACAGGTCGGCGTTGTCGGGCGTCCCGCTGCTCACTCCCGGCGGCTGGGTGTTGCCGGTCGTGGAGAAGTAGAACGCGGGGAGCGCGGGCGGCGGCGGCGGAGGCGGCGCCACCTCGGCGCCGTACTCGTGCGAGCCGATGTCGAAGGCCCCTCCGGCGGGCGCGGGGCGCACGCCGTCGTCGATGTCGGTGCCGGGAGCGGTGGCCGCACCGACCGCCGGGGTGCCCGCGTCGATCGCGGGCGAGCCGGCGGTGAGGTGGTAGTCACCCAGCTGCGACACCGGAGCGTCGACGGTCACCAGCGTGGCGTCCACGAAGGCGGGATTCTGCCGCCAGGCGACGAAGCTCACCGACACGTCCATCGGGTCCACCACTGCCGGGTCGGTCCCCACGTTGCTCGGGTCCGCGGTGTAGGGGTGTCCGCCGTTGTCGTTCTGGATCACGGAGTACGTCGGCGAGAGCTGATAGGTCGAGTCGGCCACGCCGAGGTCCCAGGTCTCGATGTCGCCGGCGCCGCCGAGGCCGACGCCGTTCACCGTGCCACCGGCACGGGTGCCGGCCCGGTTGTCCCAGAAGATGTTGTTGAAGAGCACCGGGTCGCTGAAGGCCGGGGCGCCGACAGGCAGCGTGGCCTGGAGCTGGTCGCTGTTGGCCGAGGTCGACAGGCCGGCGGGAGCCGGGGTGCCGTTCGACGTGACGGCCGTGGCGGTCGTCAGGTTCTTCATGATCGTGTTGTTGACGATCCGCACGTTCGGGGCGTCGTTGAGCGAGATGCCACCGCCCTCGTGCGTGGACACGTTGTCCGCGATCACGTTGTCGTTGACCTGCATCGGCTCGTTGCCGGCCATCAGGAACCGGATCCCGCCGCCGTCGTCGTTGGACATGTTGGCCTTGATCTGGTTGTGGTCGATCGAGACCGCGCCGCTACCGGCAGACAGGTTGTCGGGGTTGGCGGGGAGCGCGCCGGCGATCATGATGCCGCCGCCCTCGTCGTTGGCCTGGTTGAGGTAGACCGCGTTGTGGTGGATCCGGCCGCCGGGGCTGAGCCCGTAGACCGAGATGCCGCCGCCGTACTCGAGGGTGAAGTTGCCACACACGTCGTTGTGGTCGATCTCGTAGCTGTCCGCGCCGGCGAAGACGCCGACGGCACCCGCGAGGTTCGTGCCCGCGTTGTTGATGATGCGGTTGTGCGCGATCCGGATGTTCTCGTTCTGGCCGTCCGCGTCGGCGCCCGTCAGGTCGGGCGTGCCCAACCGGATGGCGCCGTAGGCGCCGCCGTTGTTCTGGACCACGTTGTTGGTGACCTGCAGGTAGCGGGCGTAGGAGTTGGCGAAGATCGCGCCACCCTGCGTGCTGATGTTGGCCGGGAGGCCCGTGGGCACACCGGTCAGCTCGTTGATGTTGCCGGGGAAGCCGCGCTGGTCGCCGCCGCGGATGTCGAAGCCGTCGATGGACGCCCGGAACCCGCTGGTGAACTGGCGAGCGGTGCCCGCACCGCCGCCGCCACCGGAGCGCGCGACCACGTAGATGCCCTGGCCGTCGTTGACGGTCTGGTTGCCGTCCCAGGTGAGCGAGCCGAGCAGCGTGTACCAGTCGGTGGCCTGCTGGGTGTCACCGCCGAAGCCGCTGGCGTCGAGGATGGTGCCAGGCACGTAGGTGTTGCCCTGGAAGCCACCCGGGCCGACGCCCTGGAGCTTCACCGGAGAGGCCATGATCAGGTTCTCGTAGTAGGCACCCAAGGGGTTGACCCGCGGGTTGCTCAGGTCGGGCGTGCCCGGGTAGACCACCACGACGTAGCCGCGGCTGGAGTTCTGCGAACGCGCCTGGTTGAGCGCGTCCTGGATGGTCGCGAAGGGCGAGCCCTCGTTGCCGACCTCGAGGACGATCGGGTTGTAGGCGCCTCCGATGACGTGGAAGGTCAGGCCATTGCGGGTGACGTTGCCGTTGTCTGAGGTGACGAGCAGCTGGTGCGCGCCGGGGGTCGTGCTGGCCGGCACCGAGACGCTGACCGAGGTGTCGCTCCAGCTGGTGACCGGCAGCTGGACGCCGTCCAGCGTGACCGATCCGGTGCCCTGGTTGGCCCCGAAGCCGAGGCCCTCGATCACGAAGCTGCCGCTCCCGTTGACGTAGGGCTGGTTGACCGCGAACAGCTGCGGCACGGCGTTGTCCACGGGGCAGGTGACCGGGGTGACCTGGCCGGTCACGGGACCGCGGACCTGGGCGCCGACCTGCGTGGGCGCCAGGTCGGTGGGGATGGTGACCCCCGGGACCGCCTCGAACTCGGTCGAGATCACCCGGTAGCGCGGGTTGTAGTCGGGGTTCAGCGCCCCGGGGACACCCGGGTCGTTGCCCACGAAGCGGTACATGCCCGCGCAGATGCCCGAGGGGGTGGGGCAGTTGATCTGGTTCGTCGACGGCAGCAGCACGTCGTAGAAGCCGTTGAAGTCGGACTCGACCGTCGTGATCAACCGGTTCGTGAAGTCGTAGATGCCGACCGGCACGAACTCCGCCGGCAGCTTCTCGCCGTACGCCGTGTGCTTCGGGTTGCCCGAGAAGTTGATGTCGTCGATGATCAGGCCGCGCAGCCGGCTGGGCAGCGGGACGTCGGTGAAGATGTTGAACATCGGGACGACAGACTTGCCGTTGTTGAGCTCGACCAGCTTGGTCTCACAGGTCGCCTTCGGGGTGCCCTCGTAGGGCGAGCCGCCGATGTCGACCAGCGTCGGGTTGTCGATCGGGGTGGAGGGGGGCACGGTGACGCCGACGGGGGCGCCGTTGGTGCCGTCACCCACCAGCTCGGGGTAGTTGTCGGTGCCGAGGGTCGCGACATCGACCTGGTGCAGCGGTCCGGCGCAGGCCGGCGGCGGCACCTGCGGCACGATCTCGTTGCCGTTGCCGATGTTGATGTCCTCCTCGCCGGTCGCCTTGTAGAGCGGCTGGTCGGTGATGGAGTCGTGCGGGATCTCGAGGCTGACCAGGTAGTCCCCGGCGGCGAGCGGCTCCCACGTGCCCGGGCAGACCGGGTTGGCGGGGTCGGTGGCGTCGACAGGCAACGAGCATCCGTCGCCGAAGCCGTAGTTGCCGTTCACCGTGGCGCCGAAACCGGCGTCCGGGGTGCCCTGGCCGCTCGGGTAGGCGCCGATCTGGACGCTCTGTGAGAACGCCGGGATGCACTTGCCGTCGGTCTCCTGGTTGAGGGCCTGGTGGTCCTCGTCGATGCCGTGGACCAGCGGGTTGCCGTCGACGTCGCGAGCGGTGCACCCGCGCGGCGTCTCCCAGCTCTCCGACAGGTAGCTGTTGATCAGGTTGCCCCTGAGGTAGGAGCCGTCCGCGTCGAGCTGGTAGCGCTCGTCGGAGTCACAGGTCTCGACCAGCGGGTCGTTGCACGGGACAGTGGCGTAGAGCATGACCGGGACGTTCGGCACGCCGGGTTGCCAGTCCTCGGAGGCCGCGTAGCGGGGGTCCAGCTCGTTGCGGGTGGTGTCGTAGGAGATCGAGCCGACGATGCCGCCGTTGCGCGGGTCGATGCCGTTGGCGCCGGTCGGGTCGTACGCGTGCACGCCCCAGTCGACGGTGGCGCCGAGCCCGATGATGTTCAGCGTGCTGACGTCGACACCCGCGCCCTTGATGGTCTCGGCGGCGTTCATGTTGTCGGCCTGCCAGGTGATGCCCGTGGTGTAGAAGGAGTCGCTGTAGGCCTCCATCACGGTGTAGCCGAACTCGCCGAGCGGGTAGGCGCCCTCGAAGGCGTAGTTGCCGTTGGCGTCGGTGACGGCGGCGGTCTGACCGCGGTCCATCAGCGTGTTGTCGCGCTTGCGCATCGTCAGTGGGAAGTTGGGGATGCCGTTCTCGCCGGCGTCGCGCTTCCCGTTGCGGTTCTTGTCGTTGAAGATCGTTCCGGAGAACTCCGTCCACCAGCCGCTCATCGGCAGCACGCCCAGGTTGACGGCCTCGCCGTTGGTGACCGACACGTTCTGGAGCGCCAGCAGGTTGTTCTGGGCCTCGTCCCACCAGGTCATCAGGTAGTTGCCGTCCGGAACCCCGGCGATGGTGAACCGCCCGTCGGTGCCGGCCTGGCCGACCCAGACCGCCTGGTCGCCGTTGTCGAGGTCGGCAAGCGAGAGCCACGCGTCGGTGATCGGGCGCTGCACCTTGGTGCCGGTGTAGCCGTTGAACAGGTCGAAGGTGCCGCCCTTCGGGGGCACGTAGTGCAGGGTCCGCATCACGCGACCGGAGATGGAGCCGGTGCCGCCGCCCAGGGGCTGTCCGTTCTTGTCAGGCTGCACGAACCCGAAGAGCGGCGTCGGCACGGCCTCACCTGCGACGGCGAACTCGGTGTCGAAGCCGGTCGAGCCCTCCATCACCCAGGAGTCCCAGTCGTGGTTGCCCTCGAGGGTGGTGGTCTGGATCCAGGTCTGGCCGTCCGGCGGGGTGACGGACTGGGTGTAGCGGTTGGTCCCCATGTGCGGGTAGGTCACGATCCCATCGGCGTCGCTGCGGCAGACGCCGCCGATCGTGTCGACGACGGGAGCTCCGTCGACGAGCGCCGCGTCCGGGATCTCGTGGGTGACCGGGTCCTCGCCCTGGTACGTCGTGCAGAGCGGGTTGCCGTAGACGTCGGTGCTGATCTCGCCGAGGGTGTCGAACAGGTGGCCCTCGAAGCCCGCGAGGGGGGTGTCGCCGTTGTCAAACGCGCCGTTGGTGGGCGCCGTGTCGGCGAAGACAAGGCCCTTGACCGTCGAGTCCGGCAGCGGGAAGGGCTGCAGCCCGACGGTCACGGGGCTCTCGTCGGGCAGCGGCATCGAGAAGAAGGCGCCGTCGAGCCGGTAGCCGTCGGCGAGGACCGAGATCAGGTAGTTGCCGTCGGGCAGCGTGAGCCCGTCGCCGATGGTGTCCTGGTCGCCCTGCGTCACGATGGCCGCGGCGTCGGGGGCGGCGTTGATGGACGTCCACGGGCAGTTGTCGGGGTAGTTCGCGTCTCCGCCGGTCGGCGTGCAGTCGCCGGTGGGCGTGCGCACCGACGTGTTCCCCACGTTGTTCTCGTTGATGATGAACTTGTACTGGGTGACGGGGTCGCCCTCGGACACGCCGGCACCCGCGTTGGCGCGAGGCTCGGTGCGCGCGCTCTGCACGTCCAGGGTGAGCACGTTGGTCGCCGCCGCGTGGGCCGCGGTGACGGGCAGCCCGGCCAGGGTCGCCGCCGCCAGCACCAAAGCCAGCAGCGCTGACCAGGACCACCGCCCCGGACGACGCCTCCGGCCTCGACCGGTCCGCCCGGTGGTCACCTGGATCGTGCCCTTCATCATGCCTGCCCCATCACGCATCGACGTCACCCTTCTCGGGAACAAGGTTCGACGCGTCCCAACATGGGGCCGAGGAGCCCCTCGATGACCGTTCGTGACGGGGCTGTCATGCCGTTGTCATCAAGCCATCATCAAGCGCGAGCCACCTCATCCGGGGCTCGCCCATGTGCCCGGAACGCACCGGCACCGCAGGCTGGGCACCGAGAGAAGGCCCTGCCGGGCGGAGACGCCCGCCAGGTGCGACGAGGGCCCTCGTCAGCTCGCGGAGAGGGCGCCCGCGGCCAGGCGCGGCGAAGCCGCGGCGGGTACCACCACGGCGGGAACCACCATCAGCAGGAGCGCCCCACCGTCGGCGGACCGCCCGGCGACCACCCGGCCCCCACGCGCGGCAGCAGCCTCCCGCACCAGATGCAGGCCGAGGCCGGTCCGGCTGAGCGGGTCGGATCCGTGGCTGGCATCGAACTCGTAGGGGTCGGCGTCGTTGGGCGTCAGGTTGATCGCCTGCGCGGTGTCGGCGGCCAGGCCACGTCCGGAGTCGGCGACCCCGATCAGCAGCAGGTCGCCGGAACGTCGCCCGACCACGCGGACGACGTCGCCCTCGTCGGTGTAGCGGACGGCGTTCTCGATCATCGTGTCGAGGCAGGCACGGACCCGGTCGGGAGAGCAGGTGATGGCCACCGGGTCGGCCTCGACCAGCCATCGCCGCTCGGCCACGACGTGCCATCGCGAGGTGGTCTCGTCAAGGAGCTCGGAGAGGACGACCTCGTGCTGGGTGTCCTGCTCGGGCATCCGCATCATCCGCACCAGCCGGTCGCTGGCCAGCACCAGGCGCTGGAGCTCTGAGTGGATGACCTCGAGGTCGTGGCGGCTCTGCTCGTCGGTCTCCCGAGCAAGCAGCAGGTCGGTGAAGCCCTGCGCGATCGTGGCAGGGGTGCGCATCTCGTGGGACGTCAGGCGGCTGAGCCGCACCCGCAGCGTGGCTCGACGGTGGTCACGCTCGTGAACCTGGCGGAGCGCCTGGATGGCCTCGTGGCGCCGGCGGCTGTTCCACAGCACCAGCAGCAGCAGCGTGGTCATCAGCGGGATCTCGGTGGTCTCCTCCCACTGGAGCACGCCCTGCCAGACACGGAAGACCATCACCGCACCGGTCACGGTCGTGGTCGCCACCACGGCGATCACTGTCAGTCGCCAGGGCCAGACCTCGCGGTCGTGGGCGAGCGCCAGCCCGATCCAGATCAGGTGGTAGGCGACCGTCTCCGAGCCGGGGGCCATGATCATGGAGACGGTCTCGAGGACCGCGCACGTCAGCCAGAGGACGAGGAGTGGGTAGCGGCCGAGAACTCCTCGAGACACGTCACTCCCCGTAGAAGCAGTAGCCGAGCCCGCGCACGGTTTCGATCGGGGGGTCCACCAGCTTGGTGCGCAGCCGCCGCATGCACACGTCGACGACGTTGCTGCCCGGGTCGAAGTCGAGCCCCCAGACGTCGTGGAGAAGCTCGTCGCGACGGCACACCGAGCCGCGACGGCGCATCAGGTGGGAGAGCAGGCTCATCTCGCGCTCGCTGAGCGCCACGTCGGCATCGGCGTGCCGGGCACGGCGGCGGTCGAGGTCGACGGAGACTCCACCGGCGCGCAGGTAGCGACCCGATGGCTCCTGTCGTGGGCGCGGGACAGCGGTGGCGAGGTGGCGGCGCACTCGCGCCATCAGCTCAGCCGCGTGGAACGGCTTGGACACGAAGTCCGCCGCGCCCCTGTCGAGCGCGGCCACCCGCGTGCCGACTTCCTCGACCGCTGAGAGCACGATCACCGTCGGTGCGCTGGTCCGCCCGGACAGCGCACCGAGCACCGCCATGCCGTTGGTACGCGGCATCGAGAGGTCGAGCAGCATCAGATCGACGCCCGGGGCACGGTCGAGCACGTCGAGCGCCTCGGCTCCGTCGTAGGCCGACGCCACCTCGTGCCCGTCAGCCACCAGGAACCGACTGATGAACTCCACGACGCGCTTCTCGTCGTCGACAACTAGTACCCTGCTCACGAGCCCCCCACGAGTCCATGAGTCCTGCTACGTGTCGGTCCCGAGAACCGCGAGCCCTCCGCCTGCCCCGACGTCGGCCTCGCCTGAAGATGGCCTCCTTGGTCATCCCCCCAACTAAGAGTTATCCCTCAGCACCCGGAGGGGTGTCAATGAAAATCTGGGGCTATTGCACGACGTCCAGACAGGGTGTACGCGAGCACAGGGGCCTTCCGGGCTCCGCCGGGTTCGACTCCCACGGCCCGCCGCGGCTAGTTTGGACGCTTCCGTCCGTAGCCCAGGAGAGCGCCGTGCCTACCCGGCCCACCCCCCTCGATCGACGCCTGCGCACCCGCCGTCTCGGCGCGATGAGCACCGCGCTGGCCCTCCTCGTCGGCGGGCTGCTGGTGGCGGCGCCCGCCCCCGCAGCGGCGCCTTCCTGGGACACGTGGAACAAGCTGTGCAAGGTCCGCAGCGCGCGCGTGAAGGAGAACAGCGGGATGTCGCGCAGCACGTACGCGCGACCCGTGATGTTCGCGCACAACGACTCCGGCGGCGGCCCACAGTTCTTCGCGCTCGGCACCGGCTGCCGGATGCGCGCCGTCTTCGACGTGCCCGGCGCTCCCGCGAAGGACTGGGAGGACATGGCGAGCGGAGTGGGCCACACGCTGTGGTTCGGCGACATCGGAGGCAACCGCGACGAGGTCAACGTGGTGCGCGTCAAGGAGCCCCGCAGGCTCCGCGGCCGCAGGCTCGGCCACACGGCGTACCGGCTGGCCTACCCCGACGGCTCACACAACGCCGAGAGCATGATGATCCGGCCACGCACGGGCCGCCTCTTCATCGTGACCAAGGCGCCGGACGGCGCCGGGATCTACCGCGCCCCGAAGAAGCTCGACCCCGACGCCGTCAACACGCTGACCCGGGTGGCCGACGCTCCGCCGGGGCTCAGCGGAGCCGACTTCTCGCGGGACGGCAACCACCTCCTGCTGCGCAGCTACCATCGCGCGTGGGTCTACGCAGCTGTGGGCGGCACCGACCGGGTGACGATCCTGCTGCCCGAGGAGCACACCTTCGGCGAGGCCGGCATGTTCACCCGCGGCGGCGCGCTGGTCTTCGGCGCCGAGGGCATCAGGCAGTGGCTCTGGCAGGCCAAGCCCTAGCCGAGGAAACGCCGCCCGGGTCAGAGGTAGAGACCCGTGGCCGAGTCGCCGAGCCGGTCGGCGGCCACGGCGTGGATGTCACGCTCGCGCAGCACGACGTAGAGCTCGCCGTTCACCTCGACCTCGGCCTTGTCATCGGGGTCGAACAGCACCCGGTCGCCGGCCTCCACCGAGCGGGCGTTGGGGCCGACGGCCACGACCTTCGACCAGCAGAGGCGGCGGGCCCCCATCGCCGCGGTCGCGGGGATGACGATGCCGCCGGAGGAGCGTCGCTCCCCGGCCTCCTGGTCGAGCTCGACCAGGAGACGGTCGTACATCATCTTGATCGGGGTCTTGTCGGCCACGCTGGTCCTGGGGTGGTGGTCGGGTGCGGCAACGCCGACGGGCGGCGCCAGCGTCACCGGACGAGCTTGCGGATCACGGCGAAGGCGATCACGACGCCGACCGCGCCACCGACCACCTTGAGGATGTTGTCGGTGCGCGGAGCGCCGGTCTCGGGGTCGACGAAGTGGGCCTTCGTCGTCGTCAGCTGCCGTCCCACCACCGTCTTGGGGCTGGCGCGGTAGACCAGCTGGTCGATGGTGGAAGCCAGGCGCTCGCGAGTCGCCTCGATGTCGGACTCGAGCGAGGAGAGATCCGTGGTCACGAGGGAAGGTTACCAACCGTGCGAGGGTCGAAGCCGAAGGGCAGCTCCAACCGGTGGGCAGCCATCAGCTCGGCGTCGGTGAGGACGTCCAGCGTGAGCCCGTCGGCCACGATCGTGCCGTCGGACAGGACCACCGAGCGCGGGCAGAGCTCGAGCGCATAGGGCAGGTCGTGAGTGACCATCAGCACCGTCACGTCGAGGGAGCGCAGGATGTCGGCGAGCTCGCGTCGCGAGGCAGGGTCGAGGTTGGACGACGGCTCGTCGAGCACCAGGATCTCCGGCTCCATGACCAGCACGGTCGCCACGGCGACGCGGCGCCGCTGCCCGAACGAGAGGTGGTGCGGGGGGCGGTCGGCGTACTCGGCCATGCCGACCTGCTCCAGGGCGGTCATCACCCGGCGCTCGAGCTCGGCACCGCGCAGGCCCACGTTGGCCGGGCCGAAGGCCACGTCCTGGCGGACGCTGCCCAGGAAGAGCTGGTCGTCGGGGTCCTGGAAGACGATGCCGACCCGACGGCGGATCTCCTGCAGGTGCTGCTTCTCGACGGGGAGCCCGCTCACGGTGACCGACCCGGCACCGGCAGTCAGGATGCCGTTGAGGTGGAGCACCAGCGTGGTCTTGCCGGCGCCGTTGGGGCCGAGCAGGGCGACCCGCTCTCCCTGGTGGACGTGGAGGTCGACGCCGAAGAGGGCCTGGTGCCCGTCGGGGTAGGCGTAGGCGAGCCCGCGCACGTCGAGGACGGGGCTCACCGGGTCACCACGTCCGCGGCGTCGGGCAGCGGCTCATGGTGGTGCGCCGGTCGGCCGAGGTCGGGCAGCCGCCCGGTGTAGCCGCGCGACAGCATCGCCAGGTGGACCCGCTCACCCCGCTCGTAGGAGCGGATGAACAGGGAGCCCAGCGCCCTGCCGAGTGCCGGCCAGTGCCGCGGCGACCGCGGGTCGGCCCCTCGCGACCGCATCGCGGTCAGGGTGCGGCCGAGCTCGCCGGACACGACATCGAGGTAGCGCACCATGAAACCCATGATCTGCACCAGCTGGTGGGGCAGGCGCAGCCGCTGCAGGCCCTGGAGCAGCTGGTCGGCCTCGGTCGTGGCGGCCAACAGCAGGGAGGCCACCACTCCCAGCGTCGCCTTGGCCAGCAACGCTCCGCCCGCCACGAGGCCGGGCTCTGAGACCGTGAGCCCGAGGACCTCGACCCGCGGGCCGGCGGCCACGAACGGCACCATCACCGCGAACAGCGCGAAAGGCACCTCGACGACCATGCGCTTGGCGAGGTACAGCGGGGGCACCCGTGAGACCGCGACCAGCGACAGCAGCGCGACGGCGTACCCGGCGAAGGCGAGGTACGCCGTCCGCGGGGTGGCGACCACGACGATCATGAAGGCCAGCAGCCCGGCCACCTTGAGGTGGGCCGGCGCGCGGTGCAGCGGGCTGTGCGCGTGGTAGTGCAGCCGGTGCCCGTGGCCGGCGCCCACCGCTAGTCCTCCTGCCTCGGCCGCGAACGGACCAGCCAGAAGAGCCCGCCGCCGAGCGCGAGCACCACGACGGTGCCGATCACGCCGGCGAGGCTCCCGCTCACCCGGGCGTCGGACACGCCCGTGGTCTGGTAGTCGGCCAGCGGGCCGTCAGAGGTGACCGAGGACCGCTCGGTGTCGCCGAAGCCGAGGGAAGACGCGACGCGCTCGAGGCCATCGGGGTGGCTGCTGGCATAGGAGCTGCCGACGCCGGCCAGCAGCAGCGCGACCAGGAGCCCGGCGGCCCACCAGCGACGGCTCGTCATGGGGCGGCCGGCCCGCGCACCTCGAGCCGACGCTGCGTCAGCAACGGGCGGGCGCCGTAGACCAGGTCGGGCCGGACCCGGACCACGCTGGCCACCACCAGGGCGGTGATGGCTGCCTCGCCGAGGCCGATCACGACGTGCCACGACACCATCGCGGCGAGCACCGCCGACGCGGAGACCGGCGCGGTGCCACCGACCGCGAACAGCCCGGCGAAGACGGCCGCCGCGACCGGCACGCTGAGGAACGCGCCGAACGCCGCGGCGGGAGCCACGGCAGCCGGACGCGAGGGAAGCACGGCGCGGGCCAGCCGGAAGGCGAGCCAGCCGGTGCCGACGGCGACCAGCCCCATCAGCGTGATGTTGGTGCCGAGCGCGGTGAGGCCGCCGTCTGCCATCAGCAGGCCCTGCACCAGCAGCACCACCGTGAGGCTGAGCACCGCGGTCCACGGGCCGACCAGGACCGCCGCGAGCGCTCCGCCGATCAGGTGCCCGCTGGTGCCGGCGCCGACGGGGAAGTTGACCATCTGTGCCGCGAAGACGAAGGCGGCGACCAGGCCGGCCATCGGGGCGGTGCGGTCGTCGAGCTCGCGACGGGCTCCGCGCAGCGCCACAGCGACACCCGTGACCGCGACCGCTGCGGTCGCCAGCGACGTCGGGGCGTCGAGGAAGCCGTCGGGCACGTGCACGGCGGGCCTCCTCGCGTCGGTAGATTGGTCGGGCACTCCGTGCCCACTCTACGTTGTTGCAAACCGTGTGCAATAGACCGACTGCCGCAGGAGACCCGATGCCCGAGCCCCACCGCCTGTCCGCAGGCGACGCCGCCCCCGACTTCACCCTCGCCGACGACGCGGGCGGCCAGATCACGCTCTCGGCGCTGCGCGGGCGCAAGGTGATCGTCTACTTCTACCCGGCGGCGATGACCGCGGGCTGCACCAAGCAGGCATGCGACTTCAGCGACTCCCTCGACTCGCTGCGCGCCCAGGGGTTCGAGGTGCTCGGCATCTCGCCGGACAAGCCCGAGAAGCTGGCGAAGTTCCGCGAGCGCGACGGGCTCACGATCACGCTGCTGTCCGACCCCGACAAGGCCGTGATGAGGGCGTACGCCGCCTTCGGCGAGAAGAAGCTCTACGGCAAGCTCGTGCAGGGGGTCATCCGCTCCACCTTCGTCGTCGACGAGGACGGCGCGATCGAGGTCGCGCAGTACAACGTGAAGGCCACCGGCCACGTGGCCAAGCTGCGCAAGGACCTCGGGCTAGCCTGAGCCGCGCCGCGCCCGTAGCCCAATTGGCAGAGGCACCAGGTTTAGGTCCTGGCCAGTGCGAGTTCGACTCTCGCCGGGCGCACCCCCGGAGGTCTAGCGTGGGCGGATGCTTCCCGACTCCGTCCAGGCGTTCATCGACGCCGAGATCGCGGCCTCCACGACCCACTACGCCGACCTGCGTGCGGTCTACGTCAACGGCACCCTCAAGCGCTCGCCCGAGACCAGCCACACCGACGGGCTGATCGCGGTCAGCCGTCACGTCCTCGAGGGCGTGGGGGCGCAGGTCGACGACCTCCGCACCGTCGACCACGTGATCCCGCCGGGGGTCTACCCCGACATGCGCGAGCACGGGTGGGAGCGCGACGACTTCCCCGACCTCTACCACTCGCTGATCGAGCCCGCCGACATCGTGGTGCTGTGCACGCCGATCTGGCTCGGCGACCAGTCCTCCCCGACCCGGCTGATCGTGGAGCGGCTCTACGGCTGGTCCGGCGAGCTCAACGCCGACGACCAGTGGTCGTACTACGGCAAGGTGGGCGGCGTGATCGTCACCGGCAACGAGGACGGCGGCAAGCACTGCGCGGCGCAGCTGCTCTACGCGCTGTCACACATCGGGTTCACCATCCCGCCGCAGGCCGACGCCTACTGGAACGGAGAGGCCGGGCCGGGGCCGTCCTACCTCGACGACAACCGCGGCGCGCAGAACCACTGGACGACACGCAACACGGTCTTCGCGGCCTGGAACATGCTGCACACGGCCCGCCGACTCAAGGACGCCGGCGGCATCCCGGCCCACGGCAACGTCACCAGCAACTGGGACCTGAGCCAGACCGACCACCCGAACCCGGAGTATCGCTAGCAGGGTCCGACCCACGAGGGTCAGCCGGCGAGCAGGGCGCCGATCCGCGGCCCGACCCTGCGCAGCGCACGACCGCGGTGGGAGATCGCGTCCTTGTCGTCGACGCTGAGCTCGGCGGTCGTGAGCCCAGACTCGTCCCACTCCGCGGCGACGAAGAGCACGTCGTAGCCGAAGCCGCCGCTCCCCCGCATCTCGCGGATCACCCGGCCGGCCATCTGGCCGGTCTCCACCAGCTCGGTGCCGTCGGGATGGACGAAGGCCACGGCGCACTCGAACCGAGCGCCGCGTCGCTCGTCGGGCACGTCGGCCAGCTGGGCCAGCAGCAGCTCGTTGTTGCGCAGGTCGGACTTGGGCGGGCCGGCCCAGCGGGCCGACAGCACGCCCGGCATGCCGTTGAGCGCCTCGACGCAGAGCCCGCTGTCGTCGGCCACCGACGGCAGCCCGGTCGCGGCCAGGCCCGCCCGCGCCTTGAGCAGCGCGTTGCCGGCGAAGGTGGGCTGGTCCTCGACCGGCTCATCGTAGGCCGGCACGTCGTCGAGGCCGAGGATCCGCACGTCCGGCGCGTGGGCGGCGAGGATCCGCTCCATCTCCGCGATCTTCTTGGCGTTGCGCGACGCCAGGAAGATCTCGCTCACCGCACTCCCCCCAGGCCCAGCCACGCTCACCCGGCCAGCGCCTCGCGCTGCATCAGGGTGAGGTCGGCGCAGCCCTTCTCGGCCAGACCGAGCAGCGCGTCGAGCTCGGACCGGTCGAACGCGGCGCCCTCGGCGGTGCCCTGCACCTCGACGAAGGAGCCGGCGCCGGTCATCACGACGTTCATGTCGGTCTCGGCGCGGACGTCCTCCTCGTAGGGCAGGTCGAGCCGGGGCACCCCGTCGATGATGCCGACGCTCACGGCGGCCACGGAGCCGGTGAGCGGCTCGCCGGTGAGCGAACCCGAGGCCCGGAGGTGGGCGACGGCGTCCGCCAGCGCGACGTAGGCCCCGGTGATCGCAGCGGTGCGGGTGCCGCCGTCGGCCTGGAGCACGTCGCAGTCGAGGACGATGGTGTTCTCACCGAGGGCGGCGTAGTCGATGACCGCCCGCAGGCTGCGCCCGACCAGCCGTGAGATCTCGTGGGTGCGGCCGCCGATCCGCCCGCGCACCGACTCGCGGTCGGAGCGGGTGTTGGTGGCGGCGGGGAGCATGGCGTACTCCGCGGTCACCCAGCCCAGGCCCGACCCCTTGCGCCAGCGCGGCACCCCCACGCTGGCCGACGCCGCACAGAGCACCCGGGTGCCGCCGAACTCGACGAGCACCGAGCCGGCCGCGTGGTCGAGCCAGTGGCGGGTGAAGCGGATCGGGCGGAGCTCGTCATCGGCCCGGCCATCGGCGCGCGCTGCAGTCGCATCAGTCATGGGCCCGATCCTAGGAGTCGGCGCCGACCGTCCGGACAGCGGCGCTCCTTGACCTCCGCCCGCAGGGCGAGCTCCGCGACGGACGGCGTCGGGCTCAGATCTCGACGACCATCCCCGGGACGGCCAGGTCGAGCGGGCCCTCCCAGGACGTGCGCGCCTCGTCGAGCGCGCGCTGCGGGTCGTGCCACGGCGGCACGTGGGTGAGCAGCACTCGGCCCACTCCCGCGGCAGCGGCGGTGCGGCCCACGTCGCGTCCGTTGAGATGGATGTCGGGCGGGTCGTCGTGGCCGACCCGGAACGACGCCTCCGCGAGCAGCAGGTCGGCCTCGGCGGCGGCGAGGTCGAACGCCTCGCACGGCGCGGTGTCGCCGGAGTAGGTCAGCGTGCGCCCGTCGGCGCTCACCCTCAGGGCGTACGCCGGCACGGGATGCACCACGGCCACCGGCTCGACGGTGAACGGGCCTAGCTCGATCGGCACGGCGTCGTACTCACGGAAGTCGAACTGCTCGTTCATCCCCGGGTCCTCGGGCAGGTCGTAGGCGCGAGCCATGCGGCCGGCTACCCCGGTCGGGTCCCCAGACCGGGATCCGCGGCTGCTCGCCGCGCGGGTGGTACTTGCGCATGACGTAGTAGCCGCACAGGTCGAGGCAGTGGTCGGCGTGCAGGTGGCTGAGGAACACCGCGTCGATCCGCAGCGGGTCGGCGTACTGGTGCAGCGCGCCGAGGGACCCGTTGCCGAGATCGAGCAGCACGCGCCACACCCGGCCCTCCGCCTCGGCCTCGAGGAGGTAGCAGCTGGACGGCGAGTCCGGCCCGGGGTAGGAGCCGGAGGAGCCGACCACGGTGAGCCTCATCGCACCCCTCCGGCGAACTGGGACGCGGCGTGCAGCTCGGGCCCGAGGAAGCGGCGGCCCACCGTCTCGAACTCGTCGGGCGAGCCAGTGGTCAGGAAGGTGTAGTCCGGCTCGCCGCCGTCGCGCATCAGCCCGGTGGTGGCGAGCAGTCGGTAGACGTCCTTGGCGCTCTCTTCGGCCGAGGACACCAACGTCACCTCCTCGCCCATGACGTAGGAGATCACCCCGGTGAGCAGAGGGTAGTGCGTGCAGCCGAGGACGAGCGTGTCGACGCCGGCCGCCACCAGCGGGTCGAGGTAGTCGTGCGCGACGTCGAGCAGCTCGTCGCCGCCGGTGATGCCCTGCTCGACGAAGTCCACGAACCGCGGACAGGCGCGCGTGTGCAGGTCGACGTGCGGCGCGGCGGCGAAGGCGTCGTCGTAGGCCTGCGACTCGACCGTGGCGCGGGTCCCGATGACGCCGATCCGGCCGGAGTGGGTCGCGGCGACCGCCCGCCGGGTGGCCGGCAGGATCACCTCGACCACCGGCACGTCGTAGCGCTCGCGGGCGTCGCGCAGCATCGCGGCACTGGCGGAGTTGCATGCGATCACCAGCGCCTTGACGCCGCGGGCGACGAGGTGGTCGAGGCACTCCAGCGCGTATTCGCGGACCTCGCTGATGGGCTTGGGGCCGTAGGGCTGCCGGGCGGTGTCCCCGAGGTAGACGATCGACTCGTGCGGCAGCTGGTCGATCACCGAGCGGGCCACCGTCAGGCCGCCGAACCCGGAGTCGAAGATGCCGATCGGCGCCCCCGGGCCGGGCGTCGCCGCCGGGCTCACCGGCGCAGTCAGGTCGACATGGGACATCGCGACCCCAGCGTAGGGCCAGCATCAGCGCCGCGCACCGTGACGCGGCGCACGTTGGCGGCTGGGTGGATTCACTGGTTATCCAGTGAATCTGACACTTCTACCCCCGTGCAGGGCTGGAGAAGTGCCGGATTCACAGGAGAACCAGTGAATCGTGTGACCGCCACCCCGACAACTCAGCCGAACAGCTTCGGCTGCGGAGGCCCGAAGGCGGGGTCGACGCCGTCGAAGAGGCTGCTGACCGACTTGCCGGCGTGGACCCGGGCGATCGTCTCGGCGAAGAGCCCGGCCACCGACAGCACCTGCAGCTCGGGCCAGTCGCGCGGCGGCGGGACGGTGTCGGTGGTGACCACCTCGGAGATCATCGGGTGCTGCCGGCAGCCGGTCGACGGCCTTGCCGACGAACAGCCCGTGGGTGCAGGCGACGGCCGCCGACGTACAGCCCTCGTCGGCCAGCCGGTCGAGCAGCTCCACGATCGAGCCGCCGGTGGCGATCTCGTCGTCGAGGACGATCGCGCGCTTGCCGTGCACGTCGCCGACGATCGAGTCGATCACGACCCGGTCGTCGGCGAGCCGGCGCTTGTTGCCGGCTGCCACCTGGAGTCCGAGCAGCCGGGAGAACTGGGTGGCCGTCTTGGCGTTGCCGAGGTCGGGAGAGACGACGATCGCATCGGAGAGGTCCTGGTCGAGGAAGTGGTCGGCCAGGACCCCGAGCGCGGTCAGCTGGTCGACCGGCACCGAGAAGAAGCCGTGCACCTGCGGCGAGTGGAGCGTCATCGTCAGCAGCCGGTGGACGCCGGCGGCGGCGATGCAGGTCGGCCACGAGGCGGCCGCCCAGCGAGATCCGCGAGGCGTCCTTCTTGTCGGACCGGGCGTAGGCGTAGTGCGGGATCACGGCGGTGATCTGCGCGGCGGAGGCTCCGCGCGCCGCGTCCACCATCAGCAGCAGCTCCATCAGGTGCTCCTGCGTCGGCGGCACCAGCGGCTGCACGATGTAGACGTCGCGCTGCCGGCAGTTGGCCTGCAGCTGTACCTGGAGGCAGTCGTTGCTGAACCGGCTGATCTCGACCGAGCGTAGCGGGACACCCAGGTCGTCGCAGATCGCCTCGGCGAGCGGTCGGTGAGCGCTACCGCTGAAGACGACGACGTCGCGATGGTTCTTGGCCACAGATGCTCCGTCGGGGGCCGTGTCGATGGGTCGCGGTCACCCTAACCCGCCACCGCCCAGGGCGACAGAGGCCAGGGCGATGCCTCTCGATCCGCGGGACGGCCGAGCGCCGAGCCTCCGACCACCGTCCGGCCGGCGCGGAACCACCGCTCGGACTTCAGCGGCCACGGGTTGTGCCGGCAGCCGGCGAGGTCCTTGGACTGCTGCATCATCACCGGCGCCAGGCGGCCCTTGCCGGGGCAGCCGAGGTGCCCGTGGCCAAGCCAGTGTCCGGTCTCGTGATCGACGACCATGTGGCGGTAGCCGCGGCGCGGCAGGTGGCGGCTGTTCCACGACGGGGTGGCCTTCAGCCAGCGGAGCTGGTTGATGATGACGTAGCGACCCACCCGACAGCTCCACTGTGCGCTGCACGCCGGTGAGAACGACGGCACGGTGCGCGCCTGGGCCAGCACGACGGTGAACGTGCCACCCTTGCGGACCCGGCGGACGTCCACGCCCGCGGCCCGCCAGCCGCGCGGGTCGTCGTAGGTCTGCTGCACCTGGCGCTTGAACTCGGCCAGGTCGGCGGTGATCCTGCCGCGGGTCACCACGGAGTAGGTCACCTTGCGCTTCACCGGCACCAGGTGCCGGACCTTGCGGGTGGCCGCCGAGGCGACGGTCTTCTTGACGTAGCCGGGGCGGCGGACCGTCACCTGGACCTTGACCTTGCGTCCGACGTCCTTCACGCCCAGGCGGTACGCCGGCTTCGTGGCGCCCTTGACCTTCTTGCCCGCGCGGAGCCACTGGTAGCGCACAGTGGCCGGCTTCTTCAACCAGCCGCCGGCAGAGGCCTGCAGCAGGCGGGTGTAGCGGGTGACCCCGGAGATCGCCGGCGGCGTCTCGAGCACGAAGCGGGCACGCCGCACGGGGTCGGTCGGCGCGGTGGTCACCGACGACCGAGGCGCCGTCGGCGTCGGTGGCCGCGACCGTGACCGTCAGGGTGCGGCCGAGGTCGTCGAGGTGAGCGCGGTGCCACCGCGTCGTGGCCCCCGTAATCGGCACGCCGTCACGGGCCCAGAAGTAGGTCAGCGCCAGGCCGTCGGGCGTCCAGGTGCCCTTGCTGGTCTGGAGCACGACGCCGAAGGTCGCCTCCCCGGAGATCACCGGCGCCTCGGTGTTGACGATGGGCTCGGCCGCGAGCGCGGGAGCGGGCAGCAGGCTCGCAGCCGCGACCGCCAGGGAGACGACGAGCCACCCTCAGGCCCACAGCTGGCCCTCCAGCTTGTCCTCGGCCTCGTCGATGGTGCCTTCGTAGGCGCCGGTGGAGAGGTACTTCCAGCCACCATCGCACACGATGAACGCGATGTCGGCGCTCTCCCCCGCCTTGACCGCCTTGGCGGCCTGACCGAGCGCGGCGTGCAGGATCGCGCCGGTCGAGATGCCGGCGAAGATGCCCTCGAGCTCGAGCAGCTCGCGCACCCGGCGGAGCGCGTCACGCGGCCCGACGGAGAACCGCGAGTCGATCAACGATGCGTCGTAGAGCTCCGGCACGAAGCCCTCGTCGAGGTTGCGCAGGCCGTAGACCAGCTCGCCGTAGCGCGGCTCGGCGGCCACGATCCGCACCTCGGGCTTGTGCTCGCGGAAGAAGCGGGAGGTGCCCATCAGGGTGCCGGTGGTGCCGAGGCCGGCGACGAAGTGGGTGATCGAGGGAAGGTCGGCCAGCAGCTCAGGGCCGGTGCCGTGGTAGTGAGCCAGCGAGTTGGCCTGGTTGCCGTACTGGTAGAGCATCACCCAGTCGGGGTGCTCCTCGGCGATCAGCTTGGCGACGCGGACGGCCTCGTTGGAGCCGCCGGCGGCCGGTGAGGAGACGATCTCGGCGCCCCACATGCGCAGCAGCTGGCGACGCTCCTCGGAGGTGTTCTCCGGCATCACGCAGACCATCCGGTAGCCCTTGAGCTTGGCCGCCATGGCGAGGCTGATGCCGGTGTTGCCGGAGGTCGGCTCGAGCAGGGTGCAGCCGGGCCGCAGCCGCCCCTCCTTCTCGGCGTGCTCGAGCATCGACAGCGCCGCCCGATCCTTCACCGATCCGGTGGGGCTGCGGTCCTCGAGCTTGGCCCAGAGGCGGACGTCGGGGCTCGGCGACAGGCTGGGCAGCCCCACGAGCGGGGTGCCGCCCACGGAGTCCAGCAGGTTGTCGAACCGAGCCACGAGGTGTCCTCCGCGCGGGGCGCGCTCAGCCGCCGGCGACGGCGGGCAGGACGACGACCTGGTCGCCGTCGCTGAGCGTGGCCTGGAGGCCGCCGAGGAAGCGCACGTCCTCGTCGTTGATGTAGATGTTGACGAAGCGCCGCAGGTCCTCGCCGTCGAGGAGACGCTCACGGATGCCGGGGTGGTTGGCCTCCAGGTCCTCGATCAGCGCAGCGAGGCTGTCGCCCTGGGCCGTCACGGCCTTCTCCCCCCCGGTGTACGTGCGGAGGATGGTCGGGATCCGGACCTCGATGGCCATCAGGTGGTGCTCCTGTCTGCGTGCTCGATCTGCTCGATCTCGTCGACGACGGTGACCTCTTCCTCGGTCACCTCGCCGTCGACGATCCTGTAGGACCGAAACTCCACCGGTCCGTCGTTATTCCCACCTTCTCGTGTGCTGACCAGCACGTAGTGAGCGCCGGGCTCCTGCGCGAGGTTGATGTCGGTGCGGCTGGGGTAGGCCTCGGTCGCGGTGTGTGAGTGGTAGATCACCACCGGCTCCTCGTCGCGGTCGTCCATCTCCTTGTAGAGCTGGAACAGCTCGGTGGAGTCGAACTCGTAGAAGGTCGGGCTGCCCGCGGCGTTGACCATCGGCACGAACCGGGTCGGGGTGTCGCTCCCCTCCGGCCCCGCCACCACGCCACAGGCCTCGTCGGGGTGGTCACGGCGTGCGTGGGCCACGATCGCGTCGTACGTCTCCCGGTCCAACCTCAGCACGACAGACAAGAGTACGGCGATGGGGGTGGGCTCCCGTGGGAGGGCCCAGCATGCGGGTCGTGCGGCTGGCCGTCGGCGCGGGCAGCGCGCGGGGTCCGTCGCGCTGACCGCCACCGACGGCTCGGATGTCTACTGGTCACCGCGGCGAGGCAACACATGCACCGTTTCCGAAGGCCCATGAGGCTGACACCACATCGAGAGCTCGTGCCAATCGGGATCGCGGATGTTGACACCGTCCACGAAGCCGAGGAGCACCTCCCGCGCTCGCACACAACTCGACGCCTACTCCCCCGTTCGATGAGCACACGCCCGTCGGACACGGGGATCGAGCTCCCCTCGAGACCAGGTTTCGGGGACCCATCCTCCCCACGTCAACGTTCGGCAACTCACTCCGACAGCGCGGCGACCAGCGTCTCCTGGAGATAGCCCACCCAGTCGTAGATGTCGTGCGCCTGGGCGCGCGGGTCGTCGTCGGGAAGCGAGATCCAGTAGTCCTCGTCGTCCTCCTCGACGCCGAGCCGGGTGGCCAGCGCCAGCCGGACGTCGGTGAGCGAGCGCAGCCAGGTCTCGGCCTCGCCCGGCGACAGCTCGACGTCGATCATCAGGCCGCCCTCCTCGAGGGTGGCCGGCAGGCCGGCCTCCTCGAGGCTGTCGATGATCGCCGACGCGGCCGAGGCCTTGCCGTCGCGGAGCGTGCCCTCGGTGAAGCGGCGGAACTCCGCGGCCGCCTCCTCGTCGTCGGGGTACGCCGTGGGGAAGAGCCGCCGCAGCACCGGGTCCTCGGGCTCGGTGGTCGGCCCCGAGAAGTCGAGCATCGCCTCCAGCGGGTCGCCGACGTCGGCGACCACCGCGCGCTCGTTGCGGAGCAGCTCGACCAGCTGGGAGGCCAGCGAGCGCAGCAGGTCGGCCTCGAACCCGGTGAAGGTCGCGATCACCCGGCCGCTCACCACGTGGTGCGCGAATCCGCTCACTCGGTGCGCTCCAACGTCGCCCACAGTCCGTACTCGTGCATCGCCTGCACGTCGCGCTCCATCTCCTCGCGGCTGCCGGCGCTGACCACCGACTTGCCGTCGTGATGCACCTCGAGCATCAGCTTCTCGGCCTTGGCCTTGTCGTAGCCGAAGTACTTCTGGAACACGAAGGCCACATAGCTCATCAGGTTGACCGGGTCGTTCCACACGATGGTCACCCAGGGCTTGTCCAGGACGACGATCTGGTCCGGGTGCAGCTCCTGGTCCAGGGTCGGGTCGACCTCGACGGGGCTGGCGGTGGACATCACCCCATGGTGGCACACGTCCTAGCCTGGGCCGGTGACCACGAACGGATCGACGGCGCTGCTGACCGACCACTACGAGCTGACCATGCTGCAGGCCGCACTGGCCGCCGGCACGGCCCACCGCCGCTCGGTCTTCGAGCTGTTCCCGCGCCGGCTGCCGGAGGGTCGGCGCTACGGCGTCGTGGCCGGCGTCGGCCGGGCGCTGGACGCCATCGAGCGGTTCCGTTTCGACGACCAGGTGCTCTCGGTGCTGCGCCAGGGGGAGGTCGTCGACGAGCCGACGCTGGCCTGGCTGGCCGACTTCCGCTTCGGCGGCGACATCTGGGGCTACGCCGAGGGCGAGGTCTACCTCCCCTACTCACCGCTCGTCATCGTCGAGGGCACCTTCGCCGAGGCGGTGCTGCTCGAGACGCTGCTGCTGTCCATCTACAACCACGACTCGGCGATCGCGTCGGCCGCGTCTCGGATGACGACGGCGGCGGCAGGGCGACCCTGCATCGAGATGGGCTCGCGACGCACCCACGAGGAGGCGGCTGTGGCGGCCGCGCGGGCGGCGTACGTCTGCGGGTTCGCCTCCACCTCCAACCTCGCCGCGCGCGCACGGTACGCCGTCCCGACGGCCGGCACCAGCGCCCACTCCTTCACGCTGCTCCACGACAGCGAGGAGGACGCCTTTCGTGCACAGGTGACCTCCCTCGGGCGCGGCACGACACTGCTGGTGGACACCTACGACGTCGTGGAGGCGGTGCGCCTCGCGGTCGAGGTCGCCGGGCCCGAGCTGGGGGCGGTGCGGCTGGACTCCGGCGACCTCGGCGTCCTCGCCGTACGCGTCCGGCAGCAGCTCGACACGCTGGGCGCGACCGGCACCCGCATCCTGGTCACCAGCGACCTCGACGAGTTCGCCATCGCTGGTCTTCGGGCGGCACCGGTGGACGGCTACGGCGTGGGGACCCAGCTGGTCACCGGGTCCGGGCACCCGACGTGCGGGTTCGTCTACAAGCTGGTCGCGCGCGAGGGCGTCGACGGGTCGATGGAGCCGGTCGCGAAGCAGTCGAAGGACAAGATCAGCATCGGCGGCCGGAAGTTCGCGCTGCGTCGTCGCACCGCCGCCGGCGTCGCCGAGGCCGAGGTGATCGGGATCGGCGAGCCGCCGGTCGACGACGGCGACGACCGGCCCCTGCTGGTGGAGCTGGTGCGCGGCGGCGCGGTCGTCGGGCGCGAGCCTCTCGAGGCCGCCCGGGCGCGGCACCTGGCTGCCCGCGAGGAGCTTCCGGTCGCCGCGCGGCAGCTGTCGAAGGGCGAGCCGGTCATCGACACGATCCACCTCGGCTCCCCAGGGTGAGGACGGCGCGCAGCGCCCGTCTCGACACCGGCCCCCGGGCGTAGTGTCGTGACCATGAAGCGGGCCCTGATCGTCGTCGACGTCCAGAACGACTTCTGCGAGGGCGGCTCACTGCCGGTCACGGGGGGCGCGCAGGTCGCCCACGACGTCGGCACGCTGCTGCACGCCTGGTCGGCCGGCGGCGACGACGCCCCGGCGTACGACCACGTGGTGGCGACCAAGGACCACCACATCGACCCGGGCGTCCACTGGTCGCGCGAGCCCGACTTCGTCGACTCCTGGCCGGTGCACTGCCGCGTCGGCACGGACGGCGAGGCGTTCCACCCCAACCTCGACCCGCAGCCCTTCGACGCGATCTTCCTCAAGGGCGACCACGAGGCGGCGTACTCCGGCTTCGAGGGGCGCGAGCACTGCCGGCACCGGGCTGGCCGCGTGGCTGCGCACCCACGAGGTCACCGAGGTCGACGTCTGCGGGCTCGCGACCGACCACTGCGTCCGCGCCACCGCGCTCGATGCGGCGCGCGAGGGTTTCGCGACCCGGCTGCTGACCCGGCTGTGCGCCGGCGTGGCTCCTGAGACCACCTCGGCCGCGCTCGCCGAGATGACCGAGGCCGGCGTCGCGATCGGCTGAGGGCGTCCGCCGCCCTGCCCGACCTGCTCAGCGGGTGCGGACGACGTTGGTCTTGGCGACCTTGTCGTGCAGTGCCTGGCGATGCGGGTCCCACACCGGCCACAGGCCGTCGGCGAGCGTGTAGAGCCAGGCCACCACCCCGACCAGCGGCACCACGCCCAGCAGCGAGCCCAGGAAGCGCATCGCCCACCGCGTCAGGATGGTGCTCCACGACAACGGTCCGGGCCGGTCACGCAACCGCACCCGCAGCCGCATCACCAGCTTGCCGGGGGTCGCGGCCTTCCAGCGCAGGAACCCGCAGTGGTAGGCCGCGGTGATGACGATGCCGACCAGGCTGAGCGCCATGATCTGGGGCGCCAGGTCGGCCCCGAGCGCGAAGCTGTCGGGGGCCGGCTGACCGGCCTGCGCCGCGTCGAAGCTCTCTTGGATGAACTCGCCGTAGGTGCTGACGATCTCCGACGTCCACCGCCACCCGACCAGGGCGGTCAGCAGGCCGGTGAGGAGGCCGTCGATCAGGACCGCCGCGAAGCGCGACCACCAGCCGGCCAGCCGCTCACCGTCGGGCGTGACGTCGCGAGGGTTCGCCCAGCCTGCGCCGTAGGGCGCTCCGTAGGGCATGCCCGGCTGCGGAGCCCCCGGGTAGCCCCCTCCCGGGTAGCCCCCGCCGGGGTAGGCCGTGGGCGGGTACCCCGCGGGCGGCTGCTGACTCGCGTAGGGCGCCTGGCCGTAGGGCTGTTGGCCCGAGGGAGCCTGGCCGTAGGGCTGTTGGCCCGAGGGAGCCTGGCCGTAGGGCTGCTGACCGTACGGCGCCTGGCCGTAGGGCTGTTGGCCCGAGGGAGCCTGGCCGTACGGCGTGGGCGGCGTGGGCGGCGTCGGCGGCGCGGCGCCGGGGTTGGTGCCGAAGGGATAGCTCGCGGGTGGCGGCTCGCTGGGGGCGGGAGGTGACGCGGGCTGCTGCTCGGCCTGGGCGGCGGCACCGGGCTCCGGACCTGCCTCCGGCGTCGCGTCGGGGGCCGCCTGGACGTGCTGGGTCCAGCGGGTGCCGTCCCAGTAGCGCACCACGCTGGTGCCGGTGGACATCGGGTCGGGGTACCAGCCCGCCGGCATCTGGCTCATGCCCCGATGCTGTCACGCCCCCGTGCCGGTCTCGGCAGAACCCCCGACCCAGGCGGCGCTCAGCACCAGCGGGCGACGACCTCGCGGACGACGTTGAGGTTGCGGTTGGTCGCCACGCCCAGACGCTTCTCGACCAGCGCGTTGGTCGTCGTCGCCTGGTGATAGCCGTCGTGATGCTCCAGCACGATGTGCACCGCGCGGTCCCGGACCCAGGCGTGCTCCCCCGCCGCCTGGTGCGCCTCGAGGGCGAGGGCGGCCTCCGCGGGCGCGGGCTCCTTGAGCAGCGAGACGTACTGCCTGGCGACCGGCACCCGCGAGGCGAGCTCGTCGGCGTCGGCGAGGATGGTGGTGAGCTCGTCGGGGGTGAACGCGATCGTCGGCACCTCGAAGCCGCGGTCGGCCTGGAAGGCCTTCTCCAGCGCCTCCTCGAGCGAGCGCCGGGTCCGCCTGCCGCTGGTGACCCGGACGTTTCCGGTGTTGAGGTAGCTCTCCACATCGCGGCACCCGGTCGCCTCGGCGGCCGCGAGCACGGCGTCCTTCGGGAACGTCCGCTTGGCGCCCAGGTTGATGGCGCGCAGGAAGGCGACGTAGCTCGGCATGGCCGCCATCCTGCCCGAGTCCGCGGCTTGCCGGACAACGACGCACGCCGGCGCAGCCGCGCTGCTGGGCATCGCGATGATCGTGGTCCGCAGGAAGCGGCCGGTCCGGCGACGCCGGAGGCTCGCCGGCTCTCAGGATGACTTGCGGGCCGCCCACTCGCGGACCCGGTCGATCCGCGCCGTGAGCTGGGCGGCGTTGGCCACGGCCGCGGGCGGGCCGCCGCACTCCTTGCGCAACGCCGCGTGGGTGACGCCGTGCGGCTGGCCGGTGCGGTGGTGCCAGGCGGCGACCAGCCCGTTGAGCTCCCGGCGCAGCACCGCGAGGTGCTCGTGGGTCGCGACCTCGGTCAGCGCGTCGGCCTCTCGAGCGACCACGTCCTCGTGGCGGCGAGCGCGCTGTCGATGACTGAGCAGCTCGCGCACCTGCTCCGGCTCGAGCAGCCCCGGGATGCCGAGGAACTCCATCTCCTCGTCGGACCCGACGTGCACCTCCCCCTCGTGACCGAAGGCGGCGCCGTCGTAGAGCACGTGGTCGAAGGTCGCGTGCGAGCCGAGCGCCTCGAACGCGAGTCGCTCGTCCTCGAGGCCGGGGTCGCCGGCCTCGGCGCGGGCGAGCATCTCCTGCTCGGCGGCGAAGAGGTCGTCCTCGTCGGCGACCCGCCTGCCCAGCGCGTGGTCGCGCTCGACCTCCATGTCGGCGGCGAAGGACAGCAGCGTCGTCACCGACGGCAGGAACACCGAGGCGCTCTCGCCGCGGCGCCGGGCGCGGACGAAGCGGCCGACGGCCTGGGCGAAGAACAGCGGGGTCGCGGTCGTGGTGGCGTAGACCCCGACGGCCAGCCGCGGGACGTCGACGCCCTCGGAGACCATCCGGACCGCGACCATCCATCGCGAGTCGCCCTCGGCGAAACGGGCGATCTTGCGGGAGGCACCCTTCTCGTCGGAGAGGACGACGGTGGCGGCCTCGCCCGAGATCTTCTTGAGCAGCGCGGCGTAGGCCCGCGCGGAGTCCTGATCGGTGGCGATCACCAGCCCGCCGGCGTCGGGCACGTGCCGGCGCACCTCGGAGAGCCGACGGTCGGCTGCCTGCAGGACCGAGGGGACCCACGACCCCTGCGGGTCCAGCGCGGTCCGCAGCGCCTGCGCGTGGAGATCCTTGGTCAGCGGCTCGCCCAGCCGAGCGGCCACCTCGTCGCCGGCGCGGGTGCGCCACTGCATCTCGCCGGAGTAGGCCAGGAACATCACCGGACGCACGACCTGGTCGGCCAGCGCCTCGCCGTAGCCGTAGGTGTAGTCCGACACCGACCGCGGGATGCCGTCGGGCCCCGGCGCATAGGTGACGAACGGGATCGGGTTGACGTCGGAGCGGAACGGCGTGCCGGTCAGTGCCAGCCGACGGGTGGCCGGTCCGAACGCCTCCAGCACCCCCTCCCCCCACGAGAGCGCGTCACCGGCGTGGTGGACCTCGTCGAGGATCACCAGCGTCTTGAACCGCTCGGTGCGGATCCGCAGGGCCAGTGGGTTGACCGCCACGCCGGCATAGGTCACGGCGATGCCGACGTAGTCGGAGGAGGTCTTGCCCTTGCCCGCGGAGTACGCCGGGTCGAGCGGGATCCCAGCCCGCGCGGCCGCCTCGGCCCACTGCACCTTGAGGTGCTCGGTGGGCGCGACCACGGTGACCCGCTCGACGACGCGACGACCGAGGAGGTCGGCGGCCAGCGCGAGCGCGAACGTCGTCTTGCCGGCGCCCGGCGTGGCGACGGCCAGGAAGTCGCGCGGCTGCCGGCCGGCGTACTGCCGCAGGGCGTGGGCCTGCCAGGCTCGCAGCGGTCTCGCCTCGGGTGTGACCTGCTGGGTGGCCGCGGGGACGGGCAGCATCGAGCCACCCGGCGACCGGGTCGGGGGCGACGTCATCAGGCGTCGGAGCCCCCACCCGCGCCGTCGCCGGAGCCGTCACCGGAGCCGCCGCCACCGGGCTTGAGCGACTTCCAGATCTCCTGGCACTCGGGGCAGACCGGGAACTTCTCCGGTGCTCTGCTGGGGACCCAGACCTTGCCGCAGAGCGCGATGACGGGAGTGCCCATGACCATCGCCTCGGTGAGCTTGTCCTTCGGCACGTAGTGGCTGAACCGCTCGTGGTCGCCGTCCTCGGTCGGCAGCGTGCGGCGGTCCTCCAAGGTGTCGGTGCCGGGCGTGAAGCCGATCGTGGGGTTGCTCACGAGGCGCGAGTCTAGTCGCTCGGCGAGCCTGGTCAGTTCAGCTCGGGGTCGGCGGGGCGCGTCGAGTGCCAGGCCATCTGGCCGGGCTGCCTGCGCAACACGTCGCGCCAGAGGTCGGAGGGGTCGAGCCGAAAGACGTCGGGGGCCTGTGCGGCGACGACGTACCAGCTGCCCTCCTCGAGCTCGGACTCCAGCTGGCCGGCGCCCCACCCGGCGTAGCCGGCGAAGATGCGCAGCCCGGCCAGCGACCCGTCGACCAGCTCGACGGGCGTGTCCAGGTCGACGATGCCGAGGAGCCCGTGCACGGCACGGAAGCCGACCGGCTCGGACTCGGCGTCGCGCAGCATCCCGACCGCCAACGCACCCTGGGTGCTGACCGGCCCTCCCTGGAAGAGCACCTCCGGCTCGGCGACCACCTCGCTCCAGGCGTCGAGGACGGACGTCACCGGGACCCCGCTGGGGCGGTTGAGGACCACCCCCAGGGCGCCGTCCTCATCAACGTCGAGCAGGAGGACGACGGTGTCGACGAAGTTGGGGTCGAGCAGCGCAGGCGTCGCCACCAGCAGCATCCCGGCGCCCAGGTCGCCCCGCATCCCCGTGGTCATACGGCCATGATGCCCAACCGGGCCGCGGCGGAGTAGACCGCTCCGGGTGAGGCGCGTCGCGGCGACCCCGCTAGGGGCTCCCCGCCGTGCGTCAGCGGAAGGTGACGTTGCCGTTGGAGAAGCGCGGGTCGCCGCCGGCGGCGGGCACCAGCTCGATCCAGACGTGTCCGGCGGGCACCGCGAGGTCGCCGGCCTTGTTGCTGAGCTCCAGCGGGGCGTCGAGCGCGCTCTTGGTCCAGGTGCCGCGGACGAGGCGGCCGCCGTGGAACAGCATCGCCGCGCCACGACCCTCGAGCGTGGTCTCGGGGACGGGGTTGCCGGCGGGGTCGCGGTAGCCCGCGTCGCCGACGGGCACGCGGAGCACCAGGATCGTGTCGGCCGGGAACTGGTCGTCGGCAGCCGCGTTGGAGTCGGTGTTGACGTAGCCGCCGCCCTGGTAGCTCCAGGTGGTCGTGTGCCCTCCGGAGAAGCTCGCGCTGACGGTCGTGGCGGCCTTGCCTCGAGGCAGGTCCTCGGCCTCGCCCCACGGGAGGTAGTCGGCCGGCCGCGCCGGGTCGCCGGCCGCGCTCTTGGCCACGGTGGTGAGGTCGGCCATCACGTTGTAGGGCGCCGGGCGGTCGCTCGCTCGAGAGATGCCCGCCGCGCCCTCCTCGAAGAAGTCGATGCCGGCACCGGTGATCCGAGCCTTGGTGGTGGCTGCCGCCCCCGAGGTCACGATCACCCCGTCCACCGGGGAGACGATGCCGATGTCGCTGGCTCGCATCGACCGCACCGGTCCGACCTCCTCGGCCAGCTCGGCGTAGGAGAACACCGCCAGCCGGGTGAGGCCGCCCTCGACGAGCTCCTCGACGACCAGGTCGGCCGAGCCGAGCCCGGCCTGGGGCGCGGCCGAGCTGGTGTTGTCGATCTTGGTGACGATGACGGGGTGCCGCTTCTCGGAGCTGTCGGCGCCGGTGACCGGCAGGCCGGTCAGGGGCCAGGTCGACGTCAGGGTCTCCCCCGGCGAGATGCTCGGCGAGACCCCCTCGGTGGTGGCGGCCGACGGCGGCTCGTCGTCCGAACCGCAGCCGACCAGGAGCACGGCACCGACGGCCAGCAGCGAGACGAGGGGCGACAGGCGGCGCACGGCGCTCCGTTCGGGGTGGGCGAGTGGAGGTACGTCGTCCGCCCCGCTGGTCGGGCAGGCTCTCGGGCAGCGCCGGGGCGGTGCCACAGGCGCGAGACCAGTGTGAACCCCGGACCAAGCCGAGCGCGGCAGGCGCGCCCGTGGGGTTGGCTTGACCCGGGGCGACTGGTCGGGCTGGCGAGAGTGGCGGTGCCGGGCCGTGCCGGTTCGCCCGGTCGGCGTCCTCGCAGGGTTCCAGCAAACCACCTCGAGGTCCAGGTGCGCTCGACCCGCACCCGCTGGCCCGGCCGGGGCGAGTGGACCATCACGGCGCGACCGCCACGCCGGCGGGGCAGGCTGACCCCAGGCATGCGAAGGCTCGCAGGCATGGGATGTCCTTTCCTACGCCTGTGAGGTCAGCTGTCGGGTTCGCGCGGAAGGTGCCCGGCCGCATGCCTGCGCCGGCCGCGCCATCCAGGCTGACGAACGGCGGGAGCCGCGCCCACACCGACGGCGGTGTGGGTTCGGTACCCGCCTTGCGAGAGGCCCGCTTCAGCGGGCGACGTAGACCTTGCGCAGCGGCTCGGTCACGGTCCACTCGGTGCGCTCGCCGGCCCGCAGCCGGACGGCCACGCCGGGGCCCAGCGCCAGCATCTAGCCGTCCTCGAACCGCACCTGACCGGCGCCGTCGAGCACGACGAACACTTCGTCGGTCTCGGTGTCGCGGGCACTCGCCCTCGCTCATCTCCCAGAGCCCGACCTCCACCTCGCCCAGCTCGGCCAGCGGCCGCACGGCGGCGCTCGGCGACCCCGCCACCACCTCGTCGACGGGAAGCGGCTGATGACCCAGGTCGCCGCTCAGCAGGTCGGAGCCCAGGAGTCGGTCGCGTGGCGGGGTGTAGGGGCGCTCGCACGGGCGCGGGGGGACGCCCTCCGGCTCGGCGGTCAGTCGCGCCGTCGGGGGCTCGAGCGGCCCGAAGAACCCGATGACCTGCTCGACCCGACCGTCGTCGTCGGTCACGGTGACGTCGAAGCCGGCGAGGATCAGGTCCCCGCCGGAGTGGATCGCCCAGTGGTAGCGGTGGTGGTCGTGGTGGCTGTCGACCTCGCTGACCCGCGAGTACGTCGCACCCGGGCAGCTGCTCGTGGACCGGTGGATGTTGGCCTCGAAGGCGTCGACGCCGACGAGGTCGACCGAGGGGTCGACGAAGCGGACGTTCGGGGCGAGCGCCCGGTCCAGATGGGCGCGTACCCTGCTCGGGTCGGTTCGTTCCACGCGGCCAGCATCTGGTCGAGGGGGCCGGGGCGTGGTCATGGGCGCTCCTGTTCGGCGGGTACCGCCAGTGTGTCGTACTTCCGGCGACGACCGTCGACGTGCGCGGCAGGCGGCGTCGCCGTGGGGCGACCACGTGGCCCGCACCGTCAGGCCGAGGGCGGTCCGCAGCCGGTCGGCGTACGCCGCGGCCTCGCCGTCGGCGTAGGTCGTGCGTGGCCAGAAGAAGCCGCGCAGACCGTCACCCTTCGTCCGCGGCACCACGTGGCAGTGCAGATGCGGCACCGACTGGGAGACGGTGTTGTTCATGGCCACGAAGGAGCCCTGTGCCCCGAGCACCTCGACCATCGCCGTCGCCAGCCGCTGCTGCTGCTCGACGAAGCCGTCACGCAGTGCGGCCGGGAGCTCGGGCAGGGTGACGACGTGCTGGCGGGGCACCAGCAGGGTGTGGCCGGGGAAGAGCGGGCGGACGTCGAGGAAGCCGACGAAGTCCGCCGTCGCGAGCACGACATGGCCGGCCGTGTCGCCGGCGGCGATCGCGCAGAACAGGCAGCGCTCGGACACGACCCGACCCTAGGACAGCACGAGGGCCGCCGCCCAGCCGGGCAGCGGCCGTCGCTTCAGTGGAGCTGGCGGGAATCGAACCCGCGTCCTCGAGCGTCGAACCAGGTCTTCTCCGGGTGCAGTCCGTGGTGTCGTTTTCTCATCCCCGGCGCTCGCACGGACACGTCGCCGACAGGATCAGCCGCAGAAAGAGTCCCGGTCATCCCCTACGGCAGGGAGTGACCAGCGAGTCTCCTAGATGAGGCCTGGGTCCGGGACGGAGACAGATGCCCGGTCAGACCCTTCGATCACCGCTCAGGCGGCGAGAGCGAAGTCAGTGCGCTTAGCGTTGGCACTTGTGGTTTCCAGCGGTCGTTAACGAGATGTCGCTGGCTCCTCGACCCGCTTCTCCTGGAACTAACGTCCCCAGTCGAAACCGATCAGCCCCTCTTGAGTTGTGTGGTGAGTCTACCTGCCCCAACGACTCCGCACCGACCGCTATTCCGGGGCCGGGGCCGGCGGCGGCTCGCCCCACAGGGCCACGGCGTTGTGCCACAGCACCGCGCCCAGCCAGTCGTCGCCCAGACCGAGGCGCTCGAGTGCCTCCAGCTGGTGCTCGTAGGGATAGGGGATGTGCGGGAAGTCGGACCCCAGGAAGACCCTTCCGGCCAGCCCGAGGTCGCGCAGCCGTGGCAGCAGCGCAGGAGGGTACGCCGCCCCCGGCATCTCCTCGAAGAAGTCGGTGAACGCCATCGTCGTGTCCAGCCCGACCCGGTCGTAGCGTTCCGCGAGGCCGAGGAACGCGGCGTACTCCGGCGCTCCGGCGTGCGCGACCAGCAGCCGCAGCCGGGGATGCCGCTGGAGCAGCCGGGCGACCGGCTCCGGCCCGGTGTGCGCCGTCGCGACCGGCCCCGAACCGGCGTGGATCACCACCGGGGTGCCGGCGTCGGCCAGCACGCCCCAGGCCTCCTCGAGCAGCGGGTCGCGCACGTCGAAGCCGCCCACCTGCACGTGCACCTTGACCACGTCGACCGGTGGGGTGGCCGCGTCTCCGGCAACGCGTGCGGCGACGTACTCCCCCACCCCGGGCTCCGGAAAGAGCGTCGCGCTGACCAGCGCCTCAGGCACGCGAGCAGCGAAGCCGGCCGCCCAGTCGTTGAGCCACTCGGCCATGCCCGGCTTGTGGGCGTAGGGCAAGCGCCGGGAAGCGGCGCACGCCCTGCTCGCGCAGGGTCGCCACGTTGGCGTCGTCGTCGTGGCGGTAGCGGATCGGCCAGGCCCGGCCGATCAGGGGTCCGGCATCGTCGAACTGCGCCCGCACCTTCGCGGTCACCGAGGGCGGCAGGAAGTGGGTGTGGGCGTCGACGACGCCGGGGAGGCCCAGTCGCTGCCAGAGCACCGTCATGCCGCGTCCTCGGCCTTCTCGGGCCCACGCACCACCAGCACGGCCAGCAGCGTCGTGATCGGCACCGCCAGCACCAGCCCGATCGTCGACGCCAGGGTGCGGACCACCTCCTCGGCCACACCCTCGTCGAGCAGCAGATCACCGAGCGGCCGGTCGTAGAGCGAGACCAGCGCCAGCAGCGACAGCGCCGTGCCGGCGTAGGCGAAGACGATCGTGTAGATCGTCGAGGCGATGTGGTCGCGGCCGATCCGCATGCCGCTGCGGAAGAGGTCGAGCCGCGAGGCGCGGGGCCCCGCGGCGCGCAGCTCCCAGACAGACGACGCCTGGGTGATGGTGACGTCGTTGAGCACGCCGATGCCCGCGATCACCACCGCGGCGAGAAGCAGGTCACGGAACGGCAGGTCGCCCGCCTGGAGCAGCAGGGCCTCGCCGGCCTCGCCGCCGAGCCCGGACAGACGCGCGGAGCCGACCCCCCAGCCGCCGATCAGCGCCGTCACGGCCACGCCCAGCAGGGTGCCGGCCAGGGCGACGCTGGTGCGCAGGCTCACACCGTGGGCGAGGTAGAGCACGACGTAGAGGATCGCCGAGGCGGCCGTGAGCGCCACCCAGAGTCCGGGGCCTCCCTCGACCAGCGCCGGGAGCAGGAACCACCAGCCGACCGCGGCGGCGAAGCCGAGTCCCACCATGGCCAGCAGGCCGCGCCAGCGGGCCACGACCAGGATCACGACGGCCGCCACCACGCCGAGCAGCAGCAGCGAGCGGTCCCGCACGACGCCGGCATAGGCGTAGACCGCCTCGTCGGCGCCCGGGATCCGGAAGACCCGCACCGCGTCGCCGGGCTCGAGCCCGGACCGGGACGCCTCGGGCGTGGCCTGAACGAGCACCGACGCGCCCTGCTCGGGCCCCGCGGTCGGCTGCACGCGCAGCTCGTCGCAGCCCCGGGGGCGCTCGACGGCCGGTGCCTCCACCTGGTCGGGGTCGACGACGATCACCGGGCACGGCTCGCCGACCTCGGTCACCGTGGCGTCGACGGCGCTGACGCCCTCGGCGTAGAACGGGACCGACCCGACCCGGTCGCCGTCGGGCCACAGCCGCCAGAGCCCCACCAGGGTCGCCAGGGCGATCAACACCATCGCCGCGACCAGGATCCCCCGCACGAGGGGACCCGGGTCGGCCGCGCGGAGGTCGTGGTCGTCCCCCCGGCCGTGCGCGTGCGCGCCACCCACCCGTCAGTCCATGCCCTTGAGCCGACGCCCCAGCGCCTGCTCCTTCTCCCGGTTGGCCTGCCGCTCGGCGAGGGTGTGCCGCTTGTCGTAGGACTTCTTGCCGCGGGCCAGCGCGATCTCGACCTTGGCCCGCCCGTCCTTGAAGTACAGCTGCAGCGGCACCAGCGTGTAGCCCTTGTCGGCGATCTTGCGCTCGATCTTGGCGATCTCCGAGCGGTTGAGGAGCAGCTTGCGCTTGCGTCGAGCAGCGTGGTTGGTCCAGGTGCCCTGGGTGTACTCGGGGATGTGCACGCCGAGCAGCCACACCTCGTGGTCGTCGACCTCGGCGAACCCGTCGACCAGGGACGCCCGGCCGGCACGCAGCGACTTCACCTCGGTGCCCTGGAGGACCATGCCGGCCTCCCAGGTGTCCTCGATGTGGTAGTCGTGGCGCGCCTTCTTGTTCTGCGCGACGATCCTGTGCCCCTGCTCCCTGGCCATGCCGGCGATTCTCTCAGCCCGCCTCAACCGGGTTCCGGGGCGTCCGGGCCTACATCCACCCCATCGGGTCCACGGCCTTGCCGTTGACCATCACCGTGAAGTGCAGGTGGCATCCGGTGGACCAGCCGGTGGAGCCGACGTACCCGATCACCTGGCCGCGCTGCACCTGCTGACCGACGGACACGGTGTAGCTCGTCGCGTGGTTGTAGATCGTGGCGAGGCCCACGCCACGGACCAGTCCGTGGTCGACCACCAGTCGGTTGCCGTAGACCGAGCTCCAGTACGACGAGATCACCTTGCCCGGAGCGGCGGCCCGCATCGCGGCGCCGCAGCCGGGAGCCAGGTCGACGCCGTCGTGCAGGCCGTAGTAGTGGTAGATCGGGTGGACCCGGTAGCCGAACGGCGAGGTCACGGGCCCCGCGGTCGGATAGCTGAGGTAGCCGCCGGTGGGGCCGATGGGGTTCTTCGCCGCGGCGGCCCGGCGCGCCAGCAGCCGCTCGATCTTCAGCTGCTCGGCCTTGAGGGCGCGCAGCTGGGCGAGGTCGGCGCGCCGGGCCCGGAGAGCGGCGGCGCGAGCCGCGCGGCTGTCGGTCACCCGGCTCTCGACGGCCTGCTCCGCGGCGGCCGCGGCCTGCTCGGCCTGCCGGGTCTCCTCGAGCTGCTGGGCGGCCTCGCGACGGCGGTCGGCCGTCTCCTGCTTGGCGTCGCGGACCTGCTGCGCGCGCACGTCCAGCAGCACCTCGGTGGCCCGGAGCTGGTCGTACTCGTCGTCCTGGGTCGCCACCATGACGTCCTGCGCCTCGAGGGTCGCCATGAGGTCCGACGGCGTCTGCGACTTGAGGATCCCCGACAGCGCGTTGAGCCGCGGGTCCCCGCCGGTGTAGAAGTCGACGATCATCGCCTGCACGTCGATGCGCTGGTCGACCACGGCCCGCTGGCCGTCGGACAGCTCGGTGCGCGCCTGCTCGAGCCGCGCGACCGCCGCGTCGAGCTTGCGCTGCAGCTCCTGGTCGCGCAGCTTGGCCACGGTGACCCGGGCCCGCGCGCTGGCCAGCTCGCCCTGGGCGGCGCGCAGCCGGCCCTGGGCGGACTCCAGCGCCTGGGCCGTCCGACGGGCGCGGGCACTGGACTCCTGCAGGTCGCCCTGGGCCGTCTTGAGCTGCTTCTTGACGTCGGCCTGCTTGTCCTTGAGGTCGTCGGCGCGCGCGGCGTCGGGGCCCACGACGGCGGAGGTCAGCCCGGCAGTCAGCAGCGCGGCCACGACCGCCGCGGTGACGCGGTGACGCCTCGCACGCGTCCTCGGCGGGACGCGGCGGCTGAGGGTACGGGGGAAGGAACGCACCTTGCTGCCTTCGGGTGTTCGGGGAAGTGAACGCACCGAGGCTAGCCGCTGGCGGTCACACCTTGAGGTATTTGCGAGTCAGCAGGAGTGTCGGAATCACGGTGAGCGCCGGGGCGAGCAGCGAGGTCCAGAAGACCGCGGAGCGATAGTCGGGCCAGCTGATCCACTGCAGGAAGGCCAGCTGCTTGTCGATCCCGTCGATCACGCCGAACCGCATGAAGGCGGCCAGCGCCCCCGCCGTCAGCGCGGCGCCGATCGCCGCCGTCACCAGCGCCTCGAAGAGGAACGGCAGCAGGATGTAGAAGTTGGAGGCGCCCACCAGGCGCATGATCCCGATCTCGCGACGGCGCGCCATGGCGGCGAGCCGGATCGTGTTGCCGACCAGGAGCAGCGCGGTGACGATCAGCGCGGCCGCCACGCCCAGCGAGCTCCACTTCATCACGTCGAGGACCCGGAAGATCTTGCCGACGAGCTCGCGCTGGTCGGTGATCTTGCTGACCCCGTCGAGGCCGGCCACGGCGCTGGTGATGCCCTCGAACTGCTGGGCGTCCTTCAAGGTGATCCACACCGACTCCGGCAGCGCGTCGGCGGTGATGATCGGGTTGGGGCCGTCGAACTGGTCGGCGCCGTACTGCTCCTTGACCTTCTCGAAGGCCTGGTCCTTGGTCTCGACGCGGTAGGACGAGACCTCGGGGTTCTCCTCGACGACCTTGAGGATGGCCTCCTGCTGGGCGGTCGTCGCCTCGCTGGAGCAGGCCGGGTTGTCGTCGTTGGGACGGCACAGCCAGACCGTGATCTCGAGCTCGGAGCCGATCGCCTCTGTCGTCGTGACGCGCTGCGCGTTGAGCAGCAGCCCCATGCCGACCATGCTCAGCGAGACGAACAGGGTCAGCACCACCGCGACGTGCATGGACAGGTTGCGGCGCAGGCCCTGGCCGAGCTCGGTGAAGGTGTAGCGCATGGAGCAGTGGTCTCTTTCGGGTGCGTGGAGAGGTCGGCGTACGCCGTGCGGCGTCGCGGTGGGTCAGTGCTGGAAGCCGTAGACGCCCTGGCTCTGGTCGCGCACGACGTGGCCGGACTCGAGCTCGATGACGCGCTTGCGCATCTGGTCGACGATGCCGTGGTCGTGGGTGGCCATCACGACGGTGGTGCCGGTGCGGTTGATCCGGTCGAGCAGCTTCATGATGCCGACCGAGGTGGAGGGGTCGAGGTTGCCGGTCGGCTCGTCGGCGATGAGGATCATCGGCCGGTTGACGAAGGCCCGCGCGATCGCCACCCGCTGCTGCTCACCGCCGGAGAGCTCGTCGGGCATGCGGCTCTCCTTGCCGGCCAGACCGACCAGCTCGAGCGTCTCGGGGACGGTGGCGTTGATGTGGGAGCGGGACTTGCCGATCACCTGGAGCGCGAAGGCGACGTTCTCCGCGACGGTCTTGTTGGGCAGCAGCCGGAAGTCCTGGAAGACGGTGCCGATCTGGCGGCGCAGCCGCGGGACCTTCCAGCCGGCCAGCCGGTTGATCTCCTTGCCGGCGACGTAGACCCGCCCGGAGGTGGGCCGCGCCTCGCGCAGCACCAGGCGCAGGAAGGTCGACTTGCCCGAGCCGGAGGTGCCGACCAGGAACACGAACTCGCCCTTCTCGACGTCGACCGTGACGTTGTCGAGGGCTGCCTGGGACTGGCCGGGATAGGTCTTGGTGACCTTTTCGAAGCGGATCACTTCGCCGAGGGTAGCCGAGCCGGCCAGGGCGGCCCGGGAGGCGCCACCGGGGAGCCGCTACGGGTCGCGCCGCCGCCGGGCGGGTGCGCGCGGCTACCGTGGGCCGGTGCACAGGGGGAGGGTCGGGTCGACGGGCAGGTCGACGGCGCGTGGCGCCGCCGCCTGGCTGCTCCTCGCCGCCCTCGGCGTGGGGCTGCTGGGAGGCTGCTCGAGCCCCGAGGAGAACCCTCCCCCGGCACCCCCGACGCCCGACGCGGGCACCCCGCTGGGCGACCTCGACACCCGCCGTACGACGATCGCGCGGGCGCCCTTCTGCGACGCCCTCGACGAGGCGGCCCTCGCCCGCGCGCTGGACGGCGAGGTCCGCAAGGCGACGGCGTACGCCCCCGGTGACCGGGTGACGCTCTCGCCCGGCGTGCGCGACGTGGCGCACGAGTTCGGCTGCGTCCTCAAGGGCGCCGCGAAGGCCCAGGCGCGCGCCTGGGTGTTCACCCCGCCGGTGACTCCGAAGCAGGCCCGCCGGCTCGTGGCCGACGCCGCCGGGCGTGGCTGCGCCGCGGTGAAGGGCGCACCCGACTTCGGCAGACCCTCGGTGGCGGTCCGCTGCCGTGACGACGGGTCGGCCTCCGGCCCCCGCTCCGTGGTGACCGTGCGCTTCTCGGGGCTCTTCGGCGACGCCTGGCTCTCCTGCTCGGTGCGGGCGAGAGGGCTGGAGCGGGACGCGCTGGTCGACCGGACCGGCCGCTGGTGTGCGGCGGTCGTCGCCGCGGTCGAGGAAGAGCCGGGCTCGGACCCCACCGACTAGCCGCATCACTCCCGACGCAGCGAGGAGACCGCGCGGTCGGCGAGCTCCGCACCGGCGCCGTCGTAGAGCTGGATGCCCGTGTGAGCACCCGACTCGAGCGCCTCGTGCAGGTGGTCGTCGTACTGCGCCACGACGGCGACGGTGCCTGCGAAGCCGGCAGCCACCAGCTGGGCGAGCGCGTCGAGGTTGTTGCCGTGGAACGGCATGGCCAACACCACCAGCGACGCGTCACAGAACGGCCGGTCCGCCCACAGGTCCGGGTCGGTGGCGTCGCCCTGCACCACGCGGAGGCCCTGCTGCCGGAGCTGGGCGTAGCGGTCCTGCGAGGTCTCCAGACCCAGCACCCGCAGGCCGTACTGCTCCTCGAGCCGGCGATAGGCCGCTGCGCCGACCCGGCCCATGCCGAGGACGACCGCCTGGGCGTCGCCCACGTCGAGCGGCCGGTTGTCGGGGTGAACCGCCTCGTCGGGCCGGTCGGGCAGGACCCGGCGGAGCAGGTCGACCAGTGCTTCGGGATGGCGGCCCGGGAGGGCGGACAGGACGAAGCTCACCGCGACGGCGGTCGCGATCACCGTCACCCAGTCAGGGTCGAGCAGCCCGGCGGGAGCAGCGACCACGACGATCAGCCCGAACTCCGAGAAGTTGGCCAGGGACAGCCCGGTCAGCACGGACGTGCGCCGGCGCAGCCGGCAGGCCCACAGCAGCGCGGCGTAGCCGAACACCTTCAGGGGCAGCAGCAGGACGAGCGCCAGCGCCAGGCCGAGCTCGGCCGTCGAGGGCACGTCGTCGAGCCCGATCGAGACGAAGAACGCCACCAGCAGCAGGTCTTTGAGCTCGAACAGGCTCTTCGACAGCTCCCCGGCGCGCGCGTGCCCCGCCAGCAGCATCCCGACGGCCAGCGCGCCGATGTCGCCCTTGATCCCCAGAGCGTCGAAGAGCGCGTAGCCCGGCACCAGCGCGAGCACGACACCGAACAGCGGCAGCAGCTCGCCGTGGCCGATGGCGCCGAGCACACGCCGCAGCAGGAGCGCGGTCGGCAGCAGCAGCAGCAGCAGGATCGCCCACGGGCTCGGTCTCCGGCCCTCGGCCAGTGCCATGAAGACGACCGCCGCCAGGTCCTGGATGACCAGGATCCCGATCGCCGTCCTGCCGCCCAACGACCTGCTGGCGCCACGGTCCTCCAGCACCTTCACGGCGACGACGGTGCTGGAGAAGGCCAGCGCGAAGCCGATGACGAACCAGGTCCTGGTCTCCGCCTCGGCGGCGAGAGCGACGCCTGCGACACCGAGCAGCGCGATCACGCCGGCACCGATGAGCGTGCTGCCGGCCAGGTGCACGGTCGCCGTCAGCCACACCTCGCGCCGCAGCAGCGTGCGCAGGTCGAGCTTGAGCCCGATGCCGAACAGCAGGACGGTCACGCCCAGCTCGGCGACCGTCTCCAGGCCGGGCACCGGTCGGACGCCGGCGGCGTGCAGGACGAACCCCGCGGCGAGGAACCCCACCAGCGGCGGCAGCCGGATCGACCCGGCGAGCAGCCCGCCGGCCAGAGCGGCGAGCAGGATCGCGGAGGTGTCGTCCACTACGCCTCCCTCCCGACACGGGCTCCGTGCCATTGTCCCATCGGTGGTCGCCGGCCGGCCCGCGGTCAGGCGCGGATCGCGCCCACGCGGAGCTCCACGATCCGGCGCACCAGGTCGAGCGGCAGCTCCACGGCGTGCGGGAACTGCACCGAGCCCTTGCCCTGCTTGAAGGCGGCGAGCTCGTCGACGAAGGCCTCGTGCCCGTGGGGAGTGGCGTAGAAGCCGACGTGGCCGGCGTACCCGGCGAAGTAGACCAGTGGCCTCTTGTCGAGCCGGTAGGCCGGCATGCCGTAGGCGATCGACTCCACCGCGTCGGGCGCCGCCGCGCGGATGGTGGCGCGCATGGCGTCGAGCCGCCGGCGGGTGTCGCCGTCGAAGGCCGCCAGGTAGTCGTCGACCGTCTGCGGCTTGTCCACGGCGTCAGCCTAGGCGCAGCGGACGGCCCGGGCCGACAGGAGGCTGGCTCCCTGTCGGGGCAGCGGCTCGCCCTGCCACGGGTAGGAGGCCTGCGCACCGAGACGCTGGACCGACGCGGCCGCGAGGGGCACCGGGTGTCGAGAGACCTCCACGACCAGGGCGGCGTGCGTCTAGTTCTCCGCAGCCCTCTCGGCGCCTCGGCGCCAGCGGATGCCGGCCTCGATGAAGTCGTCGAGGTCGCCGTCGAAGACCGCGGCCGGGTTGCCGGTCTCGTGGCCGGTGCGCAGGTCCTTGACCATCTGGTAGGGGTTGAGCACGTAGGAGCGCATCTGGTCGCCCCAGTTGGCGAGGACGTCGCCCTTGAGCTCCTTGAGGTGCGCCTCCTCCTCGGCCTTCTTGATCGCCAGCAGCTTGGCCTTGAGGATCACCATCGCCGATGCCTTGTTCTGCAGCTGCGACTTCTCGTTCTGGCAGCTGACGACCACACCGGTGGGGATGTGGGTCAGCCGCACCGCCGAGTCGGTGGTGTTCACCGACTGGCCGCCGGGGCCCGAGGAGCGGTAGACGTCGACCCGGACCTCCTCCTCGGGGATCTCGATGTCGTCGGTCTGCTCGAGCAGCGGCACCACCTCGACGGCGGCGAACGACGTCTGCCGACGGCCCTGGTTGTCGAACGGGCTGATCCGCACCAGCCGGTGGGTGCCCGCCTCGACCGAGAGCGTGCCGTAGGCGTAGGGAGCGTGGACGGCGAACGTCGCGGACTTCAGCCCCGCCTCCTCGGCGTAGGAGGTGTCGAAGACCTCCACGGGGTACTTGTGGGCCTCGGCCCAGCGGGTGTACATCCGCAGCAGCATCTCCGCGAAGTCGGCGGCGTCGACCCCGCCCGCCCCGGAGCGGATCGTGATCAGCGCCGCTCGGGCGTCGTACTCCCCCGACAGCAGGGTGCGGACCTCCAGCGCCTCGACGGCCTTCTTGATCCTGACCAGCTCGGCCTCGGACTCCCCCAGGGACTCGGCGTCGCCCTCCTCGCGAGCGAGCCCGACCATCAGGCCCAGGTCCTCGAGGCGTCCGTTCAGCTCGGTGAACCGGTCGATCTCGGAGTTGAGGACCGACAGCCGGCTGGTGACCCGCTGCGCGTTGGCCTGGTCGTCCCACAGGTCGGGCGCGGCGACCTCCTCGCTGAGGGTCGCGATCTCCGCGCGCATCGAGTCGAGGTCGAGGACCTGCTCGATGGTGTGCATGGTCGCCAGGAGCTGCTTGATCTCTGTGTCGAAGTCGGGGCCTGCCACAAGGGTCAACAGTACGGCGCCCGCGGTGGGGCTGTCGAAGCAGCATCGGCGGCCCGGGCCGCCATCGATCGGATGGCCCTTGCCGGACCCGGCCACCCGGTCGTCGCCGTCTCCCGTGGTCGCGACCAGCCGGGTCTCCCGGCACCGAGGCCGCCCCCTCGGCGCTAGCGCGTGGGACCACGGTCAACCAATGGCCCAGATGGGTCATGTTGCGGACCACACCCAGGTCGATGCTGGACGGGTGGGTCAGCACACACACGAGGTCGGCATCACTCGCTGACTGCAGCGCGTCTGCGGATCCACCTGGCGCCCGTCATGGGGTTGAGGGCGCCACGACGATCCGCTAGAGCTACGTGGGGGGGTCTGGCGGGAGTACATGGCCCGGGGCCTGGGCCCGCTTGCTTGGCCCCGGGCCATGTGACGTCTCCGGGCCGCTGAGCACCCGCGTTCACCCGGCGAGCAGGCCCCGGCCACGCTCGAGAGCACCCGGAGGCCCTGGCCGCGCATCGGGGCGGTCGCCTCGTGCTGGAACGAGGACCGCAGCAATCGAGGAGCGCCCTGTCGGCGCGGGCGGCTACGGTCGGGGGATGACCGCCACTCCTTCTCTCGGCGAGCCCTCCAGCGGGCCCGCGATCGAGGCCGTCGACCTGGTCAAGCACTTCGGGGAGACCGTCGCCGTCGACGGCGTCAGCTTCTCGGTGCCGGCCGGCAGCGTCCTCGGCATGCTCGGCCCCAACGGCGCCGGCAAGACCACCACCGTCCGGATGATGACCACGCTCACCCGCCCCACCAGCGGCACCGGTCGGGTCGCCGGCCACGACATCGTCCGCGAGCCCGACGCCGTGCGGCGCTCCATGGGCCTGACCGGCCAGGCCGCGACCGTCGACGAACTGCTCACGGGCCGGGAGAACCTCCGCCTGATCGGCTCGCTCTACGGCCTCGACCGGGCCACCATCAAGCGGCAGACCGACGACCTGCTGGAGCGGTTCTCGCTCACCGACGCGGGCAACCGGGTGGTCAAGACCTACTCCGGCGGCATGCGACGGCGCCTCGACCTGGCGGTGAGCCTGATCGCGACGCCGCCGGTGCTGTTCCTCGACGAGCCGACCACCGGGCTCGACCCGCGCAGCCGCGTGGAGCTGTGGGAGGTGCTGCGCGAGCTCGTCGGCGACGGCACCACCCTGCTGCTCACGACCCAGTACCTCGAGGAGGCCGACCAGCTCGCGGACACGATCGTCGTGGTCGACAAGGGCCGGATCATCGCCGAGGGCACCCCGCTGCAGCTCAAGGACGCCTCCGGCAAGGCCGCGCTGGTCGTCACCGTGTCGCGGTCCGACGACCTCGACGCCGCCGAGGCGATGCTGCGCGGCATCTCCGAGGAGGTCCACGTCGACCGGTCGGCGCGCAGCCTGACCGCGCCGGCCGACGGGCTGGGCGACGTCACCCGCGTCGCCGCGCTGTTCGAGGGCAGCGAGATCGAGCTCGACGACCTGGGCCTGCAGCGACCCAGCCTCGACGACGTCTTCCTCCACCTCACCGGCCATCGGGCCGAGGAGCCCACCGACTCCGACCACCTCGAGGAGGCGTCCGCATGACCAGCCACATCGAGACCCAGGTGCCGTCGACCGGCCACCTCGACCGTCCGGTCATCCATCAGACCGGCCTGGTCAGGCAGTCCCTGGCGATCACCCGACGCAACCTGATCCACATCAAGCGAATGCCCGAGATGCTGATGGACGTCACCATCCAGCCGGTGATGTTCGTGGCCCTGTTCGCCTACGTCTTCGGTGGCTCGATCGCGGTGTCGGCGGCGGAGGGCTACCGCGAGTGGCTGCTCGCGGGGATCATGGCGCAGACGATCGCCTTCGCCTCCTTCGTCGTGGCGGTCGGCCTGACCGCCGACATCGACAAGGGCATCGTCGACCGGCTGCGGTCACTGCCGATCCGCACCTCCTCGATCCTGGTGGGCCGCAGCCTGTCGAGCCTGATCCACTCCTCGATCGGCATCGTGGTGATGTCGCTGACCGGGCTGGTCATCGGCTGGCGGCTGCGCGGGACGTTCCTCGACGCGCTGGGCGGCTACGCCCTGCTGCTGCTCTGGGGGTTCGCGATGATCTGGCTCGGCATCCTGGTCGGCTCGACGATGCGCTCGGTCGAGGCCGTGCAGGGCGTCATGTTCACCACGATCTTCCCGCTGACGTTCCTGTCCAACGCGTTCGCGCCCACCGAGAACATGAGCCCGGTGCTGCGCTTCCTGGCCGAGTGGAACCCGATCTCCTCCCTGGTGCAGGCCGTCCGCGAGCTGTGGGGCAACACCGGCCCGGCGCCCGCCGACGCCGCGCTGCCGCTGCAGCACCCGGTGATCGCGACCCTGCTGTGGGTCGCGCTGCTGACGGCGGTCTTCGCGCCGCTGTCGATCCGCACCTTCCAGCGACGCACGCAGAAGTAGCCCACCCGGTCCGCGCACGACGATGCCCCGGTCCGTGGTGGACCGGGGCAGCGTCATCCCCATGCCGGACCGCGCTCAGCGCTGCTCGGTCCGGACGCGCCGGGCGGCGAACGCCGCCCCGGCGGCGCTGACCAGGAGGCCACCGGGCAGCAGCCAGGCCAGCTGCAGACCGTCGGCGTCGCCGACGGCGGAGCCGGCGTCGATCCGGGTCGGCTTGTCGAAGTCGTCACCGTCATCGGTGTCGGTGGGCACGCTGGGCTCGCCGTCGTCCTCTGCCTCGTCGTCGCCGTCCTCGTCACCGTCCTCTCCCTCGTCGTCGCCGGGAGGGCAGGTGTCGGTCTGCCAGCAGGGGGTCTCGACCTCGAAGTCGCCCGGGCCCTCGGGGATGTCCGGGTTGAGCTCGGGCTCCTCGCCCTCGCCACCGCCGCCGCAGGTCTCGGTGACCCAGCAGGGCGTCTCGACCACGAGGTCGCCGGGCCCTTCGGGGATGTCGGGGTTGGGCACGACCTCCGGGTCCTCGGGGACCAGACCGCAGGTGTCGAGCTCCAGGCAGCTCAGGTCGGCGGTCAGCTCGCCCGGGCCCGGCGGGAGGTCGGGGTTGACGGTCCCGCCGGTGAGCGCGACAACGGTGGTGAGTATCGGCTGGTCCTGGCTGTCGGCGTGGGCGGCGGTGCCGGCTGCCAGCGTGATCGCCGCGGCGATCGGGGCGGCCAGGGCGGCGAGACCCAGCGAGTGGCGGACGGTGCGGGCGGTGGTGCTGGTGATGTTCATGACTGCTGCTCCTCAGTGGTGGTGGTGAGTGCTTGCTCGGAGGTAGGAGGCGGCGGCCACGGAGATCTCACACATTTCTCGAAGAGCTTCTTTCAAGATCTCGGCGGAGCGCCTCGGGCGGGCGGGCTCAGGCGCGGCGGAGGTAGACGATGGTGTTGGCGGGGAAGCCGCCGCCGTTCGGGTCGGGGGTGCCGCCGCAGGTGACCAGCCGCAGCAGCGGCTCGTCGGTGTCGGGCCAGATCCGGTCGTAGGGCAGCTGCTCCTTGGCGACGGTCTCCAGCGACTCGACGACGAAGCGGGCCCGGCCGCCGGTGCCGTGCACGACGACGTGGTCGCCGGCGCGGAGGGTCGCGAGGTCCCAGAAGACGTCGGGGCCGGCCGGGCCGCGCACGTGGGCCACCACGACGGCGGCTCCGGCGGCTCCGGGGCGCGGACCCTCGTCGAACCAGCCGGCTGAGCCGAACTCCGGCATCTCCATCGCGCCGTCGGGCTGCAGGCCGACCCCGGTGAGGGACTCGTCGACGCCGATCGCGGGGATGACGACACGGGTAGGGGTGCCGAGCCGGCGCGGCTTCGGCGCAGCGGGCGGGGTGGCCGGGGCCGAAGCGGTGGGACCGGCCGCGGGGCCGGCGGAGGGTGCGCCATCGGGCAGCTGGAGGGCGATCAGGACGCCGGCGGCCGCAAGCAGGACGGCGACGGCGAGGACGGCGAGCTGGATCAGTCGGCGCATGGTGGGCTCCTCGGTCGGTGACGGGGTCACCGGTGGGAGCGCGCCGGGCGGCGTTCCTTACAGCTTTCGGGAGGGTCGCTCGGCTAGGGCGCCTGAAGCGACGGGCCAGTTCCGGGATCGACCGGCTGGGTGGCGCGCACCGTGAACGACGCCGCGCCGCTGGCCCATGTCACCGTGACCACGGCCTCCGAGGTGCCGGGCGGGAGGGAACGGCGGTCGATGACGACCGGCACCACGACCGACTGCCCGGCCAGGAGCGTGCCCGCGGCGGGCTGGAGCACCCACGCGACGCTGGGCGTGAAGGCGTAGTCGACCGCCTGGTCGCCGGTGTTGGTGAGCGTCACGTCGCCGACACGCGCCTGCTCGCCGAGGTCGAGGAGGGAGGGGCTGACCAGCACGACGATCCCGGGCGCCGGAGGCGGCGCGGTGGTGGTGGGCGGCGCCGTGGTGGGTGGTGCAAGGGTGGGCAGAGAGATCGGCGGATCGGCCGTCGTGGGCACCGGGCTGAGCGGGTCGGGGCTCGGCAGCACCGTGACGATGTCGCCGGCCGCGAGGGCCTCGGCGGTGGTCACGCCGTCCTCGCCGGAGTCCGCGCCGACGTCGGAGTCGGCGAGCAGGGCGCCGTCCCTGTTGAGCACGCCGACCGCGACCAGCAGCCCGATGACCAGCATCGCCGCCATCACCGGGAGCAGCTGGGCGAACCGACGCCGGCGTACGTCGGCCACGGTCCGAGCGCCGCCAGGCCCGACGCCCCCGGCAGGGCCGGCCGCCCCGGTGGAGCCCGCTGCCGAGCCGCCGCTGCCAGGGCCGCCCTCGGAGAAGAAGCTGACCAGCCTCGTGTCGCCGAGCACCCGGTCGCGCAGCGTGCTGGGGGCCAGCAGCAGCGGCACACCGGCGACCAGCGACAGCGGCGCCAGCGCGGCGCGGCGCTGGTCGCAGGCGACGCACTGGTCGACGTGGCGGGCGACCCGCTTGCGCATCAGCACCGAGAAGGTGCCGTCCCATCCCTCCAGCACCGCCCCCAGCGCGGCGCAGTCGGCGCTCCCCTGCCGGGCGACCAGCAGCGCCCCCAGGGCGCGCTCGAGCTGGATCTTCAGCCGGTTGAGGCTGGTGTAGGCGTTGCCGGCGGAGATGCCCATCGCGTCGGCCAGCTCCTGGCCCTCCAGCCCGTGTCGCAGGTGCAGGTCTAGCAGCGCCTGGTCGCGGTCGTTGAGCCCCTCGGCGGCCGCCCAGACCAGCTCGCGCATCGCGGAAGCCTCCGCCTGCTCCTCGGGCAGCGCGCCCTCGTCGGGCAACGCAGCGAGCTGGTCGTCGTCGCCGTAGGCGACCTTGGTGCGCGCCTTCAGCCGGCGCAGGCACTCACGCCGCACGACGGCGTACAACCACGGCCGGAGCCGGCTGGGGTCGCGCAGCTGCGAGAGCCGCTCGGCCATCGTCACGAACGAGTCGGCCACCGCGTCGGCGGCGTCCTCCCGGTTGCGCAGCATGCCGACCGCGAAGTCGAAGAGCCGGTCGGAGTAGCGCTCGTAGACCGCGGCGAACGCCTCCCGGTCGCCGTCCAGGACACGCTCGACCAGCCGAGCGTCGGACGTCGCGCCGGCCGCGGTCATCGATCCATCCTAGAGCGAGTGTGCGGTCGCTCGGGAGCGTCGACGGGTGGGCGGCAGCGCAGGGCATGGGAGTACACATCGGTCCCCTTCCGGGTGTCGCACGAGGGTGCTTGCCCAGGTAGGAGCCGCGACCGGGCGCTGCCTTACAGGTTTCTGCGAGTTGTGGTGGCCATCACGGGGCGGCGGAGAGCCACGCCGGGTCACCGCATCGGGCTGACGATCGCCGACCCGGTCGCGCCGATGGTGGCGCGCTCGGGCGAGCCGGGGACGGTGAGCGGCAGCTCGAGCGGGGCGCGGAGGCGGACGGTGACCGACCGGGTGCCCGGGTCGACGCTGACCGCGACCCCCAGCCCCGGGTGGTCGGCGTACGCGCCGGAGCGGGTGAGGTAGTCCTCGACACCGGCCCGGGCGGAGTCGGCGAACAGCCGGAGCCGCTCCTCGTCGACGCCTGCGGTGTAGACGTCCTCTCCGGAGGCCCCGGCGTCGGCTCCGGCGAGCGCGGCGCCGTCGGCGAGGTTGTCGAGCGCCTGCCGGCGGAGGTACGCCGCCGACGCGTCGACGACGACAGCCACCAGCATCAGCAGCACCACCGCGAACCCGATGATCAACACCGTGGTGCTGCCACGCTCGTCAGACTGCCGCGTGGATCGCTCAGCCATCGGCAGCCACCTCGACGTAGCGCCCGATCGGGACCCGGTGGGTGGCATCGACCCGGAAGCTCGGAGCCCCGCCGCCGAGCACGTCGGGCAGCAGCGGCAGGTCGACCCGGCTGCGGACCACGACAGTGACGACGGAGGTGCCGGATTGACAGGAGGTCGGGTACGGCGTGCAGGTGATCGTCAGCTCGACCGGCGCCCCGGCGATGCCCTGGTCGGCGTAGGCCTGGCGGGCCGCCGCCTCCGCCCGCGCCCGGCCGGTGGCGTCGTCAGGCGCCAGCGCGAAGGCCCGACCCGCGGCCCGCGCCGCGCCCGTCGTCGCGAAGGCGCCGCGCTGCACCTCGAAGACCGACAGCACGAACCAGACCAGCGGCACGAGCAGGAGGATGCCCAGCCAGACGAGCTCCACCAGCGCCGACCCGCGCTCGCCGCGCGCCCGTCGACGGCGCGTCACGGCTCCTCCTCAACGGCGTGCCCGGTCACGCTGAGGCGCACCCCGAAGGCGCCGAGCCCGAGCGCCGGCACCTCGGCCTCCACGCGCACCTCGATCCCGGGCGCGCCTCCCACGGTGGCCGGCCGCGCCACCACGTGCTGGGCATAGCGCGGCGACAGCGCGGTCAGGATCTGGGCACGGGTCCTGGCCTCCGCGTCGGCAGGACCGCGGTCGGCGGTGGCGCCGTACCGCGCTCCCTCGCTGGCCGCGGAGGCAAGCGTGTTGCGCACGTGGAGCACCAACGCGACCTGCATGATCCCGAGGAACAGCGGGACCAGCACCAGCATCACCAGCACGAAGTCGACCACCGCCGACCCGCGCTGGCTCGTCTCCCGCCGACGTCGCCGGCGCCGGAGGATGTCTGGAGACGCCATCAGCTGACGCCGCTCAACGCCTCTCGCAGCAGTGCGGTGAGCCGGTCGCCGGCGATGGCGTAGAGGATCGTCACCAGCCCCGCGGTCATCACCGTCACCAGCACCCAGCCGGGCACGTCGCCGCGCTCGTCGCGGTCGCGTGGCTCCGTCAGCCACAGGTAGAGCACCACCTGCATCCGTCTCATCGTCTCCCTCGTCTCCTCGTGGTCGTCATGGTGTCGTCAGGCTGAGCCCGACGACGCCGGGCCAGAACGCGAACAGGACGGTGACCGGCAGGATCACGAAGACCACCGGCACCATCATCAGCACCTCGCGCCGCGCCGCGGACTCGATCAGCTCCCGGCGGCCGGCCTCGCGGACGTCGGCGGCCTGCGCGTGCAGCACGTCGGCCAGCGGCGTGCCCCGCTCGACCGCGACGGCAATGCCGTCGGCGAACCGCGCAACCAGCGGGAGGCCGGTGCGCGAGGCCAGTCGGTCGAACGCCGCGCTCACCGGCTCACCGGTGCGGATCGCGGCCAGCACGGTGCCCAGCTCCCGAGAGAGCTCGCCGCCGGAGCGTCGGACGACACGGTCGAGCGCGGCCACCGGCCCCTCGCCGGCGGCGACGGCGAGCGCAAGCAGCTCGGCCAGCACGGGGAACTCCAGCAGGATCTCCCGCTCGCGGCGGGTGACCAGGCTGCTCAGCCGGTTGTCGCAGGCGACGACACCGCCCACGAACGCAAGGCCGCAGAGCACCAACGACGTCACCACGGCGCCCGGGTCGGCCACCGAGCGCACCACGCCCAGCGCCGCGGCCGCTAGCAGCGCGACCAGCCCCCACACCACCTGCTGCACCCGGAAGTCGTGGACGGTCCGGTCCAGGCCCGCGCGCTCGAGCCGACGGCGCACGGAGGCGGCCCCGCCGAGCACCCGCTCCACACCGGCCGCCGCCCGCTGCAGGCTCGGCCCGAACACCGCGGCCAGCGGGTTCGCCGGACCGGTCGGCGTCGGGGCGCGGAGCCGGTCCGGCTGCGGGAGGTCGCGCAGAAACGGCAGGACGCGGATCGCCAGCTGTGGCCGGCGTACGGTGGCGACGCGAGAGGCGGTCAGCCACAGCCCCCCGGCTGCGGTGGCACCCAGCACCCCGCCCCACACCGCGGCGCTCACGAGAGGATCCGCCGCTCGGTGGGGAGTCGGCCGATCCACATCATCAGGCGGTACGCCGCCACGCAGGCGGCCGCGCCGCCGACGAGGATCGCCAAGCCGACCGGGGTGGCGTAGCGGCGGATCACGTCGCCCTGCGCCGAGAGCATCAGCAGCACCAGCCAGGGCGCGGCGACGGCGAGCCGGGCACCGTTGATCGTCCACGACTGACGCGACTCCAGCTCCGAACGGGTGCGCAGGTCGTCACGCAGATAACCCGAGAGGTTGCGCAGCAGCCGGCCCAGCTGGCCGCCGCCCACCTCGCGGGCCACGCGGAGCCCCTCGACGACTCGGTCGCCGACGGGGTCGGCCAGGGTCGCCTTGAGCCGGTCGAGGCTGTCGCCGAACCGTCCGCTCACCTGGTAGTCCATGGCGAACTGCTCGAACGCGGGCCGGAGCGGCTCGGGACCCCGGACTGCCAGCCCGGCAAGCGCGTCGGGCAGCGAGAGCCCTGCCCGCACCGCGGAGGCGAGGTTGTCGACCGCCTCGGGCCACACCTCGGCCAGCTCGCGGAGGCGACGCCGTGACCGAGAACGCACCAGCGCGACCGGCAGGTAGCCCGCCATCGCCGCGAACACCAGGGCCACCGTCGGAGTGCTCGACACCAGCTGGATCGCGACGCCCACGAGGACCGCGAGCGCGGCGCACAGGGCCACCAGGCTGCTCGGCGTCACCGACGAGACGCCGGCCTCGGCCAGGAGAACGGCCAGCCGGCTCGTCCGCGGGCCCTCGCTTCGCGGCTGGCGCGGGAGCGCGAACGCCGACCAGATCAGGAGCAGCCCACAGCCGACCCCGAGCCCGACGATCGCGCCCATCATGAAGGCGCCCCCAGCAACGCCGGCAAGTCGACGCCGACCCGGGCGAACCGCTCCGCACGAGGCGGTGAGCCGCCCGCCCGGACGAGCACGCCGCCCTCGGTGTCGAAGACCGGCTCGGTCTCGATGATGTCGCCCTCCACCCGGCCAGGAACAGCGACGATCTCGTTGACCCGTCGCGTGCCGACATGGTCGATGCCCAGGTGCACGACGAGATCGACCGAAGCGGCCACCGTGGGCACGACGAAGCGGGCGGAGATGTTCTCACCAGCCAGCAGCGGCAGCGTGCAGACCTTCACCAGTGCCTCGCGCGCGCTGTTGGCGTGGATGGTGCACATGCCCGGTAGGCCCGCGTTGAGCGCCAGCAGCAGGTCGAGGCACTCCTCCGCCCGCACCTCGCCGACGATGATCCGGCTCGGACGCATCCGTAGTGCCTCCTTGACGAGGTCGCGCAGCCGGACCTCGCCGGTGCCCTCCAGGCCGGACTGCCGGGTCTGCATCGGCACCCAGTCGGGGTGTGGGAAGCGCAGCTCGAAGACCTCTTCGGCGCTCACCACGCGGTCGCCGCCGGGGATCGCCGCGGCCAGGCAGTTGAGCATCGTGGTCTTGCCGGCTTGCGTGCCGCCCGCGACGAGGATGTTGAGCCCGGCCCGCACCGACGCCTCCAGGAACGCCGCCGCCGGCGGCGTCAGGCTGCCCAGCTCGACGAGGTCGCTGAGCCGGGCCGCCTTGAGCACGAACTTGCGGATGTTGACCGCCGAGAAGCCCCGCGTGATCCCTTCCAGCACCACGTGGAGCCGGTTGCCGTCGGGCAGCATCGCGTCGACGAACGGCTGGCTGATGTCGATCCGCCGGCCGCTGGACTTGAGCATCCGCTCGACCAGCTCGGTCACCTGGCCCGAGGTCAGCATCAGGTTGGTCAGCTCGTGCCGCCCGTTGCGCGCCACGAACACCCGCGTGGGGTCGTTGATCCAGATCTCCTCGACGCTCGGGTCCTCGAGGAACTCCTGCAGCGGCCCGAACCCCGACACCCGGGCCAGCAGCTCGGCCACCATCGCCGACGGGTCCGGCACCGGCATCACCGCACCGGTCAGCGACCGGTCGTCGTGCTCGCGGACGGCGGCCTCGGCGATCCGGCGGACGTGCGCGACGTCGGCCTGCGGGTCGACACCCTCGCGGCGTACGACGGCGCGCACCCGGGCGTCCAAGGCCTCGACGAGCTCCCCATGAGCATCCGCGACCGTCGTCATCTGCCCTCCCCCGAAAGAAGGTGTTGATCGCGAACCTAGGCGAACGCACGCATTTCGCAACAGGGGGTCCGGGCAATCTGTGGACAGGCTTTACCCTTCAGGCTCGTGAGACGGAACGTCAACGGCCTGGGTAGTGAGATCCTGCGCCAGGATCGTGAGCCCGCTCTCACTGGACCTGCGCCCGCTCCCACACCGCAGTGCGAGCACCCGTGGAGGGCTCGAACGCCCTGAACTGTCCCGTTCGGCGCACCACGATCACCGTGGCTGAGGGGGATGGGCCGTTCTTGGCGAGAACAACGCTGCCGATCCTGACCGGGCCGTCGACCACCTCCTGGAGCTCACGAATGCGGTTCGTTCCCATCTGCCACAGCGTGCCCCCACCCCGCGTCCGGTCCCAGGAGTAGAGCCGCAGAACGAGCCCTGTGTCGGCGAAGTCGGCCACCACGAAGGAGGTGCCGCCCAACGACTCTGCGGTGGTCCCGAAACCGACGTTGCCGCCGTGAGTGATCTGGGCGATGCCATCGGTCACGATGGCCGTGTTGGCATGCATCTCCCCGCACAAGTAGACGTCGACGCCGTACTTCGTGAAGAGACGCCACAATGCGGAGTCACGACCGATGGTGTACACCAGCTCTGACGAAGGCCCCTTCCGCACCGGACCGAGGATGGGAACGTGGCCCTGCACGACGATCCACTCGACCCCGTCGGACACAGCCCGTGCCAAGACGTCCTCGAGCCACCGGAGCTGGCCGCCGGCCACCTGGTTGACCACGTCCCCGCCAACGCTTCGGAACACGTCGAGGGACACCAGCTCCACCTCAGGGTGCGGTCGCACGGCATACGCCGTTCCTTCCCACGGTGAGCCGACGGGGCGATCGGCGTACCTCCAGCTCCCATCGGGGCGCCTGGTGAGCATCTTCGAGAACAGCGACCGGTAGAGCGAGGCATTGCCGCGTTTCTCGTCCATCAGCGGGCGGCCGGCCCAAGGGTCGTCTCCCAGGTCATGGTCACCGATCCCGGGGAACACGCGCAGACCGGCGTCGACAAAGCGGGCTCGCCAGGCGGCGTAGTAGGTCTTCGCCGCTCGTCGAATCGAGTTCCGGCGGTGGTCGGCGGTGTCGACGGGGCCGAAGGCGTGCACCCGATCCGGATCGAGGATCCACCGCCCGTTGACGAGGTCGCCCGCGACCGCCACACCATCGGGCGCGAACGCCTTCCAGTCGTTGACAAGCCGGGCAAGGAACCTGCGATGGCTGGCGTTCCACGAATTCGGCTGGCCCCGACTCCACGTCGCCCACGGAGACTCGCGAAGGTCGGCGATGTCGACGTTCGTGAAGTCGGGTGAGGAGAGCAGCCGGAAGAACGGCTCGTGCTGGGGAGCATCGACGCTGCGTACCAGCACCTGACCCTGGTTGTCGTACTCCCCCTCCTGGACCGCGACGACGTCTGCGTCACCGACGAGGAGCGGCACGACGAGAGCCACCTGCTCTGTGGCCGTAGGGCCGAGGTTGCACACGGCGCGTCGTCCGTCCTCCTCGATGGCCGATGGGGGCGTCACCCCGGTGGTCAGGCACGCGGTCGGCAGCTCGACGGCGGAGGCGTTCGCGAGGCGAAGGCGCACCACCACCTCCGTGTCAGGGGAGGCGCTCACCTCGACGCCGAGCTGCGCGACCATGTCGGGTCGGAGCGGATCCGGCGTGTCGGCCGTCCACGCCAGGACGACTCGTACGACGGCGTCGGCGGACGCCGACGACTCGGTCATGGCACCGGGCCCGATGACACCAGGCCCACGGGAGAGGGCCAGCACCGCCACCATCACGACGACCCATGCGTGTGGCCCTCGATGCGATGGACGACGATCGAGCACGCCCATGTCCGGCTCCGTTCGTCCTGCCTAGCGCGGCGTGAACCTGAGGAGTGTCGTCGAGGCAGCGGGGAAGGTGCGCACGAGGCCGTGCCCGTCGGTGCGGACCCGGTAGCGGTGCAGGCGGACCGCATGGAGGCGCCCGACGTCGTTGGCACTGGTGTAGCGGCGGCCGCTGACCGTCCGTACCTTCACCCGACCGGCGACGGCGCGCCTCTCGATCTGGATGCGGGCCCGCACCGCCGTCCCCGGCAGGCGGTTGACGACCATGACCAGGAGGTCACGGGAGGGCGTGCGCGTGGCAGTGACGACGAGCGCGTGGTAGCTGTCCCGGGACGGTGTCTGCGTGTCCCGGCGCGGGTTCCCGGCCACCGAGGTGGACAGGACCCGGCCGCCCTCCCGGAACATGGGCTTGATCGCCTCCCGCGTGAGCGCCTCGGCGCTGTAGACGAAGTCGGGCGAGGACCCGAAGGCGGCGCGGTTGTTGGTCCACGTGAGGGCACCCCCGGTCGCCATGGCGACCCTCAGGTTCATCCAGTGCGCCCAGTCCGTCGCCATGTAGACGGCCTCGCTAGCCGAGCCCGCCCATGTCGGGTACGCCTCCCAGTCGCCCCGGAGCACGGCGAACTCACTGAGGATCAGGGGCACTCTCGGCGGCATGGAGTCGAGCAGCCGCTCGATGCCACCGGCGCGACGGTCCGCGGCCAGCATCAGCTTGTCGTGCCCGTCGATCTCGCTCTTCCAGCTGCGGCGGACGTAGCTGGTGACCGGATGGTCGGTCAGACAGTCGTACGACAGCCCCTTCGCGACCGCGGTGAAGAGAGGGCGGCCCCAGCTCGGGCACACCTTGATCGTGGGGTCCACCTCCTTCATCCTCTGGGCGAAGTCGAAGAAGCCCTTGTGAACGCTCCGGTAGTCCGCGTGGACGTGCCGCCCCGCGCGCGGGATCGCTCCGTTCACCCCGTCGCCGAACATGACGCTGCCAGTCTCGGGGCGGAAGGTGTAGACACGGTCGTCCGGTCCGCTGCCGGACAGGGAGTCGACCGCGGTCCACACCTGGCTGCCCACGGTGACCGTCTGGGACCCTGCCGCGACCGGCGGCCACAGCATCTCGAACACCTGGCCGGCCGAGCCGTCGGATGCGACGCCCTTCGCGGGGTGGGCGCACATCCGGCCCAGCCCCTCGCCAGTCACCCGCTTGCTGCCGCCGAAGGCGTACTGCCGCACCGCGATGCCGTCGTTCCTCGACATCCAGTTCCGCGACTGCGTGTGCATGGGCTCGTTGCCGATCTCCCAGTAACGCACGCCGTAGGGGGCCGGGTGGCCGTTGGCGGCGCGCACCTCGGCCCAGTCCGTCCCGCCGTTGGGGTTGTCGGCGGTCCCGGAGGGTGCGTTCATGTACTCCACGAAGTCGGCCGCGACCTTGGGCGTCGACGTCATGGACGGCACCATCAGGAAGGGCCGGGCGCGCATGGCCCTCAAGGACCGCATGTACTCGTCGGGTCCGTAGCGGAGCCTCTTCACGATCGCCTGGTGGGTGTCCCTGTTGCGCGGATGGTTGCCGTCCACCTGACAGCCCCGCTCCGGCCCGATCGCCCGCCGCCAGTCGTAGGGGATGGCCACGCTGCCGCCGGGGAAGCGCATCACCTGGACGCCGGCTCGCCGCGCCTCGGCGACCACGACCGGGCGCGCCGCGTCGGTGGTGGGGTCCCACAGCCCGAAACCGTTGGCGTTGTAGTGGTGGTTGATGCCGAGCAAGGACGTCGACGCACGATGTCGAGAGGTGCGTGCGCGTACAGTGATCACCGTCCGCGCCGTCGACGGCCGGGCCGACCGTTCGGCGCGCTCCCCGCCCGCTGCCGCCGACTGGCTCGTGCCCACGGCCACGACCGCCGACATCATCACCACCGTCAGGGCCCCCGTCGCGGCGACCCCGGCGCCTCGACTTCTCGGCGTGCTCATCTTGCTCGCACCTCCCTGCTCCGCCCCTCGCAAGAAGCGACGCGACGGTGGGACGGCGCCCCTTCCCGATGAGTCCATCGGACACCCACATCCGGGACGCGAACAGATCCGTCGGGTATCTGCTTCCTCACGCCAGGCGGCAAGCGGACGTGCTCGAGGTCACGCGCATCGTGGTCTCCCAGAGCCACGCCCCGTCATACCCACGGGCCGGCGGCTGAAGGAGTCGGGTGCGGCCGCGGGCCGGACCAGCTCCGAGGCTCGAGTGGTCAGGAGACCGCCCCGAGAAACGCCACGACCTGACTTCGATAGGACGCAGGGTCGGCGTTCCACGAGTCGACGTGTCCCGCCCCCTCCACAGCGACGAGCCGCACCAGGTCTGGCCGAGCCTCCGCGAACCGGCGGGTCGCTGAGATCGGGTTGGTGCGGTCGTCGGTGCCGTGGAAGACGAGGACCGGCACTCGCACCCAGCCGAGGTCGTCCCCGTAGTCGGCCTGGGCTCACCGCAGACACGATGCCGCCCCCGAGCTCTGCTCGGAGCGAAGGGAGCGCCCTGATCGCGGGCAGGAGCGGACACACTCAGCGACATACCCGGGTGCTGACGGGCTCAGCCCTTCGAGGACGGGAGGTGCATCGCCTTGTCAGGACACGTTCTCGCAATCCACGGGCACCTCGACGCTGATACAGGTGTCGTTTCCACCATCAACCCTCGCAGTGTCATGGCCTGGGCCGCCGTCGACGATGTCGTCAGGGTTGGAGCTGACGACCCGATCATTCCCGCGTCGTGCGAGCCCTCGCGGCCGCCGGCGGCACCCTATTGCTCAGAGACGCTCTACGGCGGGCTCTCTGACCCCACCGAACCCCGTCCTGACAGAACCTGCGGCTGTGAAGGGTCCATCAGCCGCCGCCGCTTCCCCGGCTACCGCTGGTCACCCCAGCAGGTCCCACGCGGCCTCGATGACCGGCTGGCGCACCCGTCGCTGTGGCGCCTGATTAGGGGTTGGAGTCGCGCAGGTCTAGTGTCCGTTGCCAAGCAGAGACGCACGGCAAGGTTTCGACCTTCGTGGGGGGGCAGAGGGACCTTGCCGTGTAGTCGGCCCCGTACTAGGAAGTCGTTGTGGGGTGGGCACGCAACGATCAACCCCCATCAGGGCGCCCGGCCTCGCAGGCTGCGGCCCACCCGCGGGGGGTCGGGTGCTTTGGCGGTCGAGGTCAGTGTCACGGGCGCGCATCGGCCGCCTCCTCGCGTTCATCGGCCATCGCGATGTCACCGCCGGCACGTCGCTGCGATGCCAGCTGGCCTCGGAGCTCGTTCCCTCCGGCGAGCAAGACCCGCTGCGCCGCGTGGTGCTGGCGCCGCGGACCCAGCCCGGACTGCCGGCACCGCTCGCGTGGACCCTGGCCCGGGCGTCGCGCCAGGACCTCGACCTCCAGCGCAACGCCCTCTTCGACCCAGGGGTCCTGGGCCAGCACCTGCGGGACCCCCGCGGCCGGCACGTCGGCCTCCGCCGAGCGGGCGCTGCACGTGCGGGTCACGCGCTGGGCCAACGGCTCGCGAGCGACTGTGGCGCGCGACACCATCCCGTGGCCCGCGGTGTGACCGACCAGCACTAGGCACCCGGTCTAGACCGGGCCACACTGCGAAGTGAGGCCGTGCGGGGGACGGCCCGGGGCATCGTCAACGGAGGCGATCACATGACGCCCACACGCATCGCACCAGCCCTTCTCACCGCGGCACTGGTTCTCGCCGCACCCGCGGCGCCGCCCGCAGGGGCGGCAGCCGGTGTCTCCCCGGCCGGTCGCACCGCGGTCGGTCCCGCCGCGGCGGTGGTCGACCCGGTGCTGGTCGACCGAGCCCAGGTGGCCGGCGTGAGCCGGGTGGAGCGCACCTGGTCGACCGACGCCGTCGACTACAACAACGACGGCCGCGACGACATCCTCAACGTCTTCCACCAGTGGACCGACTCCCACCTCTACCGCAACAACGGCAACGGCACCTTCACCAGCGTCTTCATCTGGCCGCGGGTCAACAGCCAGGGCGGCATCCTCGACCGGCACGACTGCGCCTGGGCCGACGTCGACGGCAACGGGCTGCTCGACGCCTACTGCTCGGGTGGGCGAAACCTCAGCAACTACGTCAAGACCGCCGTGAAGGACAACGAGCTGTGGCTGCAGCTGACACCCGGCCAGTTCACCGATCGCGGCACCGAGTGGGGCGTCGGCGACCCGTGCGGGCGCGGGCGGATGGTCGCCTTCCTCGACGTCAACAACGACGGCAGACCGGACCTGTTCGTCGGCAACCAGGCCGGCCGCAGTGTCAGCGACCCGTGTGACAACCCGGCCAACGGCTATCTGCCCGAGGACTCGAAGATCTACCTCAACAACAACGGCGTCGGGTTCACCTACGCCGCCGCATGGAGCACCTTCAACCCCAACATGGGACAGCGCTGCGTGCTGCCACTGGACTACAACCACGACGGGCGAATGGACCTACTGGGCTGCACGTTCCGCAACAACAACGCGCAGGTCTACCGCAACACCGGCTCCGGATGGGCCAACGTCACCTCCACGCTCGCCATCGGCAAGGTCACCGACGCCGCCCTCGCCGACCTCGACGGCGACGGCATCGACGACCTGGTGCTCAGCGACGTCAACGGGGCGACCTACCGCCGCGGCACAGCGACCGGCTTCACCTCTGCCGTGCGGGTCTTCACCGCACCGTCGAACGCCGACGGGTTCGCGCTGGCGATCGGCGACTTCCAAGGCGACGGCCTGCCCGACGTCTACGTGCTCACCGACTCCACCAGCACCTCGACCAACCCGCCCGACCAGCTCCTGGTCAACCACGGCGGGCTGTCGTTCGAAGGCCTCACCCCACCCAACACCACCTCCGGCATGGGCGACGACGTCGCCGCAGTCGACATCAACGGCAACGGCACCCACCAGTTCCTGGTGCTCAACGGCGCCGACCAGAACAACGGACCGGTGCAGCTGATCGCCGCAGCGGTGCCCGACGACCCGACGCCCGACCCGACGCCCGACCCGACGCCCGACCCGACGCCCGACCCGACGCCCGACCCGACGCCCGACCCGGAGCCAGATGACCCGGTGCTGGTCGACCGAGCCCAGGTGGCCGGCGTGAGCCGGGTGGAGCGCACCTGGTCGACCGACGCCGTCGACTACAACAACGACGGCCGCGACGACATCCTCAACGTCTTCCACCAGTGGACCGACTCCCACCTCTACCGCAACAACGGCAACGGCACCTTCACCAGCGTCTTCATCTGGCCGCGGGTCAACAGCCAGGGCGGCATCCTCGACCGGCACGACTGCGCCTGGGCCGACGTCGACGGCAACGGGCTGCTCGACGCCTACTGCTCGGGTGGGCGAAACCTCAGCAACTACGTCAAGACCGCCGTGAAGGACAACGAGCTGTGGCTGCAGCTGACACCCGGCCAGTTCACCGATCGCGGCACCGAGTGGGGCGTCGGCGACCCGTGCGGGCGCGGGCGGATGGTCGCCTTCCTCGACGTCAACAACGACGGCAGACCGGACCTGTTCGTCGGCAACCAGGCCGGCCGCAGTGTCAGCGACCCGTGTGACAACCCGGCCAACGGCTATCTGCCCGAGGACTCGAAGATCTACCTCAACAACAACGGCGTCGGGTTCACCTACGCCGCCGCATGGAGCACCTTCAACCCCAACATGGGACAGCGCTGCGTGCTGCCACTGGACTACAACCACGACGGGCGAATAGACCTACTGGGCTGCACGTTCCGCAACAACAACGCGCAGGTCTACCGCAACACCGGCTCCGGATGGGCCAACGTCACCTCCACGCTCGCCATCGGCAAGGTCACCGACGCCGCCCTCGCCGACCTCGACGGCGACGGCATCGACGACCTGGTGCTCAGCGACGTCAACGGGGCGACCTACCGCCGCGGCACAGCGACCGGCTTCACCTCTGCCGTGCGGGTCTTCACCGCACCGTCGAACGCCGACGGGTTCGCGCTGGCGATCGGCGACTTCCAAGGCGACGGCCTGCCCGACGTCTACGTGCTCACCGACTCCACCAGCACCTCGACCAACCCGCCCGACCAGCTCCTGGTCAACCACGGCGGGCTGTCGTTCGAAGGCCTCACCCCACCCAACACCACCTCCGGCATGGGCGACGACGTCGCCGCAGTCGACATCAACGGCAACGGCACCCACCAGTTCCTGGTGCTCAACGGCGCCGACCAGAACAACGGACCGGTGCAGCTGATCGCCGCGCAGTGAACTACGGCGTACGCCGACTCGCCGGGGTGGTCGAATCTGCGGGCCGACCACCCCGCTCCTCCGGTCTGGGGACAGGCCTCGCCGTCGGCGCCGTGCCCAGGAGTCGCCTCAGTCCGTCCGCACCGTGAGCGAGAGGACGTCGGGGCGCGCGTAGTGACCCGTCGGGTCGAACATCCGACGACCGATGGTGATCCGGTCCAGGTCGAGGTCTGCGGAGACCACCCCGGCCTCACCGATCAGGGGACCGGCGATGACCGACCCGCCCGGCGCGACGATCGTGCTGTTGCCGGCCGACAGGTGGTCCTCCTCACCGCCGTACAGCGTGTCGGCGTCGGGGAGGTCACGGGGGATGTCACAGCCGCGGAGGAACGCCGTGACCCCGACGACGAACACCTCACCCTCCTTGGCGATGTGACGCAGCGTCGGCACCCATTCGTCGCTGTTGTCCCAGGTGGGCGCCAGGAGCACGTCGATGCCCTGCTGGTACATCGCGGCGCGGGCGAGCGGCATGTAGTTCTCCCAGCAGATGAGCGAACCGACCCGCGCGCCACCGATCTCGACGACGGTGAGGAGCGGGCCTTGACCCGGCGCCCACACGAGCCGCTCCCCTCCGGTGGGCACGAGCTTGCGGTGCCGGGCAGCCACCTCACCGGAGGCGTCGACGTAGACCACCGAGTTGTAGAGCGAGCCCGTGGGACCGCGCTCGGTCACGCCCAGCGCGACCCAGGTGCCGGTCTCCCGCGCCGCCTCGCGGAGGGGGTCCAGGTCCGGCCCGTCGACGACGACGGCCTGCTCGGCGAAGCGGGTGTACCAGCCGCTGTCCGACCAGGGGCGCGTGCGCCATACCCAGTCGGGATAGCCGGGCACGAACGACTCCGGAAACGCGATCAGGTCGGCGTCCGGGCCGACCTCACGCACCGAGGCGGCGACCCCGTCGAGGGTCCCCACCTTGTCGAGGTAGGCCGGCGTCGACTGCATGACCGCCACCCGCAGCACACCTCGGGTGCTCACAACGTCCTCGGCACGGTGGTGGGATTCTCTCGTCGTCCCATCCGCCCAGACTAGGACCTCCGCGTGGGGATGTCCCGGCCCGGCCCACGTGGCTCTCAGCCCGCAGGGCGCCTCGACACCCGCCGCACCGTCAGCGCAGCACCCGCTCCCGGCCCGGGTCGAAGAACGGCTTGAGCGAGACCCGGGTGGGCACGCGGGTGCCGGCGATGTCGATCTCGAACGACCCGGCGGCGAGGTCGGCGGCGGTGACGCCGCCCTCGCGGGTGACCTCGGCGATGCCGCAGGCGGCGCCGAGGGAGTGGCCGAAGCCTCCGGAGCGGACCAGGCCGACGGGGGCGCCGTCCCAGTAGAGCGGCTCGATGCCGTGCAGGTCGTGGTCGGGTGTCTCGAGCAGTACGTTGACCAGGCGCTTCTCCAGCGGGCCGGCCTCCTTCTGCCGCAGCAGCGCGTCGCGGCCGACGAAGCCACCCGGCTTGTCCCACGCGACCGCGAAGCCGAGGCCCGCCTCGAGCGGGGTGTCGGTGGAGTCGATGTCGTGGCCCATGTCGCGGAACGCCTTCTCCAGCCGCATCGTGTCCAGCGCCCCGACGCCGGTCGGGCGGAACTCGCCGAGCACGTCGGACGCGGCGGCGCGCAGCTGGTCGTAGAGCGTGGCGCCGAACTCCGTCGGCACCAGCAGGTCCCAGCCCAGCTCACCGACGTAGGTCACCCGCAGCGCCCACAGCGGGGTGTAGCCGAGCTCGACCTTGCGCGCCGTGAGGTAGGGGAAGGCGTCGTGCGACCAGTCGTCGGGGCTGAGCGACTGAAGCACCTCGCGGGAGCGCGGGCCCTGCACCGACAGCAGGGAGTAGGCACCGGTCACATCGGTGACGGTGAGGAACTCCCCCGCCCGCGTCTGTCGCCGGATCCACGCCGGCACCCGCCGATGGATGGTGTCGCCGCTGATGACGACGTACTGGTCGTCGGCCAGTCGGGTGACCGTGACGTCGGCGATGATGCCGCCCCACTCGTCGCACCACTGGGTGTAGACCACGCGCCCGACCTCGGTGTCGACGTCGTTGGCACAGACCCGGTTGAGCACGGCCATCGCGTGCGGCCCCTGCACCAGGTGGTGCGACATCAGCGACAGGTCGAACATCGCGACGTGCTCGCGGGCGAAGCGGTGCTCCTCCCCCACCCGCTCGAACTCCTCGCCGCGGGCGAAGCCCCACTCGACCTGCGGGGTGTTGCCTGGCCCGGCGAAGTACTCCGGGAACTCCCAGCCGCTCGTGGCCACGAAGTAGGCGCCGTCCGCCACGTGCCGGGGGTGGTACGGCGACCGGCGGACGTCGCGCCCACGCATCGGCTGGGCGTTGGGCCACGAGAGGTTGGTCAGCAGGAAGCCCAGCCGCTCGACGGTGCGCTCGGCGCGGAACTTCCGGGTCGCCTGGAACTCGTGCGTCCGGTCGACCCCGACGAGGGTCAGGTCCAGCGGCGGCCGACCCTCGACCAACCACTCGGCCATCATGTGGCCGAGGCCGCCACCGGTGAGGATGCCGATCGAGTTGAGCCCGCAGGCGAGGTAGAGGTTGTCGACCTCCGGTGACTCCCCCAGCATCGGCCCGATGTCGTCGGTGAAGCTCTCCGGGCCGCAGAAGAGGGTGCGGATCCCGGCGTCCTCCAGTGCCGGGAAGCGCCGCATCGCCACCTCGAGGAACGGCGCCATCCGGTCCCAGTCAGGCGGCAGCACGGCGAACGCGCTGTCGCGCGGCGTGCCGTCGAGCGCCCACGCCTTGCCGACCGGCTCGAACATGCCGACCAGCAGGCCGCCGCCCTCCTCGCGGTAGTAGCCGAAGGCCTCCGGGTCCTCGATCACCGGCACCGACTCCGCGGTCACGCCGTCGATGGGCTCGGTGAGCAGGTAGTAGTGCTCGGCCGCCTGCAGCGGCACCGTGACCCCGGCCTTGGCGGCAAGCTCGCGGCCCCAGAGACCGGCGGCGAGCACGACCTTCTCGCACTCGACGTCACCGCGCTCGGTGCGGACGCCGACGACCCGACCGTCCTCGACGAGGAAGCCGGTGACCTCGGTGTTCTCGACCAGCCGGGCGCCGCGCTGCCGGGCGCCCTTGGCCAGAGACATGGTCACGTCGACCGGGTTGGCCCGGCCCTCGTCGGGCGTCCAGAAGCCGTGGATCACGTCGTCGGTGCGCATCATCGGCACCATGTCGGCCGACCTCGCGCGGCGACAGGATCTCCTTGGTCATCCCCTTGGAGCGCATGTACGCCGTCTCGCGGCGGTAGGCCTCGTCCATCCTGTCGGTCGTCGACAGCTGGAGGTAGCCGCAGCGCCGGAACCCGGTCGACAGCCCGGTCTCCTCCTCGAGCCGGCCGTAGAGGTCGGAGGAGTAGCGCGCCATCCACAGCGCGTCCTCGAAGGCGCCGCCCGACACCACCTCCCCGGCGGCGTGCCAGGTGGTGCCGGAGGTCAGCTGCTTGCGCTCCAGCAGGAGCACGTCGGTCGCGCCGCGCAGCGCCAGGTGGTAGGCGATCGACGCGCCGATCACGCCGCCGCCCACCACGACGTACTGCGCCCGGGTGGGGAGGTCCGCGGTTCGCCCGTCTCGGCGGCGGCGTGCGCCAGCGCGGCGGCGGGGTTGATCGCGGCGAAGTCCAGGGACATGACCGCAGCCTGCCACACTGTTGAACGGCTGTTCAATAACCTCGGTGTCGCGACTCCTACGGGCCGACCCCCGGGCGTAGTTGACTGCAGATCTGCTCTCCGCATCGGCGTGTCGCAGCATTTGCGGTCACTACCGGGCTCGCGCCGTCCGCATGGCCGCTCGCGACCGGGTACCACCCGACCACATGACCTCCAACTCGCCCGTCCACAGCGACGCAGACGCCCCCGTGACCGTTCCCGGCCTGAAGGTGTCCGAGGGACACCAGGTCGCCCACACGCCGCAGATGCGCCTCCATGCGCTCAACGACCTGCAGCTGACGCTCAAGCACGCCCACTGGAACGTCGTCGGACCGACGTTCATCGGCGTCCACACGATGCTCGACCCGCAGATCGACGGCATCCGCACCATGGTCGACGACATCGCCGAGCGGATGGCCACGCTCGGGGTCTCCCCCAACGGCGGGGCTGCCCGGCGCGCTCGTCGAGACCCGCAGCTGGGACGACTACGACGTGATGCGTGCCGAGACCCCCGCGCGCACCTCGGTGCCCTCGACCTCGTCTACGACGGCGTGATCTCCGACCACCGCGAGGCCATCGACGAGGTCGGCGAGATCGACCCGGTCACCGAGGACATGCTGATCGCCCAGACCGGCGAGCTCGAGCAGTACCAGTGGTTCGTGCGCGCCCACCTCCAGGACGCCGGCGGCAAGCTCTCGACCAGGGTGCCACCACCGAGGAGGGCGCGGCCAAGCAGGCCAGCTGACCGTCGCACGCGGCGGCCGGCGCTACTCCGCCCGCTCCTTCACGACCGTCACCAGGTCGGCCACCGAGTCGACGACGAGGGTGGGGCGGTAGGGGAAGTCCGCCACCCGGTCGGGTCGCGTCGACCCGGTCGAGACGAGCACCGTGCGGAGGCCCGCCTCGAGCCCGGCGATGATGTCGGTGTCCATCCGGTCGCCGACCATCACCGTGGTCTCGGAGTGGGCCTCCAGCTTGTTGAGGGCGCTGCGCATCATCAGCGGGTTGGGCTTCCCCACGAAGTACGGTGACCGGTTGGTCGCCGTGCTGATCAGCGCGGCCACCGAGCCGGTCGCCGGCATCAGCCCCTGCCGGCTCGGGCCGCTCGGGTCGGGGTTGGTGGCGATGAACCGGGCCCCGGCGTCGATCAACCGGATCGCCTTGGTGATCTGCTCGAAGGAGTAGGTCCGCGTCTCGCCCGAGCACGACGTAGTCGGGTTCGCGCTCGGTCATCACGAACCCCTCGTCGTGCATAGCCGTGATCAGCCCCGACTCGCCGACGACGTACGCCGTCCCGCCCGGGCGCTGCTCGGCCAGGAACCGGGCGGTGGCGAGCGCCGAGGTCCAGATCCGGTCCTCCGGCACGTCGATGCCGCTGCCCAGCAGCCGGGCGCGAAGGTCGCGCGGGGTGAAGATCGAGTTGTTGGTGAGCAGGAGGTACGTCAGGCCCGAGTCGCGCAGCGCGTGGATGAAGTCGGCGGCGCCGGGGATGGCGTCCTCCTCGTGCACCAGCACGCCGTCCATGTCCGTGAGCCAGGTGTGGATGGGACGCCGCTCGGCGAGCTCTTCGGTCATGGGTCCATCGTCCCAGGTCCCGACGCGGAGACCGGCCTCTGCGGCTGGCGAACCCCGGTCCGGAGCCCGCCCACAGGGCGCTAGCGTTCCTCCGTGGCCGCCGTCCTCGCTCTGCTCTCCAGCCTGCTCTGGGGAAGCGCCGACTTCGGCGGCGGGCTGCTCACCCGCCGGCTGCCGTCGTACGCCGTCGTGGGGGCGTCGCAGGCGGCCGGGCTGCTCGCGGTGACCGTGGTGGCCCTCGCGACCGGGGCGTTCGCGGACGACGGCGGGTGGCTGCCGTGGGCGATGCTGGCCGGCGCCTCGGGCGCCCTCGGCCTGGTCACGTTCTATGCCGCCCTCGCCACGGGCACCATGGGCGTGGTGTCGCCGATCGCCGCGCTGGGCGCCGTGGTGCCGGTGCTCGCCGGGATCCTGTCCGGTGAGCAGCCGAGCGCGCTCGCCGTCGTCGGCATGGTGGTGGCACTCGCCGGCGCGGTCGCGGCCAGTGGCCCCGAGCTCGGCGGCGCCACGGGCGCCCGGCCGGTGCTGCTCGCGGCCGTCGCGGGCGGCTTCTTCGGCCTCACCATGCTGGCGATCGCTCGCGGCGCCGAGCACTCCTCGCTGATGACGCTGTGGGGAATGCGCGCCACCAGCGTCGGCTCGTTCGTGGTCGCGGCGGTCGTCGTCCGCAGCATCGGCGGCGTCGCCGTGCGCGATCTGGCGCCGCTGGCTGCGGTGGGGATCGGCGACGCCGGCGCCAACCTGTTCTTCGCGCTCGCCTCGACCCGCGGCCTGGTGAGCGTCACGGCGGTCCTGGGGTCGCTCTACCCCGTCGTCACCGTGCTGCTGGCCCGCGTGGTGCTGCGCGAGAGCCTGCAGCGGGTGCAGCAGCTCGGCGTGGTGGCCGCGCTGGCCGGAGTCGCGCTGCTGTCCCTGGGGTGAGGCCCGGCGTCGGCAGGCCGCCAGGCCGGTCGCCCGACGAGCTCCCGCGGGCGGCTCCTCCCGTGGCCGGACCACCATGTTGATCGGTCTTGTATACTTCGGGCAGTGGAGGGGAGTAGTCCCCGCTGGTGATCGTCAGTACGGCGTCGTGGCTCGACGCTCGGTTGCCAGGGCCCGTGAGGGCAGACGAGACCTCCAGTCATCTGACTGGAGGTTGTCGTGGATGTTCCGCTCTGGATGTGGCTCGCCGTGCTGGGCGCGGTCGTCGCCATGCTCGTGGTCGATCTGGTGGCCCACCGGCACGCACATGTGATCGGGGTGCGTGAGGCGGCCGCGTGGTCGGCGGTGTGGGTGCTCTGCGGCGTGGGGTTCGGCGGCCTGGTGTGGTGGGGCTACGGCGCCGCGCTCGGGCAGCAGTACTTCGCCGGCTATCTGATCGAGAAGTCCCTGGCCGTCGACAACGTCTTCGTCTGGGCCATCATCTTCAGCTACTTCGCGGTCCCCCGCGAGTATCAGCACAGGGTGCTGTTCCTCGGAGTCATCGGCGCTCTGGTGTTCCGCGGCGTCTTCATCGCCGCCGGCTCGGTGCTGATCGCCAGCTTCGGCTGGGTGCTGTACCTGTTCGCGGCGTTCCTCCTCTACACCGGCTGGAAGATGATCCGGCAGCGCAACGAGCACCTCGACCCGGAGCAGTCCCGCACGCTGCGGGCGTTCCGTCGCTGGGTCCCGATGACCGACGCCTACCACGGGCAGCGGCTCCTGATCCGCAAGAACGGCGTCCTCCTGGCCACACCCTTGCTGGCGGTCCTGGTGCTGGTCGAGGTCACCGACATCGTCTTCGCCGTCGACTCGATCCCCGCCATCTTCGCCGTCACCGACGAGCCGTTCCTGGTGTTCACGGCGAACGCCTTCGCCATCCTGGGGCTGCGAGCGATGTACTTCCTGCTCGCCGACCTGATCCACCGCTTCGTCTACCTCAAGCTCGGCCTGGCGCTGGTGCTGGTCTGGGTCGGCCTCAAGATGATGCTCAAGGTCGACGTCTACTACATCCCCACCACCATCTCGCTGACGGTGATCGCCCTCATCCTCGCGGTCTCCGTGGTCGCCAGCATGGCCGCCACCCGTGGCCAGCTGCGCCAGAGCGCCCTCGCGCCCGAGAGCCCGCCCTTCCGGACCGCCGACGAGGAGGAGCTGGCGGGTGTGACGTCGGTCTGGCGCCGGGCCGACCGCACCGAGGCGAGCCGGCGATGAGCAGGCCCAGCTCGGCCACCGGCCGACGCGGCGCAGGGCCGCCGACGTCGCGCCCGCAGGCCCACCAGGTCGATCCCCCCACCGCAGCACCCGACAACAAGGAGAGGCTCATGTCCCGGACGAAGACCGACCCGTACGCCGTCACCCCCAGCACCGCGCTGGTGCTGCAGTCGATGACCAGCTATCCGAGCGTGTCCCTGCTGATGCCCACCCGGCCCGGCCGGCTGGACCGGGAGCAGTCGGCCCGACTGGGAACGCTGCGCGACGAGGCGGCACGTCGGCTCCGTGACGAGGTGAGGCACGGATCCGGGCGGATGTTCAGCGCGGACCGCGTGCTCGAGGAGATCGACGCGCTGCTGGTGAGGGCAGGCGAGCTCCAGCTCGATCGGGGGCTGGCGGTGTACGCCAGTGAGCACCACGCCCAGCTGCAGGTCCTCCCGGTGGAGGTGCGCGAGAGGGCAGTGGTCGACCCGACCTTCGCCACCCGCGACCTGGTCCGGGCGCTGCACCGCACCCCACGCCATCTGGTGCTGTCCCTGTCGGGCAGGGAGGCACGGCTGTTCGAGGGTCACCTGGGAGCGCTCGAACCAGCCGGTACGTCGAAGTTCCCGATGTCGGCAGCCGCGGATGCCCAGGGGAGGAAGGAGCGTCCGGCGGCGTTCCTGAGGCGGGTCGACCACGCGCTGGGGGCCTACCTCAGGTTGCGGCCCGCCCCGGTGGTGGTCGTCGGCGCCGAGCCCACACTGAGCCGCTTCTGCCAGTCCTCGGTCAACCTCGGCCGGCTTGCCGGCAAGATCGCCGGCAACCACGTCAGCACCCCACTCCCCCGGCTCGCCGACCTGGTCGCCCCGCACCTCGAGGCATACCTCGCCTCCCGGCAGGAGGAGGCACTGGCGCTGCTGGAGCAGCGACGGGGTCAGGACCGCGCCGTCCTCGGCGTCGAGGCGGTGTGGCTCGCGGCCCGGTGGGAGCGACCCGAGATGTTGGCGGTGGAGGACGACTTCTTCTTCCCGGCCCGACTGTCGCCGGATGGTGACTCCCTGCAGGCCGCCGATGACGTCGAGCACCCCGACGTCATCGACGACGTCGTCGACGAGCTCGTCGAAGGCGCGCTCGCCCGCGGGGCATGGGTGGCCCTGGTCGAGCCCGGACGCATCCCCGACGGCCAGCGCGTCGCGCTGACCCTGCGGCGACAGTAGGCGCCGTCGGCGGCGGAGTCCGGTCGGCCCCGATCCCCGCGAGGCGTCCCCAACCGGAGCGCACTACTCGGCGTACAGGTCGCCCTGCTCCTCGACACGCGCCAGCACGTCCTCGAAGCCGAACTGGTCCAGCGCCAGCGGGTCGTCGGCACACTGCGCCACCTCGTCCCAGGTGACCGGCGTCGCGACGGTGGGCCGCTCGCCACCGCGGAGGGAGTAGGGCGAGACCGTGGTCTTGGAGCCGGCGTTCTGGGACCAGTCGAGGAAGACCTTGCCGGGCCGCTTCGCCTTGGTCATCGTCGCCGTCACCAGCGTCGCGTGCCCGGCCTGCAGCTCCTCGGCGATCTCCTTGGCCAGCGCCGTCGTCTCGTCGGGGTTGAGCCGCCCCGGCAGTCCGGCGTACAGGTGCAGGCCCTTGGATCCACTGGTCACCGGCCGACCGGCCAGCCCACGCTCGGCGAGCCTGTCGCGCACCAGGAGCGCGACCTGGCAGCACTCGGACAGCCCTGCCGGCTCCCCCGGGTCGAGGTCGACGACCAGCCGGTCGGGGTTGCGCGGCTGCCCGTTCCTACCGACCTTCCACTGGTGCACGTGGAGCTCCAGTGCGGCGAGGTTGGCCAGCCAGGTCAGCGTGGCGAGGTCGTCGCAGACCGGGAACTCCAGGTGGTCGCCATGGCGCGACGCCGCCCTGGTGCCGGTGGTCGGCACTCGCGCGATCCGCACCCACGAGGGCGTGCCAGCCGGGGCGTTCTTCTCGAAGAAGCTCTGCTTCTCCACCCCGTTGGGCCAGCGGATCCGGGTGACCGCCCGATCCCGCAGGTGCGGCAGCAGGACCGGCGCGACCTGGGCGTAGTAGTGGAGCACCTCGCCCTTGGTGGTGCCGGTGCGGGGGTAGAGCACCTTCTCGAGGTTCGACAGCCGCAGCGTGCGGCCCTCCACCTCGACGTGGACCTCGCTGCCCTCAGGACTCATCGGCCTCGTCCCGATATCGGCATCTCAGCGCCCGATCGCGATCACCGGCGCCTTGGCCGGGTCGAGCTTGCGCAGCGTGCGGACGAGGAAGGGCCGAGGCGCGCTCACGCAGCCGGCGGTCGCGCCGCGGCCGTTGACGTGCAGGAAGATCCCCGAGCCGCGGTGCCGCACCTGACGACGGTTGAAGCCGGTGACGACGCTCAGCTCGTACTGCTGGGGATAGTCGGTCAGCCGCTCCGAGGAGTTGGGGTCGCTGCTCGGCAGCCGCCAGCGGAAGCCGCCCTGGCGGCGGTTGCGATAGCGGTTGTAGTGGGACGACCGGTTGTCCTGCACCCAGAAGTCGCCCTTGCGGATCGTGCGGTAGCGGATCTTCCAAGCGTCGTCGCGGGCCTTGGTGCCGAACGCGAAAGGCAGCCCGAACGTGCCGAGCGGAGTGGCGCCGGTGCCCTGCGTGCGCTTCGTGGCGGGCACCAGACCGCCGTAGCCGATCCGGCCGCCGTCGGTGTCCAGCCGCCGCTTCCACCCCGTGTCCGTGCGCGCCCAGAAGACGACGCGGGCACGGTAGCCCTTGGTCCGGTTGACCGTGACGACCTGGGCCGTGGTGTCGGTGACGCGCACGTCGACGCCGCCCAGCCGGACCGAACCGGCGTGCGCGGGGGCGGCCAGCAGGCCGTCGAGTGCGAGCAGCGCGACCAGGAGGGTGGGGATCCCGAGGAGCCGTGAGCGCGACATGGTCACCACCCTGCCAGGTCGGCGGGGGTCAGGTCGGCCCGGACGCCGATGTACGCCGGCTGGCGCAGCCGCTCCTGTGACGAGAGCCCGAGGGCCTCCACATCGACCACCAGCACCGGGTCGACCCAGTGGGTGCCACGGGCGTCGACCCGCGGCACCTCGTCGGCGAAGGGGCTGGTGTCGCGGCCGAACGGCGCCAGCGCCTCGCGGAGCATCGGACCGACCCGGCCCGCGATCCCGCTGCCGACCCGGCCGCGGTAGAGCAGGCCGTCGCGGGTCGGCTCGCCGACCAGGACGGCACCCAGCCGGGTGGTGGAGTCGGTCTCGTGGCGCCAGCCACCGACCACGAACGACCCACGCCGGCGGTGCGGGAACTTCAGCCAGTGCGGGCTGCGCACCCCGGGCTGGTAGCGCGAGCCCCGCCGCTTGCTGACGATCCCCTCGAGTCCCTGCTGCTGGGTCGCCTCGAACAGCATCGCGCCGTCGTTGTACGCCGCCGGCACCTGCCAGCGCACGTCGGTCAGCCCCAGTCCCTCCAGGAGCTCGCGGCGCCGCTCCAGCGGCTCGCGGAGAAGGTCACGTCCGTCGAGTCGCAGCAGGTCGAAGACCAGGTAGGTCACCGGCACCCGCTCGGCCAGGCGCGCGGCGCGGTCGGCCTTGCCCACGTGCATCCGCTCGGCGAGCGCGCCGAACGACGGCGCACCGTCGACCAGGGCCACCACCTCGCCGTCGAGGAGCAGGTCGTCGCCGGGCAGGTCGTGCAGCTCGGGGAACGACACCGTCGCGTCCTTCTCGGTGCGGCTCGTGAGCCGGACCCGTCGCTCGCGTCCCGCGTCGAGGTCGGCGAGCACCCGCATGCCGTCCCACTTCACCTCGTGCAGCCAGTCGGCACCGGTCGGCACGTGGTCGCCCTTGGTGGCGAGCATCGGACGCATGCGGCCACCCTAGGTGCCCTCGCGGGGCACGACGCGGCACCTGTCCGATCCGCCGCACGGGTGGGTTCACCAGGTGCGCAGAACGCGCCCGTCCCTGATACTGGTGTGACGGCAGTGCCACCTGCTCCGTCGACCGCGATCCGTCTCGGCTGCTGCGAAAGGTCTTCCCCATGCGCGCGATCTGGAAGGGATCGGTGTCCTTCGGGCTCGTCAACGTGCCCGTCAAGCTGTACGCCGCCACGGAGTCCCACGACGTGTCGTTCCGCCAGGTGCACGCCCAGGACGGTGGTCGGATCCGCTATCAGCGGGTCTGCGCGATCGATGGCGAGGAGGTGGCCTACGCCGACATCGCCAAGGGCTACGAGACCGAGGACGGCGAGATGGTCATCCTCACCGACGACGACATGGCCGAGCTACCGATCAGCTCCTCCCGCGAGATCGCCGTCGAGAAGTTCGTGCCGACCGACCAGATCGACCCGATGCTGTTCGAGAAGTCCTACTACCTCGAGCCCGAGAAGTCCGGCGCCAAGCCCTACGCCCTGCTCCGGCAGGCGCTTCTCGACGCCGACCGGATGGCGGTCGTGACCGTGGCGATCCGGCAGCGCAGCTCGGTGGCGGTGCTGCGGGTCCGCGACGACGTGATCGTGATGCAGACGCTGATGTGGCCCGACGAGATCCGCCAGCCCGACTTCTCCGTCGAGCCGGGCGAGGTCAAGGACGCGGAGGTCACGATGGCGCACCTGCTGGTGGAGACGCTGGCCGGCGACTTCGACGCCGACGACTTCGAGGACGACTACGCCGAGGCGGTCGAGATGCTGGTGAAGGCCAAGATCGAGGGCGGCGAGGTGAAGAAGACCGCCAAGGCCGCCAAGTCCTCCGGCGAGGTCGTCGACCTGCTCGCCGCGCTGCAGCGCTCCGTCGACGCGGCCAAGAGGTCGCGCGGCGAAGCCGACGAGGACGCCGAGGCGGAAGACGAGGCCGCTGCGAAGCCGGCCAAGAAGACCGCCGCCAAGAGGCCCACGACCAAGAAGACCCCGGCAAAGAAGACGGCAGCCAAGAAGGCCCCCGCCAAGAAGAAGGCCAGCTGACGCGCGCCGCCCCGCCGTCCGGGTTGCGTCATCCGACCCGCGCGCCCCGGCGACCGCTGCGCATGACGCAGGCACGGGCCGGGCAGAGCCTCCCGGAGCAGCGGACCGACGAGAGACTCAGCCGGCCTGCAGCAGCCCTCGCACCACCCGGAGGCCGACCGACATCCGCGCCAGGTCGGCGCTGTCGTCGGCGCAGATCTCCGACAGCGTCTCGGCCGCCCGCTCGACGCGAACGCCGTGGCTCTCCTCCCAGACGGTGATCCGCTCGTCGAGGGCGTCGCCGTTCGACGTCTCGTCGATGACCTGGGCGGTCAGCTGGGAGTGGACGGCGTAGAGGTCGTCGCGCAGCGCGGCCCGCGCCATCGTCTGCCAGCGGTCGTCGCGCGGCAGCTGCAGGATCCGGCCGACCAGCGACGGGACGCCGAGCCGCTCGCCGAGCGCGAAGTGGATCCGCGCCGTCTCGGCCGGCTCCATCTCGTGCCGGTCCGCGATCTCGGTGATGTTGAGCAGCTGGTACGCCGGATGGAGCACGGCCACCTTCGTCGCCAGCTCGTCGGGCACCCTTGCCCCGGTCAGCGCATCGCGGCGCCGCTCGAAGTGCCCGAGCTCGGCACCGACCAGGATCTCGGGGAGCTGCGCCATCAGCCGCTGCACGCGGACGGTGAAGAAGTCCGCCACCGCGTCGCTGTCGAGGGGCGGGCGGCGGTTGTTGACCAGCCAGCGCGACGCTCGCTCGACCAGGGTGCGCATCTCGATCCGCATCTTGGTCTGCACCGACGCGTCCAGCTTGTTGTCGAACGACTTGATCTCGTCGCGCAGCCCCAGCGACCCGAAGATCTCGCGCGCCACGAAGTTGGCGTTGATCAGCTCGGCGGCGCTGGTGCCGGTCTCCCCCGACAGCCGGGGGTAGAACGTGATGCCCGCGCCGTTGACCAGGTCGTTGACGATCTGGGTCACGATGATCTCGCGGCGCAGCGGGTGGGCGATCATCTGCGGGCGGTAGGTCTGCCGCATCTTGCTCGGGAAGTACTCGAACAGGTCGGTGTGCAGGAACGGGTCGTCGGGCAGCTCGGAGGCAAGGAGCTCCTCCGCGAGCACGATCTTGGTCCACGACATCAGCACCGACAGCTCCGGTGTGGTCAGTCCCTCGCCGCGCTCGAGCCGGGCAGCAACCTCCTTGCGCGACGGCAGCCCCTCGAGCGCGCGGTTGATCGTCCCCTCGCGCTCCAGCTTGCGGATCCACTCCTCGTGGACGTGGAGCAGCGACGGAGCATGGGCGGCGGCGTTGGCGAGCGCGAGGTTCTGCTCGTAGTTGTCGCGCAGCACGAGCTGCCCGACCTCGTCGGTCATCTCCGCCAGCAGGGAGTTGCGCTGCTTGCCGGTGAGGTCGCCCTCCTGCACCACCCGGTCGAGCAGGATCTTGATGTTGACCTCGTGGTCGGAGGTGTCGACACCGGCGGAGTTGTCGATGAAGTCGGTGTTGACCCGGCCGCCGGCCAGGGCGTACTCCACCCGCCCGAGCTGGGTCAGCCCCAGGTTGCCGCCCTCGCCAACGCACTTGGCGCGGAGCTCGCCGCCGTCGACGCGGATCGCGTCGTTGGACTTGTCGCCGGCGTCGGCGTTGGTCTCGGTCGACGCCTTGACGTAGGTGCCGATGCCGCCGTTCCAGATCAGGTCGACCGGCGCGAGCAGGATCGCCCGCATCAGCTCCGCAGGCGTCATCGACGCGACGTCGTCCTCGATGCCGATGGCTCGACGGATGGCGTCGTTGAGCGGGATCGACTTGAGCTTGCGGGGGAAGACACCGCCGCCCTCGGAGATCAGCGAGGTGTCGTAGTCCTGCCAGCTCGAGCGCGGCAGCTCGAACAGCCGCTGCCGCTCGGCGTACGACGTCGCGGCGTCGGGGTCCGGGTCGAGGAAGATGTCGCGGTGGTCGAAGGCGGCGACCAGCCGGATGTGCTCCGAGCAGAGCATGCCGTTGCCGAACACGTCACCGGACATGTCACCCACCCCGACCGTGGTGAAGTCCTCGGTCTGGCAGTCGATGCCGCGCTCGCGAAAGTGGCGCTGCACCGACACCCAGGCGCCCTTGGCGGTGATGCCCATCGCCTTGTGGTCGTAGCCGACCGACCCGCCGGAGGCGAACGCGTCGCCGAGCCAGAAGCCGTAGTCACGCGCCACGCCGTTGGCGATGTCGGAGAAGGTCGCCGTGCCCTTGTCGGCGGCGACCACGAGGTAGGCGTCGTCGCCGTCGTGTCGTACGACGTCGCGCGGCGGCACGATCTCGCCGGACACCAGGTTGTCGGTGACGTCGAGCAGCCCGCTGATGAACGTCGTGTAGCAGGCGATCCCCTCAGCCAGCCAGGCGTCGCGGTCGGAGGGGTCGGGCAGCTGCTTGCAGAAGAACCCGCCCTTGGCCCCCACCGGCACGATCACGGTGTTCTTCACCATCTGGGCCTTGACCAGGCCGAGGATCTCGGTGCGGAAGTCGTCGCGTCGGTCCGACCACCGCAGCCCGCCGCGGGCGACGGCGCCGAAGCGCAGGTGCACGCCCTCCACCCGCGGGGAGTAGACGAAGATCTCGAAGCGTGGCCGTGGCTCGGGGAGGTCGGGGATGTCGCGCGGCTCGAGCTTGAAGGACATGTAGGGACGGATCGAGCCGTCCTCGGTGAGCTGGAAGTAGTTGGTGCGCAGCGTGGCGGTGATGTGGGTGAGGTAGGAGCGCAGGATCCGGTCGTGGTCCAGGCTGGCCACGTCGTCGAGGGCCCGCAGGATCCTCTGGGTGACGTCCTCCTCCTTGGCCCGGCGGACCTTGGCCGGGTCCTCCCCGCCGCGGGCGACCACGATCGGGTCGAAGCGGGTCTCGAACAGGCTGACCAGCAGACGGGCGATGTCGACGTTGCTGCGCAGTGCCTCCTCGATGTAGTCGACGGCGAACGGGCTGTGGCCCTGCTTCATGTACTTCGCGTAGGCCCGGAGCACCGTGGCCTGCCGCCAGGTCAGCCCGGCGGCCAGCACCAGGGTGTTGAAGCCGTCGACCTCGTTCAGACCGTCCCACACCGCGCGCAGCGCGTCCTGGAACAGCTCGCGGCTGTTGGGCGGCAGTCCACTGGCATAGCGCAGCCCGAAGTCGTAGAGGTACGTCGGTCGCGGGAGGTTCTCCAGGTCGTAGGGCCACTCGTCGATGACCTCGACCCCCATGGACGAGAGCACCGGCAGCACCGACGACAGCGACATGGGCGACCCGATGCGGTAGACCTTCAGCCGCGCCTCACCCGGTGCGGCGTCGACCCGCTCGTAGAGCGACATGTCCAGTCCCTGGTCGCCCTCGATCGCCTCCAGCCGCCCCAGGTCCGCGGCGCCGGTGCGCGGCGAGTAGTCCTCCTTGTAGCCCTCCGGGAAGGCGTCGAGATAGAGCCGGGCCAGCCGGGCGCCCCGTTCCTCACCGAAATCGCTGCGCACCGCGGTTGCCATGTCGTCGCGCCACGACCGCGCCGCCTCCGCCAGCTTGTGCTCCAGCTCGCTCAGGTCGAACTCGGGGATGATGTGCCCGCGCGAGGGACGGACCACGAAGTGCACCTGGGCGAGGTAGGACTCGTTGACCCGCGCGGTGAACTCCACGCTGTCGGCTTCCAGCTCCTCGCGCAGGATCTGCTGCAGCTTCTGGCGGACGGTGGTGTTGTAGCGGTCGCGCGGGAGGTAGACCAGACAGGAGACGTAGCGGCCATAGGTGTCGCGGCGGGTGAACAGCCGGAGCTGGCGGCGCTCCCGGGTGAGCATCGCCGCCTCCGCGATCGGCGCCAGCTCCTCGGTCGGCGTGTGGAACAGCTCGTCGCGGGGGTAGTTCTCCAGCACGTTGAGCAGGGACTTGCCGGCGTGGCTGCGCGGGTCGACGCCGGCCTGGTGGATCACGTCGGCGACCTTCTCGCGCAGGAGCGGGATGCGCTGCACCGACTCGGTGTAGGTCGCGGCGGAGAACAGCCCCAGGAAGCGGCGCTCACCGACCACCTCGCCGGCCTCGTCGAACGACTTGATCCCGACGTAGTCGAGGTACGCCGACCGGTGCACCGTCGCCTTGGAGTTGGCCTTGGCCAGCACCAGCAGCTTCTTCTCCTTGGCCCGCTCGCGGACAGGGCCGGGCAGCTTCTGGAAGGCCGAGGACTGCATCTGGTCGCCGCGAAGGATCCCCAGCCCGGTGGCAGGAAGCGCGTGCAGCGACAGGTCCTCCTCCTCCCCCTCGAGCTGATACTCGCGGTAGCCGAGGAAGGCGAAGTGGTCATCGGCCAGCCAGCGCAGCAGCTCGATGCCCTGGTCGAGCTCCTTGGCGGTCAGCCCGGCCGGCGGGTACTCCTCGAGCTCCCCGACGATGTCGAGCAGCCGCCCCTGCATCCTCGGCCAGTCCTCCACGGCGTCGCGCACGTCGCGCAGCACCCCCTGCAGGGCCGCGTCGACCGCGGCGAGGTCCTCCTCGTCGGTGATCCGGTCGATCTCGACGTGCATCCACGACTCGCGGACCACCTCGTGCCCGGACTCGAGGTCCTCCTCGGTGACCCCCCGCGAGGCCGGATGCACCTGCAGCAGCTCGCCGGTGATGGTGCGCACCACCTCGAACTGGGGGTGCACGACGACGTGCACGGTGCGCTGCTCCTCCCCGAGCGCCATGGTGACCGAGTCGACCAGGAAGGGCATGTCGTCGGTCACGATCTCGACCACGGAGTGCCCGCCGGCCGTCCAGCCGTGCTCCTGGACCGTGGGGGTGAACACCCGCACCCGTGCGGTGCCCTGGGGACGCGACGCCGCCAGCCTCAGGTGGGAGGCGAGCGCGCCGTAGAGATCGACCTCGCCCCGGGCGCAGACGTCCTCCGCCGCGACCCGGCGGTAGTAGCCGCGCAGCACGTCGGGCGTGATCCCGGAGATCGGGCCGCCGGCGCTCCGGCGGTGCGCGGCGATGTCGGCGGCCTTCTCGAGCAGATCGGCCTTGGTGTCCTCGGGAGTGACTGGCACCCTCCGACACTAGGACTCCCTCGCGGCCGGGACAACAACCGGGTGGGGGCGTCGCGGAGGCTGATGGGTCATCATGGGCGCATGAGGTTCGTCCACGAGATGACGTATGACGCCACCCCCGAGGCCGTCGCCGCGATGATGGTCGACCGTGCCTTCCGGGAGGCCGTCTGCGAGCACCAGCAGGTCCTCGAGTACGCCGTCTCGGTCGACGACGTCGGCGGGGCACTGCTCGTGGCGGTCGACCAGGTGCAGGAGGCCCGCGGCATCCCGTCGTACGCCCAGAAGTTCGTGGGCGACCAGATCGCGATCGCCCAGCGCGAGACCTGGCGGCAGCCGACGACCGCCGACGTGGAGGTCACGGTGCCGGGCAAGCCGGTCCGGATGACCGGCACCATCGTGCTGGAGCCCGACGGCGACCGCACCGTGGAGACGGTGACCGGCGACATCGCGGTCCCGGTGCCGCTGATCGGCGGTCGGATCGAGGAGCTGGTCGGCAACGTGTTCCGGCTGGCGCTCGACGCGGAGTACGCCGTCGGGCAGCGCTGGCTCGCCGAGCGCTGACCGGCCGCGCTCGCCGGGCTACTGAACGGGCTACTTGCCAGACGCCGACACGTCGTCCTCGTCGTCCTCCCGACGGCGCAGCACGATCACGACCGCGAGGATGAGGAACGGCCCGAAGGCGAGCAGCAGTGCCAGCAGGTTCTCGTAGCCGTGCAGCTGGCCGAGATGCCACGGAGCGACGCGGGGCAGCAGCTCGGCCACCGGCGTGGCAGAGCCACCGGACAACGCCAGGTCGAGGGCACGCACGCGGCCGAGTCTGCCACGCGCAGGCGACGGCCCGCAGGCGCTTCCCCGGGTTCACGCGGTCCTCGCAACACCTGATCGATCCTGTGAGGGTGATGACGTCGATGCGCTTCTCGAACCAGCTGGTTTCTGAGCTGTACCAACCGTTCTGGGCTGCTTGGCAGGCCGGAGAGTTCCTGACCGACGCGGCCGCCGCAGCGGACACCCATCGACACCGCGGGCTGGCGTGGCTCCGTTCGGCCGGCGGCGTCCGACCGCGCCGCGGCCGTGACCTACAGGGCCGCTACCTGTCCTTCGCCGAACGCGAGGAGATCGCCGTAGCTCGGGCCGCGGGCGAGTCGATGCGCACGATCGCTGAGCGACTTGGGCGCAGCCCCTCGACGATCTCCAGAGAGCTGGCCCGCAACAGTGACCTGTCCGGCCGGTACCGTGCGAGCACCGCACATGTCGCGGCCTACCAGCGCGCCAGCCGACCCAAGCCGGCCAAGCTGGTCACCAACCCGGTGCTGCGTGAGCGGGTCCAGGCCGATCTGGTCAAGCGGTACTCCCCGGAACAGATCGTCGGCCGGTTGCGCAAGGATTACCCCGACCAGCCGGAGATGTGGGTGTCGACCGAGACGATCTATCAGTCGCTGTACGTGCAGTCGCGGGGCGCACTGCGCCGCGAGCTGACCGCCAGCTTGCGCACCGGCCGGGCGATGCGCGTGCCAAACCGGCAGGGCACACGCCGCAAGAACCGGGTGCTGCCCGACATGGTCCACATCAGCGAGCGCCCCGCCGAGGCCGAGGACCGGGCCGTGCCCGGCCACTGGGAAGGCGACTTGATCATCGGCAAGGCCAACGCTTCGGCAATCGCGACGCTGGTCGAGCGCTCCACCGGCTACACGCTGTTGGTGCCCCTCAACGACGGGTTCAGGGCCGAACAGGTCGCCCCGGCGCTGGCGGCGAAGATTCAGACCCTGCCCGAGCGGTTGCGCCGCTCGCTGACCTGGGACCAGGGCGTGGAGATGCGGGACTGGAAGCATGTCCAGGTTGCTGCCGACATCGACATCTACTTCTGTGACCCGAAGTCGCCGTGGCAGCGCGCCACGAATGAGAACACCAACGGGCTGCTGCGCCAGTACTTCCCCAAGGGCACCGACCTGTCGGTGCACACCCCTGAGTACCTCGACGCGGTCGCCGACGAGCTCAACGACCGGCCCCGAAAACGCCTAGACTTCAGCAAGCCGATCGAGCTGATCGGTCCGCTCCTGTTGCGCTGACCGCCAGAATCCGCCCTTCGCCGAACGGCACCCCAACCCGGAGGGCCGGCCCGGGGGTCAGCCCATGTGCGGGTAGCGGTAGTCCGTGGGCGGGACGAAGGTCTCCTTGATCGACCGGGTCGAGGTCCAGCGCAGCAGGTTCTGAGGGGCACCGGCCTTGTCGTTGGTGCCCGAGGCGCGGGCGCCGCCGAACGGCTGCTGGCCGACCACGGCGCCGGTCGGCTTGTCGTTGATGTAGAAGTTGCCGGCAGCGAAGCGCAGCTCCTGCTGGGCCCAGTCGATGACCCGTCGGTCACGGGCGATGATCGCGCCGGTCAGCGCGTAGGGCGCGAACCCCTCCATCTGCGCCACGACCTTCTCGAAGTCGCGGTCGTCGTAGACGTGCACGGTCAGGATCGGGCCGAAGTACTCGTCGCGAACATCTCGTCGGTGGGGTCGTCGGCGAGCACCACGGTGGGCCGGACGAACCAGCCGTCCGAGTCGTCGTACGTGCCGCCGGCGGCGACGGTCAGCTTGCGGCTGCGCTTGGCCCGGTCGATGGCCTTCTTCTGCTTGGCGAAGGCGCGGTCGTCGATGACCGCGCCCATGAAGTGGGACAGGTCGGTGACGTCGCCCATGCTGATCGCGTCGACCTCGGCGAGGAAACGGTCGCCCATCTTCTTCCACAGCGACTGCGGCAGGTAGGCGCGCGAGGCGGCCGAGCACTTCTGGCCCTGGTACTCGAACGCGCCGCGGATCAGCGCCACCCGGAGCACGTCGGGGTCGGCCGAGGGGTGCGCGACGACGAAGTCCTTGCCGCCGGTCTCGCCGACGAGCCGCGGGTAGGAGCGGTACGACGCGATGTTGCTGCCCACCTCCGCCACAGGTGCTGGAAGGTCGGCGTCGAGCCGGTGAAGTGGATGCCCGCGAGGTCGGGGTGGCGCAGCGCGACCGCGGAGGTCTCGGTGCCGTGGCCGGGAAGCATGTTGATGACGCCCGGCGGCAGGCCGGCCTCCTCCAGCAGCTCCATCAGGTAGTGCGCGGAGAGCATCTGGCTGTGCGCGGGCTTCCAGAGCACGGTGTTGCCCATCAGCGCCGGCGCGGTCGGCAGGTTGCCGGCGATGGCGGTGAAGTTGAACGGCGTGACGGCGAAGACGAAGCCCTCGAGCGGGCGGTGGTCGATCCGGTTCCACACGCCGCGGCTCTGGGCGATCGGCTGCTCGGCGACGATCTGCTTGGCGAAGTGGACGTTGAACCGCCAGAAGTCGATCAGCTCGCAGGCGGCGTCGATCTCGGCCTGGTACGCGGTCTTGCTCTGGCCGAGCATCGTCGCGGCGTTGAGCCGGGCCCGCCACGGGCCGGCGAGCAGGTCGGCCGCCTTGAGCAGCACGGCCGCCCGCTCGTCGAGCGACATCGCCCGCCAGGTCGGCGCGGCGTCGGCCGCGGCCTTGATCGCGGCCTTGGCGTCGGCCTGCGTGGAACTACCGATCACGCCGAGCACATGCTCGTGACGATGGGGCTGGACGACCTGGATCTCGGGGCCCTTGCCCGCCACCTTGCGCCCGCCGATGGTGGAGCGGAAGGTGTGCTGCTTGGCCGCCATCCGCGCCAGCTCCGCCTCGAGCTCGGCACGCTCCGCGCTGCCCGGGGCGTAGTGGAGGGTCGGCTCGTTGACCGGCGGCGGGGTCTGCGTGAGGGCGTCCATGAGACCGATGTTGTCAGACAGCCTCGGGCCTCTCCAAGCCCACCGGCTGCCGCCCGGACCACCGCTCAGAGCAGCGCCTGGATCTCCTGCGTGGCAAACCACCCCAGGTCGACCTCGGCGGCCGCCTCAGGGTCGGCCGCCACGTCGTCGGCGAGGTCGGCCGCGTCGGCGTGGACGGCCGCGAGGCCGCGCCACCCCAGGCCGTCGGGGAGCCGCACCCGGGTGCCCTCGTCGGGGTCGACCCGGCTCACGTCGGCGGCGGCGACCAGGCGGCGGGCGGGGGCGCCGGCATCCTGGGCGACCAGCGAGTCCTCGGCGGCGGCCATCAGGGCGGTGTACTCCCACTGCTCGTCGTCACCCTCGGGCCACTCCTGCCGCAGCCCCTCGGTGACGGCGTGCCCGAGCAGCGGACCGGGCAGGGCTCGGTCCGCCACCAGCCGGGCCAGCTGGGCCCGGGTCAGCGGGACGTAGACCCGCGTCACCGGTCCGCCTTCGGACGGGGCTTGCGGCGGCCGCGGGGAGCGCGCGGCCGCGACTTCACCGTGTCGACCAGCTCGTCGAGCGCCTCGCGGAGGCACTGCGCCAGCACGTCGATGTCGGGCAGGGCGTCGCGGTCGGCGGTGATGCCGTAGAACACCGAGCCGTCGTACGACGTGACGCCGATGGCGAGCGCGTGCCCCGGCAGCAGCGGGGGCGCGGGGTAGGTCTCCGTCATCCGCGCGCCGGCGGCGTACAGCGGGAACTGCGGGCCGGGCACGTTGGTGACGCTGAGGTGGAAGCCGCGTCGCAGCTCGGCGGCAGCGACGCGCGACCCCAGCGCGTGGAAGGTGGTCGGGGCGAAGCCGGAGATCCCTGCGAGCCGGCTCGCCGACACCGCCCGGTCGGTCTGCGAGTGCGCCTCGAGGGAGTAGGACACCTGGTGCAGCCGCACCACCGGGCTGACCTCGCCGACGGGCAGGTCCACGAAGTGCGGGGCCACCTGGGTGCCGAGCGAGGTCGCCTCCAGCTCGTCGTCGATGACCGACAGCGGCACCATCGCCCTGAGGTGACGCAACCCGCCCATCGACTCGGCTCGGGTCATCAGCCAGCCACGCAGCGCGCCGGTCACCGTGGCCAGGATGACGTCGTTGACGGTGCCGCCGTGGGTGTCGCGGATCGCGCGGTACGACGCCAGATCGGTCTGGACGGTGACGAAGCGTCGCTGCTGCGACAGCGGCTGGGTGATCGGCGACTCCGCGATCGGGCGCCGGTTGGCCAGCGCGTTGAGCGTGGAGCCGACCTGCTGGGCGGCCCCGCCGACGGCCCGTAGGGCGGAGTCGACATTGCCCTGCACGGTGTGCAGCACGCTCAGCGGGTCGGAGACGGCGTCCGACACAGCCCCCACCATCAGCGACGTCGAGCTCGGCTCCCGCCGCGGGATCCAGTCGTCGTGGACCACCGACTTCGGCTCGGCCGAGGTGTCCAGCAGCACCTGCCCGAGGTCGACGGTCTCGACGCCGTCGACGAGGATCTGGTGCGACTTGGCGAGCAGCGCCATCCGGCCGCCTTCGAGGCCCTCGACGAGGTAGACCTCCCAGAGGGGACGGTGCCGGTCGAGCGGTCGGGAGATGATCCGGGCCACCAGGTCGCGCAGCTGGTCGAGGTTGCCCGGCCGGGGCAGCGCCGACCGGCGCACGTGGTAGGCCAGGTCGAAGTCGGGGTCGTCGACCCACATCGGGTTGGCCAAGCGCCCCGGGACAGCCACGATCCGCTGGCGGTAGCGCGGGACGAACGCGATCCGGTCACCGATGAGATCGACCAGCGTCTGGTGGTCGAGCCCGGCCTCACCGGGCTCGAAGACCTCGACCGTGGCGTTGTGCATCGGTGACGACGGCGACTCCTCGGCCAGCAGCGCCAGGTCGCGCGGCCTCAGCCGCTCAGCCATCTGGCCCCCTTCGTCTCGTGGTCGGCCCCCTGTGCCATCCTCTCAAGGGCGACAACACCGGCCCCCGGTGGGGAGAGGGTAGGCGATGAGAAGACTGGGCACGACCATGGCCGCGCTACTGCTTGCCGCCGGTCTGGCGAGCTGCGGGGGTGACGGCGACGGGGGCGGCGACACCGCCAACGAGCCGATCCAGGTCACCTTCGAGGGCGGAGACGTGACCCCGAAGGGCGAGCGGGTCGAGGTCTCGACGGGCACCATCGCCTTCGAGATCACCGCCGACCAGCCCGGCGGGATCCACGTGCACTCCAGCCCCGAGCAGGAGTTCGACTTCGAGGCAGGCACCCACACCTACGACGTCACCATCGACACCCCCGGCCTCGTCGAGGTCGAGTCGCACGACCCCGAGGTCGTGATCGTCCAGCTCGAGGTGCAGTGACCCTGGTCAGCGCGATGCTCGGCACGTCGCCCGACGACCTCGTCCTGGCCCACGGCATCGGCGGCGCCCAGGACCTGCCGATCTCACCGGCCTTGGCCATCGCCGGCGCGGTCGCCGCGCTGACCATCTCGTTCACGGTCCTCGCGGTCGCCTGGCGCACCCCGCGGTACGACGGCACGTCCGGCGAGCCGGCCCCCGGCTGGCTGTCCCGGCTGGTCGACTCCACCGGTTGGGTCGTCGGCCTGCGTGTTCTCGGGCTCCTGTTGATGGGCTACCTGCTCTGGGTCACCTACCTCGGCCCGGACCTGCTGACCAACCCTGCGTTCGGGCTGTTCTACATCGTGCTCTGGGTGGGTCTGGTGCCCGCGTCGCTGCTCCTCGGGCCCGTCTGGAAGGCCCTGAGCCCGACGCGCACGATCAGCAGAGGTGTCGCGGCGCTGGCCCGCACCGACCCCGAGACCGGGCTGCTCGGCTACCCCGCGCGGCTCGGCTACTGGCCGGCTGCCGTCGGGCTGTTCGCGTTCGTCTGGACCGAGCTGGTCAGCCCCCGCCCCGACATGCTCGGCACGATCCAGCTCTGGATCGGTGTCTATCTCGCGGTGATGCTCGTCGGCGGCGCGCTGGCCGGCCAGCGATTCCACGAGCACGCCGACCCCTTCGAGGTCTACTCCACGGTGGTGTCTCGGATGTCGGTCTGGGGCCGCCGCGACGGCGAGCTCGTCGTCCGCAGCCCGATGGCCAACCTCGCGACCACCCCGGCGCGGCCCGGACTGGTGGCGGTGGTCGCCGTCCTCTTCGGCAGCACGGCGTTCGACTCGTTCAAGGACTCACCGGAGTGGCTGCAGCTCACGCAGGACGCCGGCTCACCCCAGCTCCTCAACAACCTGGCGCTGCTGGCCTTCTGTGTGGGTGTGGCCGCCATCTTCACCCTCGGCACGACCGCGACCGGGGTGGGTCCTGAGACCCGCCGTCGCGACCTCCCCGCGCTGTTCGCCCACTCGGTGGTGCCGATCGTGGTGGGCTACATCGTCGCCCACTACCTGAGCTTCCTGGTCATCGGCGGCCAGACCACCCTGGTGCAGATGAGCGACCCGATGGGCAACGGCAGCAACCTCTTCGGCACCGCCGACCTGCAGGTGAGCTACTGGCTGCTCGAGCATCCCACCCTGCTGGCCAACATCAAGGTCCTGGCAGTGGTGACTGGTCACATCCTGGGCGTGGTGGCTGCTCACGACCGGGCGATCGCGCTGCTGCCCAGGCGGCACCAGCTGACCGGTCAGCTCCCCCTGCTGTTCGCGATGGTGGCGTTCACCGTCGGCGGGCTCTATCTGCTGTTCGCGTCCTGACCCGCCTGCCGGCAGCCAGCCGGGCCCCTCGCCTGCTGGGTACCACCCGGCTGTCCGGGACGACCGCGTCGACCAGCGCGTCGACCGCGCGGCGCAGCGACCCGTCGCCCAGCTCGACCAGGCTTCGCCCGGCCACCAGGGCCCGGTCGACGGCCGCGCGGTCGTCGGGCAGGAAGTGCAGGCTGGCGACCCGTGCGAAGCCCTCCACCATCCCCGCCACCTCGCGCTCGCCCCAGCCGAGGGTCGAGCGACTGCGGTTGACTGCGACGTGCAACGGGCGGCCACCGACCAGGTCGCGCAGCTCGACCAGCCCGCGCGCGAGCCGGGTCAGCCCGACCGGGTCGGCCGCACCCACGACGACGACCTCGTCGGCCGACTCGAGCGCGGTGAGCGTCATCGCGTTGCGGGCCGGACGCCCGGAGAAGTCGGCCCCGCCGTCGGACTCCAGGCTGAAGCCGGTGTCGACCACCACGTGCGCCTCGGAGGCCGCGACCTCCAGCAGGTGCTCCACCGCGGCCGCCCGGACCTCGGCCCACCGGTCCGGACGCGGCAGCCCGGTGACGACGTGGAGCCCCGCGTCGACCCGGCGCTGGACGCCGGCGAACCGCTCGGCCAACGTGCCGGCCGTGGCCAGCCGCGCGGCGGCGAGCAGACCCGACATCTCGTCGACCACCCCCAGCTGGGTGGCGACCGCGCCGCCGTACGGGTCGGCGTCGACCAGGACGGTACGCCGGCCGCGAGCCGCCAGCACGGCCGCCATCGTCACCGCCACCGTCGTCCGCCCGGGCGCACCCTGGGGGCCCCACACCGCCACCACGCGCCCGTCGGCGACCGGAGGCGCCTCGTCGACCACGTCGTCGACGGCGTCATCCTCGCGCGGCTGCCCGTCGACGTCGTCGGGGTCGGTCACCGCCGCGACCAGCGCGTCGAGGTCGTCGGCCGGCAGCAGCCTGGTCACACCGGCACGGGAGGCGCGCAGCCGCACCTCCTCGCTCGGCTCGACCGTCACCGCGACCAGACGGACCTGGTGACGACGCAGCACCTCGACAGCGGCCGCGTCGAGGCCGGGCGCCTCGGCAGCCACCACCGCTACCTGTGCCTGGCCCGCGGCCGCCGTCGCGAGGAGGTCGTCGACGTCGACGCAGCGCTTGAGCACCACCACGTCGCGGCGTTCGGTGAGCCGACCGAACGCGGCCGGCTCCCACGAGGCGCCCGAGGCGACCATCAGGACGCAGCGCACCCGAGCGCTCCTCAGCCCCGACCCACGATGGTGAGCCCGGACTCCTCGGCCGCCGCCAGCGTCTTGCCGAGCGCCCCCTCGTCGACGGGGCTCACCCCGAGCACGAGCTGGCGGTCACCGGTGGCCCCGAAGCCGTCGGTGCCCGGCGGCGCAGCCAGCACGACCACCCCGCTCAGGAGCGGACGCGACACGGTCTTGTCGGCAGCGGTCGACACCGTCACCCACACGTCGACCACCGACCCCGGGGCCACGTCGGGCGGCACCGAGAGCCGCGGCACCGACACCGGCACGCTGAGCAGCTGGTCGCTCCCCGGGTCGCCCAGCGCTGCGCTCGGCACCAGCTCACCCGCGGCGACGGCTCGGAGCAGCGTGTGCGGGTCGGGCAGCGGCTCGTCCGCGCCGAGGTAGCGCTGTGCGTCGGCGTCGTCGAGGAACCGCACCCGGGTCGCGACCAGGTCGTCGTCGGCCAGCTGCTGCCCGACGGGCAGGTCGACCGCCGCCGCCCAGACCACCGTCGCCTCGTCGGCCTGCGCCAGCACGCGGGCGCCGACGACTACGGAGGCAGCCACCAGCGCCAGGCCCACCCAGAGTCGTGGGTCGCGCCAGCCCGGCGGCGTCGCACGGAGGGCGGAGGGGGTCTCGCTGGTCCCGAGAGTGCTGGTCACGCGGCCCATCATGCGTCAGGTCGGGCCGCTGTCACAGTGGGTTGTCCACAGACGGGCCCGGCCCTCCCTCCACAGCCGCGGCGCGGCCCCTGCCGCGACCTGGGTACGAGTGCCACCATGGAGGTATGGCGGACGTTCCCCGGTTCCTGACGCTGGCCGACGTGGCGGAGATCCTCAACACCTCCGGCGCCCAGGTCTACGCGCTGGTGCGCCGCGGCGAGCTGCCCGCGATCAAGATAGGCGGCCGCGGCCAGTGGCGGGTGGAGGCCAGTCAGCTCGAGGGATATATCGAGAGGATGTACGACCAGACCCGCACCTTCGTCAAGGAGCACCCGTTCGTCGAGGAGAGCGAGGCGGCCGGGGAGCGGCTCGACTAGGTCACTCGCGGGCGCTCGTCCCGGGGCCGACCGCCCGGTGCCTCAGCCGACCTTCGAGTCCAGCGTCACCCGCACCGTCTGCTCCTGACCGCCCCGCTCCACGGTGAGCTCGACTGTCTCGCCCGGCTGGTGGGAGCGGATGGCCACGATCAGCGCGATGCCGTCGGTGACACGCTGCCCGTCGATCGCGGTGATCAGGTCGTCCTTGCGCAGCCCCGCACGCGCTGCCGGTGACCCGGCGAGCACGTCGTCGACCGCCGCGCCCTCCGGATTGTCGCGCGTGCCGGTCTGCACGGTCGCCCCGATCACGGGGTAGCGCGCCTCGCCGTTGCGCAGGATCTGCCGGCTGGTGGTGCGCACCTGCTCGATCGGGATCGCGAACCCGACGCCGATGTTGCCGGTGTCACCGAGGCCTCCGGTGGTCGCGATCGCGGAGTTGACGCCCACCACCTGGCCGGAGAGGTTGACCAGCGGACCGCCGGAGTTGCCAGGGTTGATGGCGGCGTCGGTCTGCACCGCGTTGATGTAGGAGGTGTCGTCCGCCGAGCTGCCGGTGGTCACCGGCCGGTCAAGGGCGCTGACGATGCCGGCGGTCACCGTCGAGGTCAGCCCCAGCGGCGACCCGATCGCCACCACGCCCTCGCCGACGCGCAGCTCTTCGGCCGAGCCGAGAGCCGCCGGCTGCAGCCCCTTGACCTCGGGGGCGTAGAGCACGGCCAGGTCGTAGACCGGGCTTCGGCCGACCAGCGTGGCGTCGTAGCGGTTGCCCGACTGGTCGACGATCTGCAGCCGGCCCTCGTCGCCCGCAGCGTCGGCGACGACATGGTTGTTGGTGACCACGTGGCCACGACGGTCAAGCACGAAGCCGGAACCGGTTGCGCCCGAGTCGCCGCCGTCGGAGGCAAGGATCTGCACCGTGCTCGGAAGCAGCTGCTGGGCGACCGCCGCGACGGACCCGTTGTCGGCCGGCAAAGGGGCCGCGTCGGTGCCGAGGACCACTGTCTCGGACTCGCTGGTCAGCCGATCGTAGGCCGCTCCCCCGAGGGCACCCCCGAACAGGCCGACGACGAGCGCCAACAAGGCGACCACCGGCCACAGCCACCCCGGCACCCGGCCCGACGGCTGCGGCCACGCGACCGGCAGCACCCCGGTCGGCGGCCAAGGGCCGGCCCCTGGGTGGACGTGCATCGGCGCAGTGCCCCAGGGGGCCGGCTCGCCGTAGGCCGGCTGGCCGTGGGCCGGCTGGCCGTGGGCCGGCTGGCCGTGGGCCGGCTGGCCGTAGGCCGGCTGGCCGTAGGCCGGCTCGCCGTAGGCCGGCTCGCCGTAGGCCGGCTCGCCGTAGGCCGGCTCGCCGTAGGCCGGCTCGCCGTACGTCGGCTGGCTGTACGGGGCCTGGTCGTCCGACTGCTGGCCGAACGCCAGCTGCTCGACAACCGGCTCGGCCGGAGCCGACTCCGGCGGGACCCACGCGTCGTCGGGGTCACTCACGCTGCCTCGCAACGGCTGGGTCGGCTCCGTCTCGGCGTCGGCCGCCCACGGCTCGTCGGGCTCCGGGATGCGCTCGTTCACGCCCCCATTGTCACTGACGGGGTGAAGCGACCACCGGCTGGCGTCGAGCGCGCTGCTGCGCGCCGGTGTCGACGACCTCCTGACCGCCGAAGGAGACAGCGGAGCGAGGCCCCACCAGCGAGGTGACCGGAGCACGCCGGTCGGTGGCCGGCGCGGAGGCGGGAGCGGCGCCCACGAGCAGCACGCCGAGCATGGCCATGCCCACGGCACCGGAGCCGACCGCGACGCTCGCGGCGCGCGGCCGCTGCCGACCGTGGGCCACGAGATAGCTCTCGCCGGGCGGCAGCATCGCCGCGAGGAGCAGCGCGCCCTTGAGGCCGGACGGCGCGGGCGCGGGCGCGGCCACGAGATCCTGGCCGAGCTCGGCCAGCCGGGTCTTGACCCAGCCCTCGCGCTCGACGAGGTCGCGGCAGACGTGGCAGGCATGGACGTGCTCCCAGGCGCGCTCCTCCTCAGCGGCGTCGAGCTGACCATCGAGCAGCGCGCTCACCCGCGGGCCGAGGTGGCCGATCATCGGGCCCCCTCCGCACCGGCGGAGGCCGCGGTCTCCTCGCCGTGGGCGACCGGGCCGGCGTAGCGCTCCCGACCGGCCTGGGGCTCACGGTGCGCCAGTGCACGGCGCAGCTGGGTGCGGCCGCGGTGGATGCGGGATCGGACGGTGCCGAGCTTGGCCCCGAGGATCTCCGCGATCTCCTCATAGCTGAGCCCCTCGACGTCGCAGAGCACGACGGCGGCGCGGAACTCCGGAGCCAGCGACGCCAGCGCGCGCTCGACGTCGTCGTCGAAGGTGCCGTCGAGGTACGCCGCGTCGGGCGCCTGGTGGGTGCTCCGGAGCAGGCTGGCCCGCTCGTCGGAGAGAGAGTCGAAGCGGATGCGCTGCTTGCGACGCGCCTGGTCGAGGAAGACGTTGGTGGTGATCCGATGCAGCCAGCCCTCGAACGTGCCGGGGGTGTAGGTGTGCAGGCTCCGGAAGACCCGCACGAAGACTTCCTGGGTGAGGTCCTCGGCGTCGGCACGGTTGCCGGTGAGCCGGTAGGCCAGCCGGTAGACGCGATCGGAGTGGCGCTCGACGATCTCGTCCCACGTCGGCACCGCGGCAGTCTCGCCAGGGGCCGGGGGCTGCTCCATCGAGGTCTCCTCGGGTGCCGGGTTGTCCGCCGGCGACGTGCGTCGCCGAGGGCCGAACGGGCGAAACGGGGACGATCCCACCAGCATCCGACCTCCTCACCGTAGGAACCGGGTCTGAGAACAACCTGTGAGCAACCCCCGGGATTCCCCGAGAACCACCGCCGTCCAGACACTCTCTCCCGTCCGAACGCACGAGCCCGGCTCCGGGTTCCCGACGCGGTAGGGTCGCGTCAACTGGCTGCGCCCACGACCGAGGAGGTCACCATCACCCCGATCTCGCCGTCCAGCTGGACCTACGCCGAGGAGTTCGTGGCCGAGGACGAGGTCCTTGCCGCGGCGCGCGCTCGCGCCGACGAGGTGGGTGTCACCCCGCTGGGGTCGGGGGCCGGCGCCGCCCTCGGTTTCCTCGCCTCCGTCCTGGAGGCGCGCGCGGTGGTCGAGATCGGCACCGGCACCGGCGTGTCGGGGGTCTGGCTGCTGCGCGGCATGCGCAGCGACGGCATCCTCACGACCGTCGACATCGAGGCCGAGCACCAGCGGTTGGCCCGCGAGTCCTTCACCGAGGCCGAGATCCCGCACCAGCGGGTGCGCACCATCACCGGTGCCGCCCTCGACGTGCTGCCGAGGCTCACCGACGGCCACTACGACCTGGTGTTCTGCGACGGTGACAAGGAGGAGTACGCCGCCTATCTCCACGAGGCGCTGCGACTGCTGCGGCCGGGTGGGGTGGTGGCCTTCGACAACGCCCTGTGGCACGACCGGGTCGCCGACCCGGCCAGGCGCGACGACGAGACTGTGGCGATCCGCAGCCTGGGTCAGGAGGTCGCCGAGCGCGACGACCTGGTGGCCGTGCTGCTCCCGGTCGGCGACGGGCTGCTGGTGGCCAAGAAGGTCTGGGTCGGCGAGCAGGACGACTGACCCGGGCGGAGCGGCGCTCGCCCGTCGGGGTGGGGCTCAGCCTGGATCCACGCTCAGCCGCGCGGAGACGAGGCGAAGCCCGCGCCGCCCTCGGCGACCGCGACCACCTCGCACGGCTCGATCAGCACCGGCGCGCTGCCGACGATCCGCGAGCCCGGCGACTCCGCAGCCTCGGGGGTGAAATGCTCCTGGAACACCGCCCGCGCGGCGTCGTCGGCGAAGACGTAGCACCCCTCGAACCACTCACCGGGCACGGCCCGCCAGGTCTTGTAGGCCAGGCCAGGCATGTCGGTGAAGCGCGCGTGCGAGGTATCGGCGACATAGGTGGCCAGCATCTCCAGAACGTCGTCCGGTGCGTCCGCGAGGGACCAGCGGACGGTGAGCCCCCTCACCGCACTCCCGCCAGCGGATCGTCGGAGGAGAGCCACTCCAGCAGCACGCGCGGCCCGAAACCGCTGGGGCCCTCGGTCCACTCATAGCGCTCGTCTGGCGAGTCGCCCACCGAGGCGATGTCGAGGTGAGCCCACGGGACGTCACCGGCGAAGTGCTGCAGGAACAGCGCGGCGGTGATCGCTCCCGCGCCACCAGCGGCGTTGTCGGCGTCGGCGACCTTGGAGGAGAGCTTCTCCTCGTAGTCGCTCACCAGCGGGAAGCGCCACAGCGGCTCCCCCGCCCGCTCGCCCGCGACCAGCAGCGCGTCGGCCAACGCGTCGTGGTTGGCGAACAGGCCGCCGACCCGCTGGCCCAGGGCGACCTTGATCGCGCCGGTGAGCGTGGCCACGTCGACGATGACGTCGGGCTTGAGCTCCGCGGCGGCGTAGGCCATCGCGTCGGCCAGCACCAGCCGGCCCTCGGCGTCGGTGTTGGTGACCTCGGTGGTGCGACCGCCGTAGTGACGGATCACGTCACCGGGGCGCATCGAGTCGCCGCTGACGGCGTTCTCCGCGGCCGCCACCAGGCCCACCACCCGCACCGGGCAGCGCACCTTGGACAACGCGCCGAGCACCGCGATCACCACGCCCGCACCGGTCATGTCGCGCTTCATCGTCGACATCGACTCACCCGGCTTGATCGACAGCCCGCCGGAGTCGAACGTGATGCCCTTGCCGACGAGCACCACCGTGGGAGTACGCCGGCCGGCGCTGGCCGGGGCGTAGTCGAGGCGCACCAGCCGCGGCGGGGTCGCCGACCCCTGCCCGACCGCGACGAGCCCCCCCATGCCGCGCTTGGCGAGCTCCCGCTCGTCCCACACCGTGACATCGAGGCCCTCGAGGGCCGCGAGCTGGGAGGCCTGCTCGGCCAACCAGGCAGGCGACTTCAGGTTGGAGGGCACCGTGGCAAGCCTGCGTGCCTGCCAGCCCGCACCACCGACCGCGACCGCGCGCACCAGCTCGGGGGCGCGGTCCTCGGCGTCGTCGAAGCCGGTCAGCACCACCCGGGCCACGGGCCGCTGCAGCGGCCCGTCCGAGCGCCAGTGGAAGGTGAACGAGCCGAGCATCATGCCGACCACGAACGGCTCCAAGGAGCCGTCGGGCGCAGCGGCCGGGATCGAGGTGGCCAGGCTGTCCTGGTCCTTGGTGGCGCGGGCCAGCGTGGCACCGGCACGACGCAGGTCGACGGGTCGCTGCTCGCCGACGCCGACGAAGAAGACCGGCGTCAGCCGGCCGTCACTCGTCAGCGGCAGCACCGTGACCTCGCCGACCGCGCCCGTGGCGCCACACTGCTCCAACGCGCTCAGCAGGTCGATGCCGCCCGCCTCCGCAAGCGCGCCGGCATCGGCCTCGACGACAGGACCGTCGTCGCCCGGCAGCACGGCGTACGCCCACGCCATGGCGCCGCGCATGGCGTGGGGGGTCAGCGCGCTGAGAGCGAACTCGGGCGGAGAGACCTGAGGCGGCAGGGTACCGGAAACCGGCCCTGCCCCGGATGTGGGCACCGTGGTCAGCAGATCAGCCGACGACGGCCTGCAGCGCGTCGCCGAGCGCCCCCGCCTCTTCGGCGTTCAGCTCGACCACCAGACGGCCACCACCCTCGAGGGGCACGCGCATCACGATGCCGCGACCCTCCTTGGTGACCTCCAGCGGACCGTCGCCCGTCCGAGGCTTCATCGCCGCCATCCGTGCACCCACTTCCTCGTGTGCCAACAAGCCTGTCGCGCACCCCGGGCAGGTCGGTCGGAGCCTCCTCCGCCGTGGCGCGCACGCAACATCCATTATCCCCCATCCCGGAAGTGACCCCGACCACAGGGTCGGTCCGCCTCGCCCGCTGCCTCGGCGAACCGGGTGCGGCACACTGGCGCCATGACCGACTCACCCCTCCTGGTCGAGGTCGCCGACGGTGTGGCGACGCTGACGATGCACCGGCCCGACGCGATGAACAGCCTCGACAGCGCCCTCAAGCTCGCGCTGTTGGACGCGGCGAACGAGGTCGCTGCCGACGACGCCGTGCGCTGCGTGGTGCTGACCGGGTCGGGGCGCGCCTTCTGCGTCGGACAGGACCTCAAGGAGCACGTGCAGGTGCTCCGGAGCCCCGACCGCGACCAGCTGTTCCGCACCGTCGACGAGCACTACAACCCGCTGGTCACCACGTTGCTGACGATGCCCAAGCCCGTGGTGGCCGCCGTCAACGGGGTGGCGGCCGGCGCCGGCGCCAGCCTGGCCCTGGCCTGTGACCTGCGGCTGGTCGCCTCCTCGGCGGGGTTCAATCTCGCCTTCGCCGGCATCGGGCTCTCGTGTGACACCGGCAGCAGCTGGACCCTGCAGCGGCTGGTCGGGCGGGCCAGAGCGCTGGAGCTGCTCTACTTCCCGCGCACCGTGCCGGCGGAGGAGGCACTGGAGCTGGGCCTGGTCACGCGGGTGGTGCCCGACGCCGAGCTGGCGCAGGCCACCGCGGAGCTTGCCGGCCGACTGGCGGCCGGACCCACGCTGGCCTATGCCGGGATCCGCCGCTCGGTGACGTTCTCCGGCACCCACGACCTGGCGGAGTCGCTGGCCACGGAGACCCGGATGATGCAGCTCACCGGCGCCAGCCAGGACCACGAGAGTGCCGTGGCGGCCTTCTTGGCCAAGGAGACGCCGAGGTTCGAGGGGCGCTGACCGGTCAGCCGGAGGGCCCTTCGACCACCACGTCGCCACGCCACCCGCCCAGGACCCCGACGACCTGGCGCGGCGCCGTCACCCGCATCCGCTTGCGGCCGGGGCGAGCGGAGTACTCGACGGTGAGCGCGGCACCTGAGAACTTCTTGTTGTACCACTGGGTCATCGTGCCGTGGCAGACGCCGCCGCAGTCGAACGTCTTGGCCGGCAGCTTCAGCGCCTTCGCCACCCGGCGGGCGAACGCCGGACGCTTGGTGTCGGTGTCGACGCCGTTGAGGGGCTGGTGGAAGCTGAGGATCCGACGGGGCTTGACGGTCCTGAGGAACGTCATCACCGCCTTCGTCTCCGGCTCCGAGGCAGGCTTGGGGCCCGACTCGTAGTTGCCGTCGAGGTCCTTCCAGCGGTAGGGGAAGTTGCGGTTGAGGTCGACCCCGTGGGCGTTCTTGCGGGTGCCGGCGGCCAGCCCGTCGGGGTTGTAGGTCGGGACCACCCACAGGTCGATGTCATGCACCTCCGGGCCGGTGACCAGCGACCGGAGGATCTGGCGCGGCGCGGACTCGTTGCCATGCATGGTGGCGAAGAGCACCATGACCGGCGCGCCCGACTCACCGAGCCGGTAGGCCCAGATCTTGCGACCCTGGACCGACCGGCCCACCAGCTTCTTGCCGATCACGGTGTCCGGGGAGGCGGCGGGGGCGGCCGCCTGGGCCGAGGCGCCGGGCGGCCCCAGCAGTGGAGCGGGCGCCAGGGTCAGAGACGTGGCCAGCGTCGTCGCGCCGACGGCGATCAGCACCGAGCGCGCCGTGCCGCGCCTGCACACCAGCACTCGGGTCCTCAGATCGCGCCGAGCGCGTAGGTGATCGACAGGACCGAGATGCCCGCGAACATGCCCAGGTGGGCCAGGACCGACAGGCCGGGACCGTCGCTCCAGGAGTCCTCGGCGCGAGGGGACACGTGGCGGCCGTGGCTGGGCAGCCAGCGGAGCAGGATCAGCACGCCGCAGAGCACCACGATCCACAGGCACGCCAGCCCCACGATGCCGACGATCTCACCCCCGGCCGGGGAGTCATCGGGCGCCACCAGATAGGTCACCCAAGCGGCCAGCCCGAGCACGCCGAAGAGGGTGTGCCCGTTGAGGATCGCGTTCGGGACCTGCGACTCGCCCGCGGCGGACTCTCGACGCAGCCGGAGGCGGGTCAGCACGACCACCACCGCCGCCAATGCGGTCAGGATGTAGACCGCCACCTCCAGGGACACGTCGGAAGTCTGCCCTAGTCCGGCCGGCTGGTGCCATCGGTGCCGGGCGCGGCGTGTCCCGACTCTGGGGTGCCGGCGTCGGCGTGTCCCTTCTCGGGGCGCCCCATCTCGGAGGCGAGCCGGTCGAGAAGGGTGTCGACCTCCGAGGCGCGGTAGCCGCGAAACGCCAACGAGAAGCGGACCCGACGCAGGTCGTCGGCCTCGAGCGGGCGGTCGGCGGGCACGACGGCGTCGGGCCGGTCGTCGTACTCCTCGGTCATGGGCGTGCCCCAGCCGGCCGCGACCACAGCGACCGCGCCCAGGGCGAGCACGATCAGGACCGCGAAGAACCACATCATCCGCGGCCGCCCGACAGACCCCCGGCCTTGGCGCTGCTCTCGACCATCAGCCGCACTGCCTCGTCGACGTCGTCGGTGAGGGTCAGCAGGTCGAGGTCACCCTCGGAGATCTTGCCCTCCGCCAGCACGGTGTGACGCAGCCAGTCGACAAGCCCCTGCCAGTAGTCGGTCCCCATGAGCACGACGGGGAACGAGGTGATCTTGCCCGTCTGCGAGAGCGTCAGCGCCTCGAAGAGCTCGTCGAAGGTGCCGAGCCCTCCGGGCAGCACCACGAAGCCCTGGGCGTACTTGACGAACATCGTCTTGCGGGCGAAGAAGTAGCGGAAGTTGATGCCCTTGTCGACCCACTGGTTGAGCCCGGTCTCGAAGGGGAGCTCGATGCCCAGGCCCACGCTCACGCCGCCAGCCTCCGAGGCTCCCTTGTTGGCGGCCTCCATCGCGCCGGGGCCGCCGCCGGTGATCACCGCGAACCCCGCCTGCGCGAGCTTGCGGCCCACCTCCTCTCCGGTGGCGTAGAACGGGTGCTCCGGAGGCGTGCGTGCCGAGCCGAACACGCCGATCGCCGGACCGAGCTCGGCCAGCGCGCCGAAGCCCTCCACGAACTCGGACTGGATCCTCATCACCCGCCATGGATCGGTGTGCACCCAGTCGCTGGGGCCGCGCGAGTCGAGCAGGCGCTGGTCCGTCGTGCCGCTCTCGACCTGGCCACGCCTCAGCGCGATGGGCCCCTTCCAGCGTGCGCGCCACGCCCCGCCTACGGCGTTTTCGCTGGTCAGCGGCTTGTCTGACTCAGTCACTGGACATCCCCTCGCGGTGCGCATCGATCACGCACGCAGCCTACAGAGGGGCCGGCGTCGCCATCTCGACGCGCGCAGCGCGGGTCCAGCCGGTCGCCGGGGCCTCGGGAGTCCGACAGCCGCTGTCGGTGGTGCCGACCTCGACCTGGCCGCGAGGCATCGGCACCGGCCCCCTGTTGCGGGTCCGGTCCCTCATGCCTGGACCGCCAGCCAGGCGCGAAGTGCCTCCTCGCAGTGGACGATCTGGGCGACGGGGACGTGCTCGTCCTGCCGGTGCGCCAGGCTGGGGTCGCCCGGCCCGAAGTTGACCGCGGGGATCCCCACCGCCGAGAAGCGGGCGACATCGGTCCAGCCGAACTTCGGGTTGACCTCGCCGCCGACCGCGTCGACGAAGGCCCGCGCGGCCGGCAGGTCCAGCCCCGGCAGGGCTCCGGGGGCGGAGTCGGTGACGCGCACGTCGTACCCGTGGAAGAAGTCGCGGACGAACGCCTCGGCCTCGGCCTCGGAGCGGTCGGGAGCGAACCGGTGGTTGACCTCGATGACGCACTCGTCGGGCACCACGTTGCCGGCGACCCCCCCGCGGATGGCCACGGCGTTGAGGCCTTCGTGGTAGGTCAGCCCGTCGATCTCGGGCCGGCGCGGCTGGTAGCCGTTGAGCCGGTCGAGCACGTCGCCGGCGGTGTGGATGGCGTTGGAGCCCATCCACGAGCGGGCGCTGTGGGCCCGGACGCCGGTGACCATCACGTCGACCCGGAGGGTGCCCTGGCAGCCCGCCTCGACCACGGCGTTCGACGGCTCCATCAGGATGGCGAAGTCGGCCTCGAGCAGCTCGGGGTGGGACTCCGCGAGCGTGCGCAGCCCGTTGTGCTCGGCCTCGATCTCCTCGGCCTCGTAGAGGATGTAGGTCACGTCACGGCTGGGCTCCGGGATCGAGCTCGCGATCGCCAGGATGACGGCGTCGCCGCCCTTCATGTCGCAGGTGCCGAGCCCGTGGAGGAGCTCGCCGTCGCGGCGGGCGGGCAGGTTGTCGTGCACCGGCACGGTGTCGAGATGGCCGGCGATCACCACGCGCTCGTCGCGCCCCAGCTCCGTGCGTGCGACCACGGTGTGCCCGAACCTGGTGACCCGCAGGTGCCGGCAACCGCGCAGTGCTGCCTCGACGGCGTCGGCGATCCGCTCCTCATGCAGGCTGACCGACTCGATGTCGACCAGCTGCTCGGTGAGCGTCACCACGTCGGCGGCCAGGTCGAGGACCACCGGCACGGCCTCCGTCTCCGCATCCATGCGGTCATCCAACCATCCTCCCGACGACGCCTCCGCGACATGCCGCTCGTGGTCGCCCGACATGCGGGTGGTGGTGCCTCGACATGTCAGTGGTGGTCGCCCGACGTGTGGGTGGCGCTCAGGCGCGGGTGACGCGGACCTCGGTCTCCGTGGCCTCCTCGTAGGACACCTCGAGCGCGAGCGTCTCGCCGGCCACCAGCGCCTCGTGGGTGCGGGCCGCGGCCACCACCTCGACCGGGGCCGCCAGCACCAGCGTGATCCGGTCGGAGACGTCGAGGCCGGCGTCCTTGCGGGCCTGCTGCACCGACCGGACCAGGTCACGGGCCACGCCCTTCGGCGGCGAGCTCCGGGGTCACGTCGGTGTCCAGGACCACGAAGCCGCCCCGGGGCAGCATCGCCGTGGCGCTGTGCCCGTCGGAGTCGGCCGCCACCGTCTCCAGGGTGTACTCCCCCTGGACCAGCGCGATGCCGCCCGCGACGACGCCACCGTCGGCGTCGACCGACCAGTCCCCACTCTTCGAGGCCCGGATCGCGAGCTGGACGTCCTTGCCGAGGCGAGGTCCGGCCGCGCGGGCGTTGACCGTGAGCCGCTGGTCCACGGCGTACGCCGCCGCCTCGGGGTCGCCGACTCCGACCAGCCGCACCGCCTTGACGTTGAGCTCGTCGGCGCATGATCGCCTCGAAGCGGGCCAGCGCAGCGCGACTCAGGGGCCACCACGGTCAGCGACGCCAGCGGCAGGCGGGTGCGGAGCCCGCCGGCCTTGCGCAGCGCCGAGCCGGCGGAGCAGACGTCGCGGACCTCGTCCATCGCCGCGACCAGCGCGTGGTCGGCCGGGAGCGCCGCGGCGTCCGGCCAGTCGGCGAGGTGCACCGAACGCTCGCCGGTGAGCCCGCGCCAGACCTCCTCGGAGACCAGCGGCAGCAGCGGCGCGGTCGACCCGCGAGACCACCTCGAGCACGGTGTAGAGGGTGTCGAAGGCATCGGTGTCCACCACGCCGTCGGCGGCCCAGAAGCGCTCGCGGGAGCGACGGATGTACCAGTTGGTCAGCACGTCGAGGAACTTCTCCATCGCGTCGCAGGCGCCGGCGATGTCGTAGTCGTCGTGCTCGCGCGTCGACTCCTCGACGTACTCCCGCAGCTTGGCGAGGATGTAGCGGTCCATCACGTGGGTGGAGTCGGTGCGCCACCGCGCGGTGTAGCCGCCCTCGCCGGCGGCGTTGGCGTAGAGCGCGAAGAAGTACCACGAGTTCCAGAGCGGGATCATCACCTGCCGCACCGAGTCGCGGATGCCCTCCTCGGTGACGATCAGGTTGCCGCCGCGCAGGATCGGGCGAGCTCATCAGGAACCAGCGCATCGCGTCGGCGCCGTCGCGGTGGAACACCTCGTTGACGTCGGGGTAGTTGCGCAGCGACTTGCTCATCTTGTGGCCGTCGGAGCCGAGCACGATGCCGTGGCTGATGCACGACGAGAACGCCGGGCGGTCGAACAGCGCGGTCGCCAGGATGTGCAGGGTGTAGAACCAGCCGCGCGTCTGGCCGATGTACTCGACGATGAAGTCGCCCGGGAAGTGGTGCTCGAACCAGTCGGCGTTCTCGAACGGGTAGTGCACCTGGGCGAAGCTCATCGACCCGGAGTCGAACCACACGTCGAGCACGTCGTCGACACGGCGCATCGTCGAGCGACCGGTCGGGTCGTCGGGGTTGGGCCGGGTCAGCTCGTCGACGTAGGGGCGGTGCAGGTCGGGGTTGCCGTCGCGGTCGAGCGGCAGCGCGCCGAAGTCGCGCTCCAGCTCCTCGAAGGAGCCGTAGACGTCGAGCCGCGGGTAGGCCTCGTCGTCGCTCTTCCAGACCGGGACCGGGCTGCCCCAGAACCGGTTGCGGGTGATCGACCAGTCGCGGGCGTTCTCCAGCCACTTGCCGAACTGGCCGTCCTTGATGTGCTCGGGCACCCAGCGGATCTCCTGGTTGAGCTCGAGCATCCGCTCCTTGAAGGCGGTCACCTTCACGAACCACGACGAGACGCCCTTGTAGATCAGCGGCTCGCGGCAGCGCCAGCAGTGCGGGTAGGAGTGGTCGTAGCCCTCGCGGCGCAGCAGCACCGTGTCGGGCGTGGTGGCGCCCGCCTCCGCGTCGAGGCCGCGCGTGCGGGCCTTGAGGTGGTCGATGATCGGGCCGTTGGCGTCGAACACCAGCCGGCCGGCGTACTCCTCGACGGGAGCGGTGAAGCAGCCGTCCTTGCCGACCGGCATGACGGCCTCGATGCCCTCGCGGTCGGTGACGACCTTGTCCTCCTCACCGAACGCGCCGGCGGTGTGGACCAGCCCGGTGCCGTCGGTGGTGGTGACGAACTCGGCCGGCACGACGCGGAAGGCGCGCGGGTGGCCGAGGTAGTAGGAGAACGGCGGGGTGTAGGTGCGGCCGACCAGGTCGCTGCCCGTGCAGCCGCTCGACGACGACGGGCTCGCCGTCGCTCTCGCCGGCGCGCCGAGCTCCTTGGCGTACGCCGGCAGCCGGGCCTCGGCGAGGACGTAGCGCTCGACCCGCTCGGGATCGCCGGGCACGCCGGCCTCGACGACGACGTAGTCGATGTCCTCGCCGACCATGATCGCGAGGTTGGACGTGAGCGTCCACGGCGTCGTCGTCCAGACCAGGGCCAGCTCGCCGGTCTCGAGCCGGAGACCGACGGTGACAGCAGGGTCGACGCGGTTCTGGTAGACGTCGTCGTCCATCCGCAGCTCGTGGTTGGACAGCGGGGTCTCGTCGTTCCAGCAGTAGGGCAGCACCCGGAAGCCCTCGTAGACCAGGCCCTTGTCGTGCAGCTGCTTGAAGGCCCACATCACCGACTCCATGTAGTCGGGGTTCATGGTGCGGTAGTCGTGGTCGAAGTCGACCCAGCGCGCCTGCCGGGTGACGTAGTCGCGCCACTCGCCGGTGTACTTCATCACCGACTGGCGACAGGCCTCGTTGAACTTCTCGATGCCGAGGTCGCGGATCTCGTCGGTGGTCTTGAGGCCGAGCTGGCTCATCGCCTCGAGCTCGGCGGGCAGGCCGTGGGTGTCCCAGCCGAAGCGGCGCTCGACCCGGTGGCCGCGCATCGTCTGGTAGCGCGGCACGACGTCCTTGACGTAGCCGGTGAGCAGGTGGCCGTAGTGCGGCAGCCCGTTGGCGAACGGCGGGCCGTCGTAGAAGACGAACTCGTTGTCGCCGTCCTCGCCGGGCTCGCGCTGGTCGACGCTCGCCTGGAAGGTGCCGTCGGCGGCCCAGTAGGCCAGCACGGCCTCCTCGAGCTCGGGGAAGCGGACGTGCGCGGGCACACCGCCGCCCGCGCCGTCGGGGCCGGTGTGGGTCACCTGGGGATAGGCCATCGGGGTGCTACTCCTGCGTCGTCTCGGGCTGCGGCGCCGGCTGCTGCCTCACGAGGACGACGTCTCCGGCCGGTCGCCGGGGGCACCGTGGTACCACCTCGCTTGTCCGCCCGCTGGTCGAGGAGGTCGCGCCGCGACCGTCTCGAGACCGCAGGAGACGACCGCTTCTTGCAGGCTGTGACGGGCCCACCCGTCCGGGTCTAGTGGGTCACGCTGGCTGGCGCGCCCGTTCTTCCGGAGGCTCACCGCTGATGACGGCTCAGATGCCTGTCGTCGCAAGAGTACGGCGGCGCCGCCGCGCCGCGCCAATCGATTCGACGCCGGCGGCTCCCCGGCCGAGCAGCGACGCTGCCACCTGCAGCGGTGACACCATCGGCTCATGCCCGACACCTGGATGCCCGTCGACGAGGACCCCCGCTTCGCCGTACCCACGCCGAGCGGTGAGCGCGAGACGGTGCTGCAGTACCTCCGTCACTACCGCACCACCTTCGCCATGAAGTGCGAGGGGCTGGACGCCGAGCAGATGGCACGCCGCTCGGTGCCGCCGTCGACCATGTCGATGCTCGGGCTGCTGCGGCACCTGGCCAGGGTCGAGCACCACTGGTTCCGTCGGTGGATCGAAGGCCGGATCGACCTGCCCCGGATCTTCTGGTCGGAGCAGGAGCCGGACCTCGACTTCGACGGCGCGGTCCCCGACGACGACGTCGTGGCGGCAGCTTGGGCGGCGTGGCGCGCCGAGGTCGACCATGCGGAGGAGGTGACCGCGCGACTGGAGTCCTTCGATGATCTCGTCGGCCCCCAGGACGGGCGCGGAGAGGTGCGCGACGTCCTGGTCCACCTGTGGAGGAGTACGCGCGGCACTGCGGCCACGCCGACCTGCTGCGCGAGTGCCTCGACGGCCGGGGACCGGCGACTAGACGCTGCTGTTCGCGACCACCAAGCGCACGTCGGCCGACCACAACAAGCACGTCGGGCGACCACGACGCGCATGTCGCGGGATTCGGCGGGCTTCGCGCTGGTTTGTAGGGTGGGCGGGCCATGACTGAGACGACTGCGCAGGCCGCCTGGGGCTACGGCCTCGCCACCCTCGACGCCTCGGGGGCCGTGCTCGACGTGTGGTTCCCCGCACCGAGCCTGGGCGAGCCCCCGGCCGACGCGAGCGCCCCCGCCGAGCTGGAGGCGCTGGCCACGCCCGACGACGTGCGCCGCGTCACCCGAGAGGTACGCCGGGTGGTGATCGCCGACCTGAGCGCCGCGCCGACCTCCACCGAGGACGCCTGGCTGCGCCTGCACCTGCTCTCCCACCGGCTGGCGGTGCCGCACGGCCTGTCGATGGAGGGCGTCTTCGGCCTGCTCACCAACGTCGTCTGGACCTCCGCCGGCCCGTGCGCCGTCGATGACTTCGAGCAGACCCGCGCGCGTCTCAAGGCGAGCGGCCAGCAGGTCGCGGTCTACGGCGTCGACAAGTTCCCTCGGATGACCGACTACGTCGTCCCGAGCGGCGTGCGTGTCGCCGACGCCGACCGGGTGCGCCTCGGCGCCCACCTCGCCGCCGGCACGACGGTGATGCACGAGGGCTTCGTCAACTTCAACGCCGGCACCCTCGGCACCTCCATGGTCGAGGGCCGGATCTCGGCGGGCGTGCTCGTCGGCGACGGCTCCGACGTGGGCGGGGGTGCATCGATCATGGGCACCCTGTCCGGCGGCGGCAAGCAGGTCATCAGCATCGGCGAGCGCTGTCTGCTCGGCGCCAACTCCGGTCTCGGCATCTCCCTCGGCGACGACTGTGTCGTGGAGGCCGGCTGCTACGTCACCGCCGGCACCAAGGTGACGATCAAGGACATGGACAGCAAGCCGAAGGTCGTCAAGGCGGCCGAGCTCTCGGGCGCCAGCAACGTGCTGTTCCGCCGCAACTCCGTCACCGGAGCGGTCGAGGCCGCGCCGTGGCACGGCGACGGCATCGTGCTCAACGCCGCGCTCCACGCCAACGACTGACCGGCAGGGCAGCACCATGGGCCGAGCCGGCCGCATCACCGTCACCGCTCTCGTCGCTCTCGGCGTCGTAGCGGCCGCCGGTGTCGCCGTGTACCAGGGCGTCGGGCCGCTTCCGGACGCCGAGGGGTGCCGGGTGGAGGCCGGCGGTCACGTCGTCGAGCTCTCCACGGAGCAGGCGGAGAACGCCGCGCTGATCGCCGGCATCGCGGTCCGCCGCGACCTGCCGCCGCGCGCCGCGTCGATCGCCCTCGCCACGGCGTACCAGGAGTCCAAGCTGCTCAACATCGAGCACGGTGACCGCGACTCGATCGGGCTCTTCCAGCAGCGGCCGTCCCAAGGATGGGGCACGGTCGAGCAGATCCTCAACCCGGCCTACTCCATCAACACCTTCTACGACGCCCTGGTGCGCGTCGACGGCTACGCCGACCTGCCGGTCACGGAGGCGGCCCAGGCCGTGCAGCGCTCGGCGTTCCCCAACGCCTATGCCGACCACGAGGCCGACGCCCGCGCGCTGGCCTCGGCACTCACCGGCGAGACCACGGGCGGGGCCTTCAGCTGCGTGGTGCGCAGCGACGCGCCCGAGGTGAGCGCCGAGCTGACCAAGCGCGGCCTGACCAGGCGTGCCAACGCGGTACGCCGTGAGGTGACCGCGGTGTTCGGCGACCTGCCGTTGGGCGGCTTCGCCCCCGGCGGGGTCGGCACCGGACACATGAGCGGCTCGGCGCACTACGACGGGCGGGCGGTCGACGTGTTCGTGCGTCCGGTCAACGACGACAACGTGCGGCTCGGCTGGGCGATGGCGGGCTACCTCGTGGCGCAGGCCGACCGGCTCAAGATCGAGCACGTCATCTTCGACGGGCGGATCTGGAGCGCCGGGCGTCGCTCCGAGCAGGGTTGGCGCGACTACACCGTGCCGAGCGACAGGACCGGTGACCGGGCGGTGCTCGAGCACCGGGACCACGTGCACGTCGACGTCGCCGCGTGAGCCACCGGTCTAGGACGCGGGCAGTCATGTCCGGCCGGACAGCGGCGCCCTGACCCATCCGGGTGGTGCAGAGATGACCCAGGGGGGTCATCTAGACCTGACCGATCGTCGGGCGGGTCGCGGGAGTGTCCGTGGTCCCATGGAATTCGCCGTCTGGCGCCACCCCGCACCCCCTCGTAAGGACCGCCATGAGCTCGTCCCAGATCTTCACGATCGGCACCGCGCTGCGGCGCGCTGAGGACAACAGCGTGCCGGTGGAGGTGCTGGTCGAGGGACAGTGGCTGCGCGGTGAGATCGCCGGCCTGGACGGCGACGGGCTGGTGCTGGTGACCCCCGAGCGCACCCAGTGCGTGGTGCGCAACGCCCACATCTCTGTGGTGCGGATCCTGGCCAACCTGTCCTTCGACGACGAGGCGCCCAGCGAGCCCCGCGCGACGACGTACGAGTCGGCAGGCACGACGTACGACGCCCCGCCGGACTGGGAGCCCGCCGGCACGGCGGATGCGGGCACGGCCGCCACTGCGGCGGCGTCCTCGCCCTCGGGAGACGACGCCTCGACGTTCCGCTGGGCCTCGACCCACGGGAGCGCGCCCGCCGCCGAGTCGGGTCCGGTCGTCTCCGACCTCGACGAGGACCGGGTGGTGCTCGGCACCACGGGCGACGACGAGCGGGTGCTGGGCGCAGGGGCGCACGACGACGTGCTGGTGCTGGGCGCAGCCGTGGACGACGACCTGCTGGTGCTCGACGCCGGCGACGACGGCCCGCTGGAGCTGGGCTCCGGATCCTCCTGGCAGGACGCCGATGTCGCGGCCCACGAGACGGTGCTCGAGCCCGCGACGACCGTGGCCGAGCAGCCCGCCGAGACCCCCGTCGAGACTCCTCTGGCGGACGAGCCCTCCAGCGACCAGGCGCCCGAGGCCCCCGAGGCCGAGGTCATCCAGCTGCAGCCGGAGCCGCCCGCGGCTGTGGAGGTCGCCGAGCCGGTGGCCCAGGAGCCCCCCGTGGCCAAGGAGGCCCCCGACGACCTGGTGAGCCGCCTCCTCGCGGAGTCGATGCGCGAGGCCGGGATCGAGCCGGAGCAGCCCGCGGTCGCCGAGGCGACCCCGGAGCCTGCACCTGTGGCGGACACCGCGGTGGACGCGGCCGGCGACGCGGCTCCCAGCGAGCTGCTGCACCCGGAGAAAGCCGAAGCGAACGACGACGAGCCGCGCATCTTCGCGCTGCCGGCCCCGTCGGCGGTCGCCGCCGAGACGACCCCGGCCACGACTCCCCCGGCGGCCCCCGCCGCCCCGGAGGCCCCGGCCGCCACGGCAGCGCCGGTGACCCCGGCGCCCGCGGCCGCGCCCGCTCCTGAGCCGACTCCCCAGCCGGCGGCCGAGTCGCCCGCTCCTGCCGCGCCTGCCGCGGCGGCCGGCGACGACTGGCGCTCGATGCTGGAGGGCCTCCGCGGCGAGGCCTCCACGCCCCAGACCACTCAGAGCGCCTCGGCCGGCCAGGCCGAGGAGAAGCGCCGCGGCCGTCGCCTCGTGATGCGCTGAGCGCAGGCTCGGTCAGCCGGCCAGCCGTCGCACCGCGGCGGCTACCCGCTCGTCGGTCGCGGTGAGCGCGACCCGCACGTGCTGGGTGCCCCGCGGGCCGTAGAACGCCCCCGGTGCCACCAGGATCCCCTCCGCCGCCAGCGCGGCCACGGTGTCCCAGCAGTCCTCCCCACGCGTGGCCCAGAGATAGAGGGATCCCTCCGAGTGGTCGACGCGGAAGCCGGCCCCCTCCAGCGCCTCGCGCAGCAGCACCCGGCGAGCGGCGTACCGCTGCCGCTGCTCGGCGACATGCGCGTCATCGGCCAGCACCGCCGCCATCACGGCCTGCTGAGGCTCGGGCATCTGCAGGCCGAGGTTCTTGCGGACGGCGAGGAGCTCGTCGATGACGCGACGGTCCCCGGCGACGAAGGCGCAGCGGTAGCCCGCCAGGTTGGAGCGCTTCGACAGCGAGTGGATGGCGAGGAGCCCCTCGGTCGTGTCACCGCAGATGTCGGGGTGCAGCACTGAGACGGGCGCGTCGTCCCAGGCGAACTCGACGTAGCACTCGTCGCTGACCAGCAGGCTCCCCCGCTCGCGACACCAGTCGACCATCTTGCGCAGATGCTCTGCGGGAAGCATCCGGCCGGTGGGGTTGGCCGGGGAGTTCACGAAGACCAGGGCCGGGGTGCGCGGGCCGACCGCCGTCAGGGCGTCGGTCGCGTGCACGTCGGCGCCGGCGAGCCGCGCCCCCACCTCGTAGGTCGGGTAGGCCAGCTCGGGATGCACCACCAGGTCGCCCCGGCCGAGGCCCAGGTGCAGCGGCAGGCTGCCGATCAGCTCCTTGGAGCCGATCACCGGCAGCACGCCGTCGAGCCCGACGCCGACCACCCCCAGCCTGCGCCGCATCCAGTCGACGGCGGCCTGCCGGGTCTCGGCCCGACCGATCGTGACCGGGTAGCCGGGTGAGTCGGACGCCTCCGCGAGCGCCCGACGCGCGACGTCGGGCGAAGGGTCGACCGGGGTGCCCACGGACAGGTCGACGATCCCGTCGGGATGCCGCCGCGCGGAGGCGGCGTACGCCGTCAGGTGGTCCCACGGGAAGTCGGGCAGCCGGCCGGACACGGGGTCACTGACCGGGCCGCCGGCGGCCCCGTCGTGGGAGCCGGGGTCGGCCACCGCGGCTCAGTGGTCCTGGTTCTGCGGCGGCAGCGCCTCGACGAGCGGGTGGTCGGCGTCGATGACGCCCATCTTCGCCGCACCACCGGGCGAGCCGAGGTCGTCGAAGAAGTTCACGTTGGCGGCGTAGTACTCCTTCCACTGCTCCGGGGTGTCGTCCTCGTAGAAGATCGCCTCGACCGGGCAGACCGGCTCACAGGCACCGCAGTCGACGCACTCGTCGGGGTGGATGTAGAGCATCCGGTTGCCTTCGTAGATGCAGTCGACCGGACACTCGTCGACACACGCGCGGTCCTTGACGTCGACACACGGCTGAGCGATGACGTAGGTCACCTGGTCCTCCCTCTACTGGCGGGCCCGAGCGGCGGGCCATGCTGTGCGTCCATGGCCGACATGGGCTATGGCGCGACGCGAACGCCGACAGCCTAGTATCCCTCTGTGTCCACCGGCGCGACCGGCCACGCCACGGAGCGTGCCGAGAACCCGCCCGTGGGCCGGCACCGGCTCGGGCCGCACGTCGTCGGCCAACGGGTGGTGCTGCGACGCCTGCTGGTCGGCGAGCGCGGACCGTCAGGAGGGCCGGCCTTCAGCGACGTGCTGGGCGAGTGCCTGGCCTGGGGCGAGCACGCCGTGCTCCGGCTGGCCGACGGCAGCGAGGTGTCGGTGCCGGTGGCCGAGATCGTGTCCGGAAAGCCGGTGCCGCCGCGTCCGTCGGTGCGGCAGCGCGTCTCACCGAAGGAGGCCCAGCTGCTGGCGTTCGCGATGTGGCCGCGGCTCGACACCGCCCCCCTGGGCGCCTGGACCCTGCGGTGGTCAGAGCTCAGCCCCCACCGTCGGGCCAACTCCGTGCTCGCGATGACGCCCGCCGGGGTCGACGACGCGGTGCCGGCGGTGGAGGCGCACTATGCGGCGCTCGGTCGGCGGCCGATCGCGTCGGTGCTCCCCGACTCCGCCGAGGAGGAGGCCTTCCGGAAGCGGGGCTGGGGCCTGGAGAGCGGCGATGCCGACTCGCTGTTCCAGCTGACGAGCGTGGCGATGGCGCGGCGGGCGCTGCGCGAGCGGCCGGCGTACGCCGTGCGGCTGGAGGATCAGGGCGACCAGGTGGTCGCCACCGTCGGCGCCGACGCCGGCGGTCAGGCGTCTCTGGCCGGTGACTGGGTGGGCATGCGGGCGCTGGAGGTCGCGCCTGCACGGCGACGTCGGGGCCTGGGGCTCGCCGTGGTCGGCGCCCTGCTCGACTGGGGCGCCGAGCGCGGTGCCACGACGGCCTACCTCCAGGTGCTGGCCGACAACGAGCCCGCCCTCAGCCTCTACGACCGTCTCGGCTTCGCCACCCACCACACCTACCGCTACCTCGCTCGCTGACTCGGGTGGGCGGTCGTTTGCTGCGTTCGACACCTCGCCACGCCGAAAACCCCTGTCAGATGCAGCAAACGACCGCCTAGAGTCGACGACTCGCGGGCCCGGGAGTGACGCCCCGGCGACGGCTCGCGACGCGCGTCCGGCGGACCGACGAGAGGCCGGAGCCGCGAGGTCACCGGCGAAGGTGTGGTGGCACCGCGACCTGGCCCCCGCCCGCACCTCCAGGGCTTCCCGTCGCACTGGAGGTGATGTCGATGTCCCGACCCGTTCCGCCCCTGAGCCGCACCCTCGCCACGGACCTGCCCACCAGCCCGCCGGGCGACCCGGTGCTGCTCCACGGCTGGGTGCACCGGCGCCGGGAGCTGGCGTCGGTGACCTTCGTGGTGGTCCGCGACCGCAGCGGGCTCGCGCAGGTGGTGCTGCCACCGGGCACTCCGGTGCCGCCGGAGGAGACGACCGTCGCCGTGCACGGCGTGGTCGTCGCCAACCCGCAGGCGCCGGGCGGCGCCGAGGTCGGTGAGGCCACCGTCGTCGCGCTGACCGAGGATGCCGCGACCCCGCCCGTCGAGCTCTGGCGGCCCACGCTGTCGGCCTCGCTGCCCACGTTGCTCGACCAGGCGCCGGTGACGTGGCGCCACCCCGCCCAGCGCGCCCGGTGGGAGGTCGCGGCGGCCAGCCTGCGCGGCTTCCGCGCCACCCTCGACGCGCAGGGGTTCACCGAGATCCAGACGCCCAAGCTGGTCGAGTCGGCCACGGAGTCCGGCGCCCACGTGTTCGGCGTCGACTACTTCGGCCGGCCGGCGTACCTCGCCCAGAGCCCGCAGTTCCACAAGCAGCAGCTGGTGGGGGTCTTCGAGCGCGTCTACGAGGTCGGTCCGGTCTTTCGCGCCGAGCCGCACGACACCGTGCGCCACCTCGCGGAGTATGTCTCGCTGGACGTCGAGCTCGGCTTCGTCCGCGACCACCGCGACGTTCTCCACGTGCTCCGCGAGGCGCTCGCCGGGATGGTCGCCGCCCTCGAGGAGTACGCCGGCGCGGCGGTCGACCGGCTCGGCATCGAGGTGCCGGAGATCCCGGCGGACATCCCGGTCGTGCACTTCAGCGAGGCGCTACGGATCGTCGGCGCCCCCGAGGACGAGCCCGACCTCGCCCCGGAGCACGAGCGTGCGCTGGGCGAGTGGGTCCGCCGCGAGCACGGCACGGACCTGCTCGCCGTCGAGGGCTACCCGATGACCAAGCGGCCGTTCTACACCCATCCCCAGCCGAGCGACCCACGGTGGAGCAACAGCTTCGACCTGATCTTCCGGGGCCTGGAGCTGGTCACCGGGGGGCAGCGGCTGCATCGGCCGAGCGACTACGACGCGGCGCTGCGGGACCGCGGCGAGGACCCTGCGGCGTACGCGGCGTACCTCCAGGCGTTCCGCCACGGCATGCCGCCGCACGGCGGGTTCGCCATCGGGTTGGAGCGGTGGGTGGCCCGGCTGGTCGAGGCCGCCAACATCCGCGAGGTGACGCTCTTCCCGCGTGACCTGCACCGGCTGGCGCCGTAGCCGAGTCTCGCCGCCCCGTCTGCGACGTCTCACTGCTCCGTCTGCGACGCCTCACCGCCCCGTCTGCGACGCCTCACCGCCCCGTCTGCGACGTCTCGGCCTCCACCCCCACGTCACCCGCCGGCGGGAGGCTTCTTGCAGATGACGGTGTCGGAGGGGATGTAGCGGGTGAAGAACTTCTCGGTGCGGACCAGGTTGTCGGAGCCGGGCTTGCGGAAGTAGCGCCACACGTTGATGTCGAAGCCGCCGTAGCCGGTGTTGGGGTAGCAGTCCTCGGTGGTGAGGGTGCGGGTGGCGGGCTTGGTCAGGTTGAAGCGCTCGCCGGTCCTGCTGGTGATGTCCCAGTGCTTCGTCGACCACATCGAGACGGTCACGACGCCCTGGGAGGACGGCGTCGCGGGCGTCACCCGCGACTCCACCAGCACGCCGTAGGGGGTGTCGTTCCCGAAGCGCAGGTCGACGGCGCCCCACGCGACCGTCGCCTCGCGGCCCACGGGGTAGCGGTCGATGTAGAACGAGTGCGGCTTGTGCTCGATGTCCTTCAGGCCGGCGAAGAACATCGCGTTGAACGTGGTCGTGGCCATCTGGGAGACCCCGCCGCCGAGGTCCTCCTTGAAGATCCCGTTGCTGATGATGAAGCCCTCGGTGAAGCCGTTCTCACGGGTGCGCTCCCCCACGACGCCGTTGAGCGAGAAGACGTCACCGGGCTTCAGCACGGTGCCGTTGACGAGCTCCGCGGCCCGTCCGATGTTGACGTTGCGGTACTCGGCGTAGGGGTAGTAGGTGGTGAAGGTCGAGACCTTCTGCTCGATGCCCAGCCGACGGGCGTCCTTGGTGGTGAAGTCCGGCTTCGCGACCGACGAGGTGACCTTGCCCTCGCGGTCACCGGGCTCGCGGGTGACCAGCTCGAGGAGCGCGGTGGAGACATCGGCAGGCCTGTAGGTCACGCCGGGCTTGGCCGGGATCACCGTCGGCTTGCCTCCGACCAGCTCGACGGTGGCGTCGATCGGGGCCCCGTCGCCGCTGATCGACTGGTCGACGAGCGCGGAGATGATGGTGCGGTCGACGGTCGGCACCAGCTCTCCGTCGACGGGCTTCAGGCTCAGCGCCGAGGTGAACTCCGCCGGTCCGAGCACCACCTTGGTCTTGCCGAAGGTCAGCGTCACCGGCGCCGACACGGCAGGGTCGGCGAAGTCGTCGACGGCGGCGCGGACGTCGGCCTGGTCGATGTCGGGCAGGTCGTCGACGACGGCAAGGTCGATCGGACGGTCGTCGAGGTAGCCGGCGACGAGAGCGTCCTGCGCGGCCTCGGCGTCGATGTGGGAGCCGCTGAGCGCCTGCCGCACCCGCACCTGGGTGCCGTCGAAGGAGACCGATCCGTCGCGGGCCGGCCGGCCGAGGCGGTCGCTCAGCTCATCGAGGTACGCCGTCATGGTCGGCTGGTCGACCGCCACCACGGCCTCGAGGTCGTCCCCTCCGGTGAAGTAGCGCCACAGCCACTCGGGCGACCAGCTCCGCGCGGCCCCTGCCTGGTCGAGCGAGCCGTCGATGTCGACGGACAGGCCGGCCTCGGACGGCACGACCGTGATCTCCTCACGCCCCACGGTGACGTCTATCGGCCGGTTCTCGGCTGAGGCGAGGCCCGCCCGCAGGTCGTCGGCCGCGTCCGCGCGGCTCTGGCCGCCGACGTCGACGCCACTGATCGTGGTGCCGCGCGGGAGCTTGTCTCCGGCGAGGTAGTAGAGCCCCGCATAGCCCGCGCCCAGCAGCAGGAACAGCCCGACCAGCATCAGCAGGACGACCCGGCCGCCCTCCCGCTCCCGAGGCTGCGGCGTCTGCTCACCGGTGAACAGGTCGGGGTCGGAGGTCATCCGCACATCCTAAGGAGCCGGCGGTCGCCGACGTCAGAGACCTGCGAAGAGGTCGGCCTCCAACCCGTCGTCGCCCACCGGCCCGACCGTGCCCTTGACGAGCCGGAAGAACTCCAGGCCCCACACGGCGTCGCCGAGGTTGTTGGACATGGCGAAGAAGGGCCCGTCGAGCGTGATCTGGGTGGCGTGCGCCCCCAGGGCGCCCATCTTGCGATCGACGTGGTCGGTGGCGTCGACCACCGTGGTGAGGTCGTCGTCGGACAGCACGAACCGCGGCAGCGGACCGTCGGGCTCCATCCCCTCGAAGGTGGTGGTGTCGCCGGCCTCGCGCAGCGCCCGCAGGCCGGCTCGCATCCGACTCTCCGACATCGCGCCCCAGTAGATCTTCGCGATCTCCCAGGCCTCCCCGAGGTCGCGGCGGTACGACGGCACAGCCGCGAGCTGGGCGGCGTACATCGCGACTCGGTGGGCCTGGATGTGGTCGGGGTGGCCGTAGCCGCCGAACTCGTCGTAGGTGACCAGCACCTGCGGCCGCACCTCCCGGATGACGGCCACCAGGTGGTCGGCTGCCTCGGTGAGGTCGGCGTGCCAGAAGGCGTTGTCGGGCACGAACTCCGCAGCCACGGCGTGACCGTCGTCGTGCCAGGCCATGCCGGAGTCGTGGTAGCGGCCGAAGCCCCCGAGGAAGCGGTGGTCGGTGACGCCGAGCTCGGCCATCGCCGCCGCCAGCTCCTCGCGCCGCTGGTCGGCCAGGCCGCCGTCCTTCTCGAACGCGAGGTGCTGCAGGTCGGGCACCAGCACCTCACCCATCTCGCCGGCGGTGCAGGTGACCAGGGTGACGCCGCGCCCCTCGGCGACGTACTTCGCCATCGTGGCGCCCTGGTTGATCGACTCGTCGTCGGGGTGGGCGTGGACCAGCAGCAGCCGCTGCTCGGGGAGCGAGCTCATGCGGCGATCCTAGAGACCGGTCCTGACAGCCACCGCGCCCCGCCCGCCCCGGTGCCGCGGGGCCCTCAGGAGAGCGTCCGGCGAGGTGCGTCGGGCAGGGGTGGCGCCGCGCCCGGTGCGACCGGCGGCGGCTCCTCGACGTCGAGCCAGGCGTCGTCGCAGCGGTCGAGGACCATCTCCAGCACCATCACCGGCGCGTCCGAGACCACCGCCCACGGGTGGTCCTCGTCGTCGTCCTCGCCGGCGAAGCGCTCGCGGGCGACCTCGGCGGTGTAGCCGTCGGCCTCCAGCCTCCGGACCGCGGCCCGCGCCTCGCCCTCGTCGAAGAAGATGCCCCGCGCCCCCGCCGGGTGCGCGGTGAGCCAGATCGCGATCTCGGGCAGGAACGGGCGGTCGGACTCCAGCCAGTCGACGTCGTCCAGCTCCTCGGGGCCGAGCCAGCGCACGGCGTCGTGCTCGACCGGCGTCGGCGCGCCGCTCTCCAGGCGGGCCAGGGCCACCGCCAGCTCGTGCCGCCCGTCGATGACGACCACCGGCGGCAGCCAGCGGACCACCGTCACCCGGCAGCCGAGCTCCTCGGTGACCTCGCGGACCAGCGCGGCCTCGGGTCGCTCACCCGGCTCGACCTTGCCTCCGGGCAGCTCCCAGCGGCCGGCAGCCGCCGGCGGGGAGGTCCGCCGGGCCGCCAGCACGCAGCCGCCGGCGACGATCGCGGCACCCACGACCAGGGCCCGCCCTGAGGACGGGTCGGCGGGGCTCATGGCCCGACCGTAGTACCTCCTCCTCGCCTGGACCGTGGCCGGCGCGGACTACGGTGACCTCCGTGGTCACCGCCTCCCCGCCCCCGCCGCCGACCGGGGTGCACCTCGACCGCACCGACGAGAACGCCGCCGAGATCGCCGCGCTCACCTCGCTGGTCGGCGGCCCGGTGGGGCTCGAGGCTCTGCTGGGCGACCTCAACCGCGTGGCCCGTCGCTCGCGCGGGTTCTTCGGCCGGGCGGTCGACCGGGCCTGGACCTGGGACCGCACCGACCGCTGGACGCGCGCCTGGTGGCCGCAGGGCATCGCCACCTCCGCGGACGCCGGCGGCCGGCACGCGCAGCGACGCGTGGTCGCGGTGACGTGGTACGCCCCGGAGGTCGACGGCGAGAGCCCCGGCTCCCGGGTCACCTTCCTCGACCTCGACACGCTCCGCTACCGCCACGTGCTGCTCGTGGTCCCCGCGCTGGTCGACGGCCGACCGACCCTGACCCCGCTGCGGGTGCACGCGGGCGGCGTGGCGTGGTGCGGGTCCTCCCTCCACATCGCTGCCACGGCCCGCGGGTTCATCACCTGCCGGGTCGACGACCTGCTGCGGATCCCCGACGAGCGCGGGGCACCCCACGACCTGGCCCGGCTGGCCGTCGATGGCGAGGCCGTGGCGGCGTACGGCTACCGCTACGTGCTGCCGGTGCGGTTCCGCTACCGCGCCCACGCCGACGACGGGGTCACCCGGCTGCGCTACTCCTTCCTCTCCCTCGACCGCCGGCACCCGGCGGCACTGGTCGCCGGTGAGTACGGCAGGGGCGAGCAGACCACCCGACTGGCGCGCTTCCCGATCGACCTCGACACCGCCTTGCTCGAGACCGGCCCGGACGACCGTGCGCGACCGGTCGACCTCGGGCAGGGGGTGCGGGGGATGCAGGGTGCGGTGGTCGTCGACGGTCGGTGGTACGTCACGGTCTCGCACGGCCCGACCGTCCCCGGCACGGTGTACGTCGGCACGCCTGGCCGGCTGCGGCCCCGGCGGCTGGCCGTCCCCATGGGTCCCGAGGACATCGCCGCGGAGCCCGGGTCCGACCGGCTCTGGACGCTGACCGAGCATCCCGGCCGGCGCTGGGTGCTGGCGCTGCGACGCTCCCGGCTCGGCTGAGCGCGGTCCGGCGGAGTCGCCCGGGGTGAAGGGAGTCAGCGGCCCTTGACCAGCCGCTCCATCAGCGCCAGGTCGGCCAGGGTGTCGGCCGGGGTGACCACCGGCTCGGCGCCGGAGACCACGACGTCGGCGAAGTGCCGGAACTGGCCGGTGAAGCTGTCCTCCTTGAGCTCCGACCGCGTCACGGAGCCCCGGGTCGAGACCAGCTCGGCCGCCGTCGGCGTCCAGGAGGCGACGCCCTTGGTGCCGGCGATCCGGATCTTCGGGCCCTCCAGCGGCGCCGAGAAGCAGCTGGTCCAGGTGCCCAGCGCCCCCGACGCGAACCGCATCGCCACGGCGATCGAGTCGACCGGGCTCAGCACCGGCTCCTGCAGCGCCTGCAGGCCGCGCACCTCGACGGGGTCGCCGACCGCCTCGCGCAGCACGTGGGCCAGGTGGACGCCGGCATCCACGACGAAGCCACCGACGTGTGCCGGGTCGTGCCGCCAGGAGGTGTGGAACCACGGCTGAGCCTGGTCCATCACCGTGAAGTCGCGCACCTCGACGGTGCGCAGCTCGCCGAGCCTGCCCTGCGCGACCCACCGAGCCAGCTGGTGGGCATGGGACATGAACGCGTAGTTCTCCCCCACGAGGTACGGCGCGTCGTAGCGCGCCGCGGAGGCGAGCAGCCGCTTGGCCGCCGCCGTGTTGGCGGCGTTGGGCTTCTCGGTCATCACCGCCTTCCCTGCCTTGAGAGCGGCCAGGACGTAGCGGGGAGCGGTGTCGATCGGCAGCGAGATCATCACCGCCTCGACGGCCGGGTCGGCGAGCAGCTCGTCGGTGGTGTCGTGCACGACCGGGATGCCCGCGTCGGCGGCGTACTCCTCCGCCTTGGCGCGGGTGCGGTTGGTGCAGGCCACCAGGTCGATGCGGTGCTGCAGCGCCCGGAAGGCGGGCAGGTAGAGGTGGCGGGGGGCGAGGCCGGTGCCGATCAGGCCGAGCTGGAGCTTGCGAGGCATGGGCTGACGCTAGCAACCCGCGGCCCCGCGCGTGGCCCCGCTAGTCGATGCCGTGCTCCTCCGCGAGCAGCGCAGCCCCGCGGGCCAGGTCGTCGACCCCCTGGTCGAGCTCCTCGGGCCGGTCGGTGGTCAGGTCGAGGTGGAAGCCGTAGAGCGCGGAGTCGACGAGGGTCACCACCCGGCCCACCCGGTCAGGCGGGGTGCCGCACTCGGTGAGGTAGTCGGCGAGCGCGGCCGACCAGCGCTCGTTGGCGGTGCGGGCGTCGGACAGGTACGGCTCGCGGCCCAGCAGGCCCTCGCTCGCCGCCTGGCAGTAGACGTCGAGGCAGGAGGACAACGGCGCGGACTGGTACGCCGCCCACAGCGCGTTGACCCCCGCGCGCACCCCGGCGACGGGATCGATCGCGCGGACAGCGGCGACCGCGCGCCCGTTGGTGGCGGTCACGATCTCCGAGACCAGCTCGTCACGGGTGCCGAAGTGGTAGACCAGCATCCGGTCACTGGTGCCGATCGCCGCTGCCAGCGGCCGCAGCGTGAGGCCGATCAGCCCGTGACCCAGGACGTGCTCCGTCGCCGCGTCCAGCAGCTCCTGGCGACGGTCCGGGCCTGCACTCACAGAGTGAACGTAGCATGTGCTACATTCGGGCATGTAGCGACCGCTACACACACCGCGCTCCGCGGAGCGCTGACGGAACGAGGACGAACGTGTTCGGCGCAGCTGTGCTGCTGGCAGTGGCCATCGCCATCGAGGTCGGGGCGACGGCGGTGCTGCCGCGCGCCGAGGGCTTCACCCACCCCGGCTGGAGCGCCGTGGTCGTGGGCGGCTACGCCGTCTCGATCTGGCTGCTGACGCTCATCGTGCGCACGCTCCCCGTCTCGGTCACCTACGCCATCTGGTCCGGTGTCGGCACGGCCTTCGTGGCCGTCGTCGGCTACTTCTTCCTCGGAGAGTCGATGGGCTGGGTCAAGGCCTTCTCCCTGGGCCTGATCGTCGCCGGCGTCATCGGGCTCAACCTCGTCCCGGTCGCCCACGCGTAGCCGGGTCGGCGCCAGCGACTCGGCATCGGTGGCCCAGTAGCGCACCGCGAGACGCCGCGCCGGTCCGCGACCGAGGTCGTGGACCGGCGCCGCTCGGCCGGGTGTGGGGTGGGGGCTGACCCGGCTGCTCGAGGGCGACCGTCAGTCGCGGTCGCGGTCGCGGTCGTGGTCGTGGTCGCGGTCGCTGTCGTGGCCGCTGTCGTGGCCGCTGTCGTCGCCGTCTCCGCCGTGACCGCGGTGGTCGTCGCCACCGTCGTGGCCGCTGCGGTCGTCGTCGCCGCGGTCGTCACCGCCACCGGGGCCGCTGTTGCCGCCGTGGTCGTCGTCGGCGTCGTGATCGGTCGGGTCATCAGACGCCGAGGGGGACGAGGGGGCCGAGGCGCCGGCGCTCGGGCCGCCGTCGGAGTCATCGTCGAAACGGTCCCGATCGCCGCCGCGGTCGTCGTCGGCGTCATGGTCGGTCGCGTCGTCCGAGGCGCCCGGATGGGAGGACGGAGAGGGTTCGCCGGTGGGCGAGCTCGTGGGTCCTGCGGTCGGCGTGGACCCGGTCAGCCGGGTGACGACGACCTCCGGGTCCTCACGCAGCGGCTTCGCGCCCGTGCTGGCCCAGGCCAGGGAGATGGTGGCCGCGGCGATGGCGATGCCGGTGGCCGAGCCGAAGGCGGCGAGATGCTTCATGGGGACTCCAACGCTCGTGGGGGGCTGACCCCTCAGTTGTCCCAAGAACGGAGGGCACTCCGGTATCGGACCTTGGGTCTAGGACCTGCCTCCCGGCGCCTCGCTCCGGGCGCTACCAGCCTCGCGGCGCACAGGCGGCGGCCCCGCGCAGCCGCTGGCGCAGCCCAAAGCCGGCCAAGCCGACCGCCACCACCAGCGTGGCGACCTGCGGCGGGGCTCCCGACAGGGCGATGCCCGCGAACACGACCGTCAGCCCCGCCATCGCGGCACACGGCGAGCCACCGGCGGCGGCACCCCGCTGCGGGAGGTACGTCGCCAGGGTCAGCGCCGCCGGCACGACGACGAGCAGCAGCGCTGCCCGCCACGACCACGACAGGGCGCCCCAGCCGCCGACCTGGGCGGCGTACTCGTGCCAGAGGAGGGGCGTGACCAGCAGCGCCGCCGTGAGCCGACCCGGCCCGAAGGCCCGCCACCAGGGCGGGCTCACCGGGGCCGGGATCGCCAGCGCGGGGGCGGGTCGCTCGAACAGCGAGGACAAGGGGTCCTGAGGCATGCCCCCAGCCTAGCCTAGATACCCTGGGGGGTATCAGTCTGCAGCGGAGTCCCACGGGCAGCCGTCGCGGCCGGACCCCTGCCGGCCACGGTCGGCGTCGTCGTCCCAGCCCCGCCCCGGTCCGGCGCCGAAGCCCATGTCGCCGAAGCCCATGCCGCCCCAGCCCATCCCGCCCTGGCCCCAGCCGGGACCCATGCCGGCCTGGTCGCCGTCGGCCCAGGCGGTGAAGGCCCGCAGGTGCATCCGCGAGGCGGCGAGCAGCCGCGACAGCACGGTCTCCACGTCGGCCAGGTCGATCTCTTCGAGGGTGGCCTCGAGGTCGGCGATGTCGCGCTCCTCGAGCTCGACGCCGACCTGCAGCGCCGCGTCGAGCGACTCCAGGCCCTGTGCCCTCCAGGAGTCGTAGAGGTCCTGGATCGCGGCGTCGGCGTACTCCCCCGCGTCCAGCCCCGCCGACGGGTCGTCGATGCCGTAGGTCGTCAGCAGAGCGCCGACCGCTGCGAAGTGCTGCTGCTCGGAGGCGGCGATCCGGGCGAACGGCCCGTCGTCGTAGGTGTCGGCGAAGAGCGTGTAGAGGTCGCGAGCCATCCGCTCCTCCTCGCGGTTGAAGGCCAGCGCCGCAGCCGCGTCGTCGGCCGGCACCGTGGCCTGCGCCACGACCGCGTCCGGTGGGCCGCCGGCCGACCAGGTCGCCGCCACCGCGGCGCCACCGCCGGCCAGCGCCAGCACCGTCACCCCCGCCACCACCGCCGCCGTCCGGCGGCCCCTCCCTCCGGTGCTCACCGTGGTGGTCGTGGTCTCTCGCGTGGTCATCGCGCTCGCCTCCTGCAGTCGTCGTGCTCGTTCCTCGGCTGTCTCCCACTGAACGCGGTGGGGATGAAGGGTCGAGCGCGGCCGGCATGAAGATGGTGTGAAGAAGCCGTCCGCCGGGATCGGCGGCGCTCGACCGGCCCTACGGTGGAGTCGACGCCCCGGCGGACCGACAGGAAGGAGCGCGCACGTGAGTGCCACCGTGCTCGTGGTCGACGACGAGCAGGGCATCCGCGAGGTGCTGCGCGCCTACCTCGCCGACGCCGGCTTCCGGGTTCTCGAGGCGGCCACGGGAGCCGAGGCCCTGCGGCTGGCCGAGGGCGAGGACGTGCGGCTGGTGCTGCTCGACCTCGGCCTGCCCGACGTCGACGGCCTCGAGGTGCTCCGCCGCCTCCGCGCCTCGACCGACCGGCCCACCGCAGAGGTCTACGTCGTGGTGGTGACGGCGCGGGCGGAGGAGGTCGACAAGATCGTCGGCCTCGGGGTGGGCGCGGACGACTACGTCACCAAGCCCTTCAGCCCGCGCGAGGTGGTGGCCCGGGTCCAGGCGGCGGTACGCCGGCTGGACAGCGCCGCCGACCGGTCAGCGGAGGTCGGCGGACGCCCAGCGGATGGCGGCGAGCGGATGGAGTTCGCCGGGATCGTCATCGACCGCGCCCGCCGCGAGATCTCCGTGGACGGCCGTCCGGTCTCCCTGACCACGCTCGACTTCGACCTGCTGGCGGCCCTGGCGATGGCACCAGGGCGGGTCTACTCCCGCGCCCAGCTGCTGGAGCACGTCTGGGGCTACGACTTCTACGGCGACGAGCGCGTGGTCGACGTCCACATCCGGGCGATGCGCAAGGCTCTCGGCGACGACGCCGGCGACCCCTGGATCATCGGCACCGTGCGCGGCGTGGGCTACAAGTTCCTGCCCGCTCGCCACCGGGAGCAGCGTCCGTGAGGCGGGTCTGGGACAGCCTGTCCGCGCGGCTGATGATCTCCCACCTCGTGGTCGCGCTGCTGGGCGGGCTGGCGACGGCGCTCGTGGTGCGCCTGCTGGCGCCGGCCCTGTTCGACCGCACCCTGTCGGGCATGGGCCGGGGCAGCGGACCGGGCCAGGGCATGGGCGGGATGACCAGCGGCGCGCTGCGCGCCGAGTTCGCCCGGGCGGTCGACACCTCCCTGGTGGTCGGGACGCTGCTCGGCCTGCTCGTGGCGGCCGGGGCCGGCGCCTGGGCCGCGTACCGGCTGCTGGCACCGCTTCAGGACGTCCGCCGGGCCGCCCGCGACCTCGCCGCCGGACGCTACGACGCCCCGGTCGCGCTCCCCCGGGAGCGTGAGCTTGCCGAGCTGGCCGGCGACGTCAACGCCCTCGGGGCCACCCTCGCCGCGACCGAGACCCGCCGCGTGCGGCTGCTCGGCGAGGTGGCCCACGAGCTCCGCACGCCGCTGACCGTGGTGGAGGGCTACGTCGAGGGGATGATCGACGGCGTCCTCGACACCGGGCCGGAGGAGCTGGGCCGGCTCACCGAGGAGGTACGCCGGATGCGCCGGCTCGCCGACGACCTCTCGGCGCTGTCCCGCGCCGACGAGGGCCGGCTCGAGCTGCAGCTGTCCGACGCCGACCTCGCCGAGGTCGCCGCGGCCGCCGCGGAGCGGCTGCGGCCGCAGGCCGAGGACGCCGGGCTCCGCCTGGAGGTCGACCCGGGGTCGGCGCCGCTCCCCGCGCGGATCGACGCCGACCGCATCGCCCAGGTCGTCACCAACCTGGTCGGCAACGCCCTCCACGCCACCCCGGCCGGCGGCTCGGTGACGGTGCGGTGCCGCGACCTCGGCGAGGTGGTCGAGGTGGCGGTCACCGACACCGGAGTGGGCCTGGCGCCCGACGACCTCCCGCGGGTGTTCGAGCGCTTCTACCGGGCCGGCGAGGGGGCCCGGGCACACCACGGCTCCGGCATCGGGCTGACCATCGCACGTGACCTCGCGGGCGCCCACGGGGGCACGCTCACGGCCGCATCACCGGGTCCGGGCCGAGGGGCGACGTTCGTCCTCCGGCTGCCGCAGGCGTGAACCCTCGGCAAAACTTGGCACCGCACCCCTGGCAGAGGTCCAGACCATCGTGACAGGGTGGCCGGGTCCCGACCCGAGGAGTGAACATGCACGTCTCTAGCTCGCGCAGCGGGCGATCCCGCACGCTGCGACTGCTGACAGGCGGCGCCGCGGCGCTGCTGGCGGCCGGCCTGTTGTCGGCAACCACCGGCCCGGCCGACGCCAAGGATGGTCGCGGTGGCGGCGACAGCCACGGCCACGGCCACGATCACGGCCACGGCTACGGCCGCCTGGTCGACCTCCAGCTGCTGGCCTTCAACGACTACCACGGCCACGTCCAGTCCGACGCGGCCGGCCAGGTCGCCGGAGTGGATGCCGGTGGCGGGGAGTACCTCTCCAGCCAGCTCGCGAGCCTCCGGGCCGGCCACAGGAACTCCCTCACCGTGGCCGCCGGTGACCTGATCGGCGGGTCGCCCGCCTTCTCGGGCCTGTTCCACGACGAGCCGTCCGTCGAGTCGCTCAACGCGATGGGCCTCGACGTCTCCAGCGTCGGCAACCACGAGTTCGACGAGGGCGTCACCGAGCTGCTCCGCATGCAGAGCGGCGGCTGCCACCCGGTCGACGGCTGCTACTTCCCGGAGGACCCCTACGCCGGCGCCGACTTCAACTGGCTGGCCGCCAACGTGAAGAACGACCGCGGCCGCACCCCGCTGCCGCCGTACTGGATCAAGAAGGTCGAGGGCGTCAAGGTCGGCTTCATCGGCATGACGCTGGAGGCCACCGACACCCTCGTCGCCGCCTCCGGCATCCAGGGCTGGAACTTCCTCGACGAGGCGGAGACCGCCAACAAGCTGGTGCCCAGGCTCAAGCGCAAGGGCGTCCGCGCGATCGTCGTGCTGCTCCACGAGGGCGGCTCGCAGACCCCGCCGCCCGGCGACGTCGACGCCTGCGTCGGCATCAGCGGCCCGGTCGTCGACATCAACAACGCGCTGTCGCCGGCGATCGACGTGATGATCACCGGCCACACGCACCTGCCCTACAACTGCACGCTGCCCGACCCCGCCGGCAAGCCGCGGATCGTGACCAGCGCCTACTCGTTCGGTCGGGTGGTCTCCGAGGTCAACCTGGTCCTGGACAAGCGGACGCGCGACGTCCGTCGCGACCTGAGCAGCGCGACCAACCACACGGTGGTGCGGGCCGACCTGACGCCGGACCCGGCCATCACCGCGGTCATCGACAAGTGGCAGCCGCTCTACGACGCCGCCGGCAACACCCCGGTCGGCACCATCACCGCGGACATCAACCGCGGCGGTGTCGGGGGCAGCGACCGCGGCGTCGAGTCGCCCGCCGGCAACCTGGTGGCCGATGCGCAGCTCTGGTCGACCTCGGCCGCCGGAGCCGACGTGGCGTTCATGAACCCCGGCGGTGTCCGGTCGGATCTGACCTACGCCTCCTCGCCGGCCGGCGAGGGCGACGGAGTGGTCACGTTCGGTGAGGCGTTCACCTTCCAGCCGTTCGGCAACACGCTGGTGACCTACGACATGACCGGAGCGCAGATCGTCTCGGTCCTGGAGGAGCAGTGCCAGCCGACCGGCTCCAGCCGTGCGTTCCTGCACCTGGGGGTGTCGGAGGGCTTCACCTACGACCTGGCCAAGACCATCGATGCGGGCAACTGCACGTCGGTCACCGTCAGCAACGTCCAGCTCAACGGCGTGCCGCTCGACCCGACCGCGACCTACCAGGTCACGGTCAACAACTTCCTCGCCGACGGCGGTGACAACTTCACCACCCTCGGCGCGGTGTCCAGCCCTCGGTTGGACGGCGGCAACGACCTGCTCGCGCTGGTCAACTACCTCGGCACGTACAGCCCGGTGGCTCCCCCGAGCATCGACCGGGTCAACGAGCTGAACTGACCGGCACTCATCAACCGGCAACCGGGCCGGTACGGCGTCCCTCGGACGTCGTACCGGCCCGTTGTCGTCTCGGCTACGCCTTGAGCCGCGCCGTTCGCAGGTAGGGGAAGAACTCCTCGACGTCGTCGAACTTCTCCCGGGCCTCATCGGTCGGCATGGTCGGCGGCACGACCACCTTGTCGCCTGGCTGCCAGTCGACCGGGGTCGAGCAGGCTCCGCGGTCGCCCTCCTGCAGCGCGTCGACCACGCGCAGGATCTCCAGGAAGTTGCGGCCCGTGGACTTCGGGTAGGTCATCGTCAGCCGGATCTTCTTCTCGGGGTCGATCACGAACACCGACCGCACCGAGGAGGTGTCGCCCTCGCCGGGGTGGATCATGTCGTAGAGCTCGGCGATCCGCTTGTCGGGGTCGGCGATGATCGGGTAGTCGACCGAGGTGTCGTTGTAGGACTCGATCTCGGGCTTCCACCTCGCGTGGTCCTCCACCGAGTCGACCGACAGCGCGAGGGTCTTCACGCCGCGCTTGTCCCACTCGTCGCGGAGCTGGGCGACCCGGCCGAGCTCGGTGGTGCACACCGGCGTGAAGTCGGCGGGGTGGGAGAAGAAGACGACCCAGGCGTCGCCGGCCCACTCATGGAAGGAGATCGGGCCTTCGCTGGTGTCGACCTGGAAGTCGGGGGCGGTGTCGCCCAGGTGCAGTGACATGAGTACCTCTCTCGGGATCGTGTGGTCGAACGGCGCCGTCGGGACGCACCTCGTCGGTCAGAATACCCCTGGGGGTATACGTCTCTACGGGCGGGGTTCCTCGTCCAGCATGCCCGACACCAGCTCCTCGGCCATCGCCAGCGCGGTGGTCCACCCCGGGGAGACGGCATTGAGGACGTGGGTGGAGGCGGGACCCGAGCGCACCACGAAGTCCATCTCCAGCCGGTTGGTGCGGACGTCGAGCAGCTGGGCCCGGATGCCCGGCCGGCCGCGCTCACCGAACAGGCCCTCGTGCGCGGCCGGCACCAGCCGCCGGGCCTGGGCCAGGAGCGCCCGCCGGGACAGCTTGGGCAGCTCCTCCGCAAGCAGGCGGGGCGCGGCGCCGCGCTGGCCGGCCACGAAGCGTGGCAGGGTGCGCGCCACCTCGCCGAGCTCGTCGCGGGCCACGCCGCCGAGGCCGGCGTACGCCTCCCGGCTCAGCGCCGGGATGGCCGTGGGCCCTGCCTTGACCCGGCCGGCAGCCGTCACGGTGAGGTGGACGCCGAGGAAGGGGAAGCGCGGGTCGGGCACCGGGTAGACGTGCCGTGCCAGCGGCAGCGAGCCGGGCGCGGCGTACCAGTACAGGCCTCGGAAGGGCAGCAGGCGGTACTCCCGGCCCACCCCGAACCAGCGGGCCACCCGGTCGGCGTACAGCCCGGCGGCGTTGACCAGGTGCCCCACCTCGATCCGGCTTCCCTTCGCCTCCAGCCAGCCCGGGCCGGCCGACGTCACCGGGGCCGCCAGTCGCACCTCTCCGCCGCGACGGCGCACCCGCTCAGCGAGTGCCTCCACCACCGCCACCGGATCCGCCGACGCCGTGGTCGGCGACCACAGCGCCTGCTCGTGGGTGCGCGCCAGCGGCTCCAGTCGGGCCAGACGGGCGGGGTCGACGAGCTCGAGGGGTACGCCGTTGGCGGCGCCCCGCCGATGCAGCTCGGACAGCGCCGACAGCTGCTCGGGCCCGGTGGTCACCACGACCTTGCCGGTCTCCCGCAGGCTCACACCCTCCTCCGCGCAGAAGGCTCGCAGCAGCTCGTTGCCGCGCCTGGTCAGCCGGGCCTTGGCGGAGTCGGGATGGTAGTAGAAGCCCGCGTGCAGGACGCCGCTGTTGCGCCCCGAGGCGTGCTCGGCCAGGCGCGGCTCCTTCTCGAGGACGACGACCGACGCCGACGGCCGCGCCGCGAGCATCGCGTCCGCGATCGCCAGGCCGACGACCCCGCCGCCGACGACGGCGACGTCGTGTCCACGCGCCACGGCTCAGCCGACCGGCCCGTCCCACGACCAGAGCGGGATGGTGAGCCCTGCCGGCACGTCCTCCGGTGACTCCGGATAGGCAGCCATGGCGACGGTGGCCCAGGTGAAGTAGTCGAGCATCTGCTGGCGGACCGAGGGCGGCACGGCCACGTCGTCGAGCGCCTGTGCGAAGCAGCTGACGGCACGGAGATCCATCTCCTGGTGATCCCCGTTGCCGGAGTGGAGTCGCAGCACGAACGACTCGTCGCCGTACTGCCGGGAGTACTCGCGGGGGCCTCCCAGCGCCTCGGTCCAGTACGCCGCCAGCCGCTCGCCGTGCCTCGGGTGGAACCCGTGGGAGAAGGCGTGGCTGACGACCGGGTCAGCCATCACACGCTGATGCCAGGCATGAGCCAGCGCCGCGAACGTCTCGGCGCCCCCGGCCGCCTCGAAGATCGACGGCTCCATCGCGGCACCGTCTCACGCACCTCCGCGGGAGGCAAGGGTCGCCTCCCGCGACCGCGCACGGCCAGGCACGGGACCGCGCCTCCGCGATCCCGTGCCAGGGGTCCGTGCTCAGCGGCGCGCCACGCCGATGCCTTCGATCCGGACCGCCTTGCCCGAGGTCACCGTGACCACCCGGACCGTGCCTCGCTTCGGTGTCGCGAACGTCTTGACCAGGATGATCTTGCCGTTCTTGACGCGCGGGCCGGCCAGGCTGATCGGCTGCTTCGTGAGCCGCCGGTCACCGAGGTAGACGTGCACCTTGCCCGAGCCCGGCGCCTTGGTCACGACGAGCGCGACCCGCTTGACCGAGGGGGCCCACCCGAAGAAGGCCTTGCCCTCCTTGCGGGTCACGGCGAACGTCGTGAACAGCGACTGCGCGTCCCGCTTGAACGTCCAGCCTGCCGAACGGTTCAGCTGCTTGACCCCGCGCGGCACCTGGACCTCCAGGGTGACCGGGCTGGGATCGGCGGACACGTCGTTGACCGCGGCGAAGGTGATCGCGTTGGTCCCCGAGCGAAGCCCGTTCACGACACAGCTCTCGGTCTCGCAGCGCGGCTGAGGGTCGCCGTTGACCGTGACGTCGTACGCCGCGTCGACAGCGGTGCTGTCGAGCGTCACGCTGACGCCGTGGTCGAGCACGAACGAGCCGTCGGCCGGCGCCGAGACCAGGAAGGTGTCCGGGTCGATGACGAAGCTCTTGACGTACGTCGCGACGTTGTCCGCCTCATCGGTCCCTCGAGCAGCGAACTGGTAGGCGCCGGGGAGGAGACCGTCATAGGTCATGGTCCCGCTGTCGCACGCCTCCCAGTCACCCTTGACGCCATCCACCGTCAGTCGGCACTCCAACGTCGTCACCGGTTCGTTGGCGACGATGCTGAAGCTCACCGAGTCGGCGGTCAACGCGTCCACGGTGATCGTGAGCACCGCGGCCGTGGTGTCCTCACCGACGTCCGGCGGCTGCTGACCGTGGCTCTCCGGCGCGGCGAACGTGACGTACACCGTCTCGGCGAGGTCCGTCCCGGCCTGGATGCCGACATCGATGGCGTACTGCCCCACGGGCGCACCGTCGACGACGTTGAGATACCACGTCAGGTCGGTGTAGCCGGGCACGACAGCCGTCGACCAGGTGCCGCTCAGCTGGTCCTGGCCGGTGAGCGTCAGCGACATCGGCACCATGTCGGTGCCGTCGCTGGCGAACACCTTGGCGTCCCCGGCCACCAGCTCCTCCAGCAGGTCGGTCGTCGGGTCGTCCCCGGGACCGGTGAGCTGGAAGGTCAGCGTCGCGTCTCCGGTGGCGGGCGCGTAGACCCGCACCGGCAGGGTCACGTAGCTGCCCTGCGTGCCGAGAGCCGGGACCTCGCCGCCCCACAGGACGCTGGTCACCGCCGGGTGCACGACCACCGTGGCCACGTCTGCCGCGAGCGACCCGTCAGGGTCGGCCACGTCGACCAGCTCCACCGTGACCTGGTAGTCGCCCACAGGGGCTCCGTCCGCCACCACAACGGTGAGATCCGTCGCCGACCGGAAGCCGAGACCGACCGGGAAGCCCTCCTCCGGACCCCACCAGCCGACCAGGTCGCCTCCTGCGACCGTCAGCGCCATCGCTCCGTCGGCCGAGGAGACGGCCACGTCGTCGGCGACCAGCGCGTCGGGCGCTTGCACCGTGACCCGCAGCCTGGCGCCCGCCACGACCTCGCCGCCCCACGGGTTGAACAGGGCCGCGGTCGTCACGAACGGCAGCGTCTGGAAGGCCACCGACGGCGCCGTGAGGTCGACCGCCGGCAGCGTGGTCGCGGCCAGCTGCTCGTCGGTGGTGTCGACCAGCACCGGGTCCATGAAGAACCCGGGGAGCACGACCTCGTGCTCGTGCAGATAGCCGATCACCGCGCGGGCGTCGTCGGCCATCTGTGCGAACCCGGTCACGCCCTCGAGGGTGCGGTGGTTGACCTCGCTGGTCGTCAGCCCCGTCGTGTCGACCAGGTTGGTCCAGCTCACCGCGTCGAGCACCGGGGTGACGTGCCAGGTGAGGGTCGCGACGTCGAGCCAGGTGACGCTGCCCACGAACGTGTCGCCACGGTTGTAGGAGAACCCGCTGTAGTCGACGAAGTTCTCCCCTCCGGGGAGGACGTCGACCGGCATCGGGGTCGACGGGTCGGGGTCTACGGACCTCAGGAACTCGAGGTCGCCCCACGACGGCAGCGGGTCACTCGTGGTGAAGCCGACGGCGCGGTTGTAGTACTGCACCGCGTCGACCGTGAGCGGCACTCCCTTGCTCGCGGCGGTGCCGATCGCCACCGCCGCCAGCTGCCAGTTGTCGTAGCCCAGGTCGCCGAAGTCCAGCCCGGGCACGCCACCGGTGGTCATGATCGACTTGTAGATCGCCGCGTACTCCGGCGCCGCGTCCAGCGCCGCGCCGTCCACGGTGAGCCGACCCGCCGGGTCCAGGCCCACCTGGTCGGCCAGCGCCAGCTTGGTCTCGACGTCGGCCAGCTTCTTCGCCAGCACGTCCTCACTGGTGCGCACGAGGTTGAGCCGCTCGAGCTCGGCCTCGTTGACGAACATGGCGTACTGCGGCTGCGGGTCGCACGGCTCGATCTCGTCGACCGGCAACGGGTCGACGGGGTCGTCGATCCACTCGCCCTGCAACGGGAGCACCCAGACGTCGCGCCCGTCCACGGGGTTCGGCTCCGACGTCACGCCGGCGACGGCGGCGTACGACACCGGCTGCACGCAGTACTCGACCGACGTGCCCTCCTCACCGGTGACGACGTACTCCTTCAGCAGCGGAGTGCCGTCGGGGGCTCGGAGCGCGATCACCAGGTCGGAGTACAGCGAGCCGGTGTCCGCGCCACCCCCGCCACCGCCTCCGCCCCCTGGCGGCGCCGAGGCACCCGGTGACGCACCACCCAGGGCTATCACCGAGGTGACTGCCGCGACCGCGACGAAACGCAATGCTCGATGGGAATCCATGACCTCACTCCTTCGGGCCTCAGGACGATGCCTGTCGGCCGGCCGTTGGGTCGGCTCGGAGGAGCGGGACGGTGGGCCCCGGGTGTTCGTGCTGAACGTCTGGTTCGATCCCCGTGGTGTCGTCGGCGCTCGCCGAGCGCCCACAGTTCGATCCTCAGCCCGCATGTGCGCCTCGGCAAGCGGAACACCGGGTGAGGCCCACCACGCAGGACAGGCTTCGCTGGCCTGGCGGGCTGCGGCCCCACCGCCGCCGCGGGCGCCTAGGCTCGCCTGGTGACCGACGCCCGACGCCGCGCCCCTGTCGCCTTCGCAGTGACCGCCCCGGTCGCCGCCGCGGCCGTCGCGCTGGTGTCGGTGAACCTCCGCCCCGGGGCGACCTCCGTCGGCCCGGTGCTGGAGGAGGTCCGAGACGGCCTCGCGATGAGCGCCGGAGCCGCCGGGGTGCTGACCGCCCTGCCGCCCCTCTGCTTCGGGCTGATCGGCGCCGTGGCTGTGCTGGTGGCGCGCCGAGTCGGCACCACTGCCGGCATCGCGCTCGGTCTCCTGGCCGCGGCGCTGGGCATCCTGTTGAGGGTCCACACCGACTCGGTGGCGGTCTTCCTGGTGCTCACCGTCGTCGCCCTCGGGGGAATGGGAATCGGCAACGTGCTCGCGCCCGCCTGGGTCAAGACGCACGGCGGGCACCTCGAGGTGCGGATGATGACCGTCTACGGCACCGTCCTGGTGGTCGGGGGCGCCGCCGGCGCGCTGGCGACCGCTCCCCTGGCCGCCGCGCTCGGCGGGTGGCGGCCGGCGCTGGGCGTCTGGGGGTGGGTGGTGGTGCTGGCCCTCCCGTGGTGGGGGTGGCTCGCCGTGCGTGAGCGCCGACATCCCGACCGCGCGACTCCCCCTGCGGCGCCGCCGCGAGGCCAGATGCTGCGGTCACCGACAGCCCGCGCCATCACCGCGTTGTTCGGGATCCAGTCGATGCACGCCTACGTGCAGTTCGGGTGGCTGCCCCAGGTCTATCGCGACGCGGGGCTCTCGCCGACCTATGCCGGCGCGCTGGTCGCGCTGATCGCCGGGACCGGCATCGTCGGTGGGCTGACCATGCCCACGCTCGCGGCGAGGGCGAGGAGCCTGGCCCCGGCCGTGCTCGCCTTCGGCGCACTGCTTGCCGGCGGCTACACCGGGCTGCTGGTCGCCCCGGCCACGCTGCCGTGGCTGTGGGCCCTGATGCTCGGGATCGCCGGCTTCGCCTTCCCCCTGGCGATCGCGCTGCTCACCGCCCGCACCCGCACCCCCGACCTCACCGCACAGCTCTCGGGCTTCGTGCAGCCGGTGGGATACCTGCTGGCAGCGCTCGGGCCGTTCGTCGTGGGCCTGATCCACGAGGCCACCGGCGGGTGGACGCTGGTGCTGTGGCTGCTCCTCGCGACGGCCGTGCCGTTCACCTGGGCGGGGCTGGGCGTGTCCCGGCCGGCGTACGTCGACGACGAGGTGTGAGCCTGTCGGTCCGCGTCGTCACGAGCGCACCAGCCGGGCGATCGCGTCGGACGCCTCTCGCAGCGTGGCCTCGCGCACGGCCCCGCCCTCGCGCACCGCGTCGACGACGCAGTGCGAGACGTGGTCGTCGAGCAGGCCCAGCGCCACCGACTGGAGCGCCTTCGTCATCGCCGAGACCTGAGTCAGGATGTCGATGCAGTACTGCTCCTCCTCGACCATCCGCTGCAGCCCGCGGGCCTGGCCCTCGATGCGCCTCAGCCGCTTGAGGTAGTCGGCCTTGTGGTCGTGGGCGAGATAGCCGTGCCGGTGCTCGGCGCCGGCCGCGGTCGGCTCAGTCATCGATGCGCCCTTCTTGGGTGGGGGTCTATTGTTGACTCCATGATACCCCCATGGGGTATATAGAACTCATGCTTCGCCAACGAGAGGGAACCAGCCCCGAGGGCCTCCGCGACCGCACGACTCCGGGAAGGACGTGGCTTCGATGAGCCAGGCACACCACGGCGTCCACACCGTCGACGACCAGAACCACGACGGCCACCAGGACCAGCGGCCCGAGGACCGGCGGCCCGGGGGCCAGCACGAGGACCACGGGCACGGCGCCGGACACGAGGGCCACGGTGGACACACCGGGCATGAGGGGCACGGAGACCACGTCGCCATGTTCCGACGCCTCTTCTGGGGCTCGCTGGCCCTGGCGCTGCCGACGGTGCTGCTGTCGGGGATGTTCGCCGACCTTGTCGGCTACTCCTTGCCCGACCTGCCGGGCGTCGAGTGGGTCTCCCCCGCGCTCGGCACGGTGCTCTACCTCTGGTTCGGCCGGCCGTTCCTCACCGGCGCCGTCTCGGAGATCCGGTCCCGCCAGCCGGGGATGATGCTGCTGGTCGCGCTCGCCCTCACGGTCGCCTTCCTGGCCTCGTGGGGCGCCACCCTCGGCATCCTGGGGCAGCGCCTGGACTACTGGTGGGAGCTGGCGCTGCTGGTGGTCATCATGTTGCTCGGCCACTGGATCGAGATGCGCTCGCTCGCCCGCACCACCTCCGCCCTGGACTCGCTCGCGGCCCTGCTGCCCGACGAGGCGGAGCGGGTCGAGGGTGACCAGACCGTCACCGTCTCCCCCGACGATCTCCAGGTCGGCGACGTGGTGGTCGTCCGCCCCGGCGGCAGCGTGCCGGCGGACGGCACGGTCGTCGACGGCTCGGCCGCCATGGACGAGTCGATGATCACCGGAGAGTCGAGCACCGTCCGGCGCGAGGTCGGCGACGCCGTCGTGGCCGGCACGGTGGCGACCGACTCCGGCCTCCGGGTCGAGGTCACCGCCACGGGTGACGAGACCGCGTTGGCCGGCATCCAGAAGATGGTCGCCGACGCGCAGGCGTCGGGCTCGCGCGCCCAGCGGCTGGCCGACACGGCCGCCGGCTGGCTGTTCTGGTTCGCGCTCGGCTCCGGCGTGGTCACGTTCGTGGTGTGGTCGCTCCTCGGGATGCCCGACGACGGCGTCGTCCGCACGATCACCGTGCTGGTCATCGCCTGCCCGCACGCACTCGGTCTCGCGATCCCACTGGTCATCTCGATCGCGACCGAGCGCGCCGCGCGCGGCGGCGTCCTGGTGAAGGACCGGGTGCAGATGGAGTCCATGCGCGGCGTCGACACGGTGCTCTTCGACAAGACGGGCACCCTCACCAAGGGCCAGCCCAGCGTGACGGCGGTCGAGCCGGCCGACGACCGGGACCTCGGCGCCGACGACCTGCTCGCTCTCGCGGCAGCCGCCGAGGCCGACTCCGAGCACCCCCTCGCCCGGGCGATCGTGCGGGCCGCCGAGGAGCGCGACCTGGAGGTCGCGCGGGCGCTTGACTTCACCTCCCACCCCGCCGTCGGGGTGACGGCATCCGTGGAGGGGCGCACCGTCCGGGTCGGTGGCCCGGCCCTCCTCGAGGAGGTCTCGGGCGCCGAGCTGGCCGTGGCGGAGGAGTGGCGCGGCGAGGGCGCGATCATCCTGCACGTCGTCGTCGACGACGCCGTGGTCGGCGCGCTCCGGCTCGCCGACGAGATCCGGGCGGCGTCACACGCCGCCGTGCGCGCCCTCCACGAGCGTGGGGTCCAGGTCGTGATGATCACCGGCGACGCCGAGGCCGTCGCCCACTCGGTCGCTGCCGAGCTCGACATCGACCGGGTCTACGCCGGCGTCCGCCCCGAGGACAAGTCGTCGAAGGTCGCCGAGCTCCAGGGCGAGAACCGCCGGGTGGCAATGGTCGGTGATGGCGTCAACGACGCGCCGGCGCTCGCCCAGGCCGACGTCGGCATCGCCATCGGCGCCGGCACCGACGTCGCGATCGGCTCGGCCGGCATCATCCTGGCCTCCGACGACCCCCGCTCGGTGCTCTCGGTGATCGAGCTGTCGCGGGCGACGTACCGCAAGAGCATGCAGAACCTCGCCTGGGGCGCCGGCTACAACCTCATCGCCGTACCCCTCGCCGCCGGCGTGCTCGCTCCCGTCGGCTTCGTGCTGCCGATGTCGGTCGGGGCGATCCTGATGTCGCTGTCGACCGTCGTGGTCGCCCTCAACGCCCAGCTGCTGCGCCGGCTCGACCTCACCCCGGACGCCACGGCGCCTCTCAGCGGAGGGGACTGACGCTCACCGGTGGCGCGGGAATCCTCGGGAGCACATCGGGGGGTTCCAGGACCACCGGGCACTCCGGGACCCCCCGGTCCCGACGTAGGTCGGGGCGTCGCGAGGGTCGAGCGCGTCGTGTCAGCGGTCCCCAGCGTCTTCCGCGATGGCGAACGGATCCTCGCTGATGACGACCGGGTCGCCGGTGCGCTTCCCCTGCTGCCCACCGGCGCGGAGCTCGGGGAAGTCGCTCGCCTGGGTCGACCTGCTTGGTCGCCCGACGCGCGTCGACGAACGGGAGGTCCTCCGAGGTGACCGCCATGAAGAGGTCGTCCCGAGCGCGATGACGGGCCCCCCGCTCACGAAGCGTGAGTCTCGACACCGCCCGCCGTGCCTGCTAGGGATGAAGTGCGTCGCCCATGAAAGGGGACTCGCATGGCACCCATCCCGGGGCTGGGCCTCGTCCTTCCGCTCATCGAGAGCCAGGTCACGGGGAGGGCCCCGAGCTTCAGGGAGATCCTGGAGATCGCGGAGCGGGCCGAGCAGATCGGCTTCGACACCGTCTGGCTGCCTGACGAGCTCATCTACCGGTTCGACGCCGGTCCGCTCGGCTGGTGGGAGTGCTTCACGATGGCCGGCGCCGTGGCAGCCCGTACCTCCACCGTGGGGGTCGGAACCTGGGTGGTGGCTGCGAATCGACGCAACCCAGGAACGGTGGCGAAGGCCGCGGAAACCCTCGACGAGATCTCCGGTGGCCGGTTCGTCCTGGGCGTGGGAGCGGGCAGCCTGGCCGGCACGGAGGCCTTCGGCTTCGCTGCGGACCACCGCATCGGTCGCTACGAGGAGTTCCTCGGCGTCATGATGCCGCTGGTGCGCGGAGAAACGGCGACCTTCACCGGTGCGTACCACCATGCCGACGGCCTCGAGGTGCGCCCTCGAGGGCCCCGCGGGGGGCGGATCCCGGTCATGCTCGGCGCCCATGGCGAGCGCACCATGAGGCTGGCGGTGCAGCACGCGGACATCTGGAGCGGCTTCGCGACCGAGTCCAGTCACCCTGACGCCTTCTCCGACATGGTCGCTCTCGTCGACCGCACCTGCGAGCAGTGCGGCCGCGATCCCGCCACACTTCGGAAGTCGCTCGGGCTGATCGTCGAGCCCGGAGACGCCGGCACCGCGGAGTCGCTGGGGTGGGGGACGCCGATCGAGGGATCGACCGACCGGATCGCCGACACCCTCGCGGTGTTCAGCTCGCAAGGAGTGGACCGCGTCGAGGTCTACCCCTGGCCGGGGACGCTCGAGACGGTCGAGGCCCTGGCACCGGTCCTCGAGGCCCTCCGGTCCTAGCCCTGAGCTACGGCGCACGCCGGGCCGCGGCCCTCGACGGCGGTCCGGCCGAACACCTCCTAGCGCGGAGCCGGCAGCTGGGCGAACGCGTGGAAGAAGTCGTCGGTCCAGCTGCTGTCGGCCCGAACGAGCACGACGGCGAGCACGACGGCCAGGAGGGCGGTGGCGGCCAGGAGAGCGCCCCTCGCCGGCCGGCCGGCCGGGCTCGGCATCCCCGCGCGGGCAAGGGTGAGGCGGACTGCAGGAAGGAGCCGGCCGATCAGGTGAAGTCCGGTGGCACCGAGCCAGACCGCGAAGAACCCCTGGTGGATCGAGATCCAGTCGACGCGCAGGCCCCAGCCAGAGATCAAGGCCTGACGAGCGCTCTGCTGCCCGTCGGCGACGAGCCAGATCCCCGAGGCGAGCAGCCCGAGCGTGGATGCCACGACGAGCGGGCCCAGCAGGCGCAGCACCAGCGGCGGCGGCCCCGCTTCCCGGTAGGACCGGTGCCCGCTGTAGTAGCGGATGAGCCGCCAGCCGGTGCTGCTCGTCTTCATCAGCGCCGGCGGCACCAGCAGCGCGCCGATTGCGACGTGCCACGACACCAGCCCGCGGACGTCGACCAGGGTCAGCAGCTCCAGGAACGACAGCACCAGCAGGACCAGTCCGGTCCAGGCGGTGAGGACCGCGTTCCCGGCTGGTCCACCTGTCCTGGGAAGCGCCGGATCGGGCCGATGGCTGCGTCCGGTGGCCTCGGCCACGGCGTCGGCGAGGTGTCCCCGTGGCAGGCCCTGGAGGAAGGTCACAGGTGACAGCGTGACCGAACCATGCTGTGAAGGCGCTGAGCGTGGTGACGGCTAGGGCGTGTCTCCTAAAGAACGCGGGGTCGAGCCGTGATTGTTGACTCATGTCGCGTTCTGCAGTGCTGACTGACGCTCAGTGGGCTCGGATCGAGCCGTTGATGCCATCGTCCGAGGGGCAGCGGGGACGGCCGTTTCGCGATCACCGGCAGGTGATCGAGGGCATCGTCTACCGCCTGCGGACCGGGCTGGCGTGGCGGGATCTGCCCGAGTCGTTCGGCCCGTGGCAGACGATCTGGAAGCGCCACAAGCGGTTCAGCGCCGACGGCACATGGGACAAGATCCACGCCCGCCTGGTCGCTGAAGCCGACGCCGCAGGCGCGGTCGATTGGCACGTCTCTGTCGACTCCACAATCAACCGCGCCCACCAGCACGCCACCACCTTGAGCCGGATCGAGGCCCCAGCCGGGCGCCGCACGGGGGGCTGAACCGAACTACAAGGACCTGCGCGCCGAGCCACCCGACCATGCGCTCGGCCGCTCGCGCGGCGGCCTGTCGACCAAGATCCACCAACTCGTCGACGGGCAAGGCCGCCCGCTGGCCATCGTGCTCACTCCCGGCCAGGCCGGCGATTCCCCAATGCTCAAGCCACTCTTGTCGCACCTGGCCGTGAAGCGCCTCGGGCCAGGGCGGCCGCGCACCCGTCCGGACGCGGTACTCGGCGACAAGGCCTACTCCTCCCGCGCGATCCGCACCGAACTGCGCTCACGAGGAGTCCGAGCGGTCATCCCGCAACCCTCGGACCAGATCGCCCACCGCAAGCGCCATGGATCGGCTGGCGGTCGCCCGCCCGCCTTCGACACCACGACCTACAAGGGACGCAACGTCATCGAGCGATCCTTCAACGATCACAAGCAGTGGCGCGGCCTGGCCACCCGCTCTACGACAAGCTCGCCGCGGTCTACAGGGGAGGCGTCGTCCTACGAGCCATCACCATCTGGCTTCGCGATTAAGGAGACACGCCCTAGGTGCCCGGACGGTCCCGCGCACCGAGGTGTGCGGGACCGTTCGACCGTCAGAGGTCAGCGCCCGGCCCGGGGGATGTGGATCGCGATCACCCGGCTGTCGGACCCGTCAGGCTGCGCCTGGTCCTGAAGGGACAGGTAGAGCAGCTTCCCGTTGCGCGAGAACACCGGGCCGGTCCCCTCGCCGCCCCCGCGGACGGTGGCCAGGTGGACGAGGCTCTCCGCGCCCTTCTCGCCCTTCGGAAGGACGTAGACCTCGTTGTTGCCCCCGGTGTCGGGGTTCGCCAGCGCGCTGCCGTTGTCCTCGAAGACGTAGAGGTTGCCGGCATCGTCGTAGCCAACGTTGTCCGGTCGGCTCAGCTTGGCGAACTCACCCTCGATGAGGACCGTGCCGACGACACCGTGCTTGGTGTCGCGCAGGTGCCACACCCGGCCGGGGTCACCGCTCGAAGCCGACTCGGAGAAGACCACCCCGTTGCCGCGCTTGGCCTTGATGATCCCCTCGTGCTTCCAGAAGGAGTTGCTCATGTCGGGGGGACCCACCTTGGCGGCCATCTCGGCCGGGGCGTTGGCAGGGTCGTCCAGCGGGACCCAGGTGCCGGTGTTGGTCGCCCGGTCGTAGTCCAGGCCGTAGAGCTGGCCGGTGGTCAGGTCGTGCTGGTGCCGGGGCACGAACTTGTAGAGGAACTGGTAGTTGCCCAGGTCGTTGGTGAGGTACCACGCTCCATGGGAGCGGACCTCCTGCTCGTGGCTGAAGCGGCCCATGCCGGTCAGCCTGGTCTGGGCACCTGTCTGCGGGTCGATCTCCCAGACCCAGCCGGAGCGCTGCTCGGGGTCGTCGCGGAACGGGAACTCCTCGTTGACGAGGAACGTGCCCCACGGGGTCATGGTGCCCGCGCACAGGTTGTGCAGGCCGGTGGCGATCAGCTCGCTCCGCTTCACGGTGACGCCGTCGCGGCCCAGGGTGAGCCGGGAGACCGAGCCCCAGCCGTCGCTGTCACCGTCGTCGGTGGTGGCCTGCTCGGGGACGGCGCACTTGCCCGCGTCACCCTGGTAGTCGCCGGGGACCGGTTTGGTGAGCTCGTGGGCGCTCAGCAGCTGCAGCCCGCCACGGGGGCCCCGAACCAGCTGGTTGCTGTCGAAGTCGCTGGGCATCCCGAAGGTCGCGCCTGACTCGGTGGAGGTCACCTCGTCGACGCAGTCGCGCACGAGGACGTCGTAGGAGTAGCCGTCCGGCAGGTCGATCACACCGGCGGGGTCCGTCACGACGGGGCCGGGATGGAAACCGCCACGCCCCTGGCTCGTGCCCGGAGCACTCAGGGCGGGCGTCGCCGTCCCAGCTGCGAGGACGAAAACGGTGGTGGCCGCCACGGCCATTGCCTTCTTCGGTGTTCTCATCTTCTCTGCGGCCTCCTGCGACGTCGCGAGGGAAGGGGGAGCCTGCCCTGGCTGCGATCTTTTCGCTCAGCGACACTAGTCCGATCTGCCCCTCGCGCAACAGGCTGCTGCGCCAAAAGACCCACCTGGAGTAGGCATCCGTTCGGATCTCCTACGCGATCGTGCTGGCACCGAGGGACCGGGCCGGAGTCGGACGTTGGACGCCCTCGACACGAGCTGCCCCGGCGGCGCCACTGCCTGGTCGGCACTTCCCTCGTCGGTGTCGGGCATGGAGCGAGCCTCGGTCGCGGCGGGCGGACGGATCCCCTCAACCCTGGCGGGCGGCGAGATCACGCGCGCAGTGACTGCAGCGCCGCGGCGGTCAGTCGGTGGTGGTTGTCCACGGCTTCGTCGCCGGCGAACCAGTTCACGAGCTCGAGGGACACAGTGCCGTGGTAGGCGCTCCAGAGGAGCTTCGTCTGGTGGTGGACGTCACCGGGCCGGATCGTGCCCTCCGCCTGACCTGCCCGGAGGAGGTCAGCGATCACCTGCGACGCGCCGAGGACGGGGTCGCGCTGCTGCGGTGACGGGAGGAGGTCGCGCACCCGCGGGCCGAACATGAGCTCGTACAAGGCCGGTGACCGGAGGGCGAAGCTCCGGTAGGCCTCGGCGACGAGCCCGAGACGCTCGAGCACATCACCCTCACCCTTCGCGGCTCCGCGAACCGCGCCGGCCAGCTGCTCGAACCCGTCGCGGTAGAGCGCGTCGACGATGCCGGGCTTGCCGCCGAAGTGGCTGTAGATCACCTTCGTCGACGAGCCGACCCGGCTGGCGATGGCCCGAACGGACATGTTGTCCAGGCCCTGGTCGGAGAGAAGACTCGCCGCCGCGTCAAGGATCGCCGCTCGCAGCCGCAGGCGCTGGTCGTCGCGTTCTCTGGCGTAGTTGAACTCTGCGGCGGGTTCCATCGCACTCCGGCGTTGCACGTCGGGTCCTCGTTCGGTAACACTGTTACTCCTAATCCGAATGTTACCCGGGAGCCCCCATGACGAGCAAGGCACTGCAGCAGTGGCACGACCGAGGCGACCGTCTCGACGTCCCCGGGACCGCGGGCACCCGCATCTGGAGGCAAGGAGACGGCACGCCCGTCGTGCTCCTCCACGGGGTCCCCACCTCGGCCTACCTCTACCGGAAGGTGCTTCCCGAGCTGGCGAGTCGGGGACTCGAAGGCATCGCCCTCGACATCCAGGGGCTCGGGTTCTCGGACCGTCCCGCAGACTTCGACTACACGTGGACCGGGTTGTCCGGTTGGCTCGAGCAGGCGATCGACGCCGCCGTCATCGACGACTTCCATCTGGTCGTGCACGACCTGGGCGGACCGGTCGGGTTCGATCTCATCAGGCGGATCCCGCCGCGGATCTCATCGCTGACAGTTCTCAACACACTCACGAACGTCTCGACGTTCCGCAAGCCGCGAGCGATGCGACCCTTCGAGTCCCCGCTGTTGGGTCGACTGGGGGTCTGGCAGATGGACTCGCCTCTCGTGGTGCCGTTCTTCCGCTGGAAGGGAGTGAACAAGGGGCCGAGCTACGCGGAGCTTCGTGTCTACGGCGAGCTGCTCGCGCACGGGGACGGCGGTCGCGCCTTCCTCCAGATCATGCGCAGCTTCGAAACCACACCCGAGTTCGAGCGTCGAGTCCTCGACACGCTCGGCAGCCGCGGCTTCCCGGCACAGGTGGTCTGGGGACGCGGCGACACCGAGCTCCGCGCCGACACGTTCGGCCAAGAGGCCAGAGCCGCTCTGGGCCTCGCACCCGACATCCACCTCGTCGACGGAAAGCACTTCCTGCAGGAGAACAGTCCCCAGGAGATCGCTGAGCGCATCGCCCTCCTCGTCGACAAGGGCGAGGACGTCTGACCGGAGCCCGATCCGGGCACGGAGGTGACCACGCGGGCCATGATCGCGGTCGATAGGCAGCATGCCTTCGCCCTGACTGACCACGTCGCCCCAGGTGCAGGCGCCTCGATTCACGCGTTGAAGCGGAACGAAAAGCGGGTGTTTCGGCTGTTTTCGGCCATGGTTGGCTGAGGCGTGAAAACACGGTTTGAACTGCGGAAACGCGTTCTTCGTACCGTTGGACGCCGTCGGCGAGAATCGGTCTCCGCCGGACTTCTTGCGGACTGTTTGCGGACCGCTACGCCTCCGCGCGCGTGGCGATCGTCGCTTCGATCCAGGCGGGATCGCGACGAACATCCACGACGGCAAGCAGCTCAAGGCGGTCCTCGCCAGCGAGGTACACGGCCATGTACGGGAATCGCTTGAGCAGGGCGCGGCGGTAGGACTCGAAGAGGATGGCGCCCGACTCGGGGAACAGCTCGATCCTCTCGACCTGCTCCATCAATCGAGCTCGGAAGCGGCCGGGCAGCGCCGGATCGAGCGATGCGTAGCGGGCGACGATGGCATCGAGGTCTTCCTCAACCCTGGGGTGGAAGACCAGCCGGCGTCGCGTCACTTCCAGCGAGCGCCCATCCGGGCGTCCAACTCGTCCCAGGTCAGCGCGATGGACGGGTCGGCGTCCAACTCGGCCGCCCGCGACCGAATCATCGCCTTCTGCTCGTCGGTGACCTCAAGGGGAGCCGACTCGACCGTGCTCTCGATGTACTCCACGAGCTCCAAGCGCTCATCGAGGCTCATGGCCTCGATGGCTGACTGCAGAGCGGGGTTCACCATGGGCTCAGGGTACCTGGCGGTGGCGTCACAACGGCTCCAACCGAGTCGCATCCTCGAGGGCGGGTCCAGCTCGCGAACGTGGTCAGCGGGTTGTCTCGGCAGCCTCACCGTTGGCGTTTGACGATGAGGGCTATCAGCTCGCGACTGCACCCCACCACCGCGGCTAGTGCCCCGTAGCTCCATCGCTTCGGGTCATCGCTCCGAAGTTGTTGAATCAAGCGGTCGCGCTCGGCGCGGTACTGCTCGGCAGCCCGATCGGCCTCCGCGGCCTTTGCGTGCAGTTCTCTTGCGCGCGCGGCGCGAGGCTCGGACGACCCGCGTGCGGCCTGGGCACGCCTCGGGGCGGCACCAGTGTTGGTACCGCCCCGGGCGCGACTCCGGATTCCGCCCAACGGGTCAGAGGCCACGCGCGAACTCGGTGATCAGCGAGGGCACCGCCGCGTCGAAACCGACTACGTCGAGCATGCCGGGGTCGGACGGGTTCGCGATGCTGAACCCGGTGGCCGTCATCCCGACCACAATCAGCTTCGCGTCGATCCCGGACTTGCGTCGGTACTCCGCCAGCGCCTGGTGCGGGTGGATGCGACCGGCCCAGGTCTCGTTGTCCGTGTAGACCACGAACGTGTCGACCTTGAGCCCCTTCTCGGTCGCGTACACCATCGGCAGTGCGCAGTCGGTCCCCGACATCGGCATCGCATCGACCACCTTCAGTGCGTCGTCCAGCCGCTGGCGCGGTGAGATCGCAAGCGGCTTCAGCGCTGTGTCGTGCCAGTCCCGACCGTTCAGCGTCGTGAAACCCACCGCGGTCGCCGACGGCTCCGTCGCGAGCTGCACCAGCGCCAGCGCCGCCGACGCCTCGCGCGCCGTGATCGGCATGCCAGAGATGGGCACCCCCATCGACCCGGAGACGTCGACCGCCAGCAGCGTGCGCTTGCCGGACGGCTCGACCGCGCCGAACGCCGTGTAGAACGCGGCGTCAAGCGCGTCGGTCACCTTCCGTGACGGCGTCCACTCGCCGGCACCCCGCGCGGACCTGCCTGCGGCGTACGTCCGCTGGGCGACCAGCACATTGACCGGGTGGACCCGACCGCGGCGCAGCCGATCAGCATCGGTCAGCTGCGAGACGACCTCGTCAGTCCGGCCCCCCAGGTCGGGGAGCATGCCCAGCCGCGTGAGCCGCGGCAGCTGACGCATCAGTGCCGTCTGCGGCACCCCGGTGTCGAGCAGCGCGTCCCACACGGCCGCCTCGCCGAGCGCCTGGTCGGGCAGCATCTCCCACGAGAGCCTGTGCTCGCGCACAAGTGCGGACCAGATCTTCGGGTCCGTTGCCTCCTGGGCGCGCACGAAGCCCTCGATGAGGGCTGGCGTGTGCTCGCCGATGGAGCCTCGGACGATCCAGTCGAACACGTCCTTCATCTCGGGCGCCGTGCTGTCCGGGTGAGAAAGGCGCAGCAGGTCGCGGTGCGACCAGCCTTCGCGCTGGCGGTACTTGACCACCTGGTACGCCAGGTTCTCTGCGTCGCGCGAGGTGTACCACGCGCCCACGGCACGTCGAAGGCCACGGCCCCAGCCGCGGAACTGCTCGACGTACTCGGCGAACAGGAACAGGTGCGTTCCAGTGCGCGCGACCTTCGGCAGCGCGGCGAGCGCCAGCTCCGAGGACTCGGGGTACGAAGCGGCGAGGGCCAGCGCGAACAGCGTCGGGTTCTGCTTGGGGGCAGCGCCCCCCTGCGACACCTCGACGATGGTCGAGACCAGCGTCTCCGGGTCGTCCTGTGCCATCCGGGTCACGACCTCCGCGTTCTCGCGGGCGAGGTCGCGCGGTGCGGCGTAGTAGGTGCCGCCATCCACGCCGAGCACGAGGAAGCGACGCAGGCGTGCCGCGTCGTCGAGCGTGAAGGCGTAGCCGCCGGCCGCGTTGCGGCGCTGGCGGGAATCGGCTCGCTCCGACTGCGGTGTCCGGCGGATGCCGAGCGTGCGCAGGACGTCCATGATCAATCTCCTTCTCGAGCCGACGAAGGTGGTGGCGGGCGTGTCGTGCGCACCGGACAGGCCCGGCTTGGCCGGGTGACCCTCCTCCGAGGGTCTCCTTGACAGGGAGAGGTAACCGATCCGCTCCGGCCCGCCACCGCCCATCGTCAGCTGTGGGTTGAGCGGGCATGTGTGTGCCCTCCGGAAGAGACGACGTTCGTCGCCGGCGGAACTTGAAGAGGACTCGAACCCCAACCGCCATGTACCAGGTAACCGAATTGCTCCGGCCCGCTCTCGTACAGGGTTCGGGTGGGCGTGGTAGCGACCACCGGAGTCATGTGCTCTGCCATTTGAGCTACCTCGCCGAGGCGAGGGCGGGACTCGAACCCACAACACCAGGATCCGTTAACCGACGGCCTCCGGCCCACCCGAACCATCCGCTGTTCATTTGTCTTTCCAGGAGTGTAGGGGTCTACACACCTGGGCGCCTAAGGCTTTTGGACGACGCGACAGTGGACAGCAGCCGAAGCCCCTCCCGGACTCGAACCGGGGTGCGCGGTGTTGCAAACCGCTGCCTGAACCTCTCGGCCAAGGGGCCACTCGTCGGCGCCTTGCCAGCCGGACCGACCGGGCGTGATGCCCGGACCGGTCCGGCATATGCGTCAGCAGGCCGCCAACTGCACGCGGGTCGGCACGTACGGCTCCACAAGCAGCCGCATGCGGGCTTCCGGTGGTGTCCGGTCGGCCTTGCGGAGGTTGCACTGCTCGCAGGCAGCGACCGTGTTCAGCCACGACCACGGGCCCCCGCGGCTCGCGGGGAGCACGTGGTCGATGGTGGTGGCCCTTGCACCGCAGTAGGCGCACCGGTGCCGGTCGCGCTTCAGCACGCCCGTCCGGGAGTAGCCGGCCGGCCGATACATCCACTTGGCCGCGACGTAGCGCACCAGCCGGATGACCCTGGGCCACGGATGGGGCCCGATCATGCGGTCCAGATGACCCTCCTCCACGGTGGCTACCTCGCGGAAGAGCATGCGGACGGCGTGCTTGAACGACACCTTGCCGAGTGGCTCGTAGGAGGCGTTCAGCAGTGTCACCGGGGACAGGGCCACGGTTGTGGTGCTCACCGCTGACACCTCCTTCCTGGGTCTTGTCGGGTGGGCGGTGGTCCAGCTCTGGCGCCGGGCGCCGTTCCGTCGCCGGCGCCCGCGCATCGAACCGCTGACCTCTTGCGCAACGGTGGCCAGCTTGACCTTGTCGGCTGGGGTGAGTTCCGGTCGGTCGTGTCCGAGCAGCACGATGCGGTCGGCGCTGGGCAAGGAGGCCCAGACTCGCTCGAACTTGTCCGGCGTTGCTGCGGGGAGTTGCGTGATGGTGCCCATGGGGCCTCCTCTCGTTTGGTTGGTCTACGCGTCCCGCCGACGCCTGCTCGACGCCGGCGGGACGCTGGTTCAGCCCTTCACGCACATGAGCGTGGTGAGCCGTGCGACGACCTCGACGAGGTCGTCGTGGGCCTCGATGACGGCAACGAGGTCCTTGTAGGCGCCGGGGATCTCGTCGATCACTCTGGCGTCCTTGCGGCACTCCACGCCGACGGTCTGCGCGGCCAGGTCCTCGACGGTGAAGGTGCGCTTGGCCTTGGTGCGCGACATCCTCCGGCCGGCCCCGTGCGAGGCCGACCAGTAGGACGCCTCGTTGCCGAGGCCCTTCACGACGTAGGACCCGGTGCCCATGGAGCCGGGGATGAGCCCGAACTCGCCGCGGCCAGCACGGATCGCCCCCTTGCGGGTCACGATCAGCTCCGTGCCGTCCGAAAGCGTCTCCTGTGCCACGTAGTTGTGGTGGGCGGAGATCTGCTCGCCGTACGCGACCTCCAGTCCTCGGCAGGCGAACGCCTCGGCGACGACCTGCTGGAAGAGCGCCATCATCACCGCACGGTTCCGGGCGGCGTACTCCTGCGCCCAGTACAGGTCTCGGAGGTAGGCCTCCATCCCCTGCGTGCCGGCGAGGAACACCGCCAGGTCCCGATCGGGCAGGTCGAGGTTGTGGTCGAGCCCCTTGGCCTCGTTGATGTGCCGCTCGGCGAGCTCCTTGCCGATGTTTCGCGACCCCGAGTGCAGCATCAGCCACACCTGCTGGTCGTCGTCGACCGTGAGCTCGAGGAAGTGGTTGCCGCCGCCGAGGGTTCCCATCTGCTGCATCGCCCGACGCTCGCGGTCCTGCACGCCCCGGTGCAGCACACCGAACCCACTCCAGAACGCGGACCAGCCCGCGTAACGACCGTGGTTGAGGCCGAGCCGCTTCGCATTCGGCGCCGAGTCGTGCGAGGCGAACCCCACTGGTACGGCGGCCTCGACCGCGAGCCGCAGCTGGTGCAAGTCGTCGGGGAGATCGTCCAGGGTCAGGCTGGTGCGGACTGCCTGCATGCCGCAGCCGATGTCGACGCCCACCGCAGATGGGGACACAGCGTCGCGCATCGCGACCACCGAGCCGACGGTGGCCCCCTTGCCCAGGTGGACGTCCGGCATCACTCGTACGCCGTGCACCCAGGGCAGGCGGGAGATGTTGCGCAGCTGGTCGAGCGCTGCGGGCTCCACCTCGTGTGGGTGTGCCCACATGAGTGTCTCGGCCTGGGCTCCGGGAAGGGCGACGGGGAAGCCGTGAGTGTTGGTCATCATGATCGCCTCCTTTGGCGTTTGGTTGGTTGGGTTGTGGTGCCCTCACCTGGACTCGAACCAGGCTGCCAGCCTTCGGAGGGCCGGAGGCAGGTCCGCTGCTGAGGGCAGTGGGTGGTACAGAGCGGACGACGGGACTCGAACCCGCTTCCTCCTGCTTGGAAGGCAGGCGCCCGGCCAGTCGGGCCACGTCCGCGAAGGTCCCATGAGGACCAGAGCCGGTGACAGGAATCGAACCCGCGTTGCCCGCCTTACAAGGACGGTGCTCAGCCAGCATGAGCAACACCGGCGGGGTGACTGCCCGGAATCGAACCGAGGACCTCCAGAGCCACAATCTGGCGTGCAGACCCGCTACACCACAGTCACAGCACCCCCTCCAGGAATCGAACCTGGATCCCCGGTTTCGTAGACCGGTGCCTTCTCCTTTGGGCCAAGGGGGTATGGCTGCTGGGAAGCCCCGCGGCGCTTTCACGCCCCGCACGCAGCCGGTGCGGTCGTACTCAGGCGGCGGTCGTCCGCTTGGGCCGACCCCGCTTCTTGACCTTCTCGATGGGCTTGCCGCCCTCGAGCAGGACGCCTCCCCAGACGCCCCACTCGTCGCGGCTGACGCCGAGGGTGAGGCAGAGCGCCCGTACCTCGCAGGTGGCGCACACCGACCGGGCCTCGGCCAGGTCGTCGTCATCCGCGGGGTCGAAGACCGCGGGGTTGTCATAGTCCACGCAAGCCCAGTCGTACGCCGGGATCCTTGGCGTCGGGTGGCCGTAGGCAACGGTCACGCCCTTGGTGTCCAGGATCTCGTCGATCATGGTCTGCATGTGCCGTCACCTCCTTCGGTTGCTGGGGTGGCACAGGTCTGGCCGGCCTGAGGAGGCCGGGGATCGTTGTGCCCCCGGCAGGACTCGAACCTGCACCCCGACGTCTGAGGAGGACGCGGCCCTGTCCAGTTGGGCGACGGAGGCGAAGCGGTACACCGTCTCGGACTCGAACCGAGGACCTTCGACTTAAGAGGACGCTGCTCTACCAACTGAGCTAACGGTGCCGAGCCCATCGAGGGGCGTGGTTGCGGGGCCGCGAGTCGAACGCGGACCGACGGGCTTATGAGACCCATGGCGTCTCCCGACACCCGCATCGAGCTGCGCGGGCAGGGATCGAACCTACGAAAGGCGTGGGTCAGAGCCACGCTGGCCTGCCAACAGACCGCCGCGCATCGGTCGCCGAAGCGACGCAGCTGCCCGACCAGGACTCGAACCTGGGACCTTCGCCTTAACAGGGCGCTGCTCTGCCGACTGAGCTATCGAGCATCGTGCTCCAGATTGGGAGCGGAGTGGGGCCGCGAGGGATCGAACCTCGCCCTGCCGGGCTTCAACCGGCCGCGCCGCCTTCAACGCTTCAGCCCCATCGGGGTGTTGGTCGGCCTGGAGGGACTCGAACCCCCGCTCCACGGTTTGTAAGACCGCCGCGCTGCCGCTGCGCCACAGGCCGGTGGTCGACCAGGGAGGATTTGAACCTCCGACCTCCTCGTTATCAGCGAGGCGCCCACACCGGACCGGGCTCCTGGTCGATCGAGTCGGGCAGGCGGGACTCGAACCCGCGATTCCCTGCTCCCAAAGCAGGTGGGATGGCCGCTTCCCTACAACCCGTTGCGTACCCGCCCCCGGACTCGAACCGGGATGCCCCGAAGGACACGGCGTCCTGAGCGCCGCGCGTCTACCTGATTCCGCCAGGCGGGCTTGCCTCATCTGATCGAGCGGATGACCGGCCTCGAACCGGCTGTCTCCTGCATGGCGAGCAGGTGCGCGTCCACATGCGCTTCATCCGCATACACGGGTTCGCCGCCGTGTCGGCTGGTGGAGCGGCGGGGTATCGAACCCCGGCCGGCGTACTTGCAAGGCAAGCCTGGACACCTGTCCCCGCCCCGACGTACCCACCGAGGGAGTCGAACCCTCACGCCCCGAAGGACACCGCGCCCTCAACGCGGCCCGTCTACCGTTCCGGCAGGTGGGTGTGCTTTCTCTCGTGCTCTCGGTGGGAGTCGAACCCACATGCCACGGGGGCGCCGCTACTTGAAGGCGGTGCGTCTGCCGGTTCCGCCACGAGAGCATCGGTACCCCCAGCCGGACTCGAACCGGCGTCCTCCCGGCTGAGAACCGGGCGTCCTTGACCGCCAGACCATGGGGGCGTGGTGTGCCGTGGGCGGGGATCGAACCCGCGCGGCCCGGATTGAAAGTCCGGGTTGGCAGCCAGCAGCCACCACGGCCCGGCGACCTCCTACGCGCGCTCCGTACGGGACTCGAACCCGTGATCTCCCGCTCGACAGGCGGGCGTCCACTCCAACTGGACCGACAGAGCCTGGCCGCGGACTCTGGTGTGGGACGGCGAGTCAGCGATCGGCCGCAACCGCGGTGGCCGGGTCGAGCTGACCGGCGACTGCCAGGGTTTCCGTGGGGTGCTCGGCACCAAGGTGATCGTCCTCAAGCCACGAGAGCCCGAGCACAAGGGCATCGTCGAGCGCGCCCACGACTACCTGGAACGGTCCTTCCTGCCCGGCCGCACCTTCGCCGGGCCAGCCGACTTCAACATCCAGTTGCAGACGTGGCTGGCGACGGTGAACGCCCGCACGAGAAGGGTGTTGGGCTGCGCCCCGACGGACCGGATCGGCGCGGACCGACAGGCGATGGTGGGGTTGCCGCCGGTGGCCCCGGCGACCGGGTGGCGCTCGGCGACCCGGTTGGCCCGTGATCACTACGTGCGCCTGGACTCCAACGACTACTCGGTCCACCCTGCGGTGATCGGCCGCCGGATCGAGGTCGTGGCGGACCTGGACCGGGTCAGGGTGTTCTGCGAGGGACGTGTCGTCGCGGACCATCAGCGGGTCTGGGCCTGGCACCAGACCCTCACCGACCCCGACCACCTACGGGCCGCCGACCTGTTGCGCCGCACTCGGATCGGCGCCCTACGTCCCATGCGGGAAGCAGAGGTCGAGCAGCGGGCGCTGACCGACTACGACACCGCCCTCGGCATTTCCTTGGACGCCGACGTGCACGCCGAGGTGGACGCCGAGGGTGGGTGCGCGTCGTGACCGCACGCAAGACCACCTCGACGGCGGCCTCGAGCCAGTCGAGTCGGGATCTGACCGGCGAGGTCGCGTTCCTGACCCGGGCGTTGAAGGCGCCCACGTTGCGCGAGGCGGTCCCCCGGCTGGCCGAACGAGCGCGCAGCGAGTCCTGGACGCACGAGGAGTTCCTGGTCGCCTGCCTGCAACGTGAGGTCGCAGCCCGGGAGTCCCACGGCGGCGAGGGCCGCATCCGCGCCGCCCGGTTCCCCGCTAGGAAGAGCCTGGAGGAGTTCGACTTCGACCACGCCCGCGGGCTCAAACGCGACCTGATCGCCCACCTGGGCACCCTGGACTTCGTCACCGCCCGCGAGAACGTGGTCTTCCTCGGCCCACCCGGCACCGGCAAGACCCACCTGGCCACCGGCATCGCGATCCGCGCCTGCCAAGCCGGGCACCGCGTCCAGTTCGCCACCGCATCCCAATGGGTCGCCCGACTCGCCGACGCCCACCACGCTGGCCGGCTCCAAGACGAGCTCGTCCGACTGGGCCGCTACCCGCTCATCGTCGTCGACGAGGTCGGCTACATCCCCTTCGAACCCGAAGCCGCGAACCTGTTCTTCCAACTCGTGAGTTCCCGCTATGAACGAGCCTCCCTGATCGTCACCTCAAACAAGCCGTTCGGCCGCTGGGGCGAGGTCTTCGGCGACGACGTGGTCGCCGCCGCCATGATCGACCGGCTCGTCCACCACGCCGAGGTCGTCGCACTCAAGGGCGACTCCTACCGGCTCAAAGACCGCGACCTCGGCCGCGTGCCGGCGTCGTCAACCGAAGAACCATGACCGAGGGGGTCAATTTTCAACCGGCGAAAGGGGGTCAATTTTCGACCGGCGTTGACAGCCTGGCGGAAGGTGGAGGAGTCGAACCTCATGGCCGTGGCCACGACCCAGGTAGCAACCGGGCGCCGGGCCACCCCGGCATCGCCTTCCTGGCGGAGGGAGCGAGGATCGAACTCGCACGCCCATGTGGGCCTTCCGTTTTCGAGACGGCTGCCGTCGCCGGCCATCGGCTGGTCCCTCCAGTTGCGAAGTGCGCCGGGCAGGACTCGAACCTGCATGCCCGCGAGGGACCTGGTCTACAGCCAGGCGGGCCAGCCAATTGCCCAGCCGACGCATGTGCCGCAGCGCTGGCATCCCCGACGTCTCCGCCGTGGGTCGCTGCGGCGACAGGAAACCGCTCCCGCAGTGCGGGTCCGGCTCCTGCCTGATGCTGTCCACTATCGAGTTCGCCCTCACTCCCCATCGCTGGGGTCTGAGTCGGGAGAGGTGTCCCCACGGCCAAGTGACCGTTAGCCCGGTGCCACGTTGCTCGCTGGCCTCTCGGCCAGGTCGCGGGTCCGGTGCCCGTGGGACCTTCCACGATTCGCATGGACGGAGGGACTCGAACCCCCAGCCGCCGGTTTTGGAGACCGGTGCTCTTCCAGTTGAGCTACGTCCACTTGCTGTTGTTGTTGAGTTGTGCGCTCTTGCTGTTCTTCGGCCGCGCGGGATCTCGGCCACAAATGCAGAAGGGCCGCTCCATGAGGTTGCGGGTCCTGGGTCCTCGTGACCCGTGGACTTCCGCCTCAGCTGGAGCGGCCCGGCATGTACCGGTGTGTGACGGCACCTACATGGGCGACTCCAGCTGGCTCGGCAGCCACTGACCCTTGGTCTCGAAGCAGGGCTCATAGCCGTCGATCCTCGACCGCAACTGGGCAGCATCCAGCGCACGGGCCGCATTGCGACTCGTGACGGTGTGGATAAGGCGCATGCCCATCTCGCTGGTCCTTCCAGAACGTGCTTCATGGCCGGGTCCCGTTGACCCGGCCGCGAACAAGGGTAAGGGCGGCCACTCTGTTTGGCCTAGCGGATTTCCGCAGGCCTCGCATGCGCTCGCCTACCGCAAGCACCTGCCCGGCGCGCAGGAGCGTGATCAGGTCACTGAGCGCGACGACGATCGTCGATCTCGCCTGGCTCCCTGCGGACTGCTTGCGGGCCGGCGAGACCTTCCGCGCCAATGATCTCCGACGCGGACTAGCGATTCCCGACGACGCTAGACACCGAAGCGGAACGAAAGCCGGGTGTTTCGGCTGTTGTAGACCATGGTTGGCTGAGGCCAAAAACACAGTCTGAACTGCGGAAACGCGTTCTCCATACCGATTGGACGTCGTCGGCGACGATGGGGCTCCGCCGGACTTCTTGCGGACTATTTGCGGACCGATGGACGGTCAGGCTAGTCCGAGCGCCGACCTAGACCTTCGATCTTCGCGCATCGCGCGGAGAGGTCGCGGATGCTCTGCCAGACGACTGCGCGGGGCGCGTCGATCTTGAGTGCGCGGATGTAGTCGTCGAGACGTTGCGGGCGATCTTGGAGGTAGGTGACGGCCTTGTTGAGGCTCTCGCCGACCGTCGTGCCGTACGCATCGACCGCCTTGCGAGCGCCGGTCCTCAGGGCGGTGATGTCGGGTTTCATCATGGCGAGGTCGATCAGGTCGCGGCTGAACGTCGACGTGTCTGCCCAACGGTCGTCGTTGGCGAGCAGCTTCGTTGCGACCTGGTCGGTTCGCGTCAGGATCCGCAAGCCGCAGATCTCATCGTCCGGGGAGGGAGTGTCGAGGTCGAGGCGGCCTTCGTAGATGATCTCGAACTTGATCGCCGTCCCCGCGACGAGCACCGAGGTCCTGATGCCGTAACCGTCGACGGAGGGTGTTCGACCCAACTCCAGTTCGCGGGTAGCCAGGGCGTCGAGCCCGCGGTCCCTGACCAGCTGGCGCAGCCGTCGGAACGACTGCTGGTCGGAGACCAGGAAGTCGATGTCGGCCGACTCGCGGAACTCACCGTTGGCGAGGACGATCGCGGTGCCGCCTCCGAACCAGCAGTGGTGCTCGGCCAGGAGCGGTGCGTCGAGCATCGACAGCAGCTCGGCCACCCGTTGGTGGTGCAGCCGTCTAAACAAGAAGCCTCCCGTTGCTGTAGGTGTCAGCCAGGTGCTGGATGAACGCTTTCTCGTGGTCGGTCAGCGTCTCCTGGTCGAGGTGTCGCCAGCCGCGTTCGTAGAGGTTGAGGGCCTCGGTCTCGGTGATGGTGGCGCCGGCGTCGGTCTGCCAGGCCAGCCCGCGCAGGCCCGGGTAGTCGCCGACCGTGACCTTCGCGGGTTCTGCCGCTGGCGCGTCGAGGATCGGGACGACGAGGTGAAGTCCGAGTGCCGCTGCAACGTTGACGTAGGAGCCGATCGTGACCGAGGGGTTGCCTGCCTCGATCCTGTGCATGGTGACGCGCGAAACGCCGGCAGCTTCGGCACAGGCGACTGCCGTGACGCCGAGGGCCTTTCGGCGTTCGCGCAGCCGGGCGCCCAGGCGTTCGAGGTCCGCCTGCTGCTCGGGACTCGTGTATGGGCTAGAGGCTGGCATGTTTCTCATTTTAGACAATAGGGGTCTCAAGTCAATAATGAGAAACGCTTCACGCGATCTCTCGGTCAAACGAACCAGCCCTGCGCGAAGCCGGCCGTTCCCGCTGACGATCTCATCCACGCGCGACGAAGCCCAGTGGTCCCGGTCGCGTCGACCGTGTCGCCATCGCCCATTCCGACCGACTCGTGTGGCAGGAGGGCGGAGCCCGCTGCGCCGCCGGGGGACGCTCTGGGCTCGAACTGACTACCCCCAGAAGATCGGGTCGCCGCTGGTCTCGATGTGGCCGAGGAGCGCCTGGACGTTCTTGGTCGGGCGCTTGCGCTTGTACTCGTGGGACTTGAGGTTGCGGTCCCGCCAGTACATCGACCACTGGCCGGTCGACTTCGTGTAGCGAAGCCGCGCGATCGGGAACCGGGTGAGCTCACCGATCCCGTCCCACGGTGGCCGGACCTCGACGATGTCGACGTGCCGGTCGAAGACGTCCGCCTCGACCATGACCTCATCCCAGAGGTGCTCGGGCACGCGCTCCCGCGCCCAGAGGCGGATGCGGTGCAAGTCGGTCTCGGGAAGCGCCATCACACCAGCGTGCCACCTGGCGAACAGCGCAGGGTCTGGCGGAGGAAGCTGGAGCGCCGACCAGCGTGCGGACTCTCTGCGGACCGGCTCGACCCAAGAGCCAGCAATCCTCAACGCCTACTGGCGAATCCCGACGACCCTAAACATTGAAGCGGAACGATCAGGCGGGGTTGCGGGGGTCGTTGGTCGCCGCCGGTTGACACCGAAAAGTGCCATCTGACCTGCGGAGACGCGTTCTCTGGACCGTTGGACGTCGTCGACGAGAATCGGTCTCGGCCGAACTTCTTGCGGACTATTTGCGGACCGCTGGCGACGCACAGATGTCGTGTCACCGTCGACGTGGACCGCGAACACGGCCTGGGCTACCCGTTTGAAACTTCGGCTCACGCGTTGCGAGCTGATCCGACCCCCGGCTGCACCCGGGCACCACCCAACCAACTGCTCCCTGTGAAGTCAGAGTCAGGTCGTCTCGTCGTAGTCCAACAGCCCGTGTTCGAGAACGTGCCGACGAAACCCTCCTGGACCGAAGGGCAGGTAGTACTCGTTCGCAAGGAGTTCGTCCGCCATGTGTTCCACCATCGAAAGTGTCAGTTGTTTGGCACGAATCGCATCGCACAGAATCGGAACGGTCGCCGTGACCTGCAAGCCCTCCGTCTCTGCGATTTCTCTCAGGCGTGCTGTCGTCAATCACCATCTCGCTCCCGAAGGTGGCACCCATCGCAAGAACACCGCACTCTCCTTCGTTCTTGCCGTCGGCGACGAGGCGGCGCGCATACTTGGCGAAGTTCGCCATGTACAAGGGGTCGGACGAAGAAAACACATGAATCCAGTCGGCGTCGAGGACCTGCCCGACCGCCCGGACGTCCTCCGTCTGTCGCCGCAGTTCTCGCTCAACGACGTCTGGCATGAGGACTGGACGGCTTCCGGCCAAGAACTTCAAGACGCCCAGCCAACCGCTGAGCGCGAAGTGCCTGAGCGGACCGGTGTCGAAAACCCAGGCGTCGGCGCCTGGGGTCATCAAGAGACGAACTTCCAGATCTCGTCCTCGCGGCGAGTTCTAGGAACAGGCAGTTCATCGTCGTTCAGTGTGCCCAGCAGCAAATCCATTGCGCGCTCGCGGCTGATGCGCTCGTCGCCAACCAGGCGCAGCACCGCTTTTTCGTAAGTGCGGGGCACGGTCGTCCCAGCCATCTCTTCGGCCGGGACGTACAGGTCGAGTTCGAGAATGTCAGCTCTGGTGGTTCGATGCGAGCGCACGATCCCAGCTGTGTCGTGATCGGCGAGGTCGAGCTCCCGGAGGCGCCGAGCGAGCGTGGCCATGTCGACGCGGTAGTGATGTGCAAACCAAGCGGCTGCCCTCCGCGGTCCGTGTTCCTCGAGGCGCGGGGCCCATGCACTCGTCAGTGCCTCTGCAGGTAGCAGCAGAGCGCGGGCGAACCGGTCGAGGAGTGCCTCGACAGGCGCCGTCTTGGGCTTGATATTCGTCGACCCTCCAGTCGACGGTGTAGTCATCGACGCAGAGATAGTGACCGAACTCATGCGCGAGGGCGAGGCGTCTACGGCCGACGTCCGCATGGCTGTTGACAAAGGCGACTCCCCCGCGTCGCAGCAGCACCGTTCCCGCGTCCGCAAGATCTTTACCGACGTCCGCGGAGAACGCGAGGAGGCCGACCAGGCCGACGGTCTCAGCCAAGTGCGGGATCGGATCGTTCGGTGTGAGGCCGAGCAGTTCTCGCGCGCAAGCCGCAAGGCCTTCGGCTTCCTTGACCGTAGTCGGAGGGACTTGCTCCTCGGGTGCTCGGTCGAATCCCAACGCGCCATCGGCGAGAGAGTCGACGAACTCGACGTCCTGAGCAAGTAGCGCAAGCCGTGCGTCAATTGTCGAGTCGGTAGCATCCGGAGAACGGCTCATCCGGTGAGAAACAATCGCGGGAGTCGGTTCCTCGAAGAAATCGATCATCTGGACGCCAATAGCAGCCGCAATGTCGGAGAGTTCGAGGGCGCTGACCTTCCGTGCTCCGGTCTCGATCTTCGCGATTACGGAGTGCCCCGAGAAGCCCACCCGCGACGCGAGCTCATCCTGACGAAGACCGGCACGCATACGAGCTTCGCGAACGCGGGCGCCGAGTGTGTGGGCGTCAAGGTCACTCATGTGTGCGATTCTGGCACATGGTGCCTCGTCCGTCACCGGCAACGCGTTGTCTGGACTGCGGGGACCCGCTCCGGGCATCGAGTGGGAACGACCTCTTCGATGCACGCAGACATCTGGCCTCCCCGGCTCGTCACCCCCAGAAGATCGGGTCGCCGCTGGTCTCGATGTGGTCGAGGAGCGCTTGGACATTCTTGGTCGGGCGTTTGCGCTTGCACTCATGGAACTTGAGGTGGCGGTCGCGCCAGTAGATCGCCCACAGGCCGGTCGACTTGATGTAGCGCAGCCGCGCGATCGGGAAGCGGGTGTGCTCGCCGACGCCGTCCCACGGTGGCCGGACCTCGACGATGTCGACGTGGCGGTCGGAGACGTCGGCCTCGACCTTCAGCTCGTCCCACAGGTGCTCGGGCACGCGCACACGCGCCCAGAGACGGATGCAGTGCAGATCAGTCTCGGGAAGCGCCATCACACCTTCCAGCCTGTTCTTGGGACAAGGCACCAGCACCCACCGGCAGGGGACTCCCAGCAGACTTGGGCACGCAGCCGCGAGTCGTCAATATCGCTCTGGACGCTGACCACACGGATAACCTACGAGACACCATGAACCTCGGGGACGACGCCAACCGCCTTGCCGCGGAGGCGCGCGCCCGCGTATTGATCGACCGTCAACTCACCGACGCGGGCTGGTCGGTGCAGGACAGCAGGTCGCTCAACCTGTTCGCGGCTCAGGGCGTCGCGCGCCGCGAGGCAAGGATGGCGAACGGGCACGGTCGCGCCGACTACCTGCTCTACGTCGACCAGCGGGTCGTCGGGGTGATCGAGGCCAAGCCGGAGGGCACTCCCCTGTCGGGTGTGGAGTGGCAGTCCGCGATGTACGCCGAAGGGCTGCCGGCTGATGTCAGGTTGGCAGCCCAGTGACCAAGGACGGCCGGCTGCCGTTCGTGTTCGAGGCGTCAGTGGCACCGAGACCCACTTCACCAACGGTTTCGATCCCGAGCCGCGGGCCCGCCGGATCTTCAACTTCCCGCAGACCGGAGACCCTGGCCCGGACCCTGCGAGAGAAGGACGCGGAGCGGACGCCCACCTGGCGGGGCAAGGTCACCGCGATGCCGCCGCTGGACGCCACTGCCCTACGGCCGGCGCAGATCGACGGCGATCAACGGCATCGAGCAGAGCCTGCGCGAGCAGCGTTACGACCGCAGTCCTGGTGCAGATGGCGACCGGTGCGGGCAAGACCTTCACGGCGGTCACCCAGTGCTACCGGCTGCTGAAGTTCGGCGGCTTCGACCGGATCCTGTTCCTCGTCGACCGCAACAACCTGGCCGAGCAGACGCTGGCGGGAGTTCCAGAACTACCGCACCCCCGACGACGGCCGCCGCTTCACCGAGCTCTACAACGTGGACAAGCTCACCGGCGGCGGGATGGTCGGCTCCGCCAGCGTGGTGATCTCCACCATCCAGCGCGTCTTCTCGGTGCTGCGCGACGAGGAGGTTGCTGACGAGCGACGACCCCGAGCCTGGACGGCTGCGCGCCCGATGCCCCGGTCGACGGTCGCCTACAACGCCGACCTGCCGCCGGAGACGTTCGACCTGGTGATCGTCGACGAGGCCCATCGCTCGATCTACGGCGCCGTGGCGCGGCGTGCTGGAGTACTTCGACGCCCACGTCGTCGGCCTCACCGCGACTCCCGGCGAAGCAGACGTTCGGGTTCTTCCAGCAGAACCTCGTCTCGGAGTACACCTACCCCCAGTCGGTCGCCGACGGCGTCAACGTCGACTTCGACGTCTACCGGATCAAGACCGCAGATCACCGAGCAGGGCTCGACGATCGAGGCCGGCGACGGTCGTCCCGAAGGTCGACAGGCGCACCCGCGCAGCAGCGCTACGAGGCGCTGGACGAGGACCTCGAGTACACCGCCGGCCAGCTCGACCGGGCGGTGACCGCGACCAGACCAGATCCGCACTCGTGCTGGAGACGTTCCGGGACCGGCTCTTCACCGAGATCTTCCCCGGCCGGTCGACCGTGCCGAAGACCCTCATCTTCGCCAAGGACGACAACCACGCCGAGGAGATCGTCACCCAGGTGCGCGAGGTGTTCGGCAAGGGCAACGACTTCGCCGCCAAGATCACCTACAACGCCCGCAACGCCAAGACCAGCAGCTCGCAGGCCTTCCGCACCACGCCCAGCTCTCCGGATCGCTGTCACCGTCGACATGATCGCCACCGGCACCGACGTGAAGCCGCTGGAGTGCGTGTTCTTCATGCGCGACGTGCGCTCCGCGCACGTACTTCGAGCAGATGAAGGGTCGCGGCGCCCGCACCATCCCGTCGCCGACTTCCAGGCCGTCACCCCCGACGCCACGCAGCAAGACCCGCTTCGTCCTCGTCGACGCCATCGGGGTCACCGAGCACGACTTCGTCGACGCCGCCCGCTCAACCGCGAGAAGTCGGTCAGCCTTCAAGCAGCTGCTCGACAAGGCCGCCGCCCTGACCATCACCGAGGACGAGACCGCAACCCTCGCCTCACGGCTCGCCGCCCTCGAACATCGAGCTGACTCCCGGGGAGCGCACCGAGCTCGACTCCGTCGCCGGCGGGTCCGTGCGCAAGGTGGTCCGCCACCTCGTCGATGCCGTCGACCCCGACCGGCAAGCCGAAGCCATCGAAGACGCATTGCGAGCCGATCCGTCGATTGAGCCTGTCGAAATCCGTCAGCAGCTCATCATCGACGCCGTGAAGCCACTCGCATCCAACCCTGACCTGCGCGCCCGCATCCTCGAGCTCCGCCGCGTCCACGACCGGGTGGTCGACGAGGTCTCCGCCGACGTCCTGCTCGATGCCTACGGCGTGGTCGACTCCAACACGGCCCAGTCCGTCGTCGAGTCCTGGCGCGCCTACCTCGACGAGCACCGCGCCGAGATCACCGCCATCCAGCTCATCACCGAAGCCAAGGAACGGCGGATCTCCTTCAGCGACATCAAGGAACTCGCGGACCGCATCGCCCGACCGCCCTACAACTGGACGCCCGACATCATCTGGAACGCCTACGTCGCCCTCAATCCCGAGTACGAAGCCTCGGTGGTTGAGGAGGGCGCGCAGCGCCCGTCTCGAGACCACCACCGCACGTTGACCGACCTCGTCTCGCTGGTCCGCTTCACCGTCGGGGTCGATGACAAGCTCGTCCCGTACGGCGAACTGGTCAACGAGAGGTACGCCACCTGGTTGGCGCAGCAGGAGCAGGCCGGCGTGGCCTTCACCGAAGCCGAGCGATGGTGGCTCGACAACATAGTTGAAGTGATCGCGAACTCCGCTGGCATCCGCACCGAGGAGCTCGACGACGCCCCCTTCACCGAGCGCGGCGGCACCGACGGCGCCCTCCGCGACCTCGGCGACCGCGCCGGTGACCTCATCGACGAACTCAATACGGAGCTCACGGCGTGACCGCACCTGCAGGTTGGAAGCGACAAACACTCGGCGAACTCGGCCGCTACCTCAACGGCCGTGGCTTCAAGAAGCAGGAGTGGAGGTCCGCTGGCCGCCCGATCATCCGCATCCAGAACTTGACCGGTTCCAGCGACCACTTCAACTACTTCGAGGGCGAAGCTGACGACCGCCACGTCGTTCACCCGGGGGACCTGCTTGTGTCCTGGGCGGCCACCCTCGGGGCGTATATCTGGAACGGCCCCGAGGCGGTCCTGAACCAACACATCTTCAAGGTCGAGTCGTACATCGACCTTAAGTTCCATAAGTACCTACTCGACCACAAACTCCAAGAGCTTATGCGGCACACGCACGGGTCCGGCATGGTCCATATCACGCGTGGGCGATTCGACGCTGTCCGGGTCGACGTGCCGCCCATCGACGAACAGCGTCGCATCGTCGACCTCCTCGAAGACCACTTCTCCCGCCTCGACGCTGCGAGCCGGGCCATCGCGGACTCGCTGGTCAGGCTCAAGGCACTACGGGATTCGGCCCTGCTGTCGGTGGTCGCCGACGCTCAGCGAACTGGCCAGAGTGAGACCCACTCGCTCGGGGAGCTCGCAAGGGTCAGCAGCGGAATGACCCCGCTCAGGGGCAACAAAGCCTTCTACGACGGCGGCACGATTCCGTGGATCACCAGCGGCGACCTTCACCAGGGTCTGATCACGAAGCCAACGCAGTTCGTCGCTCAGAGAGCCCTCGATGAAACCAGCCTCAAGATCGTCCCCGCGGGCTCACTTCTCGTCGCGATGTATGGGGAAGGCAAGACGCGGGGCACAGCGGCTGAACTCGGCCTTGACGCCACGACGAACCAAGCATGTGCGGCCATCACCCTTCACGAGCCGGACCTGCGGGCCTGGGTTCGGTTGATCCTCGATGCGAACTACACGGGTCTCCGCAGGCTTGCCGCAGGAGGAGTGCAACCCAACCTGAACCTCTCGCTCATCAAGGCAATCGAAGTTCCAGTTCCCCCTGCGGAAACAAGACCCATGCTGATCTCCCGCATCACACGCATCGACGAGGCTCGGGAGCGGATGAAGGAGGAACTGCTGAGCGCTCAGCGCCGGGGCACGAGCTTGCATAGATCGCTCCTCACGGCAGCGTTCTCCGGCCGCCTCACCGGCGCCGAGTCCGATCTGTCGGAGGCCGAGGAGATGATGGGCGCGTGAGTGGCAAGCAGATCAAGTTGTTCCTCGTCGACGGAACCCCCGGCGGGCTGACGACCGCTGAGATCACTAATTGGACCGGCCATGTGCTTTCCGGCCGCCGTTCCGACCTGGCCGATCTGTTGAAGCGCGACGAGGCTCAGCGCACGGGCGTCTACCTGCTGTTGGGTGACGACGAAGCCGCGATCGGCGACACCCGCTGCTACATCGGTGAGGCCGACGTCGTGGCCGACCGCCTGCGGTACCACAACCGCGATGTCAACAAGGACTACTGGGATCGCGTCGTCCTCGTCACTTCCAAGGACACCAACCTCACCAAGTCCCACGGTCGCTACCTGGAGTCGCGGCTCATTTCGCTCGCCACGCAGGCTGGCCGCGTAAGTCTGGAGAACGGCACCGCGCCGCCTGTCCCGGCGCTGCCCGAGGCGGATGCCTCAGACATGGACGACTTCCTGTCGCAACTCCAGATCGTCCTGCCCGTCCTCGGCGTCAATGCGATCCGGGTGCGCCCGGCCAAGCCGCCAACGGAGCCCCTCCCGGATAGCACGGAGTCTCCGGTCTTCCGGCTGCGCCAGGCCAAGCTCGGCGTCGACGCCCAGGCGCAGCAAGTCGACGGCGAGTTCACCGTGCTTGCCGGCTCGATCGTCGTCGCGTCGTGGCACGGCGTCGGCAAAGCCGACAGCACACAGAAGGCGTACGCCTCCTACCGAGCCCAACACGAACAGTTGGTCACTGACGGGTCGATCGTCGTCAACAACGGCAAAGGGCGCCTCGCCCGCGACGTCGTGTTCTCGTCTCCCTCGACAGCGGGAGCTGTCGCGCTCGGTCGCTCCTGCAACGGCCGGCGCGAGTGGGTCGCGGGCAGCGAGACCTTCGGCGACTGGGAGAGCCGGGGCGTGGAGTAGGTGATCGCGACCGACCACACGCGGAGTGAATGGCTCATCGACGCCTACACAGTGCTTGCCTCCCTGGCTAAACGTAGAGCGGTGTTCCATTCGGAGGCAGACTTCCAGTTCGCGTTCGCATGGGAGGCAAAGTCGCTGAATCCCGGTCTGGAGGTCCGGCTCGAGACTCACCCCGAGCCGGGCGTTCGTCTCGACCTGGAACTGATCGATCCAGATTCGCCGCGTGGCCTGGCTGTCGAGCTCAAGTACATGACACGACTCTGGGCGGGCGTTCGCGGAGGTGAATCCTTCGCGTTGAAGAACCACGGCGCGTCCGATCTGCGCGCCTATGATGTGGTCAAGGACATCGCACGAGTCGAGCGCTTCGTCGGCGAGCGCTCAGGTTGGGCCGGTTTGGTCATTGCGATGACAAACGAGGCCGCGTACTGGCGAGCTCCGACGCGTGGGCGCATCACGAACGCGGATGCCTTCCGCCTCTTCGAGGGCAACGTCCTTGGTGGCGAACGACGATGGGGACCGAACACCGGTGGTACCTCGAGAGGCCGTGAGACCCCGTTGACTCTGCGCGGAACCTACGAACTGCGCTGGTCGGACTTCTCGCGTGTGGACTCAACTCCTGCCGGCACCTTTCGCGCATTGGTCGTGCCGATCCGTGGTGCCACATGATCTGGGGGCGAGAGGACTCGGAGTGGACCGAGCTGGTCGCGACGACAGCAGAGTTCCTGGCCGAGCAGGCTCGCTTGAGCCGCACGACGTCGTATACCGAGCTGAACTCGGTGCTTCACCGGCGTACAGGGGCGCGTCCCTTCGACTTCAGCAAAGACAGCCAGCGCGCGGCCATGGGATCGCTTCTTGGCGAGGTCGCCCGGGAGCAGTTGCCCGTGGTCGGAGCCCTCGTCTCGTCCATCGTGCTCTACCTCAACGAGAATGACGCCGGAAGTGGGTTCTATCGCCTCGCCGTCGAATTGAACCTGCTCGCCCCCAAACCAACCGCCGACCAGAAGCTCGCCTTCTGGGCCGGCCAAGTGAAAGCAACCTATGAGTACTACGCCTGACTCCCGCCGCCTCGTAGACAAGCTCTGGTCCTACTGCAACGTCCTGCGCGACGATGGCGTAGGCGTCATCGAGTACACCGAGCAGCTGACCTACCTGCTGTTCCTCAAGATGGCGCACGAGCGGGCTAACCGGCGACTCAACCCGCAGCAGATCGTGCCGCCCGAGTACTCGTGGCAGAAGCTCCTCGACGCCGAAGGCACCGAGCTGGAGGTCACCTACACCCAGATCCTGGTCGGTCTCGCACAACAGCCGGGCACGCTCGGCACGATCTTCCGGAAAGCCCAGAACCGGATCCAGGACCCGGCCAAGCTCAAGCGGCTCATCGTCGACCTCATCGACCAGGAGAACTGGTCAGCCTCCGGCACCGACCTCAAGGGCGACGCCTATGAGGAGTTGCTGTCGAAAGGCGCGTCCGACAAGGGCTCAGGGGCCGGGCAGTACTTCACGCCGCGCGAGTTGATCCGGGCGATCGTCGACGTCATCGACCCCATGCCCAGCGACACGGTCGTCGACCCCGCCTGCGGCACGGGCGGCTTCCTCCTCGTCGCACACGAGCACGCCTCGCGCGACGCGGCCAGCCTGACGCCTACCGAGCGCGACCACCTCCGCGACGAGTTCGTCTCCGGTTACGAGCTGGTCGACGGCACCGCCCGGCTGGCTGCGATGAACCTGCTGCTCCACGGCATCGGAACACCGAACGGCGACTCCCTCATCGACGTACGCGACTCCCTGATCGCCGACCCCGGCCAGCGCTGGTCCGTGGTGCTCACGAACCCGCCCTTCGGCCGCAAGTCGTCGCTCACCATGGTCGGCGCGGACGGGCGGGCCGTGCGCGAAGACCGCGACATCGAGCGCCAGGACTTTGTCGTGACGACGTCTAACAAGCAGCTCAACTTCCTGCAGCACATCATGACGGTCCTGGACATCAACGGTCGTGCCGCGGTCGTCCTGCCCGACAACGTGCTGTTCGAGGGCGGTGCCGGCGAGACGCTGCGCCGCAAGCTGCTCGCGGACTTCGATCTGCACACGATGATCCGGCTCCCCACCGGCATCTGGTACGCACCCGGGGTGAAGGCGAACGTGCTCTTCTTCGACAAGAAGCCAGCGGCCGAGCAGCCGTGGACCCAGAAGCTGTGGGTCTACGACTTCCGGACCAACATGCACTTCACTCTCAAGCAGAACCCGCTGCGCCGGGCAGACCTCGATGACTTCGTGACGTCGTACCTGTCCGGCAAGGACCGCGCGGAGCGGGTTGAGTCCGAGCGTTGGAAGTCCTTTGACTACGCCGAGCTCGTTGCGCGCGACAAGGCCAACCTCGACATCACCTGGCTGCGGGACGAATCACTCGCGGACGCCGACAACCTGCCGGCACCCGAGGTCATCGCCCGCGAGATTGTCGAGGACCTGACCGCGGCGCTCGTCGAGTTCGAGGCCGTCGCCGCCGCACTCGAAGCATCCTCCGCCGACTCCTGATCTTCTCGCTCTTCCCGACCCCTCCCAGCTTCGTCTTCATCTACAACCGTTGGCTCTTCACGGTCCCCAAAATCCTCTCCCCGTCACCCCTCACCTGCCTGCCACACCACCTTCTTTCACAGCGGCACGCATGCTACGAAGGTTCGTAGATGGGTCGCCCGTGATCGGGCGGCCCACGCGGCATTTCTAGGGGTTCGTTGGTTGTCGACGGACGCCGTTGAGACCAGGACTCGGGGTGGTCGGCGTGCATGGCGGGGTGAAGTTCTACCGCGGCGCAGCGAAGGCTGCCCGGGCCTACGTCGAGCGCGATCGGTCCCGGGCTGATGACTACTACCTCGGCGAAGGCACCGGCGTCGCCGAGCGACTCACCGCGACGCCGGAGAGCGTCGAGCACGCAGGCTCGATGGATGGTGCAACCTACGAGCAGTGGGTCGCCGGTATCGACATCGCGAGCAGCCGACCGAAGGGTCGGGTCCGCGACGACGCGAACGCGCTGCGGTTCGTCGAGGTCACCGTCAACGGCCCGAAGACCTGGTCGCTGGCCGCGGCGCTCCATCCCGAGGTGTCGGAGGCACTCGACGCGGCGCAGGACCGTGCGGCGGAACAGATCGTTGAATGGGTCGCACAGCACGCGACCACCCGGGTCGGGCCGCGCGGACGGCAGGTGCAGGTGCCGGTCGAGCGGATTGAGGCAGCCGTGATCCGGCACTACACGTCGCGGGCTGGTGATCCGCACCGGCATCTGCACCTTCAGGTGAACGCGCGCGTGTTCGCCGACGGCGCCTGGCGGGGCCTGCACTCGGTCGGGGTACGCGACATGATCGAGGCAATCAACGGCATCGGGCACGCCGCGGTCGCCACCGCACCGGAGTTCCGGGCGACTCTGGCCGCACACGGTCTCACCCTGGACGCCGCAACTGGGGAGATCGAGCAGCTCGCGCCGTACGTCGGGGCGTTCAGCGCCCGGACCAGTCAGATCGGCCGCAACAGCGAGCGGTACGAAGCCCAGTGGCGGCGCGAGCATCCCGGCGAGGAGCCCGGACCGCGGTTGCGTGAGGCGTGGGATCGACGGGCGTGGGCCGAGGCCCGGCCGGACAAGGTCGTCCCCACGGACGGCGCTGACCTGGTCGCACGGTGGAACGCCGAGCTGCGCGCCCTGGGTTACCGCGATCCCGTCGCCACCGCCGTGCTGGAGGCGACGCAGGTTGGCTGGATCGATCGCGACGGGGCGGCGGACTGGGTGATCTCCCAGCTCGGGGCGAAGCGGTCGGCGTGGAACGCCGCCGACATCCGCGGCAAGGTCGAGGTTCTGCTGGCCCAGACCAACCTGGTCGCCGAGCACGCGGCGCGGTTCGAGCTCGCCGAGGACGTCACCGCCCGCGCCGTCACACGCTGTGTTCGGCTGCTCACCTCACCCGACATCCCCGAACATGTCCGCTCGCTGACATCCCAGCAGGTAGTGAAGGTGGAGGCGGACCTAGTCGGTCGCCTCGCCCGCCGCGCCGAGAAGCCCGCCAGGCGGGTCCGGCTGCAAGGGCGAGGGCTGACGCGGGTCGACCCCACCCAGGCCGCCGTTGTCGGCGTCCTTGCTGGTGACGGCCAGCTGGTGGTCGTGGAGGGCGCGGCCGGTGCCGGCAAGACCACCGCGCTGAGGTCGGCGCAGACCGTGCTGGCACGGCAGGGACACCGGTTGGTGGTGGTGACGCCGACGTTGAAGGCGGCCGAGGTTGCGGCCGCGGAGACTGGCGCCGACGGGCACTCGGCAGCCTGGCTGATCCACCAGCACGGCTGGCATTGGGACGACCAAGGGCACCGGGCCCGGCGACCCGACATCACCCCCGGCCCGGCTGCCCGGCTGGGACCCGGGGACCTGTTGCTGGTCGACGAGGCGGGCATGCTCGACCAGGACACCGCCCGCGCGCTCCTGACGGTCGCCGACGAGGCCGGGGCGCGGGTCGCGCTGGTCGGCGACCGGCACCAGCTTCCAGCGGTCGGACGCGGCGGCGTCCTGGACCACGCCCTCGCGTGGGCGCACCCGACCGCGGTCGTGTCGTTGGAGAAGGTGCACCGGTTCACCGACCCCGGCTACGCCGCGCTCTCCCTGCGCATGCGCACCGGCGACGACCCTGCCGCCGTCTTCGACGCGTTGTATCGCCGCGGGTCGATCGTCATCCACCCCAGCGACAGCGAACGCACCGCCGCCCTCGCCGAGGCGGGAGCGGCCGGCGGCCTCATCGTCGCCGACACCCGCGAGCAAGTGGCCAGCCTCAATACCGCGATCCGCGACCAGCGTCGCGCCGACCCCGCCACGGGCAACTCGGCCGACGCAGACCGGTCCCTGGTGACCGCTCGCGGCGAACGGGTCGGGCTCGGGGACCGCGTCGCCACCCGCCGCAACGACGCCGACCTCGGGGTGGCCAACCGCCAGACCTGGACAGTCACCGGCATCGACGAGGACGGCAACCTGCTCCTACACGGCCAAGGGCGCGAGCGCGAGATCCCAGTGGAGTACGCCACCCGGTTCGTCGAGCTCGCCTACGCCACCACGGTCCACGGCGCCCAGGGCGAGACCGTCGACCGAGCGCACTTCGCCCTCGGCGGGACCACCGGCGCCGCCGCGGCGTACGTCGCCATGACCCGCGGCCGCCACAGCAACACCGCCCACCTCGTCGCCGAGACGCTCGAGGACGCACGGAAGCAGTGGGTCGATGTTTTCAGCCGCGACCGCGCGGACCTGGGCCCCGACCACGCCCGACGCCTCGCCGTCGACGCGATCGACCGGTACGGCGCGGCCGCCGTAGCGCCTCCAACGCCACGACTCCCGGTTCGGAGTACCGGCCGCCCATCTCACGGCCCTCCGGAATCGGCCTCTGAGAAGCGGGTGCAGCCAACGACTTTAGGGAACGCCGTTGACCTGCACTAACGCAGCGTTCCCCCTGGCGTTACCCTCCGTTGTTCCGCATTCCGGTAACGCCCCTCGCCCACGCTGATCGGCGTGAATCAACACCTGCACAAGTCCGCGGGGAAACGACTTAGGGATACCTGTTGACCTGCGGAAACACAGGTCCCCTGACAGGTATCCCCCTCAGGTTCCCCCGATTCCGGGGAACCTGCCGCCCCATGCTGATCAACACGTACAGGTCGTTCGCGACGACAACCAGCGAGGAGCACCCGATGAGTTCTTGAACTTTCGGACGGGCGCCGCCTGACCTGCGAAAACGCCACCTGACGGGGGCGCCCGTCCCGAGGACGGGCGGTGCCAGGACGGGCGCGAATTGGTGCCCCCCAGCGCGCACCGTAGGGCGCGTACCTCTCGACGACAGACACCCACCCATCACGACCGGCGACGAACGACGCCGGGAACCCAGCCACAAGGAGGCCGCCATGACCGCACAACCCAACGCCCCACGACCCCGCCAGAACCCCGGCGACGACATGCTCACCCTCCAGGAAGCGTGCCGCTACCTCCGCGTGCCCGAGGGGACGCTGCGCTACTGGCGCCACCTCGGCGCCGGACCCCGCAGCTTCAAGGTCGGCCGCCACGTCCGCTACTGGCGCGCCGATCTCATCCTCTGGCTCACCGAGCAGACCAACCGTCCCCAGAACCGCAGCTAACCCTGCCCCACCGTCGGATCTCACAGAGACGATGGAGCGATCCTGGAAGGAGCATCACCATGGCGGGAAACATCGCCAAGCGAACCAATGGCAGGTGGCGGGCGCGGTACCGCGACGAAGCCGGCAAGGAGTACTCGCGGCACTTCGACCGCAAGATCGACGCGCAGCAGTGGCTGGACCAGGTCACCTCGGCGGTGGTCACCGGCACGTACGCCGATCCCAAGGCCGGCCGGATCACCTTCGCGGCGTACTTCGGCGAGTGGTCGGCCCGCCAGGTCTGGGCACCCGGCACCGTGCTCGCCGTGTCGCTGGCGGCCAGATCGGTGCCGTTCGCGGGAAAGCCGATGAAGCAGGTCCGGCGTTCGGAAGTCGAGACCTGGATCAAGCAGATGGACGCGGCCGGGCTCGCCCCCGGCACGATCAAGACGCGGTACGTCAACGTCAGATCGGTGTTCCGAGCCGCCGTGAAGGACAGGGTGATCGGCTCCGACCCGACCGACGGCGTGCGCCTCCCCCGTGGCCGACGCGCGGACGTGGCCATGTCGATCCCCACCCCCGAGGATGTGGGGCAGCTCATGGCGGTGGCTGACGGGGGGTTCCAACCGTTCATCGGACTCTGCGCGTTCGCCGGCCTGCGACTGGGCGAGGCCGCCGGGGTCCAGCTCGGGGACGTCGACTTCCTCCGCAAGTCGCTCAAGGTGACCCGCCAGGTGCAGCGCGTCAACGGCGGAGAGATCGACGTACGGGCGCCGAAGTATGGATCAGAGCGCGTCGTCTACCTCGCCGACAGCCTGGTCGAGGTGCTCGCCGAGCACGTCTCGGTCCACGGCACCACCGGCAAGGCTCGGTGGCTCTTCGCTGGCGAGGGCGACGATCCACCGCACCAGAACACGGTCGGCTACTGGTGGCGCAAGACGCTGCGCGACGCCGGACTATCTGGCATCAAGCTGCACGACCTGCGGCACTTCTACGCCTCCGGGCTGATCGCGGCCGGGTGCGACGTGGTGACCGTCCAGCGCTCGCTCGGCCACGCGAAGGCAACCACGACCCTCAACACCTACGCCCACCTCTGGCCGACCGCCGAGGACCGCACGAGGAAGGCAGCGGAGTCGATCATGTCCGCGTCGCTCGGCCGGTCTGCCGCGACACCCCCCGAGTTCGGCAGAAAACGGGAATAGAGCCGCGCTCCGAGATCGCAGAGGGCTGACAATTCAAACGGCCTATGGAAGGTTCGCTGGATCTGTCCCGGTTGCCGCGCACATGCGCTCGAAATGCTCGGCTTCGACTGCGCGCAGGAACTCCATGCACCGCCGAATCTGCCCGTGGACGGCTCGGGCGTCCAGCACATCCACGCTCTCGCTGCCTTCGCCGTGGGAGTACCGGTTGCAGAAGTCATACACATCGCGGAAGGGCTCGCCCTCTTGCGCCTCGACTAGAACCTCAAGTTGCTGGAGGAAGTCCGTGCGATGAGGCGCCTTGTAGCTGGCGAAGATCTCCAGCACCCGCCGGGCCGCGTTCGGCAGGAGGAAGAGGCGCTCATGATCCTCCGAGTCAGCGATGCCGGCCATCACCATCGAGAAGAGGTAGGCGTACTCCGAGGTGTTGTTGAGTAGGACGCGCGGAAGCTTCCCCACCTTCGATCGCCGCTCACCGCCTACCGACGCCGCGTACATCTCCAGGAAGGCAACCTTGGGGAAACGGATCTCGTCAGCGTCACCCTTCCTGATCTGGTTCATCGACTTGCCCCAGGCGTTCTTGTGAGACTTGATGAACAATCGCAGCAGGCTGAAGTCGTGAGTCAGGATGACGTATTGACCGAAGCCTCTCAGAGTGTCGATCAACCACTGATGGGTGGCGAAGAGCGCTTCCCGGTCTAGCGAACTAGACGGGTCATCAATCACGATGATCCGTTGCGACGGGTCGCCACCAGAGATCTGTTCGTCCTCCAACTTCCGCAAGAAATAGAGCAACGACAGAGTGGTCCGCTCGCCGTGGCTTAGATCCGTGCCCGGCTTGTCGCCTCGCCTGCAGGCGTACGACTTGCCGTCCGGTGTCACCGCGACGCTGAGGTGATCCTTGCCGTAGACGCGGGCGAGGTCGCGGGTCAGGGTGTCAGCCATGTCTTTGGTGGTGAACTGTGCCTGGCGGACTTCGTCCAGCCGTCGTTCCGCGAGATCCGCTGCCTGCTTGCTCGTCGTGCTCTTATCAGCGAAGCTTCTGGCCTGTTCTTCGAGCTCACTGAAGGCCGCACTCTGCGAGCCGATCAACTGGTCGAGGACGGTCTGCTTCCGGTCGGCGGTGACCTCGGCGTGACGACGGACTTGGTCGTTGTGTTCGGTGACGGCCTGCGCGAGCACAGCGGTGGATACCGCGACACTCAGCACGGACCAGTCCGGTGCTTCGGGCGTGGCACTGGGATCGGCAACCTTGGCACTCAGTGCAGTTTCGACGGCCTGGAGCGCGGCCACACGCTCGTCGACATCGGCCCTGGCCCGTTCGGTGGCCTCCTCGTACACCGGCTGGAGTTCGCCCGCGAGACTTGTCGTGACCGGCAAGGCCGAGTGCCAGGCATTGAGCGCCTGCTTCTCACGCGTGATCGCCGCTAGTAGATCCTGAGCCTTGCCGCGGATCTGGAGCCAGCTCTCGTCGAAGTGACGCGTGAGCTGGGCACGCCGCTCGCTCGTGATCTCCCCAGCACAGAATAGGCAGTGTTCGAGCCCCTCGTGCAGTACGAGGCCCTGCTCAGCCCATGTCTGAGCTGGCGGGTTATGTTCCAGCGCCTGAATGGCGACTCGGGTGGGCGTTTCTGCAAGCAGCTCCGACAAACCACTCAGGCTGTCCGCTGTGCTGGCGGGCGGTGCAGGAACCTCCGTTACGTGGGCTGGCGCGCCCTCCCCCAAGCGCCTCAGGGCTTCGGCATGGGCATTGCTGTCGGGGTACTCACCCCTGTACTTGCGGAGGTCTTCCTGGACCTTGGGGACGGAGTAGCGGCTCTTGGTGAAGTGGTTGTAGTCGAACTCCTTGAGCTCAGAAACAATGCGGTCTTGCACATCCCGAGCCAACTTGTCGACTCTTCCGTCGGCAGACTTGCGTTGCTTCTCCGCCTCGCTGGCCTCGCCGCGCAGCTTCTCGATCTCGTCAACGAGCCTGACTTCCTCACCCTTGGCATCGATAGCCTCCCGCCCCAGCGTCACGATGGCCGAGGCGCTGGCACCGTCGAGGAACGCCGAGAGGTTCGCTTCGACCCACTTCCGGGTGAAGACCGCCATGGACGCCGACGGGCTCGCGCCACCCGTACCGACATTGGTTCGCTGCTTCTCTTCGTTTTCCCAGACGACGTCCGAGGCGCAGGCGCCTTCCGCGAGGCTCAGGATGAGCTCGACAGCGTCGACCTGCCACTGCCGTTGTGGCCATAGACGACCGTCTTGCAGCCCGCAAGGGAAGATCATCGGGCCAAAAGCCCATATCTAAGGACCGCCACGAGTCCTTGACATCGAGTCGGCGCAGCATGACCAAACCCTAGTTGCGACGCACGCCGCCGGTGAAACCCAAGTCTCGGCGTCCTATGCGAAGACGGCGATCGGGACAACCTTGAAGGACGGCCCCGCAACCCGAGAGGCGAAGGCGAGATCGAAGATGTCCTCATAGGCATCCGGCTCATCGCCCGGCAACTTGTCGACTTGCTTGTCGACAGCCCTTCGGAGTTCAGCGAACAGTTCGTCGATGCCCTCTGGCTTGATCCGATCCAGCACCTTGTTGCGTTCGAGGATCGGCACGTCCATGGCTGTCTCTGCCGTGACCTTGCCGAGAACCGTCCAACGGCCATCGAGGATTCGGTCCTCGTCCTCCACAACGAAGTGGGCGACGTCGCACATCGTGATGGCCGTGACCGTTCCACCCGTGCTTCCGATCGTGCCATAGAACTCCCGCGTCTTCGAAGCACGGAAGTCCACACGGACGGCGCGGGCAATCTCGCGCGCCAGCTCTCCCTGCATCCGAGCCTTGATCTCGTTCTTCTCCGAGAAGACCTTGAGCGCCTCGAAGTTGTCGTACGCGTCGAACCTCTTCACACCATCGGAGCGCGCAGCATAGTAGGTGATTTCCGCGATCAGGTCGGGAGTCAGGATGTCCAACAGTGCCGTCATCTCGTTGGCTCGGAAGGTCGCCGAGAACTCGACGAAGTCCCCGACTCCAAGGCCCTCCGCATCGTCCGAGTTTGTGAGTGACTTCAGTTGACCACGTTCGGTTAGTGCACCTCGAACCATGTAGAGGTAGTAGGCCTGGGAGTAGGCGAAATTCTGGATCACCTTCGAGATCGAGCCCTGCGACTCCTGGAGGGAGCGCGACAGTTGTCCTCCGAGCCCAGCTTGCGCGGCGCCGATCACCGGAAGCCCCGCGCTAGCGCTAGCGTCGCCAGTTACCCCACGGTCCCTTTGCTTGGACTCCGAGGTTTCCGTCGCCTGCTCTCGTTGCTCCCCCTCCACGAGCGGTTGGCCGTAGACCTGTTGCAGGATGCCCGCGACGTGATCCGGGTTCTGGTAGATCGAAATGGTCGGCACACGAAGGTTCTCTGACATAAGACAGTTCTCTCACACGGTGCCGACATCGCTGGACCATCGTCATCACCGACCCAATCGCGGACCAGAGAACCGGCAGCACAGGCGCCGAGATGGCAATTGCAGCAGTGAGGTCGCGCGCATCTCACTGAAATTCTTGCGGACTCAGTGCGGACTAGAGGGGGTAACACCCCATCTGACCTGCGCAAACGCGTCGACTCACACGTTGAAGCGGAACTCCACCACGTCGCCGTCCTGCATGACGTAGTCCTTGCCCTCCATCCGGACCCTGCCGGCCTCCTTGGCCTTGAGCATCGAGCCGGCGGCGACCAGGTCGTCGTACGACACGATCTCGGCCTTGATGAAGCCCTTCTGGAAGTCGGTGTGGATGACGCCGGCGGCCTCCGGGGCCGTCGCGCCCTGACGGATGGTCCAGGCGCGGGCCTCCTTGGGGCCGGCGGTGAGGTAGGTCTGGAGGCCGAGGGTGTCGAAGCCGACGCGCGCCAGCACCTCGAGGCCGGGCTCGTCGACGCCGAGCTCGTGCAGCATCTCGAGCGCCTCCTCGTCGTCGTCGAGCTCGACCAGCTCGGCCTCGAACTTCGCGTCGAGGAAGATCGCCTCCGACGGCGCGACGAGGTCGCGCATCTTCTGCTTCAGATCCTCGTCGGCGAGCTCGTCGGCGTCGCAGTTGAAGACGTAGAGGTAGGGCTTGGCGGTGAGCAGCGAGAGCTCGCGCAGCAGACCGCGGTCGAGGTCGGTGGCGATGACCGGGGTGCCGGTCTCGAGCGCCTCCTGGGCCTCCTTGGCGGCGGCGGCGACCGGGAGCAGCTCCTTCTTGCCCTTGGCCTCCTTCTCCAGCCGCGGGATCGCCTTCTCCAGGGTCTGCAGGTCGGCGAGGATCAGCTCGGTCTGGATGGTGGAGATGTCGGAGGCGGGGTCGACCTTGCCGTCGACGTGGGTGACGTCCTCGTCGCGAAACACGCGGGTCACCTGGCAGATGGCTGCGGACTCGCGGATGTGGGCGAGGAACTTGTTGCCCAGCCCCTCCCCCTCCGAGGCGCCGCGCACGATGCCGGCGATGTCGACGAACTCCACGGTGGCGGGCAGGATCCGCTCCGAGCCGAAGATCTCCGCGAGCACCGCCAGCCGCGGGTCGGGCACCCCGACGACGCCGACGTTGGGCTCGATCGTGGCGAACGGGTAGTTCGCCGCCAGCACGTCGTTCTTGGTCAGGGCGTTGAAAAGGGTCGACTTGCCCGCGTTGGGGAGACCGACGATGCCGATGGTGAGAGCCACGGGCCGGAAGTCTATGGCCGCGCGAGCGGCTAGGCCGAAACGGCGGACGTCGTGCGGCCTGGCCCGGGAGTGCCTCGCTCCCCTTCGGCGCGTGTGACAGGCTCGGGACATGGAGGAGAGCACGACGCCGGAGCCGGCCGTGGGCGACCTGCCCGACGTCACCGGTGAGCCTGCCGAGGCCGCGCTGCGCGAGCCCGCGCACCAGGTCTCGCCTCGCGCCGTCGCCTTCTGGCGCACCTCGGCCGCGCTCGGATCGCTCGTGCTCTGGGTGGTCGTCGGGGTGGGCTTCATCGCGCTGGGGCGGCTGCCCGAGGGGCGGCCGTGGTACGTCGGCCCGGTCGCGCTGCTGGTCGTGCTGGCCACGCTGGTGCGCATCGTGCTGATGCCGGAGGTGCGCTACCGCGTGCACCGCTGGGAGGTGACGCGCACGGCGATCTTCACCCGGTCGGGCTGGCTGTCGCGTGAGCAGCGGATCGCGCCGCTGTCGCGGGTGCAGACCGTCGACTCCCACCAGGGGGCGATGATGCGACTGTTCAATCTGGCCTCGATCACGGTGACGACCGCCTCCGCCGCGGGGCCGGTGCGCATCGACTGTCTGGACGCCGAGGTGGCTCGGCGGGTGGTCGCCGAGCTCACCGAGATCACCGGGTCGTCCGAGGGTGACGCCACGTGAGCGAAGAGCCTCCCCCGCCGGGTGCGCAGCCTCCGGGCCGGCCGCCTCCTCCGCCGGCCGGGCAGGTGCCGGGCTGGCCTCCTCCCCCGCCGGGTGGGCAGCCTCCGGGCTGGCCGCCTCCTCCACCGCTCGGGCAGACGCCGGTGCCGCTGCCGGCCCCTGCCGACGTGCCGCAGACCCCCGAGCCCGCGGCTCGCGTAGCTCCCGGCGAGAGCGCTGAGCCGGAGTGGCAGCGGTTGGACGCCCGGATGTTGCTGCTCGGCCCCTTCCAGTCGCTCAAGCAGTTCGCCGTGCCGCTGCTCATCGCGGTGCTCGGCATCAGCGGCTCGGCCGGCGGCCTGCAGCCCTGGCTGATCGTGCCCGCGCTCGCGATCCCGATGCTCCTGGGGGTGCTGCCGTGGCTCACGACGCGCTTCCGGATGACCGAGACCCAGTTCGTCAGGCGCAGCGGCCTGCTCAACCGACAGCAGGTCACGGCCCCGCTCGACCGGGTGCGCAGCGTCGACCTGGAGTCCACGCTGCTGCACCGGCTGCTGGGGCTGACGAAGGTGCAGATCGGCACCGGCGTCGACGACACCCGGATCGAGCTCAACGCGCTCGCCAGCGACCAGGCCTCCGCGCTCCGGGCGGCGCTGCTGGGCCGGCGTACGACGGTGGGCCCCAGGTCCGCGCCCTCAGCGGCTGAGGCCGGAGAATGGGCGGAGACGACAGGTTCCAGCCCGCAAACCCCGTTGTTTGGACCCGAACAGCAGGAGGCCGGCACCCCCGCGGCCGCCCCGACGCCCCACCCCAGGTGCTGGCGCGCATCGACTGGTCGTGGCTGCGTTTCGCACCGTTCAGCCTCTCAAGGCTGGCGGTGGTGGCCGGCGTGTTCGGTGTGCTGTCGCAGTTCGGCGACTCGCTGCCGTTCCTCGACCAGGAGCACGCCGACTCGGCCTGGCGGTGGGCGCAGTCGTTCGCCGTCCCGTTGTTGGCGGGGGGCATCGCCTCAGCCGCGCTGGCGGGATGGCTGGTGATCTCGGTGGTCGGCTACGTCATCCAGTGGTGGAACCTCTCCCTCACCCGGGAGCACGGCTCCCTGCACCTCACCTCGGGACTGTTCACGACCCGCTCGGTGAGCGTCGAGGAGGCGAAGGTCCGGGGCGTGGAGCTCACCGAGCCGCTGCTGCTGCGGCTGGTCGACGGCGCGGAGCTGTCGACGCTGGCCACGGGGGTCGGCGACGGCGGCACCACCAAGGTCCTGCCGCCGTCGCCCCGAGAGGTGTGCCAGGAGGTCGGCCATCAGGTGCTCGGCGCCCACGACGCGCTGGCGGAGCCGCTGCGGATGCACGGCCCCCGGGCCCGGCGCCGCCAGCACATCCAGGCGCAGTGGCCTGCGGTGGTCGCCGCCGGCGGCATCGTGGCCGCGACGCTGGCACTCGACTGGCCTCGCTGGCTGCTGGTGTTCGCGGTGCTGGTCTTTCCGCTGTCGGCGGCCGCCGCCGAGGCGTCGTACCGCCACCTCGGCCACCTGCTCACCCCCACCCATCTCGTGGCGGGCGCGCCCGCCGTCGCGCGCCGGCGCACGGTCCTCGAGCGCGACGGCGTCATCGGGTGGGTCGTGGAGCAGTCGTTCTTCCAGCGGCGTCGCGGGCTGGCCACGCTCGTCGCGACGACGGCGGCGGGCAGCGAGCGCGTGGTCATCACCGACCTGCCGCTCGCCCGCGCCGTCGCGGTGGCGGCGGCCGTGACCCCCGAGCCGGTCGCCCCCTTCCTGGTCTGAGCACGCCGCGCCTAGTCTCGACCCGTGCGCCTCGCGACCTGGAACGTCAACTCCCTCCGCTCCCGCATCGACCGCGTGGAGGCGTTCCTGCAGCGCCACGACGTCGACGTGCTCGCGCTGCAGGAGACGAAGGCCCGTGAGGACCAGCTGCCGCTGATGGGCCTGCAGGCCCTGGGCTACGACGTCGCGGTGGCCGGCGTCAACCAGTGGAACGGCGTCGCGCTGGTCAGCCGGGTGGGCCTCGACGACATCGAGGTCGGCTTCCCCGGCATGCCGCCGTACGGCGACCCGGCCGTCGCCGAGGCCCGGGCGATCGGCGCGACCTGCGGCGGCGTCCGGGTGTGGTCGCTCTACGTCCCCAACGGTCGCAAGCCGGACGACCCCCACTACGCCTACAAGCTCGACTGGCTCTCGCAGCTCCGCGAGGCGGCCCGACCCTGGCTCGACGGGCCCGCGACTGGCGCTGGTCGGCGACTGGAACATCTGCCCCACCGACGACGATGTCTTCGACCCCGCGCAGTTCAGGAACAGCACCCATGTCACCCCCGCCGAGCGGGCGGCGTTCCAGGCGTTCCTCGACGACGGCTACGCCGAGGTCACCCGCGCCCACGCCCCCGGCTACACCTACTGGGACTACTACCGCCAGCGCTTCGAGCGCGACCGCGGCCTGAAGATCGACTTCGTCCTCGCCAACCCGCTGCTGGCCGGCAGGGTCACCGGCGCCTTCGTCGACCGGGACGAGCGGGCCGGGCAGGGCGCCTCCGACCACGCGCCGGTGGTCGTCGACCTGTCCGACTGACCGGCCGCACCGCGCGCCGGCCCGCCGACTGTCGGTGGCGTCGTCCACCCTGGGCACATGGAGACCGTCACCCTTGTCCTCGGCCTGCTCGTCGGCCTGCTTCTCGGCGTCGGGCTGGGCGCCTTCTGGGCGCGTCGGGAGGCCGCCCCGCAGGCCGCCGTCGACCAGGCCCTGGTCCGCGAGGGCCTGGAGCGGCTGCACGACCAGCTTCGCGACCTCGACCACCAGCGCGCGACCTGGCAGGGACAGCTCGCCCAGCAGGTGCTCGACATGCGCCACTCCACCGACCTGCTGCGCCGCGAGACCCAGTCCCTGTCCACGGCGCTGCGCCGGCCCCACGTGCGCGGGCGCTGGGGCGAGCTCCACCTGCGCCGGGCGGTCGAGATCGCGGGCATGGTCGCCCGTTGCGACTTCACCGAGCAGACAAGGCTCGACGACGGCGCGCTGCGCCCCGACCTGGTCGTGCACCTGGCCGGGGGCCGGAGCGTCGTCGTCGACGCCAAGGTCCCGCTCGACGCCTACCTCGACGCCGGCGCCACCGACGACCCCGACGAGCGGGACCACCACCTGGGCCGCCACGCCGACCAGCTGCGGCGCCACGTCGACGCCCTCGGCGCCAAGCGCTACTGGCGCGCCCTGCCGGAGACCCCCGAGTTCGTGGTGATGTTCGTGCCCGCGGAGTCCTTCCTCGCCGGCGCGCTGGAGACCAGCCCCGACCTCCTGGAGTACGCCGCCGCGCGCCAGGTCGTGCTCGCCACGCCGACCACGCTGATCGCGCTGCTGCGCACCGTCGCCCACGGCTGGCGCCACGAGGCGCTGACCGACCAGGCCCAGGAGATCCACGCGCTGGGCCGCGAGCTCCACGAACGGCTCGGCACCCTCACCGGCCACCTCGACGCGCTGGGTCGCTCGCTCAATGCCGCGGTGGGCCACTACAACCAGACCGTGGGCTCGTTCGAGGCCCGGGTGCTGGTGTCCGCGCGGCGGTTCGGCGACCTCGACCTGACCGATGACGAGCTGCCCTCGCCACGCCAGGTCGAGACCGTCGCCCGCTCGGTCGAGCCGGTGCCGCTGCGCTCCGCCGACCGGCGCGGCACCCGCGACGGCGACGGTCCGAGCCCTAGCGTGGCCCTGTGACCGACGTGTCAACCCCGGCCCCGCCGGTGGCACCCGCGGAAATCCCGCCGGGCCCCGTGGTGGGAGCGCGCGCCGCGGCACCCTCGGTGTGGTCCCACGGCCGGGAGCCTGGCCGTCAGGTGGTCGTGCTGGGGTTCGCCGTGGCGCTGACGGTCGTCGTGCTCGACCTGCTGCTGGTCGGCGAGATCAGCCTCTTCTTCGACCTCTGGTTCGTGGTGCTCTGCCTGTCGCTGGCCGTCTGGGTGCGGCCCGACGGCTTCTTCACCATCGCGGTGCTGCCGCCGCTGATGATGGCCGGCGTGTTCGCGTTGGTCGGCGCGGTCTCTCCCGAGGCGGTCGCCCACCCCGACGACTCCGTCGTGCAGGCAGTGGTCTCCGGCCTGGCCACCCACAGCGGGGCGCTGGTCGCGGGCTACCTGCTCTGCCTCGGCACACTGCTCCTGCGGCAGCGGTCGCGGCGCCGCTGAGCCTGGTCCCAGGCCGGGTCGGGCCGGCCCTCAGCCCCAGGTCTCGAAGCGCGCCGCGTCGCCGGCGCCGTACCTCGTCACCTCGGGGGTGTCGTCGGACCAGTCGATGACGGTGGTCGGCTGCGCGATCACCTCACCGCACTCCAGGACCAGGTCGACCTGGTGGTCGAGGTCCTCCTTGATCGCCCAGCCGTCGGTGCGCGCCTCGTCCTCGCCGGGCAGGATCAGCGTCGTCGACAGCAACGGCTCGCCCAGCGCTTCCAGCAGGGTCTGCACCAGCAGGTGGTCGGGGATCCGCACGCCCACCGTGCGCTTCTTCGGGTGCAGCAGCCGGCGCGGCACCTCCGGGGTGCCCGGCAGGATGAAGGTGTAGGGCCCCGGGGTCGCGGCCTTGATCGTGCGGAACGCCGCGTTGCTGACGTGGACGAAGTGCCCGAGCTGCGCGAAGTCATGGCACACCAGCGTGAAGTGGTGGCGCTCGTCGAGGTCGCGGATCCGGAGCATTCGGTCACGTCCGTCACGGTTGCCGATCCGGCAGCCGAGCGCATAGCCGGAGTCGGTGGGGTAGGCGATCAACGCGTCGTCGTCGCGCAGCGCGTCGACCACCTGTTGGATGAGCCGCGCTTGGGGGTTCTCCGGGTGCAGGTCGACGAAGCGAGCCATGCCGGTGCCTCAGCTGCCCTGCGCAGCGCGCAGGTCGCGGCGCAGCTCCGGCGGCAGCGCGAAGATCAGGCTCTCCTCGGCGCTGTGCACGGCCTGGGCGTCGGGATAGCCGCGCTCCCGCAGGAAGTCGAGCACCCCCTGCACCAGCTCCTCCGGCACCGAGGCGCCCGAGGTCACGCTCACCGTGCGTACGCCGTCGAGCCAGGCTTCGTCGATCTCGGCGGCGTCGTCGACCCGGTGCGCCGCCCGTGCACCGGCCTCCAGCGCCACCTCGACCAGGCGGACGCTGTTGGAGGAGTTGCCCGAGCCGACCACGATGACCAGGTCGGCGTCGCGGGCGATCTCCTTGATGGCGAGCTGGCGGTTCTGGGTGGCGTAGCAGATGTCGTCGCTGGGGGGGTCGAGCAACTGCGGGAAGCGCTCGCGGATGGCGGCCACCGTCTCCATCGTCTCGTCGACCGACAGCGTCGTCTGTGACAGCCAGGCGACCTTGCTCGGGTCCCGGACCTCGATGCCGGCGACGTCGGCGGGGCTCTGCACCAGCTGGATGTGGCCGGGAGCCTCCCCCGCGGTGCCCTCGACCTCCTCGTGACCGGCGTGCCCGATCAGCAGGATGTCGAAGTCCTCCCACGCGAAGCGCTTGGCCTCGTGGTGGACCTTGGTCACCAGGGGGCAGGTGGCGTCGATGGTCTTCAGGCCGCGCGCCGCCGCCTGGCGGTGCACCTCGGGCGAGACGCCGTGAGCGGAGAAGACGACCGTGCGCCCCTCGGGCACCTCGTCGAGCTCTTCGACGAAGACCGCCCCACGGGACTCGAGGTCGGCCACGACGTGCTTGTTGTGCACGATCTGCTTGCGCACGTAGACCGGCGAGCCGTAGAGGTCGAGCGCCTTCTCGACGGTGATCACGGCACGGTCGACGCCGGCGCAGTAGCCACGTGGTGCGGCGAGCAGCACGGCGCGTTCGGCCTCCGCGCGGGTGAGGACCGGCGGCGTTCCGAGGTCGGTGGTCATGCCCGCCACTCTAGAGGGGTCGCGGTGGCGTGCCGATTCGCGGACCGGCCGCCTCGGCGCGGTGGCCTAGGCTCCGGCTGTGGCTCTCGAGACCTCACCCCAGCAGCCCGCCCCGGTGCGGCAGATCGCCACCGCGATCGCCGGCTGGGTCGACCGACTGGGCGCCGTGTGGGTGGAGGGCCAGGTCGCCCAGGTCAACCGCCGGCCCGGTGTCGGCACGGTCTTCCTGACCCTGCGCGACACGGTGGCCGACCTCTCGGTCACCGTCACCTGCGCGCGGGCGCTGTTCGACGGCCTCAACCCGCCGCTGGTCGAGGGGGCGAGCGTGGTCGTGCACGCCAAGCCGTCCTACTACGCCAACCGCGGCACCCTGTCCCTGGCCGCACGGGAGATCCGGATGGTCGGGCTCGGCGAGCTGCTGGCCAGGCTCGAGCGGCGCCGCCAGCTGCTGGCCGCCGAGGGGCTCTTCGCCGTCGAGCTCAAGCGCCCGCTGCCGTTCCTGCCCGCCTGCATCGGTCTGGTGACGGCGCCCGGCTCGGCCGCCGAGCGCGACGTGCTCGACATCGCCCGCCGGCGCTGGCCGTCGGTGCGGTTCCGCGTGGTCCACGCCGCGATGCAGGGCTCACGGGCGGCCGCCGAGGTGATCGAGGCGCTCGACCGGCTCGAGCGCGACGCCGAGGTCGACGTCGTCGTCGTGGCTCGCGGCGGCGGCTCCGTGGAGGACCTGCTGCCGTTCTCCGACGAGGCGGTGGTCCGCGCCGTCCACCGGATGCGCACCCCGCTGGTCTCCGCGATCGGCCACGAGCCCGACCAGCCCCTGCTCGACCTGGTCGCCGACGTCCGCGCCGCCACGCCGACCGACGCGGCCAAGCTGGTCGTCCCCGACGTGGCCGAGGAGGTCCGCGGCGTCACCTGGGCCCGCGACCGGATCCGGTCGGCGCTCGCCCAGCTGGTCGCCCGCGAGCAGTCCGGCCTCGACGCCCTGCGCTCGCGGCCGGCGCTGGCCGACCCCGCCAGCCTGGTCGGGGCTCGCCGCGACGAGGTGGTCGCGCTCCGCGACCGCGCCCGCCGCAGCCTCGGCCACGCCCTCGACCGGGCCGCCGACGACATCGGCCACCAGCGGGCGCGGGCCCGCGCCCTGTCTCCGCTGGCGACCCTCCAACGCGGCTACGCCGTGCTGCAGGACGCCGACGGCTCGGTGCTGACCTCGGTGGCCCAGGTCGCCTCGGGTGACGCCGTGGCCGTCCGGGTCGCCGACGGCCGGCTGCACGCCACCATCGACCACACCGAGGACCTGGCCGTCCTCGCCGACGACACCACCGAGGGAGCAGCGCATGCCTGACGAGCAGCCCGAAGACCTGACCTACGAGGCGGCCCGAGAGGAGCTGATCGAGGTGGTCCGCACCCTCGAGGCCGGCGGCGCGAGCCTGGAGGAGTCCCTGGCCATGTGGGAGCGCGGCGAGCATCTCGCGACCCTGTGCCAGCAGTGGCTCGACGGCGCCCGCGAGCGCCTCGAGGCCGCCCGGGGCGACGCAGACGTCGACTAGCGGGGCGCAGTGGTCAGCAGGCCCAGCAGCGTCCGCAGGTCCTCGTCGTCGGCCGTCCCGTAGACCAGCAGCGGCAGGCCGCCGACCTCGGCGGCGTACGCCCGGTCCCCGCCGTCGTCGCTGAACGTCCGCCACTGCGTGGCGACCTCGGTCTCGACCGTGGCCGACTCCCCCTCGGTCGGGTTCTCGTCGACGTAGGTGCCGAGCAGCCCCTCCAGCGTGTCGCCGCCCTGTCGGATCCCCACGAAGGTGTCGGCGTCGGTGACCATGCCCAGCCCCCACGACGGCGTCGCTCCTGGCCGCAGGTCGACGCTGGTGGCGACCCAGCCGTCGGGCAGCTGCGAAGGGTACGCCGGCTGCCTGCCGTCGCGTTGCAGCTGGGCCACGACCGGTTGGTAGTCCACCGGATCCTGGGTGACCTCGAGAGCGTCGCGGTTCAGCCCCCGGAAGCCCACGAACGCCACCACCGCCAGCAGGGTGACGATCAGCGCACCGGCCATCCCGCCCATCGACCGCTGGTAGCGGGTCCCGCGGGCTGGCGGCCGGCTGGCTGGCGACGGACTGGGCTGGCTCACGGCGTCGATGGTGCCATGCCGCCCGCAGGTCGCTGCCTACCCCGGGTGTCCGCCTCACCCGGCGTCGGTGCCGGGACCTACGGTGGACAGCGATGACGACACCGACACCTCCCGCCGCCGGCCCCGAGACCTCGCCGGTCGACCGGGCCGGCCGCCCACCCCCGGGTGACCTCGCCGAGCGAGCCCGAGACGCGCTGGGCAGCCTGGTCGGACGCACCGACGCCGAGTTCAGGGACGGCCAGCTCGAGGCGATCACCGCCCTGGTGGCCGACCGGGCGCGGGTGCTGGTGGTGCAGCGCACCGGCTGGGGCAAGTCCGCGGTCTACTTCGTGGCCACGGCACTGCGCCGCGCCGAAGGGGCTGGCCCGACGGTGATCATCAGCCCGCTGCTGGCGCTGATGCGCGACCAGATCGCCGCAGCCGGCCGCGCGCGCATCCGCGCCGTGACGATGAACTCCGGCAACGCCCAGGAGTGGGACGACGTCCGCGCAGCGCTCGCCGACGACAGCGTCGACGTGCTGCTGGTCAGCCCCGAGCGGCTCAACAACCCGCGGTTCCGCGACGAGCAGCTGCCCGACCTGGCGCGCCGCTGCGGCCTGCTGGTCGTCGACGAGGCGCACTGCGTCAGCGACTGGGGCCACGACTTCCGGCCCGACTACCGCCGCATCCGAGACCTGCTCGACGGGCTTCCCGACGACACACCCGTCCTCGCGACGACGGCCACGGCCAACGCCCGGGTGGTGCACGACGTGGAGGAACAGCTCGGTGTGGGCGGGCGCCCGGTGCTCACCGTCCGGGGCGGCCTGGCCCGCGACTCCTTGCGACTGGGAGTGCTGCGCTCCCTGTCGCCCGAGCAACGGCTCGGCTGGCTGGTCGCCCACCTGGCCGACCTGCCCGGCTCCGGCATCGTCTACACCCTCACCGTGGCCGCCGCCGAGGACGTCGCCGCGGCGCTCTCCGAGGCCGGCCACGCGGTCGCGGCCTACACCGGACGCACCGACCCCGCCGACCGCGAGCGGATCGAGGACGCCCTGAGGCACAACGACGTCAAGGCGGTCGTCGCCACCTCCGCTCTCGGCATGGGCTTCGACAAGCCCGACCTCGGCTTCGTGGTGCACCTGGGCGCGCCGAGCAGCCCGGTCACCTACTACCAGCAGGTCGGCCGCGCCGGCCGAGCGACCGACCGGGCCGACGTCCTCCTGCTTCCCGGTCCCGAGGACCGCGACATCTGGCACTACTTCGCGAGCGTGTCGATGCCCCGGAAGGAGCACGCCGACGCCGTGCTGCGCACCCTCGCCGAGGCCGGACGCCCCCTCTCCACGGCCGCGCTCGAGACCGCGGTCGACGTGCGTCGCACCCGGCTGGAGCTGCTGTTGAAGGTGCTCGACGTCGATGGGGCCGTGCTGCGCGTCAGCGGCGGCTGGGCCGCCACCGGGGTCCCGTGGACCTACGACGCCGAGCGCTACGAGCGGGTGGCCGCGGCTCGGCGCGACGAGCAGCAGCTCATGGTTGCCTACCAAGGCGCCGACGAGTGCCGGATGGCGTTCCTGCAGACCACCCTCGACGACGAGACCGCCGCGCCGTGTGGACGCTGCGACGTGTGTGCCGGCGTGTGGTTCCCCACCGACGTCCCCGACCGGGTGGTCGGTGCCGCCCGCGAGCGGCTGGCGCGGGTCGGTGTCGACGTCGGGCCGCGAGCCCAGTGGCCGAGCGGCATGGACCGGCTGGGGGTGTCGGTCAAGGGCCGGATCCCGGCAGAGCAGGCGGTGCTTCCGGGGCGCGCGCTGGCCCGGCTCTCCGACCTGGGCTGGGGTCAGCGACTGCGCGAGCTGCTCCGCGACGACGCACCCGCGTCTGCAGAGCTGGTGCGGGCGTGCGCGTCGGTGCTGGCGGAGTGGGGCTGGGCGGAGCGGCCGGTCGGGGTGGTCGCGCTGCCGTCACGGCGACGGGGCCGGCTGGTCGGGTCCGTGGCGGCCGGGCTCGCCGAGATCGGCCGGCTGCCGCTGCTGGGTGCGCTCGACCTCGCCGACGGCGGCCCCACCGGCGAGAGGGGCGGCAACAGCGCCTTCCGCCTGGCCGGCGTGTGGGAGCGGCTGGTCGTGGGGCCCGACCTGGCCGCGGCCCTGGCGACCGCACCCGGTCCCGTGCTGCTCGTCGACGACATCGTGTCGTCGCGCTGGACGATGACCGTCGCGGGCCGGGCGCTGCGGCTCGCCGGAGCACCGGGTGTGCTGCCGTTCGCCCTGGCCGTCGACGGCTGAGCCGCCGGCGAGGCTCAGCCGAGCGCGCGGAGCACGGCCGCGTGCACCCGCGGGTCGACCGCCATGCCGACGTGCGACGCGGTCACCTCAACGGCCTGGGCCTGCGGGTCCAGGCAGGCCCGCCAGTCGACCACGCCGTCACGCCGGGAGAAGACGGCCGTGAACGGGAGCCCGTCGGGCACCGGCGCGCGGCTGGTGTCGAAGCTCTCTCGCGCGCACTCGCCAGCGACGCACTCCTCGCCCATCAGACCGGGGAGCCCGGCGCGGCTCAGCCGCACCAGCAGGTCGACACCCGCCGCCAGCGAGAGGTGGTGCGCCCCCGGAGCCAGCATCGGGCTCCCGAGCGTGACCAGGCCCGCGACCAGGTCGGGCCGCCGGGAGATGAGCCCGCGGGCGAGCATGCCGCCCAGGCTGTGGCCCACGAGGTACGCCGGCCCTCCGCGGCGCTGCACAACCCCCTCGAGGCGCTGCTCCAGTGCGTCGACCGCGGCCGACGTGCAGCCGACGTTGAGGCCGATGCCCGAGCGGTAGGTGCGGAACCCTGCGTCACGCAGCGATCGGCTGAGGGCGCCGAGCGTGGCGTCGCCGGCGAAGAACCCCGGCACCAGCACCACCGGCGCGGCCTGGCGTCGGCTCGACCTGGGCGGGGGGTGGGCCGCGCCCCGCGTGGCGTAGCGCATCGACTCGGCGACCACGCTGGCTTCCCGCAGCAGCGCCGACAGCGGCGGCCGGACGAAGCCGTCCGGCCGGAGGAAGGGCGCCGCTCGCGTCACCGCCACCGCCGTCATGCGCCCTGACAGTACGCCGTGGGCGACGCGATCCTGTGCAGATCGACACATCTGCTGCCGATCCGTGACATCGGCGGGTTGACTGGAGGCATGGCACAACCGAGCAACCACCGCCCGACCGACACCACCTCCGACAGCGCGTCCGACACCACGTCCGACACCGCCCCGGAGATCAGCACCGGAAGCGTCGCCGTGCCGGTGTCCGAGGAGCTGTTCGCGCCGGTGAGCCCCGGTGTGGAGCTCTGCTACCAGACCTTCGGGGACCACGACGGCGACCCGCTGCTGCTGGTCATGGGACTGGGCGGGCCGATGATCTGGTGGGACCCCGAGTTCTGTGCCGGCCTGGCGCGGCGCGGGTTCTTCGTCATGCGCTTCGACAACCGCGACACGGGCCGGTCCACGAAGATCGGCGGGCGGGTCCGTCGAGCCGACCTGCTGCGTGCCTTCGCCGGCCGCGGCGGGCGGCCGCCGTACACGCTGTCGGACATGGCCCGTGACGCGTTCGGCCTGCTCGACCACCTGGGCCTGAAGGCCGCCCACGTGGTCGGGGTGTCGATGGGCGGGATGATCGCCCAGACGATGGCGGTGGAGCAGCCGTCCCGCGTCCTGTCGCTGACCAGCATCATGTCGACGACCGGCCGGCGCACGGTGGGCTGGCAGCACCCGCGGCTGCTCCCGATCCTGATCGCCCCCCGCGGCCCCGGCCGGACGGCGTACGCCGAGACCTCTGCGCGGCTGTGGCAGCTGATCGGCTCACCCGACTACCCCCAGGCACACGCCGAGGTGCTGCGCCGGGCCGAGCAGACCTGGGACCGAGGGTTCTCCGCGAACGGGGTGATGCGCCAGATGCTCGCCATCCTCGCCCAGCCCGACCGCGGCCCACGGCTGCGCAACCTGACGCTGCCGGCCCTGGTCATCCACGGCGACGCCGACCGGATGGTCCATCTCTCCGGCGGGCGGGCCACCGCGTCGGCGCTGCCGCACGCCGAGCTGGTGGTCGTGCCCGGCATGGGCCACGACGTGCCACGGCCGCTCTACGACGACTTCGGCGACGCCATCCGGCGCACCGCGGACCGGGCCGGCCGCTCCGAACGAGGTTGACCCGCCAGACGTTGCGCGAACGTCTGACGGGCCAACCTGCGGTTCCGACGGGTCGACGTCAGTCGGAGAGGCGCTCGCCCGTCTCGGTGTCGAAGACGTGGACCCGAGCCGGGTCGGTCGTGACGTGGATGGTCGCGCCCTTGCTCACGTGGTGCTGGGCGTCGGTGCGGACGATGAGGGTGCTCGGGACACCCTCGACGTCGGAGGTGCCGTAGACGTAGGAGTCGGCGCCGAGCTGCTCGACAACGGTCACCTTGATCGGGAAGCCGCCCTCGTCGGCCTCGACCAGCCGCCAGTCCTCGGGCCGCACACCGACGGTGATGTTGCCCTGCATCTTCTTCGACGCGGCCGGGTCGACGGGCACGGCGTAGCTGCCGATCGAGGCCTGGCCGTTGTCGGCGACAGCCTCGATGAGGTTCATCTGCGGCGAGCCGATGAAGCCGGCGACGAAGAGGTTGGTGGGCTTGTTGTAGAGCGTCAGCGGGCTGTCGACCTGCATCAGGTAGCCGTCCTTCATGACCGCCACCCGGTCACCCATCGTCATCGCCTCGACCTGGTCGTGGGTGACGTAGACCGTGGTGACGCCGAGGTCGGCCTGCAGCTTGGCGATGTCGGTGCGGGTCTGCACGCGCATCTTGGCGTCGAGGTTGGACAGCGGCTCATCCATGCAGAACACCTGCGGGCTGCGGACGATCGCGCGACCCATGGCCACCCGCTGCCGCTGGCCGCCGGACAGCGCCTTCGGCTTGCGCTCGAGGTACTCGGTGAGACCGAGGATCTTCGCGGCCTCCTCAACGCGCTGCTGACGCTCCTCGGTCGGGACCTTGGCCATCTTGAGGGCGAAGCCCATGTTGTCGGCGACCGACATGTGCGGGTAGAGCGCGTAGTTCTGGAACACCATCGCGATGTCCCGGTCCTTGGGCGGCATGTTGGTGACCTCGCGGTCGCCGATGAAGATCCTCCCGGAGTTCACCTCCTCCAGGCCGGCCAGCATCCGCAGCGTGGTGGACTTGCCGCACCCGGAAGGTCCGACGAGCACCATGAACTCGCCGTCGCGGATCTCCAGGTCGATGCCTGGAACCGCGGCCTTGTCGGCGCCTGGATACCAGCGCTGCGCCTTCTCGAAGGTCACTGAGGCCATGACAGGTGACTCCCTTCACCGGCAGGTACGTGCCGGACGATCCGTAGTGAAGTGACGACGCTCACAGTAGCGAAGCCGGACCACGACCGGAACCGCGGTTCTCACCAGTCGATACCGGCGCCCCTCGCTCCGAGGAGTGACGCCTGCGTTACAAATTCGTGACCGCCGCGCCCTTGACGACCCCGTTGCGCAAGCGCTTACATCGGTGCCGGGTGTGTGCGCTCCGTCACACCCTCCTGAACAGAGAGAGGCAATTGCGCTGATGCGAAAAATCACCAAGCGCCCGGTCGCCTACGCGGCCGCTGCCACGGTGGTCGGCCTGGTGCTGGCCGGCTGCGGCGGCGACGACGGCGCCGACACCCAGACGGCCGGCGGCGATGCTCCCGGCGCGGGCCAGGCCGAGTGCGCCCAGCTCGAGCAGTTCGGCGACCTGACCGGCACGGAGGTGAGCGTCTACACCTCCATCATCGCTCCGGAGGACGACATTCACCGTGCCTCCTACAAGGTCTTCGAGGACTGCACCGGCGCCACGGTGAACTACGAGGGCTCCTCGGAGTTCGAGGCGCAGCTGATCGTGCGGGTCAAGAGCGGCAACGCTCCCGACGTCGCCTACATCCCGCAGCCGGGTCTGCTCAACACCCTGGTGCGTGACACCGGCAACGTCGTCGCGGCACCGCAGCCGGTCTCCGACAACGTCGACGAGTGGTTCGGCGAGGACTGGAGGAGCTACGGCACGGTCGACGACACCTTCTACGCCGCCCCGCTGGGCGCCAACGTGAAGTCCTTCGTGTGGTACTCCCCGTCGATGTTCGCCGACAACGGCTGGGAGATCCCCCAGACCTGGGACGAGCTGATGTCGCTCACGGACACGATCGCGGGCAGCGGCAAGGTCGACAAGCCCTGGTGCGCGGGCATCGAGTCCGGTGACGCCACCGGCTGGCCGGCCACCGACTGGCTGGAGGACGTCATGCTCCGCACCGCGGGTGCCGACGCCTACGACCAGTGGGTCAACCACGAGATCCCGTTCAACGACCCGCAGGTCGTCGAGGCGCTCGACGCCGCGGGTGCCATCCTCAAGAACGAGGACTACGTCAACGGCGGTCTGGGCGACGTGACGTCGATCGCTACCACGGCGTTCCAGGAGGGCGGTCTGCCCATCCTCGACGGGAAGTGCGCGCTGCACCGCCAGGCGTCCTTCTACGCCGCCCAGTGGCCTGAGGGCACCGACGTCAGCGAGAACGGCGACGTGTTCGCCTTCTACCTGCCGGGCCTGGAGGCCGATGGTGACAAGCCGGTCCTGGGTGGTGGCGAGTTCGTCGCCGCGTTCGCCGACCGTCCCGAGGTCCAGGCCTTCCAGACCTACCTCTCGAGTGACATCTGGGCCAACGAGAAGGCCAAGGTCACCCCGGGCGGCTGGGTCTCGGCCAACACCGGCCTCGACATCGCCAACCTGAAGAGCCCGATCGACAAGCTGTCGGCCGAGATCCTGCAGGACCCCAACGCGGTCTTCCGTTTCGACGGGTCTGACCTGATGCCGGGTGCTGTCGGCGCGGGCTCCTTCTGGAAGGAGATGACCAAGTGGATCACGGGTGACGACACCCAGTCGGTGCTGGACAGCATCGAGGCGTCCTGGCCGAGCTGACCATGACGCGGCGGGGGCCGCGGGAGACGTTCTTCCGCGGCCCCTCCGCACTCCCCCCGCTGCACCCGCTGCAACCTTCCCGGTCGGTGGCACCGACCCGCCGGGGCTCTCCGCTCGCTCCGGCCCACTCCGCAGGAAAGTGGTGACGAATGAGCACACCGGAGAAGATCGTCCAGCTCCTGATCGCCGTCTCGTTGTTCTTCGGCGTCATGGGGCTGATCCTTCTGGCGACCCAACGACTGAGGTCCCGACGAGGCGAGTACATCCAGACGGCGGCCTTCGTCGCGCCGGCGCTCCTGATGATCGCGGTGGGTCTGCTCTACCCCGCGATCAACACGATCCTCCAGTCCTTCCAGAACGCCGGCGGCACCGCCTGGATCGGCTTCGACAACTACCAGCAGATCTTCACCGACAGCGACCTGCTGAAGGTGCTGCGCAACACCGCCCTCTGGGTGATCCTGGTCCCGCTCGCCTCGACCGCGATCGGCCTGATCTACGCGATCCTCGTCGACCGTTCCCGCTTCGAGAAGTTCGCCAAGGCGCTGGTCTTCCTGCCGATGGCGATCTCGCTGGTCGGCGCGTCGATCATCTGGAAGTTCGTCTACGCCTACCGCGCTGCCGGCAACGAGCAGATCGGCATCGCCAACGCCTTCTTGTCCTGGCTGGGCATCGACCCCTACCGGTTCCTGCTCACCGAGCCGTGGAACACGCTGTTCATGATCGTGATCATGATCTGGGTCCAGGCAGGTTTCGCGATGACGATCCTCTCGGCGGCCATCAAGGCGATCCCCGACGACATCATCGAGGCGGCCACGCTCGACGGCGTCAGTGGCTTCGGGCTCTTCCGCTACATCACGATCCCGAGCATCCGACCGTCGCTGATCGTCGTGCTGACCACCATCTCGATCACGACCCTGAAGGTCTTCGACATCGTCCGCACCAGCACCGGCGGCAACTTCGGCACCAGCGTGCTCGCCTATGAGTTCTACACGCAGAGCTTCCGGTCGTTCAACCAAGGCCTCGGCGCGGCACTGGGCACGCTGATCTTCGTGCTCGTGACGCCGATCGTCGTCTACAACGTCCGCCAGATGCGAAAGGTCGAGTCCCGATGAGCGCCACCGCCACCACCGAGGGCACCACCGCTCCTCCGAAGAGCGCGGCAGCCGCCGCCAAGCAAGGACTGACCGGACGTCTGAGCTCCGGCATCGCGATCGTCATCGCGCTGCTGTGGACGCTGCCGACGGTCGGCCTGTTCGTGTCGTCATTCCGCCCGGAGACCGCGATCAAGACGACGGGCTGGTGGAAGATCTTCACCAACCCGGAGTTCACGCTCGACAACTACTCCTCTGTGCTCAACGACAGCAACGTGAGCATGACGACGTACTTCGTCAACAGCTTCGTCATCACCATCCCCGCGGTGCTGATCCCGATCAGCCTCGCGACGCTGGCGGCCTACGCCTTCGCCTGGATGCGGTTCCCCGGACGGGACACGCTGTTCGTCGCGGTCTTCGCGCTGCAGATCGTGCCGATCCAGGTGACGATGATCCCGCTGCTGTCGTTGTACGTGAACCCGCCGATCGGGCCGCAGCTCGCCGGCTCGAACGCACCGGGCGGCGGCTTCTACACGATCTGGCTGTCCCATTCGATCTTCGCGCTGCCGCTGGCGATCTTCCTGCTGCACAACTTCATGCGGGAGATCCCGGGCGAGCTGATCGAGTCCGCCCGGGTCGACGGGTGCGGTCACGTGCAGATCTTCACGCGGATCATGCTCCCACTGATGGCGCCGGCGATCGCGGCTTTCGGCATCTTCCAGTTCCTCTGGGTCTGGAACGACCTGCTGGTCGCGCTGGTCTTCGGTGGCGGCAGCCAGGACGTGTCGCCGCTGACGGTGCGACTGGCCGAGCTGGCCGGGCAGCGAGGCGAGGACTGGCACCTGCTGTCGGCCGGTGCGTTCATCTCGCTGATCGTCCCGCTGATCGTGTTCCTGTCCCTGCAGCGCTACTTCGTCCGCGGCATGCTGGCGGGCAGCGTCAAGGGCTGAGCCGCAGCACCACGACGATGCCCGGTGTCCCCTGGCAGGACCGGGGCGCCGGGCATCGCGCATTTCCCAGAAGGGTGACGAGCGTGCACGGGAGGAGGTGAGCCGGTGACCGGCATCAACGACGTCGCGAAGGAGGTCGGGCTGTCGACCGCCACCGTCTCCCGCGCGCTGCGCAACCTCCCCGGAGTCTCGGCCGAGACCCGGGAGCGGGTGGTCGAGGCCGCGCAGCGGCTCGGCTACGTCGCCTCCCCGGCTGCCTCCGTGCTGGCCGGCGGCCAGACTCGCACCGTCGCGATCGTGGCCCCCTACGTCACCCGCTGGTTCTTCGCCACCGTGGTGGAGGGTGCCGAGTCCGTGCTCCGCCAGCACGGCTACGACGTGCTGCTCTACAGCCTCGGCGGCGACGAGCAGACCCGCGGCCGGGTGCTGCACAGCCACCTGCTCACCAAGCGGGTCGACGGCGTGCTCGTGCTGGGCATCGAGCCGACCGAGGACGAGCAGGAGTGGCTCAACGAGCACGCCCCCCCGGTGTCGCTCGTGGGCGCGCGGATGGCGGGCTGCCCGACCGTGCACATCGACGACGAGCGGGCGGCCCGCACCGGCATGCGGCACCTGGTCGACCTCGGTCACCGGCTCATCGGCTACGTCGGAGGGTCCGCCGCCGAGCCGCTCGACTTCAGCACCCCCCGTGCGCGCCTGCAGGGCTACCGCCGCAGCCTGCGCGAGGCCGGCATCGAGGTGCGTCCCGAGCTCGAGACGTTCGGTCACTTCACCATCGAGGGCGGTTTCGAGGCCGGGGGCGAGCTCTTGTCCCTGCCCGAGCGACCGACCGCGATCTTCTGTGCCTCCGACGAGATGGCCATCGGCGTGCTCAGCGCCGCGCGGGAGCGTGGGTTCGGAGTGCCCGAGGACCTCTCCGTGGTCGGCATCGACGACCATCAGCTCGCCCGCTACATCGGGTTGACCACGGTGCGGCAGCCGGTCACCCAGCAGGGGCAGATCGCCGCCCGCAACCTGCTGGAGCTGATGCAGCGGCGACGGCTCGACCCGGGCCTGCCGCAGCCGCCGCGCGAGACGCTGCTGCATGCCGAGCTGGTGGTGCGCGCGAGCACCGGGCCCGTCCAGGTGGATCAGTCGGTGCCAGGTGAGCGCGCGACGTAGACCTGAGCCGTCTCCGGGGGCATGACGGGCAGGCGTACGCCGGCCTGACCGAGCACCGAGCCGGTCGTCCGTGCGCCGTCACCCTGGGCCCAGGTGCGACCGAGGTCCATGCCGTGCTGGTCGATGGTCGGCGTCACCCGGTGCACGTCGTAGGTCAGCTCCGGGTCCAGCCCCGGCAGCCGCACCGGGAGCAGCACCTGGGTATCGGTCGAGGCGACGGTCGCCACGACGTACCACGCCTCGCGCCGGTCCGGGCTGACCACGCCCGTCACCACCAGCGCGGGGTCGGGGTGGTCGCCGTGGACCAGTTTGCCGGTGCCGAGCAGCGGCCGCACCTGTCGGTGGAGGTGGACCCACTGGCCGACCGCCACCCGTTCGGCCTGGGTCGTCGAGGTGAGGTCCCACTCGATGCCGAAGTGCCCGAACAGCGCCGTGGCGGCGCGGTAGCCCAGCCGCAGCGACCGGCCGGTCGTGTGAGCGACCCGGCCGCCCAGGTGGGAACCGATCAGCTCCGGCGGCACCAGCAGCGAGGTCCAGGTCTGCAGGTGCTGGCGCTCGACGGCGTCGATGGTGTCGCTGGCCCAGATCCGGTCGGTCCGGCGCAGCACCTCGGCGTCCACGCGGCCCCCGCCGCTGGCGCACGTCTCGATCTCCAGGTGGGGGTGGAGGTCACGCAGCTCGTCGAGCAGGCGGTAGAACGCGAGCGTCTGCCCGTGCACGGCCGGCCGGCCGTCGTGCATCGCGTCGGTCAGGTCGCGGTTGTGGTCCCACTTGAGGGAGACGATGGGGTACTCCTCGAGGAGCTCCACCAGCGCGTCGCGCACGTGGGCGTACGCCGCGGGGTGCTGCAGGTCGAGCACCTGCTGGTGCCGCCACTCGCGCGGGCGGTCCCGCCGACCGCGCAGCACCCACTCCGGGTGCGCCCGGACCAGGTCGGAGTCGACGTTGACCATCTCGGGCTCGACCCACAACCCGAAGTCCATGCCGCGGGCGTGCACCGCCTCGATCAGCGGGTGCAGGCCCTGCGGCCAGACCACCGGGTCGACCGTCCAGTCACCCAGCCCGCGGGTGTCGTCGCGGCGGCCACGGAACCAGCCGTCATCGAGCACGAAGCGCTCGACGCCGATCTCGGCCGCCCGGTCGGCCAGCTCGATGAGCTTCGCCAGGTCGTGGTCGAAGTAGACGGCTTCCCACGTGTTGACGATCACCTTGCGCTCGCTGCGGGCACGCGGCGTCTGCTCGCGAAGCCACGCGTGCAGCCGGGCGCTCATCGGGTCGAGTCCCGCGTCGGACCACGAGGCGAGCACCCACGGGGCGGCGTACGACTCCCCCTCGGCGAGCACCACCTCGCCGGGCTCCAGCAGCTCGCCGCCACCGAGCAGCGCCTCGCCCTCCGGTGTGCGCTCGGCGTACGTCGTGTGGTTGCCGCTCCAGGCGAGGTGGATGCCCCACACCTCGCCCCGGCCGAAGCCGAAGCCGGGCGTGCCCGCCACCAGCAGCAGCGAGGCGTCGTGACCGGTGCGCCCGTGTCGGCCGGCCCGCTCGAAGGCGCCCTGGACGAACGGGTGTCGCTGCGGGCTGCGCTCCTTGCACCAACGCCCGGTGAGATCGAGCAGCTCGGTGGCCCCGCCTCCCACGGGCAGGGCAGACCGGGCGGCGGTCAGCTGCAGGTCTCCGGCGCCGCGGTTGGTGACCTCGGTGCGGGTGCGCAGCAGCCCGGCCGCGGTGAGCGCGAGCACGACCTCGACCTCCCAGCCGGCCTCCGCATCGAGCCCGACCAGCGTGAGTGTGCTCCCGGCGGCGTCCTCCGTGAGGTCCCAGGTCCAGTCACGGGGGGCGGGCCGCACCGACGGGCCGTCGAGGCGGTAGCCCTCCAGCGCGGGGCGGCCGGCGAACCCGGAGGCGGAGTCGGGGACGACCGACAACCAGCGCGGCTCGTCGTAGGCGGAGTGGGGGCGGCCGGGCGTGCGCAGCGCCACCAGCCCCTCGAGATCCGCAGCATCCAGCGGCCCCAGGTCGGCGCCCCAGTGCAGGACGGCCGGACCGTCGGAGGTGGGCGCGACGACGACGCTGACCCCGCCCTGACGCAGGTGGACGACGGGCTGGGTCATCCGCGACCACCCAGCAGTCGGCGTGGCCCGGCGCCGGGCGCCGCCTTGCGCACCACCGTGACGCCCGACATCAGAGCGAAGCCCTTGACCCGCACCACGGGCGAGTCGGGGGTGATCTGCGCGGGCACCTTGTCGCGGGCCTGGCTGAACTCACCCATGATCCCCACGCCCTCGACCACGACGTGGGTGTAGGCGTCCACGACGATGTCGACCCCGGCCATCACGGCGCCGACGGTGATCACCGTCTCCGGCGCGGCGAAGGTCGCCTCGCGCAGGTCGAGCTTGACCCCGCCCATGAAGGCGGCCGCGCGGTGCTCGGCGGGCACCAGCCACGGGCCGACCCGCTTGGTCTCGCTCATGATCGCGAACGAGCTGTCGTGGGTCACGGTGGTCGGGAGGTGGCTGCGCACCGGGGCGGGCGTCGGCAGGTCGGCGGTGATCGGCACCAGGTCGGCGGTGATCGGCACCAGGTCGGCGTACGTCTTCGCGGCGTACGCCGCCGCGAGCCGCTCGTCGAGCTCCTCCAGGTCGAGGCGCCCCTCACCGGCGGCCTCCCGCAACAGCTCGGCCACCCGGTGCCGGTCGGCGTCGGAGACGCGCAGCTGCCCCGGGTCGGGGCGGTGCGGTGGGCCGGCGTCGGGGCGCTCGGGCAGTCCTGCCATGTCGCCAGCGTAGTGGGCTCGACTAGCCTGGCGGACGTGAGCACCTCGCCCCCAGACGCTGCCTCCGGTCCCGAGTTCCGCTACTCCGATCTGCTCCCGACCCACGGGTCCAACGGAGCGCCGGAGACTCCCTACCGGCTGCTCACCACCGAGGGGGTGTCCACCGTCGAGGTCGACGGCCGGACCTTCCTGGCGGTGGAGCCGGAGGCGCTGCGGCTGCTCACCGAGACCGCGATGCACGACATCGCCCACTACCTGCGCCCGACGCACCTGGCCCAGCTGCGGCGGATCATCGACGACCCGCAGGCCTCGGGCAACGACCGGTTCGTGGCGCTCGACCTGCTCAAGAACGTCAACATCTCCGCCGGCGGAGTGCTCCCGATGTGCCAGGACACCGGCACCGCCATCGTGATGGGCAAGAAGTCCGAGGGCGTGCTCACCGGCGGGGGCGACGACGCCGAGGCGATCAGCCGCGGGGTCTACGACGCCTACACCCGGCTCAACCTGCGCTACTCCCAGCTGGCCCCGCTGACCATGTGGGAGGAGAAGAACACCGGCACCAACCTGCCGGCCCAGGTCGAGCTCTACTCCGCGCCGACGCCGGCCTCCGGCCCTGCCTACACGTTCCTCTTCATGGCCAAGGGCGGCGGCTCTGCCAACAAGTCCTTCCTCTACCAGGAGACGAAGGCGGTCCTGAACCCCACCCGGATGCTGGCGTTCCTCGACGAGAGGATCCGCTCGCTCGGGACGGCGGCCTGCCCGCCCTACCACCTGGCCGTGGTGATCGGCGGTACGTCGGCGGAGTACGCCCTGAAGACCGCGAAGTACGCCTCCGCGCACTACCTCGACAACCTGCCCACGTCTGGCACCATGGCTGGCCACGGCTTCCGCGACCTGGAGCTGGAGGAGGAGATCTTCCGGCTGACCCAGGACTTCGGGATCGGCGCGCAGTTCGGCGGCAAGTACTTCTGCCACGACGTCCGGGTCGTGCGGCTGCCTCGCCACGGCGCCTCCTGCCCCGTCGCCATCGCCGTCTCGTGCTCGGCCGACCGGCAGGCGCTGGGCAAGATCACGGCCGAGGGCGTCTTCCTCGAGCAGCTCGAGACCGACCCCGCGTCGTACCTCCCGGACACGACGGCGGCCGAGCTGATCAGCGGCGGCGAGGTCGTGCGCATCGACCTCACCAGGCCGATGCCGGAGATCCTGGCCGAGCTGTCGAAGCACCCGGTGAAGACGCGGCTGTCCCTCACCGGTCCGCTGGTGGTCGCCCGCGACATCGCCCACGCCAAGATCAAGGAGCGGCTCGACGCGGGCGAGGAGGTGCCGGCGTACCTCCGCGACCACGCGGTCTACTACGCCGGGCCCGCCAAGACCCCGGAGGGCTATGCGTCGGGGTCCTTCGGCCCGACCACCGCCGGCCGGATGGACTCCTACGTCGAGCAGTTCCAAGCTGCCGGCGGGTCGAAGGTGATGCTCGCCAAGGGCAACCGCTCCAAGGTCGTCACCGAGGCATGCGCGTCGCACGGCGGGTTCTACCTCGGTTCCATCGGCGGTCCGGCCGCGCGGCTCGCACAGGACTGCATCACGTCGGTCGAGGTGCTGGAGTACCCCGAGCTCGGGATGGAAGCGGTCTGGAAGATAGAGGTCCGGGACTTCCCCGCGTTCATCGTGGTCGATGACAAGGGCAACGACTTCTTCACCGACCCCTCCGGCGCCGTCACCGTGCCGCTGTCGGGCATCCGCGTCCGGTCGGCGGAGTAGTCGCCCGCCGGCTCGCCCTCGTCGTCGGCGTGCCTCCGAGGTCAAGGCTCCGGTCACGACCGACACGGACGGGGAGAGGCAGCGCCGGCACCGATGCGCGGCCGGCTGGGCGCGCACCTGGCCTCGCGCCACGCCGAGCCTGTCGAGCTGCCGCCGGCTGATGACTCCGGCCTGAGCGCGGGCCACGGCCACCGCTCGCACGCCACCTGTGGCCAGGCCGCAGCACTCGCCCGGGCCGCCGCCGCTGGCCTAGGCTCCTCCCGTGCACCAGCTCCCGGTCGAGGTCGCCCGGGCGGCGTCACCCCGGGGGAGCTGCTCCTGCGGCGGCGGTACGACGACGCACGCGCGGTCCTCGAGCTGCGGGCCAACGGGGTCTTCGTGATGGACACGGCAGAGACCTCCTCGGAGGAGGCGCTGGCGCGCGAGGCGATCGCCGTCGTCGAGCATCCCCGGCACGTGCTGGTGGGCGGCCTCGGCCTGGGGTTCACCCTGGCTGCCGTCCTCGCCGACCCACGCGTCGAGCGCTGCACCGTCGTCGAGATCGAGGCGGCACTGGTCGGCTGGCTCCGCGACGGCAGCGTGCCGCACGGCCCGGCGCTGCTCACCGACCCACGGGTGGAGGTCCGCGTGGCCGATGTCGCCGCCGAGCTGCACGGCGCCGACCCCGCGGCGTACGACCTCATCCTGCTCGATGTGGACAACGGGCCGGGCTACCTCGTCCACGACGCCAACGCCGCGCTCTACGGCGCGCCGTTCCTCCGCTCGATCCGGCGCGTCCTCCGACCCGCAGGAGCCCTGGTCGTCTGGTCGGCTGCCCGCGAGCCCGCCCTGCTCGGCACCCTCGCGCAGGCCTACGACAGCGCCCACGAGATCGACTGCCCCGTCGTGCTGCAGGGCCGCAAGGAGCACTACTGGCTCTACGCCGGCCGACTCGGCCCCGAGTAGCCTCGAGAGGGTGAGCGAGGAACCCCCCACCACCCGCACCGAGCGCGACTCCATGGGCGAGGTCGAGGTGCCGACCTGGGCGCTCTGGGGAGCGCAGACCCAGCGCGCGGTCGACAACTTCCCGGTCAGCGGCACCACGATGGAGCCGGCGCTGGTCCACGCGCTCGCCCTGGTCAAGGCGTGCGCGGCGATCGTCAACGGCCGCCTCGGCATCCTCGAGGCCGAGCGGGCCTCGGCGATCGAGGCCGCGGCTGCGGAGGTCGCCTCGGGCCGGCACGACGACCAGTTCCCCCTCGACGTCTTCCAGACCGGCTCGGGCACCAGCACCAACATGAACGTCAACGAGGTGGTCGCCCGGCTGGCCACGATGGGCGGCGTCGAGGTGCATCCCAACGACCACGTCAACGCCGGCCAGTCCTCCAACGACACCTTCCCGACGGCGATCCACGTCGCGGCGGCTCGGGCGGTCGTCGACGACCTGCGGCCCGCACTCGACCTGCTCGCGACCAGCCTCGAGGCGAAGGCGGAGGAGTACGCCGACGCGGTCAAGGCCGGCCGCACCCACCTGATGGACGCCACTCCGGTGACCTTCGGGCAGGAGCTGGGCGGCTATGCCGCCACCGCCCGCTACGCACAGGAGCGGCTCGACGCCGTCCTTCCACGGGTGCGGGAGCTGCCGCTGGGCGGCACCGCTGTCGGCACCGGGCTCAACGCCCGTGAGGGCTTCGCGACGGCCGTCATCAGTGAGCTCGGCCAGCGCACCGGCCAGCCGTTCACCGAGGCGCGCAACCACTTCGAGGCACAGGGCACCCGCGACTCCCTGGTCGAGCTCAGCGGGGTGCTCCGCACCATCGCGGTCGGACTGACCAAGATCGCGGGCGACCTGCGCTGGCTGGCCAGCGGGCCGGCCACCGGCCTCGCCGAGATCCACCTCCCCGACCTGCAGCCGGGGTCCAGCATCATGCCCGGCAAGGTCAACCCGGTGATCCCCGAGGCCACCCTGCAGGCCTGTGCCCAGGTGGTCGGCAACGACGCCACCATCGGCTGGGCCGGAGCGTCCGGCACGCTCGAGCTCAACGTGATGATGCCGGTCCTCGCCCGCAACCTGCTCGAGTCGCTCCGCCTGCTCGCGTCGGTCTCCCGGCTCCTGGCCACTCGCTGCGTCGACGGGGTGACCGCCGACCGCGACCGGATGCGCCGGTACGCCGAGGCGTCCCCCTCCGTGGTCACTCCGCTCAACCGCTACCTCGGCTACGAGCAGGCCGCCGCCGTGGTCAAGCGAGCGCTGGCCGACGGCGCCACCATCGCCGACACGGTGCGGGCGATGGGCTTCGTCGAGCGCGGCGCGCTCACCGAGGAGCAGCTGACGGCCGCGCTCGACGTGGACCGGATGACGGAGCACTGAGTCCGGGCGGCAGACCGCGCCGCTCAGTACCAGTTGTTCTCGCGCTTGAACGCCCACGCACTGCACGGGGTGCCGTAGGAGTTCTGGATGTACTCCAGCCCCCACTGGATCTGCACCTCGGCGGAGGTCAGGTAGCCGGGCGGCAGGTCGTGCAGCCCGGTCAGCGCCTGCGGGATGCCGTACGCCGTCGAGGTCGGGTTGTCGGCGTCGACCTGCCAGCCGCTCTCGCTGATGTAGAGCGAGTCAAGGCAGGACCACTGGTCGCTGAGGGAGAAGCCGAACTCCGGCATCAGTGCCTGCGCGATCACCCGAGGGTCGGCCTCCGAGAGGTCCTCGGTGCGCGCCTCGGCCACGATCCCGCCGGCCGCGAGGGCGGCCGCCTTGGTGGGGTCGGTCGCTGCTCGGCGGTCCTGCCGGGTCGCCGCCTCCGCGGCCTGGGTGACGGCCTTGAGCGTCGCCGTCGGGGTCGGCAGCGCGGCCGACGCCGTGAAGGTCGGGGCCTCCGCCGCGGCGGTGTCGCCGAGCAGCACCCCACCGGTCACGACGGTGCCGGTGGCGGCGGCCGACAGCGAGCTGAGCAGGAGCGCGTTGCGGACCGCGACCCGCGACGCACGCCGAGCCCGGGCACCGACGGACGCGTGGGCGTCACGGTGCCTCGGCGCAGGGGCGCGGTGCTTGGCCACCAGGGTCCTTCGGGGGTACGACGTCAGGGCGGGACGCGTCGCCGTCCCCCGGCCCGCGACGCGGTCAGCCCGACTGTGCACCAGCGCCGAGAGGGGCGGAGATGAATGCCCGAAGTGCCCCGGAGAGCCCCGTCACAGCCTCGCGGTGAAGGCCCCACCAGTCCCGTCAGTCACACCCGTCACATGTGGTGTGGACCAGTTCCCGACGCCTCAGACCGTGACGTTCTCCAACATCTCGGTCACCAGCGCCGCGATCGGCGACCGCTCGGAGCGGGTCAGGGTGACGTGGGCGAAGAGCGGGTGACCCTTGAGCTTCTCGACCACCGCGACGACACCGTCGTGCCGCCCGACCCGCAGGTTGTCACGCTGGGCGACGTCGTGGGTGAGCACCACCTTGGAGTTGGCCCCGATCCGCGACAGCACGGTGAGCAGCACGTTGCGCTCCAGCGACTGGGCCTCGTCGACGATCACGAAGGCATCGTGCAGCGACCGACCGCGGATGTGGGTCAGCGGCATCACCTCGAGCATGCCCCGGACGAGGACCTCCTCGATCACATCGCGCGAGGTCAGCGCCCCCAGGGTGTCGAAGACCGCCTGCGCCCAGGGCGACATCTTCTCCGACTCCGACCCGGGGAGGTAGCCGAGCTCCTGGCCGCCGACGGCGAACAGCGGCCGGAACACCACGACCCGCTGGTGCTGCCGGCGCTCCATCACCGCCTCGAGGCCTGCGCACAGGGCCAGCGCCGACTTGCCGGTGCCGGCGCGCCCGCCGAGGGAGACGATGCCGACCTCGGGGTCGAGCAGCATCTCCAGCGCGATGCGCTGCTCGGCCGACCGGCCGTGGATGCCGAACGCCTCGCGGTCGCCGCGCACCAGGTGGACCTGCTTGTCCGGGCCGACCCGGCCCAGCGCCGTGCCGCGCTCGGAGACCAGGACCAGCCCGGTGTGGCAGGGCAGGTCGCGGGCGTCGCCGAGGTCGAGGGTGCCGTCGTCGTAGAGCTCGTCGAGGTCGGCGCCGGGCACCTCGAGCTCGGCCATGCCCGAGTAGCCGGAGTCGGAGTCGGAGACGGTCTCGGCGCGGTACTCCTCGGCGACCAGGCCCACCGCAGAGGCCTTGATCCGCAGCGGCAGGTCCTTGGAGACCAGCGTGACGTCGTGCCCCTCGTTGGCGAGGTTGCGCGCGACCGCGAGGATCCGGGTGTCGTTGTCACCGAGCCGGAAGCCGGACGGCAGCGACTCCGGGTCGGTGTGGTTGAGCTCGACCCGGAGGGAGCCGCCGAGCTCTCCGACCGGGACCGGCTCGTCGAGGCGGCCGTGCGAGACGCGCATGTCGTCGAGCTGGCGCAGCGCGCTGCGCGCGAAGAAGCCGAGCTCGGGGTGGTGTCGCTTGCGCTCGAGCTCGGTGATCACCACCACCGGCAGGACGACCTGGTGCTCGGCGAACCGGCGCAGGGCCCCCGGGTCGGCCAGCAGCACGCTGGTGTCGAGCACGAAGGTGCGGGTCTCGGGCGCGGCCGTGGTCGAGGTGTCCGTCTCTGACGGGCGGCTGGACACGGACGGCTTCACGGCGGTCTTGCGGGACGAGGTCGTCACGACTTCCCCTTCGACGACCGGCACGCGCACCCGCGCCCGGCCCTAGTCTTCACAGGCGGCTGGGACGGGGCGCTGCCCGAAGGCCGAGGTGCCGGCCTCCTCGCGCGTGGTCGGCCACAGCCAGCCTCGCGGTGCGGTCGCGATGGGTCACGAACGGGCCTCCCGACGAGAGCGAGCTTCCCCACTCACCCTCATCGCGACGGTACGACGCCCGACCGGCCGCCCGGACGCGACACGCCCGAACGCGGGATGCCGGTCCGGTGAACGGGAAAGCCGTCCAGACCGGTCACGCAGCGAACCGGCGCCGATCTGGGCTCAGCCGCCGAACCGGCGCTCCCGCTGGGTGTAGGCGCGGACCGCGCGCAGGAAGTCGACCTTGCGGAAGTCGGGCCAGTAGGCCTCGCAGAAGTAGAACTCGCTCTGGGCGCTCTGCCAGAGGAGGAAGCCCCCGAGACGCTGCTCCCCCGACGTACGGATCACCAGGTCGGGGTCGGGCTGGCCCTTGGTGTAGAGGTGCTCGGCGATGTGGTCGACGTCGATGACCTCGGCGAGCTCCTCGAGGCTGGTGCCCCGCCCGGCATGCTCGTGCAGCAGCGCGCGTACGGCGTCCGCGATCTCGCGCCGCCCGCCGTACGGGACCGCGATGTTGACCAGCAGCCCGTCGACGTCACGGGTCGCCTCCTCGGCGGCCTTCAACCGGGCGGCGATCGAGGCGGGCAGCAGGTCGAGTGCTCCGACGGGGTGCAGCCGCCAGCGGCGCTGCTCGGCAAGGGCATCGACGGCGTCGCCGATCACGTTGAGCAGCGGCTCGAGCTGCTCCGGCGGCCGGTGGAGATTGTCGGTCGAGAGCAGCCACAGGGTGACGACGCGGACACCGACCTCCTCGCTCCAGACGAGCAGGGGCTCGATGTTGGCCGCTCCGGCGCGGTAGCCGTGCGTGGAGTCCTGACCGACCCCTCTCGCCCAGCGGCGGTTGCCGTCGAGCATCACCCCGATGTGCTGCGGGATGCGGTCCTTCGGGAGCTTTCGCAGCATCCGCGCTTCGTAGGCGGGGTAGAAGACTCGGCGCACGCGTTCTTTGAGCTCCGGGATCACCGCCACAGCCTGATCGTATCCGGGCCCGCGGGGAGCCCGTGTCGAAGAACACGCCACGCCCCGAGGGTCCCCGGCCTAGGCTGGCGACATGAACGACGCGCTGCGGTCACGCCTCGGCGAGCTGCACGGGCAGTTCGACGAGGTCATCGACGACCTCAAGCCGCGGCTGCGCGGCTGGCTGCACGCCGCCACCGCCCCGCTGACGCTGGCCGCCGGCATCGTGCTGATCGCGCTCTCCCCCGACGCCCCCACCCGGGTCGGGTCGGCGATCTACGCCTCGTCGGCGCTCCTGCTGTTCACGGTGTCCGCGGTCTACCACGCGGGCCGATGGTCGCCACGCACGTTCGCCTTCCTGCAGCGCTTCGACCACGCCAACATCTTCCTGCTGATCGCGGGCTCCTACACCCCGTTCACGCTGCTGCTGCTCGACGGCACCGACCGCACCATCATGCTGACCGTCGTCTGGGTCGGCGCCGCGCTGGGAGGGCTGTTCCGCGTCTTCTGGGTGCGGGCACCGCGCTGGCTCTACACCGCGATCTACATGGCGCTGGGGTGGGCGGCGCTCGCCTACGGACCGGCATACGTCGCCGGGGCGCGCGAGCTGGGCGTCGGGGTCGGGACGGCCGTCCTGGTGCTGGCGATCGTCGGTGGCGCGTTCTACACCCTGGGCGGCGTGGTCTACGGCTTCCGCCGGCCCGACCCGTGGCCGCGCTGGTTCGGCTTCCACGAGGTGTTCCACACCTTCACGATCCTGGCCTTCTTCACTCACTACGTCGGCGTCTCGCTGGCGACCTACTCCCTGCGCTGAGGCCGTCCCGCCGCCGAGGACTCACCACACGGCCGTCACGACCATCAGCGCGGCGACCAGCCAGGCCACCGTCGCCGCCAGCACCAGCATCCAGCCGACCCCGGCCCGCACCGCCTTGCCGGCGAGCCACTCCAGGCACTGGTAGGCCAGGCCGAGCACGCCGATCGCGATGGTGACGTGGAAGAGAGCGGCCAGCGCGACGCCGGCGATCAGGCCGGCCTTCCAGTACTTCAGCCAGGACAGGGCGAGCACCGACGGGATCACGATCGCCCCCGCCAGGCCGTAGCCGATCTCGGACCACCAGCTGCCCTCGGGGATCCAGGGCAGCTCCCACGCCCAGCCGTAGCCGCGGTCGAAGACCTGCGCCGTCGCGCAGGCACCGAGGTAGGCGATCACCCCGACGAGCAGCGCGACGACGCTGCGGAAGTAGGCCTGGTTGCGGGTCGGCCACACCCGCCGCGGCCCCTGCCACAGGGACGCCGTCGTGACCGCCGCCCAGACCAGCCACCGCCGGACCAGCCCCACGTGCGCGTCGCGCATCGCGTTGCGGAACACCACGTCGGCGTCGATCCGGTCGATCGGCCCCCCGCGTGGGTCGACGCGGTAGGTCGGGTTCTGGTCGGGGTCGCAGACCAGACCGTCGTGGACCAGAGCGGCGGGCAGGTGCCGGCCCGACCTGGGCACCAGCCAGGTGAACCATGACGGCACCGAGGTGAGGTCGGTGGTGTACTCGGCGAAGACGTTGGGCACGGTGATCGTGCGCTCGTGCTCCTCGTCGTAGTAGGAGATCGTCGCCAGCAGCGCGAACTCCTCCTTGCCCTCCGGCGTCACCACCCGCCAGAGCATCACGTCGTCGGGCGTGTCCGGCCAGGTCTGGCGGCGCTCGGCGCCGCTCATCGGCTCGCCGTAGCTGAAGTTCCCGGGGTCCGGCGTGGTCGTCAACGGCTCCATCGCCTCAGCGTGGCACTCGAAGGCGGCAACCGGAATGGCTCACCCGGCGCGTCTCCGGCGGCCCGCCGCGACCTGCGCCGGTCGCCGTGGCGTGGTCGCCGTGCTGCGTCCTCCGAAGCGGCCGCCCGGCGCGCGGACCGCATGACGTCCCCACCGGCCCAGAGGTGCCGCCCCACCCGGGAAGGTCAGAGGTCGGCGGGCGAGGTCACGGGCCGCTCGCAGACCTGGTGCCGGCAGACGTACGCCGCCGCGCGGCCGTCGACGGCAACCCGACCCGCCAGCAGCGGGATGTCCTCGCGCGGTCCGTCGGCCACGACCACGACCGCGCCCGGCCGGCGCCGCGCCGCGGACGCCAGCGCCTCACGCTCCGGGCCGGGTGGCCCGACGACAGCCACCTCCTCCGGACCGTCGAGCATCGACTCGGCCGCCGCGAGGCTCCAGGCGGCGAAGCGCGGCGCCCGCTGCGCCAGCCCCGCGACGGTGGCGAGCGCCTCTTCCGCTGCCTGACGGTGTCGCCCCGAACCGGTGAGGGCGGCGTACGTCGCCAGCGCATGGATCGTGGCCGACAGCCCCGACGGGCTGGCGTTGTCGGAGGGGTCGCGGGGCCGGGCCACCAGTGCCTCGGCGTCGTCGGCGGTGTCGAAGAAGCCGGCGTCGTCGGCGCGGAAATGGGTCAGCGCGACCTCGAGCAGGTCGCCGGCGGCGCGCAGCCAGGCGGCGTCGCCGGTGGCCTCGACCAGCGACAGGAAGCCGCTCGCCACCGCGCCGTAGTCCTCCAGCACGCCGGCGTGCGCACCGACGACGCCGTCGCGCGAGACCCGCCGCAGCGGCCGTCCGACGACGTGCAGGTCGAGCAGCAGTCGACCGGCGGCCACCGCCGCCGGCGACGTAGGCCGGCTCCTCCAGCCGGAGCCCCGCGTCGACCAGGCCGGTGATCGCCAGCCCGTTCCACGCGGCGACCACCTTGTCGTCGCGGGCGGGCCTGCACCCGGGACCCCGGGCGACGAGCAGCCGGGCCCGAACGTCCGCCCAGCGCGCGCACGTCGTCGGGGTCGTGCAGCAGCTGCAGCGTCGACGCTGCCGTGCTCGAAGGTGCCGTGCTCGGTGACATGGAAGGTCGCGGCCGCCCAGGCGCCGTCGTCGGGCCGAGCACCTCGACCAGCTCGGCCTGGCGTCCAGACGTAGAACTGCCCTCGACGCCCTCGCTGTCGGCGTCGAGCGCGGAGGCGAGGCCGCCCTCGCGGTGCCGAGCTCACGGAGCAGGAAGTCGGTCGTCTCGCGCGCCATCCGCTCCCCCAGCGGCGCCAGCCGCCGCCGGGCGTAGACGCCCGACCAGCTGCGCGTTGTCGTAGAGCATCTTCTCGAAGTGCGGCACCACCCAGGCCCGGTCGACGGCGTAGCGCGCGAAGCCGCCGCCGAGCTGGTCGTAGATGCCGCCGCGGGCCATCGCCTCCAGGTGGCGTCGAGCATCGGTCGCCTCGCCGCGCCGCCGCAGCCACTCCAGCGCCATCGACGGCGGGAACTTCGGCGCCTTCGCCGAAGCCCGGCGTCTGCGTGGTCGTACTCGCGGCCCAGCGCGGCCTCCGCCCGCTCGAGCTCGGCCGCACCGAGCGGGCCGGCGGCATGCGCCGCCTGCTGGTTGAGCGAAGTCGCGCAGGTGCGGCACCCGACCCGCCGGATGTCGTCGCCGCGGGTCGTCCAGGCGTCGACCGAGCGCGGTGAGCACCTGCCGGAACGACGGCTGCCCGTGCCGCGGCTGGTCGGGGAAGTAGGTGCCGGCGAAGAACGGGTTGCCGTCGTGGTCGAGGAACGCAGGTCATCGGCCAGCCGCCGTGCCCGGTCATCGCGGTGGTCGCCTGCATGTAGACCGCGTCGACGTCGGGCCGCTCCTCGCGGTCGACCTTGACGTTGACGAAGTGCTCGTTCATGTACGCCGCCGTGGCGTCGTCCTCGAACGACTCGTGGGCCATGACGTGGCACCAGTGGCAGGCGGCGTACCCGACGCGACAGCAGGATCGGGACGTCACGGCGCCTGCGCCTCCTCGAACGCCTCGGGTCCCCACTCCCACCAGTCGACCGGGTTGTCGGCGTGCTGGAGCAGGTAGGGGCTGGTCGCGTAGGCGAGTCGGTTGGCCATTCCTGTGACTCCTGACGAGTGGCACGTGCATCATCTTCCTTCGAGTGATGCACGAGAGTGATGCACGAAACCAGCGTACGATTGGTCCTCCAGCGTAGGAGGTCTCGTGGCGACGCGTTCTCAACCGAAGCTGCTCGCGCAGGGCAAGCCGCGCACTCTCGGCGGCAGCACGCGGCCGTGGCGGGTGCGCCTCTACGCCCCGCGCCGGGCAGCAACAAGTACCAGGTGTACTTCAGGGCGCCGGCCGGCGACGGCGAGCCGTGGAAGCGGGTGCTGCGCCGGGCGCACTCCGAGGACGAGGCCCGCAGGATCTTCGCCCAGGCGGAGGCGGCGCTCGACACCGAGCAGGCGACGCCGGTCGGCGCCGATGTGCGGGCGTCGCGAACGATCCGGATGCTCGGCGAGGAGTACCTCAAGGACAGCAGCGAGCGCGGCAAGCAGCCCCGGACGATGGAGGGTCGCGAGTCCCGCGCTCAACGCGCACATCCTGCCGACCATCGGCGACGTGCCGGTGACGAAGTGGCGCGTCGAGCACAGCCGCAAGGTGATGGAGAAGGGCAGCAAGACGCTCTTCTCCCAGCGCGGCCGCGAGGACCTGCGCGGCCAGCTGGCCGCGATGCGCAAGCTGGCCTGGCGGCTGGGCTGGCTCGACCGCAGCATCGATCCCGCTCGACGGCCTGGAGATCGGCCGGGCAACGTCCTGCACGGAGCGACGAGCGCAGTACGTCGACCCGCGCCTGCGCCCTGAGACCCGTCAGGTGAGGGCGATGGCGGCGGCGGCTGATCGCTCTGCGGACCCGAGGGCACCGACCCACTGATGACCCGGCTGCCGCTGTTCGGCACCAAGATCCGGGTCGCCGGCTTCGGCGGCCTCCGGCTCGGCGAGCAGAACGCGCTGCGGGCGATCGACGTGTTCTTCGACCACGGCTACGTCGACGTCAACGGCTCGCTGGATCACGCCACGCAAGTGCGCCCGGCTTCCGCGGTCCGGTGAAGAACCACGTGCTCCACGAGGTCCCGCTGCCGAGGTCGCTCATGCACGACGAGCTGCTCCCCCGCGTCAAGGAGCTGCTCGGCCTGCCCGCGAAGGCGTCGCTCCAGCAGGTGATCAACGCCCAGGAGGCCGAGCGCCAGCGCCGGGCGTCAGCTGGCGGCGCGCGAGAAGGACAAGACCCTCGCCTGGTGGAACTACCCCGTCCCGCCAGAGGACGAGCTGTGGCTCTTCGTCGACACCGTCACCGGCCTACCGGTGAAGCCCGAGATGCACAACGAGCGCTGGCACCGCGTCCGCACGTGGGTCGAGGAGAACGACCCCGACAACGCCTGGCCCAAGACCATCGTCTACCGCAACCTCCGCCACCACGCCGCGACGAGGTGGTTCCACGAGGAGCTCGGCGAGCCCTGGGAGGTCGTCGCCCAGTACCTCGGCGACAAGCTCACGACCGTCCTCAACCACTACGTCCGCGCCGGCGAGGACGCCCTGCGCGACTCCGTGTCCAAGCTCGCGGACCGGTAGCCGACGCTGGCGGCTGATTGAACTGATCGGTCAGTCTCAAGAGCCGTACGTCGCGGCCGCCGCCTCTTCCAAATCAAAGTCTGGTCCGAGAGCGTCCTCCGACACCTCGAAGCCCCTGTCGGGAAGTTCGGCAGCCGCGAGCTCAGCCGCTGAGCGCAGGACCAATTTGCAGACATTGCACGCGAAAGCCTCGGGAACAAGGCTCGGAACCCAGTAGCCGTACGGGATAGCCTCGTACTCGCCCGGTCCAACCTTCTCGTGATCGAAGTCGACCCTGTCGTCGACCTCGACCCATCCGAACAGCCTGCCTTCCTCCGAGCAGGCCGGACACTCGTAGGCGACGCGGAAGAAGCCGGAGCCGAAGTCCTCGGGGTCGAGATCCTGGTCCGTCGCCTCGTACCGACGCCTGCAGAGTTCCTCAAAATGTCCTCGCCGAGCGACTTCTTCAACTTCTGCAGCGCAACCCAGGCACCCATCACGCTCTCCAGTTGAACGTGTGCTTCAACGGCATCGCGGTAGGTGGCGCGGAGTCCCGCGGCTGTGGTGGCGAGATCCCCATAAAACTCGTCGGGATCCAGACCGAGGTGGTCAACGAGAACGTCCAGGACGACGAGGCTGTCTTCGACTACCTGGCGCGACGGCCCCAAGAGCCCGGCGTGGGCTCCGCCGTTGCGCACATCGCACAGGCGTTCCTGCTGCTTCTGATCGAGTGGAAGCCCACCCATCATGACGGCGATCCGCGTGAGCACCTCGGCAAGGTGAATGGTCTTCATCCGCTGCCCACGAAGATCAGGATCCATGGCGACCTTCACCGCGAACGCTGGATCCTTCAGCAGTTCGGGCGCGAGCACGAGAAGCGGGTTGGCCTGCCAGAGCGCGGCCTTGCCAAGAAGTTCCACAGCCATCGGACCTGCAACAGCGGCTCGATGATCAGCCTCGTCGTGGATGGCGGACAGGGCATCCTGAGCCCAGGCTGACGCAGCGCGGATGAGATCGTCCGCACCCGCCGGTTTGTGCTCCCGGCTCGGCTGCTCGCTCACAATCGCTTCCGGAAGGATCGCACGTCTTTGGCGTAGACGTAGTCGACGATGTCTCCGGACATGATCAGGTCGATCGCCTGGTCGATCACTCTTGCGGGACGACGAACCACTCCGACGGGTCGTAGTCACGACCCTTGCGGTCGACCTGGGTGAGGTCCAGTCGAACCTCGGCAAAGACTCGATGCAGCAGGTTCTCCAACGCTGAGACCCGCAGGTTGTACGTGCGGTAGCTCGCGACCACGTCGACAGGAGCCATCAGGTAGGTCGGCGACTTCTCGGCGTTCTTGATCCGCTTCTCCACGGTGTCACGCGTGAAGCCGATCTTGTGCAGGTCCTTGATGCCAGCGATCTGAGGATCTTCGCTGCGGGATCGAAGAACGTAGATGTAGCCGCTCACCTCGTCGTCCGTGAGGATCTCGGGCAACTCGGACTGGACGACGATCTGGCCGTCCTCATCGCTCAGCCTGATCGCAAGCGACTGGCGGTACATCGACGACTCGGTGCCGTTCTCGAAGATGCACCGGAGCCGCTCGCGCTTGTTCTCCCGCACGGTCGATCTTCTTGTACTCGGTCTCACCGACCTCGGCGATGAACAGCATGACGCCGTTGAGGACGAAGAACGCCCCTGGCACGATGTCGGGTCATCCCCGGGTACGGCAGAAGCTTGCTCGTCCCATCGCGCAGCTCGGCGTGCTTCTGCTTGAACAGCGGCTCGAACTGCTCGAAGTCCTGAGCCTTCTCCCGTCGCGCGACGTCTCCGCCGTCGTAGACCTGGCGGCGCACCGGCAGGTCGGAGACGTCCAGCAGCCCCGACTCGTCCCCGAGCAGGTCGAAGTCGTCGCCGCCGAGTAGGTCGTCGATCGACGCCGGGCGCCTCAGGGGTTTCCAGCAGGCCGAACTCGTCGAGCGACTTGAGCGCAGCGATCTTGTCGTCGTTCGCGAGGATGCCGTCCAGACGTGCGCCGAGCTTGCGCTCGGCGATCTCCCGCGTCGTCGAGCTCGGGACTCGACCGTGGGTACGCCGGAACTCCACCACCTCCAGGAACGCCCGCTCCAGGCGATCGGTGGCGGTGACCTTGGTCGGCTTCTCAGGCGTGTCCAGGAGACCGTCGACGTCAGAGTCGAGGATCGCCTCGATGCTCGATCGGGACGACCTCGTCGACCGGTTCGATCTCTTCGCTGGCGCTCACGACTCGTCGTCCAATCTGTCGCGCGTGCGGCTGCTTCGCGCTCCTGCTTCTTCCTCTGCAGGAAGAGCAGCACCTCTGCGTACCGCTTCTCGGTCGGGTCCTCGGAGCGCACGTCCGGCTTGCGACCGTTGACCTTGGCCCACTGCTGGATCTTCGGCCACGCCGCCAGCGCCTCCTCCTCGGTGACCTCGACCCGGGTCGCGGTGATCGCATCGGAGATGATCCGCAGCACCGACGGCGTGACCGACTTCGAGATGACCTCGAACGCCCGCTGGAACGGGTTGACGGAATCGATCAGGTTGATGTTGATGTCGTCGATGTTGACGAACTTCTCGGACATCTTGATGAACCGCTTGTCGCCGACCTCGCGGACCTCGCCGTTCTTGATCACCGAGTCCACCACCACCTGCTGGCGCAGCTCTTCGACCTGCGACTCGTCCAGGTCGGGGTAGCGCTCCCGGATGATCTTCGGGATCAGCACCTTGTTCGTCGTCTCGGGGTCCACCGAGCCGGCGGCGGCCTTCGCGAAGGTGTCGTCCTGCAGGATGGTCGCCTTGAGGTCGTTGAGGTCGGTCTCGACGATCTGCTTCACCCGTTCGGTGCTGGGCTCCTTGAAGCCCTTGATCTTGATGACGCCGGGCGGGGTCGGCGTCGTCGTCGCCGGTGCGCTTGGTCTTGAACTCGAAGTTCTGTGCCAGCACCTGCTCCATCAGCAGCGAGGCCGTGATGGCCTTGAGCATGTTGTTCACCGACACCTTCACCTCGCTCTGGGAGGCGTCGGGTTCGGCGATCAGGTTCGTGAACTGGGCGTGCTCCTTTCCGGGGGAGTCGCGGGTGACGCGGCCGATGATCTGGATGACCTCGGTCAGCGATGCCCGGTAGCCAACGGTGAGGGCGTGCTCGGCGAACGGCCAGTCGAAGCCCTCCTTCGCCATCCCGAGCGCGACGATCACGTCCACGGCGTCCCGGTCCTTCGAGGCGACGGTGGACAGGTAGTGCAGGGTGTCGGCGCGCTTCTTCTGGTCCGTGTCGTCCACGAGGTCTGCCAGGCGCAGGATCTGGCCGGTGTCGGCGCGGCGGATGCTGATGATCCCGGTGTCGGGGTCGGTGGACTCGACATGGCCGACCGAGTCGATGATGAATCCGACCTCCTCGATCTTGTCCTTCGTGGACTCACCCGAGTTCACGTTCGGGATGTGGATGATCGTCTTCTTGTCCAGGTCGAAGACCTCGCCGATCGCGTCGGTGTAGCGGCCCTGGTAGAAGTGGTGGCCGATGCCGAGCGAGTGCAGGTGCTCGTACCCGTTGAGCTGGTCGTAGTAGTTGAAGGTGACCGGCGTGAACCGAGCCTCGTCCTCGGCCGAGAGCACCGGCACCGAGTCGCCGCGAAAGTAGGAGCCGGTCATCGCAACGATGTGCACGTCCGAGCCGTTCATGACGTCGCGCAGCAGCGCTCCGAGACGACTGGTCTCGATGTCGGCGGAGACGTGGTGGAACTCGTCGATCGCCAGCACGGTGCCGTCGAACGCATCGGGAGCCAGCTTCTCGAACGCGAACCGCAGCGTCGCGTGCGTGCAGACCAGGAGTGCGTCCGGACCGTTCAGGAAGTCGATGAACGCGCCGACCTTGCCCTGCGAGGAACCGGGGTCGCAGAGGTTGTGCTCCGGCTTGACCTCCCAGTCGGCGAAGAACCCGAACGTCGTGAGATTCGTCGAGGAGAACGACGCGCCGATCGACCGCTCCGGCACCGCGACGATGACCTTCTTGCGGCCCTGGTTGTAGAGCTTGTCGAGCGCCACGAACATCAGCGCCCGCGACTTGCCCGAGGCCGGCGGCGCCTTGACCAGCAGGTGCTGTGCGTCGCGCTTGGCGAAGACGCGCTGCTGCATCTCGCGCATGCCCATCGCGTCGGTGTGCACCGACCCGCCCGTGCGGGCGTAGGTCACATCGACGATGTTGACCGGCTTCTTCATCGTGTTCACTTCGCGCACCCCCTTCGTCTTCCTCGCCGGGGCCTTCGCGGCCTCCTCGGCAGTCATCGCCTCATACAGAGCGAATAGATCCGACAATCGCTGCTCGTCGGTCTCGTATCCGCGCTTGGAGTAGATCGAGTCGACCAGCGCATCGACGTCAGCGTGCGCCGCACGGAGGTCATCCGGCATGAGGTCCGGGTCGTACAGCTCCGCCAGCGTCCGCTCGCAGTGGTACTCGCGGACGTCCAGCACACGCAGCGCCGCGACCGTGAGCTGCTTCTCTCACCGCGTCGGAGAGCGGCGGGACGGGGAAGTTGTTGTAGACGATCGTGTTCGAGTACTGGTAGTCCGTCTCGCATCCGCCCACCGACCGCCTTCGAGTCCACAGCCATGTGCATCGCTGGAGGTCAGACAGCGCGAAGACCCAAGGCTGCAGCGTCGTAGACTGCATAGCCCTTGTTCGAGATGACGACATCGGGTCCGAGATAGCCCGATCGGGATGTACTCGCGACGACCCGACGAGATGCTCGGAACGATGATCGAGTCAGTCGGCTTGTAGCTGATCTGCACGAACCGGTGCGGCTGGGCCGCGATCGCTCGCGTGACTTCGCAGCCTGCTCTTGGCGCGATCGAGCAGCGACGCGGTCGAGTCGAGCGCGATTGCAGGCGACCGAGCGGTTGCCGTCGGTGCCGTCATCCGGGATGCCACAGGCAATACGTCTCGCCATCGTTGATGAACCTCGGACGAACCCATGTAGCGCTTGATGAACTGCGCGCTTGCGCGGATCGTCCTCGATCATCTGCTCGCGTCGCTGGCGACAGGATCAGGTCGCCGCCGTCACGGGGCATCGATCCGAACACCATCTCAGGACGGGGCGCGCCCAGTGGGGCTGCTCGCCGTCGCTCGATCACTACGTTCGGGCCATCCGCCAGGTACCCGTTGATGTTGGTCGCGCGAGATCTGCAAATCATCCGTGAAGATGTACTTCGGACCGCTGACGCGTGTCCGAAGCCCGATGACAGCCACAGTCACGCCCGCATTCCGCTCGCGCGTTGTTCTCCCACTTGAACGAGGTGTAGGCGAAGCCGATCTCGATGCCTTTGCCGAAGATCATGCGGGAACATGAGGCCGACGTGCTCACCTTGGGCGACGGAGTTCGTGGTGACGAACGCCAGCTTCGGCCTAGGTGCCCTCGATGTAGTCGGCTCCCTTGATCGAACCAGAGCAGCGATGTAGTCCAGGTTCTTTGAGTAGGGCGTTGTCCGAAGACGACCGTCGTAGTCGGCCTTCTGCTCAGCCGTCTGTGTCTCGGCTCCTGCGTACGGCGGGTTGCCGATGCAGGTAGATCTCGCTCGACGATCGTTCGGGCAAACGAGTCTTCCAGTCGACGTCGATGCCGCGTTGCCCTGCTCGGATCTGTCCGGTCTCCTTGAGCGGGATCAGCGGGATCTCGACGTTGAACTTCTCCTTGAACTCAGTGTTCATCTGGTGCTTGGCGATCCAGAGCGACAGGATCGCGATCTCGACGGCGAAGTCGTCGATCTCGATGCCGTAGAAGTTCTCGATGCTGATCTTCGACTCGGCGAACAGCACCTGGTGCTTCGGGTCGAGTTCAGCGAGGCGCTCCAGGATCGCGTGCTCGAGCGTCCGCAGCTCCTTGTAGGCGATGACGAGGAAGTTGCCCGACCCACAGGCTGGGTCGAAGACCTTGATCGTGCTGATCCGCTCCAGCAGCGCTTCAAGCTTCTCGAACGGAGTCGTACCCCGAGTCGAACTGTTCCTTGAGCTCGTCGAGGAAGAGCGGCTCGATGGTCTTGAGGATGTTCGGCACCGAGGTGTAGTGCTGTCCGAGATCGCTGCGCTCCCCGGGGTTGACGACCGCCTGGAACATGGAGCCGAAGATGTCGGGGTTGATCTCGCGCCAGATCAGCGTCCCGGACTCGATGAGCAGGTCGCGGGCCTTCTTCGTGAAGGCTCGGCACCACGTGGTCGAGCCTTCATTGCGAACAGTCGCCCGTTGACGTACGGGAACGCCGGCCAGGTGGCGCGGCTTCTGCGCCGGGTCGCTCCGTGTCCAACGCTGTGAACAGGTCGGTGAGGAAGTCGGCGACATCCGAGCCGTCGGCCAGGGTGTGGGAACCGACTGCGTTCGTGAACTGGTTCTCGTCGAAGATGCCGGTGTCTTCGGCGAAGAAGCAGAACAGCAGGCGGGTGAAGAAGACGTTGAGGGCGTGACGGCCGTTTGGTTCCTCGAGCAGCCCAGGGTTGGCGGCGAGCAGCTCGTCGAAGAGCTTGCCCATCCGCTCTGCGGCCTTGACGTCGGCGTGTGCCTCGGCGACGTACTGCGCCTTCTCCATGCCTGCCCATGGCAGGAAGAACGTGAAGTGCTGGTCGATGTCCCGGATCGGGATTATCAGGTTCTCGCCGGTCTTCGTGTCGACCGCAAGTAGCTCGGTGTAGTCGGTGACGATCACGAAGCGGGTGCGGTACCGCACCACCGTGGGCGAGGTCTTGAGCTCGTCGATCACCGCGAGCGGGTCGTCGGTCGTCTCCTTGAAGTAGACGACGTTCTTCTGCGCGACCTCGGTCGTCTTGTCGTCGGCGACGCTGAGCGAGCCGTTGCGCAGCCGCGTGACGTTGCCTTGGGGCTTTCCGTACGCCAAGAGCAGATCGAAGATGAACTCGCGGTCGTACGACTCGCGGCCCCCCAGGGGAGCGACACGCTCCTCAACAGCCTTCAGGTTGAGTCTCACTATCGAATCTTCTCAGTCGTCGATCGGGTCGGAGTGGTCACCAGCGCACAGCGGCCTGTTGATGTCGATCCTGCCAGCAGGGGCCGACTCATCGCCGGACTTCTACCCCACCCAGCCTTCGGATGCCCCCTGCCTTCTGCCTCTCGCCTCTCGCCTTCCACAACAGCCCGTCCCTCAGCACCCACTGACGACCATCGACGGCTCCCAGATCTACCCTCCCGATCGCCCTTCTCACCCGCCTCAACAAGCGGCACGCATGCTACGAAGTTTCGTAGTGGGACGGGCGCCGATGTGGCCGCTGACCTGCGGTTTCACGGTTGTTGATGGTTGTTGACGGAGGTGATTTCGATGCATGGCGGCATGAAGATCTACCGCGGCGCAGCAGCCGCCGCTCGACACTACGTCGAGGCCGATCGGTCCCGGGCGGACGACTACTACCTCGCCGAGGGCAGCGGGGTCGCGATGCACTTCGCGGCGGGTCTCGACAACCTCGACCAACTGGTCCGGGTCGAGCGCCGCGCCGACATGGACGGCGAGACCTACGAGCGATGGGTCGCCGGCTACGACGTCGACACCGGCCTCGCGAAGGGGCGGTTGCGGAAGGACGACAAGGGCGTCCGGTTCGTCGAGGTCACCGTGAACGGGCCGAAGACCTGGTCGCTCGCGGCAGCCCTGCACCCCGAGATCGCCGAGGCATACGACGCGGCGCAGATGGCTGCGGCCGAGGAGATCATCGGGTGGCTCGCGAGTCACGCGACGACGCGCGTCGGGCCGCGCGATCGGCAGGTGCAGGTGCCGGTCGAGCAGATCGAGGCGGCCGTCGTACGCCATTTCACCTCGCGGGCAGGCGACCCTCATCGGCACCTGCATCTCCAGATCAACGCCCGGGTCTTCGCTGACGGGAAGTGGCGCGGGCTGCACACGGTCGGCGTTCGCGACAGCCTGGAGGCGATCAACGGGATCGGGCACGCGGCGGTGATGACCAACCCGGGGTTCCGCGAGGCGCTGGCGAGACGACGGGTTCACGCTGGACGCTGAGACCGGCGAGGTCGTCGAGCTGGCGCCGTACACGGGAGCGTTCAGCGCACGCGCGAAGCAGATCGAGGCGAACGTCGACACCTACGAGGCCGAGTGGCGCTCCGAACATCCCGGCGAGGAGCCCGGGCCGGCGCTGCGGCAGGCATGGGATCGGCGAGCGTGGGCCGACGCGCGGCCCGACAAGGTCGTGCCGACCAGCGGTGAGGAACTGCGGCAGCGGTGGATCGAGGAGCTGCACGAGCTCGGCTACGTCTCGCCGGCGCCAAACGCTCCGCTATTCGCGCTGCGGACGGGTGCCATCGACCGCGACGGTGTCGTCGAGCTGGCTCTCGTCCGGCTGGGCTCACGTCGCTCGGCGTGGAACGCGGCCGACGCCCGGGGTGAGGTCGAGCGGATCATCGCCGCGAGCGGAGGCGTGGTCGACGCGTCCGTGCGCCGTGAACTGGCCGAGGATCTGACCGCTCGCGTCATCGCGGCGTCGCGGCCGCTACTCGGCCGATCCGACGAGCCCGAGCACGTGCGTTCGTTCACGTCGATGGAGGTGTTGGCCGTTGAGTACGAGATCGTCGACCGCCATCGACTCGCGCCGAGGCCAAGCGATCACCGTCATCGAGGGCGCGGCCGGGGCTGGCAAGACCGCCCGTCTGGCCGCCACCCGGGAGCGGGCGATCGCGGCCGGCCGTCGGATGGTCGTGGTCACCCCGACGCTCAAGGCGGCCCAGGTCGCACAGGGCGCGATCGGCGCGGCGTCGTACTCCGCAGCCTGGCTGCTCCACCAGCACGGCTTCCGCTGGGACGAGGACGGTCGGTGGAGTCGAGTCGACTCCGTGCCCGACGTCAGCGCCCGACTACGTCGAGGCGACCTGCTCGTCGTCGACGAGGCGGGCATGGTCGACCAGGACACTGCCCGCGCGCTACTCCGCCTGGCCGACGAGACCAAGGCACTCGTGATGCTGGTCGGCGACCGCCATCAGCTCCCCGCCGTCGGCCGTGGCGGGGTCCTGGATCTGGCGATCAGATACGCACCGGATCGGGTGCAACAGCTCGACGGCGTACGCCGCTTCAAGGACCCTCGCTATGCCGAGCTGTCGGTGCGGATGCGGACGGGCACCGCGCCTGGCGAGGTGTTCGATGAACTCCTCGCCCGCGGCGAGAT
>CAWKBY010000004.1:0-435289 GCA_963848025.1 uncultured Actinomycetota bacterium
CGTGCGCACGCGGCCGTGTCACAGCGCCGCGTAGCGTGCGCACGCGGCCGTGTCACAGCGCCGCGTAGCGTGCGCACGCGGCCGTGTCATACCGCGTGGCGGGCGCCCGCGGCCAGATGTCACTCAGCTGACTTCGACGTCCCCGTTCGCGTGGAGGGTGAAGCGGTCCATCATCATCCGCGTGTACCTCGTCATGTCGTATCCGACGGGTCCCTTTGGCTCAGGTGAATCCGCTGGCCAGATCGCATGGAGTGCCATGAAGAGCCCAGAGACTCGAACCCGAGTCCTCAACAGCACATTGTGTACGTCGACAATCATGTCCAGGTCCTGGGCATTCGCCGAGTTGTAGCTTTCGCGCAAGTCGTCGGATCTGCGGAAGGTGTTCCAGCGGGGTCGGCCCGAGTCATCTACCGGCTCAGCTGGCAGCCACATGTCGTGCACGACCCGATTGCGTTCGGCAGTGGCTTGCCGCGCTGCCCTCAGGGCGACCTCTCCCGCGGCCACGATGCTTGGGTCCACATTCGACCGTCGGAGCCGCTCGCTGCACTCCCTGGCGAGCTGGTCGAAGCCCTTTACCGACGTGCTCTGAGGGACCTCGCCCTCCCGGCGCGCCAGAAGGCGGCGAACGTTGTCCACGCTGTACTCGAGGAGGGCGTGGGTCCGTGCGACGCGTCCGACCCAAAGAGAGAGGGCGTCGTCATCAGTCAAGTCTGCTGGAAGGGACTGTGGTGCCACCCGGGCAACGTACCGGCCTTGCAGCGAACCGGCTCGAGTTGAGCCCGCGTCCTATCGCCGCGTGGCGTGCGCCCGCGGCCGTGTCTATCCGCCGCCTTTGCACGTCACCATGACGCTGCCAATCTTGCGCGGTAGCGTTCCCGTACGGCCTCTCGGATAGGGCTTCAGGGGCGGAAGGGCTCCCCGCAGCCGAGCCCCGGCGCGCGCACGAGCGTGCTGACGCATACTGCGAGCCATGGACCCGCGCCCGGAGACCGATCCCCAGCCACTGGCGACGAGCGCGGTGGTGGTGACCGCGGAGTCGAAGCACCGGTCCCGCTCACTCCAGCCGACGGTGCTGCGGCGGGTGGGCGGCGTGACCCTGCTCGACCGCACGGTCAAGGTGCTGGGCGAGGCGGGAGTGACCCGGATCGTGGTGGTGGCCGGCTACCGAAGCCAGGACGTGGCGGCGACCATCCACTCCCACGGCCTCCCGGTTGAACTGGTGGTCAACCCGGACTGGCAGCAGGGCACGTCGACCTCGGTGCTGGCCGGCCTCCACCAGGTCGACGAGGACCGGTGCCTGGTCGTCATGGGCGACCACGTGTTCGAGGCCGACGACGTACGGCGGCTGATGGCCGCACCGGGTCGCAACGTGCTGGCCGTCGACCGTGACCCGCAGCGCCAGGTGGGCGGCCTGGGAGGGGTGCCCCCCGTCCGGGTGCGGACCGCGGCCGACGGCCGACTGCTCGAGCTGGCCGCCGACCTGAAGGAGTACGCCGCGGTCGACGCAGGCCTCAGCTCCGTCCACGTCGCCGACGTCCTAACCGCGACCGCCGACGCACCGGCGATGCCGTGGGCGGCCGTGCGGCGGCGGATGCTCGACCACGGCTTCGAGATGACCACCTGCGACTTCACCGGGCTCTGGGCGGCCATCGACACCCCCGATGGAGTGCGGGCCCTGGAGCGGGTGATGTGGCATCGGTACGGGCCCAAGCCCACCGACCAGATCATCGCCCGGACCGTCAACCGGCGGATCTCGGGGCCCCTGACCCGCCAGCTGCTGCGAACCGGGCTCAGCCCGCACCTGGCCACGTTGCTGGCCTTCGCCACCACGCTCGTCGCGTCCGGCCTGATCGCGGTGGGCGACCGGTGGGCGATGGCCGCGGGCGGGCTCGGCGTCCTGCTCGGCTCCGCCCTTGACGGCGTCGACGGCGAGCTAGCGCGAGTAAGCGGCCGGGCCTCGCGCCGCGGCGCCGCGCTGGACACGCTGCTGGACCGCTACGCCGACCTCGCCGTGGTGGTCGGCCTGGTCATCGGCGCCGGCCACACGGAGACCGCCTGGGCCTGGGGGTTCGCCGCCGGGTGCGGCTGCCTGCTGATCTCCTACATACACGCGGTGGGGCGCGACACCGACGTGCGGTTGCTCTTCCGGCGCGAGGTCCGGTTGCTGATCTTCGCCCTGGCGGCGATCAGCGGCCTACCGCTATGGGGGCTGGCCGTCGTCGCCGTCGCGGCCAACCTCGACACGGCGCGCGGCGTGGTGCTGCTCCTGCGCGCGATGCACACCTGATACCCGCAGAACCTATCCGGCCCGCCGACAACACGACGTTCGTGAGGCCTCACGAACGCGATGAACGACATCCCAACGCCGATAGCGTCACGCCCCACGGCTAGGGGCGCGGCCGCACCCGCTCAACACTGATTCCGTTTGGGCCACGCGGGCATGCGTCTGGCGGGACCCCATGAACTGGTCCACCCGTTATGAGAGTGCTGGTTGGGTTGGGCTGGTCCAGGTGGCTGCGTACTCGGCGGGGGTGAGGTCCCCCAGCGAGGAGTGCGGCCGGTAGGTGTTGTACTCGGTTCGCCAGGCCTCGGTGAGGACCTGGGCTTCGTGCAGGGTAGCGAACTCCTCGACGTTGAAGTGCTCGTCGCGGGCCCGGCTGTTGAAGGACTCCACGAAGGGGTTCTCCCACGGGGAGCCGGGTTCGATGTAGGTGGTCCGGACGCCGGCCAGTCGGCAGTAGTCGCGGATCGCCCAGGCGATCATCTCCGGGCCGTTGTCCATCCGCAGGTGCACGGGCGCACCGCGGAGGGCGACCAGGGCGGTGATGGTCTCGACGACCTCATCGGCGGTGCAGGAGCGACCCACCCGCATCGCCAGGGCCTCGCGGGTGTGCTCGTCGACCACGTGGAGGGACTTCAGCTGACGGCCGTCGTTGGTGGAGTCGAACTGGAAGTCGATGGCCCACACGTGGTTGGGGTGGACGGCGCGGAGCCGTTGGGAGTCCTCGGTGCGCCTGCGGCGACGCTTGCGGGTCCGGACCGGGCGACGGAGCCCTTCCTCGCGCCACAACCGCTGGACGCGCTTGTGGTTGACCGTCGTCCAGGGCTTGCTCGTATCGCGACGCAGCAGCCGGTAGGCCATCCGCCAGCCCCACCGCGGATGCTTCCTCGCGATCCGTCGCAGCTCGGCACGAAGCCGGGCCTCCTCATCGGGCCGTGGCCGGCCCGGAAGCCGACACGTCGATCGATGCGTGCCAATGACCCGGCAGGCTCGTCGTTGGGAAACCCCGAACCGCTGCTGCAGATGGCCTGCGGCCCTGCGGCGACGGTCCGGGGTCAGAAGTTTCCCTCCGCCAGCTCCTTGAGCATGTCGATGTCCAGGGCCTGATTCGCGACCAGCTTCTTCAGCCGGGCGTTCTCGGCCTCGAGCTCCTTGAGCCGCTTCGCCTCCGACGCCTTCATCCCGCCGTACTGCGCCCGCCACCTGTTCCAGGTCGCCTCGGAGATCTCCAGAGTCCGCAGAACAGTAGCCAGGTCGCCTCCGCCGTTGAGGATCCGCTCACCCTCGGCAAGCTTGCGGACCACCTGCTCAGGGGTATGCCGGTGACGCTTCATCGTGATCATCCTCCTCGCCCAATCATGGGCTCTGGGACTCTCACATCAGCTGGACCACTCCACGGGGATCACGCCACGTCGGGCTGACCACCGCCCTTCACCGTCGTGCGGAAACGGTAGGAGCCGCCGATCGCATGGATAGAGGCCGATCGCATGGATAGAGCTCGTGCATGCGCGCGAAGGTGGGCTCAGTCGTGGCTTCCCCAACGTTCCCCAACACGCGCCAATGAATGCGCGTGCCTCGTGCGATCTCGGCCCAAGCGCGGCCGTTGACTTCATCAACCAGCATCCGGTGCTCTGCCCTGACGCGAACCTGCGCTGGTCTGCTCCCGCCAGGAGCTATTCGCTCACACCACGTCCGCTCGTGGCGGACCTCCAATCGCGGACTTGAAGGTGCGTCTATTCGCCGCGAAGGCGGCCATGTCCAACCGCCGCGATCGGGCGCGGACTGGCGCCGATGAGCGGACGGTGGTCGTGGCGTCCGGCCGACGGATGTGCAGCGTCGGCGTCGTTGGGGCGTTGTCGTGCGCAGGTCGGTTCGCCGGCGCACTAGCGTCGGGGGATGGAACTGCGACAGGTCACCTCCGCGCGCAATCTCGGCCCGGTCTCGATCGTTGGACTGCTCATCGGCTACGTCGTGCTGTGGGCGTTCGCACGCCCGTCCGGGGAACCAGCCAGCGCGTATGTCGGGCAGTTGGTGGGAGCAGTCTCCATCCTGCTGCTGTCTGCTGCACTGGTCCTGATCAGCTCCCTGCCGTGGGTCGAGGAATGGTTCGACGGCATCGACCGTGCGGCGATCTGGCACCGGCGGATGGCGATAGCCGGCCTGGTGCTGCTGGCGGCTCACATCCCGTTGTCGTCGAGCCCGATCCAGTCGCGTTGGGGCGGCCAGCTCGGCGCCATCGGGGCCGGGGGAATGGTCACGTTGGCACTGTGGGCCATTCTCCCGCGCTGGCAGTCGGTCGTCCCTCGGCCTCTGCGAGGCTCGATCAAGGTCCTCAAGGACGCACCAGTGATCCGCGAGGTCCGAAAGATCTTCGGTGGCTACGACCGCTGGCGCCAGGTCCACCGCCTCACCGGGATCTTCGTCGCAGCCGGGTTCGCGCACGGACTGCTCGATGGCTCACCGTTCCCGAAGTCACCGCTGCTGCGCTGGTCGTACGTCGTGATCGGCGGCATCGGCATCGCGTTCTACGTCTACCGAGAGCTGCTGGCCCGCTTCTTCCGATCCCTGCACGACTACGAAGTCGACAAGATCACACCGGCGGGAGATGGACTCGTCGAGATCACGCTGCGGCCTCTTGGTCGACCGGTCTCCTTCGTCCCGGGCCAGTTCGCCTTGGTCTACATCGAAGCCAAGGATGGCTGGCATCGACACCCGTTCACGATCGCCAGCGCACCCACCGAACGGGTCGTCCGAGTCACCGTCAAGGCGTTGGGTGACTACACGTCGTCCTTGCGCAACCTCCTCGAACCGGGGATGCCTGCGGTGATCGGCGGTCCCCACGGTCGCTTCAACCACGCCAAGGGAACCAGGGACCAGGTCTGGATCGCCGGAGGCGTCGGTATCGCCCCCTTCCTCAGCTGGATGCGCGCACTCGCGGACCACCCGCCTCCGGGCAATGTGGATCTCTACTACGCCTTCACTGGGGGAACAGCACCGTTCGCCGAGGAGCTCACCGCCATCGGATCGACCACGGACAACGTCCGGGTTCACCTCGTCAACTCCGCCGTCGATGGTCGTCTCACCGCCGACCGGATCATCACCGCGGCGACCGCACAGCCAGCGAACCTCTCCGTCTTCCTCTGCGGCCCCGAGACGATGTTGCGTGACCTCCAAGTCGGCCTGCGTCAACACGGGGTCCAATCGAGGCACATCCACCGGGAGTACTTCGATTGGCGATAGGACCCTGATCAGCGCCGCCAGCGCAGCTGACCAGAGCCCGCACAGCTGCGTCTAACCGCCGCGAAGGCGGCCATGTCCTACCGCCGCGTGCCGGGCGCTCATCGGGAGTCGCACGGAGAGCGTCGGTGAGGAATCGCCCGCCGCGACGGAGTGGCGGCTTCTACAATGCGGTGTGCCCGAGCGTGTGATGTACCTCCAACTGAAGTCTGGATACGACCGCGATCAGGGACCAGCATGGATCGCCGGGGTGAAGTTCACGCGCACTTGGCGGACTGCCTATGTCCACGGCAGGACACTCAAGCGACTGTCGGGGACGGCACGGGCGAACTCGGACTCGAATTTCTACGATTCTTCGACGGGCGAGGAGTTCTGGCTTTCAGGACCGAAGCGTGATCGAACAGATGCACGCTACTCGCTCGAGCAGCCCCTCGTAGATGACGACGTAAGGCAGGAGTACGCGGCCTTCCTTGAAGGCGCTCCGCTGCCCGGCCGCACCAGACGCTAGTGCCGCGGATTTGAAGTTGTTGGACGGTTGGCTTTCGCGAGGATTTGGTCGGCAGTCTTGGTCCACACGAACGGGTGAGCGCGGTCGTTCCACCCGTCGATGAAGCCGCGGATCTTGGCGTTGAGGTCCTTGACCGACGTGAAGACCCCGCGGCGGATGGCCTGCCGCTCGACGATCCCGAACCAGACCTCGACGAGGTTCATCCAGGACGCGTGGGTCGGGGTGAAATGCACGACGAACCGCGGGTTGTTGGCCAGCCACGCCTTCACGTTCGGATGCTTGTGCGCTGCGTAGTTGTCCATCACCAGGTGCAGGTCGACCGGCACTCCGTCGTCGTCGACCACATCGCGGTATGTGCGTTCGAGCTGCTTCAGGAACGCCAGGAACTCCTGGTGGCGGTGCCGCGGCTTCAACGCGGCGGTGACCTGACCGGTCGCGATGTCGAGCGCGGCGAACAGGGTCGTGGTGCCGTGGCGGTAGTAGTCGTGCGAGCGGCGTTCGATCCGCCCCTCCTGCATGGGCAGGATCGGCACGGTGCGGTCCAGCGCCTGAATCTGGGACTTCTCGTCCACGCACAACACGATCGCGTTCTCGGGTGGGGCCAGGTACAGCCCGCAGATGTCGGTGACCTTCCCGACCAGCTGAGGGTCGGTGGAGAACCGGAACGATTCCGCCTTCCACGGCTTGACCCCGTAGGCGCGCCAGGCCCGTTGGATCGCCGACGGGCTCACCTTGAGCCGGGCGGCCAGCAGCCGGCTCGACCAGTGCGTCACACCCAGCTTCTTCGGCGGCGGCTTCAACGTCTCGGCCACGATCGCCCGGTGGTCCAGGGTGCGCGGCCGACCGGGCCGGGGCGCGTCACGCAGACCGGCGATCCCGCGGTCCTCATACCGACCACGCCAGTTCAGCACGGTCGTCACGGTCGCGTCGCTCAACTCCGCGATCCGCGTGTTCGCAACACCTTCCGCGGCCAGCAGCACGATCCGCGCCCGCTTCGCCGCCGAGGCCCCGAACCGGTTCGAGCGGGTCCACCGCTCAAGCTCGGCACGATCACCATCACGAAGCACCAACGCCGGAGCAGGACGATTCGCCATGCCCCCATGATTTCAGAAACTAGAACCCTCTAGCAATTAACGACGCATGACACTAGCCCCCGGAATACACAGCCTAGCTCCCCGTCGCATGCTTGACTTGCTGCCATATGCACGATCTCGGGCGGGAGGCGTTGGGGCATGGTGTTCAGCCTTCCGCTGAAGACAGTCACTCAGCCGCCGGCACTGGAACCTTCCTGGTCGGGCAGGTCAACTCCAAGTGCGTCCTATCGCCGCGTGTCGGCGTCAAGGCCTCACATCCGAATCGGTGATCGGCCGCCGCCGTTTGCGACTTCGCCGCGGTTAGCATCCTGATCGTGCACGCTGTCGAGTTGGTCCGGATCGGCCCTGAGAACTGGCGCGAGTTCCGCGAAGTGCGGCTCGCAGCGCTGAGTGACGCCCCGCGCGCCTTCAGCGCTCGTCACGCCGACTGGGTGGACGCTGCAGAGACCCGCTGGCGGGCACGGTTGACTGACGTGCCGTTCACGGTGGTCGCACGCAGCGGCGAGGGGCCGGTCGGCGTGGCTTCGGGTGTGGAGGCGGGGCAGGCGGTTGAGTTGATCTCGATGTGGGTCGCTCCCAGTCATCGCGGTACCGGTCTGGCCCAGCGACTCATCGACGAGGTGGTCGCGTGGGCGGCGGCTCGGGGGCGGCAGACACTCCTGATGGTGCGCGACGACAACATCGCCGCGATCCGCGCGTACGCCCGGGCCGGATTCATTGACCACGGTGTGCCCGAGGACTGGCAGGATGACACTCCGCCGGAGCGCCGAATGTGGCACGGAGACCCCGACGTGTCCCGCGAGCCATGACGACGACGCTCCCTCGACCCGAGTCGAGGATCGATCGGAACGGGATCCCGTACCGGTCACGCTCCGCAACCACAGCTGCGATGCGAGGTGGCGAAACCTGCGGATCCTTGGGCGACGAAGGGGAAGTTCAGGGGTGGGTCGTCGCGGGCGGTGCGGGGAATCAAGTCGGCCACTACGTGCATCACCGGTGAACGGGCATGCTAGGGCTCACTCACGATCCCAGGGAGGGACCATGGCCAAGGCGAAGTCGAGCGGGAAGTCGAAGCCCGTCGCGAAGGAGAAGTCGTCCAAGAAGCAGAAGTCCGTCGTCAAGGCCAAGGCCGCCAAGGTGGACAAGCGAATCAAGAAGCTCGAGGGTCGGCTCGAAGAATCGGTCGCGGTCGCGGAGTCTGCGGCGAAGCAGATACAGAAGGCCGCCAAGCGGATGGCAAAGAAGGCGCAGCAGGTCGCGGAGATGCCGGGCAAGATTGCCCACGACGTACTCCCGCCCGGAGACGCTGCTGAGAAGTCGAACACAGCCGCGAAGCAAACCAAGACCTCACCGGCTCGCAAGTCGACCTCCAAGGCCGCGACGAAGGCCAAGCCGGCCCCGACGCCGTCCCGGAAGTCGCCTTCCAGCACCTCGGTGGCAAAGCAGGCCCCTGCCACGACACGAAAGACGACCAAGAAGTCGACTTCGAAGTCGGCCACCACGGCGAAATCATCCGCCACGCCCTCGACGTCTCCCCCGACCGCAGCGTCGGCAAGTACGCCATCGGGCGATCTGGCGTCGAAGACCCGTCAGGAGCTGCTGGTGCTCGCACGCTCTCGCGACGTCACCGGCCGCAACGCGATGACCAAGGCGGAGCTGATCGCCGAACTCAGCTGACTGGGTCCCACCCGGCGGGGCTCGGCGTGGCCCAGTGCGCCGGCGTCACCGTCGGGTGCGTCAGTGTCAACGCGCTTCACCCTTCGGTCAGGAACCGCGAGACATCGGGGTGCACGCACCACCGCAGTCGTGGCAACCGGCCATCGTCGGCGCTGCCATCAGCGCTGCGCCTGTACGCCGTTGCAGGAACGGCTCACGGTCACGGCCATCACGCCTCACGACGTCGAGGCCGAGATCCTCATCGTCACCGAATGGGGATCCCGTACTGGTCACGCTCCGCGTGACGATCGTCTACTGACACAAGAAGACTGGCCACGCTAGAATTCTGTACATGACGACACTCTCGCTGGCTGATGCCCGAGCGAACCTGTCCAAGCTCGTGGAGTCCGCGGTGACCACCCACGAGCGGTTCGAGGTCACCCGCAACGGTGACCGGGCCGTCGTGGTGCTCAGTGCTGAGGACTACGACGCCCTGCTGGAGACCGTCGACGTCCTCAGCCGCGCCGAGGAGGTGCAGGCCCTGAAGGAGGGGCTCGACGACCTCGACGCCGGGCTCACCTCGCCCCTGGATGAGGTCCGGTCGGCGATGCTGCGGCGCGGACGCCTCCAATCTTGAGTACGAACCCCGGCGAGGACGGCGGCTACGACGTCGTCCTGACCCGGAGCGCAAGACGAGCCCTCGAGGAGTTGTTGCCCGAAACGGTCGCCGCGGCCGCCTTCGAGTTCATTGCTGGCCCGCTGCGCACCGATCCTCACCGTGTCGGCAAGCCCTTACGCGAACCGTTGGCGCCCCTGTGGTCAGCACGGCGAGGCGAGTACCGCGTCCTCTACCGGATCCTCGAACGTCGCCTCGTCATCGAGGTCGTCTCGGTGGTCCACCGTCGAGACGCCTATCGCCAATGACCGATCGGCACGCGGAGCGCGGGGCGCGCGCACGCACTGGATGCGGCTGTAGATGAATCTGTCTACAAGAGGTAGGCTGGGCACATGGCCGAGACGACGACGATTCGCATCAGCAGAGACACCCACGCTCGAGTGACTCGATTGGCGGCCGAACGCCACGAGACGATCGATGAGACCGTCAGCAGTGCGATCCGGGCGCTTCGTCAAGATGCCATGGCGCGCGACCTTGCGGCGGATCTCAACGACGAAGAGACGGCTTGGCTGGATGCTGAAGCCGGGTGACGTCGTCGAGCTCGATCTCGGGGTGCCAGTTGGGAGCGAGGCCGGACTCCGTCGGCTGGCCATCGTCGTCACAGCGGGGCGGGTTCTCAGTGGGAAACCGAACGTCGTTCAAGTCGTGCCACTAACTCGAACCATTCGGCGAAGTGCCGCCGAAGTCATCATCGACCCGGACGAGGAAAACCGTCTCGCAGCATCTTCGTCCGCACAGTGCCAGCACCTGCGCTCCGTCGCCACGACGCGCGTGCAGGAGTGCACTGGCAACGTGGGCCCAGTCGTGCTCGGGGAAGTCCGCGAAACGATCGCCCTGCTCCTGGATCTGTAGCGCTCGACCCAGATGAGGATGGTCACGCGGAGCGTGACCGTGCGGGGATCGGCACGCGGAGTGACCCGCACCCGTCCTCTCACTTGTGAATGGCATTCTCACAAGAACTGGACCGAGAATCGGGGGCCGCACACCCGCGATCCCGTCGGCGCTACCCGTCAAGCCTGTTTTCGTCATACGATATTGCCATGGTCAGCGAAGAGCAGATCCAGCAGTGGGCGGACGAGGCCGAAGCCGGCTACGACGTCGAGGAGATGAAGCGGCGGGGGCGTGGGCGGCCCGGCCGTGGCGCCGAGCCGATGCAGGTCGTCGCGGTACGCCTCACCGCTGAGGAGCTTGCCGCGGTTGACGCGATCGCCGAGCGCGAGAAGATCTCGCGATCCGAAGCGATCCGCAGGGCCCTGGCCGGCTTCGCGGCGTGAAGGTCCACGACAGCGCACTCAAGCACGGGGTACTCCCAGAAGACGCTGTCCAAGCAGCCGACTGGCCACTCTGGATCGAACCCCTCGACGAGGAGGGAAACTGGCCGCACCGCGAGCTGCGTCTCGGCTTCGACACCCAAGCGCGCCTGCTCGAGACCGTCGTCTTGATCTTCGAGAGCGACGACGAAATGGTCATCCACGCCATGCCAGCCCGCAAGCAGTACTGGGACCTCCTCCCATAAGCCGCGGGCCCACATCACCACAAGCCGATCCTGACTGGAGCGCGTCCCGCGCGACGATCCGCTTTCCGGAGCCGTCCCGCATCCGCACCTCAGCGGGACGGCGGCTTCCCTCGCCGCCGACACGGTGAGCGCGGCCAGTCCTGGTTCGACAGGCGGGACCTTCGCTGGGCTCGGTCGGACGGGTTTCGGGGAGCGGTGGGGACTCGGGGTGCGGATGTCTGGCGCGTCCGCCTGTCCGCCTGACCCCGGTGGCTCCGGCTCGAGGTTGCTATCGGCGTCGTCGAACTGTGACCGCTGGTGTTGTGGGGCTCGTCGGGAGCGGGGAAGGGCCCGGCCAGCCACCGGATGCCTGTGGGTGGCCGACCGGGCGTCGCAGCCCCGGGCTTCGGGTGCTGGGGCCGTCTGCTGTGAGCGGGTCAGCTCACCACGATGCGTGCCTTGCAGACGGTTGACCCGTTGACTTGCTTGGCTCTGAGCTTGAAGGTGTCGGTGCCCGGGGTGTTGCCTCGAAACCGGACGATGTCTCGGTCGCCGTCCTCGTCCACGCGGATGACCTTCTTGTAGAAGGCTTTGTCGTCTTGGCGCAGGGCGACCTTCCACTTGCTGTTCGGTGCCACGCCGTCGAGGCTGAGCTCGACTTCGAACCGGCCGCCGTCGCGATCGACGCTGAAGTCGTAGGTGCCGCGACCGCAGGCGCCGAGACGTTCGGCATCAGCCTGGGCTGGTGGGGCGGCGAGCACGGTGCCCGACACGATGAGCGCGAGGGAGCCGAGGAGGGTTGAGATCCGGGTAGTGGGGAACATGGGGTTCTCCTTCTGGGGAGGCGAAAGTCGGTGGGTCGGTATCGGAGCGGCTTCTTCGCGTCGTGGTCTTCACCTACCTTCAATGCCAGGTGAGGGTGTGGGTCGGCTAGCCGCGGCCGGTGCCGATGACCGAGCCGGAGTTGGCGTCGATGTAGACCTCTTGCTGCCCGCCGACATCGCCGCGAAGGAACACGTACCAGACCCTGGTGCCGTCCTCGCGTTCCAGGTCGAACTCGACCACGCTGGCGCCCGGTGCTGACCGCAAGGCAGTGTCGAGGGCTTGTCGCGCGGAGACCTGGGGCAGTTCGCCACGGGCGGCGGGCTGGAGGACCTCGGGCTGTTGCTTGACCACGTCGCCGGTGCTGCGGTCCAAGTAGACCTCGGTCCCACGCGTGCGATCATCGCCACGGACAGTGACGTACCAGACCTTGGTGCCCTCTTCGCTGGTGCGTCCGCCGGCCACCACATCGCCCGGGACGATGCTCGCGGCCGTTTCGATGGCCGATACCGCATCCAGGGGGCCACCGGCGGCGCCTGCAGATTCAGGGGTTGGATCCTCAGACGGTGACGGTGCCTCGTCTGTGGGCGTAGGTGTGCCGGCGGGTGTGCTCGGGCTGGACGGAGGCGTGGGAGCTGGGGTAGCTGCACGGTTCTCTGATTCGGTGCTGCACCCGGCCGTGGCCATCGCGGCCAACAGAACCAGGCTGGGGATGTAGAGCTTGGACCTATGCACGGATATCACTCCTCGCGGCAGGGGGCGTAGTGCCCGGTGCGACGAGGTCTCTCTAGGCCCAGGCTCGGCTACGTCGGAGCACACCCGCGGTTCGGGGTCGTCCGGGTCAGGCTCGACGCCCTCCCTGGGTCGCCCTGCCCGTCGGTGAGCTCACCGCCGGGCAGGGATCAGTAGTCGGTGCCGGCTACTCGGTGAATCGATCCGAGAAGTCGGTCTTCGCGACGGACCAGATCTTGAGGTTGTCGAGGACCGACGTCGCTCCGCGGTCGTTGTCGTCCCAGTCAAACCCGAACTGCATCGGCAGGTAGGCAGGCGCGACCTCGAAGGTGCTGTTTGTCCTGTTCAACAGCGTGCCGTCGAGATAGACCTCGGTGTAGTCGCCTGCCGAGGACCAGGTGAAGGCGAGGTGGTGCCATTCGCCGGAGGTGATGTTGGGGGTGGTGGTGTTGCGGACGTAGTTCGTGCCGTCCCAGATGTCGAAGTGCCAGCCCTCCCCGGGCACCTGGTAGGTCAGCAGTGAGGCGCCGCGGGTCTCGTACGGACGAATGTCCGGACTCCAGAAGGAGTGGAAGCGCTCGTCGTCGGGTGCGCCGCCGTTGGTGTTGTAGCCCTCCTGCTCGAACCAGAGCTCGATCGTCCCCTCCGGGGTGATTGAGTACTCGAAGCGGAGCTGCTGGCTCTGGTCGGCCCGGCTCGGCGGAATGGACACTCCGCCGCCGAACCGGCCGGCGACGAACTCGGCGCCCGCGATCGTCAGCGTGCCCGGCTCGCCCACGGCGCTGGACTCGACTTCCGCCAGCGAGCCCAGGGTGTTCCACAGAACCGGCAACCTGGTGAGCTCCTCCGAAGCGACCTGGAGAGCCGTCTGCGCTGTGGCCAGGCTTGCCGTGACCGCGGTCAGCTGGTCGGTGGTCAGGATCTGCGCCAAACGGGGATCGGAGACCAGGTCCGAGATCGCGGCCGAGAGGGCGGCGACTCGGGCGTTGACCTCGGTGGACGACAGCTCGACCAGGTCGGCGTCGCTCAAGGAGGCGGTCGCGGTGGCCAGCGCTGCGGATTGTGCCGCGAGTGCGTGCGCCTTTCCCACGATCGCGGGGCTCAGGGCGTCGAGCTTCGCCTGGGCGGCGGTCACGGTGCGCTCGGTGTTCGCCAAGTGCGAGAGGAACGCCTGTTGTGGTCCGGGGCCGCCGGCGGCGGCCGGTGCGCCCGCAGCGATCATCGACCCCACGAGCGCGAGAGCCACGAGGATGCTTCTAAGGGCTCGAATCGAGGGTTTCATGGCCGTTCCTTTCCCGAAGAATGGGAGCCGGAGCGGGCACGCACGTTCGACCATCTGAGAGGAATGCCCCCACTGGGACGAACCTGAGCAGCCGGAAGGCCGGCCAATCCCGAGAACCCCATGCCCCACACCCTCAGCCTATGTCGCGCAAGGTCGTGCCGGGACTCTCGCCTTGGCCGCCGCTGCAGAGTCCCGCAGGAGGGTGGGCTCTGGGCTGACCCTCGGTGCCTACTCGGAGCTGGTCATTGGAACGCCAGGCTCACTATCGGGAACGGGCCCGGCAGGCTCCTCGCGGGTTCATCGTCGAGGCCGCTCACCGGCACATATCGCCGCGAATGATTGTCAAGCGCACACAGGCCGCCGCAAGTGGTCGCCAAAGGCGGACCGCGACTTCGCCCATAAGGCAGCGGCTGGGTTCGGGCCTCGAGGGCGGCCCCGCCAGCGGGCGTACAACGACGCGCTTCGCGATCTTGTCACTCGGCTTATGGGGCACCCACCCGGGGTGCGTGTCGCTGTCCCCGATCGCGACGGGGCTGCAGCGTACGAGTGGGTTCGGGACCGGCTGAGGGAGGCCGTCGGATGATTCAGCACGAGCGCCTTTGCCGGGCGTCGAACCGGGAAACGTACGCTTCTCTTGTTCCCCGAATGTTCCCGGAAACGGAAAGAGGCCCTCGAAAGGGCCTCTGACCTGGGAAGACTTGGTGGGCGATACTGGGTTTGAACCAGTGACCTCTTCCGTGTCAAGGAAGCGCGCTACCACTGCGCCAATCGCCCTCAAGAGCTTCGAGGTGGGTACGGGATTTGAACCCGTGTATACGGATTTGCAGTCCGTTGCCTCGCCTCTCGGCCAACCCACCGGGGAAGTGGGTCTGCCGAGACCCGCTCCGAGCGGACGACGAGGCTCGAACTCGCGACCTCAACCTTGGCAAGGTTGCGCTCTACCAACTGAGCTACGTCCGCCTGCGCTCCGGGCGTGCCGGAGTGCGAAGAGAACACTAACCGATGCCCGCGACGCCTCCCAAATCACCCCCGTCACGCGTGTGGCGGGGGCGCGGAGGCGCCGACAGGTCCCTAGGCTGCGGCTATGCGAGCGTGGGTGAACGGCCGACTGCTGGATGACCCGGGGGAGCCGGCGGTGGCCGTGACCGACCACGGGTTCACCGTCGGCGACGGGGTGTTCGAGGCGGTCAAGATCGTGGGGGGGCGGCCGTTCGCGCTGACCCGGCACCTCGATCGGTTGGTGCTGTCGGCGGAGGGGCTGAGGTTGCCACCGGTCGACCTGGACGCCGTCCGGACCGGGATCGAGGCGGTGCTGGAGGGTCAGGAGATCGAGCTGGGGCGGCTGCGGGTGACCTACACCGACGGGTCGGCGCCGCTGGGGTCGGGGCGCAACGCCGAGGAGCCGCCGACGCTGGTGGTGGTGGCGGCGCCGATGGAGCCCTACCCGGAGACGACGAGCGCGGTGACGGTGCCGTGGCCGCGCAACGAGCGGGGGGCGCTGGCGGGCCTGAAGACCACGTCGTACGCCGAGAACGTCGTCGCCCTGCACCACGCCAAGGAGCGGGGGGCGACGGAGGCGATCTTCGCCAACCTCGCGGGCCACCTGTGCGAGGGCACCGGCAGCAACGTGTTCTACGTCGTCGACGGGGAGCTGCGGACGCCGACGCTGGCGTCGGGCTGCCTGTCGGGGGTGACCCGGGCGCTGCTCCTGGAGTGGACGGAGGCCCGGGAGGTGGACGAGGAGGTCGAGATCCTGCGGAAGGCGAGCGAGGTGCTCTTGGTCTCGACCACCCGTGACGTCCAGGGCCTGCACCGGTTGGACGACCGGGAGCTGGCGGCTCCGGGGCCGGTGACCCGCGACGCGATGCGTGTGTGGCGCGAGCGCGAGGCGGAGGGGTTCGACCCCTGACCGGCCGGCCGGGTCAGCCGTGCTGGCTCAGGAGGCGGGGAGGAGGAAGTCGACCATCGCGTCGACGTCGATCTCCTCGGTGCCCAGCGGCACCATGGCCAGCGACCTGGTGAGGAAGTCGTAGACCTCGGTCGTGCGCGCCTGGGCGACGAACGAGCCGGAGTTGGAGTGCAGCTCGATGATGACGACCGCGCGGCCCTGGGTGTCGATGCTGGGCCAGATGTGGACGTCGCCCTCGCCGGCGGGGTCGGAGATGCCGGCCAGCAGCAGCTCACGGTGGAAGACCCACGGGACGTCGCCGGCACGAGTGCGGAACGTCATCTCGATCGCGAACGGGTCGTGAGCGGCGTACGCGAGCTGGGCGTCCAGCTGGCGGATGTTGCCGGTCAGGTCCACGCAGTCGAGCGTGATGTCCTGGGTGACGGTGGTCTCCGTCATGATGCACCTCCGAGTGGGGAACTTGCCTTCCGGTGAAGAAACGGGGCAACTCGGGAGGCATGACGCAGAAGTCGACAGATCCACCGGTTTTGTCGACCGCTAGGCTCCTGTCCAGGCGCCGAAAGGCGCCACCGAGGGGTCGGACGGCGTGGGAGGGGCGCGTGGACGAGGGTCCCGAAGCGACGGAAACCGCATCAGAAAGCGGCATTCGCCACGCATTCCACCGCATTCATCAGCGTTTGCATCGCAATCCGCTCACCAGTCTGGTGACCAAGGTCGTGGTCACCATCGTCGGGGTGGTGGTGGTCGGCGCTGGTCTAGTCATGCTCGTCACGCCGGGGCCCGGGATCGTCGGGATCGCGGTCGGCCTGGGCATCCTGTCGCTGGAGTACGACTGGGCCGACCGTTGGGTGAAGCGGGTCCGTGCCCGCGCCCGGGAGGCGGCGGAGAGGACCCGCGAGCTGGACCCGGCGGTACGCCGGCGCCGGGCGCTGCTGACCGCGCTCGGCGTGGTGGCCGTGCTCGTGGCCGTGACGGTGTACGTCCGCGCCTACGGGTGGCCGCAGCTGGCCGTCCGCGGCTGGGACTGGGTGCAGAGCCTCAGCTCGGTGGTGCCGGAGCTGCCGGGGATGTGAGGGGGCTCAGCGCAGGCTGAAGGGCGGGTAGCGGTCGGTGAGCAGCAGCGTGGCGTAGGCCTGGACGCGCAGCGCCCAGCGGCCGACCCCGACGACGTAGTCGAACAGCCCGCGCGGGTAGCGCCCCGTGAAGAGGATGGCGAACCATGCGAACACCACACTGAAGAGGGCTCCGATGAAGAGGAAGAAGAGCACGACGTAGTGGGGGATGGCGAGGAACCACTTCACCAGCGGCAGCCACCGGTTGAGGTCGCGCTCGACCTCCGGGTAGTCGAGGTCCAGATGGACCGACTGCTCCTCGACCGTGGACGGGTACTGGTCGGTGAGCAGTGCCGCGTAGGCGCCCAGCCGGATCGAGAACCGGGTGAACTCGAGGGCGAAGTCGAACCACCAGCGCGGGTAGCGCCGGCGGAAGAGGATCATCACCAGGGTGGCGCCGAAGAGCCCTCCGGCGATCCCGCCGCTGCTCTGGCTGACCTGCGACACGACGTCGCCGGTCTCGTTGATCACCTTCACCGTCGAGGTCGTCGACGCTGACAGCAGCGAGAAGACGATGGCGATCGGGATGATCCAGATGAGTCGGAACGCCGACGACAGCCGATCGAGGTGCTCGGGGTAGTCGAGCTCGAGCCGAGCGGCGTACGGGGTGGGCTGGGCCTGCGGTGTCTGGGTGCTCATGACGAGTCTCCTTCTCCTGAGCCGGTGACTGGCAGGCCGTCGCCTGCGGGGGCCTCCACGTCACGAGTCAACTCCCACGCCCTCGGCGCGGCAAGGAGGTTGTGAGGGCGGTCTCATGCGAGGTCCGTCACCGATCAGACGCCCCGGAGCCGGGCTCGCCTCGACCCGGCGGCTCCCGCCCTGAGGTGGGTGTCCCGATGTGATCCTCGGCGCCCCCTGCTGCTACAGTCGGCGGTCGCCAACTGCGGGCGATTGGCGCAGTGGTAGCGCGCTTCGTTCACACCGAAGAGGTCACTGGTTCGAACCCAGTATCGCCCACCCTTCACACAGTGCTGAGGCCGGTTCCGAGACGGGACCGGCCTCGCGCCATCTCTGCCCGGCGACGCGCCCCCGGCGCGGGCTCACGCCGGGGCGGGTCTGGCGCGCCGGACGAGAGGGCGGCAGCATGCGTCCCGGACGCCCGTTCCGGGCGTGCCTCGGCCCGAGTGAGGAGCACCCATGTCCCGAATCTCCCGACACCTGACCCCGAGCCTGTTCATCTCCCTGCTGGCACTGGTGATCGCCACGTCGAGCGGCGCCTACGCGGCGGCCGTGCTCCGCAACGGCGAGGTCAAGACGCGCCATCTGGCCAACAGCGCCGTGACGGCGAAGAAGCTTCACAACAACGCGGTGGGGACCAAGAAGGTCAAGGACTTCAGTCTCAAGCTGCACGATCTCAACGCCCGCGACGGACTCCGGACCCGCACCACCGGCTCCCCGATCGTCGTGGCGGCCGACCAGTGCAAGACCGTGGGCCTCGACCTCTACAACCCCGCGCCGTCCGGGCTGGTCGGGTCTCTGGTCGTCGGGCACGTCACCGATGCGGGCGGCAACCCGGTGATGAACAACGCGGGCGTCGTGGTGCCGACCATGGTCAGCGAGACCACCCAGAACGGCGCCCTCATCAATCTCGTGGTGTGTGCGGCATCCCAGCAGACCATCCCGGCCGGGTCCGTCTTCCACTACCAGATCATCCCGCCCGGCAGCTGACCTTCGTGCCGCTGCCCGCGCCGTGCCAGGGTGGGGCCATGACTGCTCCGCGGGCGGCCGACTCGCTCACCGGCAAGCTCCACGCGATGACCGTCAGCGACCCGGGACGCTTCATCTACGTCCGCACCGCCAAGGTGGCGACCCGCTCGATCTCCGCGGCGCTGGCGAGCCGGCCCGAGCTCGAGGCCCACATGCGCCGCGGCAAGATGCAGCCCTGGCCGAGCGGCAAGCGTCGCGACTACGCGGCGTTCGCGTTCGTGCGCAACCCCTACACCCGGCTCGTCTCGTGCTGGCAGAACAAGGTGCTCGACGGCACCCCGTGGCAGTACGACCACCTGCGCGACCTCACCCTGCCCGAGTTCGTGACCGTGCTGGAGGGGATGGACCTCACCACCGCCGACCGCCACGTGCGCACCCAGACGGCGCTGCTGCCGCTGGACCGGCTGACGTTCCTGGGCCGGCTGGAGCGGATCGCCGCCGACTGGGAGCAGGTCTGCGCGCTGCTGGGGCTCGACGTTCTCCCGCTCCCGCGGGAGAACGTGTCGGGGCCGTCTCGGGAGCCGGTCCACCTCGACGACGCGCTGGCCGAGCGGATCCGGCGGCTCTACGCGCTCGACTTCGCGATGTTCGGCTACTCCACCGAGGTGCCCGAGCGGCTGCGCTGAGCCGGGCCTGCCCAGCGGGCGCGCCGCCAGTAGGGTCGGGGCATGCTCGCCGCGCCGTCCCACGGCTTCGTGTTCCTCGCCTCGCCGAAGGCGGCGTCGACGGCCATCCAGCGGGCCTTCGCCGAGCACGCCCAGCTCCTCACACCTGGCCCGCCGTCGCTCAAGCACCTCTCCGCGGCGGAGTTCGAGGCCGACGTCGCGCCGCTGCTGGCCAAGCACGGCTTCGACCGGTCGGCGTACGTCACGACGGCGCTGGTGCGCGAGCCGGTCGACCTGACGCTCTCGTGGTTCCGCTACCGCAGCCGCCGCAACCTGCGGGGCTCGCCGCGCTACACCGGCGACATGAGCTTCGAGGAGTTCGCCGAGCGCGTGGTCGCCGGGGAGGAGGACTTCCGGTCGCCGCGGGAGTTCCTCTGCGACGAGCAGGGTGAGCTGCTGGTGCAGCGGCCCTACCGCTACGAGCACATCGACGACTGCCTGGCCTGGATGGCAGAGCAGGTCGGTCAGCCGGTCGAGGTCGGTCGGGCCAACGTCTCGCCGGAGCGCGACGTCGAGGTCTCGCCGGCGACGCGGGCGCTGTTGGAGCGGCACTTCGCGCCCGACCTGGAGATCTACGCCGCCGCGCGATGAAGAGCCCACGGCCGTGGCCGTGGGCCCTCCAGGAGAGCGGTCAGCTGATGACGGTCAGCTGGAACGGCGTCCGACCGCCGCTGCCCGAGATCCCGAAGTAGCTCTGGATCTGGTCGTGGAGCAGCTTGACGTTGCTCCGGGTGATCGCGATGCAGCCAGCGGTGGTGTAGTTGCCGCCGCTGTAGTCCTGGTGGACGAACAGGTCGAAGCGGTTGGTGGTGCCCTTCGAGCACGGAACGGAGACCGAGCCGTTGCGCGAGAGCTTGAGCGCCCACTCCTTGATCAGGCTGCCCTGGTAGTTGGTGTAGAGGTTGACGTCGTAGCCGCCGTTGGGCAGCCAGCCGACGTCGTTCTTGCAGTCGTCGGTGGCGCCCGCGACCGAGGACTTGCCCGACCCGGCGCGCCAGCTGTAGCTCACGACCGTGCTGCCCTCGCGCTTCACCGTGAAGTTCAGCCTCGAGTCGTTGGGCGCCGAGGGGTTCTTGTCGAAGGTGAGCGTGCCGATGCAGGAGAGCTTCCGCTTGATGCCCATCTTGCTCATCGTCACCGGCCCGACGACGCCGTCGGCGGTCAGCCCGTTGGCGCTCTGCCACGACTGCACCTTGCTCTTGGTGCCGGGGCCGAACCAGCCGTCCTGCGTGGTGCCGATCTTGGCCTGGATCTGCTTGACCACGCTGACCATCAGTGACTCGGTCGTCGGGCCGACGACACCGTCCCGGGCGGTGCACCGGTCGGCCTGGAACGCCTTGACCGAGGCGATGGTGACCGAGCCGACGACGCCGTCGATCGGGCCCGAGTAGTAGCCCGTGCCGGCGAGGTTCTGCTGGAGCTGGGTGCTGCTCAGTGCCGCCGCTGCGGGGGCCGACCAGCCGGCGGTCAGCGCCATCGCGACGCCGACCAGCAGCGAGACGAGCGTCGCCAGCGACCGGGCGGCGTACGGCGTGGCGCGCGGCGCCGGCGGCGCGGCCGACGCGGCGGTGGTCGGTGGTTCGTGGACGAGTGCCATGAGGTCTGCCCCCTGTGTCGGGCGGCCGTGGGGTCGGCCGCGCCGCGAGCGTAGGAAGGCAGCAGGGTCCGCGTCACCGGTCTGGAGGTGGCCACAACCGCCCTGGCCGCAACCGGACAGCGTCGCGAGCGGGAGGCCGGCTCAGCGGCAGAAGCCGTAGACGACGATCCCGTGGTCGACCGCCGGGGTCCACCCGAGCTCGGGGTGGTCGAAGGCCACCTGCTCCAGCGCGCGCCCGGTCAGCCAGGTCCCGCCGTAGACCGGCAGTGTGCGGTCACGCGGGGTCGTGGCGACCACGTGTCCGGGCACGGCCACGGGCGCGGTCTCGCTTCCCGTCCAGCAGTCGTGGCGGGCGATGATCCGCTCGGCGTACGTCGGCCCGGTCGGGTGGTCGTTCAGAGGGGTGGCCGCGAGGGTGACCATCACGACGAAAGAACGCCAGGGCGTAGAGCATCAGCCTGGCCACGAAGCCGGTGAGCAGCCAGCCGCGACGGCCCACCCGGGGGCGGGGTGGCCGTTGGGCTGGCCGGTGGGCGGGCGGACGGGTGGGCGGACGGGCGGGCGGGCGGCGGGGCGCGCGCAGAGGGGTGGACAGCGCAGCCGTGACGGGAGCCGCCACCGGTGCTGTCACAGGAGCCGCGGCGGGCGCATAGCCGACAGTCGTCATCGTCGACACCCTCTCTCCTCCATTGTCCCGCGCGCGGGGCGCCGGCACGAGAGTCGCCGGGGGAGACGTCGCTCACCGGTCGCGTCGTGGCGCCGCCGGGGCGAAACCCGCGCGCGGCCGGCGTACTGCCGCCGATACCCTGGGGCGGTCCGACCGCCGCCTTCCACAAGGAGCACCCTGTGTCCGAGATCCGAGTCGTCCTCCGTCACGCCGACGCGCGTGAGGAGCGGACGGTGACGACCGGCACCAAGGCGTGGGAGCTCTTCGCCGAGACCCCCGAGGTGGTCGCGGCGCGGGTCGACGGCGAGCTGCGCGACCTCGCCCACGAGCTCGGCGAAGGCGCCGAGGTCGAGGGGGTGGCGATCGACAGCAGGGACGGCCGCGACATCCTGCGGCACTCCACCGCGCATGTGCTCGCCCAGGCGGTGCAGGAGCTGTTCCCCGACGCCAAGCTCGGCATCGGCCCCCCGATCCAGGATGGGTTCTACTACGACTTCGACGTCGAGACCCCCTTCGTGCCCGACGACCTGGCCGCGCTCGAGACCAGGATGCGCAAGATCATCAAGGAGGGGCAGCGGTTCTCGCGCCGCCCGGTCAGCGACGCCGAGGCGATCGACGAGCTGGCCGACGAGCCCTACAAGGTGGAGCTGATCGGGCTCAAGGGCGCCGGCCACGGCGACGACGCGGCCGAGGGCGCCTCAGTCGAGGTCGGCGGGGGAGAGCTGACCATCTACGACAACCTGCGTCGCGACGGCTCGCTGGCGTGGAAGGACCTCTGCCGCGGCCCGCACCTGCCGACCACCAAGCGGATCCCGGCCTTCAGGCTGATGCGCTCCGCGGCGGCGTACTGGCGCGGCGACGAGAAGAACAAGCAGCTCCAGCGGATCTACGGCACCGCATGGGAGACCAAGGAGGCGCTCGCGGAACACCTCCACCGGATCGAGGAGGCCGAGCGGCGCGACCACCGCAAGCTCGGGCGCGACCTCGACCTGTTCAGCTTCCCCGACGAGATCGGGTCCGGGCTGGTCGGTGTTCCACCCCAAGGGTGGCGTCATCAAGCGCGAGATGGAGGACTACGTCCGGCGCCGCCACATCGAGGAGGGCTTCTCCTACGTCGGCACTCCGCACATCTCGAAGGAGGGGCTGTTCCACACCTCCGGGCACCTGCCCTACTACGCCGACACCATGTTCCCGCCGATGGAGATGGAGGGGTCGGACTACTACCTCAAGGCGATGAACTGCCCGATGCACAACCTGATCTTCCGGTCGCGCGGGCGGTCCTACCGGGAGCTGCCGCTGCGGCTGTTCGAGTTCGGCGGGGTCTACCGCTTCGAGAAGAGCGGCGTCGTGCACGGGCTGACCCGGGTGCGCGGGATGACCCAGGACGACTCCCACTCCTACGGCACCCGCGACCAGGCGCCGGCCGAGATCAAGCACCTGCTCGACTTCTGCCTGTCGCTGTTCCGCGACTTCGGGCTCGACGACTTCTACCTGGAGCTGTCCACCCGAGACGACACCAGGCCCGACAAGTTCGTCGGCTCCGAGGAGCAGTGGGCCGAGGCCACCGCGGTGCTGGAGAAGGTCGGCACCGAGTCGGGCCTCGAGCTGGTGCCCGACCCGGGCGGCGCGGCGTTCTACGGACCCAAGATCTCGGTGCAGGCACGCGACGCGATCGGCCGGACCTGGCAGATGTCGACGATCCAGTACGACTTCAACCAGCCGGCCGGCTTCGGGCTCGAGTACGTCGCCGCCGACGGCTCGCGGCAACAGCCGGTGATGATCCACTCCGCGAAGTTCGGCTCGATCGAGCGGTTCTTCGGCGTGCTCGTGGAGCACTACGCCGGAGCGTTCCCGGTGTGGCTGGCGCCCGTGCAGGTGGTCGGCATCCCGATTGCCGAGCGGCACCTCGACTACCTGGCGTCGGTCGCGGCGGAGCTGCGGGCGGCCGGGATCCGGGTCGAGGTCGACGAGTCCGACGACCGGATGCAGAAGAAGATCCGCAACGCGCAGCTGCAGAAGGTGCCGTTCATGATGATCGTGGGCGACAACGACGTCGAGGCCGGCGCGGTCTCCTTCCGCTACCGCGACGGCCACCAGGAGAACGGCGTGCCGCTGTCGGATGCCATCGCTCGCGTCGCCGAGGCCATCGCTACCCGCGCCCAAGTCTGACCGCGACATGCGCGCTGTGGTCGCGCGAGATGTGGGTTGTGGCGGCGCGAGATGTGGGTTGTGGTAGCGGGACACGTGTCCGCCACCATGCGCATGTCGGCGGGCCGGGACCGGCATGTCGGCGCGCCGCTACGCGCATGTCGGCGGGCCAGGACCGGCATGTCGTGGTCAGCACAGCGGCTTGGCGTAGCGTCGGCAAGGGGAGAGGAAGGTCTCGCCGAGTGCGGTGACCTCGTAGGGCAGGTCGCCGGCGTCGACCCATCCTTGGCGCTCGTAGAACGCCCGGGCGCGCACGTTGCCGACAACGACGGCGAGCCACGCCTCCGCATGGCCGGCGGCGGCCACCTGCCGCTCCGCCTCGGCGAGCAGCGTCGAGGCGAGGCTCGACCCGCGGAAGGGCCGGTCGACGTACACCTGCTCGACCTCGTCGCCGGCGATCATGATGAAGCCCGCCAGCGCGCCGTCCACCTCGGCGACCGTCGTCTCGTCGGTCTCGCGAACTCGCGTCGCGACCCGGTCACGGAAGGCCGCGAGGGTACGCCGCTGCGCGAGGCCGTCGGGGACGTGCCCGACGTGGGCGTCGTGCCACCCGCGGTGGAACACCGTGGCCACCTCGTCGATGTCGTCGGTGGCGGCGGGGCGCAGGACGGGCGTGCTCACCCGGCCGAATCTAGGCCCCCGCCTAGGATCGAGTGCATGCCCACCCCCGACGAAGGCTCGCCTGCCGACAGCCTCCACCACGACGGCGTGGGGGAGCCCGACGCACTGGAGCGGCTGTGGACGCCGTACCGCATGGCCTACATCCGCGGCGAGAACAAGCCGGCCGACGACAGCGAGGGCGAGTGCCCGTTCTGCCGGGTCCCCGCGCTGCCGGAGGATGAGAGCCTGGTGTTGCGGCGCGGCAAGCTGGCCTACGTCGTGCTCAACCTCTATCCCTACACGCCGGGCCATCTGATGGTCTGCCCCTATCGGCACATCCCCGACTACACCGACACCTCCGACGCCGAGGCCGCGGAGATCGCCGACCTCACCCGCCAGGCGATACAGGTGCTGCGGTCGGTCTCCGCGCCGCACGGATTCAACCTCGGTATGAACCAGGGTGCCGTGGCTGGCGCGGGCATTGCGGCTCACCTGCATCAGCACGTCGTGCCCCGGTGGCGCGGCGACCAGAACTTCATGCCGATCATCGGCCAGACCCGGGTGCTGCCGGCGCTGCTCAGCGAGACACGCGACCTGGTCGCCGCGGCCTGGGACGCCGCTGGTTGAGCCGTCTGCGACGGATCGATGGCGCATCTGCGACGCCTCGCCGCGCCGTCTGCGACGCGTCACCGCGCCATCTGCGACGCCTCGGCGTAGTGGGCGCGGAGGTCCCGGCCGGCGGCCAGGGCGGCGTCGGAGGCGGCGTACGTCGTGAGGCCGGGGAGGGCCCACGCCGGGGGCTGCCCGGTCGCCGAGCCGTCGGTCGACGGCGACCCGGTGGAAGACCCGGCCCGGCTCGCCAGCACCCAGGCGGCCTGGCGGGCGGCGCCGCGGGCGACGTACTCGCCCGGCGGTGGGACCGACACCGGGTGGCCGAAGACGGCGGGGGCGATCTGCCGGACGGCCTCCGACGCGGCGCCGCCGCCGACGAGCAGCACCCGGCGGACGGCGGCCCCCTGGGCGACCAGCGCGTCGACGGCGTCGGCGAGGCCGCAGAGCATCCCCTCGACGGCGGCCCGGGCGACGTGGAAGGCGTCATCGTGGCCAGCGTCAGCCCGTGCAGCGAGCCGGTCGCGTCGGGCAGGTTGGGGGTGCGCTCGCCCTCGAGGTAGGGCACCAGCACCGCGCCGCCGGCGCCGGCGGGTGCCGCCAGCGCCAGGGACGAGAGCTCGTCGAGAGACACCCCGAGCAGTCGAGCGGTGGCGTCGAGCACGCGCGCCGCGTTGAGCGTGGCCACCAGCGGCAGGAAGCGCCCGGTCGCGTCGGCGAAGCCCGCGACGGTCCCGGTCGGGTCGGTCGCGGCCACCTCGGACACGGCCGAAGCCACCCCTGAGGTGCCGATCGACACCACGACGTCGCCGGGCTCGGCGCCGAGGCCGAGCGCCGCCGCGGCGTTGTCGCCGGTGCCGGGAGCGAGCAGCGCGCCGCCCGGCGTTCGCCCGCCGGCCTCGGCCGGCCCCAGCACCCTCGGCACCAGCGCGTCGCGACCGAGCGCCCGCCGCAGCAGGTCGGGGCGGTAGTCGCCGGTCACCGCGGACCAGTAGCCCGTGCCGCTGGCGTCGCCGCGGTCGGTCGCCAGGTCGTCGAGGGATCCCGACCCCGACAGCCGCCAGGTCAGCCAGTCGTGGGGGAGACACACCGCCTCGGTGCGCGCGGCGGCCTCCGGCTCGTGCTCGGCCAGCCAGCGCAGCTTGCTCACCGTGAACGACGCCACCGGCACCAGGCCGACCTCGCGCGCCCACGCCTCCGCGCCGAGCTCGGCGGTGAGGTCGGCCGCCGCCGCGGCCGAGCGGGTGTCGTTCCACAGCAGCGCGGGGCGTACGACGTCTCCGGCGGCATCGAGGCAGACCATCCCGTGCTGCTGACCGCCGACGCCGACGGCCGCGACGTCGTCGAGCCCGCCGGCCTCCGCGGCCGCCTCCTCGAAGGCGCTCCACCAGGCGGCAGGGTCGACCTCCGTGCCGTCGGGGTGGGCGGCCCGCCCGGACCGCATGACCGCGCCGGAGGCGGCGTCGACGACGACGACCTTGCACGACTGGGTCGAGGTGTCGACCCCGGCGACGAGTGCCATCGTGCCTGCCTCAGCGGGTGCCGTAGAGGTGCTCCAGCGCGAGCTGGTCGAGCGCCTCGAAGGCCATCCCACGCCGGCCGGCGGCGTCGGGGTCGAAGGACTCGCCGCCTGCACGTCGGCCAGGGACTCGCCCTCGCCGAGCGACGACACGGCCAGCTCGGCGACACGGGCGTCGACCATCGCGGCCTGCACCTCGGGGTCGGCGCGGAAGCGCCGCACCTTCTCACGCAGCACCAGGTAGTTGCGCATGCATGCGGCCGCGGAGGCCCACACGCCGTCCTCGTCCTCGGTGCGCGGAGGCTTGTAGTCGAAGTGCCGCGGCCCGTCGTAGCCGCCGTGCTCGAGGATGTCGACGGTCCAGAAGGCACCGCGCGCGTTGCCGGCTCCGAAGCGCAGGTCCTGGTCGAAGCGCGGGCCGGTCTGGCCGTTGAGGTCGACGTGGTAGAGCTTGCCGTGCCACAGCGCCTGCGCGAGGCCGTGGGCGAAGTTGAGCGAGGCCATCTCCTCGTGGCCGACCTCGGGGTTGACGCCGACCAGCTCGGGGTGGTCGAGGTCGTTGATGAACGCCAGCGCGTGGCCGACCGTCGGCAGCAGGATGTCGCCGCGCGGCTCGTTGGGCTTGGGCTCGATCGCGAAGCGCAGGTCGTAGCCCTGCTCGAGGACGTAGGCACCGAGCACGTTGAACGCCTCGGCGTAGCGGTCCAGCGCAGCCCGGATGTCCTTCGAGGCACCCGACTCGGCGCCCTCGCGGCCGCCCCAGGCGACGAACATCTTCGCGCCGAGCTCGGCGGCGAGGTCGATCTGGTCGGCGGCCTTGGCAATGGCGAAGCGCCGCACGTCGCGGTCGTTGTTGGTGAAGCCGCCGTCGTGGAAGACGGGGTGGCTGAAGAGGTTGGTGGTGACCATCGGCACGATCAGCCCGGTCTCTTCCAGGGCGGCGCGCAGGGGAGCGAGGTGCTTCTCGCGCTCGGCCGCGTCGGCGTCGAAGGGGAACACGTCGTTGTCGTGGAAGGTGATGCCGTAGGCGCCGAGCTCGGCCAGCCGGCGTACGGCGTGGGCGGGGTCCATCGGCTCGCGGATCGCGGTGCCGAAGACGTCGACCCCCTGCCAGCCGACGGTCCACAGGCCGAAGCTGAACCGGTCCTCCCGGGTGGGGGCGAGCGAGTCGTAGTCCTGCGTGACGTGGGCGACCATCAGTGACCTCTTCCTCCGTGACCATTTCGTTATGGAAGACAACAAAGTCACAGGCCCGACCCCTTGCCACGGGGTGATCGCGGTCACTATGTTGTCTTTCACAACATACACCGTGATGGTCGTCACAAGACAACCCTCACCAGATCGACTCCGGAGGTCGACACACATGGTCAAGAGCGTGGCAATGCGGCGTTTCGCCGTGCTCGCAGCGGCGGGCATGCTTGCCCTCTCTGCGTGCGGCAGCGACGACGGCGGCAGCACCGGTAGCAGCGACAGCAGCGGCGGCGGTGGTTCCGCCGGCAAGGTCGGTGTGATTCTTCCCGACGCCACCACCTCGCCTCGGTGGGAGGCCTCGGACCGGCCCAGCCTGCAGAAGGCCTTCGACGACGCGGGCATCGAGTCCGACATCCAGAACGCCGGTGGCGACGTCGCCAAGTTCGGAGAGATCTGCGACGCCATGATCACCAGCGGGGTGCAGGTGCTGATGATCGTCAACCTCGACTCGGAGTCCGGCGCGGCGTGCCTGAAGAAGGCGGCCGACGCGGGCGTCGCGAGCATCGACTACGACCGGCTCACGTTGGGCGGCGGCGCGTCGTACTACGTGTCCTTCGACAACGTCGAGGTCGGTCGCCTGATGGGCTCCGGCCTGCAGGGCTGCCTCGACGCGGCCGGCAAGACCAAGGCCAACATCGTCTACATCAACGGTGCGCCGACCGACAACAACGCGACCCTGTTCAAGAACGGCTACGAAGAGGCGCTCAAGCCCAAGATCGACTCGGGCGACTACACCCTGGTCGGCGACCAGACCGGTGAGTGGGACGCCAAGAAGGCCGGCGACGCCTACGAGCAGCTCTACACCCAGAACAAGGGCAAGATCGACGGTGTGGTCTCCGCCAACGACACCATGGCTGGCGGCATCATCGCGCGGATGAAGCCGCAGGGCGTGGCGGGCAAGATCCCGGTCACCGGCCAGGACGCCAGCACCGAGGGTCTGCAGAACATCCTCATGGGCTACCAGTGCGGCACGGTCTACAAGAACACCAACCTGGAGGCCGACCTGGCCAGCAAGCTGGCGATCGCGCTGATCAACGGTGAGGACGCCGCAGGTCTGGCGACCGGCAGCGTCAACGACTCCGTGACCGGTGCGGACGTCCCGTCCGCGCTGGCCGTCCCGGAGTGGATCACCCGTGACACCGTCTCCAAGGTGGTCTCGGACGGCTTCGCGAGCGCGGCCGACATCTGCGCCGGCGACGCCGCCAAGGCGTGCACGGAGCTCGACATCAAGTGACACCAGCGTCGGGCCGACCCGCAGGGGTCGGCCCGACGTGACCTCCGCAGGCGGCTCGGCCGGCCCCGCCCCTTGGGTGGGCCCGTCGGCTGGGCCGCCTGCGGTGCCGGACCCCCGACCTGCCCACGCCGTGGGGCCTGCCCGTTGTCTGGCGCGCCCCGCCCGCGAGGAGGAGCATCAGCCCATGACCGCAGCCACCGCAGAATCCACCCCATCCCCCTCCGCCTCCGACGAGCCGATCCTCAGCCTCAGGGGCATCGAGAAGAGCTTCGGCGCGGTGCACGTGCTGCGTGGCGTCGACCTCGACGTCCGCCGCGGCCACGTGACCGCACTGGTCGGCGACAACGGAGCCGGCAAGAGCACGCTCATCAAGGGCATCGCCGGCATCCACGGCTTCGACGCCGGCGACTACACCTTCGAAGGCAAGCCCGTCCACGTGCACGGCCCCAAGGACGCCAACGCCCTGGGCATCGAGGTCGTCTACCAGGACCTCGCGCTGTGCGACAACCTCGACGTCGTCCACAACATGTTCCTCGGCCGCGAGGAGACCAAGAGCCGCCTCCTCGACGAGGAGCTGATGGAGGCCCGGGCCCGCGAGACGCTCGACGGCCTCTCGGTCCGCACCCTGAAGTCGGTGCGCACCCAGGTGGCCTCCCTGTCCGGTGGGCAGCGGCAGACCGTCGCGATCGCCCGGTCGGTCCTGTGGAACTCCAAGGTGGTCATCCTCGACGAGCCGACCGCGGCGCTCGGCGTGGCCCAGACCGAGCAGGTGCTGCGGCTGGTCCGCCGGCTGGCCGACAACGGGCTCGGCGTGATCCTGATCAGCCACAACCTCAACGACGTGTTCCAGGTGGCCGACGACATCGCCGTGCTCTACCTCGGCACGATGGTCGAGCAGGTCCGCCGCGAGGACGTCACCTCCAACCAGGTGGTCGAGCTGATCACCGGCGGCCGTAGCGGCCACCTCGGCGGCTCGACCGACAACGGCGACAGTGCCAAGCACGACGGGGAGGGGGACGCATGAGCGCCACCGACACCGCGGCTGACCGCGACGACCGCCCGGGGCTCGGCGACATCTTCCGCGACTACCTCGTCAAGGTGCGCGGCGGTGACGTCGGCTCGCTCCCCGCGGTGCTGGGGCTCGTCGCCCTGGTCATCGTGTTCTCCTTCCTGCGTCCCGGCACGTTCACCGGCCCGCTCAACTTCGCCAACCTGATCGGCCAGGGCGCCGGCATCATCGTGCTCGCGATGGGGCTCGTCTTCGTCCTGCTGCTCGGTGAGATCGACCTGTCGGCCGGCTACACCGGCGGCACCGCCGCCGCAGTGATGGGCGTGGTCATGACGCGGCACGGGTGGCCGTTCCTGCCCTCGCTCGTCGTCTGCCTGCTCACCGGCACGCTCATCGGACTGGCGATCGGCCTCCTGGTCGCGAGGCTCGGGGTCCCGTCGTTCGTGGTGACGCTGGCGTTCTTCCTGGGCCTCCAGGGCGTGATGCTGGTGATCATCGGAGAGGGCGGCACGATCCCCTACCGCAACGACGTCGCCCTGGCGCTCAGCAACAAGAACATGCCGGTCTGGCTCGGCTGGGCGCTGCTGGTGCTGTTCCTGCTCGGGTACGCCGCCCTCACCTGGCGCGCCCAGAGCCGGCGGCGCACTCGTGGTCTCGCCGGCGAGTCGGTGCTGCTGTGGTCGCTGAAGACCGGAGCCCTGGCCGTCATCGCGTTCGCCGTCGTGGGCTACCTGTCCGTCGAGCGGTCGGTCAACCCCACCATCACCTCCATCAGGGGGGTGCCGATCGTTCTCGCCCTGATCGTGGGGCTGGTCGTGGTGCTGACCTTCATGCTCACCCGCACCGCCTGGGGTCGGCACATCTACGCCGTCGGCGGCAACGCGGAGGCCGCCCGACGCTCGGGCATCAACGTGCAGATGATCAGGATCTCGGCGTTCATGGTCTGCTCCACGATCGCCGCGTTCGCGGGGCTGCTGCTGGCGAGCCGCACCAACTCGGTCTCACCCAACACCGGCGGCGACGTGACCCTGCTGCTGGCGGTCGGCTCGGCGGTCATCGGTGGCACCAGCCTCTTCGGAGGCAAGGGACGAGCGGTAGACGCCGTGATCGGCGGCCTCGCGCTCGCGACCATCAACAACGGCATGGTGCTGCTCAACCAGTCGGCCGGACGGGTGTTCATCATCACCGGACTGGTGCTGCTGGTGGCGGCGAGCGTCGACGCGATCAGCCGGACCGCTTCCGGACGGTCCTGACGACCGTGCCCAACAAGCGCACGGGCATCGGGCAGGAGGAGCTGCGCCGCAACAACATGAGCCAGCTCCTCTCCCGGGTCCACCTCTCGGGTCCGACCACCCGTGCGGTGCTCACCAAGGAGCTGGGCCTCAACCGCAGCACCATCGGTGACCTGTCGGCGGCGCTCGAGGAGCTCGGCCTGATCACGGAGGATGCGCCCGTCGGCGAGGGGCGCTCCGGGCGCCCCTCGCTGGTGGTCGCGCCTCGCGAGGACAACGCCGTGGTCGCCGTCGACATCGGCGTCGACCGCATCGTGGTCGCGCTCGTGGCGCTGGGCGGCGCCGTGCTCGAGCGACGCCAGCGGCCCCACCAGCGGGGGGAGCACGACGTCGTCCACGTCGTCGAGTCGGTGGCCCAGATGGTGGCCGACGTACGCTCCGCCCAGCCAGGGGTCCGCTGCCACGGGATCGGCGTCTCGGTGCCGGGCGCGGTGCGGGCGGGCGACGGGCTGGTGCGGTTCGCGCCCAACCTGGGCTGGACGGCGGAGCCGTTCACCGAGATCCTGCGCGAGCGGCTCGGGCTCCCGGTCTCGGCGGGCAACGACGCCGATCTCGGTGCCCTCGCCGAGCACCTGCGCGGCGTGGCTGTCGGCCGCGACAACGTCGCCTACCTCAGCGGCAGCGTGGGTGTGGGCGGTGGCTTCCTGGTGGGTGGGGTGCCGCTCGCCGGCGCGAGTGGGTACGCCGGCGAGATCGGCCACCTGCAGGTCGACAGCGACGGCCCCCGCTGCCGGTGTGGCAACACCGGCTGCTGGGAGACCAAGGTCGGCGAGAACGAGCTGCTGATCCTGGCGGGCCGCCTCGCCGGCGGCGGCCCGGAGGCGGTGGCCGAGGTGATCGCCGCTGCTGCCGCGGGGGAGGAGCGGGCCGGTGCCGCCCTCGACGACGTCGCCGACTGGACCGGCGTCGGGCTGCGGGCCGTGATCAACCTGTTCAACCCAGAGGTGATCGTGCTGGGGGGTCACCTGGCCGAGGTCTTCGAGGCTCGCGAGGAGCGGATCAACGACGTGCTCGACCGCTGGACGCTGATGACCCCCCGCAGTGAGGTGCTGATCACCGCGTCGCCGCTGCACGCCGACGCGCCCCTGGTCGGTGCCGCGGAGCTCGCCTTCGGGCCGCTGCTCGCCCGACCCGGTGCGGTGCGCCCCGCCGAGCCGGCCCTCGCGTGATCCGGTCGACACACCGGCTAGCCTGCTGCCGCCATGCTTGAACCGTTTCGCGCCTTCTGGACCAAGGTCATCGCCGCGCCCATCGCCCGCCTGCTGCTGCGGATGGGGGTGAGCCCTGACGCCGTGACACTGGTCGGCACGATCGGCCTCTCCGCGGCCGCTCTCTTCTTCTTCCCTCAGGGCCGCTTCTTCGTCGGGGTCGTGGTGATCGCGCTGTTCGTGTTCAGCGACCTGGTCGACGGCCACATGGCCCGGGAGTCCGGCCGGGCCAGTCCGTTCGGCGCCTTCCTCGACTCCACGCTGGACCGCCTGGGCGACGCGGCGATCTTCACCGGGCTCGCGCTCTGGTTCGCCTGGGACGGCGACAGCCGGCTCTACCTCGTGCTGTCGCTGGTCTGCCTGGTGATGGGCAACGTCACGTCCTACGCCCGCGCCCGGGCCGAGGCGCTCGGCTACGAGGCCAAGGTGGGGATCGCCGAGCGCGCCGACCGGCTGGTCGCCATCCTGGTGATGACCGGGCTGAGCGGCCTGCTCGGGCTGCCCATCCTGATCGAGATCGCGCTCTGGGTGCTGGCCGTGGCGAGCACCGTGACGGTGGCTCAGCGCATCGTGGCCGTACGCCGGCAGGCCCGAGCCGCGGCGGCCTCCTGACGGCGTACCACCGCCCGCTCCCGAGTCGCTGGGCAGCCGTCCGCCCCCGTACGATGGACTCATGGCAGACGGCACCACCGAGACGACCCCTCAGACCGGCCCGCAGGGCGGCTCCCAGGGCGGCCCCCAGGTCGGCACTGCCCGCGTGAAGCGGGGCATGGCCGAGATGCTCAAGGGCGGCGTGATCATGGACGTGGTCACCCCCGAGCAGGCGAAGATCGCCGAGGACGCCGGCGCAGTCGCGGTGATGGCGCTCGAGCGGGTGCCGGCCGACATCCGCGCCCAGGGCGGCGTGTCGCGGATGAGCGACCCGGACATGATCGACGGCATCATCGAGGCGGTCTCGATCCCGGTGATGGCCAAGGCCCGGATCGGCCACTTCGCCGAGGCGCAGGTGCTGCAGAGCCTGGGCGTCGACTACATCGACGAGTCCGAGGTGCTCACCCCGGCCGACTACTCCCACCACATCGACAAGTGGGGCTTCACCGTGCCCTTCGTCTGCGGCGCGACGAACCTCGGCGAGGCACTGCGCCGGATCACCGAGGGTGCCGCGATGATCCGCTCCAAGGGCGAGGCCGGCACCGGCGACGTCTCCAACGCCGTCACCCACATGCGCACCATCCGCGGCGAGCTGCGCCGCCTCCAGGGCCTGCCTGACGACGAGCTCTACCTCGCGGCCAAGGAGCTGCAGGCGCCCTACGAGCTGGTCAAGGAGGTCGCCGAGGCCGGCAAGCTCCCGGTGGTGCTGTTCACCGCGGGCGGCATCGCCACCCCGGCCGACGCCGCGATGATGATGCAGCTCGGCGCCGAGGGTGTCTTCGTCGGCTCCGGCATCTTCAAGTCGGGCAACCCCGGGCAGCGCGCGGAGGCGATCGTCAAGGCCACCACGTTCTACGACGACCCCGACGTGGTCGCGAAGGTCAGCCGTGGCCTCGGCGAGGCCATGGTCGGCATCAACGTGGAGGAGATCCCGCAGCCGCACCGGCTCGCCGAGCGTGGGTGGTGACCGGCGCCACCGGTCGCCGCCGGCCCACGGTCGGCGTCTTCGCGCTCCAGGGCGACGTCCGTGAGCACCTCGCCGCGCTGACCTCGGTCGGCGCCGACGCAGTCGCCGTGCGTCGGCCGACCGAGCTCGCCCGCTGCGACGCCCTGGTCCTCCCCGGCGGCGAGTCGACGACGATGGCCAAGCTGGCCCGCACCTTCGAGCTGCTCGAGCCGCTGCGCGACCGGGTCAAGACCGGCATGCCGACCTTCGGGACCTGCGCCGGGATGATCCTGCTGGCCGACCGGATCGAGGACGGCGCGGTCGGTCAGGAGACCATCGGCGGCCTCGACATCACGGTGCGTCGCAACGCCTTCGGGCGGCAGGTCGACTCCTTCGAGGGCGACCTCGTCTTCGCCGGCCTCGCCGAGCCCGTGCACGCGATCTTCATCCGGGCGCCCTGGGTCGAGCGGGTCGGCGACGGCGTCGAGGTGCTGGCTCGCGTGCAGACGGGAGGTCACCCCGACCGCAGCCCCGTGGGTAGGATCGTCGCGGTCCGGCAGGGCCACCTGATGGCGACGTCGTTCCATCCCGAGGTGGGCGGCGACACGCGTGTCCATGAGCAGTTCGTGGGGCTCGTCGCCGCAGCTGAGCGACCCGGCCGCGCCACCCGACTCAACCGCAGGCAAGAAGAGGACGCATGTCTGGCCACTCCAAGTGGGCGACCACCAAGCACAAGAAGGCCGTGATCGACGCGCGGCGCGGCAAGCTGTTCGCCAAGCTGATCAAGAACATCGAGGTCGCCGCGAAGATGGGTGGCGGAGACCCGGCCGGCAACCCGACGCTCTACGACGCGATCCAGAAGGCCAAGAAGTCCTCGGTCCCCAACGACAACATCGACCGCGCGGTCAAGCGTGGATCCGGCGCTGAGGCCGGGGCAGCGGACTACCAGACGATCATGTACGAGGGCTACGGCCCCGCAGGCGTCGCGATGCTGATCGAGTGCCTCACCGACAACCGCAACCGCGCGGCGATGGAGGTCCGCACCGCGACCACCCGCAACGGCGGCTCGCTGGCCGACCCGGGCTCGGTCTCCTTCCTGTTCAACCGCAAGGGCGTCGTCATCGTCCCCAAGTCGCAGGAGGGCAAGGAGGTCAGCGACGACGACGTGCTCGAGGCGACCCTCGACGCCGGCGCCGAGGAGGTCAACGACCTCGGCGAGGCCTTCGAGGTGATCTCCGAGGCCTCCGACCTGGTCGGCGTACGCACGGCACTGCAGGACGCCGGCCTCGACTACGACTCCGCCGAGGCGGAGTTCGTCCCCGACATGCAGGTCACCCTCGACGCCGACGCCGCAGGCAAGTTCACCCGCCTGGTCGACGCGCTCGAGGACTGCGACGACGTCCAGAACGTCTTCTCCAACGTCGACATCCCCGACGACGTGATGGCCGCCCTCGACGCCTGAGGTCGTCCCAGGATTCACCGGTTCTCCAGTGAATCGGTCACTTCACCCCCTGGGCAACACCGGTGAAGTGGCTGAACCTCAGGTTCTCCTGTGGTTCCGCAGCAGCGCCAGCAACCACCCCGCGTGTCGTACGCCGGCCGGGCGGGGCGGCCGACTACCGTGGGCTCCCGAACACACGTTCGGACGAGGCTCCGGGCGTCGGACGAGGGGAGAGACGCGTGCGGGTGCTCGGCATCGACCCGGGGCTGACCCGGTGCGGCCTGGGCGTGGTCGAGGGTGTCGGTCGGCCGGCCGCTGAGCCTGGTCGACGTCAACGTGCTCCGCACCAGCGCCGACCGTCCCGTCGCCGAGCGGCTGGTCACCATCGAGAAGGGGATCGACGCCTGGCTCGACGAGTTCGCGCCCGACGCGGTGGCCGTCGAGCGGGTCTTCGCCCGCTCCGACTCCAGCACGATCATGGGCACCGCCCAGGCCAGCGGCATCGCGATGGTCGCCGCGGCCCGCCGCGGCATCCCGCTCGCGCTGCACACCCCGAGCGAGGTCAAGGCTGCGGTCTCCGGCAGCGGCCGCGCGGCCAAGGCCCAGGTGGGGGCGATGGTCACCCGCATCCTGCGGCTCGACGCGCCCCCCAAGCCGGCCGACGCCGCCGACGCGCTGGCGCTGGCCATCACCCACATCTGGCGCGGCGGCGCCCAGGCGCGGCTCGACGAGGCGCTGGAGAGGGCCGCCCGACAGCGACGCATGACCACCACGGGAGGAGCACGATGATCGCCTTCGTCCAGGGCCGGGTGGCGGCCCTGACCCTCACCAGCGCCGTCGTCGAGGTCGGCGGGGTCGGCATCGAGCTGCAGTGCGCGCCGGGCACGCTCGCGACGCTGCGCACCGGCCAGGCAGCCACGCTCCCCACCAGCATGGTGGTGCGCGAGGACTCCCTCACCCTGTTCGGCTTCCTCGACGACGACGAGAAGGCGCTCTTCGAGCTGCTCCAGACCGCCTCCGGCGTCGGCCCGAAGGTCGCCCAGGCGATGCTGGCCGTGCTGTCGCCCGACGACCTGCGCACGCGCCGTCGCCGGCGAGGACGTCAAGACGCTCACCCGCGTGCCGGGCATCGGCCAGAAGGGCGCGCAGCGGATCATCCTCGAGCTCAAGGACCGGATCGGCGCCCCCGCCTCCCGTCGGCAGCCGGGCAGCGCGGCCACCCTGCAGGGCGGCTGGCGCGACCAGGTCCACCAGGGCCTGGTCGGTCTGGGCTGGACGGCCAAGGAGGCCGACAAGGCCGTCGACACCGTGGCGCCCGATGCCGGCGACCAGCCCGACGTCGGCGCCCTGCTGCGGGCCGCCCTGCGCACCCTGAGCAAGGCCTGAGGCGGTGGCCGACCAGATGCACGACGACGAGCTCGACGCGTGGGAGGAGACCCACCTCCGTCGCTGACCGCAGCCGAGGCGGAGGGCGACGAGCGCACCATCGAGGCGGCACTGCGCCCGCGCAGTCTCGACGAGGTGGTCGGCCAGGGGCGGGTGCGGGCCCAGCTCGGCCTGGTCCTCGAGGCGGCCCGGAAGCGTCAGCGCCCGCCCGACCACGTGCTGCTGTCGGGGCCCCCCGGGCTGGGCAAGACCACGCTGGCGATGATCATCGCCCACGAGATGAGCGTGCCGCTGCGGCTGACCAGCGGCCCGGCGATCACCCATGCGGGCGACCTCGCCGCGATCCTCTCCGGGCTCAACGAGGGCGACGTCCTCTTCGTCGACGAGATCCACCGGATGTCGCGGCCCGCGGAGGAGATGCTCTACATGGCGATGGAGGACTACCGGGTCGACGTGGTGATCGGCAAGGGGCCGGGCGCCACGGCCATCCCGCTGGAGATCCCGCCGTTCACGCTCGTGGGGGCGACCACCCGGGCCGGCCTGCTCCCCGGTCCGTTGCGCGACCGCTTCGGCTTCACCGCTCACCTGGAGTTCTACGAGCCCGGCGAGCTCGACCAGATCGTCCAACGCTCCGCCCAGCTGCTCGGCATCGACGTTCTCGACGAGGGCACCTCCGAGATCGCCTCCCGCTCCCGCGGCACCCCCCGCATCGCCAACCGCCTGCTGCGCCGGGTCCGCGACTACGCCCAGGTGCGCGCCGACGGCGTGGTCTCGCTGCCGGTCGCACACGCCGCACTCGACCTCTACGAGGTCGACGAGTCCGGGCTAGACCGGCTCGACCGCGCGGTGATCGACGTGCTCTGCCGCCGCTTCGGCGGCGGCCCCGTCGGACTCTCGACGCTGGCCGTCGCGGTGGGCGAGGAGCGGGAGACGGTCGAGGAGGTGGCCGAGCCTTTCCTGGTCCGCCAGGGTTTCCTGGCCCGTACGCCGCGTGGCCGGGTCGCCACGCCCGCGGCCTGGCGCCACCTCGGCCTGGCCGTGCCTCGCGCCGCCCAGGTCGCCGACTCCGCGCTCTTCGACGACGACACCGACTGACCCGCCGAGGGGACGGAATCGGCGCTCACGGGAACCCACGGCTACACTTCACCGTTGGTCGTGCCGAGGCTTGCTTCGTCGAGCCCGCCCGGCCGGGTCATCGCCATCGTCGCTGAGAGGTTGTGTCGCGTTGTCAGAGCTTGTCCAGCTCTTGCCGCTCATCGGGGTCTTCCTCCTGATCTACCTGCTGATGATCCGTCCGTCGGTTCGTCGCAACCGTGAGCTGGCCGTCCTTCAGGCAGACCTGTCCCTCGGCGACCAGGTGATGCTGACCTCCGGCTTCTACGGCAGCGTCCACGCGCTCGACGGCGACCAGCTCCGGGTCGAGATCGCCGAGGGCGTCGTCGTCACCGTGGCCCGCGGCGCTGTGGCCCGTGTGGTGTCGCCGACCGTCGACCCCGCGTCCGGTCAGGACAGCTGATGGCCGCCAACCGCTACCGCCCGGGCCGCACCCTGGCGATGTTCTTCCTGGGGCTCGTGGTGGCCTACGGTCTGGTCGCGCTGGCCGGCAACTGGAAGCCCGCCCTCGGGCTCGACCTGCAGGGCGGCACCCGCATCCAGCTGACGGCCAAGGGTGACGTCACGCCCGAGAGCCTCACGCAGGCCGCCGCGATCATCGACTCGCGCGTCAACGGCAGCGGTGTCAGCGAGGCCGAGGTGACCACGGCCGACAACAAGTACGTCATCGTGGAGATCCCCGGCGACTCCCGGGCCGACCTGGTCGACCTGGTCTCGCGGCAGGCCCAGCTGCGGTTCCGGATCGTGGCCCAGGTGGCCCCCGGCGCCACCGGCGACGCCGGTGCCAGCGCCTCGCCGACGCCCGGCTCCGGCGTGCTGCTCCCCGAGCCGACCCCCGAGCCCGGCACCGGCGACAGTGCCAACCCAGGTGACGGCGCCAGCCCCACGGCCAGCCCCGCCGGCCGGGCGCCGTATGCCGCCACCGACTCGGCGACCCCGTCGGACCAGCCCTCGCAGCCGGCCGACCAGCCCACCGACCAGGCCCCGGCCGACGGGTCGGTGCCGGTCGACCAGCCGCTGCAGTGGTCGCAGGACCCCGGCACCGACTGGCTCACGCAGTTCGCCGACTACTCCTGTCCCGCACCCGGAGCCGCCACCGACGTGGTCGACGACCCCGACCAGCCGCTGATCACGTGTGACGGCAACGGCAACAAGTACCTCCTGTCGGTGGCCATGATCGAGGGCACCCAGCTCGACTCCGCCGACGCCGGCGCCCCCAACCAGCAGAGCGTGGAGTGGGTGGTCCAGCTCGACTTCAACGCAGAGGCGACCAAGACCTTCGCCGACATCTCCCGCGAGCTGGTCGGCACCGAGCGGCTCTTCGCGATCGTGCTCGACGGCCAGGTGATCTCGGCACCGACGATGAACGGGCTGATCACCAACGGCCAGGCCGAGATCAGCGGCAACTTCACGCAGGCGGAGGCCCAGGACCTCGCGACCAGCCTGAAGTTCGGCGCCCTGCCGGTCGCCTTCGAGGACCCGACGTTCGAGACCGTCGGTCCGACGCTGGCCGGCAACCAGCTGCAGGCAGGCATCACGGCCGGCCTGATCGGGCTGGCGCTGGTGATGGTCTACTGCCTGGTCTACTACCGCGGCCTCGGCACGGTGGTGATCGCCTCGCTGCTCGTCGCGGCGGCCCTGACCTACGCCATGGTGATGCTGCTCAGCAAGACCGCGGGCTTCACCCTCACCCTGCCCGGCATCGCGGGGCTGATCGTGGCGGTCGGCATCACCGCCGACTCCTTCATCGTCTACTTCGAGCGCATCCGTGACGAGATGCGCGACGGCAAGTCGATGCGGGTGGCCGTCGAGGCGGGCTGGAAGCGCGCACGAAACACCTGCCTCGCCGCCGACGCCGTCTCCCTGCTGGCCGCGATCGTGCTCTACGTCGCCGCGATCGGCGTGGTCAAGGGCTTCGCGTTCGCGCTCGGCCTGACCACCCTGATCGACCTCGTGGTGTTCTTCTGGTTCACCCACCCGCTGGTCTCCTGGCTGGCGCGGTTCCCGTTCTTCAACAAGGGCCACAAGCTGTCCGGTCTGGACGCCGAGAACCTCGGCCTCGACCGGCTGCCGGCAGGAGGGAGGGCCTGATGAGCAGATTCTCCCGGTGGGGCGGCGAGCTCTACTCCGGCCGGCGTTCCATCGACTTCGTCGGTCGCCGCTGGCTGTGGTACGCCATCTCCGCGGTGGTCGTGCTGGTGGCGGCGATCGGCCTGCAGGCCAAGCCGCTCGACTTCGGCATCGAGTTCGTCGGCGGCGCACAGTTCAAGGTCACGCTGCCCGCCGACGAGGTCACCCAGGCCAACGCCGACCGGCTCGGCGAGACCGTCGCCGCCACCGGTATCGACGCGGCCGCGTCGCCGGTCACGGCGACCTCGGGCGAGAACGCCATCGACGTGCAGACCCGACCGCTGACCTCCGAGGAGAGTCGGCAGATCGTCGAGGCGATCAGCACCGACTTCGGCGTCGACCCCCAACAGGACATCAACCAGTCCGAGGTCGGGCCCAGCTGGGGTGAGACCGTGGCGAAGCGCTCGTTGGTGGGTCTCGGCGTCTTCCTGGTGCTGGTGGCGCTGCTGATCGCCGTCTACTTCCGCGAGTGGAAGATGTCGGTGGCTGCGCTGGTGGCGCTGGTGCACGACCTGGTCATCACCGTCGGCGTCTACGCCTGGTCCGGCTTCGAGGTCAGCCCCGCCACCGTCACCGGTGTGCTCACCATCCTCGGCTTCTCGCTCTATGACACCGTCGTCGTCTTCGACAAGGTGCGGGAGAACACCAAGGAGCGGCGCAAGACCCACCGGACCTACGCCGAGGCCGCCAACCTGGCGGTCAACCAGACCCTGGTGCGGTCGATCAACACCTCGGTGGTGGCGCTGCTGCCGGTCGGGGCGATCCTCTACGTCAGCGTCGTCCAGCTGGGCTCCGGCTCGCTGAAGGACCTGGCGCTCGCGCTCTTCGTCGGCATGGCGGCCGGCACCTACTCCTCCATCTTCGTGGCGACGCCGCTGCTGGCGCACCTGAAGTCGATGGAGAAGCCGGTCCAGGAGTCCGACCGACGCGCCAAGGCGCGCAAGAAGCACCAGTCCGACCGCTACGCCAGCGTGCCGGCGTTCGCCGAGGACATGCCGATGTACGACGACCCCGACCCGTCCCGCGTGGGTGGCGGTGCCACTGCTGCCGGCACGCTCCCGGACGCCGAGGGCGCGGACCAGGACCTCGAGGACGACCCGGATGCTCCGACGCGCTCGCAGCCCGCGATGGGCAAGGGTCGGGTGGCCCCGCCGCCGCGCGGCGAGGTGCGTCCGAGCGGGTCGGCCGGACGCGCCCAGCCCTCGCGGGAGTCCCGCTCCAAGCGGGGCAAGAAGTGAGTGCTGACGAGGCGGCGCGGGCCCTCGCCGTGGAGGCGATGAACCGCCTCGTCGTCGACGTGCCCGACTTCCCCGAGCCCGGCATCGTCTTCAAGGACATCAGCCCGGTGCTCGCCGACCACGGCGCGTTCACCGCCGTCATCGACGCCTTGGCCTCGGCCGGCCGCGACGAGCATGGGGCCACCGTCGTCGACAAGGTCATCGGCATGGAGTCGCGGGGCTTCATCCTGGGGGCCCCGGTCGCGCTGGCCCTCGGGGTCGGCTTCGTGCCGGTCCGCAAGGCCGGCAAGCTGCCCCGCGAGACCTTCGCCGTCTCCTACGACCTCGAGTACGGCCGGGCCACGCTCGAGATCCATACCGACGCCATCGACGCGGGCGAGCGGGTGCTGCTGGTCGACGACGTGCTGGCCACCGGCGGCACGGTCGCGGCCACCCGCGAGCTGGTCGCGAGCTGCGGCGGCATCACCCATGCGGTGTCGGTGTTGATGGAGCTCGGCGCGCTGCCGGGCCGCGACGCCCTCGGCGGTCTGCCGCTGACGGTGCTGGCGACCGTCTGACCGTGCAGGGGAGCGCCCCGGCCGACCCCTAGAATGGGTCAATGACCGAGGAACCGGCCGTCGAGACCCCGCAGGAGCGGGTCTCCGAGCCTGTCCTCACCCCGCGGGGCATGCGCGCCCGCATCGCGCGGATCGGCACCCGCGGCCCCGACCGCAACCCGGTCCTCGACTCGCTGTTCAACGCGGTCCGCGCCAACCACCCCAAGGCCGACCTGGCGCTGCTGGAGCGGGCCTACACCACCGCCGAGCGCTACCACCGCGGCCAGATGCGCAAGAGCGGCGACCCCTACATCACCCACCCGCTCGCGGTCACCACCATCCTCGCCGACATCGGCATGACCGAGCCGACACTGGTCGCGGCGCTGCTGCACGACACCGTCGAGGACACTCCCTACACCCTCGAGGAGCTCACCGCCGACTTCGGTGCGGAGGTCGCCGCGCTGGTCGACGGCGTCACCAAGCTCGACAAGGTGCAGTACGGCGACACCGCCGAGGCGGAGACCATCCGCAAGATGATCGTGGCGATGGCCCGCGACATCCGGGTCCTGGTGATCAAGCTCGCCGACCGGCTGCACAACATGCGCACCCTGCGCTACGTCCGCCGCGAGTCGCAGGAGCGCACCGCCCGGCAGACCCTCGACATCTACGCCCCGCTGGCCCACCGGCTCGGCATGAACACCATCAAGTGGGAGCTCGAGGACCTCGCGTTCGCGACCCTCCACCCGAAGATCTACGACGAGATCGTCCGGATGGTGGCCGAGCGAGCCCCCTCGCGCGACCAGTTCCTGGCCCAGGTGATCCAGCAGGTCGAGGCCGACCTGCGCGAGGCGCGGATCAAGGCGACGGTCACCGGCCGACCGAAGCACTACTACTCGATCTACCAGAAGATGATCGTCGGCGGGCGCGACTTCTCCGACATCCACGACCTGGTCGGCATCCGGATCCTCGTCGACGAGGACCAGGACTGCTACGCCGTCCTCGGCATCCTGCACGCTCGGTGGAACCCGGTCCTCGGCCGGTTCAAGGACTACGTCGCGATGCCGAAGTTCAACATGTACCAGTCGTTGCACACGACGGTGATCGGACCTCAGGGCAAGGCGGTGGAGCTGCAGATCCGCACCTATGCCCAGCACCGCCGTGCGGAGTACGGCGTCGCCGCCCACTGGAAGTACAAGGAGGCCGGTCTCGTCGGCCAGGACACCGAGCGCCCGGGCGACCTCGACGACATGACCTGGGTCCGCCAGCTGCTGGACTGGCAGAGCGACGTCGAGGACCCCGGCGAGTTCCTGGAGTCGCTGCGCTTCGAGATCAACCGGGCCGAGGTCTACGTCTTCACCCCGCGCGGCGACGTGATGGCGCTGCCGGCCGGTGCCACCCCCGTCGACTTCGCGTACGCCGTCCACACCGAGGTCGGCCACCACACCATCGGCTCGCGCGTCAACGGCCGCTTGGTGCCGCTGGAGTCGCGCCTCGACAACGGCGACGTGGTCGAGGTCTTCACCTCCAAGAACCCCACTGCCGGGCCTTCGCGTGACTGGCTCAACTTCGTCCGGTCGCCGCGGGCCCGCTCCAAGATCCGTCAGTGGTTCACCAAGGAGCGCCGTGAGGAGGCGATCGATCGCGGGAAGAACCAGATCGCCAAGCTGGTGCGCAAGGAGGGGGTCGGCCTCAAGCGGGTGCTGACCCACGAGTCACTGTCGCTGGCCGCCCAGCACTTCAACATCACCGACGTCTCGGCGCTCTACGCCGCCGTCGGCGAAGGCAACCTGAGCGCCCAGGCCGTCGTCCGGCACGTCATCGAGCTGCACGGCGGCGACGAGGGCGCCGCCGAGGACATGGCCGAGGGTGTGACCATCACCGGACGGCGCGGGCGTGCCAAGGCGGCGCCGGTCGGCGACAGCGGAGTGGTCGTCAAGGGGGTGGGAGACCTCTGGGTCAAGCTCGCCAAGTGCTGCACCCCGGTGCCCGGTGACCCCATCCTCGGGTTCGTCACCAAGGGAGGCGGCGTCTCGGTCCACCGCACCGACTGCACCAACGCCGGCGACCTCCAGCGTCAGCCCGAGCGGCTGGTCGAGGTCGAGTGGGCGCCGACCTCCCAGACGACGTACCTCGTCAACATCCAGGTCGAGGCGCTCGACCGGTCCCGCCTGCTCTCCGACATCACCATGGCGCTCTCCGACGCGCACGTGAACATCCTCAGCGCCCACCTGACCACCACCCGCGACCGGGTGGCCAAGAGTCGGTTCAGTTTCGAGATGGCCGACGCCACCCACCTCGACATCGTGCTGCGCGCGGTGCGCAACGTGCCCGGCGTCTTCGACGCCTACCGCGTCACCCAGTAGCCCCTCGCTGGGCGACGAGCGGGCGGGCTCAGCCGGTGAACTCGTCGGACGCTCGGCGAGCCAGCTCGAGGAACTGCTGGCGCGAGGTGAGGTTGTCCTCCAGCTCGGAGACCCTCTTCTGGTCGCCGGCGGCCCGGGCCTTCTCCAGGTCGGCCTCGATCGTGCCGATCGCCGACTCCAGCTGGCTGACCATGCCGTCGGCCCGCGCGCTCTTCTCGGGGTCGCTGCGTCGCCACTTGTCGTCCTCGAGTGACCGGATCTCCTGCTCCACCTTGCGGATCCGGCCCTCGAGGTCCTTCATCCGGTCGCGCGGCACCTTGCCGGCGGCGTCCCACCGCTCGGCGATGCTGCGAAACGAGCGCTTCGCGGACTCGAGGTCCCTCACCGGCACGAGCGTCTCGGCCTCGACGAGCAGCTGCTCCTTGACGACCGCGTTGGCGGCGTACTCCTCGTCGAGCTTGGCGTTGGCCGCGTCACGGGCACCGAAGAAGGTGTCCTGGGCACCGCGGAACCGCTGCCAGAGCTGCTCATCGACGTCGCGGGGCGCCGGGCCGGCGGCCTTCCACTCACGCATCAGGTCGCGGAACGCACCGGAGGTCGGGCCCCAGTCGGTGGAGCCGGCGAGCTCCTCGGCGCGCGAGACCAGCCGCTCCTTGACGGCGCGGGCTCCCTCGCGGCGCTCCTGCTGCTCGGCGAAGTGCGCCTTGCGGCGTCGGGTGTAGGCCGTCCGGGCGGTCGAGAAGCGACGCCACAGCGTGTCGTCGGCCGCCCGGTCGAGCCGGGGGAGCGCCTTCCACTCGTCGAGCAGATCCCGGAGCCGGTTGGCCCCGTGCCGCCAGTCGTTGCTCTCGGCAAGCCGCTCGGCCTCGGCGACGATCCGCTCCTTCTCGATGCGGGACTCCGCGACCTTGGCCGCCCGCTCGGCCTTGCGGTCCTCGCGCTGCTCGGCGATGACCGGGCCCAGGCTGTCGAGCCGGCCTGCCAGCGAGGCGAGGTCGCCCACGGCGTTGGCGTCGATGACCTGCTCGCGGACCGTCGTCACCGACGAGGTGGCCTCCTCGGGGCTGAGCATGCCGGCGCGCACCCGCTGCTCGAGCAGCCCGACCTCGAACGCCAGCGCATCGAACCGGTCGGTGTAGAACTTCAGAGCCTCCTCAGGGGTGCCCTCGGGGTACTGGCCGACCGACCGCTCGCCCTCGGCGGTCCGCACGAAGACGGTGCCGTCGTCGGCGACGCGTCCCCATTCATGGCTCGTCACGATCGTTCCCTCTTCGCTCGCCGCACGCCGGAGCCGGCGCGCCGGGCCCCATGCTAGTCAAGGCGCTCCGCGGCAGCGCCGGGCGGATCCGGCCGCGGGCGGCGATGCGGGGCCGCGCCCGCCCGGTCGATAGTCTGCCCGGGTGTTGATCGCAGGTTTCCCCGCCGGACCGTGGGGCACCAACTGCTATGTCGTGGCCCCCGGCCCGGGCAGCGAGTGCGTCGTGGTCGACCCGGGCAAGGACGCCGCCGACGGCGTGGCAGAGGTGGTGCGCGAGCACCGGCTGAAGCCGGTGTCGGTGCTGGTCACCCACGGGCACCTCGACCACATGTGGTGCGTGGCGCCGGTCGCCGGCACCTATGACGCCACCGCCTGGATCCACCCCGCGGACCGCCACCTGCTGAGCGACCCGATGGCCGGCATGTCGCCCGAGACCAGCCGGATGCTCCCCGGTCTGCTGGGGGACAGCGCCGCGTCCTGGGCCGAGCCCGACGACGTCCGCGAGCTCGCCGACGGCCAGGAGCTGGAGCTGGCCGGCGTCCGCTTCACCGTCGACCACACCCCCGGCCACACGGGTGGGTCTGTCACCTTCCGGTCGCCGTACGACGACGTGCCCGAGGTCTCTGCCGTGCTCTTCTCCGGTGACCTGCTCTTCGCGGGCTCGATCGGGCGCACCGACCTGCCCGGGGGAGACCATCCGACGATGCTGCGCAGCCTGGCGACCAAGGTGCTGCCACTGGCGGACGACGTGGTGGTGCTCCCCGGTCACGGCGAGCAGACCTCGATCGGGCGCGAGCGCGCGACCAACCCCTTCCTGATCGACCTGCTCGGCGGCGACCCCGCCGCCCCCGTGACCCGAGGACTCTGAGGAACCAGATGAGCAAGGTGACACCCCTCAGTGGGTTCCCCGAGATGCTGCCCGCGCAGCGGGTGGTGGAGCGCGAGATGATCGCGTCGCTGTCGCACTCCTTCGAGCTGCACGGCTACGCCAACATCGAGACACGTGTCGTCGAGCCGCTGGACCGGCTGGCCAAGGGCGGCGAGATCGACAAGGAGATCTACGTCCTGCGCAGGCTGAGCGCGGCCGACGAGGGCGAGGACGCCGGCCTGGGTCTGCACTTCGACCTCACGGTGCCGTTCGCCCGCTACGTCCTGGAGCACGCCGGCCACCTGGAGTTCCCGTTCCGGCGCTACCAGATCCAGCCCGCCTGGCGTGGGGAGCGGCCGCAGGAGGGGCGCTACCGCCAGTTCACGCAGGCCGACGTCGACATCGTCGGCCGCGACGAGCTGCCGTTCCACCACGACGTCGAGGTGGTGCGGGTGATGGTCGAGGCGCTCGACCGGCTGCCGCTGCCGCCGTTGACCTTCAGCGTCAACAACCGCAAGCTGATCCAGGGCTTCTACCGCGGCCTCGGCATCCCCGACGTGATCGCGGCGATCCGGATCATCGACAAGCTCGACAAGGTGCCCGCCGACGCGGTGGCCCAGCAGCTGGTCGAGCAGGCGGGCGCCACGCCGGACCAGGCACGGGCCTGCCTGGCGCTGGCCGCGATCCGTGGCGGTGACGGCTTCTTCGCCGCGCAGGTGCGCGCCCTCGGCGTGACCGACGAGCTGCTCGAGGAGGGGCTCGCCGAGCTCGCCGCCGTGCTCGACGGTTGTGCCGGCGTCGTCAACGACCACGTGCGGGTGGAGGCCAACCTCCGGATCGCCCGCGGTCTCGACTACTACACGGGCACCGTCCTCGAGGTCTTCATGGAGGGCTACGAGCACCTCAAGTCCGTCGGCGGCGGCGGACGGTACGACGCGCTCGCCAGCGACGGCCGGACGACGTACCCCGGGGTGGGCGTCTCGTTCGGTGTCTCCCGCACCCTGGTGCCGCTCCTCGCCGACGGTGTGCTGGCCGGCAGCCGACCCGTGCCGAGCGCGGTGCTGGTCGCGGTGGTCGACGAGCAGACCCGCGGCGCCAGCGACACCGTCGCCCAGGCGCTGCGCGCGCGGGGCATCCCGACCGAGGTCTCCGCGGGAGCGCAGAAGTTCGGCAGACAGATCCGCACCGCCGAGCGCCGCGGCATCCCGTTCGTCTGGTTCCCCCAGGCCGACGGGAGCCACCAGGTCAAGGACATCCGCTCGGGCGACCAGGTGGTGGCCGACCCCGCCGCCTGGACACCTCCGGCCGACGACCTGCACCCGCTGGTCGTCAGCACCCTCACCCTCGACGGCTCGTCGACCGACGGCTCGTCCACCGACAAGGAGCAGCAGTGATCCGCACCCACGAGGCCGGCGCCCTCCGCGCCGAGCACGCCGGACAGATCGTGACCCTGGCGGGCTGGGTGGCTCGGCGCCGTGACCACGGTGGCGTCGCCTTCCTCGACCTGCGCGAGGCGAGCGGGGTCGTCCAGGTCGTGGTGCGCGACGAGACGGTCGCCCACGCTCTGCGGTCCGAGTTCTGCCTGAAGGTCACCGGTGAGGTCGCGCTGCGCCCCGAGGGCAACGCCAACCCCGCGCTGCCGACCGGTGAGATCGAGGTGATCGCCTCCGGCGTCGAGGTGCTCAGCTCGTCGGCGGCGCTGCCCTTCCCGATCGACGAGCACCTCGAGGTGGGGGAGGAGGCCCGGCTCAAGCACCGCTACCTCGACCTGCGTCGCTCCGGGCCCAACCACGCGCTGCGGCTGCGCAGCCGGGTCAACAAGGCCGCGCGCGACGTGCTCGACGAGCACGGCTTCGTCGAGGTCGAGACGCCCACGCTGACCCGGTCCACGCCCGAGGGCGCCCGCGACTTCCTGGTGCCGGCGCGACTGCAGCCGGGGAGCTGGTACGCCCTTCCGCAGAGCCCCCAGCTGTTCAAGCAGCTGCTGATGGTCGCCGGTATGGAGCGCTACTACCAGATCGCCCGTTGCTACCGTGACGAGGACTTCCGCGCCGACCGGCAGCCGGAGTTCACCCAGCTCGACGTCGAGATGAGCTTCGTCGAGCAGGACGACGTCCTCGCGGTCGCCGAGGACGTGCTGGCCGCGGTCTGGTCGCTGGTCGACTACGAGCTGCCCCGCCCGCTGCCGCGGATGACGTACGCCGAGGCGATGGCGCGCTTCGGCACCGACAAGCCCGACCTGCGGATGGGGCAGGAGCTCGTCGACTGCACGGCGTACTTCTCCGACACGCCGTTCCGGGTCTTCCAGGCGCCCTACGTCGGCGCCGTGGTGATGCCCGGCGGCGCCTCCCAGCCGCGCAAGCAGCTCGACGCCTGGCAGGAGTGGGCCAAGCAGCGAGGGGCGCGCGGCCTGGCCTACGTGCTGGTGCAGGACGACGGCGAGCTGGCCGGGCCGGTCGCCAAGAACCTCTCCGAGGCCGGAGCGCGCCGGATTGGCCGCCCACGTCGGCGCCCAGCCCGGCGACTGCGTCTTCTTCGCCGCCGGGCCGGCCAAGAGCAGCCGCGCGCTGCTCGGTGCCGCTCGACTCGAGATCGGGCGGCGATGCGACCTGATCGACCGCGACGCCTGGGCGTTCCTCTGGGTCGTCGACGCACCGTTGTTCGAGCCGGCCGACGAGGCCACCGCCGCGGGCGACGTCGCGGTCGGCAGCGGCGCCTGGACGGCGGTGCACCACGCGTTCACCTCGCCGCAGGAGCCTCGACACCTTCGACACCGACCCCGGCCACGCGCTGGCCTGGGCCTACGACATCGTGTGCAACGGCAACGAGATCGGTGGCGGGTCGATCCGTATCCATCGCCGGACGTGCAGAAGCGGGTCTTCGCGGTGATGGGCATCGACGAGGAGGAGGCCGAGGAGAAGTTCGGCTTCCTGCTCGACGCCTTCGCCTACGGAGCGCCGCCGCACGGCGGGATCGCCTTCGGCTGGGACCGGATCGTGGCGCTGCTCGCCGGCACGGACTCGATCCGGGAGGTGATCGCGTTCCCCAAGTCCGGCGGCGGCTTCGACCCGCTGACCGCCGCTCCTGCGCCGATCACGGCCGCACAGCGCAAGGAAGCCGGAGTGGACGCTCCTGCGGCGCAAAGGATCCCGTCCGAGGCGTGATTTCGTGGACGCACGAACGAAGGGAAACCAGATCGTTACCTCCGGGTGACACGTATTCGGCCGTAGGTCCCCTAGAGTCGCTCCCGGACTTGATCAAGCCTGCTGCGACGGCACGGGGTGTCACGACCTGGAAGGGGGCGTATGAGCGACATTGAGACGCACGGCTCGGTGGGTGCGGATGTCGCCGCCGGCGACCCGGAGGCGGTCGAGGGCAAGTCTCCGTTCCAGCTGGCGTTGGGACGCTTCCGTCGCGACAAGCTGACGCTGGTCGCGCTCGGGTTCGTGGTCACCTACGTCGTCGCGGCCATCGCGGCCCCGTTCCTGGTCAAGGCGGGCGTGCTCGACCCCTACTCCACGCAACCAGGACCTGATCGGGCCCGACACCATCCCGATCGGCAAGTGGGGCGGCATCGAGTTCTGGGAGCACCCGCTCGGCATCGAGCCGGGCATCGGCCGCGACGCGCTGTCCCGGATCTGGTACGGCCTGACCTTCTCGCTCGGGATCGCGCTGACCGCGACGCTGTTCTCGATCGGCCTGGGCGTCATCATCGGCATCGTCAGCGGCGGTGCCGGCGGCAAGACCGACGCGATGCTGGGCCGGTTCACCGACCTGACGCTGGCGTTCCCGCAGACGCTGATGGTGCTGGCGCTCTACAGCCTCGGTCTGGCGTTCATCACCAACACGCTGCACGTGCCCAAGCCGGCGACCTCGCGAACGCCGTCTACGTCACGGCCATCCTGGGTCTGTTCGGCTGGACGGGGGTCGGCCGTCTGATCCGCGGCCAGGTGCTGTCGATCCGAGAACGCGAGTTCGTCGAGGCCGCGCGGATGATCGGCGCCTCGAAGATGCGGATCTACTTCCGCGAGATCCTGCCCAACCTGTGGGCCCCGATCCTGATCATGTTCAGCCTCTACATGCCGGTCTTCGTCTCGGCGGAGGCGGCACTGAGCTTCCTCGGCGTCGGGATCAAGCCGCCCACGCCCACCCTGGGCAACGTGCTGGCCGACTCGTTGGACTACGCCCAGGCCGACTTCGTCTACTTCTTCGTGCCCGCTGCGTTGATCGCGATCATCGTCGTCTCCTTCAACCTGCTTGGAGACGGCTTGCGCGACGCCCTCGACCCGAAGGCGGACCGATGAACGGCGCCGGCGGACACCCCCACCGGGGTGCGCCCAGCGCCCCGACCACAGTCGTCGACGACACCGCGTCGTCGAGAGTGCCACCACATCGTGGTGAGTCACACATTGAAGGAGAGAGAATGCGCATCAACGTGAAGCGGATGCTCGCCGTGAGCGCCGCTGCCACGCTGGCCATAGGCCTGGCCGGCTGTGGCGGCGGTGACAGCGGCAGCAGCGAGCCGAGCGACGGGGCCTCCTCAGGGGCAAGCGGCGAGGCCGCTGCCGGAGGAACGCTGTTCTACCTGCAGCACTACCCCTTCGAGAGTGCCGACCCCCAGCGGATCTACTACGGCCTGGAGCTGGCGAACTTCCGCCGGCTGATCTACCGCGGGCTGGTCGGCTTCCCGATCAGCGAGGACGCCGACGAGGCGGCCACCCCGGTCGCCGACCTGGCCACCGACACCGGCACCCCCAACGAGGACGCCTCGTCGTGGACGTTCACGATCAAGGACGGCGTGACCTGGGAGGACGGCTCGGCCATCACCTGTGAGGACTTCCGCTACGGCGCCTCGCGCACGTTCGCCAACGACCTGATCACCGGCGGACCGAACTACATCCTCAGCTACCTCGACGTGAAGGACTACCCCGGTCCCTACAAGGCGACCGAGGCCCAGCAGGCGGAACTTCGACAAGGCGATCGAGTGCAACGGCCAGGAGCATCACCTACCACTTCAACAAGCCGTGGGCGGACTTCCCGCTGGCGGTGGCCTCGCTGACGATGATGGACCCCTACAAGGAGTCCGTCGACCAGGGTGCGAAGTCGACCTGGCAGGTCCTCTCCAACGGTCCCTACGTCGTCGAGGGCGGCAAGTGGGCCAAGAACAAGGGCGCCACGCTGGTCCGCAACGAGAACTACGACGCCACGCTGGATGACCCGGTGCTGCGCCAGGCGCTGCCCGACACCATCGAGTACCAGATCAACCCGTCGGAGACCTCGGTCGAGCTGATCATCGACCGAGTGATCGCCGACTCGGGCGACGACCAGTACGCCGTCCCCGCGCCGACCATCCCGCCGACGCGCTACAGCCAGATCGTGGGCCCGGTCGAGGACCGTTCGGTGCTGGTGGACTCGCCCTACAACTTCTACCTGGTCCCGAACTTCGACCGGGTGAAGAACGTCGAGGTCCGGCGTGCGCTCGCCGCGGCGATCGACCTGGAGGGCATCGTCAAGGCTCGCGGTGGCGAGTTCGCGGCGGCCCGAGCGAAGTCGGTCTGGAACGTCGGTGTCGGCGGCTACGTCGACAACCCGGCCTTCGCCGATCTGCCGGACAACGGCGACCCCGAGGGGGCCAAGCAGCTGCTGGCGGACTCTGGTGAGGCGACTCCGTACCCGATCAACTTCACCTACTCGCAGTCCGACACGACCGACAAGATCGCTGCGGTACTGAAGGAGAGCTGGGACGCGGCCGGCTTCGACGTCACGCTCGACCCGCTGACCGACACCTACTACGACGTCATCAGCAAGCCGGAGAAGACCTCCGACGTGATGCTCGCCGGGTGGGGCGCCGACTGGCCGTCTGCGATGACGGTGCTGCCGCCGCTGTTCGACAGCCGTCCGAACTTCTCGTCGACGACGTGCGGCAACAACTACGGCTGCTACCAGAGCGACGACTTCGAGGCGCTCGTCGACCAGGCCGCCAACTCGACCGACATCGACGAGCAGAACGGCTACCTCCAGGAGGCCGACGCCATGCTCGGCGAGGACGTGGCCTACATCCCGCTGTACCTGCAGAAGTTCTACTTCCTGCGGGGCTCGAAGGTCACCGGCTACGTCAACACCCCCTCCTCCTCGATGAACCCCGACCTGGGCGCCATCGGCGTGGAGCAGTGAGTGACCGGACTGATCCGGTAGGCACTCACTGAGTAGCACCGACGAGGACGGGGTGGGCGGCCCTTCACGGCCCGCCCGCCCCGCACCTCGGACTCACCAGGGCCCACGTGGGCCCGTCGACGTAACTCCACGGAAGTCGAGGGCACGCGTGTTCGCATATGCCGTCCGACGGGTGGGGATCGGCGCCGTCCTGATCCTGTCGCTGACGCTGGTGACCTACTTCCTGTTCTTCGCGGTCCCTTCCGACCCGGCCAAGCAGGCCTGCGGCAAGAACTGCAACGAGGAGCAGATCGAGCAGACGCGGGTCGCGCTCGGCTACGACAAGTCCTGGATCGCCCAGTGGGGCGACTTCTCGGTCGGCGTCGTCCAGGGCCGCGACTTCCCGGCCGACGAGGAGCTGCGCAAGAACAACCCCAACATCGTGACCCACTGCGCGGCGCCGTGCATGGGCTTCTCGTTCGTCAACCAGCAGACCGTCAACGAGATCCTGCGGGCGCCTTGCCGATCTCGGCCTCGATCGCGGTGGTCGCCCTGGTCTTCTGGGTGACCGGCGGCGTGCTCTTCGGCATCCTGGCGGCGATGACGAAGGGCTCCTTCCTGGATCGTGGGCTGGTCGGCCTGACGCTGGTCGCCTACGCGTTCCCGTCGTTCTTCATCGGCAAGTTCATGATCACCTACGTCAGCATCAAGTGGGAATGGGTCGAGTACCCGGCCTACCTCACGATCGAGGAGGGCGGGATCTCCGGGTGGCTGTCGTCGCTCTTCCTTCCCGCCGCTGACGCTGGCGCTGCTCTTCCTCGCCGGCTACGTGCGGATCACCCGCTCCTACGTGCTGGAGTCGTTCAGCGAGGACTACATCCGCACGGCCAGGGCCAAGGGCCTGAGCCAGCGGACGCTGATCTTCAAGCACGCGCTGCGCGCGGCGCTGACCCCGCTGGTCACCATGATCGGCCTCGACTTCGCGGGCCTGCTCGGCGGCGCGATCATCACCGAGAACGTCTTCGCCTACAACGGGCTGGGCGTGGTCGCCCTGCAGTCCTTCACCGCCGACGACCTGCCCACCATGGTGGGTCTGGTGATCCTGTGGGCAGCTTCGTGATCGCGGCCAACATCATCGTCGACATCCTGTACGCCGTCATCGACCCACGCGTCCGGCTGGGCTAGGGGGAGATCCGTGAGCGAAGCGTTCCTGTCGATCCGGGACCTCAAGGTCCACTTCCCGACCACCGACGGCATCGTCAAGGCCACCGACGGCCTCTCCTACGAGCTCGAGAAGGGCAAGACGCTCGGGATCGTTGGCGAGTCGGGGTCCGGCAAGTCCGTGTCCAGCTCGGCGATCATGGGGCTCTACCGCGGCACCAACGCCGAGGTGAGCGGCCAGATCCTGCTGGAGGGCTCCGACCTGCTGACGCTGACCGACAGCGAGATGCGGGAGATGCGGGGCAAGGACGTCTCGATGATCTTCCAGGACCCGCTGTCGGCGATGCACCCCTACTACACCGTCGGCAACCAGATCGCCGAGGCCTACCGGGTGCACAACGACGTCACCAAGAAGGCGGCCCGCGCCCGCGCGATCGAGATGCTCGACCGGGTCGGCATCCCGCAGCCCGACCGGCGGGTCGACGACTACCCGCACCAGTTCTCCGGCGGCATGCGCCAGCGCGCGATGATCGCGATGGGGCTGATCAACGACCCCAAGCTGCTGATCGCCGACGAGCCGACCACGGCGCTGGACGTGACCGTCCAGGCACAGATCCTCGATCTGCTGCAGGACCTGCAGCGCGACTTCGAGGCCGCGGTCATCATCATCACCCACGACCTGGGGGTGGTGGCCGAGATGGCCGACGACGTCCTGGTGATGTACGCCGGCCGGGCCGTCGAGTACGGCTCGAACAAGCAGATCTTCACCCAGCCGCAGATGCCCTACACCTGGGGCCTGCTCTCGAGCGTCCCCGACGTCACCGGCGACACCGAGGTGCCGCTGATCCCGATCCCGGGCAACCCGCCCAGCCTGCTCAGGCCCGCCGTCGGGCTGTGCGTTCCACCCGCGGTGCCTGCACCAGGACAAGGTCCCGTCCGGGCTCTGCGCCGACGGCGCTCCCCGAGCTGCGTGGCGCACGGGGAGCCAGCCACGCACCTCGCGCTGCCATCTGACTGATCCGGATCGGGTGTTCCAGCAGGAGGTCCTGCCGCAGATCGCACCGGACCGAGTGGGAGAGCCATGAGCGAGACAGCAGTCGATGCAGCGCAACCTCCACCAGCGAGGCGAGCGAGTCCGGTGCCGAGGACGACGCGATCCTCCAGGTCCGCAACCTGAAGATGTACTTCCCGGTGAAGTCCAACGGCATCATCCACCGCACCGTCGGCCACGTGCAGGCCGTCGACGGCGTCTCCTTCAGGGTCCCCGCGGGCGGGTCACTGGGCCTGGTCGGCGAGTCCGGCTGTGGGAAGTCCACCACCGGTCGGATGGTCGCCCGGCTCTACGAGCCGACCGGGGGCTCGATCCTGTTCGACGGGCAGGACATCACCAAGACCTCCGTCGCGTGCACTGAAGCCACTGCGCCGGGAGATCCAGATGATCTTCCAGGACCCCTACACCTCGCTCAACCCGCGCCACACCGTCGGCTCGATCGTCGGGGCGCCGCTGCGCATCCACGGCGTGGTGCCGAAGGACAAGGTGCTGGACCGGGTGCAGGAGCTGCTCGAGATCGTCGGGCTCAACCCCGAGCACTACAACCGCTACCCGCACGAGTTCTCCGGCGGCCAGCGCCAGCGCATCGGGATCGCCCGGGCGCTGACGCTCCAGCCGAAGCTCCTGGTGGCCGACGAGCCGGTCTCGGCGCTCGACGTCTCCATCCAGGCCCAGGTGATCAACCTCCTGCAGGACCTGCAGCGGGAGTTCAACATCGCCTTCCTCTTCATCGCCCACGACCTGGCCGTGGTGCGCCACTTCTGTCCGGAGGTGGCGGTGATGTATCTCGGCAAGATCGTCGAGATCGGCGACCGGGACACGCTGTACAACCGCCCCAACCACCCCTACACCCAGGCGCTGCTGTCGGCGGTGCCGGATGTCGCCCAGGCGACGATCGGGGGCCGACGCGAGAGGATCCGGCTCGAGGGCGACGTCCCGAGCCCGATCAACCCCCCGTCGGGGTGCCGGTTCCGGACCCGCTGTCCGATCGCGAAGGAGATCTGCGCGATGGTGGAGCCGCCGCTGCTGCAGATCGGGGCGCGGCACAAGGTCGCCTGTCACTTCCCGGGCGAGATCGGTGCCCATCCGACCGAGCCGGTGACGCAGCGGCTGCTGGGGGTCGACAGCCACGGCCAGCCCGACCCGGGAGCCTCGCCCGTCGAGATCCCTACCGGGCCGGAGTACTCCGACACCTGGTTCGACCTCCAGTCGAACGCTCTCGGGCGCAGCTGACCACACCGGGCTGTCGCGCGGCGCGGGCAGTAGGGTCGCTCGCGTGGACGGCCTGTTCGAGTACGACGACCCGCAGGCGTCCGGTGCGCCCGCGCCGAGCGGCCGCGGCGGCAGCCTGACCGGCACCACCCACTCCTCCGCGCCGCTGGCGGTGCGGATGCGGCCGCGCACGCTCGATGAGCTGGTGGGTCAGCCGCAGCTGCGCGCCCCCGGGTCGCCGCTGCGTCAGCTGGTCGAGGGTGACCAGGCGATGTCGCTGCTGCTGTGGGGACCGCCCGGCACCGGCAAGACCACGATCGCCGCCATCGTCAGCGGGCAGACCGATCGGCGCTTCGTGGAGGTCTCCGCGGTCTCCGGCGGTGTCAAGGAGCTCCGCGCGGCGATGGACTCCGCCCGGGCCGAGCTGTCGGCCACCGGCCGCGAGACGGTGCTGTTCGTCGATGAGGTGCACCGGTTCAGCAAGGCGCAGCAGGACGCGCTGCTCCCCGGCGTGGAGAACCGCTGGGTCACGCTGATCGCCGCGACGACGGAGAACCCGTTCTTCAGCGTCATCTCACCGCTGCTGTCGCGGAGCCTGCTGCTGCGCCTGGAGTCGCTCGGCGACGAGGAGATCGGGGAGGTCGTGGACCAGGCGGTGGCCGACGAGCGAGGGCTCGGCGGCACCGTCCACCTCGCGCCCGAGGCGCGCGCCCACCTGGTGCGGCTGGCCGGCGGCGACGCCCGCCGCGCGCTCACCTACCTCGAGGCGGCCGCCGCCGCGGCCCGGTCGCAGGGCCGCGAGGAGGTCGACCTGGTCACGGCGGAGACCGCGGCCGACCAGGCGGCGGTCCGCTACGACCGCCAGGGCGACCAGCACTACGACGTCACCAGCGCCTTCATCAAGTCGGTGCGGGGCTCCGACGCCGACGCGGCGCTGCACTACCTCGCGCGGATGATCGAGGCCGGCGAGGACCCGCGCTTCATCGCCCGGCGGCTGGTGATCCTGGCGAGTGAGGACGTCGGGCTGGCCGACCCGACCGCGCTGCCCACCGCGGTGGCCGCCGCCCAGGCCGTGCAGCTGATCGGGATGCCAGAGGCCCGGCTCAACCTCGCCCAGGCCACGATCGCGCTCGCCGTGGCGCCGAAGTCCAACGCCGTCACCACCGCCATCGACGCCGCCCAGGCAGACGTCCGCGCCGGGAAGATCGGCCCGGTGCCCGCGCATCTGCGTGACGCCCACTACGCCGGCGCGAAGAAGCTGGGCCACGGGGCGAGGTACACCTACAGCCACGACGAGCCGTTCGGCATCGCGGAGCAGCAGTACGCCCCCGACGCGGTGCTCGACGCGGAGTACTACCGACCCACCGCGCTCGGGGCCGAGGCCTCGGTCAAGGAGCGGTGGGAGCGGGTCCGCCGGCTGGTCCGCGGTGCCGGCACGCGTCGGAAGCAGTCAGGCCCGACCGGATAGGGTGCGGCACTGTGACGTGGCTCGACCTGGCGCTGATGGCCGGCCTGCTGCTCGCCCTCGCGGCGGCGGTGGCGCTGGCGGTCGTGCTGCGCCGCGAGCGGCGCAGCACCGGTGTCGAGCTGGCGGCGTCCCGCGCCGACGCGGCGGCGCTCCTGGAGCGCTTGGACCGCCTCGAGAGCAGGCTCCCGCCGGCCGCAGCGGCCGTCGAGACCGACGGCAGCGACGAGGCCGATGACTCTCGCAGCTCCTACGTCATCACCGGCCTGGGGGACCGTGAACCGGAGCCCGAGCAGACCCCGCGCATCGAGGGGCGGCTGTTCGCCGACCTGGTGCTGCGCGAGACGGTCGTGCGGGCGGCCGGCCTCGCCCACGGCGTACGCCGTGCCGCATCGCCGGAGAACCGCTTCCGGATGCGCTACGCCTACAGCCGTGAGGTGAAGGCGGCGCGCAAGCGCCGCCGCATGGAGCTGCGCCGGCTGCGCCGCACCGCCGCTGCCACCGGGCCGCAGGAGCGTGAGGACGCCGCATGAGGCGGGGCTTCTGGTTCGCAGCAGGGGCGGGGGCGGGGGCCTATGCCGCCGTGCGCGCGCGACGCATGGCCGAGATCCTCACCGTCGACGGGCTTCGCGACCGCTGGGAGGGGCTGCGCGCCGGCGCAGAGGTCTTCGCCGGCGAGGCGGCGGCCGGCCGTGTCGAGCGCGAAAGCGAGTTGCGCGAGCGCTTCGGGCTGAGGCCTGATGGGACCCCGGCGCTGGGGCCCGGTGGCGGCCCGGCCGCCCTGGACCTGCCCGAGAGCCCGCCCGACAGCACGACGACAGCCGACCAGGAAGGCAGCCGATGAACTCCGAGTCGTCCAGCACGGGAGCGATGAGCACGGCCGAGATCCGCCGGCGCTTCGTGACCCACTTCGAGGACCACGGCCACACCGTCGTGCCGTCGGCCTCGCTGCTGCTCGACGACCCCACGTTGCTCTTCGTCAACGCCGGCATGGTGCCCTTCAAGCCCTACTTCCTCGGCCAGGAGACCCCGCCGTACCAGCGGGCGGTGAGCGTACAGAAGTGCGTGCGCACCCTCGACATCGAGGAGGTCGGCAAGACCACCCGGCACGGCACGTTCTTCCAGATGTGCGGCAACTTCTCCTTCGGCGACTACTTCAAGGAGGGGGCGATCCGGCTCGCCTGGGACCTGGTCACCAAGAGCTGGGCCGACGGCGGCTACGGGTTCGACGAGTCCGTCCTCTACGCGTCGGTCTACGAGGACGACGACGAGGCCGTGGCGCTGTGGAAGCAGGAGGCGGGTCTGCCCGATGACCGGATCATCCGGCTCGGCAAGAAGGACAACTACTGGAGCATGGGGGTGCCCGGGCCGGGTGGCCCCTGCTCGGAGATCCTGATCGACCGGGGCCCGTCGTTCGGCAAGGACCGCGACTGGGACGCGGGCGACCGCTACCTGGAGTTCTGGAACCTCGTGTTCATGCAGGAGTCGCTCTCGGCGGTCCGCTCGAAGGAGGACTTCGACATCCAGGGGCCGCTGCCCGCGAAGAACATCGACACCGGTCTCGGCCTGGAGCGGGTGGCCTACCTGCTCCAGGACAAGGCCAACATGTACGAGATCGACGAGATGTTTCCCGTCATCCAGCGCGCCGAGGAGCTCTCCGGCCGTCGGTACGGCGCCCAGGACGGGGATGACGTGCGCTTCCGGGTGGTCGCCGACCACGTGCGCAGCGCGCTGATGCTGATCGGCGACGGTGTCACCCCCTCCAACGAGGCGCGCGGCTACGTGCTGCGCCGCCTGCTGCGGCGGGCGGTGCGGTCGATGCGGCTGCTGGGCGTCGAGGACCGGGTCCTCCCCGAGCTGCTGCCGGTGAGCCAGGCCAAGATGAGTCTCGGCTACCCCGAGCTCGAGCGCGACTGGGAGCGGATCTCGACCGTGGCGTACGCCGAGGAGGACGCGTTCCGCCAGACGCTCAAGGCCGGCACCCAGATCTTCGACCTGGCGGTCGGCGACGTGAAGAGCGCGGGCGGCACCCAGCTCTCGGGCGACCGGGCGTTCGCCCTTCACGACACCTACGGCTTCCCGATCGACCTGACCCTGGAGATGGCCGCGGAGCAGGGGCTCACCGTCGACGCCGAGGGCTTCCGGCGGCTGATGACCGAGCAGCGCGAGCGGGCCAAGGCCGACGCGCGCTCGAAGAAGGGGGCGCACCGCGACGCGGCGGCCTACCGCGCCGTGGCCGACGACCTGGGCCGGTCGGTGGAGTTCACCGGCTACGACGAGGTCGTCACCGAGGGCACTGTGCGTGGCATCGTCACCCCGGCCGGGCCAGCGAGCTCGGCGGCGGAGGGCGAGCAGATCGAGCTCGTGCTCGACCGCACCCCGTTCTATGCCGAGGGCGGCGGGCAGCTGGCCGACCAGGGCGTCATCGAGCTCGCCAACGGCGCCCGGGTCGAGGTGCTCGACGTGCAGTCGCCGATCACCGGCCTGGTCGTCCACCAGGCGAAGGTGGTCAGCGGTGAGGTCGCGCTGGGTGTGGGCGCCCATGCGGTGGTCGACACCGAGCGGCGGCGCTCGATCTCGCGGGCCCACACCGCGACCCACATGGTCCACAAGGCGTTCCGTGAGGCCCTGGGGGAGACCGCGACCCAGGCGGGCTCGGAGAACGCGCCTGGCCGCTTCCGCTTCGACTTCTCCGCGACCGGGGCGGTGCCCGAGTCCGTGATGCGCGACGTCGAGGCCCGTGTCAACGACGTCGTGCTCGACGACCTGTCGGTGCATGCCGAGGTGATGAGCCAGGCGGAGGCGGTGAGGTCCGGCGCGATGGCGCTGTTCGGAGAGAAGTACGGCGACCAGGTGCGCGTGGTCTCCGTCGGCGACTGGGCGCGTGAGCTCTGTGGTGGCACGCATGCCGGCCGGTCCGGTCAGCTGGGCGTGATCAAGCTGCTCGGGGAGGCCTCCATCGGAGCCGGCGTACGCCGGGTGGAGGCGCTGGTCGGCGCCGACGCCTACCGCTTCCTGGCGCGCGAGCACGTGCTGGTCGCGCAGCTCTCCGAGGCGCTCAAGGCGCGGCCCGAGGAGCTGCCCGAGCGGGTGCACGACCTGGTCGAGCGGCTCCGCGCGGCGGAGAAGGAGATCGAGAAGGTCCGCGTCGCGCAGCTGCTGTCCGGCGGTGCCGAGCTGGCGGCCGCCGCCGGCGACGTCGCCGGCGTGCAGGTGGTCGCCCATCGGGTCGACGGGGCCGGCGGCGGCGACGTGCGGACGCTGGCGCTCGACGTGCGCGGACGGCTGGCCGAGGGGCGGCCGGGGGTCGTGGTGGTGGTCGGCGCGGCCGACGGCAAGGTGTCGGTGGTCGCCGCCACCAACGAGGAGGCGCGCGCGCGTGGCCTGTCGGCCAACGCGCTGGTGCGCGCGGTCGGCCCGCTCGTCGGCGGCAAGGGGGGCGGCAAGGACGACGTCGCCCAGGGAGGCGGCACCGATGCTTCGCGGATCGACGAAGCCCTCGCCCTGGTGGCCACCGAGGTGGCCGAGGCGGTCGGCGGGGCATGAGGGTCGGCGTACGCCTCGGGGTCGACCCGGGGGACGCGCGGATCGGCGTGGCGCGGAGCGACCCGTCGGGCTTCCTGGCGACCCCGGTCGAGACCGTGCGACGCGGTCCCGGCGACCTGGCCCGGATCGGCGCGCTGGTCGCCTCGGAGGAGGCGGTCGAGATCGTGGTCGGGCTGCCCCGGTCGCTGTCGGGAGGCGAGGGCCCGGCCGCCGCGCGGGTGCGTGAATTCGCCGCCGGGCTGGCTCGAGAAGTTGCTCCCGTGCCTGTGAGGCTGTGTGATGAGCGTTTGAGCACCGTGTCCGCGGAGTCGATGCTGCGCGAACGCGGTCGCTCGGGGAGGGCCCGACGGGCCGTCGTCGACCAGGCGGCGGCGGTCGTGATCCTCCAGCAGGCCCTGGACACCGAGCGCGCGACCGGGGCCGCTCCGGGCGAGCTCGTCGGCACCGGGACCGACGAGCCGGACGGCGCGACCTCCGACCACGACGAGGATCTTGATGACTGACCACGACCCGCAGGCCTACGACGTCGAGCCGGAGTACGTCGAGCCCGAGTACGCCCAGCCGGAGTATGCCGACGACGGAGCCGTCGAGGACGGCCCCTACCTCGCCGGCGGAGCCCGGCGGCGACACAAGAGCCGGCTGCCCGGATGCCTGGCGGCCCTGGTGGCGCTGGCCGTGCTGGTGGCGGGTGGGTTCCTCGTGGTGACGCTGGGCAAGGGGTTCATCGACGACATGTTCGGCGGGGCGCAGGACTACCCCGGGCCCGGGAGCGGAGAGGTGGCCTTCCAGGTCGAGGAGGGCGACACTGCCGCTCAGATCGGCCGCAACCTCAAGGCGGCCGGGGTGGTGGCTTCGGTCGAGGCGTTCCTCGACGCGGCCGCGGCGGAGCCGGACTCCTCGAAGATCCAGGTCGGCACCTACCCGCTGCTGAAGGAGATGCCCGCCGCCGACGCGCTCGCGGTGCTGATCGACCCGGGCAACCTGGTGAAGGACACCGTGACCATCCCGGAGGGGCTGAGGGTGGTGGACACCGTTGACATCCTGGCGAAGAACACCGACTTCAGCCGTGGGGACTTCGAGAAGGTGCTGGAGAAGCCCGACAAGCTCGGGCTGCCGGCGTACGCCAACGGCAACCCGGAGGGCTACCTCTTCCCCGCGACCTACGACCTCGGGCCCGAAGACCACGGCCAAGTCTCTGCTCAAGGGCATGGTCAAGCGGTTCAAGCAGGCGGCCAAGGAGGCCGACCTCTCCGGGGCGGCCGACCGGCTCGGCTATACCGAGGGCGAGCTGGTCACGATCGCGAGCCTGGTCGAGGCCGAGGCACGCGGCAAGGACATGCCGAAGGTCTCGCGGGTGATCTACAACCGGCTCGACGACCCGACCGGGCCGACGGTGGGCAAGCTGCAGATCGACGCGACGGTCAACTATGCGCTCGACCGCAAGCTCGGCGTGGCGTTGACGACCGACGAGCTGGAGGTCGACTCGCCCTACAACACCTACCTCAACGCCGGCCTGCCGCCGGGGCCGATCGAGGCGCCCGGCATGGATGCACTGCAGGCCGCGACCGAGCCGGCCGACGGCGACTGGCTGTTCTACGTCACGGTCAACCTGCGGACCGGCAAGACGAAGTTCACCGCGGACTACGACGAGTTCCTCCGGTTCAAGGAGCAGTTCCAGAAGTACTGCGAGACCTCCGAAGCCTGCTGAGGGGACGGTCGTGATGCGCTGCGGGGTGCTCGGGGACCCCATCGAGCACTCGCTGTCGCCGGTGCTGCACCGGGCCGGCTACGCCGCGGTGGGGCTGGACTGGACCTACGACGCCCACCGGGTGGCCTCGGGCGGGCTGGCCGGCTTCCTGGCTGGGGTGGACGGTTCGTGGCGCGGGCTGTCGCTGACCATGCCGCTGAAGCGGGAGGCGATGGCGCTGGTCGACGAGGCGAGCGACCTCGCCCTGCTCGGCGGCGCCGCCAACACCCTCGTGCTCGGCGCCGGTGTGGTGCGCGGCGACAACACCGACATCCCCGGGGCTGAGGCCGCGCTCCGTGAGCGGTACGCCGGCCCCATCGACCGTGCCGCGATCCTCGGCGGTGGCGCCACGGCCGCCTCCACGCTGCTCGCGCTGGCTCGGCTGGGCTGTCGCTCCTTCATCCTGCACGTCCGCGACGCGGCTCGTGCCGCCGAGACGGTGGCCGCAGCGGAGCGGTTCGGGGGGCTGGACGTCCGCGTCGACCCGCTCGAGGCCGCACCGGAGGGCGACGTGCTGGTGTCGACCATCCCGGCGGAGGCGCAGACCCCCGAGCTGGTGGCCCGCTGCGCCGGCGTACCCGTGGTCTTCGAGGTGCTCTACGACCCGTGGCCCACGCCGGTGGCGGCCTCCGTCCAGCGCGGGGGGGAAGGACGGGTGCTGGTCGGTGGCCTCGACCTGCTGGTGCACCAGGCGGCCCTGCAGTTCCAGCAGTTCACCGAAGTCTCGGCGCCACTGGAGCAGATGCGGCAGGCTGGGCGGGCCGCGCTGCAGGCACGGCTCGACGAAGGGACCTGAGGCGTGGACGCAAGCCAGCTCGCGGCGGCTGCCGTCGCGGCCGTGCTGTGCGGTGCCGCCGGCCTGCTGGTGCCCTCGATGATCGGGAGGCTGCCGGAGCCCGAGCCCGAGCCGGACGAGGAGCCGCTACCCGGCGAGGAGCCCAAGGAGCTCTACGTCGACATCGCAACGCGGCCGCGGCTGGCCCTGGTCGCCGCCGCATGGTCGGCGGTGTGTGGAGGCCTGGTCGGCCTCGCGACGGGGTGGACCTGGGACTGGCTGGTGGCGGTGCCGGTGGTGCCCGTGCTGGTCGCACTCTCGGTGGTCGACCTGCGCACCCGGTTGCTGCCGAAGGTGCTGACCCGGGGAGCCGGAGCGCTGGTCGCCTTGACCATCCTGGTCGCCTGGGTCGCCACCCAGGACACGTCCGACCTGGTGCGTGCGGTCGTGGGTGCGCTGATGGCCTACGTCGTCTTCGCGCTGGCGTGGTTCATCTACCCGCCCGGCATGGGCTACGGCGACGTGCGGCTCTCGGCGGTGCTGGGCGGCGCGCTGGGCTTCCTCGGGTGGGGTCCGCTGTTCGTCGGGCTGTACGCCGGGTTCCTGGTCTTCGCCGTTCCCGGACTGCTGCTGGCCCTGGTCCGGTGGGACCGACGCCTGTTGCGGACGGCGTACCCCTTCGGTCCGTTCATGATCGTCGGCGCCCTGATCGGGGTGCTGTGGGGCACCGACCTGTGGGCGCGTTTCACGGCGGCATGACCCCGTCGGGGTCTCTCACCTGCCATGACAGACTGACGCCATGCTGCGTTGGCTGACTGCGGGTGAGTCCCACGGCCCCTCCCTGGTCGCGATCCTGGAGGGGCTGCCCGCCCACGTCCGGGTGACCACCGACGACCTGGCGGACGCCCTGGCGAGGCGCCGGCTGGGCTACGGCCGCGGGGCGCGGATGAAGTTCGAGGCCGACGAGGTGCGCCTGCTCGGCGGCGTCCGGCACGGCGAGACGCAGGGCGGCCCGGTGGCGATCGAGGTCGGCAACACCGAGTGGCCCAAGTGGGACAAGGTCATGTCCGCCGACCCGGTGGATCCCGTGGAGCTGGACGCGTTGGCCCGAAACGCGGCACTGACCCGCCCGCGGCCCGGGCACGCCGACCTCGTCGGCATGCAGAAGTACTCCTTCGACGAGGCCCGCCCCATCCTCGAGCGCGCGTCGGCCCGCGAGACCGCCGCGCGAGTGGCCCTGGGGAGGGTGGCGTCGAACTTCCTCGAGCAGGCCGTCGGGGCCACCGTGGTCTCCCACGTCGTGCAGATCGGCTCGGCCGTCGCGCCCGCCGGCGTGGTGCCGTCGGCCGACGACGTCGCCCGGCTCGACGACGACCCGGTGCGCTGCCTCGACCCCGAGGCGAGCGCGGCCATGGTGGCCGCGATCGACCGGGCCCACCAGGACGGCGACACCCTCGGCGGCGTGGTGGAGGTGGTGGTCCACGGGCTGCCGCCCGGGCTGGGCTCTCACGTCCACTGGGACCGCCGCCTCGACTCGCGGCTCGCCGGCGCGTTGATGGGCATCCAGGCGATCAAGGGTGTCGAGGTCGGCGACGGCTTCGCTCTGGCCGGCACCCCCGGATCGCAGGCCCACGACGAGATCGTGCCGACCGAGACCGGGCTGCGGCGCACCTCCGGCCGCGCCGGCGGCACCGAGGGCGGGATGAGCACCGGCGAGCGGCTGCGGGTGCGCGCTGCGATGAAGCCGATCGCGACCGTGCCACGGGCCCTGCGGACCGTCGACGTCACCACCGGCGAGGAGGCGGTGGCGCACCACCAGCGCTCGGACGTGTGCGCCGTGCCGGCCGCGGGGATCGTCGCCGAGGCGATGGTGGCGCTGGTGCTGGCCGACGCGGTCGTGGAGAAGTTCGGCGGCGACTCCGTGGCCGAGACCCGCCGCAACGTCGAGAGCTACCTCGACGCGCTGAGGTTCCGGTGAGGGGCCCGACGTGAGCGACGCCGGTCCCCGGGTGGTGCTGGTCGGCCCGATGGGCGCCGGCAAGACCACGGTCGCCGCGCTGCTGGGCGCACGGTGGGGCGTGGCCGTGCGCGACACCGACGCCGACATCGAGGCGGCCGAGGGGCGGTCGATCTCCGACATCTTCGTCGAGTCCGGCGAGGCGCACTTCCGCGAGCGCGAGGCATCGGCCGTGGCGACCGCGCTCGCCGAGCACGACGGCGTGCTGTCCCTGGGCGGGGGAGCGGTGCTCGACCCCGCGACCCGCGAGCTGCTGGCCGGCCGGCCGGTGGTGTTCTTGAAGGTGGGGCTGTCCGACGCGGTGAAGAGGGTCGGCCTCGGCACGGCCCGCCCGCTGCTGCTGGGCAACGTGCGCTCCCGGATCAAGGCCCTGCTCGACGAGCGCACGCCGATCTACGAGTCGGTCGCGTCGGTGGTCGTGGACACCGAGGATCGGACGCCCGACGAGGTGGCGGACGCTGTCGCCACGGCGCTGCAGGGCAGCACCGCATGAGCGGTATGGACGCCGGGGCGACGGTGCTGCACGTCGGCGGCGCGTCGCCGTACGACGTCGTGGTCGGACACGAGCTGACCCACCTGATGTCCGAGGTGGTGGACTCGTCGGCGCTGCGGGTGGCGGTGATCCACGACCGGGAGCTGCCCGACCTGGCCGACCGGGTGATCGCGCCGCTGCGCGCCGCGGGCCACGAGGTGCTGGCGCTGGGGCTACCGCCGGGCGAGGAGGCCAAGACCGCCGCGGTCACCGCCGAGTGCTGGGAGTCGCTCGGCCGGGCCGGCTTCACGCGTTCCGACGCGGTCGTGACCGTGGGCGGCGGCGCCACCACCGACCTGGGCGGCTTCGTCGCCGCCACCTGGCTGCGCGGCGTCCGGGTGGTCCACGTGCCCACGACGCTGCTGGCGATGGTCGATGCGGCGGTCGGCGGCAAGACCGGCATCAACACCGGCGCCGGCAAGAACCTCGTCGGCTCCTTCCACGAGCCCGCCGGCGTGATCTGCGACCTGTCCCTGCTGGAGACGCTGCCCCGCGAGGAGCTGGTGGCCGGGCTGGGCGAGGTGGTCAAGTGCGGCTTCGTCGCCGACCCGTCCATCCTCGACCTGGTCGAGTCCGCCGACCCCGAGGCGCTCACCGCCTCCTCGCCCGAGCTGCGTGAGCTCGTCGAGCGGGCGATCCGGGTCAAGGTCGACGTGGTCGTGGCCGACCTGAAGGAGACCGGTGGAGCCGACGGCCACCCGGGGCGCGAGGTGCTCAACTACGGTCACACGCTCGCCCACGCGATCGAGCGGGCCGAGGACTACACCATCCGGCATGGCGAGGCTGTCGCTCTCGGCTGCGTCTACGCCGCTGAGCTCGCCGCTCGGGCGGGCTCGCTGGACGCCGCCGTGGTGGCGCGGCACCGGACGACGTTCGGACGGGTGGGCCTCCCGACGACCTACGGCGCCACGCCGTTCGAGGAGCTGCGCGAGACCATGGGCGTCGACAAGAAGGCCCGTGGCTCCCAGCTGCGCTTCCTCGTGCTCGACGACGTCGCCCGGCCGCGCATCCTCGCCGGCCCGTCCGAGGACGACCTGCTCGCGGCGTACCTCGCCCTCGCCGGAGGTGACGCGTGACCCGCGTTCTCGTGCTCAACGGTCCCAACCTCGGTCGCCTCGGCCGCCGCCAGCCGGAGATCTACGGCTCCACCACCCACGCCGAGCTCACCTCGCTGTGCGTCGAGTGGGGTGCGGCGCTGGGGCTCGACGTCGAGGTGCGGCAGACCAACCACGAGGGCGAGCTGCTCGACTGGCTCAACTCCGCCGCCGACGACGCACACTCCCGTCGTGCTGAACGCCGCCGCGTGGACGCACTACTCGCTCGCGCTCTACGACGCCTGCGCCCAGCTCACCGCCCCGCTCGTCGAGGTGCACCTCTCGGAGCCGAAGCAGCGTCCCGAGGAGTTCCGGCACACCTCCCACGTCGAGCCGCACGCCGCGCGCACCATCTCCGGGCAGGGCATCGACGGCTATCGGCAGGCGCTCGAGGTCGTCGCCGGGCTGCTGACCTGAGGGTTCGTCGTCGGCCGGGAGGCGGCAGGGCCCCGCGGCGGCTAGCGTGGCGGCATGTACCGGTCCCTCTCGATGTACCCGACATCGGCCGACCTCGACCAGGTCGACCGGCTCATCCAGGACACCGCGGCGGCGTTCAGGGCCGCTCCCGGCTTCCGTTCCTGCACCGTCAGCGTGGACGCGCTGATGGGGCCCGGGGCGAAGTCGGGTGAGCTCGCGCGCATCGTCGTGGTCGACTTCGACAGCATCGACGACGTGATGAACGCGCTCGGCGCCGAGGCCTTCCAGGAGCTGAAGCAGGCCAGCGAGGCGACGGGCGCCGCGCACTACCTCTTCGAGTGCCGCGAGGCGTGAGCCTCCTCGGGGGTCCGGAGTGCGAGGCGATCATGCCCGGCGAGGACGCGCGAGGACGGCTCGAGGGCGAGCGCAACGGCACCCTCACCCGGCTCGCCGCCCTGAGCGGCGACTACGACGCCCTGGTCGCTGCGTCCCGCGACACCAACGCCGACGACGAGCACGACCCCGAGGGGGCGACCATCGCCTTCGAGCGGTCCCAGCTCGGCACCCTGGCCAGTCAGGCCGAGGCTCACCTCGCTGAGGTCGACGCCGCGCTGGCCCGCCTCGACCGCGGGACGTACGGCGTGTGCGAGCGTTGCCGGCTTCCGATCGCCGACGCTCGGCTCGAGGCGCGGCCCACGGCTCGGTGGTGCATCGACTGCGCGCGGGTGGAGCGGCGGTGAGACGTCCTCGAAGCGGCAGATCCGCATGGCCGCGTGCGCACGCTGATGAGCGCGCACCGTCGGCGGCAAATCCGGACGGTTGGGCAGGTCGATCGCTGGGCTCGCGGATGGTGACAAGGCCGTCGGTCCAGCCCAATAGAGCAGCTCGACCGGTGGATCGGGGCACGCGACGGCCTTCGCGTCAGGCGACCGCGTCGACGGCTTCGTCGATGGGGGTGTGCCCGTCGTTGAACTCGATGAACTTGCCGATGGTGGCGGGCTTGGCGAGAACGGCCGCGATGACCCGGGCGACGTTCTCCCGGGAGACCTCACCGGGCGGGAGCTCGGTACCGATGTCGATCCGACCGGACGCGACCGCCTGGGTGAGAGCGCTGGGACCGAGGATCGTCCAGTCCAGGTCCGTCCCGCGCAGGTACTGGTCAGCAGCGGCCTTGGCCTCGTAGTAGGCGAACATCCCGTCGTCTGGTGACGCTCCGTGGTCGACGCGTGATCCCTTGAAGGAGACCATCACGTAGCGGGACACACCGGCCAGCCGGGCAGCGTCCATGGAGCGGCTCGCAGCATCACGATCCACGGCATAGGTGCGCTCGGTGCTGCCGCCACCTGCACCCGCGGACCACACGACGACGTCGTACCCGACCAGCAGTTGGCCGAGCTGCTCGGACGTCAAGTTCTCGACGTCAGCGATGACCGGTGTCGCACCGACCGCCGTGATGTCCGCGCGCTGCTGCGGGTCGCGAATCAAGGACCCGACCCGTGTGGGAGCCGCCGGTGAGGATTCGTGCCAGGTGCAGGGCGACCTTTCCATGGCCCCCGATGATCGCGATGTTCGACATGCGGCTCCTGGGTCGGCCTCGTTCCCGTGGGCTTCACCGCGGGAGTCGACACAATCTCCCATCCGAAGCCTCCTGACGGCGGGCGCGCACCGGAGCCATGCGGGCCGTCGAAGGTGAGGGCTGCACGCTCGCTCATCCTTCGACGACCTGCCATTGCACTCGTCACAGCCGCCGCCGGTGCCTCACAGGGCCTTAGCATGCAGCCATGAGAGCCATGGCTTACGACGCATACGGATCCGACGAGGTCCTGACCCTTCGCGAGCTGCCCGACCCGAAGGTCGGCCCGGGCGAGGTCCGCATCCGGGTGCGGCGAGCCGGGGTGAACCCGGTCGACTGGAAGGTGATGTCCGGCGGCCTCGACGGCTTGATGGATGCTGTGTTCCCGGTGGTCCCTGGCTGGGACGTCGCGGGCACGGTCGAGACGGTCGGCATCGACACCCCGGAGTTCGAGGTCGGCGACGAGGTCGTGGCCTACGCGCGCAAGGACGTCGTCCACGGCGGCACCTTCGCCGAGCTCGTGACCATGAGTGTCCGCGGTGTGGCGCGCAAGTCCGCGGCCCTCAGCTGGGATGAGGCGGGTGGCCTCCCGCTCACCGGGCTCACCGCGCTGCAGACCCTTGAGCGGCTGCTCGTCTCCGCCTCGGACACGGTCCTGGTGCACGGTGGTGCAGGCGGTGTCGGCACCCTCGCCGTCCAGATCGCAAGGGCGCGTGGTGCTCGCGTGATCGCCACCGCGTCCCCGGCGAACCACGAGTTCCTCAGAGACCTCGGTGCGACCCCCGTCGCGTACGGCGACGGGCTCGTGGAACGCCTCCAGGAGGTTGCGCCGGACGGCGTTGACGTGGTCGCTGACTTCGTGGGCGGTGTCCGCGACGTCACGATGGCCGTGCTGGGCGCGGGCGGGCGGCACGCCTCCATCGCCGACGCGTCCGTGCTGGAAACTGGAGGTTCCTGGTTCTGGGTGCGGCCCTCGGCCGAGGCCCTGGCCGAGCTCGGTCGGCTGGCCGACGCCGGGCAGCTGCGGGTCCCCGTCGCCGCCGTCCTGCCGCTTGAGGAGTTGCCCGTTGCCTTCGCGCTCAGCCGCGAGGGGCACGTGCGAGGCAAGCTGGTCATCTCCGTATCGGACTGAGGCAGCCGAACGCAGATACTCATCCGCCCCACAAAGCACGCGATTCGCGGCAGATCCGCATGGCCGTGGCGTGATCCCCGTGGAGTGGTCCAGCTGATGTGAGAGTCCCAGAGCCCATGATTGGGCGAGGAGGATGATCACGATGAAGCGTCACCGGCATACCCCTGAGCAGGTGGTCCGCAAGCTTGCCGAGGGTGAGCGGATCCTCAACGGCGGAGGCGACCTGGCTACTGTTCTGCGGACTCTGGAGATCTCCGAGGCGACCTGGAACAGGTGGCGGGCGCAGTACGGCGGGATGAAGGCGTCGGAGGCGAAGCGGCTCAAGGAGCTCGAGGCCGAGAACGCCCGGCTGAAGAAGCTGGTCGCGAATCAGGCCCTGGACATCGACATGCTCAAGGAGCTGGCGGAGGGAAACTTCTGACCCCGGACCGTCGCCGCAGGGCCGCAGGCCATCTGCAGCAGCGGTTCGGGGTTTCCCAACGACGAGCCTGCCGGGTCATTGGCACGCATCGATCGACGTGTCGGCTTCCGGGCCGGCCACGGCCCGATGAGGAGGCCCGGCTTCGTGCCGAGCTGCGACGGATCGCGAGGAAGCATCCGCGGTGGGGCTGGCGGATGGCCTACCGGCTGCTGCGTCGCGATACGAGCAAGCCCTGGACGACGGTCAACCACAAGCGCGTCCAGCGGTTGTGGCGCGAGGAAGGGCTCCGTCGCCCGGTCCGGACCCGCAAGCGTCGCCGCAGGCGCACCGAGGACTCCCAACGGCTCCGCGCCGTCCACCCCAACCACGTGTGGGCCATCGACTTCCAGTTCGACTCCACCAACGACGGCCGTCAGCTGAAGTCCCTCCACGTGGTCGACGAGCACACCCGCGAGGCCCTGGCGATGCGGGTGGGTCGCTCCTGCACCGCCGATGAGGTCGTCGAGACCATCACCGCCCTGGTCGCCCTCCGCGGTGCGCCCGTGCACCTGCGGATGGACAACGGCCCGGAGATGATCGCCTGGGCGATCCGCGACTACTGCCGACTGGCCGGCGTCCGGACCACCTACATCGAACCCGGCTCCCCGTGGGAGAACCCCTTCGTGGAGTCCTTCAACAGCCGGGCCCGCGACGAGCACTTCAACGTCGAGGAGTTCGCTACCCTGCACGAAGCCCAGGTCCTCACCGAGGCCTGGCGAACCGAGTACAACACCTACCGGCCGCACTCCTCGCTGGGGGACCTCACCCCCGCCGAGTACGCAGCCACCTGGACCAGCCCAACCCAACCAGCACTCTCATAACGGGTGGACCAGTTCATGGGGTCCCGCCAGGAGCAATTGGACGCCTCGCTGCGCCGGCTAGGCACCGACTACATCGACGTGTACTACATCCACAGGTTCGACGACGAGGTGCCTGTTGAGGAGACAATGGAGACGCTGCACGGCGTGGTGAAGACCGGCAAGGTGCGCTACCTGGGCGCATCATCAATGTGGGCGTGGCAGTTTGCCAAGATGCAGCACGCTGCCGAGTTGAACGGCTGGACCAGGTTCTCTGCCATGCAGGATCAGTACAACGTTCTCAAGCGCGAGGAGGAGCGGGACATGATCCCGCTCTGCCTCGACCAGGGCGTGGGACTGACCCCGTACTCACCGCTGGCCAAGGGCCGTGCTACCCGTCCTTGGGGTGAGCAGACGACCCGCTCGTCCACGGATCAGGTGGCGAGGGCGTTTGACCGCGAGGCGGACAAGCCCGTGGTGGACGCGGTGCAGGCGATTGCCGATGCTCGGGGGGTTCCCATGGCTCAGGTGGCACTTGCCTGGGTCCTGGCGAAGCCGACTGTCTCCTGTCCCATCGTCGGTGCGACCAAACCGGAGCATTTGAAGGGTGCGGTCGAGTCGCTGGACGTCACGCTCACTGACGAGGAGGTGGACGCGCTCGAGCGGCCGTACTCGGCACAGGACAACTACTGGTGGTGACCGTTCAGTAGTAGGCGCGACGATGACGGTGCAACCGCTCTGAGTACGTAGGCACGGTCGAACGCGGCGTCCGCTCATCGGCATTATGTGGGTGATCGGTGTCAAGAGACCTCGCTGTCGATGCCGGTGAGGAGTTGGTTGTAGATCGCTGCTCGTCGGGTCTGGCCCTTGGCGCGGGCGTCTTCGTGTTGAGCCAGCAGGGTGGGGCGGAACTCGATGCTGGTCTGGAAGAAGGTGCAGGACTCGCAGATGGTCTCGTACTCGCAGTCCATGACCTTGGGCCTGACGCAGTAGCCGTTGCCGAGCAGCCGGCGGTGCTCACGGTTGAGCCGGGCCATGTTGGGGCCGAGGTCTTCGGCGGGCAACTGGGCGGGTTTGGCGTACATCGCGTCGACCTTGGCGGCGATCTCGAAGTACTCATCGGCCACGGTGCGGTTAGCGATCTTGGCGTAGACCAGGGTCATGTCCAGCGACTTGTGACCGAGCATCGCCGCGATCGCTTCCAGGCTCATACCGCGGTTGATGGCCTGGGTGGCCAGGGTGTGGCGCAGCCGGTGGGGGTTGATGTGGCCCAGTCCAGCGGCGGCCCCGGCTTTGTTGATCATGCGGGTTACCGCATGGCGGTCCAGCGCTCTGCCGTTCTCGTACGGGATGAGCAACTCGTGGCCGGGTTCGACGTGCGCGGCCCGGTAGGCGCCGACGAGCTCGACGAGGTGGGAGTGCAGCGGAAGGTAACGGTCCTCGTGGAGTTTCCCGATCGGCACATGCAGCCAGTAGGTGTCCCCGATCAACACGACCGCGTCAGCGGCCAGCGTGGTGTACTCACCCACACGCAGTCCGGTGCGTAGGAGGAACTCCACGGTCAGGCCGACGAGTTGGCGTGTGTCGGCCTGCGCGGCGCGCAACAGGGCGGCGGCTGCGGCGTCGTCGAGAGCTTTCGGCAGGGCGTGGTGCTGCTTGGGGACGTCGCCGTGGAACATCGGCACCCGTTTCGGGGCTTCGTCCCAGCCCCATTCATCGATGCGCAAGAAGAAGATCCGCAACGTCCCCAATCGGTGTGCCATGGTCGCCGCAGTGATGTGCGGCTTGTTTTGCCCTGGCCGTTCCGCCAGCCAGGGCTTGTACCCCTCGATCTGGGTTCGACCGATCATCGCGACCCCAGTGATGTCGGGATGACGCTCCATCAGGTAGGTCGCGAGCGAACGCAGCGCCAGGTCAGCGCCGCAACGCTGCCAGGTCGCAGCACGCACGAGATCTGCTCGACGTAGCGCCGCATGACCGCCGCGACCTCGGGGATCACCGGCTCGATCTCCTGCCACCGAGCTGTGTGAGCCATCCCGTTGATGCCCAGCTGAATACCCACCGGGACGGTGTTCACCGCAGCCTCCTGAACCCCGGGATCAGCGGCCGGTCGATGACAGCAGGATCAGGTGGCGGGTGCCGGAGTGGTGGTCCGATCGCGAAGACCTGGGTGTCGATGACCTCGGCGGCCTTGCGGTACTGGCTGGCCAACCAGTCATCGCCCAAGTGCAGGTAGATCCGGGTCGACTCGATCGAGGCATGACCGGCCTGGGCCTGGACTGCTTCCAGCGGCATCCCGGCTTCGCGTAACCGGGTCAGGCAGGTGTGCCGTAGCTCGTGGCAGGTCGCGTGCGCCAGCCCGGCCCGGCGCCTGGCGCCGTCGAGGACCTCGTCCAGACCCGCAGCGGTCAACGGCTGCCCGCGGCGGGGCCTCTTGAGGACCACGAACACGCGGTCGGTGCCGCCGTCGCCCTCGCGGCCGGTGCCGGCCTCAGGTGGGCGTTCGTCGTTGAGGTAGGCCGCGACCTGGACGAAGAAGGTCGGGCTGATCGGCACGAAGCGTTGATGCCCGCCCTTGCCATCGGCGATGAACACCCGCCGCTCGCCCGGTCGCAGGTCTTCCAGACGTAGCCCCAACACCTCGCAGCGACGCAGACCACCCAGCAGCATCGCCGCGACCATCGCCCGATCCCGGTGCGTGCGTAACGCCGCGGTGAGCGCGTCGACCTGGCCCGGCGACAACACCCGCGGCAGAGTGCGCGGTGCCCGCACCAACGGGACACCCTGGTTTGGTCGAGTCTTCTCCCGCCGTGTCGGCAGCCCCCGCGGGACCGGGTTGGTGGCCACGTCGCCACGAGCGGCCAAGAACGCATACAAGCCACTGATCGTGGACAGACGCCGCCGCACAGTCCGCAACGACACCCCAACAGCCTCCTCGGCCACCAGGACCGGGCTGCCGATCAACTCGGTCACGTGTGCGGAACCGGTGCGCTGGGCGGTGACGAACCCGAGCACGTCCCCGGGCCTGACCTCGACCACCGGCCGGTCGACGACCGTGAAGAAGACCTTCAGGTCGAACCAGACCGCCAGCACCGTGTTCGGCCGCGAGCGAGCGGCCACGAACTCGAGGTAGGCATCCAGCAAGGGATCACCGACAGAGACGACACCGCCATCACCTGCCAGAGCGGGCGGGATCACACACGGCAGCAGCTCCATCGGGGCCCTCCTCGCGAAGAATCGACGAGAGCCACGATGCTCCGCCGGTGACCGAGAAGATCACCCACATATCAAGCAGATTCGCGCACTGAAATCAGCCCTTGGACGTGCCGGTGGCCCCGCCGGTCCGAGGGGTTGGCGGGGTGTGGGGCGGGGTGGCTACTGGTCGGGCGGGTCGCCCGGATCCTCGACGAGCCGGAGGCAGGCGGGTCCGGTCGGTGGCCGGGCGGGGTGACGTCGCGGGTGCCCGCATGGTCGACCACCAGGCGGTGGCCGTGCGGGGTGGTCCAGGCGTAGACCCCGGGCTCGATGATGGTGTAGCGCCACGGCGTGTGCGTCTTCAACCGATGATGCCCACGACACAACGGCGCGATGTTGCACGAGCACGTCGGCCCGCGCGCCGGGTCAGCCTTGTCGTAGGGGACGGCGTGGTCGTGGTCGCACCGCCGCGCCGGCATCGTGCACCACGGGAAGACGCAGTGGCCGTCGCGCTGATCCACCAGCTCTTTGAGGCGGTCGGGAAGCTCGTACTGGTCGACCCGCACATGACCGTTCAGGTCGATGATGGGCTTCACGGTGACCACGGCGTTGGGGTGGCCGCACCAGGTCCGGATCGTCTCGGTCGAGATGGGGCTGCGGGTGTTCTCACACCGGCCGACCGGGTCGGCCCCGGTCAACGCGGCCTCGGAGACGTGGACGAACAGGGTGACCGGCCGCACCGGCTTCGCTGTCGTGGTGGTCGCCGGCCCGGTCGACTCGTTGGCGTCGGTGTCGAACGACAGGGCGAGCTGACTGCGGGACATCTCCCCCAGCGCGGTCGCCCGCCGGGCGTCGAGCGACTCGGCGGACCCGGCGAGCTTCAGCTGCTCCGCACCCAGGCTGAGGGCCTGGTCCAGATGCAGGGCATCGGCCAGGTCCAGCTCGCCGTGCACCTCCACGGTGCCGGTGAAGGAGACCTGCTCGGTCCGGACCCGCACGTGGCGGGAGTCGGGGAGCTCCGGGCAGGGGTTCTCGGGGTCCTCCCGCTCCTGGCCCTCCACCCGGATCTTCGCCTCCGACACCAGGTGCTCCAGCTGCGGCAGCGACACCCTGCCCGGGACGGCGGCGACTTGCCGGTCCACGAACCCCGCCGCGTCCTTCGACAGGGGCAGGGTCTGCTCGGCCACCCGGCGGGCGCGCCACACCGGCACCCGGCCCTCCTGGACCTGCTCCCAGAGCCTCGGCAACCGGTGAGCAAGCTCCAACCCGTGCCCGATCAGCCGACGGCCGGCGTCGCTGCTCATCCCGAGGGTGGCGGCGAACTCCGCCACGGCGTACTCCCCAACCTCGGGGGCGCCGTCGCCGGCGAGCGGGACCGCGTTGCCGCCCATCCACCACATCGCCGCCGCGTCGTCGACAGGCTCGTGCATCGAAGCCCACTCCACTGCCGACGCCAGCAGCTGCGCCTCACCACGAGTGATCGCCCGCTGAGCCTCGCGGGCAGCCGACAACACCGACGCCGGCGACCCCGGCGTCGGGACCCCCTCGTGGTGATCGGCTGTTGAGCTCATACGACTACCCAAGCAGCGACCACCGACATCGAAACCCTCTCAGGAGGGGTTCTCCACACCCCTCCAGGTCACGGTTCCGTCACGGAATCCGGGGCTTCTCCACAGGGCGATGACCGAGGTGCGCGCCGCCGGCACCCGCCCTACGATTCGGACCGGTAGACCCCGCGCCGATAGAGTGTTCCGTCGGCCCGTCGGCCACCGCCGGCGCCCCCGCATCGCGACAAACCTTCACTCGAGAACGCAAAGGCTGACCCACGCCCATGGCAACGACCAACGACCTCAAGAACGGCATGGTTCTCAACCTCGACGGCCAGCTCTGGCAGGTCATCTGGTTCCAGCACCACAAGCCCGGCAAGGGCGGCGCGGTCGTCCGCACCAAGCTGAAGGCCATCGAGTCCGGCAAGACCGTCGACAAGACCTTCAACGCCGACGTCAAGGTCGAGGTCGCCAACGTCGACAAGCGGACGATGCAGTACCTCTACCACGACGGCACGTCCTACGTCTTCATGGACACCGGCACCTACGACCAGCTCGAGGTCGCCGACGAGATCGTGGGCGACGCCAAGAACTTCCTGCTCGAGAACCAGGAGGCGATCGTCGCCACCAACGAGGGCCGGGTGCTCTACATCGAGCTGCCCGCGTCGGTGGAGCTCGAGATCACCTACACCGAGCCGGGGCTGCAGGGCGACCGGTCCAGCGGCGGCACCAAGCCGGCGACGCTGGAGACCGGCCACTCCATCCAGGTGCCGCTGTTCATCACCAACGGCGAGCGGGTGAAGGTCGACACCCGCGACTCGTCGTACCTCGGCCGAGTCTCGAGCTGACGACTTCGTGGCCGCTCGTTCCAAGGCGCGCAAGCGTGCGCTCGACCACCTCTACGCCTGCGATCTGAGGGGCGAGGACGCGATGGCGACGCTGGAGGCCGCCCTGGAGTCCGGCGAGGCTCCGAACAACCCCTACACCGAGGTGCTGATCCGCGGGGTCAGCGAGCACCGCGCCCGCATCGATGCGCTGCTGGAGGAGTACGCCGAGGGATGGTCGCTCACGCGGATGCCCGCGGTCGACCGCAACGTGCTTCGCATCGGGGCCTTCGAGGTGCTCTACTCCGAGGAGATCCCCGACGGCGTGGCCGTGAGCGAGGCGATGGCACTGGTCCGCGAGCTGTCGACCGACGAGTCGCCGGCCTTCGTCAACGGGGTGCTCGGGGCGCTGCAGCGCGACAAGGACCAGCTCGCCGGCTAGCTAGCCAGCACCAGCCGGCGCGCCGCCAGCAGGTGGTACGCCGGCCGGCACGCCTCGGCGACCGCCGCGTCGTGCTCGCTCAGCTCGACCTGCCGTGCTCGGTAGGGCGCGAAGCCGGTCGAGGCCCACACCGCGTCGTACCAGTGCGGCGCCCAGACGCCGTCGCTGCGCCGCGGGCCGAGCGGCCAGCGGAGCATCCTCGACGTGAACGGGATGGCCAACCAGTCGCAGAGCCACCTCAGGTGGGTCTCGGGCGCCCGCAGGAACTCGGCAGCGTCGATGACAGGCACGTCGTCGTCGGTCAGGTCGACCAGCTCGTCGTAGAGCGTCACCTGTTGCCACACGCCGATGTCCTCGGGTTCGCAGGCCTCCCGGGAGCGGACGTAGGAGGCGACGACCTCCCGCGGGTCACGGATGAGCAGGACGTTGCGGAACGCCGACAGCCATGGGCGGCCCTCGCCCATGTCGAGGTGGTGGGTCATCTGCTTCGAGTAGTGCACGACCGCGCCGTCCGGCGGCGGCGCCAGCAGCCCCGCCACCACCTCGGCGGGGTCGCTGGGCTGCGAGGCGAGGACCTCCTCGCGTCCGGGGTGGTCGAGCCCGGTGCGCCGGAGGTACGCCGCATAGAAGGGCTCGTCGACGACGGCCGTGTCGGGGCGGTTCTCCCAGGAGCGCATCATGGCCGTGGAGATGTTGCGCGGCCCCGACCACATCGCCACGCGGACCGTCATGCGCCCGACTCCCGCGCCACGATGCGCGCGGCGGCGTCGGCCCCGGCCAGGTCGGCGTACAGCCGCTGGAGCCGCTCGACGACGGGGCCGCGCTGTCCGCTCCCGATGGTGCGGCCGTCGACGGATCGCACCGGCACCACTCCCGCGAACGTGCCGGTCACGAAGGCCTCATGGGCGCTGTAGACGTCGGTCAGGCTGAAGGTCGTCTCGCGGGCCGGGATCCCGTGGTCGCGGCACAGCCGCAGCACGTTGCCGCGGGTGATGCCGCCCAGGCAGAAGCGACCGTCGGAGGTCCACACCTCGGGGGCGTCCGCGGTGCCCTTGACCACGAAGAAGTGGGTGCTGTTGCAGGTGGCGACGAAGCCGTGCGGGTCGAGCATCAGCGCCTCGTCGGCACCCGCGGTGTAGGCCTGGATGCACGCGGTGATGTCGTTGAGCTTGGAGTGGGCGTTGAGCTTCGGGTCCAGGGTGTCCGGCGTGGCGCGGCGCACGTGGGTCGTGAAGAGCGTGATGCCGTCCTCGACCGTCGCGGGGAGCGGGTCCTTGTGCTCGGCGATGACCACCACCGTGGCCGGCCCCACCGTCACCCGGGGGTCCTGGTAGGGCGTCGCCTTGACGCCGCGGGTCACCATGAGCCGGACATGCACCCCGTCGTGCATGTCGTTGGCGGCCAGGGTGGCGTGGACGGCGTCGGCGATCTGCTCGCGGGTGAGCCCGATGTCGAGCATGATCGCGGCCGCCCCCTCGAAGAGCCGGTCGAGGTGCTGGTCGAGGAAGACGGGCTGGCCGGCGTACACGCGCAGGCCCTCCCAGACCCCGTCGCCGAGCACGAAGCCCGCGTCGAAGACCGACACGACGGCGCGGTCTCGAGGCAGCAGATCGCCGTTGACCCACACCAGGATCTCGTCGTTGCGGGGGTCGGCGGAGAAGTCGTGGGTGCCGTGGACCATGGGCCGCAGCCTAGGCGAGCGCAGGCCCGGGGGTCAGGGCACCGTCAGCACGATCTTCCCCAGGTGCCCCTTGGCCTGGAAGGCCTCCTGCGCCTTGCCGATCTCGGGCAGGGGGTACGTCTCGGCGACGAGGGGCCGGACGTCGCCGCGCTTGATGCGCGCGACCAGGGTGCCGAACACGTCGGGCTCCAGGACGGTGCAGCCGAAGAGGGACAGGTCCTTCAGATAGAGGGTCCGCACGTCGAGCTCCACGATCGGACCGCCGATCCCGCCGGACACCGCGTAGCGGCCACCCGGTCGCAGCACCTGGAGCAACGAGGGCCAGGCGGGGCCTGCCACCAGGTCGACCACGACGTCGACGGCGTCGGCGCCCAGCTCGCGTACGTAGTCCGCGTCCCGGGCGAGCGTCGCCCTCGCTCCCAGGTCCCGCAGGGCGGCGGCCTTGCTCGGGCTGGTCACCGCGATGACCTCCGCGCCACGGGCGCGGGCGAGCTGGACGGCGGCCGAGCCGACCCCGCCCGACGCCCCGGTGACGAGGACCGTCTCGCCGGCGCGGACGCCCGCACGGGTGAGCATGTTCTCCGCCGTGGAGGACGAGCAGGGGAAGGACGCCAGCTCGGCGTCGCTCAGCCCGCTGTCGACCCGGTGGGCGTGGCGTGCGGCGACCCGGACGTACTGCGCGAACCCGCCGTCGCACTCCGAGCCGAGATACCAGGGACGGTCCAGCACCTGACCGTCGACCTCGCGCAGGCATGGCTCGACCAGGACCCGCTCGCCCAGGCGGCTCTCGTCGACGCCGGCGCCGACGCCGACGATGCCGCCGGCGACATCGGCCCCTTGGATCCGCGGGAACGTGAGCGGCTCACCGGTCCACCCCGCGTCGGAGGCGTCGGCGTCGCCCTTGGAGTACCACCCGGTGCGCGTGTTGAGGTCGGTGTTGTTGACCGCCGCGGCCGTGACCCGGATCAGCACGTCCCCGGGGCCGGGCACCGGGATGTCCAGATCCTCCCGCCAGACCAGCCGTTCGGGGCCGCCGTGCCCCGTCAGCAGGATGCCGCTCATCGTGTCGCCACCGGCCACCGTGCTCGCCTCCGATCCGCCCCGAGTCAAGCACGTCGGCGCTCAGGCACCGTAGGCGTTGACGAGCTGGGTGGCCAGGGTCTCCCACTGCGCGTAGGCGTTGGGGCAGCACGAGATCTGCACCTTCTGCGCCGCGGCGGTCTTGGTCATGCTCTTGTAGTCGAAGTCGAGCAGGCCCCGGTTGCTGGTGTAGGTCGACCGCCCGAGGAAGCCGTAGGTCGCGTAGGTGGCGTTGGAGCAGCCGTACTGGTCGTTGCACCATCCCTGCGAGGGCCGCTGCTGGAACAGGCCGATCGAGTCGCGGTCGCCGCCGGCGATGTTGCACAGCTTGGTCTCCTGCATCGCCGTCATCAGCGCGATGATCTTGGCGTCGCGGTCGCTGGTCTTGGCCTTCACGGCGGCGAGGATCCGCTGCGCGTTCGTGATCTGCTTCGAGGTCAGCGTGGAGTAGGTCGTGCCGGGGGCCCAGTAGCACGCCACCTGGTCGCCGGTCTGGCTGTAGCCGATCAGCCACTGCCAGGTGACCGGGCCGACGTACCCGTCGACGGTGAGGCCGCGGGCGGACTGGAAGCCGCGGACCGCGTTGACGGTGCGGCTGTCGTAGACCCCGGTCACGGGCAGCTGGTAGCTGTACTTGTTGAGCTGGGTCTGGACGGCACGGATCGCGTTGGTGTTGGTGCTGCCGGACGTCACGCCGATCACCAGGGCGCCCCAGGTCTGGGGGCCGACGGCGCCGTCGACGGTGAGGCCCTTGCGACTCTGGAACGTCTTGACGTTGGTCTGGGTGACCGAGCCGAAGTCGCCGTCGGGAGTGGTCGGGATCCCCTGGGCGGTGAGGAGATACTGCACGGTCATGGCGTTGGCGTTGCGCTGCCCCTTCACGGTCGAGGGGTACGCCGGCGCCGCCGCGTTGGCGGGTGCCGCGCCGAGCGTGACCACGGCGGTCGTGAGGAGCGCGGTCAGCGCCAGCAGGATGCGGGTGAGTCTCATGGTGGTCGTCCTTCTGCGAGGGTCGGTGGCTGCCCGTGGGGGGCGGGACGACGATGCTCCCGACCGCGTGGGAGGTGGAAGGTCTCGGGACTGGCCTGCTCCGGCCTGGCCGCAACCGGCCGTGGCCGCGGCTCGCTGGCCGGGGTTGACCCGTCTGCCAGGCTCGGGGGATGACTGTTGCGCAGGGGGAGGCCACGGAGGTGGACGTCGTCGTCATCGGGCTGGGCCCGGGGGGTGAGTACGCCGCCAACAAGCTGGCCTCGGCCGGGCTGCGGGTGGTCGGCGTTGAGAAGCACCTCGTCGGGGGCGAGTGCCCGTTCTACGGCTGCATCCCCAGCAAGCTCTGGATCCGCGCCTCCCAGCTGGTGGGGGAGGTCCGCCGCGCCGACGCGCTGGCCGGCCCGACGACCATCACCCCCGACTGGGGGCGGGTGGCGCACCGGATCCGCGACGAGGCCACCCACGACTGGTCCGACGACAACCACGTGCAGGGCCTGGTCGACGCCGGGGTGACCGTCCTCCGCGGCCACGCCCGGCTGGACGGCCCCGGCCGGGTGGTCGTCGAGGGCCCCGACTCCGGGGTGTACGCCGCCGCCCGCGGCGTCGTCCTTAACTCCGGCACCGACCCGGCCGAGCTGCCCATCGACGGCCTCGCCGACACGCCGTACTGGACCAACCGCGAGGTCTTCAAGATGGAGGAGGTCCCCGCCTCGATCGCGGTGGTCGGCGGCGGCCCGATCGGTGGTGAGCTCGCGCAGGCGCTGCGCCGTTTCGGCGCGGAGGTGACGGTGCTCGAGGTGGCCGACCGGCTGATGACCGTGGAGGAGCCGGAGTCCAGCGCGCTGATCACCCGGCTGTTCCGCGAGGAGGGCATCGACGTCCGCACCGGAGTCCGGATCGAACGGGTCGACCACGCAGACGACCGGTTCACCCTCCGTGTCGACGGCGAGGAGCTCGTCGCCGACCGATTGCTCGTCGCCGCCGGCCGCCAGGCCAACCTGGCCGGCATCGGCCTGGAGACGCTCGGCCTCGACCCCACCGCCCGGAGCATCCAGACCGACGAGCGGATGCGCGCCGGCGAGCGGCTGTGGGCCGTGGGCGACATCACCGGCCACGGCGCCTTCACCCATGTGTCGATGTACCAGGCAGCCGTCGCGGTCCGCGACCTGCTCGGCGAGGAAGGCCCGTGGGCCGACTACCGCGCGGTCAGCAGGGTCACCTTCACCGACCCCGAGGTGGGTTCGGTCGGGATGACCGAGCAGCAGGCCCGTGACGCGGGGCTGAGGGTGACCAGCGCGGTCAGCGAGCTGCCGCGGTCGAGCCGCGGCTGGCTCCACGCAGCCGGCAACGACGGTCTGATCAAGCTGGTCGCGGACGCCGACCGCGGCATTCTCGTCGGGGCCACGTCGGTGGGGCCCCGCGGTGGCGAGGTGCTGTCGATGCTGGCGACGGCGGTGCACGCCGAGGTCCCGATCGCCACCCTGCGCACGATGCACTTCGCCTACCCGACGTTCCATCGCGCCGCCGAGGTGGCGCTCAAGGCGCTGGGCTGAGCCCGACCGGGAGCCGATGGCTACCCTGGAGTGACCTGCAGGTGCCCCTCCGGGTGGGGCGCCGTCTCGGGAGGTGTGTGATGACCCCACGTGAGCAACCGTCGGCCGAGCGTGACCATCCGCTGGCGACCGTGGAGGACTCGTCGACGGTCCCGCGCCAACCGGGGCCGGAGGAGACCGTGGCCGCTCCCCCTGCCGGTGCCCACCGGGCGGCCTCCGCGCAGGACTTCCTCGACCGGCGCGCCGGCGAGCATGACGACGGACCGGCGGCCTGGGGCTGGCGGGGCCGGGCGCGGCGCTGGACGGGCGGGCTGGTCCACCCGCGGCCGGGGCCGGCCGAGCGGGCGCATCACCGGGCCAGGCGGCTGATCCAGCGGGACTTCTCCGGTCCGCGCACGGTGGCGTTCGTCAACCCGAAGGGCGGTGCTGCCAAGACCACGGGGGTGCTGGCCGCCGGCTACACCTTCGGCACCATCCGAGGCGGCGGGGTGGTCGCCTGGGACAACAACGAGACGCGCGGCACGCTGGGCATCCGCGGCACCCGGTCGACCCACGGCAACACCACCCGCGAGCTGCTCGAGGACCTCGAGCGCTTCAGCGACGTCTACCAGTCGCGGATCGGCGACCTGGGCGCGTTCGTGCGCTCCCAGGGTGACGCCCACTTCGACGTGCTGGCCTCTGACGAGCAACCCGACGTCACGGGGATGATCCACGCCGACGACTTCATCGCCGTCCACCGGCTGCTCCAGCGGTTCTACCGCGTGATCCTCGTCGACACCGGCAACAACATGCGCGCCGAGAACTGGCTCGCGGCGGCCGAGGCCGCGGACCTGCTGGTGGTCACCTCGACGGTTCGTGAGGACACCGGCTACAGCGGGCTCTGGATGCTCGACGCTCTGCAGGACGCCGGGTACGCCGACCTGAAGGAGAAGACCCTCACCGTCCTGTCCGACCCGTCGCCGGTCGTCGACGAGCACCTGCTGCGCGACCTGACCGCGGTCTACGCCGAGCGCACCAGCAGCGTGCACCGGGTGCCCTACGACCCGGCGCTGGCCACCGGCTCGGTGGTCCCGTACGCCGGCCTCGCCGAGGGCACCCGCGCCTCGTGGCTGGAGGCGTGCGCCGCGATGGCCGACGCGCTCTGACCGCGCCCCAGGCACGGGCTGCGCGGTGTAGGGTCGCCCTCGATCCATTCGACATCCTTTAACGAGCCGTCCCGTGAGGCGGAGAAGGAGGTCCGGCGCCTGTGACTGCGCCCGAACCCGCGGTCGACGAGACCGCCGCAGTGCCTGGAGACGCGGCCCACGGCCGCGTCGTCCTCGACGCCCGTGACATCAGCCGGGCCCTCACCCGCATCGCCCACGAGATCCTCGAGCGCAACAAGGGCGCCCAGGACCTGCTGCTGCTGGGCATCCCCAGCCGTGGTGTCCCGCTGGCCCATCGGATCGCGGAGAAGATCGCGGCCGTGGAGGGCGGTGACGTGCCGGTCGGCGCGCTCGACGTCACCATGTATCGCGACGATCTCAGGCTCAAGCCGGCCCGTACGCTGCTCCCGACCGAGATCCCGGCCGACGGGGTCGACGGCAAGGTCGTGGTGCTGGTCGACGACGTGCTGTTCTCCGGGCGCACGATCCGCGCCGCCCTCGACGCGCTCAACGACCTCGGCCGGCCGGAGGCGGTGCGGCTGGCGGTCCTGGTCGACCGCGGGCACCGCGAGCTGCCGATCCGCGCCGACTTCGTCGGCAAGAACCTCCCGACCTCGCTGGTGGAGCGGGTCCGGGTGACGACGGCCGAGACCGACGGCACCGACGCCGTGGTGATCGAGGACACGGGAGGCGAGCAGTGAAGCGTCATCTGCTGAGCGCGGGCGACCTGACGCGCGACGAGGCCGAGCTGGTGCTGTCGACGGCCGAGGAGATGCGCTCGCTGGCCGACCGGCCGATCAAGAAGCTGCCCGCCCTGCGCGGCCGCACGATCGTCAACCTCTTCTTCGAGGACTCGACCCGCACCCGCATCTCGTTCGAGGCCGCCGCCAAGAGGCTCTCCGCCGACGTCATCAACTTCGCGGCCAAGGGCTCGTCGCTGTCCAAGGGCGAGTCGCTCAAGGACACCGCGCTGACGCTCGAGGCGATGGGCGCCGACGCCGTCGTGGTACGCCACGGCGCCTCCGGCGCGCCGCACCGGCTGGCGTCGTCCAACTGGATCCGCTCCTCGGTGGTCAACGCCGGCGACGGCACCCATGAGCACCCCACGCAGGCGCTGCTCGACGCGTTCACCATGTGGCGCCACCTCGGAGCGCTCGACGGGCGTCGGGTGGCCATCGTCGGCGACGTGCTGCACTCGCGGGTGGCGCGGTCCAACGCGCTGCTGCTCCACACCCTCGGCGCACAGGTCACCCTGGTCGCGCCGCCGACGCTGCTGCCGGTCGGGGTCGAGACCTGGCCGGTCGAGACGTCCTACGACCTCGACGCCGTGATCCCCAAGGCCGACGTGGTGATGATGCTGCGGGTGCAGCAGGAGCGGATGCACGCGGCGTTCTTCCCGACCGCCCGGGAGTACTCGCGGCGCTACGGACTCGACGGACGGCGGATGGCGACGCTGCAGGACCACACGATCGTCATGCACCCGGGACCGATGGTCCGGGGCATGGAGATCACCGCCGACGTCGCCGACTCTGCCCGTTCGGTGATCGTCGAGCAGGTCACCAACGGGGTGGCGGTCCGGATGGCCGTCCTCTACCTGCTGCTCGGTGGCTCCGAGCCGGCGTCCACCGATGCCGCCACCACCGAGCCGGAGACCGAAGGAGCCGACGCGTGACGTCGTACCTCATCCAGGACGCCCGGATCCTCGGCGGCGAGCCGACCGACCTGCTGCTGCGCGACGGCGTCATCGCTGAGATCGGAGCTGGTCTGGAGGCTGGCGACGCGGAGGTCGTCGACGCCACCGGCCTGGTGGCACTGCCCGGCCTGGTCGACCTGCACACCCACCTGCGCGAGCCGGGCCGGGAGGATGCCGAGACCGTCGAGTCGGGCACCCGGGCCGCGGCGCTGGGCGGGTTCACCGCCGTCCACGCCATGGCCAACACCGAGCCTGTCGCCGACACCGCGGGCGTGGTCGAGCAGGTGTGGCGGCTGGGCCGGGAGGCGGGCCACTGCGACGTCTACCCCGTCGGCGCGGTGACCGTCGGGCTGGCCGGTGAGCGGCTCGCCGAGCTCGGCGCGATGGCCGACTCCGCGGCGCGGGTGCGGGTCTTCTCCGACGACGGCAGGTGCGTCAGCGACGCGCTGCTGATGCGGCGTGCGCTGGAGTACGTCAAGGCCTTCGACGGGGTGATCGCCCAGCACGCCCAGGAGCCGCGGCTGACCGAGGGTGCCCAGATGAACGAGGGCGAGCTCTCCGGCAAGCTCGGGCTGGCCGGCTGGCCGGCTGTCGCGGAGGAGGCGATCATCGCCCGCGACGTGCTGCTGGCCGCCCACGTCGGGTCGCGGCTGCATGTCTGCCACGTCTCGACCTCCGGCTCGGTCGAGATCGTCCGGCAGGCGAAGGCCAGTGGATGGGACGTCACCGCCGAGGCCTGCCCGCACCACCTGCTGCTGACCGACGAGCTGGCGGCGACCTACGACCCGATCTACAAGGTCAACCCGCCGCTGCGGTCGCGCCGCGACGCGGAGGCGCTGCGGGCGGGGCTGGCCGACGGCACCATCGACATCGTGGCGACCGACCACGCCCCGCACCCGCTGGAGGACAAGGACTGCGAGTGGGCCGCGGCGGCGTTCGGCATGCTGGGGTTGGAGACGGCGCTGTCGATCGTGCAGGAGACCATGGTCGACACCGGGATGCTCGACTGGGCCGGGGTCGCCGACCGGCTGTCCTACGCCCCCGCACGGATCGGCCGGGTGGCCGAGCACGGACAGCCGCTGGAGGTGGGCTCGCCGGGCAACGTCGTGCTCTACGACCCGTCCGACCGACGGGTGGTCAAGGCCGGCGAGCTGGCGTCGCTGTCGCGCAACACGCCGTACGCCGGCATGGAGCTGCCCGGTCGGGTGGTCGCCACGTTCCTCCGGGGCCGAGCCACGGTGCTCGGTGGCGCGCTGGTCTGAGCACCCCGATCGGACGATCCTTGTCCGGAGCTCCGGCTATGGTCGCGCCATGGCTGACTTCCGTGACGAGGACCTGTCGGGGTCGACGTTCCACCATGTTCGGCTGAGGGGTGCGTGGATCGAGGACGTCGACCTGTCCGAGGTCTCGCTCCGCAACGTCTGGATGAAGAAGGCCGACTTCCGGGGCGTGATGTTCCCCGAGGTCCGGATGAGGGGTGTCGGCTTCCGCGACGTGGAGATCGACGGCGAGGTCGAGGGACGCTTCGTGCTCAACGGCGTCGACGTGGCGCCGCTGGTCGAGGCCGAGCTCAACCGCCTCGACCCTGACCGGACGCTGCTACGGCCCACCGACGCCGACGGGTTCCGCGCTGCCTGGGCGATGCTCGAACGGCGCTGGGCAGCCCTGGTGGAACGGGCCCGGACCTTCCCACCCGAGCAGCTGCACACCTCCGTCGACGGGGAGTGGTCGTTCATCCAGACGCTGCGGCACCTCGCGTTCGCGACCGAGTGCTGGCTGCTGCGGGCGATCCAGGGCGACCCGCGGCCGTGGCAGCCGCTCTCGCTGCCCTGGGACGAGGCGCCACCCACCGAGGGTGTGCCTCATGACCGGGAGGCGCGCCCCGACCTCGACACCGCGCTGGCGGTGCGCCTCGACAGGGCCGCGCGAGTGCGCGGCTATCTCGCGGAGCTCATTGACGAGGAGCTCGCCGAGATGACGGTGCCGGTCACCGAGCCGGGGTGGCCCGAGCCCGAGTCGTTCCCGGTGCGGGAGTGCCTGCTGACGATCCTGCGCGAGGAGTGGGAGCACCGGCGGTTCGCCGAGCGCGACCTCGCTGCGCTGGAGGCGGCGTCGGGTGAGCCGGGCGGTGGCTGAGGCTCAGTGGGCCGCGTGCGACCGCACCAGTCGATCGTCGGCCATCCGGGCGTTCAGCAGGCTGCGTTCGAGCCGCAAGGAGTCGGCGACCTGCCGGTGCTCATAGCGGGTGACTCGCCAGCTGCGGAGAAGGTCCTGGACCCGGTGACGCGACATTTCACACCTCGATCGAGTGGTAGGGGACGGGGCGTCGCCGCGGAAACGCCACGATGTGTCAGCACCACAAACCCTACGTCGTCAGCGGCCTCGACCCGCATTCGGCGAGGGGCCCGCAGCGGTCCTAGGAGGGTGTGATTCGTCACGCCGTGGAGGGGCCCGCCGCGTGGAGAGTCTCGCCCGCTGGTAGGGTCGGCATCGCTCGAACGTCCTTTAACGATCCGTCCTGTGAGGCGGAGAAGGAGGTCCGGCGTGCCCCTGCGCCCACCCGCACCCAGCTCCCCGTCGGGGAGCCCCGCGTTGCTCGTCCTCGAAGACGGCCGCACCTTCCAAGGGGAGTCCTACGGCGCCGAGGGCGAGACCTTCGGCGAAGCAGTCTTCGCCACCGGCATGACCGGCTACCAGGAGACGCTGACCGACCCGTCGTACCACCGCCAGGTGGTCGTGATGACGGCTCCCCACGTCGGCAACACCGGCATGAACGACGAGGACCAGGAGTCCTCGCGGATCTGGGTCGCCGGCTACGTCGTCCGCGACCCCGCCCGGATCCCGTCGAACTGGCGCTCGCGCCGCTCGCTCGACGACGCGCTGCGCGACCAGGGCGTCGTCGGCATCTCTGGCATCGACACCCGGGCGCTGACCCGCCACCTGCGCGAGCGTGGGGCGATGCGCGTCGGCATCTCCTCCACCGAGACCGACGCCGAGGCGCTCCTCACCCGGGTGCGCTCGTCGGCGGAGATGTCCGGGGCCAACCTCTCCGACGAGGTGTCGACGTCGGAGGTCTACGTCGTGCCGGCGGTCTCGGCAGGCTCGACCGGCGGCACCCCGCGCTTCCGCGTCGCCGCGCTGGACCTCGGCATCAAGGCGAACACGCCGCGGATGATGGCCGAGCGCGGGATCGAGACCCACGTGCTGCCGGCCACCGCGAGCATCGACGACGTGCTCGCGCTCGAGCCCGACGGGCTGTTCTTCTCCAACGGCCCGGGCGACCCGGCGGCGACCGTCGGCCAGATCGAGCTGTTGCGGGCCGCGCTGGAGCGGGGCGTCCCCTACTTCGGGATCTGCTTCGGCAACCAGCTCTTCGGTCGCGCGCTCGGGTTCTCGACCTACAAGCTGAGGTACGGCCACCGCGGCATCAACCAGCCGGTGATGGACCGCACCACCACCAAGGTCGAGGTGACCGCCCACAACCACGGGTTCGCCGTCGACGCGCCGCTCGACCGGCCCACCCAGACGCCGTACGGGGTAGCCACGGTCTCGCACGTCTGCCTCAACGACGACGTCGTGGAGGGCCTGGAGCTGCGCGACCAGGCGGGAGCCCTGAAGGCCTTCTCCGTGCAGTACCACCCCGAGGCCGCCGCCGGCCCACACGACGCGGCCTACCTCTTCGACCGGTTCTGCGACCTCATGGGAGGGGAGGCCTGATGCCGAAGCGCACCGACATCCAGAGCGTGCTGGTCATCGGGTCCGGCCCGATCGTGATCGGCCAGGCCTGCGAGTTCGACTACTCCGGCACCCAGGCCTGCCGCGTGCTCCGCGCCGAGGGGCTGCGCGTGGTGCTGGTCAACTCCAACCCGGCCACGATCATGACCGACCCGGAGTTCGCCGACGCGACCTACATCGAGCCGATCACCCCGGAGTTCGTCGAGAAGGTCATCGAGAAGGAGCGCCCCGACGCCCTGCTCGCCACGCTCGGCGGGCAGACCGCGCTCAACACCGCGATGGCGTTGGACGCGCTCGGCGTGCTGGAGAAGTACGGCGTCGAGCTGATCGGCGCGTCCATTGACGCCATCGAGCGTGGCGAGAACCGTGAGTCCTTCAAACGGATCGTGGAGGACCTCGGCGGAGAGGTGGCCCGCAGCGTCATCTGCAACGCCGCCGACCAGCCCGCCGGCACGCCCAAGCAGGAGAGGGAGCGGATCGCGCTCCAGCGCGCGATGGCCGGCGCGGCCGAGCTGGGCTATCCGGTGGTGATCCGCCCGAGCTTCACCATGGGTGGGTCCGGCTCCGGCATGGCCTTCGACGAGGACGACCTGCGTCGCATCGCCGGCTCCGGGCTCGCCGCCAGCCCCACCACCGAGGTCCTCCTGGAGGAGTCGATCCTCGGATGGAAGGAGTACGAGCTGGAGGTGATGCGCGACCGGGCCGACAACGTCGTGATCGTCTGCACGATCGAGAACCTCGATCCGATGGGCGTCCACACCGGCGACTCGATCACCGTCGCCCCGGCGATGACGCTGACCGACCGCGAGTACCAACACCTGCGCGACCTGTCGATCGGCATCATCCGCGCGGTCGGGGTCGACACCGGTGGCTGCAACATCCAGTTCGCCGTCAACCCCGACGACGGCCGAGTGGTGGTCATCGAGATGAACCCGCGGGTGTCGCGGTCCTCTGCCCTGGCGTCGAAGGCAACCGGCTTCCCGATCGCCAAGATCGCCGCCAAGGTCGCGATCGGCTACACCCTCGACGAGATCCCCAACGACATCACGCAGGAGACGCCGGCCAGCTTCGAGCCGACCCTCGACTACGTCGTCGTCAAGGTGCCGAGGTTCGCGTTCGAGAAGTTCCCCGGTGCCGACCCGACGCTGACCACCCACATGAAGTCGGTCGGCGAGGCGATGGCGATCGGCCGCAACTTCACCGAGGCGCTGCAGAAGGCGCTGCGGTCGCTGGAGCACAAGGACGCGCCCTTCGACTGGAGCCACCAGCACGTCAACCTCGACAAGCAGCAGCTGCTGGAGGAGATCCGCACGCCTTTCGACGGTCGGCTGCGAGTCGTGATGGATGCGATCCGCGCCGAGGCCACGCCGACGGAGATCCACGAAGCCACCGGCATCGACCCGTGGTTCGTCGACCAGCTGTGCCTGATCAACGACGTCGCGTTGGAGATCCTGCACGCCCCCGAGCTGACGCCTGCGCTGCTGCGGCAGGCGAAGCGGCACGGCTTCTCCGACGGTCAGCTCGGCCGGCTGCGCAACCTGCCGGAGGACGTCGTCCGCGGCGTGCGACACGCGCTGGGGATCCGGCCGGTCTACAAGACCGTCGACACCTGCGCCGCCGAGTTCGCGGCGCGGACGCCCTACCACTACAGCTCCTACGACGAGGAGACCGAGGTCATGCCGCGCGAGCGGGAGGCGGTGATCATCCTCGGCTCCGGACCCAACCGGATCGGCCAGGGCATCGAGTTCGACTACTCGTGCGTGCACGCCGCCCTGGCGCTGGCGGCCTCGAAGGGCGGGGCGGGCTACGAGACGATCATGGTCAACTGCAACCCCGAGACGGTCTCGACCGACTACGACACCTCCGACCGGCTCTACTTCGAGCCGCTCACGCTGGAGGACGTGCTCGAGATCGTCCACGCCGAGTCGCTGGCGGGCCCCATCGCGGGCGTGATCTGCCAGCTGGGTGGGCAGACGCCGCTGGGGCTCGCGCAGGGGCTGGCGGACGCCGGGGTGCCGATCGTCGGCACCTCACCCGCCGCGATCCACCTCGCCGAGGAGCGCGGGGCGTTCGGCCGCGTGCTCCACGAGGCCGGTCTGCCGGCGCCCAAGCACGGCCTCGCGTCGTCCTACGACGAGGCTCGCGAGATCGCCGCCGAGATCGGCTACCCGGTGCTGGTGCGGCCGTCGTACGTCCTCGGTGGGCGGGGCATGGAGATCGTCTACGACGACTCGGCGCTCCAGGGCTACATCGAGCGGGCCACCGCCATCAGCCCGGAGCACCCGGTGTTGGTCGACCGGTTCATCGACGACGCGGTGGAGATCGACGTCGACGCGATCTTCGACGGCGACGAGCTCTATCTCGGCGGGGTGATGGAGCACATCGAGGAGGCCGGCATCCATTCCGGCGACTCGGCCTGCGTGCTGCCGCCGATCACCCTCGGCGCGGCGGAGATCGCCCGGATCCGGACGGCCACCGAGGGCATCGCCCGCGGCGTGGGCGTGTGCGGGCTGATCAACATCCAGTTCGCGCTCGGGTCCGACGTGCTCTACGTCCTGGAGGCCAACCCGCGGGCGTCGCGGACGGTGCCGTTCGTGTCGAAGGCGACGGCGGTGCCGCTGGCCAAGGCGGCGGCTCGGGTGATGATGGGCGAGTCGATCGCCTCGCTGCGGGCCGCCGGTGTGCTCCGGGCCGAGGGCGACGGGGGAGACCTGCCGGGCGACGCGCCGATCGCGGTCAAGGAGGCCGTGATGCCGTTCAACCGGTTCCGCACGCCGGACGGCAAGACGGTCGACACGGTGCTCGGACCGGAGATGCGCTCGACCGGCGAGGTGATGGGCTTCGATGCGGTGTTCGGCACCGCCTTCGCCAAGTCGCAGGCGGCGGCCTACGGCTCGCTCCCGACCTCTGGCCGGGTGTTCGTGTCGATGGCCAACCGCGACAAGCGCACGATGATCTTCCCGATCAAGCGGCTCGCCGATCTCGGCTTCGAGGTGCTCGCCACCCAGGGCACTGCCGAGGTGCTGCGCCGCAACGGCATCCCCGCCACCGTGGTGCGCAAGCACTTCGAGGGGCTCGGGCCGCACGGTGAGCCGACCACGATCGAGCTGATCGGCCGCGGTGAGGTGGACCTGATCATCAACACCCCCCACGGGTCCGCCTCGGGCGGATCGCCGCGCATCGACGGCTACGAGATCCGCACGGCGGCGGTGCAGAACAACATCCCGTGCATCACCACCGTGCAGGGGCTCGGCGCCGCGGTCCACGGCATCGAGGCGCTGCTCGCCGGAGACATCGGCGTGCGGTCGCTCCAGGACTGGGCCAAGCACGTGCGGCCCGACGCGCAGGGGTGAGCCTATGACGGCGTACGACGCGCTGTTCGCGCGCGTCCTGACCCGGGTGGACGCCGAGCGGGCGCACCACCTGGGGTTCGGGGCGGTGCGAGCCGGCGCCACGCTGCTGTCGCCGCCGACGGGGGAGCGGGTCCGCGCGATGGGGCTGAGCTTCCCGCACCGGCTGGGGCTGGCCGCCGGCTTCGACAAGAATGCCGTCGGCGTTGACGCGCTGGCCCGGCTCGGCTTCGGTCATGTCGAGATCGGCACCGTGACGGGGGAGCCGCAGCCGGGCAACCCGACGCCGCGGCTGTTCCGGCTGACCGCCGACCAGGCGGTGCTCAACCGGATGGGCTTCAACAACGACGGCGCCGAGGCGGTGGCCGCCCGGCTGGCCGCGCGGGCGCAGCGATCGCGCGAGGACGTCGTCCTCGGAGTCAACATCGGCAAGACCAAGGTGGTGCCCGACGACGACCAGGCGGCGGTGCAGGCCGACTACGAGAAGAGTGCCGGCCTGCTGGCGCCTGCCGCCGACTACCTCGTCGTCAACGTCTCCTCGCCCAACACCCCCGGGCTGCGGTCGCTGCAGTCGGTGGAGCGGCTGGGCCCGTTGCTGGCGGCGGTGCGCGCACGCGCCGACCAGGTGACCGGCGACCGACGGGTGCCGCTGCTGGTCAAGATCGCCCCCGACCTCGCGGACGAGGATGTCCTCGCCGTCGCCGACCTGGCACTGGAGACCGGTCTCGACGGGATCATCGCCACCAACACGACGATCAGCCGGGAGCGGCTGACCACGCCCGCCGACGAGGTCGAGGCCCTGGGTGCGGGCGGGATCTCCGGGCGGCCGCTGCGGGAGCGGGCGCTGGAGGTGCTGCGGCTGCTGCGCGAGCGCGTCGGCCCCGACCTGGCGCTGATCGGGGTCGGAGGCATCTCGACGCCCGAGGACGCCGCCGAGCGGGTCGCGGCCGGGGCCACGCTGGTGCAGGCCTACACCGGCTTCATCTACGGCGGGCCGCTCTGGCCGCGCCGGATCCTGAGGGGACTCCGATGACGGCCACCTTCGGCGCCCGGCTCCGGGCCGCCATCGACGCCCGTGGAGCGCTGTGTGCCGGCATCGACCCGCACGCCTCGCTGCTGCTGGAGTGGGGCCTGGACGACACCGTCGCCGGGCTGGAGCGCTTCGCGCTGACGGCGGTCGAGGGGCTGGCGCCCGCCGTCTCGGTGGTGAAGCCGCAGAGCGCGTTCTACGAGCGCTTCGGCTCCCGCGGTGTCGCCGTGCTGGAGCGGGTGGTCGCCGAGTCCCGCGCTGCCGGCGCGCTGGTGCTGCTCGACGTGAAGCGCGGCGACATCGGGTCGACCAGCCAGGCCTACGCCGACGCCTACCTCGACCCGTCCTCGCCGCTGGCGGCCGACGCGATCACGGTCAGCCCCTACCTCGGCTTCGGCTCCCTGCACCCGTTCGTCGAGACCGCGCGCCGCCACGGCGCCGGGCTCTTCGTGCTGGCGCTGACCTCCAACAAGGAGGGCCCGGAGGTGCAGCACGCCGTGCCCGCCGAAGGGGGCACCGTCGCCGGGCTGATGCTGTCGCACCTGGCCGCGCTCAACGCGGGGGAGTCGCCGCTCGGCTCCTTCGGCGCCGTGGTGGGCGCGACGATCGGCTCGACAGAGGAGTCGTTCGCGATCAACGGCCCGCTGCTCGCCCCCGGGTACGGCGCCCAGGGAGGCACCGTCGCCGATCTCCGCCGGATCTTCGGGTCGGCGTACCCGAACGTGCTGCCGTCCTCCTCCCGCGAGCTGCTCCGCGCCGGCCCCGACGTGGCCTCGCTCCGTGCTGCTGCCGAGAGGGTCAACGACGAGCTGCGCGGCTGAGCGTCCGCGCTCCAGGCGGAGAGCTCGGGCACGGTGTGACAGCGCGGTCTCGTGCTCACCCGCAACGTCGGGCATCACAGTTAGTGCAGCCCGTCACCGCCGGGCAGTGGGCGCAGCGCTTGTCTCGCTCTCTGCCGCCAGATGAGAAGGGCGAGCACCCCAGGGAAGACGAAGATGTAGACCGGGAACGCCCAGTCGGCGAACGACCAGCGCTGGATGGTCAGCAGCGTGACGGCCCCGCCCATGGACACGAGCGCGTAGAAGAACGGATGCTCGGTGTCTGGATGGGTGATCGCCTTGCGCACCGTGGGAACCGCGGCGAGGAAGTCGGCGGCGATGCTCAGGATGATCGCCACTGCCGCGGACTCGGTCACCACCCAGAGCAGGACCGCGAGCGCCGACAGGGCTCCACAGGCCCAGTCGAACCTGCCCAGTCGCCAGTAGGCCGCGGTCGTGGCGTAGGAGGCGAGAAGGACGACCACGGGCCCGAGCACGATGCCGAAGGTCATCACCGCGCGGAGGCCCACACCCTGCTGAAGCTCGGCGGCGAGCACCACCGCCGGCGCAACCGCCCACATCAGCCAGGACGCGCGGTTGGGCCGAACTCGTCCGGCCAGCGTCTCGACAACGTAGTGAACGGTGCCGATCAGGTTCACGACGAGCGTGAGGTAGACGAACCGCTCGTCGATCACGCGACCTCCTCGTCACCCCCGGCGGCGACAGCCTCCCACGCAGGCAGTGTCACGAAGCTCATGCGGGAAGCGGTTCTCCACACCCCTCCAGGTCACGGTTCCATCGCGGAATCCGGACGACGTCCACAGGCGTCCCGCGGGGCCGAGCGGGGCAGGTCAGCGACGCGCCAGGAACCGCAGCAGGAACAGCACGATGAAGGCGACCAGGACCAGGATGACGAGCTCGCTCCAGCCGATGCCGAACATGCCGCTCACCCTAGGCCACCCAGTGAGCGGCGCACCCTGATTGCCCACCCGAAAGGGTGCGGACTAGATTGGCCCGAACCGGCGGAGCCGGTCGCCCGACCTAGCGATACGACGCAGCACGACTCACCAGCAAGCCCGACACAGGAGACGCCCGTGGCCCTGCCTCAGCTCACCCCCGAGCAGCGTCAGGCGGCGCTGGAGAAGGCCGCCGCGTCGCGGCGCGAGCGGGCGGAGATCAAGAACCGGCTGAAGAACTCCGGGGCGTCGATCACCGACGTCATCAAGCAGGGCCAGGCCAACGAGGTGGTCGGCAAGATGCGCGTCTTCGACCTGCTGCAGTCGATGCCGGGCCTGGGCAAGGTGCGCGCCAAGCAGATGATGGAGCGGCTGGGCATCGCCGAGAGTCGCCGGGTCCGAGGACTCGGCGCCAAGCAGGTCGCCGCGCTGGAGCGCGAGTTCGACGGGCGTGGCTGAGGACCCGACGGCGGAGCGCGAGACCCCGAGCCGCCTGGTCGTCCTGGCCGGTCCGACCGCGGTCGGCAAGGGCACGGTGACGGCCGCCGTACGCGAGCAGCATCCCGAGGTGTGGATCTCGGTGTCGGCGACGACCCGGGCGCCGCGCCCGGGCGAGGAGCACGGCGTGCACTACTGGTTCGTCTCCGAGGAGGAGTTCGACCGGATGGTGGCCGAGGGCGAGCTGCTCGAGTGGGCGGTGGTGCACGGCGTCGCGAAGTACGGCACTCCCCGCGCCCCGGTCGAGGAGGCGCTGGCCGCCGGCCGCCCGGCGATGCTGGAGATCGACCTGCAGGGTGCCAGGGAGGTCCGCGAGACGATGCCGGAGGCTCTGTTCGTCTTCCTCAAGCCGCCCTCCTGGGAGGAGCTCGTACGCCGGTTGGTCGGGCGTGGCACCGAGACGGAGGAGGAACGCGAGCGCCGCCTGGAGACCGCCAGGGACGAGCTGGCCGCCGAGGCGGAGTTCGACGTGACGATCGTCAACCGCGAGATTCACGCTGCCGCGGAGGAGTTGGTAACCTTGATGACTGCGCCGCCGGCGTCTCGCCGACGCGCGCCCACCATCGACGATCTGTGAGGCTTCTTCGTGTCTGCCCCCAACCCCGCCGCCGAGGGCGTCACCAACCCCTCGATCGACGACCTGCTCACCAAGACCGACAGCAAGTACCAGCTGGTCCTCTACAGCGCCAAGCGGGCGCGACAGATCAACGCCTACTACTCCCAGCTCGGTGAGGGCCTCCTGGAGTACGTCGGTCCGCTGGTCGACACCCACGTGCAGGAGAAGCCGCTGTCGATCGCGCTGCGCGAGATCAACGACGACCTGCTGACCTACGAGGCCGTCGACCCGGCCGAGCTCGCTGCCGAGGAGGAGGCCCGCGCCGCCGCGGCCGCCGAGTCGTCCTTCGGCGCCGGCGACGCGTTCCCGACGGCCCAGTGACCCGGCTCGCCTGAGCGCCCAGCCCCCGATGACCGACGGCCCGATGACCGACGGCGCCGGCACGCCCGAGCACAGCGCGCCTCGCGTCGTCCTCGGGGTCTCCGGAGGCATCGCGGCCTACAAGGCCTGCGAGCTGTTGCGCCGGCTCACCGAGTCGGGCCACGACGTGACGGTCGTCCCGACGGCCGCCGCCCTCGAGTTCGTCGGTGCCCCCACCTGGGCGGCCCTCTCGGGCAAGCCGGCGCACACCGGCGTCTGGGACGACGTCCACGAGGTGCCGCACGTCCGGATCGGCAGGAGTGCCGACCTGGTGGTGGTCGCACCGGCGACCGCCGACCTGCTGGCGCGCGCCGCGCACGGGCTGGCCGACGACCTGCTGACCGCCACGCTGCTCACCGCGCGGTGTCCGGTCGTCTTCGCCCCGGCGATGCACACCGAGATGTGGGAGCACCCCGCCACCCGCGCCAACGTCGCCACCCTGCGCGAGCGGGGCGCCGTCGTGCTGGAGCCTGCCGAGGGCCGACTCACCGGCGCCGACTCCGGCAAGGGCCGGCTGCCCGAGCCGGCGGAGATCTTCGAGGTCTGCCAGGACCTGCTGGCCCGCGGCGCCACGACGCCCGACCTCGCCGGCCACCACGTGGTCGTGTCCGCCGGCGGGACCCGGGAGTACCTCGACCCGGTCCGGTTCCTCGGCAACCGCTCCTCGGGCCTGCAGGGCTACGCCCTGGCCCGTGCGGCGGCCTCCCGCGGCGCCCGAGTCACCCTCGTCGCGGCCAACGTCGCCCTGCCCGACCCGGCCGGTGTCACCGTGGTCCGCGTCGAGACCACCGCCGAGCTGCGCGACCAGGTCGCGGCCGCGGCGGCGGACGCCGATGCGGTCGTGATGGCCGCAGCCCCGGCCGACTTCCGGCCCAGCGCCAGCAGCGACACGAAGATCAAGAAGTCCGCCGACGGCTCGGCGCCCACGCTCGAGCTGACGCAGACCCCCGACATCCTCGCCGGGCTCAGCCATGAGCGGCTGCGCCCGGGCCAGGTGGTGGTCGGCTTCGCCGCGGAGACCGGCGACGACACCGGCTCGGTGCTCGACCTGGGCCGGGCCAAGCTGGCGCGCAAGGGCTGCGACCTGTTGGTCGTCAACGACGTCTCGGGTGGGGCGGTCTTCGGCAGTCCCGACAACCAGGCCGTGATCCTCGCCGCCGACGGCGGGGCCACCGACATACCCTTCGGCAGCAAGGCGGCCCTGGCCCACGCCATCTGGGACCAGGTCGCTGGGCGCCTCCCCGGCTGAGCCGGGCCCCGAGCACCGCACGCCACGACGTACTCGACCGACGAAGCAGGAGCAGACAACGTGACCGGACGCCTCTTCACCTCCGAGTCGGTGACCGAGGGTCACCCCGACAAGATCGCCGACCAGATCAGCGACTCGGTCCTCGACGCGTTGATCCGGCAGGACCCGCACAGCCGGGTCGCGGTGGAGACGCTGTTGACGACCGGGCTGGTCGTGGTGGCGGGCGAGGTGTCCACCACCGGCTACGTCGACATCAAGCAGGTCGTCCGTGATCGGATCCTCGCCATCGGCTACGACTCGTCGTTCAAGGGCTTCGACGGTCACAGCTGCGGCGTGATGGTGGCGATCGGCGGTCAGTCCGGCGACATCGCCCAGGGCGTCGACACCGGCCACGAGGCGCGGTCGGGCTCCGTCGACGCGATGGACAAGCAGGGCGCTGGCGACCAGGGGCTGATGTTCGGCTACGCCTGCGACGACACCGACGTGCTGATGCCGCTGCCGATCACCATGGCGCAGCGGTTGTCGGAGCGGCTCTCGATGGTGCGCAAGGACGGCACGCTCGACTACCTCCGTCCCGACGGCAAGACCCAGGTCACCATCGAGTACGACGCCGACAACCGCCCCGTGCGCGTCGACACGGTCGTGATCTCGACCCAGCACGCCGAGGACGTCGACCTCACGGGCACCCTCGAGCCCGACATCAAGAAGCATGTGATCGACCCGGTGCTTGCGACCTTCGACCTGCCGTCGGAGGGCTACCGGCTGCTGGTGAACCCGACCGGACGCTTCGTCGTCGGCGGCCCGATGGGCGACGCCGGCCTCACCGGCCGCAAGATCATCGTCGACACCTACGGCGGCATGGCCCGCCACGGCGGGGGTGCGTTCTCCGGCAAGGACCCGTCGAAGGTCGACCGCTCGGCGGCCTACGCCATGCGCTGGGTCGCCAAGAACGTCGTCGCCGCGGGCCTCGCCCGGCGGTGCGAGGCGCAGGTCGCCTACGCCATCGGCAAGGCGCAGCCGGTCGGCGTGTTCATCGAGACCTACGGCACCGGCGTGATCGCCGACGAGGAGATCCAGCGGGCCGTGCTGGAGGTCTTCGACCTCCGGCCCGCGGCGATCATCGAGGAGCTCGACCTGCTCCGGCCGATCTACGCCATGACGGCGGCCTACGGCCACTTCGGGCGGGAGCTGCCGGAGTTCACCTGGGAGCGCACCGACAAGGTCGAGGCGCTCCGCGCCGCTGCCGGGCTGGTCTGAGCGGGCAGCCTGGGGACGAGGCCCGGGCGGGGTCGGCCCCGACTGGTAGAAACGCGCCATGACCCAGGCCGGCGCGGACGACCCCCAGGAGTCGCTGCTGCCCGGGCTTCGGGCGGAGGTGCGCTCGACCGTGGCGCAGTCCCGCGCGGCCACGTCGCGCCGCCGGAAGGCCACGGCGGCAGCGACCGAGCCGGCGGCGGTGGACCCGGTGGCGCGGGTGCTGGTCGACCTGCCACTGGCCCACCTGGACCACCCCTTCGACTACCTCGTGCCGGCGGCGATGGCCGAGCGGGCCGTGCCGGGCTGTCGGGTCAAGGTGCGATTCGCCGGCCAGGACGTCGACGGGTTCGTCGTCGAGCGGGCCGCCGGGTCCGACCACGAGGGTCGGCTGGCGCCGCTGCGGCGGGTGGTGAGCGCCGAGCCGGTGCTGGCGCCGGAGATCGTGACGCTGTCGGCCGTGGTGGCCGAGCGCTACGCCGGCACTCGCTCCGACGTGCTGCGGCTGGCGGTGCCACCCCGGCATGCCACGACGGAGAAGGAGCCGTCCGCCCCCTCGCCGGAGGTGCGGGTCGAGGTCGCGGCCGCAGCGGCGGCCTGGTCGGCGTACGACGCCGGCGCGAGCCTCGTCGGGCACCTCGCCGAGGGCGGCACGTCGCGGGCCGTCTGGACGGCACAGCCCGGTGAGGACTGGCCGGCCCTGCTCGCCCAGGCGGTGGCCGTGACGCTGGCCGCTGGCCGCGGGGTGCTCGTGTGCACTCCCGACCACAAGGACGCCGTGCGAGTGTCCGAGGCAGTGACGGCCCTGATCGGCGAGGACCAGCACGTGCTGCTGGCGGCCGAGAGCGGTCCGGCGGCCCGCTACCGCGACTTCCTCGCCGTCGCCCGGGGCGCCCGGCGGGTTGTCATCGGCACCCGCTCGGCCGCGTTCGCGCCGGTCCACGACCTCGGGCTGGTGGTGGTCTGGGACGACGGCGACGACCTGCACGCCGAGCCGCGGGCGCCCTACCCCCACACCCGCGAGGTGCTGCTGCTGCGCGCGGAGCAGCAGGGCGCCGCCGCGCTCGTCGGCGGGTTCGCCGCCAGCGTCGAGGCGGCCTACCTGCTGCGCACCGGGTGGGCCCACCACGTCGCCGCCGCCCGCGACACGCTCCGCGATCGGGTCACCGTCAGCGTCGCGGGGGCGACCGAGCAGGAGCTGGCCCGCGACCCCTATGCCCGCGGCGCGCGAGTCCCGACGGCGGCCTACCAGGCGATCCGCGACGGGCTGGAGCGCGGGCCCGTCCTCGTGCAGACCCCCCGGTCGGGCTACGCCCCGTCGCTTGCCTGTGAGCGCTGCCGCACGCCTGCCCGTTGCGGTGTCTGCTCCGGCCCTCTGCGGCTGACCGGGCCCGCGACCCCTCCTGCCTGCGCCTGGTGCGGCGAGGCCGCCGAGCACTGGACGTGTGCCGAGTGCGGCCACGCTGGGCTGCGCGCGCCGGTGCTCGGCGCCGACCGCACCGCGGAGGAGCTGGGCCGCACGTTCCCGCAGACGGTGGTCGTCCGCTCCAGTGGCGACACGGTGCGTGCGGCCGTGGCCGCCGGCCGGGAGATCGTGGTGGCCACCCCCGGCGCGGAGCCGGTGGCGCCGCGGGGGTACGCCGCCGTGGTGCTGCTCGACACCTGGCTCAGCCTGGCCCGCGCCGATCTGCGCACCGACGAGGAGGCGCTGCGGCGATGGCTCAACGCCGCGGGGCTGGTGGAGCCGGGAGGTGCGGTGGTCGCGGTCGGCGACCCCGGCCACCCGGCGCTGCAGGCGCTGGTCCGCTGGGACCCGCTCGGGTTCGCCGAGCGCGAGATCGGCGACCGGCAGGCCGCGCGGCTGCCGCCCGCGGCCCGGGTGGCCACCGTCACCGGCGCGGCGTCGGCGGTCGAGGAGGCCCTCGGCCTGCTCAGCCTGCCTGCGGGCGCCGAGGTCCTCGGCCCGGTGCCGCAGCCCCCGTCGCCTGGCGCGAGTGCCGGCGACCGCCCCGAGTGGCGGGCGGTGGTGCGGGCCCCACGCGCCCGGGGTGCGGCCCTGTCCGCCGCGCTGCGCGAGATGCTGCGGCTGCGGTCCGCCCGCAAGCTGGAGGCGGTGCGGGTCCAGGTCGACCCACCCACCCTCTGACGCCTCCCTAGACTGGGTTCTGTCTTCCGACGACCGTCCCCGATGGCCGACCGTCCGGCCCGATGAGGAGTGCTGCGTGCCCGTCCAACCGATCCGTCTCTTCGGCGACCCGGTCCTGCGCACGAAGGCGGTCGAGGTCGTCGACTTCGACGCCGAGCTGCGCCGGCTGGTCTCCGACCTGACCGACACGATGCTCGACGCGCCGGGGGCCGGGCTGGCCGCGCCCCAGATCGGTGTCGGCCTGCGGGTGTTCACCTGGTCGGTCGACGGCGAGGTGGGTCACCTGATCAACCCGGTCCTCGACCTGTCCGAGGAGACCCAGGACGGCCCCGAGGGCTGTCTGTCGATCCCTGGCCTGGCCTTCGACTGCCGACGCGCCCAGTCGGTCGTCGCCCGGGGCTTCAACCAGCACGGCGAGCCGATGACGATCGAGGGGTCGGCCAAGCTGGCCCGTGCCCTCCAGCACGAGACCGACCATCTCGACGGCATCCTGTTCGTCGACAGACTCGACTCCGAGGGCCGCAAGGCCGCGATGCGGGCGATCCGCGAGGCAGAGTGGTTCGGCCTGGACCGGCCGACCGTGAAGGTCTCGCCGCACCGCACCGACGGCCTGGGCTTCTAGGGCCGCCTCGATGAGAGTGGTGTTCGCCGGCACTCCCGAGGTGGCCCTGCCGGCCCTTGACGCGCTGGCCGCCTCGGACCACGAGCTGGTCGGAGTCGTGACCCGGCCCGACGCGCCCGCGGGCCGGGGACGGCGGCTCCTGCCGTCGCCGGTCGCCCAGCGGGCCGCGGAGCTCGGCGTCCCCGTCCTCAAGCCCGGCCACCCGCGCGAGGAGGCCTTCCAGTCGGCCCTGCGGTCGCTGGCCCCCGACTGCTGCCCGGTCGTCGCCTACGGCGCGCTGGTGCCTCAGGCGACCCTCGACATCCCGCCGCTGGGCTGGGTCAACCTGCACTTCTCCTGCCTGCCGGCCTGGCGTGGCGCTGCGCCCGTGCAGCACGCCATCTGGGCCGGCGACGAGGTCACCGGCGCCACGACGTTCCGCCTGGTGCGCGAGCTCGACGCGGGGCCGACATACGGCGTGATGACCGAGCGGGTCCGCCCCGACGACACGGCCGGCGACCTGCTCGGTCGGCTCGCCGAGGGCGGCGCCGGGTTGCTCGTGGCGACCCTCGACGGACTCGAGGAGGGGTCCCTGGTGGCTCGTCCGCAGCCCGAGGAAGGCCTCTCCTTCGCGCCGAAGGTGACCGTCGAGGACGCCCGCGTCGACTGGCGGCTCCCGGCGGTGGCGATCGACCGGCAGGTACGCGCCTGTACGCCCGCTCCGGGGGCGTGGACCACCTACGAGGGTGAGCGGCTCAAGCTGGGTCCGGTGAGCGTGGTCACCGACGGCCCGGCCCCTGCGCCGGGGCTGGCGCCGGGGGAGGTCGCCGTCGGCAAGCGCGACGTGCTGGTCGGCACCGCCACCGGGCCGGTGCAGCTCGGTGAGGTCAAGGCGTTCGGCAAGCGGCAGATGCCGGCCGCAGACTGGGCGCGCGGAGTGCGGATCGAGCCGGGCACGCTGCTCGGGGGCGACGGTGCGAACTAGCCTGGCGCCATGAGCCGGCCTGCCACGCCCGAAGACGTCGATGCGATCTGCGCCAGCCTGCCCGAGACCGAGCTCGGCACGTCGTGGGGCGACGTCCCCACCTGGAAGGTTCCGCGCGGAGATCGGGGCAAGGGCTTCCTGCTCTACCGCAAGCCGCACCGCAGCGCCGTCGACCCCGAGACCGGGGAGCTCTACGACGACCTGCTCGTCGTGATGGTGCCGGACGCCGGCGTCAAGGCGGCCCTCGTCGAGGACCCGGCGACGCCGTTCTTCACCATCGACCACTTCCGGAGCTTCAACGCCGTTCTCATCCAGCAGTCGAGGCTCGACGAGCTCGACGTCGACGAGCTGCGCGAGGTGCTCACCGAGGCCTGGGCCGTCAAGGCCCCGAAGCGGCTCGCCGCGGCCCACCTCGCCGATCCGGCCGTCGATGGCTGATCCGCGCGGCCGCGGGTCCCGTGCCGGGGGCCGGCCACCGCGCCGCCGCACTCCGGTCGACCCGGCCCGGCGGGCGGCCTACGACGTGCTGCGCGCGGTGCGCGCCGACGACGCCTACACCAACCTGGTGCTGCCGAGCGTGCTGGGCGCCCTGGGGCTGAGCGGGCGGGACGCGGCGTTCGCCACCGAGCTCGCCGCCGGCACGCTGCGCAGGCGGGGCACCTACGACGCGGTGCTCGCCGCCTCCGTCGACCGGCCGCTGGCCAAGGTCGACGCCAAGGCGCTCGACGTGCTGCGGCTCGGTGCCCACCAGCTGTTGTCGATGCGGGTCCCCACGCACGCGGCGATCAGCACCTCGGTCGACCTGGCGCGGGACCGGGCAGGCCAGGGCACGGCGGGCTTCGTCAACGCCGTGCTGCGCCGGGTGGCCGAGCAGGACCTGGCGACCTGGGTGCGTCGGGTGGCCCCCGATGCCGGCCAGGACCCGGCCGGCTTCGCCTCCGTCGCGCACAGCCACCCGCGATGGGTGGTCGAGCGGCTGACTGAGGCGTTGGGCGAGCGTGCTGCCGAGCTCGAGGCGCTGTTGGCTGCCGACAACGAGGCGCCCGCCGTCACGCTGGTGGCTCGCCCGGGACGCTCGACCCGCGAGGAGCTGGCGGGGGAGCCGACCCGGTGGTCGCCGTACGGCGTGGTGTCGGGAGGCGGGGATCCAGCAGGGTGCGCCGCGGTGGCCGAGGGGCGCGCGGGGGTCCAGGACGAGGGTTCGCAGCTGGTCGCCCTGGCGCTGGTGCGCGCGGTCGTCGAGGGCTCGGACGAGCGGTGGCTCGATCTGTGTGCGGGCCCCGGCGGCAAGGCCGCGCTGCTGGCTGCGCTGGCAGGGGAGCGAGGTGCCTCGCTTGTCGCGCTCGAGCGGCAGCCGCACCGGTCCCGGCTGGTCGCGCGGGTGCTCGCGGGGTCACCCGGCGTCGGCGGGGTGGTGGTCGCCGACGGCCGCAGGCCGCCGTTCGCTGCCGCCGCCTTCGACCGGGTTCTGGTCGACGCCCCGTGCACCGGGCTGGGTGCGCTCCGCCGTCGGCCGGAGTCCCGCTGGCGGCGCCAGGCTGCGGACCTCGACGCCCTGGTGCCGCTCCAGCGGGGACTGTTGAGCGCGGCGGTCGGCCTGGTCCGCCCCGGCGGCGTCGTCGTGTACGCCACCTGCTCACCTGTGCTCGCCGAGACCCGCGATGTCGTGGGCGACCTGCTGGTCAAGCGCGACGACATCGTCCTCGACGATGCTCGCCCGCTGCTCGAGGTGCCGGACGCCGACGGTCCCCTCGCCGGCACCGTCCAGCTGTGGCCACACCGGCACGGCACCGACGCCATGTTCATCGCGGTGCTCCGACGGCAGTGAGGGTGCCGTTCGCTAGCGTGAGGCCATGCCGAGCGCGCCCCCGTCGGTCGAGATCGACGTCGACGACAAGGTCGTGCGGGTGACCAACCCCGACCGGGTCTACTTCCCCGAGAGCGGGGCCACCAAGCTCGACCTGGTCGACTACTACCTGGCCGTCGGCGACGGCATCGTCAACGCGCTGTTCGAACGGCCGTGCATGCTCCACCGGTTTCCCAAGGGGCTGGCCGGCGACAAGGTGCACCAGAAGCGGCTGCCGGCGGGGGCGCCGCCGTGGGTGGAGACCGTTCGGCTGTTCTTCCCCCGCTGGGGCCGCACGGCCGACGAGCTGTGCGTGACCGAGCTGGCCTCGGTGATCTGGGCGGTCCAGATGTCCACCGTGGAGTTCCACCCGTGGAACAGCCGCCGCGCCGACACCGAGAAGCCCGACGAGTGGCGCATCGACCTCGACCCCGGCCCGGCATGCGACTACGCCACGGTGCGGCGGGTGGCCGGCGTGGTGCACGAGGTGCTCCACGAGCTGGGGGCGGTCGGGTTCCCCAAGACGTCGGGGAGCAAGGGGCTCCACGTCTACGTGCGGATCCCGCCCGACCACGGCTTCGCCGACGTCCGGCGGGCGGCGTACGCCTTCGCCCGCGAGGTCGAGCGTCGTGCGCCCGACGACGTCACGACCGAGTGGTGGAAGAAGAACCGCGACCCGCACCACGTCTTCGTCGACTACAACCAGAACACCCGTGACCACACCATCGCGGCGGCCTACTCCGTGCGGGGCCTGCCCGACGCCAGGGTGTCCACGCCGATCGCGTGGGACGAGGTGGACGCCGCCGACCCTCGGGACTTCACGATCTTCACCGTGCCCGAGCGCTATGCGCGTCTCGGTGACCTGCACGGTTCGATCGACGGGCACGTGTTCGGCCTGGCGCCGCTGCTGGAGTGGGCCGACCGGGAGGAGAGGAACGGGGCCAGGCCCGCCGACACGGGGGAGTAGGTCACCCTCGGGTTCCCCCGCGTGGGCGAGGCCGGGCGCAGGGCCGCGCCCTTAGACTCGGCTACGTGGGCATCCAGATCACCCCGAGCATCCTCAACGCCGACTTCGCACACCTCGGTGACGAGGTCGCGCGCATCGCCAGCGCCGACTGGGTGCATGTCGACATCATGGACAACCACTTCGTGCCCAACCTGACCTTCGGCCCGGCCATGGTCGAGGCGCTGGCGAAGACCACCGACCTGCCGCTCGACGCCCACCTGATGATCGAGGACCCCGACCGCGAGGCGCCGGCGTACGTCGAGGCCGGCTGCCGGTCGGTGACCTTCCACGTCGAGGCGTGTCGGGCGCCGGTGCGGCTGGCGCGGGAGCTCCGTTCGCTGGGGGCACGGGCGAGCATGGCGCTGAAGCCGGCGACCGCGATCGAGCCGTACGCCGACATGCTGCCCGAGCTCGACATGGTGCTGCTGATGACCGTCGAGCCGGGGTTCGGTGGGCAGAGCTTCCTGGACCTGGTGCTCCCCAAGATCCGCCGCACTCGCGAGCTGATCTCCCGGCACGGCGGGGACGTCTGGCTGCAGGTCGACGGTGGCGTCTCGGCCGAGACCATCGAGCGCTGCGCCGCGGCCGGCGCCGACGTGTTCGTCGCGGGCTCCGCGGTCTACACCGCCGACGACCCGGATGCCATGGTCGAGCGCCTGCGGGGTCTCGCGGAGGCGGCGTCGCCCCCGCCCCCCTCCTGACCCTCCGCGACATGCGGGTGGTGGTGCCGCGACATGCGGGTGGTGGTGCCGCGACATGCGGATTGTCGGCGAACCGCTGGCGTTCCGAAAGGACCACCACGGGGCGCATGTCGGACCACCACGGGGCGCATGTCGGACCGCCACCAGCCGCATGTCGCGCTCGCGGCGGGCTGTGGCAGACTGGATGACGTACGAGTTGACAGCAGCTCGCGCGCTCTGGGGGCGGTGAAAGTCCGCACCGGCGGTGAAAGTCCGCGACCCGGCCGTCGCCAACGGCCGGTTGACCAGGTGGAACTCCTGGACCGACGGTCAAAGTCCGGATGGGAAGAGCGTCGCGGCCGAGCCGACGCCTGAGCAGGCGGGAGCTGGGCCGTTGCCCCGGAGTCCGCGACCGGACACGAGGGGCCCTCGATGGACGTCACCGCCGCTGAGCGCGACGCCATGTGGCGCGCCCTGACGCTGGCGACGACCGACGAGGTCCCGTTCGGACCCAACCCGCGCGTCGGCTGTGTCCTGCTCGACGACGCGGGGACGACGGTGGCCGAGGGCTACCACCGCGGCGCGGGGTCGCCGCACGCGGAGGCCGACGCCCTGTCGCAGGCCGGGGAGCGGGCGCGGGGTGCGACCGCGGTGGTGACGCTGGAGCCGTGCAACCACGTGGGCCGTACGCCGGCCTGCGCGGCCGCACTGGCGGAGGCGGGCGTTCGCCGGGTGGTCTTCGCCCAGGCGGACGTCAACCCGGTCGCCATGGGGGGCGCCGACACCCTCCGCGCCGCCGGCGTCGAGGTGGTGGCGGGCCTGCTCGCCGACGAGGCGCGCGAGGTCAACCGCGTCTGGACGTTCGCGGTGGAGCATCAGCGCCCGTTCGTCACCTGGAAGCTCGCGACCACCCTCGACGGCCGCAGCGCCGCGGCCGACGGCACGAGTCGGTGGGTGTCCTCGCGCGCCGCTCGGCTCGACACCCATCGACTGCGCGCGCAGTGCGACACCATGCTGGTCGGCACCAACACGGTCGCGGTCGACGACCCCGCGCTGACCGTCCGCGACGCCGACGACCGTCCGCTCGCGCGGCAGCCGCTGCGCGCCGTGATGGGGCTGCGTGATCTCGACCCTGGGCGCCGGGTCCTCGACGACGCGGCCGCGACGCTGTTGCTGCGCACCCGAGACCCGCAGGTCGCCCTGGAGATGCTCTTCGCCGCCGACCGACAGCACGCCTTTCTCGAGGGAGGGCCCACCCTGGCGGCGGCGTTCTGGCGGGCCGGCCTGGTCGACGAGGTCGTCGTCTACGTCGCTCCGATGTTGCTCGGGGCGGGCCGCAGCGCTGTGGGCGACCTGGGCATCGAGACGATCACCGACGCCCACCACCTCCAGGTCACCGACGTCACCGTGCTGCCGGGGGAGCAGGGCGAGGACACCAACGTGCGGCTGACCCTGACACCCCGCGCGAGCATGCCCCGGCCTCGGGAGGGAGCCTGATGTTCACGGGACTGGTGGAGGAGCTCGGCACCGTCGCCGCGCTCGAGCCGCAGACCGACGCCAGCCGGCTGACGATCGCCGCGGGCGTCGTCCTCGACGACGCCCGACCTGGCGACTCGATCGCGGTCAACGGCTGCTGCCTGACGATCGTGGAGACCGACGGCACGCAGTGGACGGCCGACGTGATGGCCGAGACCCTCGCCAAGACCGCTCTCGGTGCCCTGCATCCCGGCGACCGGGTGAACCTGGAGCGGGCCGTCCGCGCCGACCAACGCCTCGGCGGCCACCTCGTGCAGGGGCACGTCGACGGCGTCGGCAGGGTGCTCTCCCGCACCCCCAGCGAGCACTGGGAGCTCGTCGAGATCAGCCTCCCGGGCGAGCTGGCTCGCTACCTGGTCGACAAGGGCTCCATCACCGTCGACGGCATCAGCCTGACCGTCGTCCATGCCGGCGAGGAGACGTTCACCGTCTCCCTGATCCCCGAGACCCTCGCCCGCACCACGTTGGGCTTCCGGCGGCCCGGCGACCGGGTCAACCTCGAGGTCGACGTCCTCGCCAAGTACGTCGACCGGCTGCTGGCCCACCGTGGGCTCGGCGCTGACACTCCCTCCCGCACGACCGAGGACACACCATGACCATCCGACTGGACTCCATCGAGCAGGCCGTCGCCGACATCGCCGCCGGCAAGGCCGTGGTCGTGGTCGACGACGAGGACCGTGAGAACGAGGGCGACCTCATCTTCGCGGCGTCGAAGGCCACCCCCGCACTGATGGCCTTCACGATCCGCTACTCCAGCGGCGTGATCTGCGTGCCGATGCCGGCAAGCATGCTCGACCGGCTCGAGATCCCGCTGATGACGCCGCACAACAAGGACCGGCTCCGGACGGCCTACACCATCTCCGTCGACGCTCGCGACGGCGTCAGCACCGGCATCTCCGCCGCCGACCGGGCCCACACGGTCAGGGTGCTCGCGGACTCCGCGACCGAGCCCTGGGAGATCACCCGCCCCGGTCACGTGTTCCCGCTCCGCTACCGCGAGGGCGGCGTGCTGGTGCGCCGGGGCCACACGGAGGCGGCCGTCGACCTGGCACGCCTGGCCGGCCTGACCCCTGCGGGTGTGCTGGTCGAGGTGGTCAACGACGACGGCACCATGAAGCGCGGCCAGCAGCTGCGCGACTTCGCCGACGAGCATGGGCTGTGTCTGGTCTCGATCGACGACCTGGTCCGCTACCGCCGCCGCACCGAGCTGCACGCCGAGCGGGTCGCGGAGACCACGCTGCCGACCGACCACGGCGTCTTCCGGGCCTACGGCTACCGCGTCAGCATCGACGGCAGCGAGCACCTGGCCCTCGTGCACGGCGACCTCGCGGCCGTTCAGGACCGCGGAGAAGCGGTGCTCGCCCGGGTCCACTCCGAGTGCCTGACCGGCGACACCTTCGGCAGCCATCGCTGCGACTGTGGCCCGCAGCTGCGCGAGGCGATGGCCCACATCGTCGAGGAGGGCTGCGGCGTGGTGGTCTACCTTCGCGGCCACGAGGGGCGGGGCATCGGCCTGGTCGCCAAGCTGCAGGCCTACGCGCTGCAGGACTCCGGTCGCGACACCGTCGACGCCAACCTCGACCTGGGGCTGCCGGCTGACGCGCGCCACTACGGCACCGCCTCCCAGATCCTGCGCGATCTCGGCGTGCAGAGCGTGCGGCTGCTGACCAACAACCCCGACAAGACCTCCAGCCTGGAGGACTTCGGCGTGCCGGTGAAGGAGCGCGTGCCGCTGACGCCGCACCCCAACGACCACAACCTGTCCTACCTGCACACCAAGCGCGACCGGATGGGGCACGACCTCCCCGATCTGCCCGACCTGCCCGACGCGAGGGGTGCGGACCGATGAGCGGCGCCGGGGCCCCCGAACAGCGACCGGTCGACTGCCACGACCTCCGGGTCGCGGTCGTCGCCGCCAGCTGGCACGAGCAGGTGATGGACGGGCTGGTCGACGGCGCCCAGCGCGCCCTGAAGGACTACCAGGTCGAGGCTCCGGTGGTGGTGCGGGTGCCCGGTGCCTTCGAGCTGCCGGTGGTGGCCGCCGCGCTGGCCGCGCAGGGGTACGACGCGGTGGTGGCGCTCGGGGTGGTGATCCGGGGCGGGACCCCCCACTTCGACTACGTCTGCCGCGCCGCCACCGAGGGGCTGACCCGGGTGGCGCTCGACCATGAGACGGCCATCGGCTTCGGCGTCCTGACCTGCGACGACGAGGAGCAGGCGCTCGACCGGGCCGGGCTGGTGCGCTCGCGCGAGGACAAGGGCTACGAGGCGACGTCCGCGGCGCTGCTCACGGCGCAGACCCTGCGCAGAGTTCGCTCTCGCACCGCCTAGGCTGGGCCCTCGTGAAGACGTTCGACGAGCTGTGGACCGAGCTGAGCGAGAAGGCCCGCACCCGCCCGGAGGGATCGGGGACGGTGCGCGAGCTGGACGCCGGCGTCCATGCCATCGGCAAGAAGCTCGTGGAGGAGGCCGCGGAGTCGTGGATGGCCGCCGAGCACGAGTCGCCAGCGCGCGCGGCGGAGGAGCTCAGCCAGCTGCTCTACCACGCCCAGGTGATGATGCTGGCCGCCGGCCTCACCCTCGACGACGTCTACGAACACCTCTGAGGACCCACCCATGAGCCTTCCCACCACCCCCGGCATGCTGCGCGTCGCCGTGCCCAACAAGGGGTCGCTGTCGCAGGCGGCCACCGACATGCTGCTGGAGTCGGGCTACCGGCAGCGCCACGACACCAAGACGCTCACGCTCACCGACGCCGACAACGGCGTGGAGTTCTTCTACCTGCGTCCCCGTGACATCGCGCTCTACGTCGGCGAGGGCACTCTCGACGTCGGCATCACCGGCCGCGACCTGCTGCTCGACTCCGGAGCGAAGGCCGAGGAGGCGCTCGAGCTGGGCTTCGGCCGGTCGCGCTTCCGGTTCGCCGGTCCGACGGGCGCCTACGACGACCTGGCCCAGCTGGTCGGCAAGCGCATCGCGACGTCGTACGACGGCATCGTGCGGGCCTTCCTCGAGGAGCGGGGCATCGAGGCGACCGTGACCCGACTCGACGGCGCCGTCGAGACCTCGATCCAGTTGGGGGTGGCCGACGCCATCGCTGACGTGGTGGAGACCGGCACCACCCTGCGGGCGGCCGGCCTCGACACCTTCGGCGAGGTCGTCCTCGACTCCGAGGCGGTGCTGGTGACCCGGGCCGGGGTGGCCGCCCCGGCCGGGTTCGAGGTCTTCAGGCGGCGCCTGGAGGGCGTGCTGGTGGCCCGCACCTACGTGCTGATGGACTACGACATGCCCGCCGACCGGGTCACCGAGGCGGTCGCCCTGACCCCCGGCTTCGAGAGCCCGACGGTGTCCCCGTTGCATCGCGAGGGCTGGGTGGCGGTGCGGGTGATGGTCCCGCGCGCCAAGGCCCAGCGGGTGATGGACGACCTCTACGACATCGGCGCACGTGCCATCCTGGTGACCGACATCCATGCCTGCCGGATCTGAGGGCGGCCCGGTGCCGTCGTTGCCACGCACCTGGCGCCCGCTGGGGGTACGGCTCGCTGGGTGGGTCTTCGGGGTCTCGCTGCTGATCGTGGTGACCGTGGCCTGGTTGGCGGTGCCGGCCGACGTCCGCGACGCGACGACGTTCCTCCAGCGGGTCACCCTGCTCGGCTTCGTGGTGCTCGGCGGCGTCATCATGCACGCGCTGATGCGCTGCCGGGTGACGGCGACGCCGGAGCACCTCGTGGTGGTCAACGGCTACCGCCGGCACGACTACGACTGGGCGCAGGTGATCGGCGTCTCGCTGCCGGCCGGCGCACCGTGGGCGACCCTCGACCTGGCGGACGGCACGACGGTCTCGGCGATGGGCATCCAGGGGTCCGACGGGCAGCGCGCCCGCACCGCCGTCCGCGAGCTGCGGCTGCTACTCCAGGGCGCGTAGCCCCCAGGCGACCGAGAGCGTGTCACCGTCCTCGCCCGCCGGAGCCAGCACGTGCAGGTCCTCGCCGCTGTTGAAGGCGTCGGGCGGCGACGTCATCGGCTCGACCGCGATCGCCTGCCGAGCGGTCGGCGAGCCGTCGTCCTGGCTGAAGACCTGCAGCCACGCGACGTGGTGGTCGCCCCACAGCGCCACGCCCCGCCCCGACGCCGGGTCGCGCACGGACACCGTGACACCTCCGGCCGGGTCCCTGGTGAGGTCGGTGAACGCGTGGTCGAAGACCGTGTCGCGGACCGGCCGCGCGACCCGGAAGTCGTAGGGCGTCCCCTCGACCGGCTCGCGACGTGCCGGCAGCAGCCGATCGTCGGTGAGCAGCCGGGTGGCAGCCGGGAGGGTCAGCTCCAGGCCGTCGATGCCGTCGTCGCCGACGCGGAGGTAGGGGTGGGCGCCCAGGGCGTAGGGCGCCCGCTGCGGTGACAGGTTCGTGGCGGCCATCGAGACCGTCAGCCCGTCGGCGGACACGTCGTAGACCACGTGTAGGTCCAGCGTCCAGGGGTAGCCCTGCTGTGCCATCAGCCGGTGGGTGAGCACCACGGAGTGGTCGGTGTGCTCCTCGACGTTCCAGGGCGCCCACCGGACGAGCCCGTGGCTGGCGTTGTGGCGCGCCGGCTCGGTGAGCGCGAGCTGGTGGTCGATGCCGTCGAAGGTGTAGGCCCCGTCGCGGATCCGGTTGGGCCACGGGATCAGCACCTGGCCCCGGCAGCCGCGCGGGATCTCGTCCTCGGCGAAGTCGGCCACGAGGGGCCGGCCGGCGTACTCCAGGCTGCGCAGCACCGCCCCGCCCTCGGTGACGACGGCGCGGTATCCCCCTGCCTCGATGGGGAACTGCTCGCCGGTGGCCGCAACCATGCGCTCACCCTGCCAGACCCCGCCCGGCGTCGAGCGGGCGGTCCGGCGGCCGGTCGCCGCCCCGGGCGTTCGGGATGAGAACCTGCCGGTGCGCCACCCGTCGGCGAGTGCAAGAGTAGGAGCCATGACGGACACGCCAGCCGCCACGGGCGGCCTTCCGGCCACTGACGTCGCAGGGGGGCCCCGCGAGATCGGGGTGACCGAGCTGGTCCTCCGCGACGCCCACCAGAGCCTGATGGCCACCCGGATGGCGCTGGAGGACATGGTCGACGCCTGTGCCGACATCGACGCCGCCGGCTACTGGTCGGTGGAGTGCTGGGGCGGGGCGACGTACGACGCCTGCATCCGCTTCCTCAACGAGGACCCCTGGGCGCGGCTGCGGACGTTCCGCGAGCTGATGCCCAACAGCCGCCTGCAGATGCTGCTGCGCGGCCAGAACCTCCTCGGCTACCGGCACTACGAGGACTCCGTCGTCGACCGGTTCGTGGAGCGGTCCGCGGCCAACGGGATGGACGTCTACCGGATCTTCGACGCCCTCAACGACGTGCGCAACATCAAGCAGGCGGTGCAGGCGGTGCGCCGCGTCGACAAGCACGCGCAGGGGACGATCTGCTACACCGAGAGCCCGCTCCACACCGTGCAGGGCTACGTCGACATGGCGCACGACCTGATGGAGCTGGGCTGCGACTCGCTGTGCCTGAAGGATATGGCCGCGCTGCTCCGCCCACAGCCTGCCTACGACATCGTCCGCGCCATCAAGGAGTCGGTCGGCGAGGACGTCCGGATCCACGTCCACTGCCACGCCACCACCGGAGTGACGCTGGTCAGCCTGTTGAAGGCGATCGAGGCCGGCGCCGACGTCGTCGACACGGCGATCTCGTCGATCTCGATGGGGCCGGGCCACAACCCCACCGAGTCCCTGGTCGAGCTGCTCCACGGCACGCCGTTCACCACGAACCTGGACGACGAGCGACTGCTGCGCGTCAAGGAGCACTTCGCGCAGGTGCGGCCGCGCTACAAGTCGTTCATGTCGACCATCACCGGGGTCGAGACGGAGATCTTCAAGAGCCAGATCCCCGGCGGGATGATCTCCAACATGGAGTCGCAGCTGCGCCAGCAGGGTGCCGGCGACCGGCTCCGCGAGGTGCTGGCCGAGGTGCCGAGGGTGCGCGCCGTGGCTGGCTACCCGCCGCTGGTGACACCCTCCAGCCAGATCGTCGGGACCCAGGCCGTCTTCAACGTCCTGATGGGCGAGTACCAGTCGCTCACCGCGGAGTTCGCCGACCTGATGCTCGGCTACTACGGCACGACGCCCGGTGAGCGTGACCCGGAGGTCGTCGCCGCGGCTCTGGCCCAGACGAAGAAGGAGCCGATCGACGTGCGCCCGGCCGACCTGCTCGAGCCCGAGTGGGAGCGGCTCAGGATCGAGGCGTGCGGCCTCGAGGGCTGCGACGGGACCGACGAGGACGTGCTGACCTATGCGATGTTCCCCGGTGTCGCCACGACGTTCTTCGCCGAGCGCGACCAGGGCCCCCGCAACGTGGGCGTGGACCCTGCTGCGCAGGCGACCGCCGATCTGGCGGGCGCCGAGCACGGGAAGGCGCCGGTGACCGGGCCGATCGACTACTCGGTCACCGTCAACGGCCATGCCCACCACGTGACCGTCGAGCGGGCCTGAGGGGGCAGCCGTGGGGAAGCGCAAGACCATGCAGGCTCGGACGGAGGAGCTCCTGGAGCACCGCGCGAGCGTGGCCCTGGGCGGCGGCGAGGCCCGCCTGGAGAAGCAGCACGAGCAGGGCAAGCTGACCGCGCGGGAGCGGGTCGAGGCGCTGCTCGACCCGGGGACGTTCCAGGAGACGGGCATGTTCGCCCGCCACCGGTCGACGTACTTCGGGCTCGACAAGGCCGACCTCCCCGCCGACGGGGTGGTGACCGGCGAGGGGGCGGTGCTCGGCCGCCCGGTGCACGTCGCCAGCCAGGACTTCACCGTCGCCGGCGGGTCGGCCGGTGAGGTCCACAGCGACAAGATCGTGGCGATGATGCGGGCGAGTCTCACCACGGGGACGCCGTTCGTGTTCATCAACGACTCCGGCGGTGCCCGGGTGCAGGAGGGCATCGGCTCGCTCGCGGGCTACGGCCGGGTCTTCTACACCAACGTGCTGCTGTCGGGCGTCGTGCCGCAGGTCGCGATCATCGCGGGTCCGTGCGCCGGTGGCGCGGCGTACTCCCCGGCGCTGACGGACTTCATCATCCAGACCCGCCAGGCCCACATGTTCATCACCGGTCCCCAGGTGATCGCCCAGGTCACCGGCGAGCAGGTGACGTCCGACGCGCTCGGCGGCGCCGACACGCACATGGCCATCTCCGGGGTCACCCACTTCGTGGCCGACGACGACGAGCAGGCGATGCTGATCGCCCAGAAGCTGCTGGGGTTCCTGCCGCAGAACAACTCCGAGGACCCGCCGGTGGTCGACCCGGTCGAGAGCCTCGAGCCCGACCCTGAGCTGGCCGACGTCGTGCCGGTGTCGGGGAAGAAGGGCTACGACGTCCGAGAGGTGATCGCCCGGATCGTTGACCGCGCCGACTTCCTGGAGGTGCAGGCGGGCTACGCCCAGAACATCGTCATCGGCTTCGCCCGGATCACCGGGCGCACCGTCGGGGTCGTGGCCAACCAGCCGCACGTGCTGTCGGGCGTGCTCGACATCAACGCCTCCGACAAGGGCTCGGCGTTCGTCCGGTTCTGCAACGCCTTCAACATCCCGCTGCTCACGCTCGTCGACGTCCCGGGGTTCCTGCCCGGGGTCGCCCAGGAGCACAACGGGATCATCCGGCACGGCGCCAAGCTGCTCTACGCCTACTCGGCGGCCACGGTCCCCAAGATCACCGTGGTGCTGCGCAAGGCCTACGGCGGCGCCTACGTCGCGATGTGCTCCAAGGACCTCGGGGCGGACAAGGTCTTCGCCTGGCCGACGGCCGAGATCGCCGTGATGGGCGCCGAGGGGGCCGCCGAGATCGTCTTCCGGCGCGAGATCAAGGCGGCAGACGACCCGGTCGCCAAGCGCGCCGAGGTCGTCGAGGAGTACCGCTCGACCTTCTCGACGCCTTACGTCGCGGCCTCCCGGGGCCTGGTGGACGACATCATCGAGCCGGCACGCACCCGCGAGCACGTCTCGCGCGCGCTGGAGATGCTGATCTCCAAGCGGGAGCTGCGACCGGCCAAGAAGCACGGGCTGGGGCCGACGTGAGCGGCGCGGAGGGGTCCCACTCGGAGCCGACCGCTGCCGAGCTGCTGGCCGCCGTCCGGGCGCTGACCGACCGGGTCGCCGGCCTGGAGGCGGAGCTGGCGGTGCTGCGCGCGCACCAGCCGGTGCCGGAGGACGTCGTGGTGGCGATCTCGGCCGCGGTGGCAGCCTTCTTCGGGCACCGGGCCCGGGTGCGCCGGGTCCACTTCCGGACCGGCCAGGCCTGGGCGCAGCAGGGCCGTGTCGCGGTCCAGGGCATGCACGTCGTCAACAGGTCACGGTGAGGGGTCACGGATGCAGCTCAAGGTCACCGTCAACGGGCAGGTCTACGAGGTCGAGGTCGAGGTCGAGGAGCCGGCTCACCCGACGGTCGGCGCGATCTTCATGTCCGGCGGCAACTTCGCGGCCCCGGCGGCGGCGTCGCCCGCCGGCCCGGCGGGCGACGGCGGGGACGGGTCCGGGGTGCGCGCGCCACTGGCCGGCACCGTCTCGCGCGTCGAGGTCGAGGAGGGGCAGGAGATCGAGGCCGGCGCGGTGCTGGTCGTCCTCGAGGCGATGAAGATGGAGACCGAGATCACCGCCCCTGACGCCGGCACCGTGGGCCGCGTCCTGGTGTCGGCGGGCGACACGGTCTCCGGTGGGCAGATGTTGGTCGAGCTGTCCTGATCCGCTTCGCACGTCAGCGCGGGAACCACTCCTCCCAGGTCCGCCGGCTGACCTCCTCGCCGTCGTGGCAGGCGACGGTCTCGACGGCAACGGCGTAGCCGTCCACCGAGACGGCCACGTCCATCAACGATCGCACCTCCACCTCGACGCCGGGCCAGGTGAGCTCGAAGGTGGTGTCGGCGTGGGCGTGCTGGGCGAACGTCCGGCGGTCGACCGAGACCTCGCCGAGGTAGGTCTCTGCGGCATGGCCGTGGTACGGCGTGGGGTAGTCGCTCTGCTGACGGGTGACGGCCGAGGTGGTCTGCCTCAGCACGTCGTCGCGCACCTCCCAGCCGACACCCTCGGCGGACTCCGTCGAGTGCTCGGCTCCGGGGGTGAAGGAGGGGACGGGCCAGTCGCCGGCCAGCACGGGCAGCTGGAGCGACCCCTCGACCGTGAGCGTGACCGGGTGCGGGGGCGCGACCGTGTTGGGCCAGTCGGCGCCGGCCACGCTGACGCGCAGGGTCTGACCGGGCGCCCACCGGTAGGCGCACGCGTCGAGCTCGACCACCACGTCGTAGGTCTCACCGGGCGCCAGCGGTGCGGGGGAGCCATGGACGCCGTCGCGGTAGGTCAGGTCGAGCGTGCCCCGCGACACCAGGGCGGAGGTGCCGTCGGGGAAGACGTCGCAGAGCTTCACCGACAGCGACGCCAGCGGCTGGTCGGCTGACACCCGCAGCCGCGCTACCGGGTGTCCGACCACGGAGCCGTCGGGGGTCGCTGCCTCCCACGTCAGCGACCGGGCGTCGTCGAGGCGCTGGTCACCGGACTGGCCCCAGGGGAGGTGGCCGGCGCAGTCGATCCAGGCCGCGGTGCCCACGTCGGGGGCGACCACCAGGCTGCGCGGCCCCGGGAGCGGGACCGTCACCGGCGACGTCGGGGGCACCGACGGCAGCCGCAGCCAGCGGCCCTCGTGCAGGTCCAGGGCGGGCGCCGGCCGGGTCGAGGAGCGCACGAAGACGTCGGCATGGTCCTCCCACGGCTCCGTCGACGCCTCGGGCCGCAGCCAACGGTCGAACCACGCGACCAGCTCGGTGTCCAGGTCGAGGCGGGGGCCGGGCATCGCGGTGGTCGCGTCGGCGTGGGCCCAGGGCCCGGCCAGCAGCCGGTGCGGTACGCCGGCCTCGGCGAGGCGCGCGATCGTCCGGAAGGAGTTGTTGCGATAGCCGTCGGCCCAGCCGGCCACGATCATCACCGGGCAGGCGATCCGGTCGTAGCCCGCGTGGGTGCCGCCCAGTCGCACCGACCCGTGGTCCCAGTAGGCGCCGTGACGGTGCTCGCGCAGCCAGGTCAGCACCCACGGCTCGTGCGCGTCCAGCCGCCGTCGCCACTCGGCCTCCCAGCCGTCGCCCCAGACCGCCGGCACCGGCGGCAGCACGTTCATCGCTGTCATGTAGTGGCAGTAGTCCACGAGGTCGACCAGCCGCAGCGCGCCGCCGCGCCAGTGCACGTCGTCGGTCCACCGGTCGTCGGTGGCGTAGATCGCGCAGATCGCCCGCAGCGCCGGTGGCCGTTCCACCGCCAGCTGCAGCGAGTTGAACCCGGAGTAGGACGTGCCCCACATGCCGACCGCGCCGGTGCACCAGTCCTGCTCGGCCAGCCATGCGATCACGGTCGCCAGGTCGCTGCGCTCGACCAGGGGGTACTCGTCGGAGGCGTCGCCGCCCGACGAGCCGGTCCCGCGCAGGTCGACCCGGCACACGGCGTACCGATGCCGGTCGCGGAGCGCGAGGTAGGACTCGGTGTAGGAGGACGTGAGGTCGTCCTTGCGGTAGGGCAGCGCCTCGAGCAGGCACGGCTGCGGCCCCAGCGCGGCATCGGGGAGGTAGAGCGTGAGCGCCAGCTCGACGCCGTCGGCCATCGCCAGCCGCACCTCGCGCTCGCTCCGCGGTCCGGTCATGACCGCACCCCGTCGAGCAGGGCCAGCACCTCGTCGGTGTGCAGGGTCTCACTGGTGTGGCCGGCCCGGCCGATGACCGTCGGGGCGGCGAACATCGAGTTGAGCACCGCCTCCTCGGTCGCCTCGACCACGGCGGTGAACAGCGGGTCGAGGGCCCGCCCGGACGCCAGGGCCGGGCCGCCGGGTCGGCCGTCGCGGTCCAGCCTCATCCCCGTGCCGACGCCGAAGAAGATCTCGCCACTGCCGTGGTGGGCGACGGAGCCGGTGCGGGCGAGCCCGAGTCCCACCCGTCGCGCCAGCCGGGCACAGGAGGCGCCGTCCACGGGTGCGTCGGTGACCACGACGCCGATGCAGGACCCGGCGGGGGCGTGCGGGCCGGATCTCGAGGGCGGCAGCAGTCGCCCGACCGGTACGCCGGCCACCACGCACTCCTCGCGGACCCCGAAGTTGGTCATCAGCAGCACCCCGACGGTCCAGCCCTCCGGCGTCACCCGGGAGGCGGTGCCGATGCCGCCCTTGAAGTCGAAGCACGACATGCCGGTGCCCGACCCGACGGCTCCCTCGTCGGGGGGCGTCGAGGAGCCGACGGACGCCAGTGCGGCGGCGTGTGCGGCGACCACGTCGTCGTGCTCGACCTGCATCCTTCGGGCGTCGTTGAGGAACGAGTCGTCGCACTCGGCCACCACCGGGATGATGAAGTCCTCGGCGACCTGCGGCGTCCGGTCGAGCTCGATCCGGCAGGCGGAGTCGTAGACCCGGCCCAGCTGCAGGGTGGAGGCGAGGTAGACCGGGGTCTCCGCCGACCCCCACTCGGCGGCGGTGATGAAGCCCGTGCACTCGCCGGCGCCGTTGAGCACCGCTCCTCCGGCAGGGAGGGGCCGGTGGAAGGCGTCCTCGGCGAGGAGCAGGCACGTCACGCCCGTGCGCGCGACCCCGCGGCCCTCGGGCGGGTCCGGCTCGTCCCGCCAGACGGTGGCGTGCCCGAGACCCACGCCGGCGACATCGAGGACGGAGCTGGTGGGGCCGGTCGGGAGCGTCCCGATCGTGATCCCCAGGTCTCGCACACGCGGCATGCCGCTCATCCTGCCGCATCGGACGGGGTGGGATGCTGTCCGCCATGACGTTCTCCACCCCGGTCGTCTGGTCTCCCGTGACCCGCCGGCACGAGCCCCGCCACGAGGTCTGGGTCGGTGTCCCGACCGTCGGCACCGAGGTGCCCGACCGGGTCGATGCGATCCTGGCGGCGATGGGGGAGCGGGAGCCGCTGGCGGCGCACCCCTACGACGACGAGATCCTGCGGCGGGTCCACGACCGCGACTTCCTGGCCTACCTTCGTGGCGCGCACCAGCGGTGGATGACCGGGCCCTATGCCGAGGTGGTCGGCCAGGACCGGGTGGTGCCCTACTTCTTCCCGACCCACGCGCTCGCGCAGGGCATGCCGCTGCACCGGCCGGCCGCGGCGCATGCGCTGGCCGGCGGCTACTGCTACGACACGATGACGCTGGTCGGGCCGGGCACCTGGGAGGCTGCCCGCTCGGCCGTCGACGTCGCGCTCACCGCGGTCGAGGTGGTCGCCGACACCGGCCGGTCGGCATACGCCCTGTGCCGGCCGCCCGGCCACCATGCCACCCGCAGCGGCTTCGGCGGCTCCTGCTACCTCAACAACGCGGCGGTCGCGGCCGAGGGGCTGCTGGCTGCCGGCCACCGCCGGGTCGGCGTCCTCGACCTCGACGCCCACCACGGCAACGGCACCCAGGCGATCTTCTGGGACCGTGAGGACGTGCTCTACGCCTCGCTCCACGTCGACCCCGGCACCGGGTGGTTCCCGCACGTGCTGGGCTACGCCGACGAGCGGGGCGCCGGTCCGGGGGAGGGCTGGACCCGCAACCTGCCCCTGGCTCCCGGGACGGGCGACGCGGCGTGGACCGCGGCCGTGATCGAGCTGACCACCTGGCTGCATGCCTCCGGCTGCACGGCGATGGTCGTGAGCCTGGGCGTCGACGCCGCCGCCGAGGACCCCGAGAGCCCGCTGAAGGTGACCCGCGAGGGCTTCCACACCGCCGGCGGAGTCATCGCCGCCAGCCTGCGGCCGACGGTCATCGTGCAGGAGGGCGGCTACCACCTGGAGACCCTGGGTGCCCTGGTCGACGCCTTCCTCTCCGGGCACGAGGCATGAGCATCCGCACGCCCGGGGCGACGGGCGACGACCGGGTCGCGGTCGCCGGCGTCGACGAGGTCCTCGCCGAGGTGGGTCGACGACCGGGGGACTAGAACACCTGTTCGAAAGTGGCCTATGATCCGCGGATGGCCTTCCTTCCCCCTCCGCGCGAGACCCCCGACCGGTGGAAGCCGGTCCCGCGACCGGACCGGGCCTTCGCTCCGCCTGGCTGGCCGGCCGGGGTGCGGCCCCCGGACGCTCCCGGGTGGGAGCAGAGCGCCGCAGCATGGCTGCTGGACCAGTGCCCGGCCGACTACCGCGGCTACCCCGGGCTCCGCCGGCACGTCGTGGTGCTGGCCCGCTTCGCGGTGCTCCACGTCGAGGCCAACCAGGCGGCCTGCCGGCGCGGGCTCAGCGAGGCCCGAGGGGGGCTGCGTGAGGTGGCGACCCCCGACGAGGTCGAGGCGGCCGTGGAGACCTTCCAGCGCGAGGAGGCACGGCTGGTCGGCGTCCGCCGGGCGGTCGGGCTGGTCGAGGAGGCGCTGCGCGGACGCCGCTACGCCCCGCGCCTGTGACGCGCACCGGCGACGGGCAGCGCCACCTGCCCTGTCCGCACGCCCGCAGGTGCGAGACGATGGCTCCATGAGTGCCTCCATCAGTGTGATCCCCGTCCCCGCGGCCGGCGCCGAGGACGTCGTCGTCGCCACCAGCGGCCCCGACGAGGGATGCGTGTTCACCGGCACCGAGGACGGCAGCCTGTGGCGGGTGAGCCACGACGGGTCCTCGGTCGAGCGGGTGGCCCGCACCGGCGGACGTCCGCTCGGCCTCGAGATCGACCTCGACGGCCGGCTGCTGGTCTGCGACGCGCGTCGGGGCGTGCTCCGGGTCGACCCGCGCACCGGCCGCAGCGAAGCGGTCGTCGAGCAGGTCTTCGGACGGCCGCTGCGCTTCACCAACAACGCCGCGATCCACACCGCGGGCGACGTCTACTTCTCCGACTCCTCGCTCCACTTCGGCATCGACCACTGGAAGGACGACTTCGTCCAGGACACCCGGTCGGGGCGGCTGCTGCGGCTCAAGGCGGGGGGCGGGATCTCGGTGGTGCTCGAGGGGCTGGCCTTCGCCAACGGAGTGGCGCTGGCGGCCGACGAGTCCTACGTCGCGGTGGCCGAGACCGCGGGTCGTGCCGTCTGTCGGCTCTGGCTCGCCGGGCCGGATGCCGGCCAGATCGACTTCCTCTGCCAGGACCTGCCGGGCTACCCCGACAACATCGCCCGCGGCAGCGACGGACTGATCTGGGTGACCATCGCCTCGCCCACCGACCCGGTCGTGGAGCTGTTGCACCGCGCGCCCCGGCTGCTTCGCAAGCAGGTGACCAGGATCCCGGAGCGGCTGCAGCCGGCGCCGAAGCGCACCGTGCGGGTGCAGGCCTACGACGACGCAGGCAGCCTCGTCCACGACCTCGACGTGGACACCCCCGACTACCACATGGTCACCGGCGTGCGGGAGCACGACGGCCGGGTCTGGGTGGGCTCCCTGCACGAGTCGGCGATCGCGGTGCTGGACCGCTGACTGGCTAGAGTGGAGCGGTTGCCGCCCGGCCGCCCGGCCGGCCCGACGGACGGAGGACCATGGGCCTGCTGGAGTCGATCTCGACCCCGCGCGACCTGCGCGTCCTCACCGACGACGACCTGACCGCGCTGGCCAGCGAGATCCGCGACGTGATGGTCGCGACGTGCGCGCGCACCGGTGGGCACCTCGGTCCCAACCTCGGCGTCGTGGAGCTCACGATGGCCATCCACCGGGTCTTCGACAGCCCCCACGACCGGGTGCTCTTCGACACCGGGCACCAGGCCTACGTCCACAAGCTGCTCACCGGCCGCGCCGCCGGCTTCGACGGGCTGCGTCAGGAGGGCGGGCTGTCGGGCTACCCCAGCCAGGCGGAGTCCGACCACGACATCGTCGAGAACTCCCACGCCTCCACCGCTCTCTCCTACGCCGACGGTCTGGCCAAGGCCTACGCCCTCCGGGGGGACGACCGGCACGTCGTGGCGGTGATCGGCGACGGCGCGCTGACCGGCGGCATGGCGTGGGAGGCGCTCAACAACATCGCGATCGCGCAGGACAGCCGGCTGGTGATCGTCGTCAACGACAACGGCCGCTCCTACACCCCGACCATCGGGGGGCTGGCCAACGCACTCACGTCGCTGCGCACCAACCCGCGATACGAGCAGGTGCTCGAGGTGGTCAAGAAGCGTCTCACCGCGGTCAAGGGCGTCGGCCCCGCGGCGTACGACGTGCTGCACGCGGTCAAGAAGGGCATGAAGGACGCGTTCGCCCCGCAAGGTCTCTTCGAGGACCTCGGCCTGAAGTACGTCGGCCCCGTCGACGGCCACGACCGCGCGGCGATGGAGCAGGTGCTGGCGCAGGCCAAGCGGTTCGAGGGGCCGGTGATCGTGCACGCGCTGACCCGCAAGGGCTTCGGCTACCCGGCCGCCGAGCGCCACGTCGCCGACCAGTTCCACGCTCCGGGGCCGTTCGACCTGGCGTCCGGGGAGGAGAAGCCCAAGGGGCGGATCTGGACCGACGTCTTCGCCGACGAGATCGTCGCGATCGGCGAGCGCCGTCCCGACGTCGTGGCGATCACCGCTGCGATGATGCACCCCGTCGGCCTCGACCGCTTCCAGCAGCGCTTCCCCGAGCGCACCTTCGACGTCGGCATCGCCGAGCAGCACGCCGCCACCTCGGCGGCCGGGCTCGCGATGGGCGGCCTGCACCCGGTGGTCGCGGTGTATGCGACGTTCCTCAATCGCGCCTTCGACCAGGTGCTGATGGACGTGGCGCTGCACCGCTGCGGCGTCACCTTCGTGCTCGACCGGGCCGGCATCACCGGAGATGACGGCGCCTCCCACAACGGGATGTGGGACATGTCGGTGCTCCAGGTGGTGCCCGGCCTCCGGCTGGGCGCACCGCGCGACCCGGCCCGGCTCCGCGAGCTGCTCGGCGAGGCCGTCGAGGTGGCGGACGCGCCGACGGTGGTGCGCTTCCCCAAGGGCGCCCCTCCGGCCGACATCGAGGCCGTCGGCAGGGCCGGTGGGGCCGACGTACTGGTCCGCAGCGGCACCCGTGACGTGCTGGTCGTCGGGGTCGGCTCGATGGCGACGACGGCGGTCGACGTGGCCGAGCGGCTGGTCGCCCAGGGCATCGGCGTGACCGTGGTCGACCCGCGTTGGGTCAAGCCGGTCGACCCGGCGGTCGTCGAGCTGGCCCGTGACCACCGGCTGGTGGTCAGCATCGAGGACAACGGCGTGGTCGGCGGCTGCGGGGCCGTGCTGCTCCAGACGCTCACCGCCGCCGGCGTCAGCACCCCCGTCCGGCTGCACGGCATCCCGCAGGAGTTCCTCGGCCACGCCAAGCGCGACGCCATCCTGGAGCGGCTCGGGCTCACCCCGCAGACGATCGCGCTGGAGGTCGTCGAGCTGATGTCGCAGGCCGCCGGCGAGCCGCTGTCGAGCGACGTCCCGCGCTGACCCAGCCCGGCTCAGTGCGACGGGAAGTGCTGGGCCAGCACGAACGAGCGGAACAGCTCGGCCGCGGGGAGCAGCCGGCGGGCCGGTGACCAGGCCAACCCGATCTCGCGAGCGGCGCCCTGGTCGGTGAGCCGCACCAGCCAGGGGGCGCCGGGCATCGGCGCCGCGGGGTTGGCGTCCATGGCGGGCAGGATCGCGACGCCGAGGCCGGCCGCCACGAAGCCCTGCACCGTGGAGAGGTCGTCGCTCTCGAACACCACCTCAGGGCTGAAGCCCGCCGCGCGGCACAGGTCGTCGGAGAGGATGCGCAGCTGCCACTCGGGTCGCATCATCACGAAGTCCTGGTCGGCGGCCTCGCTGAGCGCCACCTCGTCGAGCTGCGCCAGCCGGTGCCCCGGCGGGACGGCCAGGAACAGCTGCTCGGTGAACAGCGGTTGCCAGGTCACGTCGGCGTCGGAGGCACGCTGAGACGTCAGCTCCATGTCGACCCGGCCGCGCGCGACGAGGGAGGAGCCGAGGGCGTCCTGCGCCTGGAGCAGCCGGAACCGGACGTGCGGGTGGTCGACGCGGAACCGGCGCACGACGTGGGGGACCAGCCAGGTGCCGAGCGAGAGCTGGAAGGACACCGTGACCGTGCCTCGCTCAGGATCGAGCAGCTGGTCGACCGCGGCCAGCCCGTCGTCGAGCTCGTGCATGGCGCTGTCGACGTGCCGCTTGAAGGCAGCGCCGGCCCGAGTCAGCCGCAGGCCGCGCCCGGAGCGCTGCAACAGCGGAGCGCCGACCTCCTGCTCCAGCCGGCCCAGCGCCCGGGAGACGGCCGGCTGGCTGAGCATCGCGACGTCGGCGACCTCGGTCACGGTGACGCCGTCGGCCACCTGCTGGAACCAGCGCAACACCTCGGAGTCCACAAAACATAACCCTAACGCATGAATAAGTGGATTAGTTGGTTATTGGACGTATACGCACTGGTCAACGCACAATAGAGGCATGAACATGAACGCTCCTCTTGCCACCCGCTCCGCCCGTTCCTCCCGTGCCCCCCACCCCGTCCAGAACAGTCTGTGGACCACTTTCCGCGCCGAGGCCCGCGCCCACCGGGTCGCCCTGGCGGAGCACAAGAAGCTGCGCGCCGAGCTCGCGGCCTACGACACCCCTGCGGCGATCAACGACCTCCTGGTGATGGTCGACCGCGCCGACGAGTCCGCCGACGAGGTGCGCGCGATCCTCACCCAGAACCTCGTGGACTACCAGCGCCACCACGCCGGGCGTGTGGCGTGCTGACCGCGGCTGACACCGCCCGTGCCGTGGCCGGGCCGGCCTTCGGCCCCGGTCCGGTGCGGGTCTGGGTCGATCACCGCCGCGACCAGCTCCCGCGACGCGGCGCCGGCCCGTTGGCGCCCACGGCCGCCGGGCCGCTTCGGGGCAGCAGCGCACGGCCTCGCTGAGGGCCCGCCCGCCGCGGCCCCACCACGGCCCCACACGCACCGCCACGCACGACAGCCGGCGGCGAGACACCCAGGTGTCCCGCCGCCGGCTGTTCTTGTGGGGTTGCCACAGGCCGACCGGGGGGGGGTGGGGGGCCTGCGGCGTTGCCTGGCTCTGCTGGGTCTGCGGCGCAGCCGCTGTCAGCAGAGCCGGGTCGACTGCGGGAGAACCGACGTGAAGGAGTTGCGCTTGACGTTGTCGTTCAGCCGCCAGTCGGTGACCGAGTTCTCGTTGGAGTCGAAGTAGGACAGGGCGGCGCCGCCCAGCTCCTTCATGTCGCGGTAGGCGTCGGCCACCCAGTCCGGCTCGTCCCGGGCGCCGGAGATCGACTGTCCGGTCTCGGCCACGCCCCAGGCCGTGCCATGGGCCTTCGCCCAGGCAGCGAGCTTGACGTAGTAGGAGCGGATGTCGAGGTGCTTGGTGCCGGTCTTGCCGCTCCTGACCACGCCGTAGTCGTTGTAGGCGTCGATCGCGGTGACGTCGATGTGCTGGTCGCCGGGCCACTTGCTCGCCAGCGTGTTCGTGCCGCCGCCGAAGGTGTTCCACCCGCTGTAGATCACGGTGTAGGCCACGTTGTCGGTGCGGTTGTGCACAATCGGCGCGATCTGTTGCTGCATGGCCACCCACTGGCTCATGTTGCCGTCCTTCTCCGGCTCGTGATGCACGGCCAGCCACACCGGGCCGGGCACCTTCGCCAGACCGTCGGCGAGGTCGCGGGCCCAGGTGTTGCCGGCGCCACCGGCCATCTGGGACCACGAGTGGGGAGCCTTGAAGCTGATCCACGGGAGCCGGCCGGCGCGGACGTCCGCGGTGGCCGTACTCACGGCGGCGTCGATCCGCGCCGCCGAGTAGTAGGTGCGGTGCACCCGCATCGGGACACCGAGCTGCCTGTCGCGGCTGTCGAAGGTGTTGCCGCCGCCGACCGCGGCGCCCAGGAACGTCTTGCCTGGTGAGGGGATGCCCATCGCGTTGGACACGCAGCCCGAGGAGGGCGCCGCGGTCGGGTTCGACGTGGGCGTCGACGTGGGCGCTGACGACGACGGAGAGGCCGTCGGGGTCGACGACGTGGGCGAGGAGGTCGGCGAGGAGGTCGGGGTCTTCGTCGGGGAGGAGGTCGGGGAGGAGGTCGGCGCCTGGCTGGACGGCGTCGGGGTGCCGGGCGAGGTCGTGGGGACCATCGACAGGTCGTCGACCAGGAGGGCGTCGCCTGCGGCCAGCTTGCGGCCGACGACGTTGAGGTCGATCTTCGCGCCGGTGGTCACGGAGGTATAGGTCAGGCTGACCCGGCTCCAACTGCCGGCGTCGGCCTGGAAGCCCTGCTTGTCGATCGTGGCGCCGGAGCCACCGGAGACCTCGCGGACACGGATCTTGCCTCGCACCGGCTCACCGGTCGCGCGGACGTAGGCGGTGACCCGGTAGCTGAGCCCAGCGGTGGTGCTCGGGATCGTCGGGTCGTCGTCGTTGACCACGACGTTGCCGCCGGTGGCGCTGCGCAGCTTGGCCGACCAGTCCCCGCTGACGGACTGGTTGCCTCGGGCAAGCTCCTGCGACGCCTTGCGGTTGACCTTCCAGCCGGTGAGGCCGTCCTCGAAGCTGCCGTTGTCGACGAGCTCGCCGGGGGCCTTCGCGACCTTGGCGTGGCTTGCGGGGGCGCGGACCTCGGAGAGGCCGCCGCTGATCGCCCAGGCGGCCGCTGGCAGCACGACGACGCCGGCGACGACGCCTGCGGCCATGGCACCGCGGCGGGTGGCGCGGGCAGGGGCGGATGGTTCGGTAGAGGCTCTGTGGCGGGCGTCGGACGGGTGGACAGGGGGGTTCGTGTTGCTCATCAGTCCTCCGCGCGCGGTGAGTCCTGGACCGCGCGTGTCGTGCTGCGGGTGCGTCCGGACGACGTTGTCGAGACGCTTCGGCAAGCGCCGAACGTAACCGAATCGTTACCGTCGGGGCAAATCCCCGGATGCCCGCGTGTCGCCCAGCGAGACAGCCCCCCCGGGCCGATCTCTCTCGCTGGAGGTCGGCCCGGGGGCCCGGTCGTGGGTCGTGCCGCTGCCTGCGAAACTCAGTGGAAGCGCCGGCCGGTCGCCTTCTCGGCGATCCCGGTGCGGTCGAGCAGCATCGTCAGCCCGCCGTTCCAGAAGGAGAAGCCGGCGCCGGTGATCATCGCCAGGTCGAGGTCCTCCGGGGCCGCCACGACGCCCTCGTCGAGCATCCGGCGGGCCTCGTCGGCCAGCGCCTCGAGCACCCGGGTACGGACCTCGTCCTGGGTCAGCACCACCGGCTCGGCGGGCGTCTCCTGCAGGGCCTCGACCTCGGGGTCGATGGACAGGTCGGGAGCGTAGTACGACGTCTTGCCGGCCTCGACCAGCCGCTCCAAGGCGGGGGAGACGTAGAAACGGTCCGGGAAGGCCGCCGCGAGCGTCTCGTTGTTGTGCAGGGCGACCGCCGGCCCGACCAGCGAGAGGAGGAAGAACGGCGGCATCGGCGCGACGCCGGCGAAGGAGCCGTCGACGACCGGCACCGGGGTGCCCGCATCGACGATCCGGCCGACCTCGCCCATGAAGCGGCCGAGCAGCCGGTTGACGATGAACGACGGGCTGTCCTGGACCAGGATCGAGGTCTTCTTCAGCGCCTTGCCGGTTGCGAACGCGGTCGCGAGGGTGGCGTCGTCGGTCTGCTCGCCCCGGACGATCTCCAGCAGCGGCATGACGGCCACCGGGTTGAAGAAGTGGAAGCCGACGACCCGCTCGGGGTGCTCCAGGTCGGCGGCCATCTCGGTGATCGACAGCGACGAGGTGTTGGTCGCGAGCACGCAGTCGGCCGACACGGCCTTCTCGACGTCGGCGAAGACGGACTTCTTCACCGACATCTCCTCGAACACCGCCTCGATGACGAAGTCGGCGTCGGCGAACACCTCGCTCTTGTCGACCGCACCGGTGACCAGGCCCTTGAGCCGGTTGGCCTTGTCCTGGCCGACCCTGCCCTTCAGCAGCAGCTTGTCGACCTCGTCGTGGACGTAGCCGACGCCCTTGTCGACCCGCTCCTGGTCGAGGTCGGTCAGCACCACCGGCACCTCGAGCCTGCGGACGAACAGCAGCGCCAGCTGGCTGGCCATCAGACCGGCACCGACGATGCCCACCTTGGTCACCGGACGGGCGAGCGACCGGTCGGGCGCGCCCGCCGGCCGCTTGGCTCGCTTCTGCACCAGGTCGAAGGAGTAGAGCGATGCCAGGAGCTCGGGGGTGGCGGCCATGTCGGCCAGCGACTGGTCCTCGGCGGCGAAGCCCTCGTCGCGGGTCGCCGTGCGCGCCCGCTCGATCAGCTCGATGGCGCGGTACGCCGCCGGCGAGGCGCCGCCGGTCTTGGAGTCGGCGATGCCGCGCGCTCGGGTCAGCGCGGCGTCCCACGCCTCGCCACGGTCGACCTCGGGCCGGTCGACGGACTGCTGGCCGGTGAGGACGCGGGCCGCCCACAGCAGCGACTGCTCGAGGTAGTCGGCGCCGGAGAAGCACGCGTCGGCCAGGCCGAGGTCGAACGCCGCCCGGCCGGTGAGCGTCCTGCCCTGGTTGAGGGGGTTCTCCAGGATCAGCGTGACGGCCTTGTCGGCACCGAGCAGGTGGGGCACCAGGTAGGCGCCGCCCCAGCCCGGGATCAGCCCGAGCATCACCTCGGGCAGGCCGACCGCGGCCGCGGAGTCCATGACCGTGCGGTAGTCGCAGTGCAGCGCGACCTCGAGGCCGCCGCCGAGCGCCAGCCCGTTGATGAAGCCGAACGACGGCTTGCCACCCTCGCCGAGCTTGCGGAACACCGCGTGCCCCAGCTCGGCGATCATCCGGACGCCGTCGACGCCGCCGGCGGCCAGCGACGTCAGGTCGGCGCCCGCGGCCAGGATGAACGGCTTGCCGGTGATCCCGACGGAGGAGACCTCGGCATCGTCCAGCGCAGCGTCGATCGCCTCGTTGAGCGCGATCAGCCCCCGGGGGCCGAAGGTGTTGGGACGGGTGTGGTCCTGGCCGTTGTCGAGGGTGATCAGGCCCATCACCCCGCCGCCGGCGGGCAGGGTGACCTTGCGCAGCTGGGCGCGGGTGACCACCTCGGCGTCGGAGGCCATGGCGGCCGCCCGCTCCAGCAGGGTGTCGATCGGGGTGGTGCTCATCAGGCGGCTCCCTCGGTCTTCTCGCCGGTCCAGTGGGGGTTCTCCCAGATCACGGTGCCGCCCATGCCGATGCCGATGCACATGGTGGTCAGGCCGTAGCGGACCTCGGGCCTCTCCTCGAACTGCCGGGCCAGCTGGTTCATCAGCCGGACGCCGGAGGAGGCGAGCGGGTGGCCCATGGCGATGGCGCCGCCGTAGGGGTTGACCCGCTCGTCGTCGTCGGCGATGCCGTAGTGCTCCAGGAAGGCGAGCACCTGCACGGCGAACGCCTCGTTGATCTCGAAGGCCTCGATGTCGTCGATGGTCAGGCCGGCCTTGGCCAGCGCCTTCTCGGTGGCCGGGATCGGGCCGGCACCCATCACCTCGGGCTCGACGCCCGCGAAGGCGTAGGACACCAGGCGCATCTTGACCGGCAGGCCGAGCTCGCGCGCGGTCTGCTCCTCGGCGAGGACGCATGCCGTCGCGCCGTCGTTGATGCCGGCGGCGTTGCCGGCCGTCACCTTGCCGTGGGCGCGGAACGGCGTCTTGAGCGAGGCCAGCGACTCCATGGTCGTCTCCGGCCGCATCGGCTCGTCGTCGACGGCCAGCCCCCAGCCCTCCTCGGTCGAGCGGGTGGCCACCGGCACCAGGTCGGGCTGGAGCTTCTCAGCGGCGTACGCCGCTGCCGTCTTGGCCTGCGAGCGGACGGCGTAGGCGTCGGTGCGCTCCTTGGTGATGGAGGGGTAGCGGTCGTGGAGGTTCTCCGCCGTCTTGCCCATCACCAGGGCATCGGGGTCGACCAGCCGCTCGGAGAGGATGCGCGGGTTGGGGTCGACGCCCTCGCCCATCGGGTGGCGGCCCATGTGTTCCACGCCGCCGGCGATGACGAGGTCGTAGGCACCGAAGGCGATGCCGCCCGCGGTCGTGGTCACCGCGGTCATCGCGCCGGCGCACATCCGGTCGATGGCGAAGCCCGGCACGCTCTGCGGGAGACCTGACAGCAGCGCGGCCGTGCGGCCGATGGTCAGGCCCTGGTCGCCGATCTGGGTGGTCGCAGCGATGGCGACGTCGTCGATCCGCTCGGGCGGCAGCCCGGGGTTGCGACGCAGCAGCTCGCGGATGCACTTGATGACGAGGTCGTCAGCGCGGGTCTCGGCGTACTGGCCCTTGGCCTTGCCGAACGGGGTGCGGACGCCGTCGACGAAGACGACCTCTCGGAGCTCTCGGGACACCGTCTCTCCTTCGCGGGTGGGGGAGCCCGCGACGGCACGGCGCAGGAGGCCGCGGCCCGGCGGGGTGCCGATCAGGTTACCCTCCGGTAACAACGGAAGGCACCCCCACCCCGGTGTGGGGCGGGTCACGACCGGAATATCGTGAGCGGTGCGGTCGCTGCGCCTCCTGCAGGCACCGCGCCCGCGGTATCGGCCCCGAGAGGAGAACGCGTGAGCCAGCGTCTGGTCCACATCGTCGACGAGGTGTCCGAGCTCGCCGCCGCGACCGAGCTGACGATGGTGCTCACCCTCGACGGGTTCCTGGACGCAGGCTCCGCCGGCGCGCTGGCGGCCGGCCACCTGGAGTCGCTGTCCGGTGGGGCCGGTGGCAGCAAGGTGGTGGCCACGTTCGACGTCGACCGGTTCCACGACTACCGCGCCCGGCGGCCGGCGATGTCCTTCGTCCGCGACCACTACGACGACTACGACGCCCCACGGCTGGTGGTCCGGCTGCTGCACGACAGCGCCGGGACGCCGTACCTCCTGATGCGTGGCCCCGAGCCGGACAACCGGTGGGAGGCCTTCTGCGCGGCGGTGCGCGAGGTGGTCGAGAAGCTCGGCGTGACCCGCGTGGTCGGCCTCGGTTCGGTGCCGATGGCGGTGCCTCACACGCGGCCGATCGCGATCACCCCGCACGCGAACGACGCCGACCTGCTGACCGCCGAGAGCCCGTGGCGCGGCGAGCTGCGGATCCCGAGCAGCGCCCAGGCGTTGCTCGAGCTGCGCCTGGGGGAGTGGGGGCACGACGCGCTCGGCTACGTCGCCCACGTGCCGCACTACCTCGCCCAGCTCGACTACCCGCAGGCCGCGGTGGCGCTGCTCGAGCACGTCGAGATCGGCGGCCGGCTCACCGTCGACCTGAGCCTGTTGCGCACGGCGGCGGACGCGCGCGAGGCGGAGATCGCGATGTACCTCACCGACAACGACGAGGTGGCGCGGGTGGTTGCCGGGCTCGAGCAGCAGTACGACGCGTTCCAGGAGGCCGAGGACGCCGGCTCCAGCCTGCTCGCCGCCGACCAGCCACTGCCGACCGGCGACGAGCTGGGCCGCGAGTTCGAGCAGTTCCTGGCCGGGCTCGACGGTCCGGACTCTCGCGGCGATGGAAGGCCCGAGGGGCGGCCGGACGGCTGGCCCGACAGTGACCCGCGGCGGGAGGGCTGAGGTGCCCGCGTCGGCGGCCGAGCTGGTCGCCCTCCTCGACGTGGAGGACCTCGACCTCGACCTCTTCCGCGGGCAGCAGCCGCAGACCGACCGGCAGCGCGTGTTCGGCGGTCAGGTGGCCGCGCAGGCGCTGATCGCGGCGATGCGCACCATCGACCGAGCCTACGCCGTGCACTCGCTGCACTCCTACTTCCTGCGGCCCGGTGACACCGCGGTGCCGATCATCTACGACGTCGATCGGCTGCGCGACGGCCGTTCCTTCGGCACCCGCCGCGTGGTGGCCCGACAGCACGGCCGGCCGATCTACTACCAGACCGTCAGCTTCCAGCGGGCGGAGGAGGGCCTCGACCACCAGGACCGGATGCCCGATGTCGGCGGACCCGACGACGCGGTGCGGTTCCTCGACCTGATGCGTGAACGTGGCGGCGTCGACGCCGACGCGCTCGCCCGCGAGTGGGCCGCGCTCGACATCCGCTACCTCGGCAACTCGCGCATCGGGCTCCCGGAGGACCCGGACCACCCGGCCCGGTCGCAGCTGTGGATCCGGGTCAACGGCGACCTCGACGACGACCCGCAGCAGCACGTGGCGGCGTTCACCTACGCCAGCGACATGACGCTGCTCGGCGCCACGCTGGTGCCGCACGGCGTCACCCTGGGGACCCGCGGGATGCAGGCGGCCTCCCTCGACCACACCATCTGGTTCCATCGCCCGTTCCGGGCCGACCAGTGGCTGCTCTACGACCAGTCGTCGCCCTCGGCCTCCGGGGCTCGTGGTCTGGCCTTCGGCCGGGTCTTCGCCGAGGACGGAGCGTTGGTCGCGACGGTGGCGCAGGAGGGGCTGATCCGGCTCCGCTCGGAGGCTGCGTCGGAGGTCGGCGCCTAGCATGACAACGGTGTAGTTCCAAGCCGACGCGCCGAAGTCCATGACAGGTTGCTGTGTTCCTGGTTACCGTGGGGCACCTGTGTGGCGCCAGAGTCATCTGTGACTGATGTGACTGGTGCTTCTTCCCTGCATGGAAGGTGCTCCCTGTGTCCCGACTCTCGGCCCGGCTGCTGGCGCTCCCGGTGTCCCTCGCCGCGGTGCTCAGCCTCGGCCTGACCCTCGCCCCCGCCGGCGCGACCGACGGCTCCCGCGGAGGGAACGACCAGGGTGCCGGCCGCGCGGGCGAGCCGCAGCCGGACGGCGAGGACGACAGCCTCCCGCACGGTCGCCCGGTCGACCCGAGGGTGGCGGCGCGCGCCGCTGCCCGGGTGGCGGTGACCGCCTTCGAGATGCCGTTCCCCTGCGGGCAGGAGTGGACCGGCACCACCCGCTCCAGCCACAGCCCGAGCCCGTTGTCGGTCGACTGGAACCGCGCCGGCGACGACGGCGACCCGGTCGTCGCCTCCGCGCCGGGCCTGGTGACCACGGCCTACAGCAGCGTCACCGGTGGCTACGGCAAGTGGGTCGTCGTCGACCACGGCAACGGCGAGAGCACGCTCTACGCGCATCTCTCGGCGGTCAACGTCAAGGTCGGCCAGCGCGTCGACCAGGGCCAGCTGCTCGGGGCGGTCGGGACCACCGGCAACTCCACCGGGCCGCACCTGCACTACGAGCAGCGCTACGGCGGCGGCGTGATGGCGCCGTACTTCCACGGCGTGAAGTTCTCCTTCGGTTCCACGCTCGCCTCGAGGAACTGCGTCGACCTGCCGCTGTCGGCGGACCTGCTGGGTGGCAAGAACACCGAGCTGGTGCTCTTCCGGCGTGCCCCCACGGCGAAGTTCCTGGTCCGGCGGACCAAGAAGCCGCCGAAGGTCATCGAGTACGGCGCCGCCACCGACGACCCCGTCCTGGGCGACTGGGACGGCAACGGCCGCGCCAACGTCGGCGTCTTCAGTGCCGCCACGCGGACGTTCCGGCTGCTCGCCGGCAGCGAGGAGCAGACCGTCGTGTTCGGCAGCCGCAAGGACAAGCCGGTTGCCGGCGACTGGGACGGTGACGGCACCTGGGAGGTCGGCGTACGCCGTGCCGCCAAGGCGCAGTTCCGGCTGCGTGCCGCCGACGGGAACGTCAGAGTGGTCGGCCTGGGCGACTCCGGCGACCTGCCCGTGACGGGTGACTGGGACGGCGACGGCCGCACCGACCTCGGCGTGTTCGACCAGGCGACCGCGACGTTCACGCTGCGCCTCGTCGATGCCGACGGCCTGGTGTGGACCGCCCAGGTGCCGTTCGGCGATCCCGGCGACCTGCCGGTGATCGGTGACTGGGACGGCAACGGCAAGAGCGACCTCGGCGTCTGGGACCCGCTCACCGGCGTCTTCAGCCAACGCAAGGCGCCCGCCCCCACCACGACCTCGCGCGTGGTGACCGACATCCGCTTCGGGCGCCGTCGATGAGCGCGCCCGCCGACCGACGGTGATCCTGTGAGCAGTCCCTACCCCGTGGCCACCCCGCAGCGCGGCGGCTGGACACCGCTGCGGATCAGCGGCCTCGTCCTCACCGTCCTGGCCCTCGTGGTCGGCGCCGTCTGCGCGGTGAAGCTGGTGGTCTCCGTCGCCACGCCGGCGGCCCGGCTCGTCCAGAGCGAGGCCCGCACCACGCCGCTCGACGACTTCTTCGACCTCGACGCCGGCGGTCAGCGGGTCTACGTGCTCGTCGAGGGGCGGGCCGGCAGCTATCAGGCGCCGAACCTCGGGCCGGGCGACATCGAGGTCGCCGGCCCCTCGGGCACCGTCGTGGTCCGGTCCGTCTCGCTGGACGAGGAGGTCGACCTGGTCGAGGGCCACTTCGTCGCCATCGCGGCCTTCGACGCGCCCATGGACGGGCAGTACCGCGTCACCATCTCCGACGCCCAGGAGACGGTCGTGGTCGGTCCGTCGATCCTGTCCGGCTTCGGACAGGCGGGCGGCTGGTTGGTCGGCACCCTGGTCAGCGGGTTGGCGCTGGTGGTGGGTCTCGGACTGCTGATCGCGTCGTTCGTCCGCCGACGACCGGTGGCCACGCCCTACCCGGCCTACCCGGGCCAGACCTCGGCTCCTGCCCAGCAGGCACCGTGGCAGCAGGCGCAGCAGATCCCGGCGGGCTGGTACCTGGACCCTCAGTCACCGCAGCAGCTGCGCTACTGGGACGGCGCGGGCTGGACCGCCCACGTGCAGCCGCGCCCCTGACCCCCGACGGACGAACCGCTCAGCGGGCGAACGTCTCCCGGATGGCCTGCACCGTGTCGACCTCGGAGACGCTCTTGTCGTCGCGGTAGCGCACCACCCGGGCGAACCGCAGAGCCATGCCGCCGGGGTAGCGCGTGGAACGCTGCACGCCGTCGAGGGCGATCTCGACGACCTGCTCGGGCCGCAGCGGCACGACGTAGCCGTCGCGCATCGACGCCGGGTCGAGCGCCAGCTCGGTGAACCGCTCGGTCTGCCAGGCGAGCATCTCGTCGGTCATCCCCTTGAACGTCTTGCCCAGCATCACCAGCTCGCCGGTGTCGGCGTCGCGCGCGCCGAGGTGGATGTTGGAGAGCCGGCCCTGGCGGCGCCCGGAGCCCCACTCGACGGCCAGCACGACCAGGTCGAGGGTGTGCACCGGCTTGACCTTGACCCAGGCCGCGCCGCGCCGGCCGGCGTCGTAGGGCGCGGCCAGGGTCTTGACCACGACCCCCTCGTGGCCGTCGGCGAGCGCGGCCGCGGCGAACGCCTCCGCCTCGGCGACGTCGTCGGTGACGACCCGCGGCACCCGGTGCTGCTCGGGGACCAGCGCGTCGAGCGCGGCCAGCCGCTCCGCCAGGGGCGCGTCGAGCAGGTCACGGCCGTCGAGGTGTAGCAGGTCGAAGAAGTACGGCGTCACGGCGACGCCGCCCGCCTGGGCAGTGCGCGACGCGGTCTCCTGGAAGGGCCGGGGTCGGCCCTCCTCGTCGAGCGCGAGGCCCTCGCCGTCGAGCACGAGCTCCCGCGCCGGCAGGGAGCGCACCACGCTCACCACCTCGGGCAGCCGCTCGGTGATGTCGTCCAGGCTGCGCGTCGCCACCACGATGTCGTCCCCGCGGCGGTGCACCTGGAGCCGGATGCCGTCGAGCTTGCGGTCGACCGCGACCGGGCGGCGCTCGTCGGGACCCTGTGCCTTCCCGACCGCCTTCCCGACCGCGGCGGCCACGTCTGGCGCACTGGAGGCCAGCATCGGCAGCACCGGCCGACCGACCTCGAGGCCGACCGCCAGCAGCGCGGGCACCCCGCCGTCGAAGGCAGCGCCCACGATCGGCACCGTGCCACCGGCCAGCATCGCGGCCCGCCGGACCGTCGTCAGCGGCACCTCGGCGGCGGCGGCGACGGCCTCCTGCACCAACGAGTCGAGCGCGCCCTGGCGCACCGAGCCGGTGACCACGCCGCGCAGCCACTGCTGCTCCACCCCGGTCGCTCGCCCGACGAGGTCGGCGACCGCCGCCGCCCGGGCCGCCTGCGAGCCCGGCCCCGACAGGGCGGCGAGCCGGTCGAAGGCGGCGTGCACCTCGAGCGCGGTCAGCGTCGACTCGGCGGCCGGCTCGGCGTCGACACCGATGCCGCGCCACCCCACCCCGGTGCGCCGCTGGAGCAGCGCCCCGCCGAGGTAGGAGGTGACGACCTCGCGCTCGGCCGGCTCCGCCCGTGCCAACGTCTGGGCCAGGGCCGCGACCTTGGCCTTGCGCGAGCGGGTCGCGGACACCGCCGCAGACGTGGCGACCAGGTCGGCGAGCAGCATGTCGGACATGCTGCCACCCTGCTCCGACGCGGGTCGCCCACGGGCGGGACGGGGGTCGTCAGTCGCGGTCGCGCACCACCACCACGTCGTACGACGTCACGTCGGGCACCCCGAACTTCGCGTTGGGCAGCGCCAGCCGATGGCCGAAGCGCGCCACCGTGGTCGGCACCTCGAAGAGCGGGCTGGTGACCACGCGCAGCAGGCGACCGCCGGCCAGGTCGCGGTCGAGCTTGATGACGCTCACCTGGTTGAGCTGGTTCTGCACCGCCCAGAGCCGCCGGCCCTGCACCAGGATCCCGTCGACGTTGGGCAGGTCGAGGCCGGTGGCCGCGCTGGCGCCGGTGCGTGGGTCAACGGTGTAGACCGTGGCGTCGGCGGAGTGGGCCACCAGCAGCGTGTGGCCCCCGCGCGCCGAGGCGATGCCGTTGAGGTTGAAGCCGCCGGGGGTCTCGCCTGCCGGTCCGGTCAGCGGCAGCACCTCGACGTCGCCGAGCGTGCCGCGAGGAGTGATCGGCACGAGAGAGAGCTCGCCTGCCGCGGAGTTGGTGAACCACGCCCCGTCGCGGGTGATCGTCACGTCGTTGATGAAGCCGGCCCCGAGGTCGAGGGCGGCGGCCTCGGCGCCGGTGCGGGTGTCGTAGACGAACGCCTGGCCGGTGGGCCCACCGGCGACGAACAGGTAGCCGGTGCGCCGATCGACCTTCATCCCGACGGCGACCCGGCCGTCGGGGGCGTCGATGAACAGCTCGGCGGTGCCGCGACGCGCGTCGCCCCGGAAGATGTCGCCGGTGGCGAGGTCTCCGGCGAAGAAGGTGCTGCCGCGGCCGGCCGCGATCCCCTCGGCTCCGCCGGCTCCCGGGAGCTCGATCGACCGATCGGGCGAGGGTGGTGCGGCGGTGGCCGGTGCCGTGGCGACGAGGGGAACGACGGCGATCGTCAGCAACGCGCCGGCGAGGCGTCGGAGCAGGTGACCACGGTGCAGGGGTCGCGGGTGTCGCATGAGCCCTCCCGGGCGGTCTCGAGGGTCGCGGGGAGGCTCTCGGTCGGCGGCCCGCCGCGATGACGTCCTTCGACCATAGCCCGGCGCGCCAGGGGGTTCCGCCGGGCCGATTCCTGAGTAAAGTCCTCTTCGATCACTGCTACGGGGGATGGCTCCTGGAGGAGCCGCATGTCGATCGTCATGCAGTGCACCCAGATGAGGCCCGGCAGACGCGCGCCGACGAGTCGTCGCACGACGGGGAGCCGGGTCCGACCGAGAGGACAGCTGCATGGAAACCCACTCTCAGCGACGCCCGGCCCGGGCGTCGCAGCGCGCGGCCGGCTGGGCCGCTGCCGGCGCGCTCGTGCTCGCCGGCTCCGTGGCGCCCCAGGCCCTCGCGCCGCAGGCAGGCGCGGCACCATCGGCCACGGCGGCACCGAGTGCTGCGGCCGCAGCCACCGCCGCTGCGAGCGCCCGCGCGCGCACGCTGCGCGACCTGCGCCGGGTGCTGCGCGCCCGCGCCACGGCGTACGCCGGCGCGGCTCCGGCCTCGCCCAACCCGTCGCTGGCGCTCCTGCCGCCGGGGTCCAAGCCCGACTACCAGGCGTGGGCTCAGCAGGCGGCCCGCCTCTCCGCCGCGCGGGCGGCGAGCAAGGCCCACCGGCGCTCCGGCGCGCTGGCGACGGTCCCCGGCGTGACCTACCAGGAGAACGAGGGCCCCGGCGAGCGCGGGTTCAACGACGACCTCGCCTCAGCGGAGCTGGTCGCCGGCGTCGGCACGGGCGCGGGGCAGGAGCCGACGGCCACCATCCTCGGCACCATGAACCCGGGCTCGGTCCCCGGCTGGGCCTACCGCTCGCTGAGGCCCAGCAAGGAGAACGACGGCCGCCCGGGCAAGGCTCGCAACCTGGGCGTGTCCAACCGCTACCAGGCGGTGAAGGTCAAGGGCTTCCGCGGCGACGCCCCCGGCAAGGGCAACCGCGCCAAGGACGACTACGACTGGTACCGCCTCACGCTCACCGAGGGCGAGCGGCTGACGGTGTCCATGGCTCGCAAGACCGGGAGGCTGAAGCCGGCCCTGGTGCTGCTCGACGGCGACCTCAACCTCGTGAGCGACACGTTCTCCCAGTTCGGCAACACCGCCTCCCTCGACGCCTCCGTGTTCGGGAGCGGCACCTACTACGTCGTGGCGTTCGGCTGGTGGGTCGGCGGTGGCGGCTTCAACGGCCCCACCACGGGTGACTACCTCCTCAAGGCCGGTGCGGCCGAGGGCGACCCCGACACCTTCGCCTTCGACCTGGCCGCCGGCGACGTGCTGTCGGCGTCGCTCGACGTCAAGGGCTGGGTCGACGTGATCGGCCCCGACGGCACCGAGTCGCACGCCTCCAACCAGGACGCCAGCTTCATCTACCCGCTCGCCAGCCCGCTCCCGGGTGCGCGCGGACGCGGGCTCAGCGACTACGTCGCCCGCGAGGCTGGCCGCTACTACGTGCAGCTCAGCGGCGGTGACGGCCCCTACATCGGCCGCGTGGAGGTCTATCGCTACGGCGGCGAGGGTGCCTCGGCTCCGCAGCGGATCTACCTCGACGTCGACGGTGCCCGCATCAACACCGGGATCTGGGGAGGCTGGGGCGTCGTCGAGCTCTCGCCGCTGGCGAAGTACCTTCCGAAGTGGGGGCTCGACCCGAGCGACGAGGCTGCGGTGGTCGCCGGCATCAAGGCCAACGTCATCGAGAACATCGAGAGCGACCTGGCTGCCAACGGGCTGAGCGGCAGCGTGGACGTCGAGGTCACCACCAGCCTCGACGGGCCGGACATCAGCGCCGAGCCCGGCGTCACCACGGTGATCGTCGGCGGCTCGATCGCCGAGAGCGGCGTGCCCACCATCGGCATCGCCCAGTCGATCGACCCCGGCAACTTCGAGCGCACCGAGAAGGCCCTGGTGCTGCTCGACGTGCTCAGCGGCAAGCCCGACAACTGGGGGGAGGCCTCGCTGAACTCCTACCTCACCGAGGACAGCGACCGGGTGGCGTTCGTCGCGCAGGGCGTGGGCAACGTGACCAGCCACGAGATCGGCCACATGCTCGGCAACTGGCACACCGACAACACCAGCAAGCGCACCAACCTGATGGATGCGGGCGGCAACGGCTTCCGCCGCCTGTTCGGGGTCGGGCCCGACCGGGTCGGCGGCACCGCCGACGACCGTGACGTCGACTTCCAGCAGGACACCTTCGACCTGTTCGAGGGGTTCCGCGGGACCGAGGACTCCATCACCCGCTCGACCTTCGCGATGAGCAACTAGGCGAGTCGGACGGGAGCCGCAGAGGAGGGCCCGGGTCGGCGTCAGCCGCCGATCCGGGTCCGCACCTCGAACAGCTCGGGGAAGAACGTCAGGTCCAGCGCCCTCCGCAGGAAGTCGACGCCGCTCGATCCGCCGGTGCCGGTGCGGTGGCCGATGGTGCGCTGGACCACCTGCAGGTGCCGGAAGCGCCACTGCTGGAAGTTGTCCTCCACGTCGACGAGCTCCTCGCAGGTCTCGTAGACGCCCCAGTGCCGCGTGGGGTCGGCATAGACCTCGGCGACGGTGTCGACCAGCGCGAGGTTCATCCGGTAGGGCTGCGACCAGTCGCGGTCGAGCAGCGCGGCCGGCACGGCGTACCCGCTGCGGGCGAGGAAGGCCAGGAACTCGTCGTAGAGGCTCCGCTCGTGCAGCAGGGTCTCCAGCTCCTGCCGGGCGGCCGGGTCGTGGCCGAAGACCTTGACCATGTCGGCGTTCTTGTTGCCGAGCAGGAACTCCACCTCGCGGTACTGGGCGGACTGGAAGCCCGAGGAGGTGGCGAGGAACGGCCGGATCTGGGAGTACTCGCTCGGGGTGAGCGTCGCCAGCACCGCCCACTGGTCGGTGAGCGTGCGCTGGACGTGCTTGACCCGGGCCAGCCGCTTGAGCGCCTCGGCCAGCCGGTCCTCGGCGATCAGGGCACGCGCCGACCGCAGCTCGTGGACCATCAGCTTGAGCCAGAGCTCGGAGGTCTGGTGCTGGACGATGAAGAGCAGCTCGTCGTGCTGGGGCGGGTCGCTGAGCGGCTGCTGGGCGGCCAGCAGCAGGTCGAGGCGGAGATAGTCGCCGTAGGACATGTCGCGGCTGAAGTCGCGCTGGATGCCGGCCTCCAGGTCGCGGCTCGCCGGCTTGTCGGCTGGAGACGACGAACGGGCGGCGTGGTCGGTCACACCAGACAACCTAGTGGACCGGACCGGTGCCGCCCGTGCGAGCAGAGTGGGTACGTCGACTGCGCTCAGCCGGCGACGTAGAACCTCCGCAGCGTCTCCGAGATGTGCCAGATCGTGCGGTCGCCCTTGTTGAGGCGCACCACGGTGCCGGCCGAGAGCGGCAGCACCTCGCCGTCCTCGAACTCGATCGAGCCACGCCCGCCGATGACGACGAACACCTCGTCGCACTCGATGTCACGCGCCATGCCGGGCGACATCTCGTGCACACCCACCTCGGCGCCGGCGATCTGGGCGATGCCGCGCGAGCCCGCGGTGGGGAAGCCGCCGAGGATCTCGTCGGCGGGAATGCGCTGCCGCGGCAGCTCCGTGGCAAAGACGTCCACGTCCACGTATCGCAAGGTCATGAGGTGATGGTGACATCCCGACCGTGTGGTGCAGGCCACTCGGCACCAAATACCGGGTGCTGGTCTGGACAACCAGCTTCTTCACCCGACGAACGGTTTGAACCTGTCTCCTCCGGGGTAGTGGCCGGTTGCCCATCGGCTCCGACCGCGGACGGTCGGCGCCGTGGGCTACCGTCCCGGCATGACGTCGAGGCCCTCGGATGCTGGTCGCGACGACCGCAACGACCGCGCCGCCACGCGCGTCTGGCGGCCCGGGCGGCCGTGCCCGGTCGGGCGGCTGCTCGGCCCGCTCCGGCGCGGCGCCGGGGACCCGACGTACCACCTCGACGGAGAGGACCACTGGCTCGGGATCCGCACCCCCGACGGCCCGGCCACGCTCCGGGTTCGCGGCGAGCCGGCGCTCGGTGAGGTGCACGCCGAGGCCTGGGGCGCCGGCGCGGCCTGGGCCCTCGACGGAGTGCCGGCGCTGCTGGGCGACCATGACGACCCGGCCGGCTTCACGGCGCACCACGAGCTGGTCGCGGCCGCCTGGGAGCGCTACCCGCACCTGAGGTTCGGCCGCAGCGACCGCGTGATGGAGGCGCTCGTGCCGGCCGTGATCGAGCAGAAGGTCACCGGGCAGGAGGCGTTCGCCGGCTTCCGCCGGCTGGTGCACCGCTTCGGCGAGCGGGCGCCCGGCCCGGGGGAGCAGCGGCGGCTGTGGCTGCAGCCGCCGCCCGAGACGGTCCGCCGGGTGCCCTCGTGGGAGTGGCTCAAGATGCACGTCGACCCCGCCCGGTCTCGGCCGATCGTGCACGCGGCCGGTGTCGCGGGGTCGCTCGAGCGGCTGGTCGGGGTCGACGGCGACGAGGCGGACCGTCGGCTCCGCTCCCTGCCCGGCATCGGGGTCTGGACCAGCGCCGAGGTGCGCCAGCGCGCGCTGGGCGACCCCGACGCGGTGTCCTTCGGCGACTACCACCTCGCCAAGCACGTCGGGTGGGCGCTGTTCGGCCACGACATCGACGACGACCAGCTGGCGGAGGTGCTGGAGCCCTACCGCCCGCACCGGGGCCGGGCCGTGATGCTGATGCTGGCCCTGGGTGCCCGCCGGCCACGACGGGGCCCGCGGATGGCGCCGCGCACCCACCTGCCGGCCCCCTAGCCCCGCCGGCGCCGCACCGTTGCGCCTCAGCCGGTCGTGTAGCCCAGTCCGAGACCGTCGCGCTCGAGGGTCAGCGACTGTCCGTCCAGCGTCACCACCACCGCCCCGTCGAGAACGGTCAGCACGTGCGTGTCCTGCGGCTGGGTGTCGGGGCCGCAGGCGATCCGTGGCGTGGCCAGCGGGCCGATCACCCAGCGGTCGCCGTCCTGCTCCCAGCCGCCGCGGAAGCTGCGGCAGCCGGTGGAGCCGGTGACGGTGCCGTCCTCCTCGAGGGTCAGGGTGGCGCGCTTGCCGACGGTCGAGGACGCGGTGTCGCCGTCGAGCAGCGTGGTCAGCGTCCAGGTGGTGCCGACCAGGGCGGCCTGAGGCGTCGGCGCCACCTGTCCGAGCTCCAGGGTGACGCCGTCGTCCGACGAGAGCGTGAGGGTGCTGCCGTCCACCGTCACCGTGGTGACGCGCTGCAGGGCCGTCAGGTAGGCGCTCTCCAGTGCCATCCGGGATTCGTCGCAGGCCATCTCGGTGCTGCCGACCCCCTCGACGGTGATCTGGTCGCCGTCGCCGACGGCGGTCGCGAAGTACTGGTTGCACGCGGCCGTCCCGCCCCACCTGTCGCCGTCGATCGTCAGGGTCACGTCACCGGCGGACAGGTCGAGATCGGTGCCGTCGACGGTGCCCTTCGTGAGCTGCCAGTCGCCGTCGAGGGCGGCGGGGTCGCTGCCGGTGCCGGGCGTGGTGTCGCCGCACGCGGCCAGCATCAGCACCAGGGCGGCTCCGACGGCGAGGCTGCCGATGGTGGTCAGGGGGCGGTGTGGGTGCATGGGTCCTCCGGTGGTCGTGCGGTGCTGATGAGACGGCGTACTCCCGGCATCCGTTCCCGCTCAGGAGGGCTGTCGGCGGGGCCCCGTAGGCTCGACGCCATGCGACCAGTGACCGACCTCGAGCGCCGGGTGGCGCCGTTCCAGGTCGTCTCCGACTTCCAGCCGTCGGGCGACCAGCCGGCGGCGATCGCCGAGATCGCCCGGCGGATCGAGGGCGGGGAGAAGGACGTCGTCCTGCTGGGTGCCACCGGCACCGGCAAGACCGCGACCGTGGCCTGGGTGGCCGAGCAGCTGCAGCGCCCCATCCTGGTCCTCCAGCCCAACAAGACGCTGGCCGCGCAGTTCGCCAACGAGCTGCGCCAGCTGTTTCCCGACAACGCCGTCGAGTACTTCGTCTCCTACTACGACTACTACCAGCCCGAGGCCTACGTCCCCCAGACCGACACCTACATCGAGAAGGACTCCTCGATCAACGAGGAGGTCGAGCGGCTGCGGCACTCGGCCACCAACACGCTGCTCACCCGGCGCGACGCGATCGTGGTCTCGACCGTGTCCTGCATCTACGGTCTGGGCACCCCCCAGGAGTACGTCGACCGCATGGTCCGGTTGCGGGTGGGGGAGGAGCACGACCGTGACTCCGTGCTCCGCCGCCTCGTCGACATCCAGTACACCCGCAACGACATGACGTTCACCCGTGGCACCTTCCGGGTGCGCGGGGACACTCTCGAGATCTTCCCGGTCTACGAGGAGCTCGCCGTTCGGGTGGAGTTCTTCGGCGACGAGATCGAGCGGCTGATGACGCTGCACCCGGTCACCGGCGAGGTGATCACCGAGGACCAGGAGCTCTACGTCTTCCCCGCCTCCCACTACGTCGCCGGCCCGGAGCGGATGGAGCGGGCGATCAAGGGCATCGAGGAGGAGCTCGCCGAGCGGCTCTCCACCTTCGAGCGCCAGGGCAAGCTGCTGGAGGCGCAGCGGCTGCGGATGCGCACGACCTACGACGTCGAGATGATGCGCCAGGTCGGCTCCTGCTCCGGCATCGAGAACTACTCCATGCACATCGACGGCCGCGGTCCCGGCACCGCGCCCAACTGCCTGCATCGACTACTTCCCCGAGGACTTCGTGCTCGTCGTCGACGAGTCGCACGTGACCGTGCCGCAGGTCGGCGGGATGTACGAAGGCGACATGTCGCGCAAGCGCAACCTGGTCGACCACGGCTTCCGGCTGCCGAGCGCGATGGACAACCGGCCGCTGAAGTTCGAGGAGTTCCTCGACCGGATCGGCCAGACGATCTACCTCTCGGCCACCCCCGGCGACTACGAGCTCGACAAGGTGGGCGGCGTCGACCACGCCGTCGAGCAGATCATCCGCCCCACCGGCCTGATCGACCCCGAGGTGATCGTCAAGCCGACCAAGGGCCAGATCGACGACCTGATCCACGAGATCGGCGTCCGCACCGAGAAGAACGAGCGGATCCTGGTCACCACGCTGACCAAGAAGATGTCGGAGGACCTCACCGACTACCTCCTCGACGCCGGCGTCCGCACCCGCTACCTCCACTCCGAGGTCGACACGCTCAAGCGGATCGAGCTGCTGCGCGACCTCCGCCTCGGGGAGTACGACGTCCTGGTCGGCATCAACCTTCTCCGCGAGGGCCTCGACCTGCCCGAGGTGTCACTGGTGGCCATCCTCGACGCCGACAAGGAGGGCTTCCTGCGCTCCGGCAAGTCGCTGATCCAGACCATCGGCCGTGCGGCCCGCAACGTCTCCGGCCAGGTCCACATGTACGCCGACAGGATCACCCCCTCGATGGAGCTGGCGATCGACGAGACCAACCGACGCCGGGCCAAGCAGGTCGCCTACAACACCGAGCACGGCATCGACCCCACCCCGTTGCGCAAGAAGATCGCAGACATCACCGAGATGCTGGCCCGCGAGGACGAGAACACCGAGGAGCTGCTCGCCACCTGGCAGCACCTCGACCCGAAGTCAAAGAAGGCGCCGGTCCCGGGGCTGTCCAAGCTCAGGGAGGGCGGCCGGGCCCCCGACCTCGCCGGCCTGCCCAGCAGCGACCTCGCCGAGCTGATCCAGCAGCTCACCGACCAGATGAAGACCGCGGCCGCCGAGCTGCAGTTCGAGGTGGCCGCTCGGCTGCGCGACGAGATCTCCGACCTCAAGAAGGAGCTGCGCCAGATGATCGAGGCAACGAAGTGAGCGGAGAAGTCGTGACGGTGCGTCAGGTCCAGGTGACCTTCGACTGCGCCGACCCGGGGGCCCTCTCCCGGTTCTGGTGCGAGGTGCTGGGCTACCAGCTCGACCCGCCGCCGGAGGGCTTCGACACCTGGGACGCGGCGCTGGACGCCTGGGGTGTCCCCGAGGAGCGCCGCAACGACGTCTCGGCCTGCTCACCGCCGTCCGGCCACGGCCCGCGGCTGTTCTTTCAGCGGGTTCCCGAGGGCAAGGTGGTGAAGAACCGTCTGCACCTCGACGTCCGCGTCGGCACCGGCATGGTCGGCGACGAGCGCCTCGCCGCGCTCGAGGCCGAGTGCACGCGCCTGGAGGCGCTCGGCGCGAGTCGCCTCCGGCTGATGAAGGCCGACGGGGTCAACGAATCCTGTCTGGTGATGCAGGACATCGAGGGCAACGAGTTCTGCCTCGACTGAGGAGGCCGGACAGCGCACGATGGACCGCTCCGATCCCTTCCTGGCCTGCAGCCTGACCCGCCGGAGCGCAACGCACGGGGCGTTGGTGCGCAGTAGTCTGCGGCTCTAGCGAAGGGAGGCGTCATGTTCCGCCAGGTGGTCTCCATCCGTTGGGCCGACGGCGTCTCGGCCGAGGCGAAGCGGGCCTACCGCGACGCGCTCGACTCGCTTCGGGGCATACCGGAGCTGCTCGACATGACCTGGGGAGACGACGCCCGGCATTTCGAGGGCAACTTCGACTTCGTGGCCGTGATGGACTTCGCTGACTTCGCCTCCGCGCGGGTCTACGTCGAGCATCCGCTGCATCAGGCCTACGTGCGCGACCACGCGAGCAAGATCGTCGGCGATCGGGTCGTCGTGCAACATGACTGGAGCCCGAGACCGTCCTAGGCGTCGCTAGACCAGGGACCGCGCTGGCGTCCGAACGCCCGGGCCCGCCTATCTGCGCCGGTGGAACCGCACGTCCCCGCTGGGAAGTCGCTCGAGGGAGTACGCCGAGTCATGGGCTCGCTGGTGATGGTGGTGACACAGCAGCAGGCCGCCGTCGAGGTCGGTGCGGCCGCCGCGCGACCAGGGGAGTCCGGCGTGGTGGGCCTCGCACCAGGCGGCGGGGATGTCGCAGCCCTCGGCGCGGCAGGTGCGGTCGCGGAGTCGCAGCGCGCGGCGTTGGGCGGGGGAGAAGAGCCGGCGGGTGCGGCCGAGGTCGAGGATCTCGGAGTCGCCGCCGAGCACGGCGGGCAGGATGCCGGCGGTGCGGGCGAGGCGGCGGGCGTGGGAGGCGGTGATCCGGTCGCCCGCCGCGCCTGTGGTGGTGTCGTCGCCGGCGACGTGCCCTCCGGCGAGGTCGGCGAAGGTTGACCTGCCGAGGGCGAGGTCGTCGAGCAGGGCCGGGAGCGGGATGGTGACGACCAGCGTGGTGGCGTCGCCGCCGTGGAGGGGGAGCCGGGTGGGGTCGAGGGTCTCCAGGAGCTGGCAGAAGGCCTCCCCGAGGCGGCGGGGGTAGGTCGGTCGGGAGAGGGGGTCGCGGCCCTCGCCGAGCCGAGCGCCCTCCTCGTCGACCCGACGCAGGCTGAGCCGGGTGCGGCGGTGGGCGTCGGCCTCCAGCGAGGCCAGCCGCCGCGCTTCGACGGCGTCGGTGATCTCCGGTGCCACCACCTCCAGGATGCGCCGCCCGACCCGGGCCAGCTGGCGGGGGCCGAGCTCGGCGGCGTGGGAGACCAGCGTGGTCTCCGCCAGCGCCATCACCTCCTCGGGCACCTCCGACGGAAGGTCGTCGAGGGTCCGGGCGATCACCTGGGCATGGGCGAGCGTGGCGTTGCCCTCGCGCAGCGCCCGGCCGAGCACGGGGTAGCGCCGGTCCAGCGCGGCCGCGAGTCGCAGCTCGGCCCGAGCATCCTCGTGGCGCACCCGCGCCCGAACCGTCAGCCACTCGGCGACGTCGTGGGCCGCGGTGGTCTCGGCGACGTCGGCGGCCGTCGCCATGATCCGCAGCCGGAGCTCGACCAGCCGGGCCTCCAGCGAGACCAGCTCCCGGAGCGCGGCCTCCTTCTCGGCCGTCGCCAGGAACACCGGGTTGGCGTCGGCCACCTGCTTCAGCGCGGCGTCGATGGCGGCGGTGGCCTCGACGATGGGGTGTGACACCGGTGGCCTCCTCTCGACGACATGCCTGACCGGCTGGTCGTCGATCCGGGGGGCCCGCTCCGCGGACGATCACGTCACCCTCACGACTAGCGCTTCCCGCTCGGGAGACGCACCCCGTGACAGCTGCTCACGGCTGGTGGCCCGGTGACGTTGCGGCGCTGGACCGTCAGCCCCATGGACGTCGCGACCATGCGGGCCTACTGTCTGACCAAGCCGGGTGCCTGGAGCGACGAGTGGCTCGACCGCTACCCGACGGCGGCGCGGGTGATGGCCTACCTCGGCCGCTCGGGATGGAACGACCTCGACGACGACGTCATCCCCGACGACGAGCTGAGGGAGGCGGTCGACGAGTCCTACCGGCTCGTCGTCGCCAAGCTCCCCCGCAAGCACCGCCCCGACGGCTGGGACGCCTGAGCACGGCCCGGCGACGCCAGTCCCGGCCCGACGACCCCGGCGGCCGCTATCGCCTCACGCGTCGCCGCCGGGCAGCTGCCGGCGCTGCTTCGTCTCCAGCCGGCGGGCCTCCTGCGTGATGACGTCGTCGCGCATGACCAGGATGCGTAGCGCGTTGAGGCCGGTGCCGAGCATCACGAACACCGGCCAAGGGAAGCTGCCGACGCCCGACGTGACCAGCCAGATCACCCAGCACACGACGGAGGCCGACACGAAGCCCCACAGCGCCTGTCGCCGCTGGGCGAGGTAGGCCGCGTAGGCCTCCTCGGCGATCCCGCCGCCCACTCGGCGAGCGGCCGGGGTGAGCGCCGGCCCAGGGTCGGGCAGCAGGTCGCCGACCACCGCGGGCAGCTCACCCAGGGTGCGGGCCCGGACCACGACATCGGTGCGCTCCTCGAACTCCACCTGGTCCAGTCGGCCGTCACCGAAGGCGGCGGCCAGCACCTGGTGGATCCGGTCGCGGTCGGCGTCGGAGGCACGCAACGGGGCGTTGGCCGGGTCCCGGGGGTCGTGCGGGAAGGCCCGCCACAGCGCGGCGGTGTCCCGGGGGTCTCCGGCCCCGCCGCGCGCGGGGAGTCGGTCACCGGCCATAGGAGGCATCCTAGGCAACCGCGCCGGGCGACCCCGCACGGCGCCGGGGGCGCCGCCGACCGGCCCGCCGCTTCTGGTAGAACCGGGAGTGAACCCCGACGGGAGGCCGTGCGGCGCTCCCGGGGAGCCTCGAGCGGAAGGACCCACCGTGGCCGCCTCGTCGATCGACACCGACCTGCTCGTGATCGGCGCCGGGCCGACCGGCCTGTACGCCACCTACTACGCCGGCTTCCGCGGGCTCGACGTGGCGGTGGTGGACTCACTGCCCGAGCTCGGCGGCCAGATCACGGCGATGTACCCCGAGAAGGCGATCCTCGACGTCGCCGGCTTTCCCAACGTCAAGGGCCGCGACCTGGTCGCCGGACTGGTGGAGCAGGCGGCCACCGCGAAGCCGACGTACCTCCTCGACCGCACGGCGCTGACGCTCGCCGAGCACGACGACGGCGTCACCGTGGGGCTCGACGACGGCAGCGAGGTGCGCGCCAAGGCGATCATCATCACCGCCGGGATCGGCAAGTTCTCGCCCCGGCCGCTGCCGTCGGGCGAGGGCTGGGTGGGCCGCGGGGTGGAGTACTTCGTCCCGTCCTTCGAGCCCTACGTCGGCCGCGACGTCGTCATCGTCGGCGGCGGCGACAGTGCCTTCGACTGGGCCAAGCACCTCGAGCCGGTGGCGACCAGCGTGACGCTGGTGCACCGCCGAGACGGCTTCCGGGCCCACCAGCGGACCGTGGACGAGGTGCGGGCGAGCACCGTCGAGATCGTCACCAAGGCGCAGGTCAGCCGGATCGTCGGGGACCAGGTGGCGGGCGAGGTGACCGGCGTCGAGCTGACCGTGGACGGTGAGGAACGGCCGCGCGAGCTGCCCGCGCAGGCCATCGTGGCCGCGCTGGGGTTCGTCGCCGACCTCGGTGCGCTGCAGACCTGGGGGCTGGAGACCGACAAGCGCCACGTCGTCGTGGACACCTCGATGCGCACCAACCTTGCGCGCGTCTTCGCCGCCGGCGACATCACCGAGTACGCCGGCAAGGTGCGGCTGATCGCCGTCGGTTTCGGCGAGGCCGCCACCGCCGTCAACAACGCCGCCGTCGTCATCGACCCCAGCGCCCACGTCTTCCCTGGCCACTCCAGCGAGGGCGGCTGACCCCGCGCGCCGACGCCTCGGGGTCCGCGGGTGATAATTCCTCCTCGACAGGTGTTCCGCGGCAGGAGAAGAGGCACGAATGCGGGTCGCGCTGCTGTCCTACCGCAGCAAGCCGCACTGTGGCGGCCAGGGTGTCTACGTCCGCCACCTCAGCCGCGAGCTCGTCGCGCTGGGCCACGAGGTGGAGGTGTTCTCCGGCCCCCCGTACCCGATCCTCGACGAGGGCGTCCGGCTCACACAGGTCGAGAGCCTCGACCTCTACCGCGAGCCCGACCCGTTCCGGGTCCCACACTGGCGGGAGTTCCGCGACCGCGTCGACGTCGAGGAGTTCCTCACCATGTGCGCGGCCGGCTTCCCCGAGCCCAAGACGTTCAGCACCCGCGTGGTGCGGCTGCTCGCGCGAGCGCCGCGACGAGTTCGACGTCGTCCACGACAACCAGGTGCTGGGCTACGGCATGCTCGACATCGAGCGGCTCGGGCTGCCGCTCGTGACGACCATCCACCACCCGATCACCTTCGACCGTCGGATCGACCTGGCCGCGGCGCCCACCTGGCGCAAGCGGCTGACCCTGCGCCGGTGGTACGGCTTCCTGCGGATGCAGAAGAAGGTCGCCCGCCAGGCCAAGGTCGTGCTCACCCCGTCGGAGGCGTCGCGCCGCGACATCGTGGCCGACTTCGGCGTCGCCGACGACCGGATGCGAGTGATCCAGCTCGGCGTCGACGACGTCTTCGTGCCGCCGTCGGCGCCGCGGGTGCCCGGCCGGCTGCTCGCGATGGCCAGCGCGGACGCGCCGATGAAGGGCATCGCCACGCTGTTGGAGGCCTTCGCCAAGATCCGCGTCGAGCGCGACGTCGAGCTCTATCTCGTCACCAAGCCGGTCGCCGGCGGCCGCACCGAGCGAATGGTCGAGGACCTCGGCATCGCCGACCACGTCCACTTCGTGCACGGCATCTCCGACGACGAGCTGGTCGCGCTGATGGGCTCGGCCGAGGTCGCCTGCGTGCCGTCGCTCTACGAGGGATTCTCGCTGCCGACGGCCGAGCTGATGGCCTGCGGCACCCCGCTGGTGGCCTCCCGCGCCGGTGCCATCCCGGAGGTGGTGGGGCCCGACGGCGAGTGCGCGGACCTGGTCACGCCCGGTGACGTGGGTGAGCTGGAGCGGGCCGTGGAGGCGCTGCTCGACGACCCCGAGCGGCGGTCGCGGATGGGCGCGGCGGCCCGCCGACGCGCCGAGGAGCGCTACAGCTGGCAGGCCGTCGCCCGCGCCGTCGCCGCGGCGTACGACGACAGCGTGCGCGCCTTCCACGCCGAGCGCGCCGCCGACCGGGGGAGCGGCCGTGCTGACCGTTGACTTCGACCGGCTGGGCCTGCGGCCCGGCGATCGGGTGCTCGACATGGGCTGCGGCGCGGGCCGGCACGCCTTCGAGATGTACCGCCGCGGCGCCGACGTGGTCGCCTTCGACCAGGACTCCGACGAGCTGGCGGGGGTGCGCGACCTGTTCGCCGCCATGAGGGAGGCGGGCGAGGTGCCTGCCGGCGCGGAGGCCGACACCTGGGAGGGCGACGCGCTCGCGCTGCCGTTCGCCGACGGCGAGTTCGACCGGGTCGTCGCAGCCGAGGTGCTCGAGCACATCCCTGCCGACATCCAGGCCATCGAGGAGCTGGTGCGGGTGCTGCGCCCCGGAGGCACCATCGCCCTGACTGTCCCGCGGTGGCTGCCCGAGGCGATCTGCTGGCGGCTGTCCGACGAGTATCACCAGACTCCCGGCGGTCACATCCGGATCTACACCGACAAGGAGCTGGAGACCAAGGCTGCCAACGCCGGGCTGCGGGCCACCGGCCGTGGCTACGCCCACGGCCTGCACTCGCCCTACTGGTGGCTCAAGTGCGCCGTCGGCGTTGGCAACCACGACCACCCGGCCGTGAAGGCCTACCACCGACTGCTGGTGTGGGACATCATGCAACGTCCGTGGCTGACGCGCACCGCCGAGAAGGTGCTCGACCCGGCGATCGGCAAGTCCCTGGTGCTCTACTTCGAGAAGCCCGATGACCGCTGACGCCACGGTCCCGGCGCTCGACGGGGTGCTGAGTGCCGCCCAGGTCGCGCAGACCGCGGACTCGATCGTTGCGATGCAGGAGTCGTCGGGAGCCGTCCCGTGGACGCCCGGCGGTCACACCGACGTCTGGAACCACGTCGAGGCCGCCATGGCGTTGGTCGCCACGGGCCGGCAGCGTGCGGCCGACCGTGCCTATGACTGGGCGTTCGCGATGCAGCGTGGCGACGGGTCGTGGCCGCTGAAGATCGAGCGGGGCGTGGTCACCGATGCGAGCGGCGACAGCAACGCGACGGCGTACGTCGCCGTGGGGGTATGGCACCACTGGCTGGTGCGCGGCGACCGCGGCTTCGTGCAGCGGTCCTGGCCCGCGGTGCGGCGCGGGCTCGACTGGGTGGTGTCCCGACAGCTGCGGTTCGGCGGGGTCGCCTGGTCGCAGGAGTGGTCCGACGGGCGTCCGGCCCGGGTCAACGAGGAGGCGCTGCTCGCGGGCTCCTCGAGCATCCACCACGCGCTCGGAGCGGGCCTGGCGCTCGCGGGTCTGGTGGGTGACCCGCAGCCCGAATGGGAGATCGCCGCCGGACGGGTGGCCCACGCCGTCCGCCGCCATCCCGACCGCTTCCTGGACAAGTCGACGTTCTCCATGGACTGGTACTACCCCGTGCTCGGCGGTCCGGTGCGTGGCGCGGCGGCCGAGGCGCTGCTGGCGAGCCGCTGGGACGACTTCGTGGTGCCGGGGCTCGGGATCCGCTGCGTCGACGGCAACCCCTGGGTGACCGGCGCCGAGACGGCCGAGCTGGTGATGGCGCTGGAGGCGCTCGGCGACCACGAGCGGGCGCTGCAGCTGCTGGCAGACGTGCAGCACCTCCGCGTCGACGACGGGCGCTACTGGACCGGCTGGGTCTTCGGCGACGACGCGCACTGGCCGGTCGAGCACACGACCTACACCGCGGCCGCGATGGTCCTGGCGGTCGATGCGCTGTCGGACACGACTCCCGGCGCGGGAATCATGCGCGGCGAGCCGCTCAGCGCGCTTCCGGAGCTCGGGCTCGAGTGTGGCTGCGACCCCGTCGCCGATGCGGCGTCAGCGCACGGGTCGTCAGCGCACGGGTCGTCAGCGCACGGGTCGTCAGCGCACGGGGTCACCGGCGTCGCCACCGACCCGGCGTAGCACCCGCATCGACCCGAGCGCCTCGATCTCGACGAAGTCGCCGCCGGCCAGCGCCCGACAGAAGACGTCGTACGGCGGCCGCCCGCCGTCGGCAGGGTCGGGGAAGACGTCGTGGATGACCAACAGGCCGTCGCGCATCAGCCAGGGTGCCCAGCCGGTGAAGTCGGCGAAGGCGTGCACCTCGGCATGACCGCCGTCGACGAACACCAGCGACAGCGGCGTGCGCCACAGCGCCGAAAGGGTCGTGGAGCGTCCGACGACCGCCACGACGTGGTCCTCCAGACCCGCCCGCCGGATCGTCTCCCGGAAGCGGGGGAGGGTGTCCATCAGCCCGGTCTCCGCGTCGACCAGCCTCGGGTCGTGGTGCTCCCAGCCGGCCTGGTTCTCCTCCGAGCCGCGGTGGTGGTCGACGGTGAGAACCACCCGGCCGCTGTCAGGAGCACCGACCTCGCGGGCGGCAGCGCCGAGATAGACCGCGGACTTGCCGCAGTAGCTGCCGATCTCCAGGACCGGACCGTGCGGGAGCCGCTCCCAGCCACGCCGGAACAGCAGCAGGCCCTCGTCGTCGGGCATGAAGCCGTCAGCCGCGCGGGCGTGCGAGCGCAGGTCGTCCGGCATCGCAGGAGGCGCGCTCGACGCCACGGGGGGAGGAGCCGCGGCCGGAGCGCCGGGGGCGTCGTTCACGCGCTGGCCCGGGTGTCGCTCGTGTCGTCGGGCGGGTCGCCGGTCGAGACCTCGGCGGGGCGCGTCGCCTGCCACTGCCGGTGGTGCCACTGCAGGTAGCGCTGCACGCCCGCCGCGACGCGGATCGACCGCAGGGAGGGGAAGATGTCGAAGGCGTGCTGGGTGCCCGGCAGCTCGGCGTAGGCGACGGTGCGGCGGGAGACCGACCGCAGCCGGTCGACGAAGAGCCGCGCCTGCTCGATGTCGACCAGGGAGTCGTGAGTGCCGTGGACGACGAAGAAGTCGGGCGCGTCCTCGTGCACCCGGAGGATCGGCGACCCGGCCTCGAAGGGCTCGGGGTCCTCCTCCCAGGTGCGTCCCAGCACCTTGGGCGCGAAGAACTCGTCGCGCAGCCGGCGGGCGCTGCGCAGCCCGGTCGCACCCGCGATGTCGTAGACGCCGTAGTGCGGGACCGCGGCCCGGACGCTGGTGTCGGCGTCCTCGAAACCGGGTTGGTACGCCGGGTCGCCGGCGGTCAGCGCCGCCAGCGCGGACAGGTGCCCGCCGGCGGAGCCGCCGGTGATCGTGACGTAGTCGGGGTCGCCGCCGTGGTCGGCGATGTGTTCCTTGACCCAGGCGAGCGCGCGCTTGACGTCGATGATCTGGGCGGGGAAGCGGTCGTGCGGGGCGAGGCGGTAGTTGATCGCCACACACACCCAGCCGTGGGCCGCCATCAGCTGCATCAGCGGCACGCCCTGCTGGTCCTTGCGACCCACGACCCAGCCGCCGCCGTGCACCTGGAGGAGGACCGGCGCCTTCTCCACGTCGCGCCAGGCGGGTCGGTAGATGTCGAGCAGCCCGCGTGCGCCGGCCTCGCCGTAGGGCCGGTTCCGCTCCACCACGACCCGCGGGTCGACCTGGTGGAAGGGGTTGAGCAGCCGCAGCCAGGCCGGGCGGTCCGGTGGCGGCTCGGGGTCGGTCGCGGAGTCGCCGGGTGCCGGCGGGCCGAGGAGCGGGTCCAGCGCGGCGTCGAGCTGCTCCCCGACGCGGAGGCTCTCACGCACCACCATCCCGAGCCCGACGGCGGTGCCGCCCGCCAGCGCCAGGCCGAGCGGTGAGGCCTTGCGTCGGGCGAGGGCGAGGGCCGAGTCGGCGGCCGTCAGCGTCAACAGCTGAGGCGCGAGCTCCCCGGTCAGCCAGCCGGGCGGGAAGGCGGCAACCCCGGGCCAGCCCGACAGCGGGGGGCGGACGGCGTTGGCTGCGAGGGCGGCGGTGAGCAGGCGGCGGCGCGTGTATCCCACCCGTCCACTTTAGTGACTGGTGAGTAACGTCAGGCGCCCAGGTGTTCCTCGAGGAACGCCAGCACCCGGTCGACGGCTCCCTGGTCGCGCTGCTCGGTCAGCGTCGAGTGCCCCTTGCCGTCGAGCTCGACGCGCAGGAACGCGTCGCCGAGCTCACTGGTGAGGGTCTGGAAGCGGGTGCCGACCGCCTTGTCGGAGCGGTAGCACAGGCCGAGCACCTGCTGGCCGTCGCGGGTGCGCCGGCGGACCGCCTCGAGGTCGGCCGGGCTGAGGTTGACGTCGGCCGATCTGGCGGGCGAGACCGCGAACGGCACCGACGGCTGCGCCAGCACCGGTGCGACCACGGCGGGCTCGACCATCATCGCGAGCGCGAAGCCGCCGGTGAAGCACATGCCGAGCGCGCCGACCCCCGGGCCGCCGAGCTCGGCGTGCAGCTCGCGGGCCAGGTCGCGCAGCCAGGTGGCCACCGGCGAGGTCTCCCCGAGCGCGAGCTTGGTGAACTCCCTGCTCACGCACACCTGCGCCATCGACCGGGCCACGGCGGCGCCGGAGAACGGTGCCCCGGGCGTGCCGAAGAGGCTGGGCATCACCACGGTGTAGCCCGCCTCGACCAGCTCGTCGGCGAAGGCAGCGACCTTGGGGGTGATGCCGGGGATCTCGTGGATCACGATCACCCCCGGACCGGTGCCCCGGCGGTAGGTGCGGTGGGTGACTCCGTCGTGGGTGTGCTCGCCCACGTCCCAGCCGGCCAGCACGTCCTCGGAGGCGGTCATGGGATCAGTATGCCGTCCGCGCCTCGCCGAAAGTGAGGTGCGGTGGCCGGTGCGCGTTGGGCATCCTCTCCCCATGGACCTCCATCCGGTGAGCGCCGACGACGCGCCCCAGGTCCGGCTGCTGCGCGACCTGCTGAACGAGCGCCGCCGGGTCGACGCACCGTGGCAGCACGCCGAGACGGAGGGGACCGTGACCCGCGAGCTGCGCCACGCCTGGGACGGCGAGCCGGGCCGCTGGTTCCTCGTGGGCGACGACGCCGAGGATCCGGACGGCTACCTGGCCGTGCACACCTCGGGCTACGACAACCTCGACCTGGCCTGGCTGTGGCTGGGCATCCGCCCCGAGCGCCGCCGCGTGGGTCGGGGCCGGGCGGCCCTGGACCTCGCCGTCGACGTGTGCCGGTCGATCGACCGGCCGTTGGTCGGCATGGACGGCTGGGAGTCGGCCGCCACCCGCGGGTTCGCGGCGGCCGCCGGCTTCGAGCACAAGTCGCAGAGCATCCTGCGGCGGCTCTTCCCTCGCCGGCTCGAACCGAGCCTGCTGGACGCGCTGGTCACCGAGGCGACGCCGTACGCTGTCGACTACGAGCTGCTGCGCTTCACCGGCGCGGTGCCCGAGGCGCTGCTGGAGCCGATCGCGGTGCTGACGGAGTCGATCAACGACGCGCCGCTGGATGACCTCGAGCTCGAGGACGAGCGGTTCCCCGCCGACCGGATCCGGGCCTACGAAGAGGCCCAGGCGGCCGGCGGGTGGCTGCTGCGCCGCCTGGTCGCGCGCCACCGCGAGACCGGCGAGCTCGCCGGACACACGGTCACGGCGGTCGACGGGGAGCGGCCCACGATCGGGGACCAGCACGACACAGCGGTCGCCCGGGACCACCGCGGCCACCGGCTGGGGCTGCTGCTCAAGGCGGAGATGCTGCGGTGGCTGGCCGAGGAGGAGCCCCGGCTCGAGACGATCGACACCTGGAACGCCGAGTCCAACGGGCCGATGGTGGCGGTCAACGAGCGGCTGGGGCACCGGTGCTCGCTCGGCAGCTGGAGTTCCAGCGACGCTTCTGACCCGGCGGTCAGTCGCGGGCGGTGAGGATGAGCGGCCCGTCGGCGGTGATCGCCACGGTGTGCTCGCTGTGGGCGCCGCGCGAGCCGTCGACGCTCCTGATCGTCCAGCCGTCCTGGTCGATGTAGATCTCGTCGGTGCTGTGCAGGAACCACGGCTCGATGGCGATCACCAGGCCCGCCTTCAGCGGGAAGCCGCGGCCGGGCTGGCCGTCGTTGGCGACGTGCGGGTCGCCGTGCATGGTGCGCCCGACGCCGTGGCCGCCGAACTGCAGGTTGACGCCGAGGCCGGCGGCATGGGCGACCAAGCCGATGGCGGCGGAGATGTCGCCCAGCCGGTTGCCGACCCGGGCGGCGGCGATGCCCGCCTCCAAGGCCTTCTCGGTCGTGGTGATCAGTGCGAGGTCCTCCTCGCGCGGTGTGCCGACGACCAGGCTGACTGGCCGAGTCAGACACCCACCCGTCGACGCTGACCGCGAAGTCGAGGCTGAGCAGGTCGCCGTCGCGCAGGGTGTAGTCGTGGGGGAGCCCGTGCAGCACGGCGTCGTTGACCGACGTGCAGAGCACGTGGCCGAAGGGCATCGCCCCGAACGACGGGTGGTAGTCGATGTAGCACGACTCCGCGCCGTGCTCCTTGATCATCCGGTGCGCCTCGGCGTCGAGGTCGAGCAGGTTGACCCCGACGTCGGCCATCTCCGGTCAGGTGCGTCAGCACCTCGGCCACGAAGCGGCCGGCGGGGCGCATCTGCTCGATCTGGGTCGGCGTGCGGAGCTCGATCACGCGCCCAGGATAGGTGCGCCGTGCCGGTCGGATCGGGGAGTCGCGTCCGCTCCGGGACGGGTCAGCCAGGCAGCGGTGTACGCCGGCAGCGCCACGCCCCCGGCGTACCCGACCTGGGCCGAGGCCCGCTCGCCGCCGAGGTGGTCGACCGCCGTCACCGGGTCGAGACCCAGCCAGGCCAGCACCTCGCCGGGGACGAAGCGTTCGTCGGGGGTGACGTTGTAGGCGCCCAGCAGCGGGCCGGAGGCATGCCTGCGGACCACCAGCAGCACGCCGGGGTCACGCGGGTCCCAGATCTCGGTGGCGACGGCGGCGTGCAGGTGCGGCAGCGCCACGGCGGGCCTCGAGCAGTCGGCCCAGGCCGGTGCGGACGCCGTGCTCGTCGCCGGGGAGCGGCCACGGCATCCGCTGGCGGTGCACCCATCGGTTGTCGGCCGAGTGGCCGGGCTCCTCGGCCCAGTGCGGGTCGTTGAGCAGCCCGAGCTCGTCGCCCATCCAGACCACGGGGAGTCCGCCGAAGCCGAGGATGACGGCGTGGGCCAGCAGGATCCGCCGCGTGGCGTCGGGGTCACCGAGCTCGAGCCCGGCGAGCGACGCCAGCGCGCCGGAGATCCGGCGGTCGCCGGTGTCGGGGTTCTCCTGGAAGACCAGTCCCTGAGCCCAGGACCCGGGGAACTCGCCGGAGTACCAGTCGGAGAGGAACCTCCGGTGGGCGAAGCCGTCGAGCCCGACCGCCGCGGCGTCGCCGTCGTCGATGGCCCAGCCGATGTCGTCGTGACAGCGCAGGTAGGTGATCCACGAGGTCGTCGAGGGTGGCTGGGGCAGCTGCTGGAGGGCGTGCGTGGCGAGCCGGACGTCCTTGGCCGCGAGCATCGACCACACCTGCACCATCAGGCTGTTGTGGTAGGCCAGGTCGCTCACCTTGCCGGCGTGCTCGCCGACGCCGAGGTACGCCGGCAGGTCGTGCGGGCCGACGATCGCCTCGGCCTTGAACACCACGGCCGGGGCCGCGATCCGGGCCACGGTGCGCAGCACCTGGGTGAGGTCGTGGACCTCCGGCTGGTTCTGGCAGTTGGTGCCGAGGCGCTTCCACACGAACGCGATGGCGTCGAGCCGGAACACCTCGACCCCGGCGTTGGCGAGGTCGAGGATGATCTCGGCGAACTCGCAGAGGACGTCGGGGTTCGCCCAGTTGAGGTCCCACTGGTAGTCGTTGAAGGTCGTCCAGACCCAGCCGTCGCAGCTCGTGCGTCCCAGGTGAAGTTGCCCGGCGCGAAGTCGGGGAAGACCTCCGGCAGCGACCGCTCGTAGGCGTCGGGCAGGGTGCGGTCGGCGTAGACGTGGAAGTAGTGGCGCTTCCGCTCGTCGCCGCTGCTGGGCCGCCTGCGCCCAGGCGTGCTCCTTGGCGACGTGGTTGAGCACCAGGTCGAGGCACAGCGCGATGCCGTGCTCGCGCAGCGTGTCCGCGAGGGCGCTGAGGTCGGTCATCGTGCCGAGGTCGGCGCGGACGGTGCCGTAGTCCTGGACGGCGTAGCCACCGTCGTTGGGCGCCGGCCGCGGCTGGAGCAGCGGCATCAGGTGGAGGTAGGTCACGCCCAGGTCGACGAGGTGGTCGACGTGCTCCTCGACGCCGCGGAGCGTGCCGGCGTAGCGGTCGGCGTAGGCCGCGTAGCCGAGCGCCGACGGCAGCTGGAACCAGTCGGGCTCCACCTGTCGGCGCGCGTCGAGCTCGTGCAGCTCCGCGGAGCGCGCGGCGTAGGCCTTCTCGACGATGGCGAGCAGGCGCTCGGCCACTCGCTCCGGCTCGGGGTAGAGGTTGGCCAACGGGGTGAGCAGGTCGGACCGCCAGCGGTCGATGCGGCTCTCCAGCACGGACGTCGACATGGCCTCGCTCACGGGCCACAGGATAGGCGAACCCAGCGGAGGGAAGAGGCCGCGCGACCGAGCCCCGCTGTGCGACACGGGGAGGTACGACGCACCTGGTGCGACGTCCCGACCAGTGGTGACACCCATCAGCCTTCGTCTCAGGCGGATGAGCGGTCGCTTCTCGGCACGCCTTGACGACCGGGCCATGATGCTGGTGTGGAGGTCGAGCTGCTCGTGATCCCGGACTGCCCTGGCACGAACGAGGCGTCAGAGCTGCTCCGAACGGCGCTCGATGAGATCGGCCTGGCGGAAACGCCCTTCACCGTTCGCGTCATCGGCACCGACGACGTCGCGCGGGACGTCCGGTTCGCCGGCTCCCCGGCGTTCGTCGCCGATGGTGTCGACCTGTTCGAGAACGGGACAGCTGTCGGTGCGATGGTCTGCCGGGTCTACTCGACACCGGACGGTCCCCGGAACGTGCCCACCGTTCGAGACCTCCGCGAAGCTCTGAAGGATCAGGCGGCCCGAGCGGCGAGAGCCTGACCATGGACACCCCGCTCGCCACCGCCGCCGGCGCAGGGGCTGGGCCCGGCGACCCCGTCCGTGCGGCTCACGGCTACCAGCCGCGCTCGCGCCACTCCGCGAGATGCGGCCGCTCGTTGCCGAGCTGGCCGTCGTCGCCGTGGCCGGGGTAGAACCAGGTGTCGTCGGGGAGGGTGCCGAAGATCTTCGTCTCGACCTCGTCGACCAGCTGGGCGAAGGCCGCGGCGTCGCCGAAGGTGGCGCCAACGCCCCCCGGGAAGAGGCAGTCGCCGGTGAACAGGTGTGGGTGCCCGTCGGGGTCGTCGTAGCGCAGGCAGATCGAGCCGGGGGTGTGGCCGGCGATCGGGATGACCTGCAGGGTGACCTCGCCGACGGTGACGCTGTCGCCCTCGCCGACCGGGCGGTCGATCGTGACACCGGTCTGCTCGGTGATCGCCTCGGCGTCGGGGATGCCGGCGACGGTGGTGGCGGCGGTGGCCAGCACCACCTCGCGCAGCGCCTGGTGGTGGTCCCAGTGCTGATGGGTCGTGACGACGGTGGCGACCGCTGGGCCGGCGAGCTCGAGCAGCCGCGCGCCCTCGTCGGCGGCGTCGACCAAGAGCCGCTCCCCGGTGGCGCGGCACTCGAGGAGGTAGCAGTTGTTGGACATCTGCTCGTTGACCGCGACCTTGGTGATGGTGAGCCGCGACAGCTCGCGGACGTCGGGGTCGCCGCCGGGGCGGACCGCTCCGGTGTAGGTCATCGGATCTCCTGTCGGGTGGGGACGGGCGCACTCACGGGCTCAGCGCCAGGGGCTCAGCGTAGGCAGGTCGGGCTCGGCGGACAGGCCGCGTCCGCCGCCGCGTCCGAGCAGCCACCAGGTCAGGTCGGCCCGTGACCCGGTGACGACCGGCCCCTGACCGGTGCCGATCAGGACGTCCCCGTCGGGGGTGCGCAGCAGCATCGAGGGGCCGCTCTGCCGGTCTTCGACGATCCTGTTGAAGGTCGCGTCGAGGTACTCCTCCGGCCAGTCGGCGGCGGTGTAGCCGGCCTCGAGGTCGGCGTGGTGGATCTCGATCTCGCCGTGCCGCATGCGAGGCAGCTGGGTGGCAGGCCACGCGTCGGCCCCGGGCGTACGCCGGAACGTGCCGCCCCACGCCTCGTCGGTCATCCGCTCCCACGCCTCCTGGAACATCGTGCAGCCGGCGAGAAACCGGTCACGCAGCGCTGCGACCGGCTGGCCGGCCAGCTCGGCGACGTCGCCATCGCGTCGCTCCTGGGAGGGGTACATCGCCACGTCCTCGCCGGCCACCAGGCCGCGCATCACCTCGGCCAGGCCCTCGCCGTTGAGGGCGAGGTGAGCCACGACGTGGGCGCGTGACCAGTCGGGCAGGGCCGACGGCTCGACGTAGGCGCCGTCGGGCAGCGCGTCGACGGTCCGGACCAGCCGCCGGGTCGCCTCGTGGATCGCGTCCCAGGTGTGCAGCTCCGCGGGGGCCGGCATGCTCGTCATGCTGCCCATCGTGGCGCATGCCGCCGCCTGCGCCCAGGGTGCGCCCCCCTGGGAGCGGCCGAGTGAGGGGACTGTCGGCGGCACGTGAGAACCTGAGCCACGGTGGGTACCGTCCCCGCGCGGCGCCTTGCGCGCCCGACTAGGATGGCGAACACTTGTTCGAACGACGGCGTTCGGGCGACCATCGCACGCAGCAGGGCAGCACACAGCAGGGGACCGAGGCGCACGTGGCAGAGCAGCTCATCATCCGGGGAGCGCGGGAGCACAACCTCAAGGACGTCTCGCTCGACCTTCCCCGCGACGCGCTGATCGTGTTCACCGGGCTGTCCGGCTCGGGCAAGTCCAGCCTGGCCTTCGACACGATCTTCGCCGAGGGCCAGCGCCGCTACGTCGAGTCGCTGTCGGCCTATGCCCGCCAGTTCCTCGGCCAGATGGACAAGCCCGACGTCGACTTCATCGAGGGCCTGTCGCCCGCGGTGAGCATCGACCAGAAGTCCACCTCGAAGAACCCTCGGTCGACGGTCGGCACCATCACCGAGGTCTACGACTATCTCCGCCTCCTCTACGCCCGCGCCGGGCGCGCCCACTGCCCGACCTGCGGTGCCCCGATCGAGCGACAGACCCCCCAGCAGATCGTCGACCGGGTGCTCGCGCTCGAGGATGGCCGACGGTTCCAGGTGCTCGCACCCGTGATCCGGGGCCGCAAGGGGGAGTACGTCGACCTGTTCCGGCAGCTGCAGACCCAGGGGTTCTCCCGCGCCCGGGTCGACGGGGACCTGCATCCGCTCGACAACCCGCCGACGCTCAACAAGCAGCAGAAGCACACGATCGAGGTGGTGGTCGACCGGCTGGCAGTCAAGGCGTCGTCCAAGCGCCGGTTGACCGACTCCGTCGAGACCGCGCTCGGCCTCGCCGGCGGGCTGGTGGTCTTCGACTTCGTCGACCTGGACGCCGAGGACCCACAGCGGGAGCTGAAGTTCTCGGAGCGGATGGCCTGCCCCAACGACCACCCGATCGACACCGACGAGCTCGAGCCGCGCTCGTTCTCCTTCAACTCGCCGTTCGGCGCGTGTCCCGAGTGCCACGGCCTCGGCACCCGGATGGAGGTCGACCCCGAGCTGGTGGTGCCCGACCCGGGCGCGACGCTCGGCGAGGGCGCCATCGCACCGTGGAGCGGCGCCCACGTGGCCGACTACTTCCTGCGGCTGATGAACGCCCTGGGCGAAGAGCTCGGCTTCGACCTCAACACCCCGTGGGAGGACCTCCCGGCCAAGGCGCGAAGGTCCGTGATCGAGGGCCATCCGACCAAGGTCCACGTGGTCACCACCAACCGCTACGGCCGCCAGCGTGCCTACTACGCCCAGTTCGAGGGCGTCCGCGGCTACATCGAGCGCCGCCACCGAGAGGCCGAGTCCGACACCAGCCGCGAGCGCTTCGAGGGGTTCATGCGCGAGGTGCCGTGCCCCGCGTGCCGTGGCAGCCGGCTCAAGCCGGTCTCGATGGCGGTCACCATGGGTGGGCTGAGCATCGCCGAGGTGTGTGCGCTGCCCGATCAACGAGGCCTCCGACTTCCTGCGCGAGCTCGAGCTCAGCGCCCGCGAGCGGCAGATCGCCGAGCGCGTGCTGAAGGAGATCCAGGAGCGGCTGCGGTTCCTGCTCGACGTCGGGCTCGACTACCTCTCGCTCGATCGTCCGTCCGGCTCGTTGTCCGGCGGCGAGGCGCAGCGGATCCGGCTCGCCACCCAGATCGGGGCCGGCCTCGTCGGCGTGCTCTACGTCCTCGACGAGCCGTCCATCGGCTTGCACCAACGCGACAACCAGCGGCTGATCGAGACGCTGGTGCGGCTCAAGGACCTCGGCAACACCCTCATCGTGGTGGAGCACGACGAAGAGACCATCCGCACCGCCGACTGGGTCGTCGACATCGGGCCGGGCGCGGGCGAGCACGGCGGCCAGGTGGTCCACAGCGGCGACGTCGCGGGCCTGCTCGACCACGCCGACTCACTGACCGGTCACTACCTCTCCGGGCGCCGCGAGATCCCGGTGCCCGAGGTGCGGCGGCCGCGCACGAAGGGCCGCGACCTGGTGGTGCACGGCGCTCGCGAGCACAACCTGCAGGAGCTCACCGTCGGCTTCCCGCTGGGGCTGTTCGTGGCGGTCACGGGCGTGTCCGGCTCCGGCAAGTCCACGCTGGTCAACGACATCCTCTACACCTCGCTGGCCAAGCAGATCTACAACGCCCGCGCCGTGCCGGGGCGACACACCAAGATCACCGGTGTCGACCACGTCGACAAGGTGATCCACGTCGACCAGTCGCCCATCGGCCGGACCCCGCGCTCCAACCCCGCGACGTACACCGGCGTCTTCGACCACGTCCGCAAGCTCTTCGCCTCGACGCCCGAGGCCAAGATGCGCGGCTACCTCCAGGGCAGGTTCTCGTTCAACGTCAAAGGCGGTCGCTGCGAGGCATGCGCCGGCGACGGCACGATCAAGATCGAGATGAACTTCCTGCCCGACGTCTACGTCCCCTGCGAGGTCTGCCACGGGGCGCGCTACAACCGCGAGACGCTGGAGGTCCACTACAAGGGCAAGACCATCGCCGAGGTCCTCGACATGCCGATCGAGGAGGCGGCGGAGTTCTTCGCCGCGGTGCCGGCGATCTCGCGGCACATGAAGACCCTCTGCGAGGTCGGCCTCGGCTACGTCCGGCTGGGCCAGCCGGCCACCACGCTGTCCGGCGGCGAGGCGCAGCGCGTCAAGCTGGCCTCGGAGCTGCAGAAGCGCTCCACGGGCCGCACGGTCTACGTCCTCGACGAGCCGACGACGGGTCTGCACTTCGAGGACATCCGCAAGCTGCTGCTGGTGCTCGGTCGGCTGGTCGACCAGGGCAACACCGTGCTGGTGATCGAGCACAACCTCGACGTCATCAAGACCGCAGACTGGATCGTCGACATGGGGCCCGAGGGCGGGTCCCGGTGGCGGGCTCGTCGTCGTGGAGGGCACGCCCGAGCAGGTCGCCGACGACCCCGACAGCCACACCGGGCAGTTCCTCGCGCCGTTGCTTGCCGGTGGTCGCGCCACCTTGTCGCCCCCCACGCCCGCACGCACGTCGGCGACGAGGGCGCCCGCCAAGAAGGCTGCGACGAAGACCACCGCCAAGCGGGCCGTCGCGAAGACGGCGGCCAAGCGGGCCACGACGGGGGCCTCGGCACGCCGGTCCTAGGACCATTGGGCAATGCCGGCGGGTTCGGTCGGCTGGCTAGGGTGGCGTCACGGCACCGCCACCCCGTCCCGCACCGCGAGGAGAGCCCCGTGACCGACGACCGGCCCGAGACCGACGGCCCCGCCACCGCCGACCCGACGCGCAGTGGGGTGGGCCGCCGCACCATGCTCACCGGCGTCGCGGCGGCGGGCGTGGGCATTCCGCTGCTGGCAGCGTGCGGCAGCGGCTCCGACGACACCGTGAGTGGCACGGACACCAGCCCCGCTGCAGGGGACTCGAGCCCCGCGGAAGTGGACTCCGGCGGGGGCGGCGACACGCTGGCCGGCACCGCCGACGTCGCCGTCGGTGGCGCGGTCTTCCTCGATGAGCCCAGCGTCGTCATCACCCAGCCCACCGAGGGTGACTTCAAGGCGTTCAACCGCGCGTGCACCCATCAGGGCTGCCCGGTGGTCGACCTGGTCGACGGCAACATCCACTGCAACTGCCACGGCAGCATGTTCTCGGCGACCGACGGCTCGGTGGTCCAGGGACCGGCCACGCAGCCGCTGGCCGCCGTCGACATCACCGTCGACGGCGACCAGATCCTGCCGGCCTGAGCCTCCCGCGAGTGGACTGAACCACCTGCGGGGACTCGCCGACTCGACCACGGAGCCTCCCGTGGACCTCTAGCCTGGTCGCCGCACCGACCGAGCAGGGGAGAGCCATGGGACAGCCGCGCCGTGTCGCCGTGCTGCTGGCTGTCGCCCTGGTCCTGTCGCCTCTGACGGCCGGGGGCGCCGCCGACGCGGCGCCGGCGGTCACCGCTCGGCTGACCGGAACCCTGCTGACGGTGCCGTCCGAAGCGCCCGGCGTTGCTCCGGAGTACGCCGTCCAGGCCGACGGCGGGGAGCTGGTGGCGGTCGACGGGTCGTTCCCGGAGGATCCTCCGGGGTCGCGCTTCGACGGCCGGGTGGACGTCAGCGGCCTGCCGGGGGCGACGCCCCAGGCGCGGCTCGACTCGGCCGAGCGTCTACGCGAGCCGTTGCGGGTGACCTCCTACACGCTGTCGGCCGAGCCCGAGGCGGCCCCGTCGGCGACGTCGCACCGGTGGTTCGTGGCGGCGCCCGCGAACTTCGGCGCGTTCGCGATGACCGACGCCGAGATCCTGGCGCGCCTCGGGTGGGTGGCCACGTACTGGAAGAAGCAGTCCAACGGGGTCATCACCGACATCAGCGTCCCGTCGACGATCACCCGCTACCAGGCCTCGGCGACGAGCCCGGCGGGTGGATGCGGCCTCACGGGTAGCGACTTCAACGCCACCGTGCAGGAGGCGGCCGCAGCGTTCCCGGGCGCCAGCTTCGGTGGCACCGACCAGCTGCTGGTGCTGATGCCGCCGACCTGCAGCACTGGCGGGACCGTTGGTCGTGGCACCCTGCCCTACCGGCTGTCGTTCGGCAACGGCTACTACAGCATCACGAAGGTCTCCTCGAGCACCTTCGAGTGGACCCTCGCCCACGAGCTGGGCCACAACTACGGCTACGGGCACTCCTCGCTGGGGCCGTGCAGCCCCTCCTGCACGAGCACCTACGGCGACTTCTACAGCGTGATGGGCGGGGTGGTCAGCGGCAAGCCGATCCCACCGGCCCTGGGCACGGTCTCCCGTGAGCTCCAGGGCGTCACCGACGCCGGAGAGGTGGAGAGCATCACCGGCTCGGCGACCCGACGGCTGATGCCACGCGCTGCGGGAAGCGGGCTGCGCAGCCTTCGCGTCACCGACCCGAACAACGGGATGGAGCTCCTGTTGGACTACCGGTCCGGGACCGGGGACGACGCGACCACCTACTACGCGAGCGGCAGCTCCACGACGTCCTACCGCAGGGGCGTGGTGGTCGAGGCGCGCTCGGGCACCAACGCCGTCCAGCTGCTGCCGGGCGACGGCGACCGCAAGGCGCTGGTGGCCGGTGACTCGCTGGCCGTCGGCACCACGACCGTCTCGGTCACCTCGATGGACAGCACCGGCGCCACCGTGGTCGTGACCGTGCCGGGTGTGCCCGAGGCCTATCCGGGCCCGGGGTCGGTCCGGCTGACCTCCGCGCCGACAGCCGGGTCCCCGGTGACCGCGGCGTTGGACGGGTGGACGCCGCAGCCGACCTCCGTCGGCTACCAGTGGCTGAGCAGCGGCTCCCCGATCAGCGGAGCCACCTCCGCCTCGTACACCCCGACCGTCGGGCAGATCGGTCTCCCGCTGGCCGTCCGTGTGGTGGCCGGCGCGACGGGCTACCAGGACGCCACCGTGACGAGCTCGGAGCAGGTCGTGGCCGCGCCACCCATCACCCTCGTCGGCTCGGCCGCCGTCATGGGTCTCCCGCAGGTCGGCGTGCCGCTCGCCTGTGAGTCGCCCGGCTGGACCCAGCCGCCCTCGTCGGTGACCACGACCGTCGTCTGGACGAGCAACGGGGTCGCTGTCCCAGGCGCCGCAGGGAACACCTTCACGCCGACAGCTGACGAGCGCGGCGCCGCGATCGCCTGCGAGGTCACCCTGTCGGCGCCGTCCTACGCCGACGCGGTGAGCACGTCGCCAGCGACCGCGCCGGTCGCCAAGGGGGCCCTGGTCAGCAGCAAGCCGTTCGTCCGAGGTCGGGCCAAGGTCGGGCGTACGCTGCGCGCCGACACCGGCGCCTGGACCGAGGGCGTGACGTTCCGCTACCGCTGGTTCCTCGGCGGGCAGCGGGTGCGTGCCCAGCGCGGACCCACCTTCGTGGTGAAGAACCGGATGGTCGGCCAGAAGGTGAAGCTGGTCGTGGTCGGCAAGCTCGCCGGCTACGCGGGCCTGACCCGGAAGTCCCGCGCGACCGCGCCGGTCAGGCGGGCCTGAGGCGGCCGACCCTGGCCGTCGGCGGGCCCCCGTAGGCTGGCCGGGTGCCGACGCGACGCCCTTCCCGCAGCACCGGAGGCCCGCAGTCCTACCGCCCCGAGCCAGGCTCGATCCCGACGCAGCCGGGGGTCTACCGCTTCCGCGACGCGCGCGGCCGAGTGATCTACGTCGGCAAGGCGAAGAACCTCCGCGCACGGCTCTCGTCGTACTTCCAGGACGTCGGCCACCTGCACCCGCGCACCGCCACGATGGTCACCTCGGCGGCCTCCGTCGACTGGACCGTGGTCGCCACCGAGGTGGAGGCGCTGCAGCTGGAGTACTCCTGGATCAAGGAGTTCGACCCGCGGTTCAACGTCAAGTACCGCGACGACAAGTCCTACCCCTGGCTCGCGGTCACGGTCGGCGAGGAGTTCCCGCGGGTGACGGTCGGGCGCGGCGCCAAGCGCAAGGGCACCCGCTACTTCGGCCCCTACAGCCATGCCTGGGCGATCCGCGACACCGTCGACCAGCTGCTGCGGGTGTTCCCGATGCGGTCGTGCAGCAACGGCGTCTTCAAGCGATCCGGCCAGATCGGCCGACCCTGCCTGCTGGGCTACATCGACAAGTGCGCGGCGCCGTGCGTGGGGCGGATCAGCGCCGAGGAGCACCGGCGGATCGTGGACGACTTCTGCGACTTCATGGCCGGCAACACCGCGGGGTTCCTCAAGCGCCTCGAGCGCGAGATGTACGCCGCCTCCGAGGCACTCGACTTCGAGAAGGCGGCGCGGCTGCGTGACGACCTCGGCGCGCTCAACCGCGCTCTGGAGAAGCAGGCGGTGGTGCTCGGCGACGGCACCGACGCCGACATCGTCGCCTTCGCAGAGGACCCACTCGAGGTGGCCGTGCAGATCTTCCACGTGCGGGGTGGCCGCATCCGTGGCCAGCGGGGCTGGGTGGCCGACCGGGTCGAGGAGGGCGATACCGGCGACCTCGTGGAGCACTTCCTGCTGCAGCTCTACGGCGATGACGCCGACATCATCCCGCGGGAGATCCTGGTGCCCGCGCTGCCACCCGAGGTCGACACCATCGAGGTGCTGCTCGGCGAGCTCCGCGGCAGCAAGGTGTCGGTGCGGGTGCCCCAGCGAGGCGACAAGCGGGCGCTCCAGGAGACCGTCGCCCGCAACGCGGGTCAGTCGCTCGCGCTCCACAAGACCAGACGAGCAAGCGACCTCACCACCCGCAGCCGGGCGCTGGAGGAGATCCAGGAGGCTCTCGGGCTCGACGAGGCACCCCTGCGCATCGAGTGCTTCGACGTGTCCAACCTGCAGGGCACCGAGGTCGTTGCCTCGATGGTGGTGTTCGAGGACGGGCTGGCCCGCAAGGGGGAGTACCGCCGGTTCGTGATCCGCGGCGTTGACGGGCAGAACGACGTGGCCTCGATGCACGAGGTGATCAGCCGTCGGTTCCGCCGGCTGTTGGACGAGCAGGCGCGTCAGGGGGAGGTGCACGCCTCTCCTGGGGCGGAGCCGGGGGAGGGTCTGGCGGCGCAGGCTCCGGCCGAGGAGCCCCTGGCGCCCCTCCTCGTCGATCCGGAGACCGGGCGGCCCCGCAAGTTCGCCTACGCCCCCAGCCTGGTGGTGGTCGACGGAGGTCCGCCGCAGGTGGCCGCCGCGCAGCGGGCGCTCGACGAGCTCGGCATCGACGACATCCCTGTCTGCGGCCTGGCCAAGCGCCTCGAGGAGGTGTGGCTGCCCGGGCAGGGTGACCCGGTGATCCTGCCGCGCAGCTCCGAGGGCCTCTACCTCCTGCAGCGTGTGCGTGACGAGGCCCACCGGTTCGCGATCACCCACCACCGCAACCGCCGCTCCAGGAGCATGGTCGAGAGCCTGCTCGACGACGTCCCGGGCCTGGGAGAGGTCCGCCGCACGACCCTGCTCAAGCACTTCGGATCGCTGAAGAAGCTCCGTGCGGCGACGGTCGACGACCTGGCGCAGGTGCCCGGCATCGGCGAGCGCACGGCGACGGCGATCAAGGAAGCGGTCGAGCAACGCGCCGCGACCCGTCAGACTGTCGCCATCAACACTGCGACCGGCGAGATCCAGGAGGACTGATGAGCGAGGCGCCGCCCCCCGGCGAGCTGGTGGTCGTCACCGGCATGACCGGAGCCGGGCGCAGCACCGCGGCCAAGGAGCTCGAGGACCTCGGCTTCTACGTCGTCGACAACATGCCGCCCAGCCTGCTGCGTGACGTGGTCCGGCTTGTCGACGAGAGCCGCGGCACCGGCCAGCCGGTCGCGGTGGTGGTCGACGTGCGGTCCGGCTCGTTCTTCGACTCGCTGCGGGCCAACCTCGCGCAGGGGGTGACCGGCCGGCGTACCACCCTGGTGTTCCTGGAGGCCGCCGACGAGGTGCTGGTCCGTCGCCAGGAGGCCGCGCGGCGGCCGCACCCGCTCCAGGGCAGCGGTCGCCTCCTCGACGGGCTGCAGCGCGAGCGGAAGGTGCTGGCCGCCCTGCGCAGCGATGCCGACCTGGTCGTCGACACCTCGGCACTCAACGTGCACCAGCTCAAGGAGCGGATCGCCGAGGCGTTCGGCACCCCCGAGACGGTGCGGCTCAAGGTGACCGTGGTCAGCTTCGGCTTCAAGTACGGCATCCCGGTCGACGCCGACTTCGTCGCCGACATGCGGTTCCTGCCCAACCCGTTCTGGGTGCCCGAGCTGCGGCCGCAGACCGGCAAGGACGAGCCGGTCGCGGCCTACGTCACCGGCCGCCCGGTGCGGCCGCCGTTCCTCGAGCAGTACCTCCCCGTCCTGGAGACCGCCGCCACCGGCTACCTCACCGAGGGCAAGCGGTTCATGACGGTCGCCATCGGCTGCACCGGCGGCAAGCACCGCAGTGTCGCGATGACCGAGGAGGTCACTGCGCGCCTCCAGGCGCGGGGCTACGACGCCCGCGCCGAGCACCGCGATCTCGGGAGGGAGTGAGTGGCTCCGCTGTCGCGCCGCGTGGTCGCGCTCGGCGGCGGCCACGGACTGCACGCCTCGCTGTCGGCGCTGCGCCGGGTGGTCGACGACCTGACGGCGGTCGTCACCGTCGCCGACAACGGCGGCTCGTCGGGCCGGCTGCGCAGCGAGTTCGGCGTGCTGCCACCCGGCGACCTGCGGATGGCCCTGGCCGCCCTCTGCGGCGACGACGCCTGGGGCCGCACCTGGGAGCGGGCGGTCCAGCACCGCTTCGCCGGTGACGGTGAGCTGGGCGGCCACGTGGTGGGCAACCTGCTGATCGTGGGCCTGTGGGAGCTGTTCGGCGACCCCGTCGAGGGGCTCCGGCTGGGTGGCGCGAGCTGCTGGGGGCGCAGGGCCGGGTGCTGCCGATGGCGCTGACGCCGATGGACATCACTGCCGACATCCGCGGGCTCGACCCGGCGGACCCGCCGCGCTCACCATGGTCCGGGGCCAGGTCGAGGTGGCCAGCACCGACGGCGTCGTCTCGACGGTGCGGCTCGACCCCGTCGACCCGCCGGCGTGCCCAGCGGCGGTCGCCGCCATCCACGACGCCGACTGGGTCGTGCTCGGGCCGGGCTCGTGGTACACCTCGGTGATCCCGCACCTGCTCGTCCCCGACCTGCGGCAGGCCCTGGCCGACACCGAGGCTCGGATCCTGGTCACCCTCAACCTGGCGGCCCAGCAGGGAGAGACGGCGGGCTACGGTCCCGAGGACCATCTCGCTGCCCTTCACGAGCACGCGCCGGGGCTGCGGGTCGACACCGTGCTCGCCGACCCCGCGAGCGTCGCCGACCGCGACGCAGCTGGCGGGCGCGGTCGCGTCGTCGGGTGCGCGCCTGGTCCTCGCCGAGGTGGCGCGCGACGACGGCACCCCTCGTCACGACCCCGACCGGCTGGCCTCGGCGTACCTCCAGATCCTCGCCGACGAGGACCCTCGAGGCGCCGAGGCCACCGGCGGAGGGTGATTGACGGGCATGCGAGGATGCGCGCATGGCGATGACGGCGCAGGTCAAGGCTGAGCTCGCATCCACCCCGATCACCAAGACGTGCTGCCGCAAGGCCGAGGTCGCCTCGCTGCTGCGTTTCGCCGGCGGGCTGCACATCGTCAGCGGGAAGATCGTCGTGGAGGCCGAGCTCGACACCGGGGCAGTCGGCGCGACGGCTGCGCAAGGACATCGCCGAGGTCTACGGCCACGACTCGGACGTGGTGGTGGTGCAGGGCAACGGGCTGCGCAAGGGCACCCGCTACGTCGTCCGCGTCGTCAAGGACGGCGAGGCGCTGGCCCGGCAGACCGGGCTGATCGACGGCCGGGGCCGGCCGGTCCGCGGTCTGCCGCCGGCAGTCGTGTCCGGGGGCGGCTGCGACTCCGTGGCCGCCTGGCGCGGCGCCTTCCTGGCCCACGGCTCGCTGACCGAGCCGGGCCGGTCCTCCTCGATGGAGGTCACCTGTCCCGGCCCCGAGGCCGCCCTGGCGCTGGTCGGCGTCGCTCGCCGGCTCGGCATCCAGAGCAAGGCCCGCGAGGTGCGCGGCGTCGACCGCGTCGTGATCCGCGACGGCGACGCGATCGGCGCGCTGCTCACCCGGCTCGGCGCCCACGAGTCGCTGATGGCGTGGGAGGAGCGCCGGATGCGGCGCGAGGTGCGGGCGACCGCCAACCGGCTCGCCAACTTCGACGACGCCAACCTGCGCCGCTCCGCGCGCGCCGCCGTCGCGGCCGGCGCCCGCGTCGAGCGTGCCCTGGAGATCCTCGGCGACGAGGTGCCCGACCACCTCAAGATGGCGGGCAGCCTGCGGCTGGAGCACAAGCAGGCGTCGCTGGAGGAGCTCGGCCAGCTGCACGAGCCGGTGCTCACCAAGGACGCCATCGCCGGCCGGATCCGTCGGCTGCTCGCGATGGCCGACAAGCGCGCCGAGGAGCTCGGCATCCCCGACACCGAGGCCTCGCTGACGCCCGAGATGCTGGCCGAGGACTGACCTGAGTCCGGCGGCGCCCTCCCGGTGTACCGGCACGTACGGCGGACGCGCGGTGCAGTCGCCGCCCGCGCAGGCGATAGGGTCGTGAACGACCGGTCCATCCGGCTGCCACCGCGGCCCGCCGGTCCCACAGAACGAGGGCCCCTGACCCAGGGGCCCCACCCAGGAACCGAGGAGTAGTCACCGTGACTGTTCGTGTTGGCATCAACGGCTTCGGCCGCATCGGCCGCAACTTCTTCCGGGCCGTCCAGGCCTCGGGCGCGGACATCGAGATCGTCGCCGTCAACGACCTGATGGACAACGCGTCCATCGCCCACCTGCTCAAGTACGACTCGGTCCTGGGCGTCATGGCCGGCGAGGTCTCCTCCGACGAGGAGTCCATCACGGTCGACGGCAAGCGGATCCGCGTCTTCGAGGAGCGCGACCCGGCCGCCATCGCCTGGGGCGAGGTCGGCGCCGACATCGTCATCGAGTCGACCGGCATCTTCACCGACGCCACCAAGGCGCACGCCCACATCGACGGCGGCGCCAAGAAGGTCATCATCTCGGCGCCGGCCAAGAACGAGGACGGCACGTTCGTGATGGGTGTCAACCACACCGACTACGACCCGGCCAACCACCACGTCATCTCCAACGCGTCGTGCACGACCAACTGCCTGGCGCCGATGGCCAAGGCGCTCCACGACGAGCTCGGCATCGTCAAGGGGCTGATGACCACGATCCACGCCTACACCTCCGACCAGAACCTGCTGGACGGTCCGCACCGCGACCTGCGCCGGGCCCGCGCCGCCGCGCTCTCGATCATCCCGACCTCGACCGGGGCGGCCAAGGCGATCGGCCTGGTCATGCCCGACCTGAAGGGCAAGCTCGACGGCTACGCGCTGCGCGTGCCCGACCCCGACCGGCTCGGCCACCGACCTCACCTTCGAGGCCGGTCGCGAGACCACGGTCGAGGAGGTCAACGCGATCATCAAGGCGGCCGCGGACTCCGGGCCGCTGGCGGGCTTCCTGAGGTACACCGAGGACCCGATCGTCTCCGCCGACATCGTGACCGACCCGTCGTCGTGCATCTTCGACGCGGGGCTGACCAAGGTCATCGGCAACCAGGTCAAGGTCGTCGGCTGGTACGACAACGAGTGGGGCTACTCCAACCGGCTGATCGACCTGACGCTGCACGTCGGCGCCTCGCTCTGAGCCGGAGAGGATCCTCTCGTGTCGGACCTCGCGTCCCTGGGTGACGTCGCGCGGCAAGCGCGTGCTGGTCCGCTCGGACCTCAACGTCCCGCTCGACGGCACCACGATCACCGACGACGGCCGGATCCGGGCGAGCATCCCGACCATCCGGGAGCTGGTCGACGCCGGCGCTCGGGTGGTCGTCACCGCTCACCTCGGCCGCCCCAAGGGTGCGCCTGACCCGGCGTACTCCCTCGCACCCGTGGCCGCCCGTCTGGGCGAGCTGCTCGGCCAGGAGGTGGCCTTCGCCACCGACACCGTCGGGGAGAGCGCCCACGCAGGTCGTGGACGCGCTCGGCGACGGCCAGGTGGCGGTGCTGGAGAACGTCCGGTTCAACGAGGGCGAGACCAGCAAGGACGACGCCGTGCGCGGCGTCTTCGCCGACCAGCTGGCGGCCCTGGCCGACGCGTTCGTCTCCGACGGCTTCGGCGTGGTGCACCGCAAGCAGGCCTCGGTCTACGACGTGGCGCTGCGGCTGCCTGCGGCGATGGGCGGGCTGGTCGCCAAGGAGGTCGACGTGCTGCGTCGGCTCACCGTCGACCCGGCGCGGCCCTACGTCGTGGTGCTCGGCGGCTCGAAGGTCTCCGACAAGCTCGGGGTCATCGACAACCTGCTCGGCAAGGCCGACCGGCTGCTGATCGGCGGCGGGATGGTCTTCACCTTCCTCGCGGCCCAGGGCCACGAGGTCGGCAAGAGCCTGCTCGAGGAGGACCAGCTCGACACCTGTCGGAGCTACCTGCAGCGCGCTGCTGACACCGGCGTGGAGATCGTGCTGCCGACGGACATCGTGGTGGACACGGCCTTCCCGTCGGGTGAGCGCGAGCCGCAGCCCCAGGTGGTGGCGGCCGACGCGATCCCGGCCGACGCGCTCGGGCTCGACATCGGGCCCGAGTCGGGTGCCGCCTTCGCGGCGGCGCTCGCCGACGCGCAGACGGTGTTCTGGAACGGCCCGATGGGCGTCTTCGAGATCCCGGCGTTCGCCGATGGCACCCGCGCGGTCGCGGAGGCGCTGACCGGCGTCCCCGGGCTGTCGGTGGTCGGCGGCGGCGACTCTGCCGCCGCGGTGCGGACCCTCGGCTTCGACGACGCCGCCTTCGGCCACATCTCCACCGGTGGCGGCGCCAGCCTCGAGTTCCTCGAGGGCAAGGAGCTGCCCGGCATCGCCGTCCTCGAGCGCGGCTGACCCGCGCCCGGCTGTCCCGCCCTTCGAAAGGAACCCATGACTGGCTCCCGCACCCCGCTGATGGCGGGGAACTGGAAGATGAACCTCAACCACCAGGAAGCGGTGGTGCTCGTCCAGAAGCTCGCCTGGACGCTGTCGGACAAGAAGCACGACTACGACAAGGCCGAGGTCGTCGTGGTGCCGCCCTACACCGACCTGCGGTCGGTGCAGACCCTCGTCGACGGCGACCGGCTCTCGGTGAAGTACGCCGCCCAGGACGTCTCGGTGCACGAGAGTGGCGCCTACACCGGTGAGATCTCCGCAGCCATGCTCGCCAAGCTCGGCTGCTCCTACGTCGTCGTGGGACACAGCGAGCGCCGCGAGTACCACACGGAGAGCGACGAGACGGTCAACGCCAAGGCGCACGCCGCGCACACGGCCGGCATGACGCCGATCGTCTGCGTCGGTGAGGGGCTCGAGGTCCGCCAGGCCGGCGAGCACGTGCCCTACACGCTCGCCCAGGTCGACGGGTCGCTGGCCGGGTTCAGCGCCGAGCAGCTCGCCGACATGGTCGTCGCCTACGAGCCGGTGTGGGCGATCGGCACCGGCGAGGTCGCTACTCCCGACGACGCGCAGGAGGTCTGCGCGGCGATCCGGGAGCGGGTCCGAGAGACCCATGGCGACGCGGCCGCCGACGGCATCCGCATCCTCTACGGCGGCTCGGTCAAGGCCGCCAACGTCGCGGGGATCATGGACAAGCCCGACGTGGACGGCTGCCTCGTGGGTGGCGCGAGCCTGCAGGCCGACGAGTTCGGCGGCATCTGCAGGTTTTACGACATGCCGATCCTGTGATCCGCGAAGCGTGACGTAGGCTTTCCCACCGTGACACTTGTCCTGACGATCTTGCTCATGATCTGCAGCGCGCTGATGATCGTGCTGGTGCTTCTGCACAAGGGCCGCGGGGGAGGCCTCTCGGACATGTTCGGTGGTGGTATGTCGAGCTCCCTGGGGGGCTCGTCGGTCGCCGAGCGCAACCTCGACCGGCTGACGGTCGGGATCGGCTTGGTGTGGTTCGCGTGCGTCGTCGCACTCGGGCTGCTCTACGCCTACTAGTGAACCCGGCTGCCTGCCTGGTCACTGATCCGAAGTGCTACCTCTGAAAGGATGCTCGCGTTGGCTGGTGGAGGAAACGCGATTCGTGGGAGCCGGGTGGGTGCTGGTCCCATGGGAGAGGCCGAGCGGGGCGAAGCCGCGCCGCGACAGGCCGTCGCATACTTCTGCGCCCATCAACACCGTTCGGTCGTGACGTTCGCCGTGGAGGCCGCGGTGCCGGACTCCTGGGACTGTCCCAAGTGCGGACTGCCCGCGTCGAGGGACGAGGACAACCCTCCTCCGCCGCCGCGGATCGAGCCGTACAAGACCCACCTCGCCTATGTGAAGGAGCGCCGCTCCGACGCTGAGGCGAAGGACATCCTCAACGAGGCGGTGCAGCTGCTCCGCAGTCGCCGCAAGTCGGGCGACATCGTCTTCTAGCGGACTCGCGGGAGCCCCGGAGCCGTCAGTCCAGGCGGGCGGCGGCGTCGTCGTCGGCGTACCACACGGTCTCGAGGCGGCCCTGCACGCGCGCGGCCGGCAGCCGGTCGTCCCGGTCGGGGTCGGTGGGTGTCTCTGCCTGCGCGTGTGCCGTGGCCACCGCCTCGGCCTTGGCGGATCCCGACACGACGAACCACGCCCGCCGGGTGCGGTTGAGCGCCGGCAGCGTGAGCGAGATCCGCTCCGGAGGCGGCTTGGGGGAACCGGTCACCCCCACGGCGATGTCGTCACTGCGCAGCTGCGGGAAGCCGGGGAACAGCGAGGCGACGTGGCCGTCGGGACCGACGCCCAGCATCACCACCTCGAACTCCCAGGCTCCGGCATCGCGGAGACGCCGTGCGTAGGCAGCGGCACCCGCATGGACGTCCAACGCTCCCAGCGTCGAGGGCATCTCGTGCACCTGCTCGGGCGGGATCCCGACGACGTCGAGGAAGTCGGCACGCGCCTCGCGGGCGTTGCGGTCGTCACTGGTGGGCTCGACGAACCGCTCGTCGCCCCACCAGACGTGCACCTGGCTCCAGTCGACGCTCGACGACGGGCCGATCCGGCCCAGCTCACGGTGGATGGCGACGGCGATCGTGCCGCCGGTGAGCGCGATGTGCGGCTCGCGACCCTCCCCCTGAGCTGCAGCCAGGGCTGACACCAGGTCGGCGGCCACCTCCGCTGCCAGCTGCTCTCCGCCGGCGAAGCGGCGGACGGTGCTCACGAGCGGGCCTTCTCACGTCGGGCGCTCGCCTGCTCGTCCTTCTGGTGGAGCGCGACCAGCCGCTTGGCGGTGCGGGCATAGATGTCGTCCTCGTCGAGGCGGCGCAGCTCTTCGGCGAGCAGGTCGGGCAGGTTCCGCCGCTTGAGCGCGACCGGCCGGTCGGGCTGTCCCGGAGAAGCGAAGGTGGCCAGCGTGCCGTCGGTGCGGGAGATGCTGATCGGGCCGTCGACGGTGTCCAGGACCACCTCGGTGATGCCCGGCCCGCGGGAGGAGTGCCGCTCGACCGAGACCTTGAGCCGGTCGGTGAGCCAGGCACTCAGCAGCTCGGCGCTGGGGCTGATCCGCTCGGCCGTCACGCTGGCACCGGTGACCTTGACCGGGTGCTGGTCGAGCGCGGCCGCGAGCAGCGCCCGCCACGGGGTCAGGCGGGTCCAGGCCAGGTCGGTGTTGCCGGGGGCGTAGGCCGCGCACTGGGAGAAGATCGCCTTGGTCTTGCCGCGCGACACGAAGGCTGCGTCGGTGATGCGCCGCTGCCCGAGGCGGCCGAGCGGGTCGTCGGCGGGGTCCGCGGGGTGGTCGCTGGGCCACCAGACAGCGACGGGGGAGTCGGGCAGCAGCAGCGGGAGCACGACGGACTCGGGGTGGTGCACGACGGCGCCCGGCCAGCCGGATCAGCGCCGTCTCGCCGGTCCAGCCGGCCCCGACGCCCACCTGGGCGTTGACGTGCGCCGCTCCTCGGGCGGACCCGAGGATCACGCCGAGCACCCGAGCGGGATGCTCGTGCGAGGCGCGCTGCGCCGCCGCCATCGCGTCGTGGGCGCCGTCCTCGTCGACGACGATGACCAACGTCATCACCATGCCCATGGCGGGGCTGCCGGCATGGATGCGGTGCCGGATGAACTCGGCGGCGATCTCGGCGGAGTCGGTGTCGACCAGCTCTCTCATGGGCGCCTCCAGGTGCGTCCGTCACGGGTCAGCATCGCGTCGGCCGACGCCGGGCCCCAGCTGCCGGCGGGGTACTGCTCCGGCTGTCCCTTGCGCTCCCAGTAGTCGAGGATCGGGTCGAGGATCTTCCAGGAGAGCTCGACCTCCTCGTGTCGTGGGAACAGCGGTGGGTCACCGAGCAGGACGTCGAGGATCAGCCGCTCGTAGGCCTCGGGAGAGGCCTCGGTGAAGGATCCGCCGTAGGCGAAGTCCATGCTCACGTCGCGGATCTCCATCGCGGTGCCGGGCACCTTCGAGCCGAACCGCAGGGTGAGCCCCTCGTCGGGCTGGATCCGGATCACCAGGGCGTTCTGGGTGAGCTCTTCGGTGGCCGACACCGCGAAGGGCAGGTGCGGCGCGCGCTTGAACACCACAGCCACTTCGGTGACCCGCCGGCCGAGCCGCTTGCCGGTGCGGAGGTAGAACGGCACCCCGGCCCAGCGGCGGTTGTCGATGTCGAGGGTGATGGCGGCGAAGGTCTCGGTCGTCGAGCTGGCGGAGATCCCCTCCTCCTCGCAGTAGCCCGGCACCTCCACGCCGCCGGCCCAGCCAGGGGCGTACTGGCCACGCGCGGTGGTGAGGTCGAGCCGTCGCGGCAGCCGCACCGATGACAGCACCTTGGTCTTCTCCTGCCGGAGCATGTCGGCGTCGAAGGACGTCGGCTCCTCCATGGCGACCAGGGCCATCAGCTGCAGCAGATGGTTCTGGATCACGTCGCGCGCGGCCCCGACACCGTCGTAGTAGCCGGCGCGGCCCCCGATGCCGAAGTCCTCGGCCATCGTGATCTGCACGTGGTCGACGTACTTGGCGTTCCACAACGGCTCGAACAGCTCGTTGGCGAACCGCATCGCCAGGATGTTCTGGACCGTCTCCTTGCCGAGATAGTGGTCGATCCGGAAGATCGAACCATTGGGGAACACCTGGTGGAGGATGTCGTTGAGCTCACGTGCCGACTCGAGGTCGTGCCCGAACGGCTTCTCCACGACCACGCGACGCCAGGGGCCCTCCGTCGTGCCCGACGGGATCCCGTGGGCCGGAGCCTCGGCCAGGCCGTGCTCCTGGAGCTGCTGGATCACCGACCCGAAGAACTTCGGCGGGATGGAGAGGTAGAAGGCGTGGTTGCCGCCCGTGCCGCGCACCACGTCGAGCTCCTCGATGGTGCGCCGCAGCCGGTCGAAGGCGAGGTCGTCGGCAAAGTCGCCGGGCACGAACCGGAATCCCTCCGCCAGCTGCCCCCAGACCTCCTCGCGGAACTCCGTGCGGGCGTGTTCGCGCACGTTGTCGCGGACGATCTGGGCGAAGTCCTGGTCGGCCCAGTCGCGACGGGCGAAGCCGACGAGGGAGAAGCCGGGGGGCAGCAGCCCGCGGTTGGCGAGGTCGTAGATCGCGGGCATCACCTTCTTGCGGGACAGGTCGCCGGTGACGCCGAACAGCACCATGCTGCAGGGACCGGCGATCCGTGGCAGCCGGCGGTCCTGGGGGTCCCGGAGTGGGTTGTCCCACGTCACGAGCGGTGCTCCCGGTAGTAGCTGACCAGCGCGCGCGTCGATGGGTCCTGCTCGGCGAGCCGCTCGGCGTCGCCCGCGACGGCGGGGGTGACCTGCAGGGCGAGCTGCTTCCCGAGCTCGACGCCCCACTGGTCGAAGCTGTCGATGCCCCAGACGATGCCCTGGGTGAAGGTGAGGTGCTCGTAGAGCGCGATCAGCTGGCCGAGCACCGACGGCGTGAGGGCCGGCGCCATGATCGAGGTGGTCGGCCTGTTGCCCGGGAAGACGCGGGCGGGGACGATCTGCTCGGCGGTGCCCTCGGCGCGCACCTCGTCGGCGGTCTTGCCGAAGGCCAGCGCCTTGGTCTGGGCGAAGAAGTTGGCCAGGAACAGCTCGTGGACGTCGGTGTCGCCGTCGCGGAGGGGGTAGGCCGGCTGCGCGACCGCGATGAAGTCGGCCGGGACCAGGCGGGTGCCCTGGTGGATCAGCTGGTAGAACGCGTGCTGGCCGTTGGTGCCGGGCTCGCCCCAGAAGACCTCGCCGGTGCCGGTGGTGACCGGGCTACCGTCCCAGCGCACGCGCTTGCCGTTGGACTCCATGGTCAGCTGCTGGAGGTAGGCCGGGAAACGGTGCAGCAGCTGCGCGTAGGGAAGCACCGCGTGGGTGTCGGCGCCCAGGAAGGTGGCGTACCAGACGTTGAGCAGGCCCATCAGCGCCGGGACGTTGTGGGCCAGCTCGGTGCACCGGAAGTGCTCGTCGATGGCGTGCATCCCGGCCAGCAGGTCGGCGAAGCGAGCGGGACCGATGGCGACAGCCAGGGAAGTCCCGATCGCGGAGTCGAGGGAGTAGCGCCCACCCACCCAGTCCCAGAAGCCGAAAGCGTTGCTCGGGTCGATGCCGAAGTCCTCGACCTTGTCGAGCGCCGTCGAGACGGCCACGAAGTGGCGGGCCACTGCCCGGCGGCGAGCGTCGTCGGCGTCGTCGATCGCGCCGGCCTGCTGGAGCCCCTGCCACAGCCAGTCGCGGGCGAGGCGGGCGTTGGTGAGCGTCTCGAGGGTGGTGAAGGTCTTGCTGGCGACGATGAAGAGCGTGGTCTCGGGGTCGAGGTCGGCGACCTTCTGCGCGAGGTCGGTGGGGTCGATGTTGCTCACGAAGCGGCACTCGAGGCCGTCCTGCACGTAGGGCTCCAGCGCTTCGTAGGCCATCACCGGACCGAGGTCGGAGCCGCCGATCCCGATGTTGACGACCGTCGCGATGCGGCGACCCGTGACCCCGGTCCAGGAGCCGGAGCGCACCTGGTCGGCGAACGCGTAGACCCGGTCGAGCACCTCGTGGACGCCCGCGACCACGTCGCGGCCGTCGACCTCGACGACCGCGTCGCGAGGCGCCCGTAGCGCCGTGTGCAGCACCGCCCGGCCCTCGGTCACGTTGATCCGCTCACCGGTGAACATCGCCTCGCGCCGCTCGACGAGGCCGACCTCGTCGGCCAGTGCCAGCAGCGCCGAGAGAACGTCGTCGTCGAGGAGGTTCTTGGAGAGGTCGACATGCAGGTCGGCCGCGGTGAACGACAGGCGGGTGACCCGCTCGGGGTCGTTGGCGAACCAGGCCCGTAGGTCGGGCCGGAACCCGGCCGCCAGCTCGGTCAGCCGGGCCCAGGCGTCGGTGGCCGTCACCTCGACGGGCGGGGTCATGACGTGGTCACCGCGGCCTCGAGGCTGGCGCGGACGGTGTCGAGCAGCTCGTGCCACGAGGCGACGAACTTGTCGACGCCCTCGCGGATCAGCACGGCGATCACGTCGTCGTAGTCGACCCCGGCCGCGGCCAGCGCCTCGAGGTGGGCCGCCGCGTCGGCGTAGTGGGGACGGACCTGGTCGCCCTTGAAGACCCCGTGGTCGGCGACCGCCTCCAGGGTCTTCTCGGGCATGGTGTTGACCGTGTGGTCGACGGCCAGGTCGACGACGTACATCGTGTCGTCGTAGTCGGGGTTCTTCACCCCGGTGGAGGCCCACAGCGGCCGCTGGGAGCGCGCCCCCGCTGCCGCCAGGGCCTCCCAGCGCTCGCCGGTGAAGAACTCCTCGAACGCACGGAAGGCGAGCCGGGCGTTGGCGATGCCGGCCTTGCCTCGCAGTCCCGAGTCGGCGCCGACGGCCTCGAGCCTCTTGTCGACCTCGGTGTCGACGCGGGAGACGAAGAACGACGCCACGGAGTGGAGCGTGGACAGGTCGACCCCGTTGTCGCGGGCGAGCTCGAGCCCGGCGACGTAGGCCTCCATCACGTGGCGGTACTGGTCGAGGCCGAAGATCAGGGTGACGTTGACGCAGATGCCCTCACCGAGCGCCTGGGTGATCGCCGGCCATCCCTCGGGCGTGCCGGGGATCTTGATGTAGGCGTTGGGCCGGTCGACCGCCGCCCACAGCTCTCGAGCCGAGGCCAGGGTGCCCTCGGTGTCGTGGGCCAGGTCCGGGGCGACCTCGATCGACACCCGGCCGTCGACGCCCTCGCTGGCCTCCCACACCGGCCGCAGCAGGTCGCAGGCGTTGCGGACGTCGGTCGTGGTCAGTGCGAAGACGGTGGCGTCGACGCCGGCGCCCTGCGCGGCCAGCTCGCGCACCTGGGCGTCGTACCGCTCGCCGTCGCCGAGCGCGCCCTGGAAGATCGTCGGGTTGGTCGTCACGCCGACCACGGAGCGGTGCTCGACGAGGTCGGCGAGGTTGCCGGTCTCGAGACGCTCACGGGAGAGGTCGTCGAGCCAGATCGACACACCCTCGTCGGACAGCTGCTGCAGTACGTCGGCCATGGTGCTCCTTCGTCGGTCGATGGACAGCCGGCGTGGCGTCAGGCCCCGGCTGCGGCGATGCTCTCGCGGGCGGCCTTGGTGACGGCTTGCGCGGTGAGGCCGAACTGCTGGTAGACGGTCTGGTAGTCGGCGGAGGCACCGAAGTGGTCGAGCGACACGCAGCGGCCGGCGTCGCCGACCACCTCGCGCCAGCCCTGCGCGACGCCCGCCTCGACGCTCACCCGCGCCTTCACCGAGGGCGGCAGCACCGTGTCGCGATAGCGACGGGACTGGGCGTCGAACCACTCGCGGCAGGGCATCGACACGACGCGGGCACGCACCCCGCGGCGAGCGAGCAGGGAGCGCGCCTCGACGGCGAGCTGCACCTCTGACCCGGTGGCGACGAGGATCACGTCGGGGTCGCCGCCCTCGGCATCCAGCAGCACATAGCCGCCCTTGGCGGCGCCGCGGGCGGAGGCGAAGCCGTCCTTGCCATGCGGCCACAGCGGGACGTTCTGACGGGTCAGCGCGAGACCGGCGGGGCGGTCGGTGTGCTCGAGGATGCTGCGCCAGCAGACGGCCGTCTCGGCGGCATCGGCGGGCCGGACCACATCGAGACCGGGGATGGCGCGGAGCGCCGCCAGGTGCTCCACCGGCTGGTGGGTGGGGCCGTCCTCGCCGAGCCCGATCGAGTCATGGGTCCAGACGTAGGTCACCGGGAGTCCCATCAGGGCGGCGAGTCGCACGGCGGGGCGCATGTAGTCGGAGAAGACCAGGAAGGTGCCGCCGAAGATGCGGGTGCCGCCGGACAGGGCGACGCCGTTCATCATCGCGCCCATGGCGTGCTCGCGGATGCCGAAGTGCAGCACCCGGCCGTACGGGGAGCCCTGCCAGCTCTCGGTCTGCCACTGGCTGGGCGTCACCGAGGGGTGGTCCTCGAGCGTCGTGTTGTTGGACTCAGCCAGGTCGGCGGAGCCGCCCCAGAGCTCGGGGAGGTCAGCGGCGATCGCGTTGAGCACCGCGCCGGAGGCCTTCCGCGTCGAGAGGCCCGACGGGTCGGGCTTGAACGTCGGCAGCGCCTTGGTCCAGCCGTCGGGCAGGCTCAGGGTGCTCAACCGGCGGTGCAGGGCGGCGCTCTCGGGGTTGGCCTTGGCCCACGCCTTGAACTCGGCCTTCCAGGCCCGGTGCTGGTCCTTGCCGCGCAGCTTGAGCTTGCGGGTGTGGCCGAGCACGTCGCGGGCGACGGCGAAGGTCTTCTCGGGGTCGAGCCCGAGCACCTGCTTGGTGGCCGCCACCTCCTCCGCACCCAGCGCCGACCCGTGCGAGGCGCCGGTGTTCTGGGCGTGGGGCGCCGGCCAGGCGATGATCGTGTGCAGCACGATCATGCTCGGCTTGTCGGTGACCGCCTTGGCCTGCTGGATCGCCTCCCACAGAGCGGGGATGTCCTCGTGGTAGTCCTGGCCCTTCGTGACGTCCTTGGTGAACCTCACGTGCTGGACGTGCCAGCCGTAGGCCTCGAAGCGCTTGCCGACGTCCTCGCTGAAGGCGATGGTGGTGTCGCCCTCGATGGAGATCCGGTTGAGGTCGTAGACCAGCGTCAGGTTGCCGAGCTGCTGGTGCCCGGCAAACGACGCGGCCTCGGCGCTGACGCCCTCCTCCAGGTCGCCGTCGCTGCAGATGCTGTAGACGTCGTGGTCGAAGACGCTGGAGCCGGGCTTGGCGTCGGGGTCGTACATGCCGCGCTTGCGTCGCGCGGCCAGCGCCATGCCGACCGCGTTGGCGACGCCCTGGCCCAGGGGGCCGGTGGTGGTCTCGACGCCCCTGGTGTGACCGTGCTCGGGGTGGCCGGGGGTGAGCGAGCCCCAGGTGCGCAGCGCCTTGAGGTCGGCGAGCTCGAGCCCGAACCCGCCGAGGTAGAGCTGGGTGTAGAGCGTGATCGAGGAGTGGCCCGCCGACAGCACGAACCGGTCGCGGCCTTCCCACGTCGGGTCGGTCGGGTCGTGCCTCATCACCTTCTGGAAGAGCAGGTATGCCGCAGGGGCCAGGCTCATCGCGGTGCCTGGGTGGCCGTTGCCGACCTTCTGCACGGCGTCCATCGCCAAGGCTCGGGCCGTGTCGACCGCACGGTCGTCGATCGCACTCCAGTCGAGGCGGGGCGCCTTCGCGCGGGACGTCTTGGCGGCGGGAGGTGTCACGGAGAGTCCTCTTCTGGAAGCGTGGGTCACGGGTCGGGACGAGCCTACTCACGGCGGGAGATAGACTCGACCACTGTCCCAGGAGGCCGGCCGCCGGAGCTGTCCCGTGGCCGGGTGACAGCTTCGCCGTCCCGCTCGAACGAGGTACCCGTGACCCACGTCGGCCATTCGCATGCCGAGGCCGCGTCGACGGACGGGCCCGGTGCGGGCGAGGCCGGGGCGGTCCCCAGGGCCGGGGTGCGCGATGTCGTCGCGGCGTACGTCGGCCTGATGAAGCCCCGGGTGATCGAGCTGCTGCTGCTCACCACGGTGCCGGTGATGTTCTTCGCGGCCGAGGGCATCCCGCCGCTGGGGCTGGTGCTCGCGACCGTCGTCGGGGGGACGCTGTCGGCGGGCTCGGCCAACGCGCTCAACTGCGTCTACGACCGCGACATCGACGAACAGATGCGCCGCACCCGCCGCCGTGCGCTGCCGCGCCACATCGTCTCGCCCGCATCCGCACTGGTGTTCGGTCTGGTGCTCGGCGTGGCGGCGACCGCGGTCCTGGCGATCTGGGTCAACTGGCTCTCGGCCGGGCTCGCGCTGCTCGCCGAGGCGTTCTACCTCGTCGTCTACACCATGCTGCTGAAGCGACGGACCACGCAGAACATCGTCTGGGGCGGCCTGGCCGGGTGCTTCCCGGCGCTGATCGGGTGGACCGCGGTGACCGACGAGCTGGCCTGGCCGCCGGTGGTGCTGTTCCTGGTGGTGTTCCTCTGGACGCCGCCGCACACCTGGGCGCTGGCCCTGCGCTACCGCGAGGACTACGCCGGGGTCGACGTGCCGATGCTGCCGGTGGTGGCGCCCGCCCGCGAGGTCGGCCGCCAGGTCGTGCTCTACACCTGGGCGACCGTGGCGATGTCGCTGATGTTCTGGCCGGTCGGTGGCACCGGCTGGCTCTATCCGGTGGTCGCCGTCGTGCTCGGCGCGGTGATGGTGGTGGAGGCCTACGGGCTGTGGCGGCGGGCCCGGGGCACCGAGGACCTGTCGGTGATCCAGCCGATGCGGCTGTTCCACGTCTCCAACCTCTACCTCGCGCTGCTCTTCGTCGGCGTCGCCGTCGACCCGCTGCTGCGCTGAGCGGGCGCAGGTGAGGCTTTCGGCGGGAGAGGCAACCGATGGCCGCGCCGGCGCGTCTGACCTGATGACGGCGGCGGGTCTGGTCACGGGGGTGCAGGCAGCCGCCGTCACCCTCGCTCGGACCCGGGTAGCACCCCGCGTGGGCGCTCCCGGGTCTCGAGCAGTGCATGGGTGAGCGTGGCGGTGAGCAGCGCCGCACCGAGCATGTGCAGCCCGACGAGCACCTCGGGCAGGTCGGTGAAGTACTGCACGAAGCCGATCGCCCCCTGGGCGACCTCGACCAGCAGCACCACCAGCGCGGCGCGGGCCGCCGAGGTGGCCGCGGGCTGGCCGCGCAGGATCAGCCACAGCCCGACGCTGAGGCCGAGCAGCAGGAACACCACGTCGGCGTGCAGCTGGCTCACCTGGAGCGGGTCGAGACCGTTGCGCGGGGAGTCGGCGTCGCCCGCGTGCGGGCCCGAGCCGGTCACGACGGTGCCGACGTAGAGGACGACCCAGGCGACGGCGTACGTCGTCCACGCGAGCAGCGTCGCGCTGTCGCGCAGCGGTGGCGAGGCCGGTCGGTCGATGCGCCGGATCAGCAGCACGGCCAAGGCGATGATGGCCAGCGAGCACATCAGGTGCAGCGAGACGACCCAGGGGTTGAGGTCGGTGAGCACGGTGATGCCGCCGATGACGGCCTGGGCCGGGATGCCGAGTGCGAGCACGACCGAGAGCCGGGTGAGGTCGCGCCGGCCGCTGCGCAGGGCGGTCACGAACGTGCCGACCGCGATCGCGACCAGGACGAAGGTCAGCATCCGGTTGCCGAACTCGATCGCCTCGTGGATGCCCATGGCGCCGTGCGGGGTGAACGACTCCTCGGTGCAGCGCGGCCAGGTCGGGCAGCCGAGCCCGGACCCGGTCAGCCGAACGGCGCCGCCGGTCACGACCAGGCCGATGTTGGCGAGCAACGTCGCCCAGGCCCAGCGGCGGACCCAGGTGAGCCTGTCGACCCGCTCGGTCGACGTCACTCCCATCGGAACGTCCGGGCGGTGAGAGCGGCGGCGGCGGCGCCCCACATCAGGAGCACGACGAGCTCTCGCCCGGGGACCGTGCCGTCGAGCAGAGCGGCCCGCATGCCGTCGCCGAGCGCCGCCGAGGGCAGCCAGGAGACGACGCCGGACGCGGCGCCGTACGACGAGCTCGGCAGCACCACGCCACCGCCGGCAAGGAGCAGGAGGTAGACGAGGTTGGCGGCGGCCAGGGTGGCCTCGGCCCGCAGCACGCCGGCCAGCAGCAGCCCGAGCGCGGCGAAGGCGAACGTCCCGAGGAGGGCGACCAGCACTGCGAGGGGGATGCCGCCGGCCAGGGGCCGCCAGCCGAGCGCCAGGCCCACACCGCCGATGACCACGGCCTGGACGACCTCCACGACGGCGAGCGCGCCCACCTTGCCGAGCAGCAGCCCGGATCGCGGGAGAGGAGAGGCACCGAGCCGCTTGAGCACGCCGTAGCGGCGCTCGAACCCGGTCATGATGGCCAGCGAGGTGAACGACGACGACAGCACCGCCAGCGCCAGCACCCCGGGCGTGAACGCGTCGACGGCGGGGTGGGCCAGGTCGAGCCCGAGCCTCTCCGCACCGAGGACGGCGCCCACCAGCACCAGCACCGGGATGACCAGGGCCAGCAGCAGCTGCTCGCCGTTGCGGAGCAGCAGCCGCGCCTCCATCGTCGTCTGGGCGGCGACCTGGCGGCTCAGCGGTGCGGCCCCGGGCTGCGGGGTGAAGGTGCTCATCGCGGCTCTCGAGGGGTGACGGCGAGGAACACGTCCTCCAGGGTGCGGGCGCCGTCGCCGGTGAGCTCTGCGGGGGTCCCCGAGGCGACCAGGCGCCCGTGGTCGACGATGTGCACCGTGTCGGCGAGCCGCTCGGCCTCCTCCATGTGGTGGGTGGTGAGGACGACGGTGACGCCGTCGGTGCGGAGGTCCTGCAGCAGCTGCCAGGTGGCCCGCCGGGCGTGCGGGTCCATGCCCGCGGTCGGCTCGTCGACGAAGACCAGCTCCGGTCGGCCCACGACGGCCATCGCCATGCCGAGCCGCTGCTGCTGGCCGCCCGAGAGCCGGCGGTACGGCGTCCGGCCGCAGTCCTGGAGGCTCAGACGCTCCACGAGCATGTCGACATCGAGGGGGTGGGCATGCAACCGGGCCAGGTGGCGGAGCATCTCCTCGGCGCGGGCGGCACCCCAGGCCCCGCCCTGCTGCAGCATCACGCCGATCCGCGGCACCAGCGCGCGGTGGTCCCGCTGCGGGTCCAGACCGAGCACTCGCACGCTGCCCTGCTGAGGTCGCCGGTAGCCCTCACAGGTCTCGATGGTGGTGGTCTTGCCCGCGCCGTTGGGGCCGAGCACGGCGGTGATGGTGTGCCGGGCCACCTCGAGGCTGAGCCCGTCGACCGCGGTGGTGGCGCCGTAGCGCATGACCAGGGCGTCGACGACGACCGCCGGGCCGGCGGAGGAGGGGGGCACCCTGCCAGTCTAGGAAGCGGTGGCTGAGAGCACGCCGAGAGGTCGGGCGTGCCGTCAGGCCGGGACGTGATGCGTGGGGGTGAGCGTCTCGCGGAGCACGGTCAGCACCTGCTGCGGGTCGGTCTCGGGGTTGACGAAGACCAGCCGCAGCACCGGACGACCCTGCCACTGGGTCGGCACGCACAGCATCACACCGGCCTTGGCGAGGTCATCGGACCACTGGCGGTAGTCCTCCGCGGTCCAGCCGGGCCTTTCGAACAGCATCACCGTCAGCTCCGGGGCCTTGAGCAGCCGCAGGTGGGGTGTCGCCGCAATGCCGTCGGCCACCTCGCGGGCGATGGCCACGGTGCGGTCGACGGCGGCGGCGTAGCGGTCGGTGCCGTGCGTGGCCAGGCTGAACCACAGCGACAGGCCGCGGACCCGGCGGGAGAGGTGGATCGCCAGGTCGGCGGGGTTGGCGGCGTCGCGGTCGACCTGGTCGAGATAGCTGGCGTGCTGGGCGTGGGCCTCGGTGGCCGAGGTGCCGTTGCGGTAGACCAGCGCACAGCAGTCGTAGGGCGCGAACAGCCACTTGTGCGGGTCGACGATGAAGCTGTCGGCGCGCTCGATGCCGTCGTACTGCGGGCGGAGGGTGGGGGAGACCAGGCCGGCTCCGCCGTAGGCGCCGTCGACGTGGAGCCAGATCCGGTGCTCGTCGCAGAAGTCGGCGATCCCGTGGAGGTCGTCGATGAGGCCGGCGTTGGTGGTGCCGGCGGAGGCAACCACGGCGAACACCCGGCTGGTGTCGGTGACCACCTCGCGCAGCGCCTCACCGGTGAGATGGCCGTGCTCGTCCTCGGGCACGTCGATCACCTCGACGTCGAGGATCCTGGCGGCGGCCGCGATGGAGGAGTGGGCGCCGGCGGACGCGGCGATCTGCCAGCCCTCGACGGGGCGGGAGCCGCGCGCGGTCAGCGCCCGGTGACGAGCCGCGGCCAGCGCGGAGAGGTTGCCGGTGGTGCCGCCGGAGACGAAGCAGCCCATCGCCTCCGGGCCCCAGCCGAGCAGGTCGGCGATCCAGCGGAGGGCCTGGTTCTCCGCCCAGATGGCCCCGGCACCGGCCTCCCAGATCCCGCCGAAGATGTTGGCGCTGGAGGTGACCAGGTCGAAGGCGATGGCGGCTCGGGTGGGGGCGGCGGGCACGTAGGCGAGGTTCATCGGGTCGTCCTGAGCGCGGGTGGCGGGCTCCAGGATCTCGGTGAAGACCCGCAGCGCCCCCTCGGCGCCGATGCCCTCCGGGGTGATGGTGTCGCCGGCGGCCTCGGCGAGGTCGGCGGCGGGACGTGCGGTCGCCTTGGGGTTGGTGGGACGGACCACCCGGTGGATGGCCCACCGGACGGCGGCGTCGACGGCGTCGTGCTCGTCGCCCCAGACGGTGGCGACACGGCGCGGTGCGGACTCGAGCATGGGGTCTCCTCTCAGATCTCGGGCGCCTCGTCGCGCGGAGCGCGCGACCGGCGTGGCGGCTGGTCGGCGAAGTCGGGCGGCGGCTCGCGCCAGGCGTCGGGGAGGGTGCCGGCTCGCGCCTGCTGGATCGCGGTCCACACGGTGTGCGGGGTGCACGGCATCTCGACGTGGCGGACGCCCAGCGGGGAGAGCGCGTCGACGACGGCGTTGTGGACCGCCGGCGTGGAGCCGATGGTGCCGGACTCACCGATGCCCTTGGCGCCCAGCGGGTTGCGGGGGGTGGGGGTCTCGATCGTGGTGCTCTCCAGCTGCACCACGTCGGCGGTGGTGGGCAGGGTGTAGTCGACGAGGGTGGAGGTCAGCGGCGTGCCCTGGCCGTCGTACACGAAGCCCTCCCAGAGGGCCTGTGCCATCCCCTGGACGGTGCCGCCGTGCTGCTGGCCCTCGACGATGAGGGGGTTCAGCACCCGGCCGGCGTCGTCGACCGCCACGTGGCGCAGCGGGGTCACGTGTCCGGTCTCGGTGTCCACCTCGACGACGCTGACGTGGGCGCCGAAGGGGAATGTCGCGCCCTCCAGATGGACGTCGAGGTCGACCTGCAGCGGCTCACCCGAAGCGGCGGCCCGGGTGGCCAGGTCTGCCCACGTGACAGTGCTGCCGGGCACGCCGGCGACCTCGAAGCCGCTGACCCCGAGGGTCACGTCGTCGGGACTGGCCTCGAGCAGCTCGGCGGCCCGGGCCAGACCCCGCTCGTAGGCCTCGTCGGCCGCCGCCTTCACCGCGCTGCCGCCCATCTGGAGGGACCGCGAGCCACCGGTGCCACCGCCACTGCGCACGGCACAGGTGTCGGACTGCTCGTAGGTGATCTGCTCCAGCGGGATGCCCAGCCGGTCGGCCACGATCATCGAGAACGACGTCGCATGGCCCTGCCCGTGAGCGGAGGTGCCGGCGCGGACGGTGGCCGACCCGTCCTGGTGGACGTGGACGGCACCGAACTCGGTACCGCCGAAGCCGGTGACCTCGACATAGGTCGCGAGCCCGATGCCGAGCTGCTGGGACTCACCTGCCTCCCGTCGGCGGCGCTGCTCGGCACGCAGGCTGCCCAGGTCGGCCAGCCGGATCACCTCGTCGAGCGCCCGCTGGTAGTCCCCGGTGTCGTAGTCGGCGCCGGTCAGCGTGCGGTAGGGGAACTCGTCGGCGGCGAGCAGGTTGCGCCGGCGGATCTCCTCGGAGGCGATGTCGAGCTCGTCGGCGGCGAGGTCGAGGAGTCGTTCGAGCAGCGCGGTGGCCTCGGGACGCCCGGCGCCGCGGAAGGCGCCGTTGGGGGCGGTGTTGGTGAGCACGGCGATGGCGTCGTAGCGCAGCCGCGGGACACGGTAGGGGCCGGTGGCCATGAGGTACGTCGGCCCGAGCGCGAGGCCGCCGCCGAAGCCGGCGTACGCCCCGGTGTTGCCGGCCACCCGCAGCCGCAGGCCGGTGATGACGCCGTCGGCGTCGAGCCCGAGCTCGGCCCAGTGGATCTGGTCGCGACCGTGCATCGACAGGAGCGCCTCGCTGCGGGTCTCCCACCACAGCACCGGCCGGCCGGCGCGCCGGGCGGCCACCACGATGATGCCGTGCTCGGCCGCCATCGCCGCCTTGCCGCCGAACCCCCCGCCGACGTGCGGCGCCACCACCCGCACCTGCTCCTTCTCGAGCCCCAGCAGGGCGGCGGCCTGGTCGCGAGCGCCGTGCGGGTGCTGGGTGGAGAGCCAGATCGTGAACGGCTCGGTCGTGGGGTCGGCCAGCACGGCGTGGCCCTCGATCGGGTTGGTGGCGATCCGCTGGTGGTGCATGGTGAGCCGGACGACGTGGTCGGCGCCGTCGAGCGGGTCGCTGTCGTCGGGGTCGCGCTGGCCGCGGGCGATGTTGGAGCCGTGGTCGGGGAACTGCAGCGGGGCGCCGGCGCCGAGCGCACGTCCGACGTCGGCGGCGACGGGCAGCGGGTCGTAGTCGACGTCCACCAGCTCCGCGGCGTCGACGGCCTGGGCGCGGGTCTCCGCGACCACCACCGCCACCGGCTCGCCGACGAACCGCACCCGGTCGGCGGTGATCAGCGGGCGCTTCAGCTGGGCGTTGGCCGAGGCGAAGCTCGGCGCGGTGATCCCGTCGACGTCGTGGCCGGTGAGCACCGCGACGACGCCCGGGGCCGCCGCGGCCCCGGTGGTGTGGATGCCGGTGATCAGCGCGTGGGCGAAGGGGCTGCGTACCAGCACCGCGTGAGTGGTGTCGGGCCCCGCCAGGTTGGCGACGAACGTGCCCCTGCCCGTGAGCAGCTCGGGGTCCTCCACCCGGCGTACGGCGGTGCCCAGGATCGAGCCGGGGCGGTGGCCCCCTTGCCCCGTCGATGGGTCCGTCGGCGGGTGCGTCATCCGGTTTCTCCTCAGGACAGCGGTGGCTGGGTGGATCGCGGTGCACGGTAGAGGCTCGTCACGCGGTGGCATCCGGAGCCGTCGGGCCGGCTCTGGTGCGAGTGGCCCGAGCCGAGATTAGCGCCGTGAGCCCAGGTGCGCGCGAGGCCTCATGCGGGCGTGCAGCCGGGCGTCCCGGCGTGGCTGGGAATCTCGCCGGGGCGGGTTTGCGGGAGGAGGTAGCCCGTGGCTGCGCCGGACGGTGAGCCCCGCTCGTGATCCGGCGGAGTGTCGTCGGCGCGAACGAACCGGCCCGGAACACGCGGATCCGGAGCGGCCGCCAGCCGCCCCGTCACGAACGGGGCCACGCGACAGCGGACCCGCCGGACCTTCTCGACCGACGGAGCGGCAGCGCACTAAGGCGACCCTTACTTGAATCACTCCAGGCAATAACGTCACACTGGTGTTGTGGAATTCGTCGACGCTGCCGCCCAGGGTGCCTCCGCGCCCCCGGAGGACGCGCCGACCCGAGAGCGGGTGGCCCGCTCGATTCTCGAGAACGGCCCCAGCTCCGCGGTCGACCTCGCCGAGCGGCTGGGCCTCACGCCGGCCGCCGTACGCCGGCACCTCGACCACCTGGTCGCCGACGGGGCGGCCGAGGCACAGCAGCCGAAGTCGCAGGTCCACCGCGGGAGAGGCCGGCCGGCACGGGTCTTCGCGCTCACCGAGGCGGGCCGCGACCAGTTCGTCCAGCAGTACGACGACCTGGCGGCCCAGGCGCTCCGGTTCCTGTCCGAGACCGCCGGGCACGACGCCGTCGCGGAGTTCGCGCGGCGACGGGTGGCGTTCATCGAGCGCGACTACGCAGTCGTGGCGGGGGCCCACCCCGAGCTGTCGCCCGCCGAGGCGCTGGCCCGCGTCTTCACCGACGAGGGCTATGCCGCGACCGCGCGCGAGCTGCCGGTGATCGGCGACCAGCTGTGCCAGCAGCACTGCCCGGTGTCCCACGTGGCCCACGAGTTCCCCGAGCTGTGCGAGGCCGAGACCGAGGCGATCAGCCGCGCGCTCGGCACCCACGTCGCTCGCCTGGCGACCATCGCCCACGGCGACGGCGTCTGCACCACCTGCATCCCCGACCCCGATCGCGGGTCGGACCTGTTGACCGACGACCACCGGAAGGGGACGTCCCCATGACCTCCATCGAAGAGCTCAACCCCGGCCTCGAGGGGATCGGCCGCTACGAGTTCGGCTGGCACGACGCCGACGTGGCCGGCGCCACCGCGCAGCGCGGCCTCAACGAGGCGGTGGTCCGCGACATCTCCGGCAAGAAGAGCGAGCCGCAGTGGATGCTCGACCTGCGCCTGAAGGGCCTGAGGCTCTTCGACAAGAAGCCGATGCCCACCTGGGGCGCCGAGCTCGGTGGCATCGACTTCGACAACATCAAGTACTTCGTCCGGTCCAGCGAGAAGCAGGCGCAGAGCTGGGAGGACCTCCCGGAGGACATCAAGAACACCTACGACAGGCTCGGCATCCCCGAGGCCGAGAAGCAGCGCCTGGTGGCCGGCGTCGCCGCGCAGTACGAGTCGGAGGTCGTCTACCACTCGATCCGCGAGGACCTCGAGGCGCAGGGCGTCATCTTCAAGGACACCGACACCGCGCTGAAGGACCACCCGGAGCTGTTCCAGGAGTACTTCAACACCGTGATCCCGGTCGGCGACAACAAGTTCGCCGCGCTCAACACCAGCGTGTGGTCGGGTGGCTCGTTCATCTACGTCCCGCCGGGGGTCCACGTCGACATCCCGCTGCAGGCCTACTTCCGGATCAACACCGAGAACATGGGGCAGTTCGAGCGGACGCTGATCATCGTCGACGAGGGCGCCTACGTGCACTACGTCGAGGGCTGCACCGCCCCGATCTACTCCAGTGACTCGCTGCACTCGGCGGTGGTCGAGATCATCGTGAAGAAGGGCGGCCGGTGCCGCTACACGACGATCCAGAACTGGTCCAACAACGTCTACAACCTGGTCACCAAGCGCGCGGTGTGCGAGGCCGGGGCGACCATGGAGTGGGTCGACGGCAACATCGGCTCCAAGGTGACGATGAAGTACCCCGCCGTCTACCTGATGGGCGAGCACGCCCGCGGCGAGACGCTGTCGATCGCCTTCGCCGGCGAGGGGCAGCACCAGGACGCCGGCGCCAAGATGGTGCACGCCGCGCCCCACACGTCGTCCTCGATCCTGTCCAAGTCGGTGGCCCGCGGCGGCGGGCGTACGTCCTACCGCGGGCTGATCCAGATCAACGAGGGCGCCTACGGCTCGAAGTCCAACGTGTTGTGCGACGCGCTGCTGGTCGACCAGATCAGCCGGTCGGACACCTACCCCTACGTCGACATCCGCGAGGACGACGTGTCGATGGGCCACGAGGCCAGTGTGTCGAAGGTGAGCGAGGACCAGCTGTTCTACCTCATGTCGCGCGGCATGGAGCAGGACGAGGCGATGGCGATGATCGTGCGCGGCTTCGTCGAGCCGATCGCCAAGGAGCTCCCGATGGAGTACGCCCTCGAGCTCAACCGGCTCATCGAGCTTCAGATGGAAGGAGCCGTCGGCTGATGTCGGCTGTCGCAAGCGCGCTCGAGATGGAGCGCGTCGAGTCCCACCTGCACCCGGAAGGATCCTTCAGGGTCGCCGACCACCCGGTGCCGACCGGTCGTGAGGAGGTCTGGCGGTTCACGCCGCTGAAGCGCCTGCGCGGTCTGCACGCCGACGCCCCGCTCGACGGCTCCGACGTCGAGGTCACGGCTGAGGTGGCGCCGGGCGTCACCGCCGGCAGCGTGGCCGCCGACCACGAGGCCCGCGGGTCCTCGGGCCTGGTGCCGACCGACCGCGTCAGCGCCCGCGCCTGGGAGGCCGCGACCGCGGTCTATCTCGTCGACATCCCGCAGGAGGCCGAGGTCGCCCAGCCGACCGTGGTCACGCTGCGTGGGCTCTCGGCAGAGCGGGCCGCGGCGGGTCACCTGGTGATCCGCGCCGGGGCCTTCTCCCACGCCACGGTGGTCGTGCGCTTCGAGGGGTCGGCGACGCTCGCGGACAACGTCGAGATCGTCGTCGGTGACGGCGCGTCTCTGACCGTGGTGTCGCTGCAGGACTGGGCCGACGACGCCGTCCACCACTCCAGCCAGCACGCCAAGGTCGGCCGTGACGCCACGCTCAAGCACGTGGCGGTCTCCTTCGGCGGCGACGTGGTGCGCCACGACTTCACCGCCGAGTACGCAGGCCCGGGAGGCTCCGTCGAGGCGCTCGGCCTCTACTTCGCCGATGCCGGCCAGCACATCGAGCACCGCCTGTTCGTCGACCACACCGCCCCCCGCACCCGCAGCCACGTCGTCTACAAGGGCGCGCTGCAGGGCGAGGGTGCGCACTCGGTGTGGATCGGCAACGTGCTGATCCGCAAGGTCGCGGAGGGTATCGAGACCTACGAGGAGAACCGCAACCTGGTGCTCACCGACGGCTGCCAGGCCGACTCGGTGCCCAACCTCGAGATCGAGACCGGTGAGATCGAGGGCGCCGGCCACGCGTCCGCGACCGGCCGCTTCGACGACGAGCAGCTGTTCTACCTCCGCTCCCGCGGCATCGACGAGACCGAGGCCCGTCGCCTGGTGATCCACGGCTTCTTCCACGACCTGATCCGCAAGATCGACGTGCCCGCCCTGGAGGCGCAGCTGGTCGCCACCGTCGAGGCCGAGCTGGCCGCGACCGTGGGCCGCACCACCGGGGGTGAGCTCTGATGGCCTTCGAGCGCGCCTGCTCGCTGACCGACCTGGCCGACGGCGAGGCCCACGCGGTCACCGTCGACGACCAGGAGCTGGCGATCGCCCTCCATCGCACGGAGGCCGAGGGCGAGGAGGTCTTCGCCGTCGAGGACCTCTGCTCCCACGCGTCGGTGGCCCTCAGCGAGGGCGAGGTGGCCGACTGCACGATCGAGTGCTGGCTGCACGGCTCGACCTTCGACCTGCGCACCGGCAAGCCCACCGCGTTCCCGGCGACCGAGCCGGTCGCGACCTTCCCGGTGGAGGTCCGCGACGGCGAGGTCTACGTCGACGTGAGCCGCAGCCTCAACGGAGTGACGCCCGGCTGAGGCCGGCCGCACCCCACCCACAGACATCGAGAGAGACGAGAGAAGACACCTGATGAGCACGCTGGAGATCAAGGACCTGCGCGTCTCGGTCGACACCGAGGACGGCGCCAAGGAGATCCTCAAGGGCGTCACGCTGACGATCAGCGACGGCGAGACGCACGCGATCATGGGCCCCAACGGGTCCGGCAAGTCCACCCTCGCCTACTCCATCGCCGGCCACCCGAAGTACACCGTCACCTCAGGGTCGGTCACCCTCGACGGCCAGGACGTGCTGGCGATGACCGTCGACGAGCGGGCGCGGGCCGGGCTGTTCCTGGCCATGCAGTACCCCGTGGAGGTGCCCGGCGTCTCCGTCGCCAACTTCCTGCGCACCGCCAAGACCGCCATCGACGGCGAGGCGCCCAAGCTCCGCACGTGGGTCAAGGACGTCAACGCCGCCATGGTGCAGGCCGGGCTCGACGCGACCTTCAGCCAGCGCAACGTCAACGAGGGCTTCTCCGGCGGTGAGAAGAAGCGCCACGAGATCGCCCAGCTCGAGCTGCTGGACCCGAAGGTCGCCGTGCTCGACGAGACCGACTCCGGCCTCGACATCGACGCGCTCAAGGTGGTCTCCGAGGGCGTCAACCGGTTCGCCGAGGACGCCGACAAGGCGGTGCTGCTGATCACGCACTACACGCGCATCCTGCGCTACATCAAGCCCGACTTCGTGCACGTCTTCGTGGCCGGCCGGATCGCCGAGGAGGGCGGCCCGGAGCTGGCCGACCAGCTCGAGGCCGAGGGCTACGACAAGTACACGAAGGCTGCGGTCTGAGATGACGCCCGAGGGACTGCTGCCTGATCTGGAGGTCATCCGCAAGGACTTCCCGATCCTCTCGCGCACGCTCGCGAACGGGCAGCCGCTGGTCTACCTCGACAGCGCCAACACCTCCCAGAAGCCGCAGGTCGTCATCGACACGATGGTCGACCACCTGGAGCGTCACAACGCCAACATCGCGCGAGCGATGCACCAGCTGGGGGCGGAGTCGACCGAGGCCTTCGAGCACTCCCGCGACCGGGTCGCGGCCTTCATCAACGCGCCGTCGCGCGACGAGGTGATCTTCACCAAGAACGCCTCCGAGGCCCTGAACCTCGTGGCGAACACCCTGGCCTGGGCCCAGGGTGACTGGTCGGCGCGCGTGGGCTCGCTCGGCGAGGGTGACGAGGTGCTCATCACCGAGATGGAGCACCACTCCAACATCGTGCCGTGGCAGCTGCTGACCGAGCGCACCGGCGCGACGCTGCGGTGGTTCGGGCTGACCGACGACGGGCGTCTCGACCTGAGCGCGATCGACGACCTCATCACCGAGCGCACCCGCGTGGTGTCGCTGACCTGGGTGTCCAACATGCTCGGCACCGTCAACCCGGTCGCCGAGATCGCCCGTCGGGCCCACGAGGTGGGCGCGATGGTCGTGCTCGACGCCTCGCAGGCGGTGCCGCAGCTCGCCGTCGACGTGACGGCATCCGGCGCCGACATCCTGGTGTTCACCGGCCACAAGTGCGTCGGGCCGACCGGCATCGGCGTGCTCTGGGGGCGCCGTGACGTGCTCGACCAGCTGCCGCCCTTCCTGGGCGGCGGCGAGATGATCGCGACCGTCACGATGGAGCGGTCGACGTACGCCCCGATCCCGCACAAGTTCGAGGCAGGGACCCCGCCGATCGTCGAGGCGGTCGGTCTGGGTGCGGCCCTCGACTACCTCGCCCACATCGGCATGGACGACGTCCACCGCCACGAACAGGCGATCACGGCCTATGCGCTGGAGGGGCTGGGCACGGTGCCCGGCCTGAGCGTGCTCGGCCCGCTCGATGCCGCTGAGCGCGGCGGCGCGATCAGCTTCGAGCTCGCCGGCGTGCATCCGCACGACGTCGCGACCGTGCTGGACACCCGCGGGATCGCGGTGCGGGCCGGTCACCACTGCGCGAAGCCCGCGCACGCCCGCTTCGGGGTGCAGGCCTCGACCCGGATGTCGTCGTACCTCTACACCACGCCGGCCGAGATCGACGCGCTCGTCGACGGCCTCCACTACACCCGTGACTACTTCAAGCTGAGCTGAGGACGACCCACCGAGATGACTGCCGAGCTCGACGCTCTGTACCAGGAGATCATCCTGGACCACTACAAGCACCCCCACCACGCAGGACTCCGCGAGCCCTTCGAGGCGCAGGTGCACCACGTCAACCCCACGTGCGGTGACGAGGTCACGCTGCGCGTCCACCTGGCCGGCGACGACGGTCCAGGACGTGTCCTACGACGCCATCGGCTGCTCGATCTCGCAGGCCGCGGCCAGCGTGATGACCGACCTGGTGATCGGCAAGACCGTCGACGAGGCGGTCGAGGTGCACGAGACGTTCCTGACCCTGATGCAGGGCAAGGGTCAGGTCGAGCCCGACGAGGACGTGCTGGAGGACGGTGTCGCCTTCGCCGGTGTCGCCAAGTTCCCCGCCCGCGTCAAGTGCGCCCTGCTGCCCTGGATGGCCTGGAAGGACGCCACCGCCACCGCCCTGGAGACCGCGGCCATCGAGACCCAAGGAGACCCCGCATGAGCACCGCGCACGACAGCACCGCTCACCACGACCTGCCCGAGGTCGACGCCGATGCGATCAACGCGGGCGCCACGTCCACGCTGACCGAGGACGACGTCACCGAGGCGATGAAGGACGTGGTCGACCCCGAGCTCGGCATCAACGTCGTCGACCTCGGCCTGCTCTACGGCGTGCACATCGAGGAGGACCACCACGTCGTCCTCGACATGACGCTCACCTCAGCGGCCTGTCCGTTGACGGACGTGATCCAGGACCAGACGCACTCCGCGCTCGAGGGCCTGGTCAGCGACGTCGTCATCAACTGGGTCTGGATGCCGCCGTGGGGCCCCGACAAGATCACCGACGACGGCCGCGAGCAGCTGCGCGCCCTGGGCTTCAACGTCTGAGCCTGGGCAGACTCGCTCGACAGCGCTCCTCCGGGGGTCCTCAGCCCAGGATGCGCTGTCCCGGGTGCGCGGAGAACACGAACGACGTCTCGACGTGGACCACGCCGGCCCGGGCGGCGATGTTGTCGAGCACGATCTCGCGCAGCTCGCTGGGGCTGCCCGCGGTCACGTGCACGACGAAGTCGTCGGCGCCGCTGACGTTGTAGGCGGCAAGCACGCCGGGCAGCGCCGCGAGCTCGTCGCCCAGCCGCATCACCCGGGCCCGGTCATGTCCGGAGAGACGGATCGCCACCAACGCCTGGACCGGGAGACCCACCGCCTCGAGGTCCAGCTGGGCGTGCACCCCGGTGAGGATGCCCCGCAGCCGGAGCGATCGTACTCGGCCGATGCAGGTGGTCTCGGGGATGCCGACCCGGGCGGCCAGCGTCACGTTGGCCATCCGGCCGTCCTCCAGCAGCGCCTGCAGGATCGACCGGTCGACCTCGTCGAGCGTCGGTGGCAGCCGGGGATGGGGGCCGGGTGAGGTGGCTGGCGGATTCTGCGGCACCCTGCGATCCTAACGCGAGTGTGGTGCGGATCATGCACACAGGGACCAGTCAGACGAGGATACCTCGGGACTCTTCCGCATGTGCCGCGTATTGCGCACCATGGTGTCGTGGCCGCGAACCCTTCCCATGACGCCGAGACGCGGGCCGTGCACGCAGCCCGCGAGGACCTCACCGCGCTGGGCGTACACGTGCCGCCGATCGACCTGTCCACCACGTACCCCCTGCCCTCGATCGAGGCCGGTGGGGAGGCCTACGACCTGTTGGGCAGCGGGCAACCGCCCGGCCCGGACACCACGACCCTGGTCTACCAGCGGCTGTGGAACCCCAACGTGGCCCGGTTCGAGCAGGCGGTGGCCGAGCTGGAGGGTGCCGAGGCCGGAGCGGCGTTCGCCACAGGGATGGCTGCGACCACGGCGGTGCTGCTCTCCCTGGTGCTCGCGGAGCGTCGGCACGTGGTGGCCGTCCGGCCCGTCTACGGCGGCACCGACCACCTGCTCAACACCGGGCTCCTGGGCACCGAGGTCACCTGGACCGGGGTCGAAGGGATCGCCGCCGCCGTGCGCCCCGACACAGGACTGGTCATCCTGGAGACTCCGGCTAACCCCACCTTGGACCTGGTCGACATCGAGGCCGTCGTGGCGGCCGTCGGTGACGTCCCGGTGCTGGTCGACAACACCTTCGCCACCCCCGTGCTCCAGCGCCCGGTCCAGCACGGTGCCCGGCTGACACTGCATTCCGCCACCAAGTTCCTCGGCGGCCACGGCGACCTCATGGGCGGGGTGGTGTGCGGAGACCTGGACCTGATCGCGCCGATCCGGGCCGTCCGGGCACTCACCGGCGCGGTGCTGTCTCCGCTGGTGGCCTATCAGCTCCACCGGGGCGTGCAGACGCTGCCGGTGCGGGTGCGCGCCCAGCAGGACACCGCCCGGGCACTCGCGGCCTGGCTCGCCGGGCGCGACGAGGTCGGTCGGGTCCACTACCCCGGGCTCCCGGGCGAGGACCCGACCGGGCTGGTGGGCCGGCAGCTGTCCGGCCCCGGTGCGGTCCTGGCCTTCGAGCTGGCCGATGGCTTCGCCGCTGCCGAGCAGGTCGCGCGGTCGGTGCGGCTGATCACCCATGCGGTGTCGCTCGGCGGGGTCGACACACTGCTCGAGCACCCGGCGTCGCTCACCCATCGGCCGGTCCCGGTGGAGGATCGACCGCACCCGGCGCTGCTGCGGATCTCGGCGGGCCTCGAGAGCCCCCGCGACCTGATCGCCGACCTGGAGCAGGCCCTCAAGGCGCTCTGAGCCCGGATCGCTAGCCTGGGGAGGTGCCCGAGGTCCTGGTCCCCGCGCCCCGCTGGGAGCGGTGGCTGGCCAACTTCGCCGAGCGGCACGGTCCGGCGACGGCCGAGGTCGTCGGGGATGGGCTGGCCGGGCGGGCCGCGGACGGGTCGACCTTCCGGGCCCGGCTGCCCTTCTCGACGGCGTACGACGGCCCGGTTGCGGGCTTCGCGGCAGCCGCGGTCACCCCAGCGGACTGGGGGGTCCTGCTGGTCCGCAAGGGCGGCTTCGCCGTCGCCCGGCTGACGGGGGAGCGGCTGACCGCCCACAAGATCGGGCAGCGGCACGTCCAAGGACGCACCAAGGCGGGCGGCCAGAGCCAGCAACGGTTCGCCCGACGCCGGGCCAACCAGGCCCGGCAGGCCTACGAGGCGGCTGCCGACCACGCCGCCCGGCTGCTCGGCGACACGCCCGGACTGCCGGTGGTCGTCGGCGGCGACCGGGACGCCGTGGAGCACGTGCTGGGCGACCGCCGGCTCGCCGAGGTGGGCGTGGTGGGACCGTGGCTGGCCGTCGCGGATCCCCGCCGGGCGGTGCTCGACGAGGCGGTCGCGGACGCTCAGGCGCTGCTGGTGACCGTCCACAACGCCTGACCCTCCGGCGGGGCTAGGGTCGAGATGTGAACCCCGTCGAGATCCGTGGACTCGTGAAGACCTTCGGTACCACCCGGGCCTTGGACGGGCTCGACCTCACCGTCGTGCCGGGGGAGATCCACGGCTTCCTCGGCCCCAACGGCGCCGGCAAGTCGACCACCATCAGGGTGCTGCTGGGGCTGCTGCGCAAGGACGCGGGCCAGGTCCGGCTGCTCGGCGGCGACCCGTGGCACGAGGCGGCCGACCTGCACCGGCGGCTGGCCTACGTGCCCGGTGAGGTCAACCTCTGGCCGGGTCTGACCGGTGGCGAGGTGATCGACCTGCTGGGGCGGCTGCGCGGGGGCGTCGACCGCGCTCGCCGCGACGAGCTGATCGAGAGGTTCGAGCTCGACCCGACGAAGAAGGGACGCACCTACTCAAAGGGCAACCGGCAGAAGGTCGCGCTGGTCGCGGCCCTGGCCTCCGATGTCGACCTGCTGCTGCTCGACGAGCCCACGTCGGGCCTGGACCCGATCATGGAGTCGGTGTTCTCCTCGTGCGTCGATGAGTTCCGCGACAGCGGGCGCTCGGTGCTGCTGTCGAGCCACATCCTCGCGGAGGCCGAGAAGCTCTGTGACCGGGTGAGCATCATCCGGGCCGGCGCGGTCGTGGAGTCCGGGTCGTTGGCGGAGCTGCGACACCTCACCCGCACCAGCGTCCGGGCCGAACTGGTGCGACCCGCGGCCGACCTTGCCGGCGTACCAGGGGTGCACGACTTCGAGCAGGACGGCCTCCGGGTCGCCTTCGACGTCGACACCGCCCAGCTCGACGAGGCGTTGCGGATGATGAGCGCCGCCGGCGTTCGCTCCCTCACCAGCCAGCCTCCGACGCTGGAGGAGATGTTCCTGCGCCACTACGCCGGCAGTGGATCTGAGGCCCGGCCTTGACCGGCACCGGCGTCTTCTTGCGGCACTTCCTGGCGCGCGACTGGAAGCAGATCCTGCTCTGGGGCGTCTTCATCGCCTTCCTCTACGTCAGCCAGGCAGTCGGCGTCGACCGGCTCTACACCAGCCAGGCTGAGTTCGACCAGGCCGCCGCGAGCATGGCGCAGAACACCTCGTTCATCGCCATGCTGGGCCCAGCGCGCGCGCTCAACACGCTGGGCGGCCAGGTGATGTGGCAGGCGAGCGCCTTCGGGGTGATCGCCGTCGGCCTGATGAGCATGTTCCAGGTCTGCCGGCACACCCGACGCGAGGAGGAGAGTGGGCGCGACGAGCTGCTGCGAGCCGCCCCAGTCGACCGGTTCGCGCCGATGACCGCCGCCCTGGGGACGGCGATGGTGGCCAACCTCGTCGCGGGGGTCCTGGTCTGGCTGAGCTGCGTGGGTTACGGGCTCGCCGGAATCGACTCGTTCGCGCTGGGCATCGGGCTCACCTTCTGCGGCTGGCTGTTCAGCGGCGTCGCGCTGGTGGCCGCGCAGCTGACATCGAGCACGCGGGCGGCCTATGCGCTGACCGGCGTGGTGCTGGGGGTGTCCTACGTCCTGCGGGCGGTCGGAGACCTCTCGGCGCCGGCGCTGTCCTGGCTGTCGCCCATCGGGTGGTACCAGGCGACACACGCCTTCTCCGGGCTGCGGTGGTGGCCACTGCTCCTCGTGCTGGCGGCCACGGCGGTCACCGTAGGGGCGGCGTACGCCGTGTTCACGCGGCGCGACTTCGGCGCCGGGGTCTGGCCTGACCGGCCGGGACCCGCTCGGGCCGGGAGGGGGCTGCGCAGCGGCCTCGGCCTGGCCTGGCGGCTCCAGCGTGGCGCGGTGCTGGGGTGGTCGGCCGGCATGTTCCTGATGGGCCTGACCTTCGGCACCATGGGGCGCGACGTGGGCAGCCTGATGGGCGACTCAGAGATGGGCCGGGACATCATGGCCCAGGGGGGTGGCGATCTGGTCGACGCGTTCTTCGCCACGTCGGTGCTGATGCTGGCCGTGACCTCTTCGGGCTTCGCCATCGCGTCCGCCTTGCGGCCTCGCTCGGAGGAGGACGACGGCCGGGTCGAGGCCCTGCTGAGCACCGGCCTGCCCCGCTCGAGGTGGCTGGCCGGCCACGTGGTGCTGACGCTTGCCGGGACGGTCGCCGTGGTCGTCTTCTCCGGGGTCGGGATGGCCGTCGGCTATCTGATGGTCACCGGGGAGACCGAGCCGCTGGCGAGCTATGTGACGGCGACGTTCGGCTATGTGGTGCCCGTGCTCGTGCTGGCCGCCGTCGCGCGTCTGCTGCACGGCTGGGCTCCGCGGGCGGCCGGCATCGCGTGGCTGCTGCTCGCGTACGCCGCGGTCGTGGTGCTGTTCGGCGAGGTGCTCTCGATGCCGCAGTGGCTGCAGGACCTCTCGCCGTTCGAGCACCTCGCCCTGGTGCCGTCGCAGCCGTTCCACTGGGCGCCGGTGCTGGTCCTGGGCGGTCTCGCCCTTGCGCTGAGCGCCGCGGGCCAGCTGGGGTTCCGGAGGCGAGACGTGGCGTGACCCCGATCCGCTCGGCTGCCGGATCTGGCCTCCTTCCTCTGCCAGGATGTGCCGCATGTGGAGTCCGGAGCCGGGGTGGCAGCCGCTCCCCGGCGGCGCGGGCCCGTCGACGTACGGCGTCTGGCTGGCGACCGAGGGTGGCCGCGAGGTGGTGGTCAAGCGGCTGGTGCCGCCGGCTGACCACGAGCTGGCCCGGCACGACCTGACGGGCCTGCGCGACCCGCGGCACTTCGCCTACTGGCGCCGCGAGGCAGACGTGGCGCTCAGCGGTCTGGTGGCGCGCACGCCGGGCCTCCGCGCGCCCGAGGGGGTGCGGGTCGAGGAGGACGCCGAGGGTGTGACCGTGGTGTCGCCGCGCGTGGCCGACGCGAGGTCGCCGGGGCTGTTCCTCGCACGGGCGTTGGGCCGCTTCGCGGGCGCCGACGTCGAGGACCACCCGTGGCTGGCGCACGGCCAGCTCCGCGCGAGGCTCGACCGGGTGGCGGAGCGTGGCGGATGGCCCACCCTGGCCCGCACGACGGTCGCCGACGTCGCCGACCACCTGTGGAGGCACCGGGAGCAGCACCTGCGAGAGGTCGAGGCGCTGCCCGTGGTGCTCCAGCATGGTGATCCGGTGCCCGGCAACCTCCTGGGCCGCGAGGGCGACGACGTCGTGGCCATCGACTGGTCCACGCTCGGCCGGGGGCCGGTCGGCGCGGACGTCGGCTACCTCGCCCTCTCGACCCGCGAGGAGCCGGAGCACCTCGTTGACGCCTACCTGGCGGGCCTGCCGGCCGACATCGCCTCCCTGGAGCAGACGCTGCTCGGGGCCCGCGTGACGGTCGTCTACACCGCGCTCAGCCGGGCCGAGTGGGCGCTCGCCCGGGCCGCAGAGGGAGAGGGCGCGCTCGCCGGCAAGTTCCGGCACCCGTCCGTGGCGCCGTACCTGCTGTCGCTGCAGCGGCAGTTCCCCCAGATCGAGGCGCTGCTCGGCTGAACCGTCGCCGGCTCAGGGGGTGTCGACGGCCCAGGTGTCGCAGGCGAGCAGGTCGTCGCCGGCTCGCAGGCCGGTCTGGAACCACTTCATCCGTGAGGCCGACGAGCCGTGGGTCCAGCTCTCCTCGGTCACCTGGCCCTGCGTCTTCTGCTGGATCCGGTCGTCGCCCACGGCGGACGCGGCGTCGATGGCGTTGCGGATGTCGGCCTCGGACAGCTCGGTGAACAGCGCCTGGCCGCCCTCGTCCTGGGTCCGCGTCGCGGCGGCGGTCCAGACGCCGGCATAGCAGTCCGCCTGCAGCTCGAGGCGGACGGCGTCGCTGCGCGGTCCCTGCTGGGTGCGCACCTTGTTCATCGTGCCGACGAGGTTCTGGATGTGGTGGCCGTACTCGTGGGCGAGCACGTAGGGCTCGACAAAGGCGCCGCTGGGTCCGTCGAGTGCTGCCTGGAGCACCTGCCGGAAGAACGTCGTGTCGAGGTAGATGCCCTGGTCGACCGGGCAGTAGAACGGTCCGACCTGCGAGGAGGCCTGTCCGCAGCCGGTCTGGGTAGCGCCACTGAAGGTCTGCATGGTGGCGGGGGTGAACTGCACGTCGTACCGCGGCAGGGCCGCGCTCCAGTAGTCGTAGAGCGAGTTCTCCACCGCGATCCGCGCGCAGTCCTCCGACGCGTTGGCGTCGTCACCGGTGGCGCAGGAGGCGTAGCGGTCGGTGTCGGCCGGCGCCACCCGGCTGGTGTCGGCCGGAGCGCCGGTGGCCGACGGCCCGCCGCCACCCGTCAGGTCGACGCCGCCGCACATCGACACCACCAGGAAGAGGATCACCAGAACCACGGCGCCGACACCGCCGCCGGCCATGTTGCCCCCAGGGATGGGCATCCGCATGCCCCCGCCGCCCATCCCCCCGCCGCCCATGCCCCCGCCGCCCATCCCCCCGCCGCCCATGCCCCCGCCGCCGCGGCCGGAGTCACGCACCCGGCTGGTGTCGAGCCTGGCCTTCGGGTTGAAGCGCATCTGGTCGCCCTTTCCGGCACCTCGCCCGATGGTCGGGAGGCACGCCTGCCCGGGCGCGGCCCGCGGCCGTGCCCGGAGGTAGAGTAGACGTCGCGATGATCACCGCCCAACACCTGGAGGTCCGGGCCGGGGCGCGACTGCTGATGAGCGATGTCAGCTTCCGGGTGGGTGCGGGTGACCGCGTCGGCCTGGTCGGGCGCAACGGTGCCGGCAAGACGACCCTCACCCGCATCCTGGCGGGTGAGGCGCTGCCTGCTGCCGGCGCCGTGCAGAGGTCGGGCTCGGTGGGCTACCTCCCGCAGGACCCGCGCTCCGGCGACCCCGAGCAGCTCGCCCGGGAGCGCATCCTGTCCGCCCGCGGCCTCGATGACGTCGTCCGCCGGCTCCGGGAGTCCGAGCAGCAGATGGCCAGCGACGACCCCGGCATGCGCGAGCGGGCGATGCGCCGCTACTCCCGCGCCGACGCGGAGCTGCACGCGGGCGGGGGCTACGCCGCGGAGTCGGAGGCGGCGCGGATCGCGGCCTCGTTAGGGATCGAGGAGCGGGTCCTCCACCAGCCGCTGCGCACCCTCTCGGGCGGCCAGCGTCGCCGGGTCGAGCTGGCGCGGATCCTGTTCTCCGGGGCCGAGACGCTGCTCCTCGACGAGCCGACCAACCACCTCGACGCCGACTCGATCATCTGGCTGCGTGAGTTCCTCAAGGCTCACCGGGGCGGTCTCGTCGTGATCAGCCACGACACCGGGCTGCTCGACGAGACGGTCAACCGGGTGTTCCACCTCGATGCCAACCGTGCCGAGATCGACATCTACAACATGGGCTGGACCGCCTATCTCGCGCAGCGCGAGGCCGACGAGCGTCGCCGCAAGCGGGAGCGCTCCAACGCCGAGCGGAAGGCATCGGCGCTGCTCGAGCAGGCCGGCAAGATGCGCGCGAAGGCGACCAAGGCCTCCGCAGCGCAGTCGATGATGAAGCGGGCCGAGCGGCTGCTGGACGGGATCGAGGGCGAGCGGCAGGGAGACCGCGTGGCCAAGATCGCCTTCCCGGCCCCGGCCAAGTGCGGCAAGACGCCGCTCACGGCTGCGGAGCTCTCCAAGAGCTACGGCTCGCTCGAGGTCTTCACCGATGTCGACCTGGCCGTCGACCGCGGGTCGCGCGTGGTGGTGCTCGGCCTCAACGGTGCCGGCAAGACCACGCTGCTGCGGATCCTGGCCGGCCTCGACCGTCCTGACACCGGGCAGGTCGACCCCGGGCACGGCCTCAAGCTGGGCTACTACGCGCAGGAGCACGAGACGCTCGACACCTCGCGCACGGTGCTGGAGAACCTCCACGCCAACGCACCGCAGCTCACCGACACCGAGGCGCGGTCGGTGCTCGGCTCCTTCCTCTTCTCCGGCGACGACGCCGACAAGCTCGCTGGGGTGCTGTCCGGTGGGGAGAAGACCAGACTGGCGCTGGCGATCCTGGTGGTGTCCTCGGCCAACGTGCTGTTGCTCGACGAGCCGACCAACAACCTCGACCCGGCCTCTCGCGAGGAGGTGCTGGCCGCCATCCGGTCCTACGAGGGCGCGATCGTCCTGGTCACCCACGACGAGGGGGCCGTGTTCGCCCTCCAGCCCGACCGGGTGCTGATCCTCCCCGACGGAGTCGAGGACCTGTGGACCGAGGACTACGCCGAGCTGGTGGCCCTGGCCTAGCGGTGCCTGGGCGGGCCCGGGTCACCCGAGGCGTCCGGCCGCCCAGTCCTGGAAGGCCGCGCCGGGGCCCCATCCCTTGCTGCCGCACGTGAAGCCCTCGAGGGTGGCCGGGGTGAGGTGGTCGTCGACGGTGAACCCCTGGCGGGTGGAGATGTCGAAGGACCAGCCGAGCAGTCCCACATGGGTCTGGTCGTCGCGCAACCAGCGGAGCAGGTCGAGCGCCGCGTCGGGCGTGGCGACACCGTCGTCCGGGTCGGAGGCGCAGTAGCCGGGAGCGGAGTCGGCCGACCACTCCGTGATCGCCGTGGGGTAGGTCGCCATGAGCCGGGCGCCGTCGGGCCCGACGACGGGGTTCCAGCGAGCCCGCCACTCGGCGCGAGTGTCCTGGGAGCGGTTGGGATAGGCGTGCACCGCGAAGGCCAGCCTGTCGTCCTTCAGCCACCAGTGCCGGTAGCCGTCCCAACGCTGGGCGTACGCCAGCCCGTCGACGATGACCACGTTGCGGGTGGCCCCCGCTCCGTCGCGAACGACCCTCAGCAGGTGCCGGTGGGCCTCCCGCCACTGGCCCCACCGCTTGGTCGTCGGCCGCCCCTGCGGCTCGTTGTAGAGCTCGAAGGCGACGCTCCGGTCGTTGGCGAACCGAGCCGCCAGCCGCCGCCACGCGCGGGCGGTGGTCGTGGTGGGCAGCCGCCAGCGGCGGTGGTTGCTCCCGCCGGCGAGGCGTTGGTACTGCATCGACAGGACGACGACGAGGCCGGCACGCTTGGCCCCCCGGACGGCAGCCGCGACCCGTTTGAGATACGCCTGGCGACAGCGCTGGTGGCACACGGGGTCGCCCGGGACTCGCTTGGCGGCGAGGCCGAACTGGCTGACCTGGAGCCTGACCACGTTGGTGCCCTTCGCCCAGTCGCGGACCTGCTCGAAGAAGGCGCGCGGGCCGGCGGCGCTGGTGTAGAGCGTCTTGGCGTCGGACACGCTGCGGGGGTAGCGCACCGGCCTGCCGCCCGAGGTGAGCCCTGCCGGCGTCAGGACGACGATGAGGGACTGCCCGACCAGCCGGGTCGGCGTTCCGTTGATGCGGAAGGCGTTGCCAGAGACCGAGAGGCGGGGCGGGGTCACGGTGGACGCCGCGACGGTGCTTGCCGTGGGCAACGACCGTGCCGGGGGCGATTCTGCCGGGTCACGGGTCGCGCCGCCGCGCGAGGCGAGCCCACCCGCCGTGACCAGGGCTGTCATGACCAGGGCCGCCGTCACGAGACCGGCGACCAGCACTCGACGGCGGTGACGGCGGACGACCATGGAAACCCCCTGCACGGCGCCGGGCCGACCCCAACGGGGGGCCGCTTGCGAACGTGGGCCCACTGTCACCCGGCCGCACCGCACGCGTCAACGACCGGGCGCCCGTGTCGCGGCCGCGGTCCTGAGGAACAAGGGTGCGGGGAACAAACCAGGACGGTGGGAGGTTCCACGCCCGAGGTAGCCGCGCCGTACCCTGCGGGCGGCGGAGGGAGTGCTGCGTGTCGGGGATGATGGGTATGGGGCCGGCCTTTCGGCACCTGCGGTCCGACCGCAGCGCCGTCCCCACCAGGCTCGACCGTGGCACCCTGCGCCGCATCGTCCGCTTCGCCCAGCCGCACCGACGGCTGATCACGGTCTTCCTGCTGCTGACCGTCGTGGACGCAGGACTCGTCGTGGTGACCCCGCTGCTGGTGCAGCGCGTCGTCGACGACGGGATCCTGCAGGGCGACACCCGGCTGGTCACCTATCTTGCTCTGGCCATGGCGGTCACGGCCATCGCCAGCGCCGTGCTGACGGTCGCGACCGGCTACCTCTCCTCGCGGATCGGCGAAGGGCTGATCTTCGACCTCCGCACCCGGGTGTTCGGCCACGTCCAGCGGCAGTCACTGGCGTTCTTCACCCGCACCCAGACGGGCGCGCTCGTCTCGCGTCTCAACAACGACGTGATCGGCGCCCAGCGTGCGTTCACCTCCACGCTGTCGAGCACTGTGTCCAACGCGATCTCGGTCGGCGTGGTCGGCGTGACCATGCTGGCGCTGAGCTGGCGGGTCACCCTGCTGTGCCTCGCCCTGTTTCCGCTGGCCTTCGGCATGTCGCGCTGGGTCAGCAACCGCCTGGCCGGGCTGACCCGCGAGCAGATGAACGGCAACGCCGACATGGGCAACGTGATGACCGAGCGGTTCAACGTCGGCGGCGCGATGCTGCTCAAGCTGTTCGGCCGGCGGGAGGAGGAGGACGCGCTCTTCGCCGAGAAGGCCGGGCTGGTGCGTGACCTCGGGGTGCGCATCTCGTTCATCACCCGGCTCTTCGTGGCCACGATGATGGCGGTGCCCGCGCTGGCCACCGCGCTGGTCTACGGCGTGGGCGGCCGACTCGCGATCGACGGCACGCTCACCGTCGGCACCCTGCTCGCGCTGGCGACCCTGCTGCTCCGGCTGCTCGGCCCGCTCCAGGGGCTGTCCAACGTGCGGATCGACGTGATGACCGCTCTGGTCAGCTTCGAGCGGGTCTTCGAGGTGCTCGACCTCCCGTCGATGATCCAGGAGCGCCCCGGCGCGCGCGACCTGCCGCGGGGCAGCGCTCGCTTGGAGTTCGACCACGTCGGCTTCACCTACCCCCGGGCCGACGAGATCTCGCTGGCCTCGCTCGAGGCGGTGGCCCGCACCGAGTCCCGCGACAGCGGTCCGGTGCTCACCGACATCACCTTCGCCGCCGAGCCGGGGCAGATGGTGGCGCTGGTCGGCCCGTCCGGCGCAGGGAAGACCACGATGACGCACCTGGTCGCCCGGTTGTACGACGTCCGTGAGGGAGTGGTCCGGGTGGGAGGTGACGACGTCCGGGAGGTGTCCCTCCAGTCGCTGGAGGACACGGTCGGCTACGTCACCCAGGACGCCCACCTCTTCCACGACACGATCCGCGCCAACCTGCTCTACGCGCGGCCCGGAGCCGGCGATGAGCAGGTGTGGGCGGCCCTCGAGTCCGCTCAGATCGCCACGCTGGTGAGCTCGCTGCCCGAGGGGCTGGACACGGTCGTGGGCGACCGCGGCTACCGGCTCTCCGGGGGTGAGCGGCAGCGGCTCGCGATCGCCCGGCTGCTGCTCAAGGCGCCGTCGGTCGTCGTCCTCGACGAGGCCACCGCCCATCTCGACAGCGAGTCCGAGGCGGCCCTGCAGCGTGCGCTCGACGCGGCGCTGGCCGGCCGGACGTCCCTGGTGATCGCCCACCGGCTGTCGACCGTGCGCGAGGCAGACCTCATCCTGGTGCTCGAGGAGGGCCGGATCGTGCAGCGCGGCACGCACGCCCAGCTCCTCGCCTCCGGCGGGCTGTACGCCGACCTCTACCGCACCCAGTTCGCCGAGGGCCGGCAGGTCGAGGAGACCGAGGAGCTCACCGGCTCCGCCTGAGCCGCTCGGCAGCCGTCGGCCGGACCTGCTCGGGGCGCCGCGGCCGCCGCCACTCGTCGTAGGCGAGGTAGACGTAGCCGCCCACGGCGAGAAGCGCGAAGAACCACCACTGGAGCCCGTAGAAGAAGTGCGGACCGTTGCCGAGGTCGGGTGGCTCGGCCGCGAGCAGGGGTGTCGACGGCTCGGGGTCCTCCGACGTCAGGTCCAGGAAACCGCCGAGCAGGGGGCGGTCGAGTGCCTCCCCGATGGCCACGCTGGAGATGGCGCGGGTGCTGCGGTCGGTGACCTGCGTCGAGTCACCCTCGGCGTCGGCGCGCACCCACCCGGTGATCGTCACCGAGCCCGGCGGCGGGCTCGGGACCTCCGGGGTCGCCGTGGCGTTGTTGTCGCTGAGCAGCCAGCCTCGGTCGACCAGCACGGCCGTGCCACCGGGCAGGACCAGGGGGACCACCACGTCGACGCCCGACTCCCCGTCACGGGTGCGGTAGCGCACGATCACGGTGTCGTCGGTGGCGTACTCCCCGGTGGCCGTCACCAGCCGCCACTCGTCGCGCGCCGCGACAGAACGGTCCTCGGCCAGCACGTCGGTCACCGGCACCGGCTCGGCGCTCTCGTTGCGCAGCGTGGTGGAGTTGCGCTCCTGGCGGTCCTCCAGTCGACGGAACTGCCACTGACCCAGCTGCCAGGCCAGTGTGGAGAGCAGCAGCACCGTGAGAGCGAGCAGGATCCACCGCCGAGTGAGGAGGAACGCCAGCGACCGCACGGCGTCGAGGCTAGCCCGCGGTGCCGCGGGCCGGGTGTGGCGGGGGAGGGAGGGTGTGGTCGGTGGGAGCACCGCCTACACTCGGCCGGGTGACGACGCGTGAGCTGGCCGACCGCTACGGCCGAGTGGCGACCGACCTACGGGTCTCCCTGACCGACCGCTGCAACCTGCGCTGCTCCTACTGCATGCCCGCCGAGGGGCTCGACTGGCTGCCGGACGACACCGTGCTCACCGACAACGAGGTGGTGCGCCTCATCGACATCGGGGTGCGCCTTCTCGGCATCCGCGAGGTGCGGTTCACCGGCGGTGAGCCGCTCGTGCGGCGCGGCCTGGTCGACATCGTCACCCGCACGAGGGCGGCCGGGCCCGACCTGGAGATCTCACTCACCACCAACGCCCTGGGGCTGGCCCGCACGGCGCAGACGCTCAAGGACGCCGGCCTCGACCGGGTCAACGTCAGCCTCGACAGCATCCGGCGCGACACCTTCGCCGAGATCACTCGGCGCGACCGGATCGACGACGTGCTCGCCGGGTTGGCGGCGGCCAAGGCGGCCGGCCTCGGGCCGGTCAAGGTCAACGCCGTGCTGCTGCGCGGGCTCAACGACGACCAGGCGCCCGAGCTGCTCCGCTGGGCGATCGCAGAGGGCTACGACCTGAGGTTCATCGAGCAGATGCCGCTGGACGCCCAGCACCGCTGGCGGCGCACCGAGATGATCGTGGCCGAGGAGATCCTCGCCGCGCTGGAGGCGGAGTTCGCGCTCGAGCCGGCGCGCGAGCCGCGGGGGAGTGCGCCCGCCGAGCTGTTCCTGGTCGACGGCGGTCCGGCCACCGTCGGCGTGATCGCCTCGGTCACCCGGCCGTTCTGCGGTGACTGCGACCGGGTCCGGCTGACCGCCGACGGCCAGGTGCGCAACTGCCTGTTCGCGCGGGAGGAGTCCGACCTCCGCACCGCGTTGCGCGACGGGGCCACCGACGAGGAGATCGCCGACCGCTGGGTGGTCGCGATGCGCGGCAAGCGGGCCGGCCACGGCATCGACGACCCGACCTTCCTCCAGCCCGAGCGGCCGATGTCGGCCATCGGCGGCTGAGCCCCACCGTCGGCAACTGTCGCCCCTCTCGGGGGCGTCCGAGCGCCCGCGCGCCGGGAGGCTAAAAGGTGCCGGACAGCCACGGGGGGAGCCGTCCGGCACCTTCCGTGAACCCAGACGGGGGAGACCGGGCTCACTGATGTTGATTGTTGCACGACCCTGGGGTCAGGACAATCAGTCGAACCGGCCCGTCGGGCGGTCCGGTCAGTCCCCAGAGTCGGGGCCCGACAGCTGCCGCCCCACGGGATCGGGGGCGCGCAGCTCCAGGTCGTCGCTGCGGTGATCGACGGCGTTGGCGGCCACGACGGCGATCTGCGGCAGCACGACGGCGCCGGCGATGAGCACCCAGCGGAACCAGCCGGGCCCGACGACGACCGCCCCGATCACGCACATCGTGCGCACGGCCATCGAGAAGAGGTAGCGACGCTGCCGGGCGGCGGTGTCCTGCGCGGGGCTGCGCCGGACGGTGGTGATCCGGACGGCGTCGTCGCGGTGGCGGTCGGGCATGGCTTCCACTGTACGTCGCTAGCATCAAGGCTCCACGAGACCCGATCGATCGCCACGGAGGCCCCGATGTCCGACCGCACCTACCGCGTCACCGAGATCGTCGGCACCAGCCCCGACGGCGTCGACCAGGCGATCCGCAACGGCATCGACCGCGCCGGCCGCACGCTGCGTCACCTCGACTGGTTCGAGGTCACCCAGATCCGCGGACAGGTCAAGGACGGCGCGGTCGAGCACTTCCAGGTGGGGATGAAGGTCGGCTTCCGTCTCGAAGACGAGTGAGCCGCTTTCGCCTACTCCCCGGTAGTCGCTAGCGTCGAGCCTCGTGAGCGACTCTGACGACAGCACGGGTGGCCGTTCGGTGCTGGTCACCGGCGGCAACCGCGGCATCGGACGCGCCATCGCCGAGGCTTTCCTCGCGCAGGGCGACCGGGTGGCGGTGACCACCCGGAGCGGCGGCGCACCCGAGGGTGCCCTCGACGTCCGCTGCGACATGACCGACCAGGAGTCCATCGACGCGGCGTTCGCGACCGTCGAGGAGGCACACGGGCCGGTCGAGGTGCTGGTCGCCAACGCCGGCATCACCAAGGACACCCTCGTGCTGCGGATGTCCGACGACGACTGGCACTCGGTGATCGACACCAACCTCACCGGGGCCTTCCGCGTGGCTCGCCGGGCGGCGAAGGGCATGCTCCGGCTCAAGCGCGGGCGGATCGTGTTCATCAGCTCGGTGGTCGGGCTGCTCGGCTCCGCGGGGCAGGTCAACTACGCCGCCTCCAAGGCCGGGCTGGTCGGCATGGCGCGGTCGCTGGCCCGCGAGCTGGGGTCGCGGTCGATCACCGCCAACGTCGTGGCGCCGGGCTTCGTCGAGACCGACATGACCGGCGTGCTCACCGACGAGCAGCGGGCCACGATCAAGCAGCAGGTGCCGCTGGGCCGCTACGCCAGCCCCGAGGAGGTCGCGGGGGCGGTCACCTGGCTCGCCTCGCCCGCGGCGACCTACGTCACCGGGGCGGTCATCCCCGTCGACGGCGGCCTCGGCATGGGCCACTGATCCACGCAGACCAAACGACGAAACGGAGCGCACGGATGGGCATCCTCGAAGGCAAGCGGATCTTGGTGGCCGGGGTCACCATGGACACCTCGATCGGCTTCGCGACCGCGCGGGTCGCGCAGGAGCAGGGCGCCACGGTGCTGATCTCCAACTTCGGGCGCGCGCTCAACATCACCAAGCGGATTGCGCGGCGGCTGCCGTCCGAGCCGCCGGTCCTCGAGCTCGACGTCACCGACGCCGAGCATCTCCAACGGCTGCCCGATCTTGTCCGCGAGCACGTCGACGGCCTCGACGGCGTCGTGCACTCCATCGCCTACGGCAACCCCGGGACCCTCCTCGGCGGCAAGTTCCTCGAGGGGCCCTGGGACGACGTCGCGCAGGCGGTGCAGGTGTCGGCGTACTCCCTGAAGTCCCTGGCCGTCGCCTGCCGTCCGCTGATGGCCGACGGTGGGTCGGTGGTGGGCCTCACCTTCGACGCGACGGTGGCGTGGCCGGCCTACGACTGGATGGGCGTGGCCAAGGCGGGGCTCGAGTCGTGCGCCCGCTACCTCGCCCGCGACCTCGGCCCCGAGGGGATCCGCGTCAACCTGGTGTCGGCCGGGCCGCTCAAGACGCTGGCGGCCAAGGCGATCCCCGGCTTCGAGGAGCTCGAGGCGATGTGGACGACGCGGGCTCCGCTCGGCTGGGACGAGAGCGACCAGACCCCGACGGCCCAGGCCGTCTGCGCGCTGCTGTCGGACTTCTTCCCGGCCACGACCGGTGAGATCGTGCACGTCGACGGCGGCTTCCACGCGATGGGCGCCTGAGGTCGTCGCCCGCACGCCACGGCGCTCAGAAACCACCCCAGGGGGTCATGACATGGTCTCGCCGCGGATGCGACAGTGTCGCCTGTGAGCCCGGAGTCCGCCCGCCGCCTGGTGCTGATGCGCCATGCGCGGGCCGGGTACGCCGACGGCTCGGACTTCGACCGCCCGCTGGCCGAGATCGGGGCGGAGGACGCGCGGACCGCCGGGCGCTGGCTGGCTGAGCTCGGGGTCAGCGCCGAGGCGGCGCTGGTCTCGGCGGCCGCGCGTGCGGCCCGCACCTACGGCGCGCTCGCGTCCGGCGCCGGCTGGACGCTGGATCCGTCCCTGGACCGCGCGCTCTACCACGCCGATGACCAGTCGGCGCTCGACCTGATCCGGCTGGTCGATCCGGAGGTGCGGAGCCTGGTGGTGGTGGGCCACAACCCGACCATCGCGACACTGGCCCAGCTGCTCGACGACGGCGAGGGGGACCCGGCGGCGCTGATGGCGATGGCGGGCGGCTTCTCACCGGCCTCGACGGCGGTGTTCGACCTCGAGGTGGGCTGGGCGGAGCTCGACTACGGCTGCGCGACGCTGATGGCCTACCACGTCGGCACGCGCTGACCGGCCGTCACCGCTCAGACCGGCGGCGACAGGAGTGGTGTAGCCCGCGTCGGCGTCGGCCGCCTCGATCTCCTCCCGAGTGATGCCCAGGAGGTAGAGGATCGCGTCGAGGTAGGGCACGTTGACGGCCGTGTCGGCGGCGTCCTGCACGACCGGCTTGGCGTTGTAGGCGATGCCCAGACCGGCAGCGTTGAGCATGTCGAGGTCGTTGGCGCCGTCGCCGATGGCGATGACCGCCTCGGTCGTGACGCCCATCTGGTGGGCGAAGTCACGCAGCGCGGTGGCCTTGCCTGCCCGGTCGACCACCTCGCCGAGGAGCCGTCCGGTGAGCCGGCCGTCGACGATCTCGAGCTCGTTGGCGCGCGAGTAGTGGATGCCGAGCTCGGTGGCCAGCCGGTCGGTGATCTGGCTGAACCCGCCGGAGACCAGGGCGAAGCGATAGCCAAGCCGCCGCAGCGTGCGCACCAGCGTGCGGGCACCCGGCGTGAGCTCGATGGCGTCGTAGACCCGGTGGAGCGCGGCGCCGTCGAGGCCCTCCAGCAGGGCCACCCGCTGGTGCAGGGACTGCTCGAAGTCGAGCTCGCCGTGCATCGCTCGCGAGGTCACCTCGGCGACCTCCTCCTCGCAGCCGGCCTCGGCAGCGAGCATCTCGATCACCTCGCCCTGGATGAGCGTGGAGTCGACGTCCATCACGATCAGGCGCAGCCCGCGCCGTAGCAGCCCCGCGGGCTGCACGGCGATGTCCACAGACTGGCGGGCCGCCTCCACCGCCAGCACCGCACGCAGCCGGTCGGGGTCGGCTCCGGAGACGTGGAGGTCGATGGCCGTCACCGGGTAGCGCGCCATGCGCTCGATCCGGTCGATGTTGGCCCCGCTGTCGGCGATCCGGCCGGCCACGGCGGAGAACGCCGCGGCCTTGAGCGGCGTACCGATGATCGTCACGTGGGCACGGCCGGCCCGGCGCGCCCGGTTGTCGCCGGTGCCGCGCTCGACCTCGATCTGCATGCCGAGCGCCTCGGCGGTGGCCAGCACGTCGGCGCGCAGGCGCTTCCACTCCCGGGGGGCCGTGACCAGCACGCCGAGGATGAGCCGGCCCCGGAGCACGATCTGCTCGATGTCGACGACCTCGACCCCGGCGCGGGAGAGGCTGTCGAAGACCGCCGAGGTGACGCCGGGTCGATCCTGCCCGGAGAGGGTGAGCAACAGGGTGCTCGGCTCGGCGTGGGGTCCGGAGGCGTTCATCGACGCCGAGGGTATCCCGGCGCCGTCGGGAGGTGCCGGAGGCGCCCGGCCGACGGGCGCCGCGCGGTCGAAAGTAAAGAAATCGGCGTTCGGCCGCGCGGATCGTGTCAGCGACCGATCCTGGGGTCATGGCTCCTCAGCAGGCACGTGTGGTCCTCGCCGCCGTGGCGGGCATGCTCGCCCTCGCGGCGACCTTCGCCTCTCCGCTCACCGCCAACGCCGAGGGCTACGGCTTCGGCGTGGGCGTCGTCGCCCAGCGCTGACGACCACCCGGTGTGCGACCCCTCGGGGTCGCTAGGGTGGCTCCCATGCCGCCCGTCCTCGAGTTCGCCGACGTCACCGTCCGGCGAGGCGAGGCCACGCTCCTCGACGAGGTCACGTGGACCGTCGAGGAGGACGAGCGCTGGGTGGTGCTCGGACCCAACGGCGCCGGGAAGACCACGCTGCTGCAGGTGGCGGCCGCCGCGCTGCACCCGTCGGCCGGCCTGGCCGCCGTCCTCGACGAGGTGCTCGGCACCGTCGACGTCTTCGAGCTGCGCCCCCGGATCGGGGTGACCAGCGCGGCACTGGCCGACCGGCTACCCCGTCAGGAGAAGGTCCGCGACGTGGTCGTGTCCGCGTCGTACGCCGTGGTCGGACGCTGGACCGAGGACTACCACCAGCTCGACCACGACCGGGCTCACGAGCTCCTGGTCGAGCTCGGGGTCGCCGGACTCGCCGACCGCACCTTCGGGACGTTGAGCGAGGGCGAGCGCAAGCGCGTGCAGATCGCCCGGGCGCTGATGACCGACCCCGAGCTGCTGCTGCTCGACGAGCCCGCCGCCGGGCTCGACCTCGGCGGTCGCGAGGATCTGGTGTCCACGCTGTCACGGCTTGCCTTCGACCCCGATGCGCCGGCCACCGTGCTGGTCTCGCACCACGTCGAGGAGATCCCACCCGGGTTCAGCCACGCCCTGATGCTGCGTGAGGGCACCGTGGTCGCGGCCGGGCTCCTCGACCACGTCCTCACCGCTGAGAACCTGTCCACGACGTTCGGCATGCCATTGCTGCTGACCCGGTCCGACGACGGCCGGTGGGCGGCCCGGCGCGAGGCACGGCACCGTGCCGATGGTGCTGACGGCGACCTGGCCGAGCACGTGGGGGACCGATCGCCGGTGGGGGCAACACCCGCGGGCTAGGCTGGCGGCATGGACTGGCTGCGCGACCACCTCTGGGAGGCCTGGTTCGGCGTGGCCATGGTGCTCGGCGTCGCCGAGATCATCGGCTTCGACCTGATCCTGCTCATGCTCGCGCTCGGCGCGCTGGTGGGCATGGTGGCCGCCCTCGTCGGGTTGCCCGTCGTCGCCCAGGTGCTGGCCGCAGCGGTCGCCTCGGTCGCCGCGCTCGCCCTGGTCCGCCCCTCGATCGTTCGCCGCCTCCACGGGGGGCCCGACCTGATGGTCGGCCACGGCAAGCTGGTCGGCCGGCAGGGACTGGTCACGGAGACCATCAGCTCCCTCGCACCTGGCCGGGTCAAGCTGGCCGGAGAAGTGTGGACGGCCGTGCCCTACGACGAGCGGCTGACCATCGAGCCGGGCGAGACCGTCGAGGTCCTCGAGATCCGGGGCGCGACGGCCTACGTCCACCCGATGCCGGCCCTCGAGTCCTAGAGTCCACCCAGACGTTCTCCTCGGCCCTGGAAAGGAGCCCCCATGCCGCAGCTCGCGGGTCTGATCATTCTCGCCCTGGTGGTCCTGTTCGTCATCGTGCTGCTCGGTCGCACCGTGCGGATCGTGCCGCAGGCCCGGGCAGGAATCGTCGAACGGTTCGGGAAGTACAAGCAGACGCTGCCCGCGGGCCTCAACATCGTGGTGCCGTTCATCGACCGGGTGCGCTATCTCCTCGACCTGCGCGAGCAGGTGGTGAGCTTCCCGCCGCAGCCGGTGATCACCGAGGACAACCTCGTGGTGTCCATCGACACGGTCATCTACTTCCAGGTCACCGACCCGGTCGCGGCGACCTACGAGATCGCCAACTACATCCAGGCCGTCGAGCAGCTGACGATGACGACGCTGCGCAACATCGTCGGCGGCATGGACCTCGAGCAGACCCTGACCAGCCGGGACGCGATCAACAGCCGGCTGCGAGGCGTCCTCGACGAGGCGACCGGCAAGTGGGGCATTCGGGTGAACCGCGTCGAGCTCAAGGGCATCGACCCACCGCCGTCGATCAAGGACTCGATGGAGAAGCAGATGCGGGCCGACCGGGAGAAGCGGGCCGTCATCCTCACCGCGGAGGGCAGCCGCCAGGCAGCGATCCTGACCGCGGAGGGCTCGAAGCAGTCGGCCATCCTCAACGCCGAGGGCGAGCGGGAGTCGCAGATCCTGCGCGCCCAGGCCGACCGTGAGTCGCAGATCCTGCGGGCCCAGGGTGAGGGCCAGGCGATCCAGACGGTGTTCCAGGCCATCCACGACGGACAGCCCGACCAGTCGCTGCTGGCCTACCAGTACCTCCAGATGCTGCCGCGGATCGCCGAGGGCGACGCCAACAAGGTGTGGATCGTGCCGTCGGAGATCGGCAAGGCGATGGAGGGACTCGGGTCGACGCTGACCAACATGCAGGGCATCCCGCAGGAGACCAGCGGTCCGCGGGTGCGCGTCGACATGGGCCCGAGCGAGCCCCAGCTGCCGCAGGGCGGCGACCGGGACTCCGAGCTGAGCAGCACCCAGCGCGACGTCGAGGCGGCGATCGCCGAGGCACAGAGCGCGGCCCGGCCGCGACGGGCGCCGAGCGTCGACCCGCTCAGCGACCCGATCGACCGGCCCGACGGTGGGACGCCGCCCGCCGGGGGCGGGGAGCCACCGAGCGCTCCGTGACGCACGGGCACGCGGCGTTGTCGGGGTGACCCGGTGACGCCGGTCGAGGCGGGTGCGATCCTGCTCGCCGGAGTGGGCGCGGGCACGATCAACACCGTGGTGGGCTCCGGCACGTTGCTGACGTTCCCGACCCTGCTCGCCTTCGGCGTGCCTCCGGTCACCGCCAACATCACCAACACCGTCGGGCTCGTGCCTGGCACGGCCTCGGGGACCCTCGCCGGGCGGCCGGAGCTGGTCGGCCAGGCACCGCTGGTCCGACGCCTGGTGCCGGTGTCGCTGGTCGGTGGGGTGCTCGGCGCGCTGCTCCTGCTCGTCCTGCCGGAGTCGGCGTTCGCCGCGATCGTGCCGGCGCTGATCGCGCTGGGCGTCGTGCTGGTCGTCCTGCAGCCGCGGATCTCGGCGTGGGTCGCCCGCCGCCACGAGGCGGTCGGCGGCGTGCCGGCCACGGGCGCACCCTGGGTGCGGCCCGCCGTGCTGGCCGCCGGCGTGTACGGCGGCTACTTCGGTGCCGCGCAGGGGGTGCTGCTGATGGCCGTCCTCGGCAACGGCGTCGCCGACACCCTCAACCGGCTCAACGCCACCAAGAACCTGCTCGCGTTGGTGGTCAACGGCGTGGCGGCGGTGGTCTTCGTCGCGCTCGAGCCGGTGGACTGGCCGGTAGCCGGCCTGATCGCCGCAGGCTCGGTGGTGGGGGGACTGTTCGGGGCCCGCATCGGCCGCCGGCTGCCACCCACCGCGCTGCGGGCGGTGATCGCCGTGGTCGGCACCACGGCCGTCGTGGCGCTCCTGGTCAGCTGAGCCGGGTCACCGGGACGGACGTGGGCTCAGCCCACCTTCCAGACCCGGGTCTCGCCCGCGAAGTGGTCGTGCCACGCCTGTCGGTTGACCGGGTCGTTGTTGATGCCCATGGCGATCAGGATGATCGCCATGAGCGACAGCCCGGCCGAGAGCACGCTGCCGAGGATCGGCAGCATGCCGACGATGCCGATCGCGGTCCAGATGTTGCGGCGGATGGCCTGCTCCAGTGACGGGTTCTGACCGTCGGGGCCGGTCGTCTTGAGCTTCATCACCATCTTGCCGACGGTCTGCCCGCGGCTGGACTCCAGCAGGGAGAAGTAGCCGAGCGCGAGCAGACTGCTCAGGATGGCCGAGACCGCGGAGGCGGCGAAGGTGGTGCTTCGCCCGATGCTGCCGAACCCGGCCGCATCGCCCATCAGCGTGCCGACGATGAGAGCCGACACCAGCATCGCGTTGACCACCGCCAGCAGCACGTAGTCGATCAGCCGGGCCAGGAAGCGATCGGTGAGCTCGCCGGGTCGCGGCAGCGCGGGCGCGGGTGCCGGTTCGTAGCCGGGGGGAGGGGTGGCCGTCATGGTTGCTCCTTCGTCGCGAGAGGCGTACGGGTCGGGGTGTCGACGTATGCCGACAGCCAGCGCTGCATCTCGTCATAGACCCGGGCCCGGACCTCGGGGCGTGACAGCACCACATCGTGGATGGCCCCGTCGACGGACACCACGGTCACGTGGGGTCCGACCTGGGTGGCCCAGCGGCGCATCTGCGTCACGTCGAGGACGATATCGGTGGAGAAGACCTCCTTGTCCATCCCCTGCGGTCGCCCGGTCCGTCCAGAGGTGAGCACGAGCACCGGTCCGGGGACGTTCAGCCCTCGGTGCAGCCGGGCGTGGGCCTTGCGGATCGCGCGCAGCCAGCCGGCGTAGACCGGCCAGGACTCGACGGGCTTCCAGGCCACGTCGTAGTCCCACTCGCCCTGGAAGTCGCGGTGCAGCGCGTGGCCGTACCACGGGTTGACCGAGCGCGGGATCTCGCGACGTCGCTGGTAGCCACCGAGCTGGCGGACCACGTTGCTGCCCAGTCGCAGCCAGAACGGGCCGTGCATGTCGACCCAGGGGGAGTTGAGCACCGTGCCGGCGATGGGCAGCTGCCGTTCGTTGGCCCACAGGGCGACGATGAGCCCTCCGGTGGAGTGCGCGCTCAGCAGCACCTGGTCGTGGCCGTCGCGCTCGGTGATCGCCCGCCAGGCGAGGTCCAGCTCCTCGTCGTACTCCGCGACATCGTCGACGTAGCCGGGAGTGTGGTGCGCGCGCAGCGAGCGGCCGTACTTGCGCAGGTCGAGGGCGTAGAAGTCCCAGCCCCGGGCGGTCCACCACTCGGCGTACTCGGACTGGAAGAAGTAGTCGCAGAAGCCGTGCACGTAGAGCACCGCCCGGCCGGTCGGTGCGTCCGCGCGCAGACGCACCAGGTTGGCTTCGACGGCACCCTCGTCGTCGGGGCGCAGGTCGAAGGTCTCGACGGTGTACGGCGCCCCCAGGACGTCGGTCTCCTCCACGCTGCCGATTCTGTCAGCCCCCGTCCGAGGCAGCGGCCACCAGCCCACGGAAGAGAGCGAGCTCGGTGCTCTTCTCGGGATGCCACTGGACCGCGACGCAGAAGCGGTCACCGGAGGCCTCCATCGCCTCGGGGGTGCCGTCCGCGGCCCGGGCCACCACCGTGAAGCCGGGGTGCTCCCGGACCGACTGGTGGTGGTGGCACGGCACACTCAGCCGCTCGCCGAGCATCGCCGCGACCCGGGTGCCCGCCGCAACGGTCACCTCGGTGGTGCCGAACACCCCGGGTGCCGGGCCGTGCTCGCGGTGGCCGACGACGTCGGGGGTGTGCTGGTCGAGCGTGCCGCCTGCCTCGGTCGCCATCAGCTGCATCCCGCGGCAGACGCCGAGCACCGGCAGCCGCGCCTCCTCGGCGGCCACGAGCAGCGCGGCCTCCCAGGCGTCCCGGTCGGGGCGCCACCCGGCGGTCTGGGGCCCCGGGTCCTGGCCGTAGCGGGCCGGGTCGATGTCGGCACCCCCGCAGACCACCAGTCCGTCCAGCCGGGCCACCACGGCGCGGGCGTGTGCGGGGTCGGCGGTGGCCGGGGGGAGCAGCACCGGCACGCCTCCCGCGGCCACCACCTGGTCGGCGTACTCGTGGTGGAGAAGGTCGGCGCGCTGGGACCACACACCCCAGGTGGCCTCCTCGCGGTAGGTCGTGAGACCGATGACCGGCGCGCCCGGGGCTGCCGTCGCGGGGGCCGGCCCGGGAGCCGTCACAGGGGCGTGACGTAGGCACCGGAGATGCCGCCGTCGACCAGGAACGTGCTCGCCGTGACGAAGCTCGACTCGTCGGAGGCGAGGAAGAGCACGGCGTTCGCCATCTCCTCCGGCTCGCCGAAGCGTCCCATCGGCACGTGTACCAGCCGGCGGGCGGCCCGATCGGCGTCCGTGGCGAAGAGCTCCTGGAGCAGCGGCGTGTTGACCGGCCCGGGGCAGAGCGCGTTGACCCGCACCCCCTGCCGGGCGAACTGCACACCCAGCTCGCGGCTCATCGACAGCACGCCGCCCTTCGAGGCGGAGTAGGAGATCTGCGAGGTGGCTGCGCCCATCACCGCCACGAAGGAGGCGGTGTTGATGATCGAGCCCGACCCTTGCTCGAGCATGTACGGCAGCGCCGCCTTGCAGCACAGGTAGACCGAGGTGAGGTTGACCTCCTGCACCAGTCGCCACGCCTCGAGGTCGGTGTCGAGGATGGAGTCGTCCTGCGGCGGCGAGATGCCGGCGTTGTTGAAGGCGATGTCGACCGAGCCGAAGGACTCCTTGGCGGTGGCGAACAGCGCGTCGACGTCGTCCTTGTCGGTGACGTCGACATGGCAGTATACCGCCGCGCCGGGGTGGGTCGCCTCGATCTCGTCGACGACCACGGCACCGCGGGCGTCGTCGATGTCGCCGAGCACGACCCTCGCGCCCTCTTCGACGAAACGGCGGACGGTGGCCAGTCCGATGCCGGAGCAGGCTCCGGTGATGACGGCGACCTTGCCGTCGAGTCGACCGGTCATGGGGGGTTCCTTTCGGGGCCGGGGTGACTAGTGGGCGAGGAAGACGTTCTTCTCCTCGGTGAAGGCCTGGGGTGCGTCAGGGCCGAGCTCGCGGCCGAGGCCGGACTGCTTGTAGCCCCCGAACGGGGTCCAGTACCGCACCGAGGAGTGGCTGTTGACCGAGAGGTTGCCGGCCTCGACCCCGCGCGCGACGCGCAGGGCGCGCCCGAGGTCGTCGGTGAAGATCGAGCCCGACAGCCCGTACTCGGTGTCGTTGGCCAGCGCGACCGCCTCGTCCTCGTCGTCGAACGGCATCACCGCGACCACCGGCCCGAACACCTCCTCGCGCCACACTCGCTCCCCGGTGCTGCGCGACTCGACCACGGTCGGCGGGTGCCAGTAGCCCGGACCGGACGGGCAGCTCCCGGTGAACGCCACGATTGCGTCCTGCACGTAGCCCTGGACGACGTTGCGCTGGGCGGCGGAGATCAGCGGGCCCATCTCGCTGGAGTCGTCGCCCGGGTCGGCCACCGTGAGCGCCGCCACGGCCTCTTCCATGCGGCCGAGGAACTCGTCGTAGACCGACCGCTGGACCAGGATGCGCGACCGCGCGCAGCAGTCCTGGCCGGCGTTGTCGAAGACGGCGTACGGCGCGCTGGCCGCCGCCCGCGCCACGTCGGTGTCGGCGAAGACGATGTTGGCGCTCTTGCCGCCGAGCTCGAGCGTCACCCGCTTCACCTGCTCGGCGCAACCGGCCATGATCTGCTTGCCCACCTCGGTGGAGCCGGTGAAGGCCACCTTGCGCACGAGCGGGTGCGTGACGAACCGCTGGCCGACGACCGAACCCTTCCCCGGAAGGACGGTGAGGACGCCTTCGGGAAGCCCGGCCTCCAGGGCCAGCTCGCCGATCCGGATCGCGGTGAGCGGGGTGAGCTCGGCCGGCTTGAGGACCACGGTGTTGCCGGCGGCCAGGGCCGGGGCGAAGCCCCAGCCGGCGATCGGCATCGGGAAGTTCCACGGCACGATCACCGACACCACGCCGAGCGGCTCGTAGAACGTCACGTCGAGGCCGCCGGCCACGGGGATCTGCCTGCCGAAGAGGCGCTCGGGCGCGGCGGAGTAGTAGTTGAGACAGTCGCGGACGTTGCCCGCCTCCCACCGGGCGTTGCCGATCGTGTGGCCGGAGTTGGCGACCTCGAGGCGGGCCAGCTCCTCCACGTGCTCGTCGACCACGGCGGCGAAGGCCCGCAGCAGGCGGGCGCGCTCGCCGGGAGCCACGGCGCGCCAGCTGGTGAACGCCTCGTGAGCGCGCTCGATCGCGGCGTCGGTCTCGTCGACGGTGCGGGAGGGGACCTCGGCGATCGGCGCCTCGGTCACCGGACTCAGGACGGTGTGGGTGCTCAACCGTCACATCCTCTCGAAGGAGCGGAACAGCTCCCAGTCGGTGACCGCCGCGTCGAAGGCCGCGAGCTCCACGTCGGCCATGTTGGTGTAGTGGTCGACGACGTCGTCGCCGAACGCGGCGCGAGCGACCGCCGAGCCGTGGAACAGGTCCCGCGCCTCCCGCAGCGTCGTCGGCACGTGCGGCCGGTCGGAGGCATAGGCGTTGCCGACGAGCTCCTCCTCCAGGGGCAGCTCCTGCTCGATGCCGTGGAGCCCGCCTGCGAGCATCGCGGCCAGGGCGAGATGTGGGTTGACGTCGCCGCCGGGCAACCGGTTCTCCATCCGGGCGCCGGCACCCTGCCCGACCAGCCGGACCGAGCAGGTGCGGTTGTCCACGCCCCAGGCGACGGCGGTCGGCGCGAACGAGCCGGCGGCGTACCTCTTGTAGGAGTTGATGTTGGGGGCGTAGAGCAGGGTGAGCTCGCGCATGGTGGCCAGCACGCCGGCGATGAAGTGGTCGTAGAGCGGGGTGCGCTCGCCGCCGTCCCAGAAGACCGTCGTGCCGTCCTTGCCGCGCAGCGACAGGTGGATGTGGCAGGAGTTGCCCTCGCGCCCGTCGTACTTCGCCATGAACGTGATCGCCTTGCCGTGCTGGCTGGCGATCTCCTTCGCCGCGGTCTTGTAGACGCTGTGGTTGTCGGCCGTGGTGAGGGCGTCGGCGTAGAGGAAGCCGATCTCGTGCTGACCAAGGTTGCACTCGCCCTTGGCGCCCTCGACATCCAGCCCGGCGGCGTACATGTGGTTGCGGATGTCGCGCAGCACGGGCTCGACGCGAGAGGTGCCGATGATGGAGTAGTCGACGTTGTACTGGTTGGCCGGCGTGAGGCCGTGGTAGCGCTGGCGGTGGGCGTCCTCGTACGTCGTGTCGAAGAGGATGAACTCCAGCTCGGTGCCGGCCAGGGCCACCCAGCCACCGGTGTCGACCCGTGCGAGCTGGTCGCGCAGCACGGTGCGCGGGGACTGGCGGACAGGTGAGTGGTCGAGCCACACCAGATCGCACTGCACCATCGCGGTGCCGGGCTGGTGGGTCAGCCGGCGCAGGGTGTCCCAGTCCGGGACGAACTCCATGTCACCGTAGCCGCGCTCCCACGAGGAGATGGCGTAGCCGCCGACGGTGTTCATGTCGATGTCGACCGCCAACAGGTAGTTGCAGCCCTCCGTGCCGTGCTCCAGGGCGACGTCGAGGAAGTAGCGCCCGTGCAGCCGCTTGCCCTGCAGTCGGCCCTGCATGTCGGTGAACGCGAGCACGACGGTGTCGACCTCGTCGGCCTCGATGAGGGCAGTCAGCGCCTCGACGGTGAGGTAGCGGTCGTTGGGTGCGGTCATCGTGGTCCTCTCAGACGGCAGCAGTGAGAGCAGGGGGCAGGGGGGCGGTCATCCGAGCAGACCTCTCAGGAGGGCGGCGGTGTCGGCGCAGTGCTCCTCCATCGCCGCGCGGGCGCGCTCGGGGCGGCCGGCGAGGATCGCGCGGAGCAGGTGCTGGTGCTGCCGGTCGGAGTGGGCGATGTTGGTCTCGAGCACCGGGATGGCGCTGAGCATCTCGTGCAGGCTCGCCTGCACCGACGTCACGGCATCGATGGTGCGCGGTGATGCCGACAGCGCGGCGATCGTCAGGTGAAAGCGCGAGTCGGCCTGCCGATGGTCGGCTCGGGTGCGAGCCGTGGAGACCGCCTCGTGCGCCTCGTCGAGCTGGGCGCGCTCGCCGGGGGTGAGATCGCGTTGCGCAGCGAGGTACGCCGCCCCGGGCTCGACGACCCCACGGAAGTCGAGCGCGTCGTGCCAGTCCGCTCGCTGCTCGGGGCTGGTGCGCGCTGCCTTGCGGGCTGACGGGGTCTTCGGCTTCAGGGTGACGACGGTGCCGCCGCCGCGCCCGCGCCGGGTCTCGACCAGGCCGGCCTCGCGCAGCGCGGCCATCGCCTCGCGCAGCGTGGCTCGCGAGACCTGCAGCCGGTGGGCGAGCTCCCGCTCGCTGGGCAGTGTGCTGTCGAGAGGGTAGACGCCGAGTCTGATCAGCGTCGCCAGCTGTTCCACGCAGGCCTCGAAGGCGTGGTGGCCCCGGACAGGCCGAAGCACCACCTCGGTGAGGCTCAGGTCGCGGGGTGAGTCGGCCGTCACAGCAGGCAGTCTGACACGGGGCCCAGGCTTGGCAAAGGTCTGAGTTCAAACCAATTCGACCGGAAGTCTTTACGTGAGATTCCTCGCAGGTCTAGCCTCCCGATGAACCGCATCCCGGGGGTCGCTCGGGCAGGCATCCGGTGCGGCGAGCACCATCTCGCTGAACTCCGAGTCACACGCACGAGAGGACGAAGCTGTGGCGGACAATCCAAGCGGCGGTCGCCAGGTCACCACGAGTGGCGGCGTCAGCTATGAGCACGCGGGGGCTGACTACTTCGAGAAGCGCGGTCTGAATCGCCACGCCGGAGCCTGGTCGCTCTGGGCGCTCGGCGTGGCAGCGGTCATCTCGGGCGACTTCTCCGGCTGGAACCTCGGCATCGGGGAGGCCGGCTGGGGCGGCATGCTCATCGCCACCATCGTCATCGGCCTGATGTACCTGCTGATGGTCTACAGCATCGCGGAGATGTCGGCGACCATGCCGCACACGGGCGGGGCCTACTCCTTCGCCCGCTCCGCCATGGGGCCGTGGGGCGGCTACGTGACAGGGCTCGCCGAGACGATCGAGTACGTCATCACGACTGCTGTGGTGGGCACGTTCGCCGGGCTCTACGCCGACGCGATCACCGACGACCTGTTCGGCTTCACCATGCCGCTGTGGCTGTGGGTGATCCTGTTCTACGTGGTGTTCGTAGCGTTGAACTCCGCCGGTGCCGCGGCCTCGTTCCGGTTCGCCGTGATCATCACGATCATCTCCCTGAGCGTGCTCGGCTTCTTCTTCGTGGCTGCGATCGTGTCCGGCGAGTTCTCGTGGGACAACCTGTGGAACATCGCTCCGGAGCCCGGCAACAGCAAGTTCCTCCCGATGGGCATCGGCGGGGTGCTGGCCGCCCTGCCCTTCGCCATCTGGTTCTTCCTGGGAATCGAGGAGCTCCCTCTCGCGGCCGAGGAGACCCACACGCCGCAAGAGGACATCCCGCGGGGTTCCCTGATGGGGATGTGGACGCTTCTGGCGACCGCGTTCCTCGTCCTGATCCTCAACCCGGGCATCCTGGGCGCACAGGAGATCGCCCCCAGCGGCGAGCCGATCCTCGACGGGTTCCGCGCCATCTTCCCCAACAGCAACATCGCCTCGTTGCTGGCCCTGTTCGCCCTTGCAGGTCTCGTCGCTTCGTTCCAGGGGATCATGTTCGCCGCGGGCCGCAACATGTACTCGCTGTCACGTGCCGGCTACTACCCCAAGGCTCTCTCCCTCACCGGTGGGCGCAGGGTTCCGTACGTCGCCCTGATCACCAGCGCCGTGATCGGTGTCGTCCTGGTCTTCGGACTCGGCGCGATCCGCAACGAGCCCGGCGAGACGGCCAACGACGCGTCCGTCGCCGTGGCCGGACAGCTGCTCAACATCGCGGTGTTCGGTGCCGTCATCGCCTACTTCCTGCAGATGGTCGCGTTCCTGATTCTGCGCCGACGCTACGCCGATGTCGTGCGTCCCTACACCAGCCGGTCCGGGGTGCCGGGGGCCGTGGTGGCTGCGGTGATCGCGGGGGTGACGCTGGTGATCCTCCCGTTCAACGAGGCCTACCGGTCGGTGGTCGTCGGGGTCGCGATCTTCTTCGCACTCGGCCTGGTCTACTTCGCGGTCTTCGGTCGGCACCGCCTGGTGCTCTCCCCGGAGGAGGAGTTCGCGATGACCCACGGCAAGCACGGACACCCGGAGACCGAGGGCTACGACGTCACCGAGCAGGAGATCGAGCAGGGAGGCGGCGGCCACTGATCCCACCCGGGCCGGCCCGGCTGCGCCCGCCCTCCTCCCTGGGGGCGGGCGCACCCGGGTTCGGGGTCGCGACGTGCGCGCGCCTCCGGGTCAGTGCTGGTAGGTGCCGTGCAGGATGGCTCGCCCCAGCGTCTTGAAGGCCAGGTTGAACGACACCACGGCCGGGGAGGCGTCGGAGTCGACGCCGAGGGTCTCCTCGCCCACCGCATGCACGACGAAGTAGTAGCGGTGCACCATGTCGCCCTCCGGCGGCGCGGCGCCCATGAAGGCCTTGGGCCCGCCGTCGTTGCGGCACATGAAGGCGTTGCCCGGAAGGTCGGCGCCCTCGGCCCCCGCGCCCGCCGGGAGCGAGGTGCAGTCGGTCGGCAGGTCGACGAGCACCCAGTGCCAGAAGCCGCTCGGCGTCGGGGCGTCCGGGTCGAAGCAGGTGACGACGTAGGACTTCGTGCCCTCGGGCGCCCCCGACCACGACAGCTGCGGGGAGGTGTTGCCGGCGGCGGCGACCTGGTCGTCCCGCAACGGGGCGCCCTCGCGCACGTCGGTGCTGGTGACGTCGAAGGAGGCCGTGGCGGGCAGCAGATCATAGGGGTTCGGGGCGACGGGGCGTTCGATGGTCATGCCTCGGACGATAGTGCGGGGGTGGCGCTGCGGCCACCCACACTGGGGTGATGACGATCGCCCCTCCGCCCTACCCCGCCGGCCTGCGCCTCGCTGGCCGCCGGGTCGTGGTCGTGGGCGGTGGCAACGTCGCCCAGCGGCGGATCCCCACACTCCTGGCCGCAGGGGCCGACGTGGTGGTGGTCTCACCGGAGGTCACCCCCGCCGTGGAGGGGATGGCGGAAGACCGCGGCACTCGCGAGCTGACCTGGGTACGCCGCGGCTTCATGCCGGCAGACCTCGACGAGGCGTGGTACGTCATCGCGGCCACCGACCGGGCCGAGGTCAACCACGAGGTCTCGGTGGCCGCGGAGGAGCGGCGGGTCTTCTGCGTCCGCAGTGACGAGGGGGAGGCCGCGACCGCGTGGACGCCGGCCACGGGGCGTCACGACGGCGTGACCGTCGCGGTCCTGGCCAATCGAGAGCCGCGGCGCTCGGCCGCGCTCCGCGACGACATCCTGGCGGGTCTCTGCGACGGGCGGCTCTCCGCGACGCACGCCCACGACCGGACCCCGGAAGTGGTCTTGGTCGGTGGCGGCCCGGGCGACCCCGACCTCGCGACGGCCGCAGCGAGGCACGCACTGGCCTCGGCCGACGTGGTGGTCGCCGACCGGCTGGCACCTCGGGAGCTTCTCGACGAGCTGCCCGCGCACGTCGAGCTGGTCGACGTCGCCAAGCTGCCCCGCGGCCGCTCTGCGGTCCAGGAGGAGATCAACCGGCTGCTCGTCGAGCGGGTGGCGGCAGGGCAGCGCGTCGTGCGGTTCAAGGGCGGTGACCCCTTCGTGTTCGGCCGCGGCTTCGAGGAGGTCATCGCCTGCCGTGAGGCGGGCGTGCCCGTCAGCGTGGTGCCGGGGGTGACGTCGGCGATCGCGGTGCCGGCGCGGGCCGGCATCCCGGTCACCCACCGAGGCATCGCCCACGAGGTGAGTCTGGTGTCGGGTCATCTGCCGCCCGGCCACCCCGAGTCGCTGGTGAACTGGCGAGCGCTGGGGGCCCAGTGCGGGACCCTGGTGCTGCTGATGGCGGTGGACAACGCCCCCGCGATCGCCCGCGCCCTCGTCGAGGCCGGTCGCGCCCCCGACACGCCGGTGGCCGTCGTACAGGAGGGGACGATGCCGGGGGAGCGGGTGGTCTGGTCGCGGCTCGCGACGCTCGCCGAGGACCTCGCAGACGCCGGAGTGCGGCCGCCGGCGGTGATCGTGGTCGGCGACGTCGTGGCCGTGGCCGCGCCCGACCGGTACGCCGACCGGCTGGCGCTGCGGGCGGCCCGCCGCCGGGTGCGGGTCGTGGGCGGCGATGATGGGGCGCGTGGCTGAGCTCATCCCCGTCGCGGACCCGGGCGACCCGCGCCTGGCCGACTACCGCGACCTGCGCGACGTGACGCTACGGCGCGCCCTGGAGGCGGAGCACGGGCTGTTCCTCGCCGAGGGCGAGAAGGTGGTGCGCCGCGCGGTGGAGGCGGGCTACCCGGCCCGGTCGTTCCTGATGGCCGAGCGGTGGCTGCACGGGCTGGCCGACGTGCTCGCGACGCACCGGCGCCCCCTGCTACGTCGTCACCGAGGCACTCGCCGAGCAGGTCACCGGCTTCCACGTGCACCGTGGCGCGCTCGCGTCGCTGGAGCGGCGGCCGTTGCCAGCGGTCGAGGAGGTGCTGGCCGGGGCGCGGACCGTCCTGGTCCTCGAGGACGTCGTCGACCACACCAACGTCGGGGCGATCATCCGCTCGGGCGCGGCGCTCGGCGTGGATGCGGTGCTGCTGTCCCCACGCTGCGCCGACCCGCTCTACCGCCGGGCGGTGAAGGTCGCGATGGGGGCGGTCTTCACGGTCCCGTGGACCCGGCTGCCGGAGTGGTACGACGCCCTCCCGCGGCTCTCGGGGTCGGGTTTCACCACGGTGGCCCTCACGCTCGCTGAGGACGCCGTACCACTGGAGGAGGCGGTGGCCGACCTCGATCGGGTCGCGCTGGTGCTCGGCACGGAGGGACACGGGCTCTCCGATCGCTGGCAGGCCACCGCTGACCGGCGGGCGGTGATCCCGATGAACGAGGGCGTCGACTCCCTCAACGTGGCCGCCGCCTGCGCGGTCGCCTGCTACGTCGCCCAGCGCCGCTGACCGCGACATGCGCCTCATGGCGGCGCGACGTGTCGGTGGTGGCGATCCGACACGTCGCTAGTGGCGCCTCGATAGGACCGAGCAGACACCGTCCGCACGTTGGGCCACCACGGCCGGCATGTCGGGCCGCCAGGACCGGCACGTCGGACCGCCACGACCGGCATGTCGCGGTCAGGCGGGCCAGCCGGGTGGGTAGTCCTCGGCGGCGCGGTCGTGGGCCTTGCGGAGCTTCTTGCGGGCCTTGTCGCCGACCCGGTCGCCGAACACTGTGCCGAGGGTGTGGTCGGTCTCGTGCTGGAGGGCGCGGGCGAGCAGGCCGTCGCCGCTGAAGCTGACCGGCTCGCCGTCGAGGCCGGTGCCGGTCACGGTGGCCGCGTCGGGTCGCGCGCAGTCGACGAAGGCGCCCGGGTAGGACAGACAGCCCTCCTCGGCCTCGTCGAGCTTCCGTTCCTTGCCCTCCGGCAGCGTCACCACGGGGTTGCAGACCACGCCCGCAACGTAGGTGCCGGACTCGTCGGGGCAGTCGAACACGAACACCGCGCGGTCGACGCCGATCTGGCAGGCGGCCAGGCCGACCCCGTCGGCGGCGTACATGGTGGCCACCATGTCGGCCACCAGGGTGCGCAGCTCGTCGTCGTACGCCGTCACCGGCTGCTGCGCGCGGTGCATCACCTCGGCTCCCCAGCGCGTGATGGAACGCACCGCGCCGCCCTCGGGGAACACGGCGAGCGCGGCGGGGGACGGGGTGGCCATGGCCCGGAATCCTAGATCGTGACCGCCCGGGCGCACGCCGGGCCCCCGGCCCATGCCCGGGAGGGGCCTGGATGTCGTGTGGTCAGACCTGTGGCTGGAACGGGTCGTGCTCGGAGAGCAGCTTGTCGAGGCGGGCCCGGTCGACCCGGGTCATGACGTACTGCTCCTCCTGCGAGTCCCTGACGACCTTGGCCAGGGTGAACGACGACGTGACGAGGAAGACGGTGCCGAGCGCCAGGAAGGCCCGGATCCAGATGTCTCCCTCCATCACCCAGATCCCGAAGATCATGGCGAAGAGGGCGATCGCGAAGCCGACGCCGGCCTGAAGCGCGAAGCCGTTGCTGTTGCGAGGAGTGGTCGGAGTGCTCATGCCGGGAATCCTGTCCCGGCCGGCGGACCGGTCGCGTCGGCGCGACTACCCGGTCCAGATGAGTAGCCGCACTCGGGTAGCCACCCCGACGGTACGACGCCCGCCCGAGGTCTCAGCAGGGGCGCGCGGCGGCGGCCGGGTCGGCCCGCAACAGCCGCGGGCGGGGATGACCGGCAGCGTCGACAGCGGCCACGACCCGCTCGGCCACCGTCGGGAGCAGGGCGGCCGGCACGAGGGCCACCGCGGACCCACCGAACCCGCCGCCGGTCATCCGGGCGCCCAGCGCGCCGGCCTCCTCGGCCGCCGCGACGGCGGTGTCGAGCTCGACGCAGGACACCTCGTAGTCGTCGCGCAGAGAGGCGTGCGAGGCCGAGAAGAGGCGGCCGACCAGCGCCCAGTCTGCGGACTCGACCGCGGCGACGGCCGCGGCCACCCGCGCGGTCTCGGAAACCACGTGGCGGGCGCGGCGCCGCAGCCCGTCGTCGGCCAGCCCGGCGACGGCGTCGGACGAGGCGTGGCGGAGTGAGGGCACTCGCAGGAGTCCCGCTGCGCGCTCGCAGTCGGCCCTGCGGGCGGCGTACCCACCGTCGACGAGGGCGTGGCTGACGGTCGTGTCCACCACCAGCAAGGTGAGGTCGCGTGCGTCCAGCCCGAGCGGGACCGTGGTCCGGGAGTGGTCGTCGAAGTCGAGCAGCAGCGCTGCGTCCGCCTCGGCGAACAAGGAGATGCTCTGGTCGAGGCCACCCGTGGGGGCACCAGCGACCTCGGTCTCCGCCCGCATGCAGGCACGAACCAGGAGCTCGCGCGCCGGGGTGTCGAGGTCGCGGCCCAGCAGGTCGAGGACGCCGACCGCCACGGAGCACTCGAGGGCCGCCGAGCTGGAGAGCCCGGCGCCCACCGGCACGGTGCTGTCGACCACGATGTCCAGGCCGGGCAGGCCCAGGCCGGGGACGGCGGTGGGCTCGGTGGTGAGCGCCCACAGCACGCCGGCGACGTAGGCCGGCCACCCTCCGACCCGCCCCGGCCCGAGGTCCTCCGAGCCGCCCTCCCAGACGTCCTCGGCCTGGGCGCTGCGAATCGTGAACCGTCCGTCCGGGCGGCGGCCGAGCGCGGCGTACGTCGCGTGCGGCAGCGCGACGGGCAGGCAGAGGCCGGCGTTGTAGTCGGTGTGCTCGCCGATCAGGTTCACCCGGCCGGGCGCCATCGCCACCCGCTCGGGGCGCCTGCCGACGGCGGCCTCGAACGCGGTCGAGACGCGGGCGCTCATCACGGCGGGCGTCGAGGCGTCGAGGAGCTGCACGGCGTCAGCCTAGAGGGGCCGGGGCGGACGGCCCGCGCCCGTCCGCCGGCGGACGGCTCAGTCTCGCGAGGACCGCACCGTGCGACCCCGCACCACGCCGACCAGGCGCTGGATCTGCTCGTCGTCGCGCTCGACCAGCCAGGCCAGACCCACGCGGGTCGGCTCCAGGCCGGCGACCGGCCGTCGGGCCACGTCCTTGCGGTGGTGGAGCCGGGCCACGGCCATCGGCATCACGGCGACGCCGGTGCCGGAGGCGACCACCTCGATGGCATCTCGCCGCGTCATCGACGGGAAGTCGAGCTGGGGCTCGAGCAGCTCCAGCCCTGGCGGCGGCGCGAGCACGTGCTGCTCGTGGGCGAGGTCCGCGAGCGTCACCTCGTCGTAGGCCGTCAGCACGTGGTCGGCGGGGACCACGACCACCGCGCGCTCCTCGTAGAGCCGGACCAGGTGCAGGCCAGTGCGATCGACCGGCTCACGGACCAGGGCCGCGTCGAGCGTGCCGTCGCGCAGCAGCGGCTCCTGCTCGGACTGGGCGACGGGCACGAGCTCGAGCGGCTCCCGAGGGTGGCGCTCGCGCCACCGCGCCGCCCAGCGGTCGGGAGTCGCGCCGGTGACGAAGCCCAGCCGCAGCGGAGAGATGACGTGCACGCACCGAGCCTAGGGGCGACCGCCGCCAACCCCACGCCGGCCCGGGACCCGTGGGGCGTACGGGGTGGGATGACAGTCGCGTGACACCCTGCTGACGAGGTGGTGAGCGACACGCCGCGACCGGCTTGACCGGCCGCTCCGACGCGGCTTTGATGGCCCGACTAGACCAAGGCCGGGCTCGGGCCGGTCCTCTCCAGATGGGGCTGGACACGATGGGGACCACGACATGAACACCTACACCTGTGCCACGTGCGGCACCGCGGTGCCGCGACACGAAGCGGCGCTCCGTTCGGTCGCGCTGCGGCAGGTCGCCTACTGCCGCCCGTGCTTCGAGGAGCTGATGACCCTCGTGGTGCCCGCTCCGCGAGTCGCTGTCGACGACCTGATCCAGCCCGAGGCGGTCTAGCTCTCTGCGGTCGCCCCGCACATGCCAGGTGGTCTATACCCCTGGCCCGTGTGCTTGACCCATTCCCCGGACGCACGTTGACTGAATGCGGGTCTGTGCAACTTGCTCGAGTCAACTCGTCTCGGGTCGCCTGCTTGCAGGCGGAAACCATTCATGGGGGATGGTCGCGATGCGGATGTATGAATGCGTGAACTGCAGTGAGCCGGTCGCCAGCAACGAGGCGACGCTGCGCTCGGTGGCGTTCCGTCAGGTGGCGTACTGCCGCACCTGCCGGGACGAGGTCTTCGGGACGGTGGAGGTGCCCGCACCACGCGGGGCCGCCGACCAGCTCGTGCCGACGCCTCACTGAGCCTGTGCGCTCCAGCGGCGGCCGGCCCTCCCCGGGCCGGTCGCCCTCGGCTTCGCGCCGTCGGGAACGACGAGACCCCGGGCCGAGACCCGGGGTCGGGTGGTGTCCGAGGGGGGACTTGAACCCCCACGCCCGATAAAGGGCACTAGCACCTCAAGCTAGCGCGTCTGCCAATTCCGCCACCCGGACGAGTGCGCAGGAGACTGTAGCAAAGCGCCGGGGTGATCTCCGCATCGCCGCCGAGGCGTCCAGCGTCCCCGCCGCAGGCCCGTGTCAGGATGACGGACATGACCTCCCAGAGCGCTGCCAGCGGCCCCGGCGGGCCGGCGTACGACCCGGCGGGAGAGGTGGTCGGGCTGACCAGCGAGCTGATCCGGATCGACACCTCCAACTACGGCGACGGGAGCGGCCCGGGGGAGCGGAAGGCGGCGGAGTACGTCGCCGGGCTGCTCGACGAGGTCGGCATCGGGAGCGAGGTCATCGAGGACCACCCGGGCCGCACCCAGATCGTGGCGCGCTGGGGCGGCGACGGCTCCCGCGACGACGCGCTGCTCGTCCACGGGCACCTCGACGTGGTGCCGGCCGAGGCGGCCGACTGGCAGGTCGACCCGTTCTCCGGCGAGGTGCGCGACGGCTATGTGTGGGGGCGCGGCGCGGTCGACATGAAGGACTTCGACGCGATGCTGCTCTCTGTGGTGCGGGCCCGGGCCCGAGCCGGCTCCGTGCCGTCGCGGCCGCTGGTGCTGTGCTTCACCGCCGACGAGGAGGCCGGTGGCTCGGAGGGGGCGCTGCCGCTCTACCGCGACCATGCCGAGCTCTTCGACGGCTGCACCGAGGCGGTCGGCGAGGTCGGCGGCTTCTCGGTGACCGTGCGCGGGCGACGGCTCTACCTGCTCGAGAGCGCCGAGAAGGGCATGGCCTGGATGCGGCTGACCGCGCGCGGCCGGGCCGGCCACGGCTCGATGCTCAACGACGACAACGCGGTCACCGCCCTGGCCGAGGCGGTGGCCCGGATCGGAGCGCACCGGTGGCCGGTGCGGCTGACGCCGACGATGGAGGTGCTGCTCGCGACCGTGGCCGAGCTGGCCGGCACCGAGGCCACCCCCGACAACGCCGAGGACCTGGTCGCGGAGTTCGGCGGCGCCGCGCGGATGCTCGGGGCCGTGCTGCGCAACACCATCAACCCGACGATGCTCGGCGCCGGCTACAAGGTCAACGTCATCCCCAGTGAGGCGACGGCTCACGTCGACGGGCGCTTCCTGCCCGGCTATGAGGACGAGTTCTACGCCACGCTCGCCGAGCTGTGCGGTGACCGCGTCGACTACGACTTCGTCACCAGCGAGCCCGCCTGGGAGATGCCGTACGCCGGCCGGGTGGTGGAGGCCGCGACCCGCTCGGTGCTCGCCGAGGACCCCGACGCTCTGGTCGCGCCGTATCTCATGAGCGGCGGCACGGACGCGAAGTACTTCAGCCGGCTCGGCATCCACACCTACGGCTTCGCACCGCTGCGACTCCCCGACGACCTGGACTTCACCGCGCTGTTCCACGGGGTGGACGAGCGGGTGCCGACCGACGCACTGGAGTTCGGCGCGCGGGTCTTCGACCGGTTCCTCGACCAGGTCTGAGGCGGCCGGACCGGTCGGGGCCTCCGTCGGCGGCAGACCAGCGCCGGACGCTCAGACCCGGGGCTGCAGCCCGAGCGGTGGCCGGAACCGGATGATCTTGCGGCGCAGCACCACGCGGCGGGTGCCGTCGGGGGCGATGCGCACCCGGTCGAGCTCCCAGCCGCCGTGCTCGGCCCGGTCGACGAGCAGCCGGGTCACGACGCTGCGGGAGAAGTCGCGCGGGATGACCAGCCGCTCGAACTCCCACTCCACCCCGCTGGACGGGGCTCTCCGGTCCGCGCGGGGGGCCAACTCACGCCCCGGAGACGTCGTCGAGGGCGGCCACCAGCTCCCCGGGGAGCGTCAGCTCCTCCACCTCCAGGGCGGTCCGCAGCTGGGCGGCGGTGCGCGCGCCGACGATCGGCGCCGTCACTCCGGGGCGGTCGCGGACCCAGGCCAGCGCCACCTGCAGCGGGCTCCAGCCGAGACCGTCGGCCGCCTTGGCGACTGCCTCCACGATGCGGGTGCCGCGCTCGTCGAGATAGGCGCCGACGAAGCCCTCGAAGACCGTCGACGCGGCGCGGGAGTCGGCGGGGGTGCCGTGGCGGTACTTGCCGGTGAGAACGCCACGGCCCAGCGGGGACCAGGGGAGCACGCCCAGACCCAGCGCCCGGGCCGCGGGCAGCACCTCGGCCTCGATGCCGCGGTTGACCAGGGAGTACTCCACCTGGGTCGACGCGAGCGGAGCGCGGCCGGGGACCGCGCGCTGCCAGGTCGCGGCCTGGGCGGTCTGCCAGCCGGTGTAGTTCGAGACCCCGACGTACGCCGCCCTGCCGGAGGCCACCGCCGTGTCGAGGGCGGCCAGCGTCTCCTCGAGCGGGGCGTCGTCGGTCCAGACGTGCACCTGCCAGAGGTCGACGTGGTCGACCCCGAGCCTCCTGAGCGAGGCGTCGAGCGTGCGCAGCAGCGCGCCCCGTGAGGTGTCGGTGACGCGCTCACCGGTGCGCCTGGAGATGCCGGCCTTGGTGGCCAGCACGACCTCGTCGAGGGCCACCACGTCGCCGAGCAGGGAGCCGATGAGCGACTCCGAGGCCCCGTCGCCATAGCTCGCGGAGGTGTCCACCAGCGTGCCGCCGGCCTCCACGAAGGCCGCGAGCTGGTCGCGCGCCTCGTGCTCGTCGGTGTCGCATCCCCATGTCATCGTCCCGAGGCCGAGCCGCGAGACCTTCAGGCCGGTGCGGCCGACGGGGCGCTTGTGCATGGAGTGCAGAGTAGTCACAGACGACGAGCCTCGGGCGCAGGGGCGCGCACCGCGGACCTGAGAGGCCACTGAGACGGAGCCGGCGGCGGACGGCACGTCGGCTTCGGTGCCGCCGGGGCGGCTGTCTACGCTGGACCCGCCGACCGGGCGCCCGGTCGGCGGGCCGACCCGGCGAAAGGACCTGCGTGAGCTATCTCGAGGCCGTCATCCTCGGCATCGTCGAGGGGCTGACCGAGTTCCTCCCTGTGTCGAGCACCGGACACCTCACCATCGCGGAGAAGCTCCTGGGGCTGCCCCTGGACGATCCCGGGGTGACGGCGTACACCGCCGTGATCCAGGTGGGCGCGATCGCGGCGGTGCTGATCTACTTCTTCGGCGACATCTCGCGGCTGGCCGTGGCGTGGTTCAAGGGTCTGGTCAAGCCGGAGTACCGCGGCACCTTCGACCACCGCATGGGCTGGTTCGTGATCGTCGGCTCGGTCCCCATCGGCATCGTCGGGCTGGCGGCCAAGGACCTGATCACCGGTCCGCTGCGCTCGCTGTGGTGGGTCGGGGGCGCCCTGGTGGCCTGGAGCGCGGTGATGTGGTGGGCGGAGCGTCACGCGACCCAGGAACGAGGTGAGAAGGACCTCACGCTGCGCGACGCGCTCGTCATCGGGGCGGTGCAGTGCCTCGCGCTGGTCCCCGGCGTCTCCCGCTCGGGTGCCACCATCTCGGCGGGGCTGGTGCGCGGCCTCGACCGGGTCGCCGCGACGCGGATGAGCTTCTTCCTGTCGATCCCAGCGCTCACCGCCGCCGGGCTCTACCAGCTCAAGGACGTGGTCGGCAGCGACATCGGCATCGGCCCCACCGTGGTGGGCACCCTGGTCAGCTTCGTGGTCGCCTACGCCTCCGTGGCCTGGCTGCTGCGCTTCGTGGCGCACCACTCGATCGCCTGGTTCGTGCCCTATCGCGTCCTCCTGGGGGAACGCTGCTGGTGCTCCTCTCGGCCGGGGTCGTCTCGGCGACCTGAGGGCCTCGTCCACCCGGGCTAGAACCAGCCGGACCTCTTGAAGATGATCCACAGCCCGAGCGAAGCGGACGCCATCAGCCCCAGAGCCATGGGGTAGCCCCACACCCACCGCAGCTCGGGCATGTGGGTGAAGTTCATGCCGTAGATGCCGGCGATCAGCGTCGGCACGACGACCAGGGCCGCGCCCGCGGAGATCTTGCGCATGTCCTCGTTCTGCTGCACGGAGATGGAGGCGAGGTGGGCGTCGAACGCGGCGGACAGCAGGTTGTCGAGGGTGTCGATCGACTCGGCCACGCGGAGCAGGTGGTCGGCCACGTCGCGGAAGAACGGCGCGGCCTCCAGGGCGACGCCCTCGACGGTGCCGGCCACGAAGCGGCGCATCGGGTCGCGCAGCGGCAGCACCGCCCGGCGTACCTCCGCGATCTCGCGCTTGAGGGTGTAGATGCGGGCGCTGTCACGGGTGCGCTGCTCGGAGAAGACCGACGTCTCCACCTCGTCGACGTCGACCTCCAGTGCGTCGGCGACCGACTCGTAGCCGTCGACGACCAGGTCGCACACGGCGTAGACGACCGCCGACGGGCCGTGGCTGAGCACCTGCTGCTTGGACTCGAGGTATGCGCGCGACGCATGCAGCGCCCCGCCCTCGCCGTGCCGGACGGTGACCACGAAGTCCTGGCCCATGAACACGTTGATCTCGCCGGTCTCCACGGCGTCCTGCTCGTCGACGTACCACAGCGTCTTGACGGTGAGGAACAGCGAGTCCTGGTAGAGCTCCAGCTTGGGGCGTTGGTGCGCCTTGACGGCGTCCTCGACGGCCAGGGGGTGCAGCCCGAACGCGACTGCCACGTCGCCGAGCTCCCTGGCGGTCGGGTCGTGCAGGCCGATCCACGCGAAGTCGTCGCCGGCGAGCAGCGACCGGAGCCGGGTGAAGTCGGAGGTCTCGCAGTCGACCGGAATCCGCGTGCCGTTGCGGTAGAGGGCGCTGTCGACGATCACGTCAGGCAGGCTACGGCGCCGGACGCGCCGGGCGGAACCGGCGCGCCGCTAGGGTCGGCGCCATGGCAACCGTGCTGCTCGTCCGTCACGGCCGTTCGACGGCCAACACCGCCGGGGTGCTGGCCGGCCGCGCCCCAGGCGTGCACCTCGACGAGCGCGGACGGGAGCAGGCGGCCCGAGCAGCCGAGCGGATCGCCGAGCTGCCGCTGGCCGCCCTGGTGAGCAGTCCCGCTCGAGCGGTGCCGCGAGACGGCCAAGGCGCTCGCCGCGGCGCAGGCCGAGCGGATCCCCGTGCGCGCCGACCGGGGGCTGACCGAGTGCGACTACGGCGAGTGGCAGGGCCGCCCCCTGAAGGAGCTGGCTCGCGGGAGAGGCTCTGGAAGACCGTGCAGAGCCACCCGTCCGCGGCAGGCTTCCCCGGCGGCGAGACGCTGGCTGCGATGCAGGCCCGCGCCGTGGCCGCCGTCCGCCGGCGCGACGCGGCCGTCGAGGCGGAGCACGGCCCCGGGGCCGTCTGGGTCGCGGTCAGCCACGGCGACCTGATCAAGGCGCTCCTCGCCGACGCCCTCGGCACCCACCTCGACCATTTCCAGCGGCTCCACGTCGACCCGGCGTCGATCTCGGTGGTGCGCTACACCGAGACCCGCCCCTACGTGCTCGGCACCAACACCCAGGAGGGCTCGCTGGCGTGGCTGAAGCCGCCGCGTCGCCGGCGCTCGCCGCCGCCAGGACGCCGCGGTCGGCGGCGGCGCGGGCCCGGGCTGAGGGCCGCCACCGCCTGGATCGGTCGCCTAGGGTGGGCACATGCCTGTCGTCCACCGCTTCGACCCGCCCGAGCGCTTCGTCGCCGGCACCGTCGGCGAGCCGGGAGCGCGCACCTTCTTCCTGCAGGCCCGCGAGGGCGCCGCGGCTGGTGTCGGTCGCCCTGGAGAAGCAGCAGGTCATCGCGCTCGCGGAGCGGATGGACGAGCTGCTCGACGAGCTGATGAACGACTCGCGCGTGCCGCGCGATCATCCCCGCGGTGCCGCCGTTGGCCTCGGAGGACGGCGCCCCGCTCGACCAGCCGATCGAGGAGGAGTTCCGCGCCGGCACCATGACGCTGTCGTGGGACCCCGACGACGAGCGGATCGTCGTCGAGGTGTTCCCCTACACCGAGGCCGCCGTCGTCGACCCGGCCCAGGTGGGCGAGGAGCTCACCGAGCCCGAGCCCGAGGAGGTCCTCCTGGTGCGGCTGTCGGCCGCGGCGGCCCGTGCGTTCGTGAAGCGGGCCGAGCTCGTCGTCGGCGCGGGACGGCCGAGCTGCCCGTTCTGCGGCCACCCGATCGACCCCGACGGCCACCTCTGCGTGCGGGCCAACGGCTTCCGCCGGCGCAGCGCGCTGAGGACCGACTGCCCGACCGAGCCCAGCCAGCGAGCCAGACCCGGCCGCTGCTGACCGAGGAGATCGAGCTCCACGGTCGGATCATGCCCGCCTCCAACGCGACGTTCCTCGGCGAGGTCGCGGGCATCCGCGTCGTCTACAAGCCCGAGGCTGGGGAGCGGCCGCTGTGGGACTTCCCGGACGGCACGCTGGCCCGCCGCGAGCGGGCGGCGTACCTGGTGTCCGAGGCGCTGGGCTGGGACGTCGTGCCGCTGACCTTCCTCCGCGACGGCCCGCACGGGCCGGGGATGGTGCAGGTCTGGCAGGAGACCGACGGCGCGCGCACCGCCGTCGACATCGTCCGAACGGGGCAGGTGCCGGACGGCTGGCTGCACGTCTTCGACGGCCTCGACGACCACGACCACGAGGTGTCACTGGTGCACGAGGACACCGCGGCGCTGCGCCGGATGGCCGTCTTCGACGTCGTCGTCAACAACGCCGACCGCAAGGGCGGGCACGTGCTCGCCGATGCCCGACGGCCACCGCTACGGCGTCGACCACGGGGTGACGTTCCACGTCGAGCCCAAGCTGCGCACGGTGCTGTGGGGCTGGTGCGGGGAGCCGCTCGACGACGAGGAGGTCGCCGGGAGTCCGACGGGTCCGGACGGGCCCTCGACGGCGGCCTCGGAGCCGCCCTGGGCGACCTGGTCGACCGAGGCAGAGGTGACGATGACCGCGCACCGGTGCGACCGGCTGCTGGCGACCGGGGCCTTCCCGATGCCGTCGGGTGGCTGGCCGTCGATCCCCTGGCCGCCGTTCTAGGTCCAGCCGCGAGCCCGGCTAGGCTTCCCGGCATGCGCACCTGGCCGGCACCCTCGATGCCCGGGCTTCCGCTGACCGGGCCGCCCGTGAGGGTCTACGACACCGCCACGCGCACGGTGGTGACCACCGAGCCGGAGGGGCCGGCCCGGCTCTATGTCTGCGGCATCACGCCCTACGACGCGACCCACCTCGGCCACGCGGCGACGTACGTCGCCTTCGACCTGCTGCACCGCGCCTGGCTCAACGCCGGGCACGAGGTCGTCTACGTCCAGAACGTCACCGACGTCGACGACCCGCTGCTGGAGCGCGCCGACCGCGACGGAGTGGACTGGCAGGAGCTGGCCGAGCGCGAGACCGAGCTGTTCCGCCAGGACATGACAGCACTTCGGGCGCTGCCTCCGCAGCACTACGTCGGCGTGGTGGAGGCGATCCCGCTGGTGGTCGCCGAGATCGAGCTGCTCGAGGCCGCGGGCGCTACCTACCGGGTCGACGGCGACGTCTACTACTCGGTTGCGGCCGACGCCGGCTTCGGCGGGGTCTCCCAGATGCTGCGCGACGAGATGGAGCATCTCTTCCCCCAGCGCGGCGGCGACCCCGACCGGGCGGGGAAGAAGGATCCCCTGGACGCCTTGCTGTGGCGGGCCGAGCGGCCGGGCGAGCCGGCGTGGCCGTCGCCGTTCGGTCCTGGACGCCCGGGCTGGCACATCGAGTGCAGCGCGATCGCGATGGCGCACCTGGGGCCGGGCTTCGACGTGCAGGGTGGGGGCAGTGACCTGATCTTCCCGCACCACGAGATGAGTGCCGGGCACACCCAGGCCACCCGCCCGGGCTGCGCCTTCGCCCGGGCCTACGTGCACACCGGCATGGTCGCCTACGAAGGCGAGAAGATGTCGAAGTCGCTGGGCAACCTGGTCCTCGTCTCGCGCCTGCGCGAGTCCGGGGTCGACCCGATGGCGATCAGGCTGGCGCTGCTTCGTGGTCACTACCGGGACGACCGCGAGTGGACCGACGGGCAGGTGGCCGAGGCGCAGGACGCGCTGCGGCAGTGGCGCGAGGTGCTGGCCGGGGTGGGCGCCGCTCCGGCAACGCCGTACGCCGAGCGGGTGCTGGCTGCCCTCGCCGACGACCTCGACTCGCCCGGGGCCCTCAGCGCCGTCCAGGCGTGGGTCGACGCGACGCTGGCCGACGCGGACGCCGCCACCGACCCCACCGCGCCGGCCCTGATGCGCGACGTGCTCGACGCCGCCCTCGGCCTGGCGCTGTGAGGACCTCGTCCCTCAGACCTCGTCCTCCTTGCGCTTGAGGTAGCGCTCGAACTCACGCGCGATCGCGTCGCCCGATGCCTCGGGGAGCTCGGTGGTGTCGCGGGTCTCCTCGAGGGCGCGGACGTAGTCCGCGATCTCGTCGTCCTCGCGGGACAGCTCGTCGACACCGCGCTCCCAGGCCTTGGCGTCCTCGGGCAGGTCGCCCAACGGCAGGCTGGCCCCGAGCAGGTCCTCCAGGCAGCCGAGCAGGGCCAGGGTGGCCTTCGGGCACGGCGGCTGGGCGACGTAGTGCGGCACCGCCGCCCAGTAGGACACCGCGGGCATGTCGAGCCGTTGGCAGGCGTCCTGGACCACCCCGACGATGCCGGTGGGCCCCTCGTACGTCGATGGCTCGAGCCGCAGCCGGTCGACCAGGTCGGGCTCGGTGGCCGAGCCGGTGACCGGGATCGGCCGCGTGTGCGGGGTGTCGGCCAGCAGGGCGCCCAGCGTGATGATCAGCTCGGCCCCGAGGTCGTCGCAGGCGGCCAGGATCTCGGCGGTGAACTGCCGCCAGCGCATGTTGGGCTCGATCCCGCGGACCAGGATCACGTCGCGGTCGAGGTCGGGCGGCGAGGCCACCGAGATCTGCGTGGACGGCCAGGTGACCCGTCGGTGGCCGCGGTCGTCGCTGCCGACGTGCGGTCGGTTGACCTGGAAGTCGTAGAAGTCCTCCGGGTCGACAGCGCCGATGGTCGTGGCGCCCCATGCCTTGACCAGGTGGTCCACCACCGATGAGGCGGCGTCGGCGGCGTCGTTCCATCCTTCGAAGGCCGCGATCACGACGGGGTCGACCAGGTCGGGAAGGTCCTCGATCTCGATCACCCCACCAGCGTAGTCCGCGACGATTTCGGAGCGATGCCGTGCGGGTGTCACGATGTGGGAACGATGTCCGACAGATGGACCGCTCCGTAGGCTGGAGCGCCCGGTCCTTCGCCGGACGGGTCGACTGCCCAGCCGACCCACGCAACGACCGCCCGCGCGACCGTCAGCCCGAGGGAGGCGCCCCGTGCCCGAGCATCGTCCGGATGCGACCGCGCGGCTCACCGAGCTGCTGCGGGAGCGGATCCTCGTGCTCGACGGCGCCTGGGGCACCCTGATCCAGGGGCACCGGCTGGAGGAGGCCGACTTCCGCGGCGAACGGTTCGCCGGTCACTCCCATGAGCTGAAGGGCAACACCGACGTCCTGTGCCTCACCCGGCCCGACCTCGTCGCGGCCATCCACCGCGACTACCTCGACGTCGGCGCCGACCTGACGACGACCAACACCTTCACGGCCACCCGCGTTGCCCAGGCCGACTACGGCCTGGAGGAGCACTGCTACGCGATCAACCGGGCAGCCGCGGCGATCGCTCGTGAGGTGTGCGACGAGGTGACCGCGTCGACACCCGACCGGCCACGCTTCGTCGTCGGTGCCCTCGGTCCGACCAACCGGACCGCCTCGATCAGCCCCGAGGTGAACGACCCGGGCGCCCGCAACGTGAGCTACGACGAGCTGGTCGAGGCCTACCTCGAGGAGGCGCGCGGCCTGGTCGACGGCGGTGCCGACCTGCTGATGGTGGAGACGGTCTTCGACACCCTCAATGCGAAGGCCGCGATCTTCGCGCTGGAGACCCTCTTCGAGGAGCATGATCGACGCTGGCCGGTCATCATCTCGGGCACGATCACCGATGCCTCCGGGCGGACGCTGTCGGGTCAGGAGACCGAGGCGTTCTGGAACTCCGTGCGCCACGTCCGGCCGCTGGCCATCGGCCTCAACTGCGCCCTGGGCGCCGCGGAGATCCGGCCCTACGTCGCCGAGCTGGCGCGCATCGCGGACTGTCACGTGTCGACCCACCCCAACAACGGTCTTCCCAACGCGTTCGGCGAGTACGACGACTCGCCCGACGATTTCGCCGGGATGCTCGGCGAGTTCGCCGACAGCGGACTCGTGAACCTGGTCGGCGGCTGCTGCGGCACCACCCCCGCGCATATCGAGGCACTGGTGCAGGCCACCAAGGGCGCCGCTCCCAGGGACCTCCGCGAGGTCGCGCCGGCCCTGCGGCTCTCGGGTCTGGAGCCGCTTGCCATCACCGACGAGAGCCTGTTCGTCAACGTCGGCGAGCGCACCAACGTCACCGGCTCCGCCCGCTTCAAGAAGCTGATCAAGGACGGGGACTACGACACCGCCCTGAGCGTGGCCGCGCAGCAGGTCGAGAACGGCGCGCAGGTCATCGACGTCAACATGGACGAGGGCATGCTCGACGGCGTCGCCGCGATGGACCGATTCCTCAAGCTGGTCGCCGCCGAACCCGACATCTGCCGCGTGCCGATCATGGTCGACTCCTCGAAGTGGGAGGTGATCGAGGCCGGGCTCAAATGCGTCCAGGGCAAGGCCATCGTCAACTCCATCTCGCTGAAGGAAGGGGAGGAGACGTTCCTCGAGCACGCCCGGCTCTGCCGCAAGTACGGCGCCGCGGTCGTGGTGATGGCCTTCGACGAGAAGGGTCAGGCCGACAGCTTCGAGCGGCGTACGGCCGTGTGCGAGCGGGCCTACCGCCTGCTCGTCGACGAGGTCGGGTTCCCCGCCGAGGACATCATCTTCGATCCCAACGTGTTCGCCGTGGCGACCGGCATCGAGGAGCACGCGACCTATGGCCGTGACTTCATCGAGGCCACCCGCTGGATCAAGCAGCACCTGCCGGGTGCGCTGGTCTCCGGGGGGATCTCCAACGTCAGCTTCTCGTTCCGGGGCAACAACCCGGTGCGCGAGGCGATCCACGCGGTCTTCCTGTTCCACGCGATCGAGGCCGGCCTCGACATGGGCATCGTCAACGCGGGGGCGCTGGCTGTCTACGACGAGGTGGAGCCCGAGCTCCGCGAGCGGATCGAGGACGTCGTGCTGGCCCGCCGGCCCGACGCGAGCGAGCGGCTGCTGGAGATCGCCGAGACCTACAACGTCGCGCCGGGAGAAGAGGACCCGACCGAGGACGAGTGGCGCTCGCTGCCCGTCGCCGAGCGGATCACCCATGCCCTGGTGAAGGGGCTCGACGCCCACATCGAGGACGACACCGAGCAGCTGCGGGCAGAGATCGAGGAGCGCGGCGGTCGCCCCATCGAGGTGATCGAGGGCCCACTGATGGACGGCATGAACGTCGTGGGCGACCTCTTCGGTGCCGGCAAGATGTTCCTGCCTCAGGTGGTGAAGTCGGCGCGGGTGATGAAGAAGGCGGTCGCCTACCTGGTGCCCTACGTCGAGGCCGACACCGCGGCCAACCCCGACCCCGGCGGAAGCCGCAGCTCCCAGGGGACGATCGTGATGGCGACGGTCAAGGGCGACGTCCACGACATCGGCAAGAACATCGTCGGCGTGGTGCTGCAGTGCAACAACTACGACGTCGTCGACCTCGGTGTGATGGTCCCGCCGCAGAAGATCCTGGAGACGGCCCGCGAGCACGGCGCCGACCTGATCGGGCTGTCCGGGCTGATCACCCCCTCGCTCGACGAGATGGTCACGGTGGCCACGGAGATGCAGCGACAGGGGTTCGAGATCCCGCTGCTGATCGGCGGCGCGACGACCAGCCGGGCGCACACGGCGGTCAAGGTGGATCCGAGGTACGACGGCCCGGTGGTGTGGGTCAAGGACGCCTCGCGGTCGGTTCCCGTGGCCGCAGCGCTGCTCGGCGGCCGCCAGCGTGACCGGCTGCTGGCCGACGTGCAGGAGGACTACGACGCGCTGCGCGCCCGGCACGCCACCCGGCACGACCGTCCGCTGCTGACGATCGAGGAGGCCCGTGCCCGGCGTACCCCCGTGGACTGGGCGGCAGGGATCCCCGCCGCCCCTGCCCGCCCGGGGGTGCACGTCTTCGAGGACTACGACCTCGCCGAGCTGCGCGACTACATCGACTGGCAGCCGTTCTTCAACGCGTGGGAGCTCAAGGGCAGCTATCCCGCGATCCTCGACGACGAGGTCGTCGGCGAGGCGGCACGCCGGCTGTACGACGACGCCCAGGAGCTGCTGGGCCGGGTCGTCGACGAGGGTCTGCTGCGTGCGCGCGGCGTCGTCGGATTCTTCCCCGCGGCGAGCGAGGGCGACGACATCGTCGTCTACGCCGACGACGACCGCTGCGAGGTGCGCGCCGTGATCCACCAGCTGCGGCAGCAGGGGGAGCACCGCGAGGGCATCCCGAACAAGTCCCTGGCCGACTTCGTGGCCCCGCGCGAGTCCGGCCTACCCGACCACCTCGGGGCCTTCGCCGTGACCGTCGGGTGGGGCATGAAGGAGCAGGTCCAGGCGTTCCAGGCGGCGCACGACGACTACTCGGCGATCCTGCTCGAGGCGCTCGGCGACCGGCTGGCGGAGGCCTTCGCCGAGCGGCTGCACCAGCTGGTCCGCACCGACCTGTGGGCCTACGCCCCCGACGAGCAGCTGACCGGGGAGGACCTGCTGCGCGAGCGCTACGCCGGTATCCGGCCCGCGCCGGGCTACCCCGCCTGTCCCGACCACACCGGCAAGCTCGATCTCTGGGCGATGCTCGACGTCGAGGCGACCGCCGGGATCGAGCTGACCGAGAGCATGGCGATGTGGCCGGGCGCCAGCGTCTCCGGGTGGTACTTCTCGCATCCGGAGGCTCAGTACTTCGTCGTCGGCAGGGTCGGCCGCGACCAGGTCGAGGACTACGCCGCCCGCAAGGGCTGGACGATCAGCGAGACCGAGCGGTGGCTCTCGGCGACGCTCGGCTACGACCCCGAGGACTGAGATGGGCGACCACCCGACGTCGCGGGCCTGGCCCGCCGCGGTGCTGTGGGACATGGACGGCACCCTTGTCGACACCGAGCCGTTCTGGATCGACGCCGAGATGGAGCTGGCCGCCGACCATGGCGGCACCTGGAGCTACGAGAGGGCCCTCGACCTGGTGGGGCGAGACCTGATGGACTCCGGACGCCGGATCGCCGAGCACATGGGGGTGGCCCTGGAGCCGGCCGAGATCGTGGAATACCTCCTCGACCGGGTCACCCTCCGTCTGGAGCACGAGATCCCGTGGCGACCCGGTGCCGTCGAGCTGATCGAGGACCTGCGCGCCCACGACATCCCGTTGGCGCTGGTCACGATGTCCTACCTGCGGTTCGTCGAGCCGGTGCTGGCGGCGCTTCCGCCGGGCACGTTCGCGGAGGTCGTCACCGGCGACGCGGTCTCCCGCGGCAAGCCGGACCCCGAGCCCTACCTCAAGGCCACCCGCGGTCTTGGCGTCCACCCGACCAGCTGCCTGGCCATCGAAGACTCCCACACCGGCGCCCGCAGCGCCGAGAGCGCCGGCTGCACGGTGCTGCTGGTGCCGCACCACGTGCCGGTGCCCGGGCGGCGACCGGCGAGTGGTCCGCGAGACCCTCGTGGGGGTGGGAGTGGCGTCGCTGCCGCAGCCCTGGCACGCCGGTTGACGCCGGGCGGGCTCAGCGACGGGAGCGGCGGTAGGCCGCCGTGACGGGCGCACTGGAGCCCGGCAGCACCTCGCGTCCCGGCAGCGCCGGAACGATCTCGCCGCGAGCACCGTCGAGGAGCCGGTAGGGCTGCGCGGCCACCACCGGGCCGAGCGCCCTCCGCAGCCGGGACACCTCGGCCCTGACGGTGACCGTGCGTGTCGGGTCGGCGAACAGGTCCTCGGCGAGCTCGGCGGCCGAGCGGCCGCCCGGAGTGAGGAGCAGGGCCAGCAGGATCTCGGCGTGGCGGGTCGACAGGGTGTGCCGGAGCGCGCCGCCCTCGCCTTCGACGACCGCCTCGGGACGGTCCCCGGAGAGATCGAGGCGCAGCGCCAGGGCATGGTCGGTCGGTTCATCATCGAGCAGTCGCAGCAGCCAGCCCCCGGGCAGCGGCTCGGCGTACGCCGGCCCCAGGGACGGCAGCCGCACCGGCCCGCCGGCCAGGTCGGCCGGGAGAGACACCCGGGGCGGCGCGGTGAATCCCTGGGCCGCGGCCAGGTGGCCGAAGCAGTCCACGGCGGCCGCCTGGCCGCGCTGGGCGACCAGCAGGGGCGCCGCGTGAGCCCGCAGCCGCGCCAGCCGTTCGTGATGGGCGGCCTGGATCTCCAGCTCGGCGGTGCGCGCGGCCAGGCTGACCATGGCCAGCACGGTCGGGTGCATGCCCGCGGCGATGCCGCTGACGTCGACCACGCCCAGGGTCTCACCGGTCCAGGCATCATGGAGGGGGGCGGCTGCGCACGACCACGCCGTGTGTGACTCGACGTAGTGCTCCCCGCCGCGGATCATGACCGGCTCGCCGAGCACCAGACACGTGCCGATGGCGTTGGTGCCGACGTTGTACTCCGTCCAGGCCGAGCCACCGACGAAGCCCAGCCGGTCGGCCTGGCGCCGGACGCCCCGGTCGCCGGTGCGCCAGAGCACGCGGCCCTCGGCGTCGGTGACCACCACCAGCAGACCGGCGTCGACCACCGGCATGAGTGCCGATCGCAGGTGGGGTAGCAGCGCGGCCAGCGGGCTGGTCGCCCGGCGCCCCTCGAGCTCGACCTCGGTCAGCGGCGCGACGGCCGGGTTGTCGGCGGGCCCGAGGCCGTTGCGGTGGACGCGCCTCCACGAGGCCTGGATCTCGGCGCGCACCCCCGGGTCGGGCGTGCCGCCGTGGCCCGGAGCGGGCCCGGGCAGCGCGAGAGCGCGCTCGCGCGCCCTGGCCCGGTCCTGCGCGTCCGTCGCCACCCTCGGCTCCTCGTGTCCGCTGCGGCTGTCGATGCAACCCCTTGCAACCCTCCCGTCGCGCCGGTGCGCGCGGTGTGCTGCAAGGAGCCAAGTGTAGTGAACGTCACACAGGAGGTTCCCCCCATGACCGAGACGCTCGACGCGCCCGCCGACGCCACCCCCGCCGCAGCCTCCCTCGACACGCGCGTCGGCGAGTGGTTCGCCGGCCTCGAGGCGGCGCTGGCCGCGGCCGACGGGAGCCGGGCGGCCGCGCTCTTCGCCCAGGAGTGCTACTGGCGCGACCTGGTCTCCTTCACCTGGAACCTGACCACCGTCGAGGGACGCGACGGTGTTGCCGACCTGGTCGAGGCCAACGCGGCCCGGGTCGGCGCCTCGGGCTTCGCCTTGACGGAGCCGGCCGACGAGGCCGACGGGGTCGTCACCGGCTGGTTCGGGTTCGCGACCGCAGAGGGCAGGGGCACCGGTCTGGTGCGCTTCGTCGAAGAGGACGGACAGCTGCGGGCGTGGACCTTCCTGACCACGCTCGACGAGCTGACCGGTCACGAGGAGCCCCGGGGGGCGCGCCGACCTAAGGGTGTCGCGCACGGGGCGCTCAAGGACCGGGTCACCTGGAAGGAGGCCCGGGAGCAGCAGGACGCCGAGCTCGGGAAGACCGCGCAGCCCTACGTCCTCATCATCGGCGGCGGGCAGGGCGGGATCGCCCTGGGGGCGCGGCTTCGGCAGCACGGCGTACCAGCCCTGACGATCGACAAGCACGACCGCCCCGGAGACCAGTGGCGCAAGCGCTACAAGTCCCTGTGCCTGCACGACCCGGTGTGGTACGACCACCTGCCCTATCTGAAGTTCCCCGACAACTGGCCGGTGTTCGCGCCCAAGGACAAGATCGGGGACTGGCTGGAGTTCTACACCCGCGTGATGGAGGTGCCCTACTGGTCGCGCACGGTGGCCACCAGCGCGTCGTACGACGAGGCAACGGGCGAGTGGACCGTCGAGATCGACCGCGACGGCGAGGCGATGACCCTGCGGCCGAAGCAGCTGGTGCTCGCCACCGGCATGAGCGGGAAGCCCAGGATCCCGTCCCTTCCGGGCCAGGACGTCTTCGCAGGCGAGCAGCACCACTCCTCGCGGCACCCCGGCCCGGATGCCTACGCCGGCAAGAAGGTCGTCGTGATCGGCAGCAACAACTCGGCGTTCGACATCTGCGGGGCTCTGTGGGAGGTCGGCGCCGACGTCACGATGGTGCAGCGGTCCTCGACCCATATCGTCAGGTCGGACACCCTGATGGACATCGGTCTCGGTGCGCTCTACTCCGAGGAGGCCGTGGCCAACGGGGTGACGACCGAGAAGGCGGACCTGATCTTCGCCTCGCTGCCCTACCGGATCCTGCACACCTTCCAGATCCCGCTCTACGACCAGATGCGGGAGCAGGACCGGGACTTCTACGAGCGGATGGAGAAGGCCGGCTTCTGGCTCGACTGGGGCCCCGACGGGTCCGGTTTGTTCATGAAGTACCTCCGCCGCGGCTCGGGCTACTACATCGACGTGGGCGCAGCCGAGCTGGTCGCCGACGGTGAGGTGGCGCTGGTGCGGGGCCAGGTCGACCACCTCACCGAGAACGCCGTCGTGCTCGAGGACGGCACGGAGCTGGAGGCGGACCTGGTGGTCTACGCCACCGGCTACGGCTCGATGAACGGCTGGGCTGCCGACCTGATCAGCCAGGAGGTCGCCGACAAGGTCGGCAAGGTCTGGGGGCTCGGCTCGGACACGCCGAAGGACCCCGGCCCCTGGGAGGGGGAGCAGCGCAACATGTGGAAGCCGACCCAGCAGCCCGGGCTGTGGTTCCATGGCGGCAACCTGCACCAGTCACGGCACTACTCGCACTTCCTGGCGCTGCAGCTCAAGGCGCGCTACCTCGGGATGGACACGCCGGTCTACCGCCTCCAGGAGGTGCACCACCTGGGCTGATGACGGCCCTGCGACGGGATCGCCATGGCCAGTGGTGCTAGTACCACCGGCCAATGGTGACCCCGACTCCGCCTCCCGCACGCTGGGTGCCACACACCCACCGAGGAGGAGTCATGAACGCACTCGCCACCACCGTCCGCCGGTCCCTCGCGACGCTGGTCGCCGTCGCCGCCACCAGCGGTGCCCTGGTTGCCACGCCGGCGCACGCAGGCAGCGACGAGGTCCGGCGTACCGGCAGCTGCTCTGGGTCGGCCGACTGGAAGCTCAAGGCGAAGTTCCGCGACAGCGGGATCGAGGTCGAGGGCGAGGTCGACAGCAACCGCAACGGCCAGGTCTGGCGGTGGACGATCAAGCACAACGGCACGGTGTCGGCCCGGGGCCGCTCGCGCACGAAGGCCCCCAGCGGCTCGTTCTCGGTCGAGCGCACGATGGCCAACCTCGCGGGCGCCGACCGCTTCGTGTTCCGGGCGGTACACCGCGCCTCGGGACAGGTCTGTCGTGGCACCCTCTCGCTCTGACAGCGGCGGCCGCACCGCCGACCCCGCACTAGGGTGGGCGTGGCTCTGGGAGGTCAGGTGGTGCGGCTCGTGAGGAACCCGGTGGTGCAGTTCCTCACCATCGGGCTCCTGCTCTTCTCCGGCATCGTGGTCGCCACCACGCTGCTCGCCGATCGGGCGGCAAGCCGCGAGGCACTCGCCGATGCCCGGTTCAACACGCTGGTGCTGGCCAGGTCGGTCGCCGAGCCGGAGCTGACCCGCGGTCTGGTGGCCGGTCGGGCCGGTTCGATCGACCGCTTCGACCGGGAGGTCGGTGGCCGGCTGCTGATCGGCGACGTGAAACGGATCAAGATCTGGGCGGCCGACGGCACGATCGTCTACTCCGACGTCGGCGAGCTGATCGGCACGCAGTACGACCTTGGCGACGCCGAGCTCGAGATCCTCGCGCAGGGCGGGATCGAGGCCGAGATCAGCGACTTGAGCAAGCCCGAGAACCGTTTCGAGGCCGCGAGTGGCGGGCTGGTCGAGGTCTATACGCAGGTGACCGCTCCGGGGGGCGAGCCGCTGCTGTTCGAGGCCTACTACTACACCCGCGACATCGACCAGCGGCGCCAGGAGGTCTTCCTGCCGTTCCGGCGGATCGTGATCGGGTCCCTGCTCGCCATCTTGGCGGTCGCGACGCCCATGATCTGGGCGCTCACCAAGCGGCTGACCGGCGCGGCCCGGGAGCGGGAACGGCTGCTCGAGTCGGCCATCGACGCCTCCGATGCCGAGCGACGCCGGATCGCCCGCGACCTGCACGACGGCGTGGTGCAGGACCTCGTCGGCACCACCTTCTCCGTGACCGCGCTCTCCCGCGAGGCAGCCACGCCCCCGGGGTCCGCTCCGCGCTCGAACAGGCGGGAGCCTCGCTACGCAGGTCGCTGCGGTCGCTGCGGTCGCTGCTGGTGGAGATCCATCCACCCGACCTGCACGCCGTCGGTCTGGCTGCCGCGCTCGCTGACCTCACGGCGCCCGCGACGTCCGCGGGGGTGCGCGCGGAGGTGTCGGTGGAGGGCGTGGACGACGCCTCCGACGCCGCCGCTGCGCTCATCTGGAGGGTGGCCCAGGAGGCCGTGCGCAACGCGATCCGGCATGCCGAGGCCACCACGCTGACCGTACGGGTCGCCGGTCGTGGGACGCGACTGGTCCTCGACGTCGAGGACGACGGTCGTGGCTTCACCCCGGATGAGGTCACCGATCCGGCACACTACGGGCTGCGCGGCCTGAGCAGCCTCGTCGCCGATGCGGGCGGCAGCCTCGACGTGCTGTCCGCCCCGGGGGCGGGCACGACCGTGCATCTGGAGGTGCAGAGGCGATGACGACGATCCGAGTGGTCGTGGTGGACGACCACGCCGTGGTGCGGGCGGGGCTGCAGCAGCTGCTGGCCGGCGTCGACGACATCGAGGTCGTCGGCCAGGGCGAGCACGGCGACGAGGCCGTCTCGCTGGCCCGCGACCTGGTGCCGGACCTGGTGCTGATGGACCTGCAGATGCCCGGGGTCGACGGGGTCGCCGCGACCCGGACGATCGTGGCCGAGGAGCTGGCACAGGTGCTGGTGCTGACGTCGTACTCCGACGGTGAGCGGATCGTCGCCGCCCTCGACGCGGGAGCGATGGGCTACTTGCTCAAGGACGCCGAGCCCGACGACATCCTGGCCGGGATCCGGGCCGTGAGCCGGGGCGAGTCGCCGATCGACCCCAAGGTCGCCCGGCAGCTCCTCACCGCCCGAGCCAGCGCCTCGGTGAGCCCTGACCTGACACCTCGAGAGTCCGAGGTGCTGGGCCTGGTGCGGGAAGGGCTCGCCAACAAGCAGATCGCCCGCCGGCTCGGCATCAGCGAGCGCACGGTCAAGGCGCACCTGACGTCGGTGTTCGCCGCCATCGGGGTCACCGACCGCACCCAGGCCGCGCTGTGGGCGGAGCGGCACGGGGTGTGACCCGCGGGTCGGGGGTCAGCGCAGCCCGCTGACCCCCTCGTCGGTGCCCACGTCCCCGGCGGGGTCCTGGGCGATCGTCGGGAGCGGCCGCTCGGGCAGTGGCGGAGGGGTGCCGCCGAAGGCCGGGCAGAGCGCCTGGTGGGAGCACCAGTCGCACATCCGACTCGGGCTCGGCCGCCAGTCACCGCTCTCCTCGGCTTGCCGGATGGCTCGCCACAGGGCCTCCACCTTGCGCTCCGTGGCCAGCAGGTCGTGCTCGTCGGGGACGTAGCGGAGGATCTCGGCGTTGCCGAGGTAGACCAGCTGCAGCATCGCCGGCACGACGCCGCGGGTGCGCCAGATGACCAGGGCGTAGAACTTCATCTGGAACAGCGCCTTGGCCTCGAACCCCGGACCGGGGGAGCGGCCGGTCTTGTAGTCGACGACTCGCACCAGCCCGTCGGGGCTCACGTCGACGCGGTCGACGAACCCGCGCAGCAGCAGCCTCGACTCGAGCAGCGCCTCGACATAGAGCTCACGCTCCGCGGGCTCCAGCCGGCGCGGGTCCTCCAGGCTGAAGTAGCGGTCGAGCACCTGGCGGCACGACGTCATCCAGGCCGCGACCTCCGGACCGCCCTCACCGAACATCTCTGCCAGCGGCGGCTCCGCCTCCACCAGCGTGTCCCACGTCGGCACCAGCATGTCGCGCGCCCGCTCGGGGGTCCGGTCGGCCGCAGGCAGGTCGAAGAGGTCCTCCAGGACCTTGTGCACGAGGGTCCCCCGCACCGCGTCGGGGGAGAAGGGCTCGGGCAGCTTGTCGACCGTGCGGAAGCGGTAGAGCAGGGGGCACGCCATGAAGTCGCCGGCCCGGCTGGGTGAGAGCGCTCCCAGCACCTCCACGCCGTCGACCGGAGTGGACACCCGAGCCGCGGGCGAGGGCGGCTGCTGGTGCGCCTCGACCTCGCTGGTGCTCATGCCCCTCACCCTAGGCGAGGCCACGGACACGCCGAGGACGCCGGCGCCGCGGGGTCGGATAGCCTCGGGACGTGCCCGCAGCCGACCCTCTCGACGACTCCCTCGACGACGAGGCTCCCGCAGCTGCGCCGCGCCCGCCGGGAACCCTCAAGATCGGCCGGCTCGCCGGCGCCGACGTGCTGGTCTCGCCGTCCTGGTTCCTGGTCGCCGGGCTGCTCGCGGTGCTGTTCGCGCCTCGGGTAGAAGAGGCCCAGCCGGGGCTCGGGGTCTGGAAGTACGTCGCCGGGTTGGCCTTCGCGGTGCTGCTCTACCTCTCGGTGCTGCTGCACGAGGGGTCGCACGCCGCGATGGCGCGGCACTACGGCCATCCGGTCAGCGCGATCACGCTGCACTTCCTCGGCGGCATGACTGCCGTCGAGGGTGAGGCGCGCACCCCGCGTCAGGAGTTCTGGATCGCCGTCGTCGGACCGCTGACCTCGATCGCGGTGGGCCTGGCGTCGTACGCCCTGTGGCTGGTGATGCCCGACGGGCTGCTGCGGCTGGGGGTGGTGGCGCTGGTCTGGGCGAACCTGCTCGTCGGCGTGCTCAACCTGGTGCCGGGTCTGCCGCTCGACGGCGGCCGGGTGCTGAAGTCCCTGGTCTGGGGCGTGACCGGCAACATGCACCGCGGCACGCTCGTGGCCGGCTGGGGTGGCCGCGTCGCCGCGGTCCTGGTCCTTCTCTGGCCGCTGGCGCAGAGGGCGCTGACGTCCGTCTCGCCGACGATCGTCGACCTGATGCTGTCCGTGGTGATCGCCCTCTTCCTCTGGTCGGGAGCGACCGCCGCGATGGCCTCGGCACGGCTGCGCAAGCGGCTGCCCAGCCTCGTCGGCCGCTCGCTGGCCCGTCGGACGCTCGCGGTGCCAGACGACCTGCCGTTGGCCGAGGCGGTGCGACGGGCGCAGGAGTCCCAGGCGGGCAGCATCGTCACCGTGACGGCGGCGGGGCGACCGGTCGGGGTCGTCAGTGAGGCCGCGGTGTTGGCCACACCGGAGGACCGCCGGCCGTGGGTCGCCGTCTCGGCGGTCGCCCGCACCCTGGAGGCCGGCCTGTCGCTGCCGGCCGACATCGCCGGGGAGGACCTGATCCTCGCGATCAGCCGGCGGCCGGCCGACGAGTACCTCCTGGTGGAGTCCGACGGATCCGTCTACGGCGTGCTCGCCACCGCCGACGTCGACCGCGCGTTCCGCGCCAAGGGCTGAGCGTTGACGACCGACGACCCCTTGCCGGACGTCCCCACGGAGGCCTGGTCGGGCGTGCACCGCGGCCCGCTGCGTGCCGGGGAGTGGGTGCGCCTGGTCGACCAGAAGGGTCGGCGGCACAACATCGAGCTCGAACCCGGGCGTCGCTTCTTCTCCAGCCGCGGTCACGTCGAGCACGACGAGATGATCGGACGGGAGGAGGGTTTCACGGTTGCCTCCTCGGCCGGCGGTGAGTACCTCGTGTTCCGTCCGCTGCTCGCGGAGTTCGTGGTGTCGATGCCGCGCGGGGCGGCGGTGGTCTACCCGAAGGACGCCGCCCAGATCGTCGCGTTCGCCGACATCTTCCCGGGCGCGCGCGTGGTCGAGGCCGGCGTCGGGTCGGGTGCCCTCACCTGTTCGCTGCTACGCGCGGTCGGACCGCACGGCCGGGTGTCGTCGTACGAACGTCGTGAGGAGTTCGCCGACGTGGCGAGACGCAACGTCGCCCGCTTCTTCGGTGGCGCCCACCCCGCCTGGGCCCTGACGCTGGGCGACCTGACCGAGGCGCTGCCGACCTCCGGGGAGCGGGCCGACCGAGTGATCCTGGACATGCTCGCCCCGTGGGAGTGCGTCGACGCGGTGGCCGACGCTCTGGTGCCAGGAGGTCTGGTGTGCGTCTACGTCGCCACCACCACCCAGCTGTCCCGGGTGGTCGAGACCCTGCGGGCGCACGGGGCGTTCACCGAGCCGCGAGCCTGGGAGTCCCTGGTCCGTGACTGGCACGTGGAGGGGCTAGCGGTGCGGCCGGGCCACTCGATGACCGGCCATACGGCGTTCCTCGTGACGGCTCGGCGGCTGGCCGCGGGGGAGCGTGCCCCGCTGAAGAAGCGGCGCCCGGCGCCCGGCGCCTACGGGCCCGACTACACCGGGCCCCGGCCACCCTGGCTGCCGCCCCCGTCGCCGCTGGAGGAGCCCGACGGCTGACGGTCTCCCCGGTCCATGTCGTGGCCCGGGATGCTCCGGGCCGCCGGTGGTCGACGCGGGGCGCCCAAATCGTGACCGACTCGGGCAGGTATCGCCTTCCCTTCGTCGCCGACGCGGGTAATGTCACCAGAACACGGGAGTCACCGCGGGGTGGCTCCGTTGCGAGGGGCCTGGAAACGGGGAGGTGGGGAGATGTCGACGTCGGACGAGCGCAGCCGCATCGAGCTCGAGGCCCAGGTGCGCTTCCTCGAGAGCGAGGTCGAGGACCTGCGTCGCCGAGTGAGCGAGTCGCCCACCCACGCCCGTGGCCTGGAGATGCGACTGGCCGACACCCAGCGCTCGCTCGCGGCCGTCACCCACCAGAACGAGAAGCTCGCGACCACCCTGCGCGAAGCGCGTGACCAGATCACCAAGCTCAAGGAGGAGGTCGACCGGCTGGCCCAGCCGCCGGCCGGCTTCGGCACCTTCCTCGCCCGCAACGACGACGACTCGATCGACATCTTCACCGGCGGTCGCAAGCTGAGGGTCAGCGTCAGCCCGTCGGTCGACCTCGACCATCTCCGCCGTGGCCAGGAGGTGATGCTCAACGAGGCACTCAACGTCGTCGCGGCCTTCGACTACGAAGAGGTGGGCGAGGTGGTGATGTTCAAGGAGCTGCTCGCCGACGGCGACCGCGCCCTGGTCATCGCCAACGCCGACGAGGAGCGCGTCGTCCGGCTCGCCGAGCCGCTGCGTGACACCGTTCTGCGTGCCGGCGACTCTCTGCTGCTCGACTCCCGGGCCGGCTACGTCTACGAGCGGGTGCCGAAGTCCGAGGTCGAGGAGCTGGTGCTCGAGGAGGTCCCCGACATCGAGTACACCTCGATCGGCGGGCTGAGCGGCCAGATCGACCAGATCCGCGACGCCGTCGAGCTGCCCTACCTCTACCCCGAGCTCTTCGAGGAGCACCAGCTCAAGCCACCGAAGGGTGTGCTGCTCTATGGCCCGCCGGGCTGCGGCAAGACGCTGATCGCCAAGGCGGTGGCCAACTCCCTGGCCAAGAAGGTCGCGGCCAAGACGGGTCAGGAGGGGAAGTCCTACTTCCTGAACATCAAGGGCCCCGAGCTGCTCAACAAGTACGTCGGCGAGACCGAGCGCCACATCCGCCTGGTGTTCCAGCGGGCCCGCGAGAAGGCCAGCCACGGCACGCCCGTGATCGTGTTCTTCGACGAGATGGACTCGCTGTTCCGCACCCGCGGGTCGGGCGTCTCCTCCGACGTGGAGAACACCATCGTGCCGCAGCTGCTCAGCGAGATCGACGGCGTCGAGACGCTGGAGAACGTTCTCGTGATCGGCGCCTCCAACCGCGAGGACATGATCGACCCCGCGATCCTGCGGCCCGGCCGTCTGGACGTGAAGATCAAGATCGAGCGGCCCGATGCCGAGTCCGCACGCGACATCTTCAGCAAGTACCTCGTCACCGACCTGCCGTTGCACGCCGACGATCTGCGGGAGTTCCAGGGCGACGCGCAGGCCTGCGTCGACGGGATGATCCAGGCGACCGTCGAGCGGATGTACACCGAGTCCGAGGAGAACCGCTTCCTCGAGGTGACCTACGCCAACGGAGACAAGGAGGTCCTCTACTTCAAGGACTTCAACTCCGGCGCGATGATCCAGAACATCGTCGACCGCGCCAAGAAGATGGCGATCAAGGACTTCCTCGACCACCGGCAGAAGGGGCTGCGGGTGCAGCACCTGCTGGCCGCGTGCGTCGACGAGTTCAAGGAGAACGAAGACCTGCCCAACACCACCAACCCCGACGACTGGGCGCGGATCTCGGGCAAGAAGGGTGAGCGGATCGTGTTCATCCGCACGCTCATCACCGGCAAGCAGGGCACCGAGCCGGGCCGCTCGATCGACACGGTGTCCAACACCGGCCAGTACCTCTGAGCGACCTCACAGGTCGGCTGACCCGCCGAGGCCGACGTCGAGCAGCCGCACGTCGGGGCACACGGCGGCCAGCTGGCGCCGGAACTGCCGCGCCGGCCGCGTCATCCAGTCCAGGCTGGCCAGCTGCATGCCCTGCGCGTGGAAAGTGCCGAAGTGGATCGGCATGACCGCGCGGGGGCGCACCCGGCGACAGGCCTCGACGGCCTCCGCCGGACCCATGTGGCCGGGGGACAGCCGCGGCCCCCAGCCGCCGATCGGGAGCAGCGCAAGGTCGATCCGGCCCCCCGCGAGGTCGGGAAGCCCTGCCATGTCGTCGTACAGGCTGGTGTCGCCGGCGAACCACACGGTCGCGTCCGGGCCGCGGACCAGGTGCCCGTGGGTGTGGTTGGGCCGGTGCGGCATCGGGCGGGCGGCGTGGTCGGCGCGGACCAGCCGCACGGAGACCTCCCCCGAGACCGGCACCCAGTCGCCCTCGGCGGCGCCCGAGACGGCCGCGCCGACGCGCGTGGCGAGCCAGCGCTCGTTGTCCGGTCCGCTGACCATGGGGACGTCGGCCACCAGCCGCAGCGAGGCGACCGATGCATGGTCGGCGTGGAGGTGAGAGACCAGGACGGCATCCGTCCCCGCCCAGGCGGCCGGGTCGGGGGCAGGCCCCACCCGGCGCAGCGGTCCGGCGTGGCGACGCAGCAACGGGTCGGTCAGCAGTCGAGCGCCGCCCAGGTCGAGGGCAACGGTCGCATGGCCGAGCCAGGTCACCCGCACCGGCCGGCCCCCTCGGACGGGCGGGTCACCGGACGGCCTGGCCGAGGAAGAGCCAGCTCCACGGACGGTTGACGCCCGGGCCCGGCAGCGGCTGCTCGCTCAGAGACTCCACCGCGAGACCGGCTCGCTCCAGGAGGTCGGGCACCGGGCGCGTGAGGTGGCAGCCGCCCGCGAACCGTCGTTGCACCGGCTCGAGCCGGCGCTGCCAGCGCGCGACGCCGGGCTGTGGCGCCAGGCCGTGCTCCAGGAAGTGCACCCGTCCGCCGGGCCGCAGCACCCGGCGTACTTCGGCGAGCGCACCCTCGACATCGGGGATCGTGCACAGGGTGAACGTCGTCAGCACGGCGTCGTACGACGCGTCGTCCGCGCTCAGGTGTTGCCCGTCGAGGCCGCTGCGCGTGACCGGAACCCCGGATCGCTGCCGACGCCGATCGGAGAGCGCCCAGGCCACGTCGGCGGGCTCCACGGCGTCGACCTCGCTCACCTGCTCGGGGTAGAAGCGCACGTTGAGGCCGCTGCCGAACCCGATCTCGAGCACGCGTCCGTGCAGCCCGGCGCAGGTCTGCTCGCGGAGCCGACCCACATCATGGCCGCGGAGCGTGGCGTCGGTCAGCCGGGGGAGGGCCTGCTCGCGCCAGAGACGGGCCACACCGATCGTCATGCGTCCAGGCTACGCGCGGGCGGGCGCCGGACGACGGTCGGTCGACCCGCGTAGGCTCGGGCCATGAGCGTGCGGCGAGTCATGGGCACCGAGGTGGAGTACGGCATCTCGGTCCAGGGCCAGCCGCTGGCCAACCCGATGCTCGCGTCCTCCCAGGTGGTCAACGCCTACGCCTCGGCCAGCGCCCGGGCGCGGCGAGCCCGGTGGGACTTCGAGGAGGAGTCGCCGCTGCGGGACGCGCGGGGGTTCGACATGTCGCGCCAGGTCGCGGACCCCAGCCAGCTGACCGACGAGGACCTCGGCCTCGCCAACGTCATCCTCACCAACGGCGCCCGGCTCTACGTCGACCATGCCCACCCGGAGTTCTCCTCCCCCGAGGTCACGACTCCGCTCGACATCGTCCGCTGGGACAAGGCGGGCGAGCGGGTGATGCTGGAGGCGGCCCGGCTGGCCGGCCAGCTGCCCGGCGCGGGGCCGATCGTGCTCTACAAGAACAACACCGACAACAAGGGCGCGTCCTACGGCGCCCACGAGAACTACCTGATGCGACGCTCGACGCCCTTCGCCGATATCGTGCGTCACCTGACGCCGTTCTTCGTGTCCCGCCAGGTGGTCTGCGGAGCCGGCCGGGTCGGGATCGGCCAGGACGGACGCGAGAACGGCTTCCAGGTCAGCCAGCGCGCCGACTACTTCGAGGTGGAGGTCGGCCTCGAGACCACGCTGAAGCGGCCGATCATCAACACCCGCGACGAGCCGCACGCCGACCCGGAGAAGTACCGCCGGCTCCACGTCATCATCGGCGACGCCAACCTCGCCGAGGTGTCGACCTACCTCAAGGTCGGCACCACGGCGCTGGTGCTGGCGATGATCGAGGAGCGCTTCCTGGGCGACGAGCTGGGCCTGCAGACCCCGGTGGCGTCGTTGCGCGCGGTGTCGCACGACCCCACGCTCACCCACCAGGTGGCGCTGCTCGACGGGCGCAAGCTCACCGCGGTGGAGCTCCAGCGGGAGTACCTCGACCAGGCCAAGAAGTTCGTGGAGGACCGCTACGGCGCCGACGCCGACCCGCAGACGGTCGACGTGCTCGAGCGCTGGGAGTCGGTGCTGGAACGACTGGCCCGCGACCCGATGGAGTGCGCCGGCGAGCTCGACTGGGTGGCCAAGCTCAAGCTGCTGACGCAGTACCGCGACCGGGACGGGCTCGGCTGGGACGATGCCAAGCTGCACCTGATCGACCTTCAGTACGCCGACGTCCGCCCCGAGAAGGGGCTCTACCACCGACTGGTGGGCTCGGGCCGGATCGAGCGGCTGCTGACCGAGGACGAGGTGGCCGCGGCGGTCACCCAACCTCCCGAGGACACCCGGGCCTATTTCCGCGGCCGGTGTCTGGACCAGTACGCCGAGAGCATCGCGGCCGCCTCGTGGGACTCGGTGATCTTCGACCTGCCCGGTCGCGAGTCGCTGCAGCGCATCCCGACCATCGATCCGCTACGCGGGACGAAGGCACACGTGGGTGCGCTGCTGGATCGTTGTGACGACGCAGAGGCCCTGTTCACCGCGCTCACGAGGACGGCCGGATAGGGTCGGAGCCATGGCCCAGGAGCAGAAGCAGCCGCGCAAGTCCACGGGTGCCGAGGAGAGCGTCGACGAGGTCGCCGAAACCGATGTCGTGGAGCGCCGAGAGGCTCTCGACGACGACGTCGACGCCATCCTCGACGAGATCGACGAGGTGCTGGAGTCCAACGCCGAGGACTTCGTGAAGTCGTTCATCCAGAAGGGCGGGGAGTAGCCCGTGGCCGACGGACCCCGGCTGTCGCCAGCGTACCTGCGTCCCGGCTCGACGTCGTTCGCCGACTTCCTCTCCGCCGAGGCGCCCGACCTGCTGCCCTCACGCCGTGCCGTGCCCCAGGGCAACGCGGGCGACCTCGCCCCGCACGGCACGACGATCGTGGCGGCCACGTTCTCCGGCGGCGTCGTGATGGCCGGTGACCGGCGGGCCACCATGGGCAACATCATCGCCCAGCGCGACATCGAGAAGGTCTTCCTGGCCGACGAGTTCTCGGCCGTCGGCATCGCCGGCTCGGCCGGCCTGGCCGTCGAGCTGGTCCGGCTGTTCCAGACCGAGCTCGAGCACTACGAGAAGATCGAGGGCACGACGCTGTCGATGGACGGCAAGGCCAACCGGCTGGCCACGTTGATCCGCGCCAACCTCGGCATGGCCATGCAGGGGCTGGCGGTGGTGCCGCTGTTCGCCGGCTTCGACCTCGCCTCCGACCGGGGCCGGATCTTCTCCTACGACGTCACCGGTGGCCGCTACGAGGAGACGGCGTTCCACTCGGTGGGATCCGGGTCGCTGTTCGCGCGCGGGTCGCTGAAGAAGCTCTACCGCGACGACCTTGACGAGGAGGGGTGCGTGACGGCCGCTCTGCAGGCGCTCTACGACGCTGCCGACGACGACTCGGCGACCGGCGGGCCCGACCTGACGCGACGGATCTTCCCGGTCGTCTACGTCATCACCGGCCTGGGCGGCCATCGGCTGGCCGACGACGACGTCGCGGCGATCGCCGACCGGGTCATCGCCGGCCGGATGACCCGTCCCGACGGCCCGGCCGCGGCCCTGGCCTGAGGGAGGTTCGTCTGATGAGCATGCCGTTCTACGTCTCCCCGGAACAGCTGATGAAGGACCGGGCGGACTTCGCCCGCAAGGGCATCGCCCGGGGCCGGTCGGTGGTGGTCGTGCAGTACGCCGACGGCGTGCTGTTCGTCTCGGAGAACCCCTCCCAGGCACTGCACAAGGTCTCGGAGATCTACGACCGGATCGCGTTCGCGGCGGTGGGGCGCTACAACGAGTTCGAGAACCTCCGGATCGCGGGGGTGCGGCTGGCCGACATGCGCGGCTACGCCTACGACCGACGTGACGTCACCGGTCGCGGGCTGGCCAACGCCTACGCCCAGACCCTCGGCACGATCTTCTCCTCGGGCGGGGAGAAGCCCTACGAGGTGGAGCTGTTCGTCGCCGAGGTCGGCGACGAAGCCGCTGACGACCAGGTCTACCGACTGACCTACGACGGCCAGGTGGCCGACGAGCACGGCTACGCCGTGATGGGCGGCGCCGCCGACGAGGTGGCGTCCTACCTCCACGACTCGTTCACCGCCGGCATGCCGCTCGACGCGGCGCTGCGGCTCGCTGTCGGCGCGCTCGGGCACACCGAGGGCGGCGACCGGGTGCTCCCCGCGGCGCACCTCGAGGTCGCGGTCCTCGACCGCACCCGCACCCGGCCCCGCAAGTTCGCCCGGATCGTCGGGGAGCGGCTGGTGGCCCTCCTGGGCGAGCGAGGCCCCGAGGAGGCTGCTGTCGAGGACGCCCCGGCGAGCACCGACCCCGCCGGCAGCCCCGGCCCGTCAGCCGACCCCGGCGCCGAGCCGCCCGTGGCCCCGCCACTGGCCTGAGCTCTGGAGTCGCCCCGGGCGGGCTGGCCCGGGGCGCTGTTGGGGACCCCGACAGCAAAGGAGGGACTGCCTCACCCCCGCCGGCCCACCCGCCCCGTAGGCTGACCACGTGGACCGGCGGATCTTCGGGATCGAGAACGAGTACGGCGTGACGTGCACGTTCCGCGGGCAGCGCCGACTGAGCCCCGACGAGGTGGCACGCTACCTGTTCCGCAAGGTGGTCAGCTGGGGTCGAAGCTCCAACGTGTTCCTCCGCAACGGCGCGCGGCTCTACCTCGACGTCGGTTCCCACCCGGAGTACGCCACGCCGGAGTGCGACGACATCGGGGAGCTGGTGACGCACGACAAGGCGGGGGAGCGGATCCTCGAGGGCCTGCTCAAGGACGCCGAGCAGCGCCTGCACGACGAGGGCATCGCCGGCGACATCTACCTCTTCAAGAACAACACCGACTCCGCCGGCAACTCCTACGGCTGCCACGAGAACTACCTGGTCGGCCGTCAGGGGGAGTTCACCCGGCTCGCGGACATCCTGATCCCGTTCCTGGTCACCCGGCAGATCGTCGTCGGCGCCGGCAAGATCACGCAGACCCCGCGCGGGGCGTCGTACGCCGTGTCGCAGCGCGCCGAGCACATCTGGGAGGGCGTCTCGAGCGCCACCACACGAAGCCGTCCGATCATCAACACCCGCGACGAGCCGCACGCCGACGCCGAGAAGTACCGCCGCCTGCACGTCATCGTCGGCGACTCCAACATGAGCGAGACCACCACGATGCTCAAGGTGGCCTCGTGCGACCTGGTGCTGCGGATGATCGAGGAGGGGGTCGTGATGCGCGACCTCACCCTGGAGAACCCGATTCGCGCGATCCGCGAGATCGCCCACGACGTGAGCGGGCGGCGGAAGGTGCGGCTGGCCAACGGCCGGGAGGCGAGCGCGCTGGACATCCAGCAGGAGTACCTCTCCCGCGCGCGGGACTTCGTCGACCGCCGGGAGCTCGCGACCCCGGTGATCGAGCGGTCGCTGGACCTCTGGGAGCGGGGCCTCAAGGCGGTGGAGTCGGAGGACCTCGGGCTGGTCGACCGGGAGATCGACTGGGTCATCAAGTGGAAGCTCATCGAGCGCTACCGCGCCAAGCACGGCCTGCCGCTGGGCCACCCGCGGATCGCCCAGCTCGACCTGGCCTACCACGACATCCACCGGGAGCGCGGGCTCTACTACCTGCTCGAGAAGCGGGGCGCGGTCGCGCGGGTCAGCAACGACCTGAAGATCTTCGAGGCGAAGACCCTCCCGCCGCAGAACACCAGGGCGCGACTGCGCGGCGACTTCATCAAGAAGGCCCAGGAGCGCCGCCGCGACTTCACCGTCGACTGGGTGCATCTGAAGCTCAACGACCAGGCCCAGCGGACGGTCCTGTGCAAGGACCCGTTCCGGGCCGCCGACGAGCGCGTCCAGCGACTCATCGACGGCATGTGACCGGCGCAGAAGCGCCGGTCCAGACGCTGCCGAGAACCTTCAGGTGCGCCGGATAGGGTGGCCCAGCCCGTTCCTGGACGACTTGTGAAGGTAGCCCCATGCCCCGACGTACCCGCCGACTTCTGCTGCCCGTGGCCGCGCTTGCGCTGCTGGCCGGGCTGACGGCGTGTGGAGACAGCACCGACGACCCGCAGGCGGCCAACGCCGACTCGGCTCCGGCGTCGAGCGGGGCGGCGTCCTCGGCGGCGGCCCCGTCTGCCGAGGACCTCGCGGCGCTCGACACGCTGACGGTCAGCGGCGATGCCGGCAAGGAGCCCACCGTTGAGTTCTCCGAGGCGATCAACGCCTCCGGCCTGGCCAGCAAGACCATCGCGGACGGCAAGGGAGCCGAGCTCGCCGAGGGCGACAGCGTCTTCGCCCAGTTCTGGGTCGGCAACGGGGCGACGGAGCAGCAGGTCTACAGCACCTACGACGCCAAGCCGCAGCTGCTGACCCTGGCCGACCCCCTGATCGCTGCCCTCAAGGACAGCCTGATCGGGGAGAAGATGGGCTCCCGGGTGCTGGTCATCTCCTCGCCCGACCAGGCGTTCGGCGCGGAGGGCAACCCGCAGCTCGGCATCGGCAACGCCGACAGCGTCGTCTTCGTGGTCGACCTGGTCAGCGCGCTGCCCGACGGCCCCAGCGGCGCGGAGCGCAAGGCGGCGACCTGGGCCCCGTCGATCACGACGGAGAACGACCAGCCGACCGGCCTCGACTTCGCCAACACCCCCGACCCGTCCGGCAAGTTCCAGCGCACCACGCTGATCCAGGGGACCGGCCCGGCCGCCAAGAAGGGTGACCACATCTACGTCAACTACCTCGGGCAGGTCTACGGCGCGGACAAGCCCTTCGACGATTCGTTCTCGCGAGGAACCCCGTTCGACTTCGACCTCGGCGGCGGTCGGGTCGTCGCGGGCTGGGACCAGGGGCTGGCCGGGGTGAAGGTCGGCAGCCGGGTGATCCTGCAGATCCCGCCGAAGCTGGGCTACGGCGAGGGCGGCAACCCCGACGCCGGCATCGAGGGCACCGACACGATGTACTTCGTCGTGGACGTGCTGGCCGCCACCTGACCCGACCCGGCAGACTGGACCGCCATGCCCGTGCAGAAGAGTGAACGCCTGCTCAACCTGCTCATCATGCTGCTCGTCCAGCGCCGGTTCGTGGCGAAGGAGCGGATTCGCGAGATCCTCTACCCCGACCAGGGGACCGAGGCGTTCGAGAAGATGTTCGAGCGGGACAAGGAGGAGCTGCGCAGCCTCGGGGTGCCGATCGAGGTCGGCCAGATGGACGCCTTCTTCGACGATGAGCCCGGCTACCGCATCCGCCCCGACGAGTTCGCGCTGCCCGAGGTGTCGCTCGAGGCCGACGAGGCAGCCGTGCTCGGCGTGGCCGCGAAGGTGTGGGAGCACGCCAGGCTGGCCGAGGCGACCTCGGACGCCGTCCGCAAGCTCACGGCCGCGGGCGTGCCCGTCGACGAGTCCGCGCTCGACCTCGTGCAGCCGCGCCTCCTCGCCGAGGAGCCGGCCTTCGACGTCTTCTGGGAGGCCACGTTGGACCGCACCCCGGTGGCCTTCGACTACCGCCGGGCGGCCAACCCGGTCGCGACCCGCCACCTTCAGCCGTGGGGTGTGGTCCGCTACTCCGGGCGGTGGTACGTCGTCGGCTACGACACCGACCGCGGTGACGAGCGCATCTTCCGGCTCTCCCGGGTCGAGGGGCTGCCGCGCCCCGACGGCCAGCCCGGCTCCTACGACGTCCCGGCCGGCACCGACGTCCGCGAGGTCGCCAGACGCCTCGCGCCGCCGCCGCTCACCGAGCCCGCGCACGTCCAGGTGCGCCAGGGCACCGGGCACGGGCTGCGCCGCAGGGCCGAGCAGGTCGAGACCGGGGTGACCGGCCCCGACGGCACCACGGGCTGGGACCGCCTGGTCCTGCGCCGGGGCGAGCTGGCCGACGAGGTCCTGTCCTACGCCGGCGATGCCTACGTCGAGGGTCCCGAGTGGCTGCGCAGCCAGGTGGTCGAGCGGCTCCGGGCCACGGTGGAGGCGACCGGATGAGCTCGGTCACCAGCGGCGCCAAGGAGCAGGTGGCCCGGCTGCTCACCCTGGTGCCCTACCTCCACTCCCGCGGCGAGGTGCACCTCGAGGAGGCCGCCCGCGACCTCGGCCTACCGCCGGCGCTGCTGCTGCGCGACCTGCGAGTGCTGCTGATGTGCGGGCTCCCCGGTGGCTATCCCGACGACCTGATCGACGTCGACCTCGACGCGCTGGAGGACCCCGAGGGCGACGGCGTGATCCGGGTGTCCAACGCCGACTACCTCGCCCGGCCACTGCGACTCACGGCCACCGAGGCGAGCGCCCTCATCGTGGCGCTGCGCGCGCTGCGCAGCGAGTCCACCGCGGAGACCTTCGAGGTCGTCGACCGGGTGCTGGCCAAGCTCGAGGCGGCCGCGGCCTCCGGCGACACCGCGGGCCGGATCGATGTCGGCGACATCACCGACCGTCACGCCGGGCTGCGGGCAGCCCTGACCGACGCCGTACGCCGACAACACCAGGTGCGGCTGACCTACTACGTCCCGAGCCGTGACGAGGAGTCCGAGCGCGTGGTGGACCCTCGAGGGATCGTGGCGGCGGGTGGCTTCGACTACCTCGACGCGTTCTGCCACAGCGCCGAGGCCCCCCGGCTGTTCCGGCTCGACCGCATCCACCGCGCCGAGCAGCTCGACAGCCCGGTGACGGAGCCGGCCGCCCCCCGCCAGTTCGGCGACGGGTTCCTGCTGCCCGCGGGCGACACCCGGCTGGTCCGCCTGCGGCTGGCCCCGCAGGCGCGTTGGGTGCCCGACTACTACCCCATGGAGTCCGTACGCCGGCGGGCCGGGGGCGCCCTGGAGGTCACCATGCGGGTGGCCGACCCGCGCTGGCTCGAGCGCTTCCTGCTACGGCTCACCCCGCATGCCCGCGTGCTCGACCCGCCGGAGCTGGCCACCATGCACGTCCAGGCCGCAAGAGACGCGCTCAGGTGGTACACATGACCGGGCACCGACCCCGCCGTACGATAGGCAGCACACACCCGAGATGAGGAAACCATGACCACTCCGCTCGTTGCCATCCCTGGGGGATGGGAGCTCATTGTCATCGTCTTGGTGATCGTGCTGCTGTTCGGTGCCAAGAAGCTGCCCGAGCTGGCTCGCGGCAGCGGCCAGGCGCTGCGCATCTTCAAGGACGAGACCAAGGGGCTGACCAGCGACGACGATGACGACCAGGCCACGCCCGAGCAGCGCGAGATCCAGGCCCGGCAGGCCGAGGCCGACCGCGCCCGCGAGCAGCGCCCCGACGACACCACCGCCTGACCCGACCCGACGACGGACGTGATCGGCACCGGGCTGCTGCGCCTGTTCTCCGGCACCCCGGTCCATCCGGTGGGTGCCGACGGTCGGATGGCGCTGTCCGACCACCTCCGCGAGCTGCGCGGACGCATCCTGAAGAGTGCGGTGGCCATCACCTTCGCCTTCGTGCTGGCGCTGTTCTTCTTCGACCCGCTGTTCCAGCTGGTCCTCGGTCCCTACACCCAGGCTCAGGAGTCGCTTCCCCAGGGACAGACCCAGGCGACCGTCGGAGGTGCGGGCGGAGGGTTCCTGCTCTACTTCAAGCTGTCCGGTCTGGCCGCCGTGGTGCTGACGAGCCCGTTCTGGCTCTACCAGATCTGGGCGTTCATCCTTCCCGGGCTGCACCCCAAGGAGCGGCGCTGGTCCCGGGTGTTCGTCGCGATCGCCGGGCCGTTGTTCCTCCTGGGCGTCCTGGTGGGCTACCTCACGCTGCCGAAGGGCCTCGAGGTGTTGATCGGCTTCACCCCGGCAGACCTGACCAACCTCGTGGAGTTCAACGACTATCTGTCGTTCTTCTCGCGCACCCTGCTGGTGTTCGGCATCGCCTTCGAGATCCCCGTGTTCATCGTGCTGCTCAACCTCGCCGGCGTGGTGAGCGGCAGGTGGCTGGGCGAGCACCGCGCCTGGATCATCGTCGGGGTGTTCGTCTTCGCCGCGATCGTCACGCCGTCCACCGACCCGTTCACCATGTGCTTCATGGCGGTGCCGATGGTGGTGCTGTTCTTCATCAGCGAGGTGATCGCGCGGGCCAACGACCGGCGCCGGGCCCGCGAACGCGAGAAGCTCCTCGGGGAGGCTTCGCAGGCGTGAGGGAGCTCGAGGACCTCGACCCGTTCGACCTGCCCGCCTGGCTCGGGGAGGGCGACGTGACCTGGGAGCCGCAGGGCTCGATCGCCGGCAGTGCCTTGGTCCGGGGACGACTCACCGACGGCGATCAGGACCTCCCGTGCGACCTGCTGGCGATCGACGAGGCCTATCCGGTGCCCGTCGCGGGCGACGCCTGCCGCCGCAACAGCCACCAGGCCTGGCGGCACGGCCAGGTCCACCTGGTCGAGCATGACGGCCGCCCGACCCTTGCCGTCCCCGGACGCGACTTCACCGCCGACACGGTCCTCGACGCGGTCGAGCGGCTCGCGAAGGCGGTCGGCGCGGCCCCCGACCGCTATGCCGTGCTGCTGCGTCTGGGGGAGCGGGCGGGCGGCTAGTCTCGCCTCGTGCCGTTCACGCGCGAGATCGCGCTGCTCACCAACCCCACCGCCGGCAGAGGCCGGGGCGACCGGGCGCGTGACGCTGCCCTGCCCCGGCTCCGGGCCGCAGGCTTCAGTGTGCGCAACCTGGCCGGCCGCAACGCCGACGAGGCGCTCGACCTGGCCCGCCAGTGCGTGGCCGACGGCGTGGAGGCGCTGGTGGTCGTCGGCGGCGACGGCATGTGCCACCTCGGCGTCCAGGCCGTGGCCGGCACCACGACCCGGCTGGGCGTCATCCCGGCTGGCACCGGCAACGACGTCGCGCGCTACCTCGACCTCCCCCGGGGCGACCCCGCCGCCGCCGCGGACCGCGTGATCGGGGGACGCACGAGGACCATCGACCTCGCCCGCAGCGGCGACCGCTACTTCGTGACCGTGCTGGCCGCCGGCTTCGACGCGATCGTCAACGAGCGCGCCAACCGGATGACCTGGCCCCGGGGGCAGATGCGCTACAACCTGGCCACCGTCGCCGAGCTGCGCACCTTCCGCCCACTGCCCTACGTTCTCGACCTGGACGGCGAGGTCCGCCACCTCGACGCGATGCTCGTGGCGGTGGGCAACGGCCCGTCCTTCGGCGGGGGGCTGCGGATCACCGAGGGGGCGGTGCTCGACGACGGGCTCCTCGACGTGGTGGTGATCAAGCCGATGAGCAAGGCCGGGCTGGTGTGGACGTACCCCAAGCTCTTCAAGGGCACCCACACCACCCACCCGCAGTACGAACACCACCGGGTGCGCCGGGTCACCCTCGCGGCCCCGGGAATCGTGGCCTACGCCGACGGCGAGCGCTTCGGCGCGCTCCCGCTGACGGTGGAGTGTGCTCCCGGTGCCCTCACGGTGCTCATGTGAGGCGGGCCGGATGACCGACCACTCCGAGCAGCCGGGGTCGCCGGCCGAGGGTTACGCGCGGATGCGCACGGCGCGGGCCCACCCGGTGCTCCACGAGTTCACCAGCCGCTACTCCTTCCCGCTCGACGACTTCCAGCTGCGCGCCTGCCGCGAGATCGAGGACGGCCACGGAGTGCTGGTCGCCGCGCCGACGGGCTCCGGCAAGACGGTCGTGGGTGAGTTCGCGGTGCACCTCGCGCTGGCGACCGGCCGCAAGTGCTTCTACACCACGCCGATCAAGGCGCTCTCCAACCAGAAGTACCACGACCTGGTCGCGGCCTACGGCGCCGAGCGGGTCGGCCTGCTGACCGGCGACAACTCGGTCAACGGCGAGGCGCCCGTGGTGGTGATGACCACCGAGGTGCTCCGCAACATGCTCTACGCCGGCTCGCGCACGCTGCTCGGGCTGGGTTTCGTGGTGATGGACGAGGTGCACTACCTCGCCGACCGGCTGCGCGGCGCGGTGTGGGAGGAGGTCATCATCCACCTCCCCGAGTCGGTCAGCGTGATCTCGCTGTCCGCGACGGTGAGCAACGCCGAGGAGTTCGGCGAGTGGCTGGAGACCGTGCGCGGCGAGACCCCGACGATCGTGGAGGAGCGGCGCCCGGTGCCGCTGTTCCAGCACGTGATGGTCGGGCGCCGGATCTACGACCTGTTCGCGTCGTCCGACGTCGACGCCTCGGCGGGGTTCGTGCGCGAGGGCGCCCCCGTCAACGACCAGCTGCTGAAGGTGGCGCGCGACGACTGGGCCAGCAGCCGGCTGATGCGCGACCGGCGCTCGCCGCGCAAGGGCCGCCCCGGCTCGTCGAAGAGCCCCCGCAACGTCGGCAACGGCCGACGGGTCTGGATCCCGACCCGGGTTGACGTGCTCGAGCGGCTGGAGCGCGATCAGCTGCTGCCGGCGATCGTGTTCATCTTCAGCCGGGCGGGCTGCAACGCCGCCGTCAAGCAGTGCCTGGACGCCAACGTGCGGCTGACCAGCACCGAGGAGCGCGACGAGATCTTCGCGTTCGTCGAGTCGGAGTGCCGCCACCTCGATCACGAGGACCTCGGCGTCCTCGGCTACCACGACTTCCTCGACGGGCTCACCCGCGGCGTCGCGGCGCACCATGCGGGACTGCTGCCGACCTTCAAGCAGGTAGTCGAGGAGCTCTTCGTCCGGGGGCTGGTGAAGGCGGTCTTCGCCACGGAGACGCTGGCGCTCGGCATCAACATGCCCGCCCGCACCGTGGTGCTGGAGAAGCTCACGAAGTTCAACGGGGAGACCCACGCCGACATCACGGCGGGGGAGTACACCCAGCTGACCGGTCGGGCCGGCCGCCGTGGCCTGGATGTCGAGGGGCACGCCGTCGTGCTCTGGCAGCCGGGCACGGACCCGCGCGAGCTCGCAGGGCTCGCGTCCACTCGCACCTACCCGCTGCGGTCGTCGTTCCGGCCGTCGTACAACATGGCGGTCAACCTGGTCCACCAGTTCGGCCGGTCCCGGGCGCGGGAGCTGTTGGAGTCGTCGTTCGCGCAGTTCCAGGCCGACAAGGCGGTCGTGGGGCTCGCCCGCCAGCTCCGCAAGGCCCAGGAGGCGCTCGACGGCTACGCCGACGCCGCCGCCTGCGACCGCGGTGACTTCCTGGAGTACGCGCGGCTCCGCCGGCGCATCTCCGAGGTCGAGAAGGGCGCCGAGAAGGCCCGCCGGGCCGACGCGCGCGACGAGATCCGGTCCTCGCTGGAGGCGCTCCGTCCGGGCGACGTGATCCATGTGCCGTCGGGTCGCTTCGCGGGATGGGCGGTGGTCATCGACCCCGGCCTCGCCGGCCACGAGCCGCGGCCCTCGGTGCTGACCGTCGAACGGCAGTCCCGGCGCCTGGCGCTGCCCGACTTCGACCGGCCGGTGAGCGCGCAGCTGCGACTGCGGGTGCCCAAGGGCTTCAACGGCCGCAACCCCCAGTCGCGACGCGACCTCGCCTCGACCCTTCGGGAGCGCACCCGACATCTCGAGCCCACCGGTGGCGGCCGTTCACGACGGGGCCGGCCCGGGCTCGACGCCACCACCGAGACCCAGGTCGCCGGGCTACGGACCGAGCTCCAGACGCACCCCTGCCATGGCTGCCCCGACCGCGAGGAGCACGCGCGCTGGGCCGACCGGTGGTTCAAGCTCTCTCGCGACGCGGCGACGCTGGAGCGGCGGGTGGAGCGGCGCACCAACACCGTGGCCCGCACGTTCGACCGCGTGTGCGAGGTGCTGACCAGCCTGGGCTATCTCACCCAGGACGCCGAGCAGGTGACCGACCGGGGCCGGCACCTCATGCGGATCTACTCCGACATGGACCTGCTCGCGGCGGAGTCGATCCGACACGACCTGTGGCGGGGCCTCGACCCGGCCGAGCTGGCGGCGGTGCTCTCGGTGCTGGTCTTCGAGGCACGACGCACCGAAGACGCCAGCCTGCGGTGGCCGGGCGGCCGGACCCGCTCGGTGATGGAGGAGATGGCCCGCCTGTGGCGGGACCTCGCGGAGGTGGAGCGGGAGCACGGTCTGGAGTTCCTGCGCGAGCCCGACCCCGGCTTCGCCTGGGCTGCGTGGCGCTGGGCGCTCGGCGACGACCTCGACGACGTCCTGCTGGGCACCGACCTTGCCGCCGGCGACTTCGTGCGGTGGGTCAAGCAGCTGGTCGACCTGGCCGGCCAGGTGGCCGACGCCGCCGGAGACTCCCCGCTGCGGCGCACCGCCCGCGACACCGTCGCCGCCCTGCGCCGCGGTGTCGTGGCCTACTCGTCGCTGGACTGAGCCGGGGGGCGGGGCCGGGGGGTGGGGCCAGGGGGTGGGGCCGAGGGCCGCGGGGCTGGTCTCAGTGGTCGCGCGGCTCGGCCATGGCCGTCACCACGCGCGCAAGCGGGGAGTCGAGCCCCCACCGTTCGCTGAGCTCCACCACCCGCGCGTGGTCGGGCGGCGTGACGGGCAGCGTGGCGTCGTAGGACCCGAGGTCGAGGTCTCGCGCCACCGCGACCACCGCGGGCGCCACCGCGAGGTAGTCACGAGCGGCCTTGATCTTGCCGCGCGGGCCGGGCCCCATGGCGGAGGCGGGGTCGTCCGCCGCGGCCACGATGCCCGCGATGTCGCCGAACCGCTGGAGCAGCGTGGCCGCCGTCTTCTCGCCGACGCCGGTGACGCCCGGCAGCCCGTCGGAGGCGTCGCCCCGAAGCGTCGCGAAGTCGGCGTACTGGTGTGGCTCGACGGCGTACTTGTCGCGCACGACGGCGGCCGTCACCCGTTCGTGACGACCCACCCCGCGGGCGATGTAGAGCACCCGCACGCCGGCCTGGTCGTCGACGAGCTGGAACAGGTCACGGTCTCCGGTGACGACGTCGACCGGCATCCCCGCGCCGGTCGCGAGCGTGCCGATCACGTCGTCCGCCTCGTAGCCGTCGGCTCCGACCACCGCGATGTCGAGCGCGTCGAGCACCTCGAGGATCACCGGGATCTGGGCCTCGAGCGGGTCGGGGACCTCCTCGAGGTCGGGCCGGCCGGGGCCGGTCACTGCCTCCACGCGGTGGGCCTTGTAGGACGGGATCAGGTCGACCCGCCACTGTGGTCGCCAGTCGTTGTCCCAGGCGCAGACCAGGTGCGTGGGGTGGTAGTCGCCCACCAGCCGGGCGATGAAGGTGACCAGCCCCCGCACCGCGTTGACCGGCGTCCCGTCGGGTGCGCGGAAGCTGTCGGGGACGCCGTAGAAGGCGCGGAAGTACAGGGACGCGGTGTCGAGCACCATCAGCCGATGCGAGGTCGTCACGCCGGTCATCCTCGCACGGTGAAACGTCCTGTCCGCGCGGCTCCGCACGGTCTAGGGTGCAGTCGTGGAAGAGACCGATCGCAAGATCCTCACCTTGCTGGCTGCCGACGGCCGGATGTCCTTCACCGACCTCGGCAAGGCCACCGGGCTGTCCACCTCTGCGGTGCACCAGCGGGTGAAGCGCCTGGAGAAGCGGGGGCTGATCAAGGGCTACGGCGCCAGCATCGACCACGACCAGCTCGGGCTTCCGCTGACGGCGTTCGTCTCGGTCACGCCGATCGACCCGGCGGAACCCGACGACTACCCGCTGCGTCTCGCCGACATCGCCGAGATCGAGTCCTGCTGGTCCGTCGCGGGCGAGGAGTCCTACATCCTCAAGGCCCGGGTGCCCACGCCGGTCGACCTCGAGGAGCTGCTGGCCAGGATCCGCTCGGTGGCGAACGTCTCGACCCGCACCACGATCGTGCTCTCCACGCCCTACGAGAACCGGCCGGTCACCGGCTGAGCGTCTCGCGGGCGACCAGCCAGGGGAGCATCGCCAACAGCGACACCACGCCGGTCACCACGAAGGCGAGCGGGTACGACCCGTGGTCCACCAGCACCCCGGCCAGGACGGGGCCGACGATCATGCCGGCATCCTGCGCCATGGAGTACGCCGCCAGGGCGGGTCCGCCCGACCGCTCCCGCCCCACGACGTCGGCGATGGCGGCCTGCTGGGCGGGGTTGAGCGCTCCGGCCCCCAGCCCCGCGACCAGGGACAGCGCGAGGAGTGGCACGAGCAGGGTGGCCCAGCCCGTGACCGCGGTGGCCACGCCGCTGACGGCGAGCCCGACCAGCACGAACGGTCGCCGACCCACCCGGTCCGTCAGCCGCCCCGCGGCGGTCAGGCCGGCGGCGTTGCCGGCGGCGAAGACGGCGAGCGCGGCGCCCGCCACCCACGGCGCCTCGCTCACCACGGACGCCGCGAACAACGGCAGGATCGCGTTGCGGACCCCGAAGTTGGACCATCCGTTGGCGAACGCCGAGGTGAGGCCCGCCCGGTAGGCACTGTCACCGAGCGCCTCGCGGACACCCAGCGGCGGCAGGGCACTGCCGCCCTCGTCGGTGGGCCGCCCGCTGGCCGGGATGAAGATGGCGACCACCAGGGCGGCGAGCAGCAGCATGCCGGCGTAGACCAGGAACGGGACGCGAAGCCCGAACCCGCCCAGCAGGCCGCCCAGCACGGGGCCGAGGATCGCCCCGACCAGGAAGGTCGACGCCCAGGCCGCCGAGACCCGCCCGCGGATCGCGGGCGGCGCCAGTCGCACGATCATCGCGAGCGCGGAGACCGTGAACATGGTCGACCCGATACCGCCGAGCCCCCGGAAGACCAGCAGCTGGGTGTAGCTCTGCGCGAAGCCCGTGGCGGCGGTCGAGCCGGAGACCAGCAGCAGTCCGGTGAGATAGACCGGCCGCTCACCCCACCGGGCCACCAGCCGACCCCCGGCCGGGGCCGCGACCAGGCGGAAGAAGGCGAACGTGCTGACCACGACCGACGCCGCCGTGGCGCCCACCCCGAAGCTCCGGGCGAACTGCGGCAGGACCGGAACGATCAGGCCGAAGCCGACCGCGATCAGGAAGGTGGAGGCGATCAGGATCCAGATCTGCTGGGGGATCCGCTCCGCAGGCGTGTTCATCGCCCCGAAGTATGCCGACCTGCCGGGACCTCGGGTCGACCTAGTGGGCCTGGAGGGCGGCCATCCGCCGGGAGGCCTCGGCCACCTCGGCGGCCTTGAGAGCGGACTCGTCGAGACGGCCGTGCTCCTGCCACCAGGCCTGGCCCGCCTCGGGCAGTGTGTGGATCGGGTCGTAGTACTCGAAGGCGCGACCAAGCGCCTCGGGGTCCTCGGCCTCGATCGAGGTCCGGTAGTTCTTCGTCCAGTAGGAGACGCCGCGCTCGGTGTCGTAGGCCGCGAGCTGGTGCACCCAGCGCTTGCCGACGAACGGCACGTCGCACACGATGCGCGGGGTGGCGAAGCCAGGGAGGTAGCCCATGATCTGGTGCTGCAGCCGCTGGGCCTCCGCGACCGAGACCCGCCAGTGCTCCGAGAACGGAATCATGTCGCACATGTAGAAGTAGTAGGGCATGATCTGCGCGCCGTCGAGGAGCGCGAAGGACAGATCCAGCAGGGCGTGCTCGTCGGCGTTGACGCCGTCCATCAGGACGCCCTGGTTGCGAACATCGCGGACGCCGACCTCCAGCATCGCGCGCGTGGCGTCGGCGACCAGCGGGGTCACCGAGTTGGCGTGGTTGACGTGGGTGTGGATCGCCAGCGACACCCCCCGGGAGCGGGCCAGCGACGCCACCCGGCCCATGCCGTCGACGACCTCGGGCTGCAGCCAGTGCTGGGGGAGGGCCATCAGTGCCTTGGTGGCGAGCCGGATGTCGCGGATGTTGTCGAGCTCGAGCAGCTCGGTCAGGAACGCCTCGAGCCGCGGCCACGGCATGTTGGCGACGTCGCCGCCGGAGACGACCACGTCGCGCACCTGGGGGGTACGCCGGAGGTAGTCGAGCATGTCCCCGAGCCGGTCGTTGGGCTTGCCGACGAACTTCAGCTTGTCGATGACCGCCGTGGAGTTGCCGACCAGGTCCATCCGGGTGCAGTGCCCGCAGTACTGCGGGCAGGTCGGCAGCAGCTCGGCCAGCACCTTCGTCGGGTAGCGATGGGTGAGCCCCTCGGCGACCCACATGTCGTGCTCGTGGAGCGAGTCGCGGGTGGCGTGCGGGTGACTGGGCCAGTCGGTGCGGCGGTCGGAGAAGACGGGGATCATGTAGCGGCGCACCGGGTCGGCGTAGAACGCCTCGGTGAGGGAGCCGGCCCCATGAGCGCTGGCCAGGGGCGCCATCGTGTTCATCATCTGCGGCGGGACCAGCATCGACATGGTCGCGCGCTCGGCCTGGTCCTTCTCGAGGTCGGCATAGAACCGGTCGTCGAGCAGGTCGCCCATCAGCTCGCGCAGCTGCTTGACGTTCTTGACGCAGTGGGCCCGCTGCCACTGGGCAGAGGCCCAGTCGTTGGCGGTGACGTCGCGCCAGCCCGGGAACCGGGTCCAGTCAGGCTCCACGAGCTCGACCCGCCGGTAGGCGTAGGGCTGACCGCTGCCCGCCCCGTCGAGGGAGGGGACGGACAGGTGCGGGGCGTGGTCGAGGGCGGCGAGGTCGACGCTCAACGGAGCCTCCTGGGCTGGACGGCCCGGTGGTGCTCCGGGCGGCTGGGACGGGTCGGTCGTGTCGGTTGTGTCGGCGCGGCCGTGTCTGACAGAGTAGGCGGAGAACGTCCGGTGAGTCCAATACATCGACGCAGGATTTGCTGTTCAGACTCGATTACGAGGGAGGATAGGTGTGACCCAGACCACGTCAGACCCCACTGGGCTGCACCGGGTCCTCGACCGTCCTGCCGTCCTCCCGCAGGCCGCCGAGCGGCTCGACGCGCGGCGAGAGCTGTGGCCCGACGAGGTGCGCATCCGGGTGCACAAGCTCAACCTCGACGCCGCGTCGTACCGCCAGCTGGAGGGCGCCCACCCGGCGCCCGGGGGCGGGGTCGACGGGCCGAGCGTGCGTCAGGCGGTGCTCGACATCGTGCGCGCGCGCGGCAAGATGCAGAACCCCGTCACCGGTTCCGGCGGCATGCTGATCGGCATGGTGGAGGAGGTGGGGCCGGAGTCGCCCCTGGGGTTGTCCGTGGGCGACCGGGTGGCGACGCTGGTATCGCTCAGCCTGACGCCGCTGGTCATCGAGGACGACCTGGCGCGGTGGGACGGCCGGGGCGAGCAGGTGCCCTGCGACGGGTACGCCGTCCTGTTCGGGCGGTCCATCGCCGCGGTGCTGCCCGACGACCTCGACCCCGACCTGGCGTTGTCGGTGATGGATGTCTGCGGGGCCCCGGCCCTGACCGCCAGTGTGGTCGAGCGCTATGTCGCGGAACGGCCCGGCGGGGTCACGGTCGCGGTGGTCGGCGGGGCGGGCAAGTCCGGCTCTCTCAGCCTGGCCGCCGCCCACGCGGCCGGTGCCCGCCGCACGATCGGCGTCGTGCCCCACGAGGCGGAGGCGGCGCTGCTGAGCGAGGTGGGGCTGGCGGACCGCGTGGTCGTGGCCGACGCCCGCGACCCGATCGCGCTCCGCGACGCGGTCGTCGGTGCCGGCGGTCCGGCCGACCTGACCGTCGTCTGCGTGGACGTGCCCGGATGCGAGGGCGGGGCGATCCTCGCCACCGCAGACGGTGGCACCGTCATCTTCTTCTCGATGGCCACCTCCTTCGCGGCGGCCGCCCTCGGGGCCGAGGGGCTGGCGGCCGACGTCACGATGCTGGTGGGCAACGGCTACGTTCCCGGCCATGCGGCCTACGCCTTGGAGCTGCTGCGGGCCACGCCCGGCGTACGCTCCCTGTTCGAGCGCCGGCTGGCAGCCGCCGCCGGTGAGGAGGGCCGATGAGCAGGACCGTCGGACGGCTCGAGCTCGACCGCGACCAGGTGCGGCTGGCACGACGGCTGGCCCGCAAGGTCGGCAAGCCGATCGTGAAGGTGGCCAAGCAGCACACCACGGTCTCCGTGGAGCGGGCCACGCTGCGGCTGGGCGGACTCTCCGGCGCCGACGTCGACGGGATCCCGTGGGTGAACCGTCTGGTCGACTGCGTGCGTGCCGATGTGGGTCTCGAGCACGGCGTCTCGCTGCCGGTGTGGGACGCGCTGCGGCGGGGCGAGGCAGCGACGCTCGACGAGCTGGCCCAGAAAGCCGCGGCCGGCTCGGTACGCTTCGACCTGCCGGAGGGCCGCGAGGCGGCCCGGGCACGCTCCGAGGCCCGACGCGCCGTGCACGGCGGGCTGAAGAAGGTCGATGCCCGTCGGCGTGAGCGGGAGCGGATGGTCGCCCGGGTGGGCGACGCTCCGCGAAAGCCGTGGATCTATCTCATCGTCGCGACCGGCGACATCCACGAGGACATCCCGCAGGCGCAAGCGGCCGCTCGCGAGGGCGCCGACGTGATCGCGGTCATCCGGTCCACGGGGCAGTCGCTGCTCGACTATGTGCCCGAGGGCGCGACCCGCGAAGGCTTCGCCGGCACCTACGCCACCCAGGAGAACTTCCGGCTGATGAGGGCGGCCCTCGACGAGACGTCGAAGGAGCTCGGCCGCTACGTCCGGCTGACCAACTACGCCTCGGGCCTGTGCATGCCCGAGATGGCGGTGATGGCGGGGCTCGAGCGGCTCGACATGATGCTGAACGACTCGATGTACGGCATCCTCTTCCGCGACATCAACCCGATCCGCACCTTCGTCGACCAGCGCTTCAGCCGCCAGGTCCACGCCCGCGCCGGCATCATCATCAACACCGGCGAGGACAACTACCTCACGACCGCCGACGCGGTCGAGGCCGCACACACGGTCACGACCAGCCAGCTGCTCAACGAGTACTTCGCCAAGGAGGCCGGGCTCGAGGACTGGCAGCTGGGTCTGGGCCACGCCTTCGAGATCGACCCCGACGTCCCCGACTCGTTCCGGCTCGAGCTGGCCCACGCCATGCTCGCCCGCGACCTGTTCCCCGACGCTCCGCTGAAGTGGATGCCACCGACGCGCCACATGACCGGCGACGTGTTCCGCGGCTACCTCCTCGACGGCTTCTTCAACCTCGTCGGGGCACTGACCGGGCAGGGCATCCTGCTGGTCGGCATGATGACCGAGGCGGTCGTGACGCCCTGGCTGTCCGACCGCGACCTCGCCCTGCAGAACGTCCGCTACGTCATGAACGCCGCCGGCAACCTCCACGAGGACTTCCGGCCCGCACCGGACGGCTTCATCGAACGGCGCGCCCGCCAGGTGCTGACCGAGACGATCGAGCTGCTCGAGGACATCGCCCTGGACACCGACGACGCCGGGCACCCGCCACTGCTGGCGGCGATCGCCGACGGCACCTTCGGCCTGATGAAGCGCCCCGCCGACGCCGGCAGGGGCCTCGACGGGGTGGCCCGCACGTCCTCGGCGTACTACAACCCGGCGACCGAGATCCTGGAGGGGGAGTGATGGACGATCAGCCGCGCGAGCCGAAGGGGACCAGCCACCTGGTCCGGCCCTACGGCGACACCACGGGCGACGGCATGGTCCAGGTGTCGTTCACGCTGCCGGTCCCGCACTCCAAGGCCGCCGAGGGCGCGGCCGCCCAGCTCGCCCACAAGATGGGCATCGAGCCGGCGATGGTGGTGCACGCCAAGCCGATGGGGGAGGGCTTCACCTTCTTCGTGGTCTACGGCCGGGTGAACCACCTGGTCGACCTGTCGCAGGTCGAGGTGGTGGAGCGCGACTACCCGCTGCTGACGCCCAAGGAGGTCAACGCCGTCGTACGCCGTGCTCTTCGGCGCCGGCTGGTCGTCGTCGGCGCGTGCATCGGCACCGACGCGCACACGGTCGGGATCGACGCGATCCTCAACATCAAGGGGTTCGCGGGGGAGAAGGGGCTGGAGTACTACCGGGAGCTCAAGGTGGTCAACCTGGGCGCTCAGGTCTCGGTGCCCGACCTGGTCGACCGTGCGCAGGCGGAGAAGGCCGACGCCGTGCTCGTGTCGCAGGTCGTCACCCAGCGCGATGCCCACCTGCTGAACACCCGCGAGATGGCGGCCGCCTTCCGCGAGGCCTACCCGGCCGAGCGGCGGCCGCTGCTGATCGTCGGCGGACCTCGCTTCGACGAGAAGATGGCCGGCCAGCTCGGTGTCGACCGGGTCTTCTCGCGCGGCACCACTCCGGCCGAGGTGGCCAGCTTTCTCGTGCACCGCCTGGCGTCGGGCCCCGACACGGGCAGGATGGCCTCGTGACCGCCACCGTGGGCACCCGTGTGGTCCACCGCCGCTACGTGCCCTACTCCCACGCCCACTACGCCGGCAACCTCGTCGACGGCGCCTACTCGCTCGGCCTGTTCGGCGACGTTGCGACCGAGATGTGCATCCTCACCGACGGCGACGAGGGGCTCTTCGCGTCGTACTCCGACGTGCAGTTCCGCGAGCCGGTGCGGGCGGGCGACGTCCTCGAGATCACCTGCGAGGTCACCCGGGTCGGCAGCCGCTCCCGCGAGCTCGCCTTCGCGGTGTCCGTCGTGGCGCGCGGCGCCGCGACCCCCGAGCGGCCCGGCGCCGCCGCGATGCTCGACGAGCCGCTGCTGGCCACCACCGCGGTCGGCACGGTCGTGGTGCCTGCCGCGGGGTGAGGTCGGCTGGGTGCCCTCGGCGAGGAGGCTGCGACTCCTGGCGGGGCCTCCGGCGTGTCGGGACGCGACACGCCGTCCGACTGGCGAACCATGGAGAAACGGCAGGTGACCGGGGTCACGGCCCTGACCTGCGGGTTCGCGTATCTCCGCAGGTCAGCGGGCGGTTGACATCGGGTGCCTGGGAAGTCAAAGTATCCCGGATTCGTCCATGCAGTACGCGGTCGCTGCGCGGCTCACGGGCTGGCCGGATCGGCGACAGGCGTCCAGCCGTCTCCGACCGGACACTCGTCGGCGGTGCTCCCGCGAGGGCGGTGACGGAGGGGGCCTCGGTGCCGTAGACAACAGCCTCGGCGTCGGCAGCCGGTCGGTGTCAGGTTGGTCCGAAGCCCCGGGGGACCCCTCCGTCCCTGCGAACCTCCCCTGCGAAGCGTCCCGCCACCCTCGGCATGTGGGCCGGTTGGGTATTTTGACCCGGTGACCGACCATCCCAGCGCAGCCTCGGTGGCGACGACGCCCGCCGAGGCGTCGGCGGTGCCGTCGCCCCCGCGTGGGACCGCGGCCGGTCTCGCCCTGCGGTCCGGTCTGGCGGCGTCATCCGGCGCGGCGACGACGCTGGCCTTCGAGCCGGTGGCGTGGGCGTTCCTGGCGCCTCTCGGAGTGACCGCCTTCGTGCTGTGCGTGCGCGGGGTGCGGCCGCGGCTCGCCTGGATCCCTGCCTTGGCCTTCGGGCTCGGCTACGAGCTGGTCCTGCTGGGTTGGATGCGCGCCGTCGGTCCGGACGCCTGGCTGGCGCTGGCGGGCCTCGAGGCGCTCTTCTTCGGGGTGCTGGGGCCGGTGACCGTGCTGCTCATGCGCCGCCGGCTGTGGCCGCTGTGGACGTCGCTGGCCTGGGTGGCCGCCGAGGTGTGGCGCGGCCAGTGGCCGTTCAGTGGGATGCCCTGGGGCCGCCTGGTGTTCGCCGTGGCCGACACCCCACTCGCCGCGGCGCTGCCGTGGATCGGCGCCAACGGTGTCAGCCTGGTGCTCGCGCTGATCGGCACCGGTCTCGCCTGGACGCTCGCCGGCGGCTGGCGGAGACCGAGGGTCGTGGCCGCGATGGCTGCGGCCGCCCTGGCCGTGGTGGCGGTGCCCGGCCTGGCGGCGTACACCTTGCCGAGTGGCGGTTCGGCCACGGTGGCGGCCGTGCAGGGCAACGTGCCCGGCGACGGCTCCAACATCCTGCTCGACCACCGGCAGGTGACCCGCAACCACCTCGATGCCACCGTGGCGCTCGCCGCCGACGTGGCCTCGGGCCGGGAGCCTGCTCCCGACTTCGTGGTCTGGCCGGAGAACTCCACCGCGGTCGACCCGTTCCGCGACGCCGAGATCAACCTGGAGCTCGACACCGCGGCCGAGGCGATCGGCGTCCCGATCCTGGTCGGGGTGATCGCCGACGCGCCGCGGCCCGGCGACGTTCTCAACCAGGGCATCGTCTGGGACCCGCAGTCCGGGCCCGGGGACCGCTACACCAAGAAGCACCCCGTGCCGTTCGGGGAGTACATCCCGTGGCGGGACAAGGTGTTCCAGAGCAACTTCGGGCAGCTGGCCCTGGTGCAGCGCGACATGCTGAGCGGCACCCGCACCCAGCCGCTCACCATCGCCGGCGTGCCGGTCGCCGACGCGATCTGCTTCGACATCGCCTACGACGACGGACTCCGGGTGCAGCTCGAGAAAGGCGCCCGCCTGCTGGTCGTGCAGACCTCGAACGCAACGTTCATCCACACCCACCAGATCGCCCAGCAGTTCGCCATCACCCGGCTGCGCGCCATCGAGAGCCGCCGCGCGGTCGTCGTGGCGGCCACCAACGGCGTCACGGGGATCATCGACTCCGACGGCAGGGTCGTCGACAGCGCCGAGCCCCGCACCCAGACGGTGCTGGTCGACCGCGTGGAGCTGGTCTCGGGCGTCACGCCCGGGGTGCGGCTGGGTCCGTGGGTCGGCCGGGGGGCAGTGGCTGCGACGCTGGTGCTGCTCCTCCTGGGGTTCCTACGCCGGCCACCGCGCGCCGCCGCGCTGCCGCCGCTCCCCGACGACCTCGCCGCCGGCGACCCCCGTCTGACCGGAGCCGGCCGTGCCTGAGCCGATGCCCGGGAAGCAGCCCGCGACCGGCCTCGGCCGGGTCGTGATGGTGGTGCCGACCTACAACGAGGCCGACAACCTCGCCTGGATCGTCGGCCGGATCCGCGCCGCACGGCCCGAGGTCGACGTGCTCGTCGTCGACGACGGCTCACCGGACGGCACCGGGCGGATCGCCGACGAGCTGGCCGCCGCCGATGCCCAGGTGAGCGTCGTCCACCGCAGCGAGAAGGCCGGGCTGGGGGCGGCGTACGTCCACGGTTTCGCGGTCGCGCTCGAGCGCGGCTACGACGTCGTGGGGGAGATGGACGCCGACGGCTCCCACCAGCCGGAGCAGCTCCATCTGCTGCTCGACGCCCTCCAGGACGCCGACCTGGTGATCGGGTCGCGCTGGGTGCCCGGCGGGTCGGTGGTCAACTGGCCGCGCTCACGCGAGCTGCTCAGCCGCGGGGGCAACCTCTACGTCCGGATGCTCCTCGGCATCCCGGTGCGCGACGCGACGGCCGGCTTCCGGGTCTTCCGGCGCGCCGCGCTGGAGGCGATCGACCTCCGGTCGGTACGCTCGGCAGGCTACGTCTTCCAGACCGACCTCGCCTACCGCGTTCTCAGCGCGGGACTCCGGGTGCGCGAGGTGCCGATCGAGTTCGTCGAGCGAGTGCGCGGCGACTCCAAGATGAGCCGCGACGTGGCGACCGAGTCGCTGCGGAGGATCACCGTCTGGGGGCTTCGCGAGCGCCGCGCCCAGGCCGCGCGGCTCGTGGGGAGAGCACGCCGATGACCCGTCGCCGCCGGCTGTCGCTGTGGGTGCTCTTCCTCGCCTTCGTGGTGATGCCCCTGGTGGAGATCTATGTGCTGATCCAGGTCGGCCAGGTGATCGGCGCCTGGCCGACGATCCTGCTGCTCGTGGCCGACAGCATGCTGGGTGCCTGGATCGTCCGCCGCGAGGGCGGCCGGGCCTGGCGGGCGCTCAACGACGCGCTCGCCTCGGGCCGGATGCCGGCGACCGAGCTGGCCGACGGCGCGCTGATCCTGGTGGGTGGGGCGCTGATGCTCACCCCCGGCTTCGTGACAGACCTGCTGGGCGCCCTCGTCGTGCTGCCGTTCACCCGACCGGTCGCCCGGCGGATGCTGGCGCGGGTGGTGGCGCGGCGGCTGGTCGTGATCGGTCCCGACAGCACACGTCGCCCCGGACCGGGGCCCGGTGAGGGGCCCGTGGTCAGGGGCGACGTGGTCGACTGATCCCGTCCGCTTCGCGGGTCGTCGGTACGCCGGCCGAGGCCGACGCGCTGACCGTCCGGCCGAGGCCGGCGTGTGGTCAGGAGACCTTGCGCTTCTTCGCGTTGGCACGGTGCAGGTGCGCCGGGCCGATCTCGCCTCCGCGCAGCAGGTCGAGGCGCTCCTTGAGGATGTCCTCGAGCTCCTTGACGCTGCGCCGCTCCAGGAGCATGTCCCAGTGGGTGCGGACGGGCTTCTCGGCCTTGAACTCCGGCTTGATACCCGCGGTGCTCAGCGCCTCGGCGCCGCAACGCGGGCACTCCCAGACGGCCGGGACATCGGCCTCCATGGCCATCGTGATCTCGAACCGGTGCCCCTCGGGGCACTGGTAGCCGACCTGCTGGCGTGCCGCGAACTCGATGCCGCGCTCGTCCTCGAAGCTCTGGCCGCCAAGCCGGGCGCCGCGCAATGTGCGCTCCGCCATGAGCCACCTCCCGTTGATGTCGATCCCCCGCTAACGGTGATGTGACGCTCGGGGTCGCCGTCCATGACGCGAAATCGTCTAGACCTTTCAGATTCCTTCAACGGCTCACCCCCGCGAATGATTCCCGACCGGCGGCGACGGGCGGCGGTCGGCGTGTCGTGAGCGAGGCCGTGTGACTCAGACCACCTGCGGGACGCGGTTGCCCGCCTCCTCGATGCCGCGCTTCGGGTCGACCCTGGCCAGCAGCAGCCCACCCAGCACGAAGAACACGATGAGCGCCAGGATCGCCGGGCGGTAGGAGTCGGTGATCTGGTGGACGATGCCGAAGAGCGCGGCTCCGAACCAGCTGGTCCCGCGCTCGGCGGCCTGGTACAGCGAGAAGTACTCCGCCTCCCGGCCCGGGGGGATCAGCAGGCTGAAGAACGACCGCGACAGCGCCTGCGTGCCGCCCAGCACGATGCCGATGCCGACGGCGAGCAGGAGGAACAGTCCGACGTTCTTCTCCGGGAGGAAGAAGCTGACGATCACGATCACCGACCAGATCCCGATGCCGGCCAGGATCACCTTGTGGCTGCCCAGCCGGGCGGCGAGCCGCCCGAAGAGCAGTGCGCCACCGAAGGCGACGAACTGCACCAGCAGAATCGTGCCGATCAGCACGCTGGTGTCGAACTTGAGCTGCTTCTCGCCGTACGTCGACGCCTGGGTGATCACCGTCTGGATGCCGTCGTTGTAGAACAGGTAGGCGATCAGGAAGGTCATCGTCTGCGGGTAGTTGCGCATGTCGCCCAAGGTCGCGAACAGCTGTCCGAAGCTCTGCCGGACCAGGCCCCCCGGCTCGCGCTCGACCGCCCGCGGCTCGTGGTTGCGGATGCCGCGGTAGGGGATGATCGTGAACGCCGCCCACCAGATGGCGGCCGAGAGCATGCTGATCCGCACCGCCATCGCGGTGTCGAGACCGAACGGGAGCAGCGTCACCAGCGCCAGGTTGGCTGCCAGCAGCAGCCCGCCTCCGAGGTAGCCCAGAGCCCACCCTCGCGAGGAGACCTCGTCCCGCTCGTCGGGCCCGGCGATCTCGCACAGGATCGCGTCGTAGACCACCAGCGACGCTCCGAGACAGATGTTGGCGATGAACATCATCGCCACACCGAGCTGCCAGTTGGTGCCGCTGACGAAGTAGAGCAGCGCCGCAGCGATGCTGCCGGCCCAGGCGAAGCCGGCCATGATGTGCTTCTTCTTGGCCGACCGGTCGGCCGCGGCGCCCACGATCGGCAGGACCAGCGCAGAGAGCAGGGTCGCGCCGGCGATGGTGTAGGCCACCAGCGAGCCGGGGGAGACGGCGACGCCGAGGATGCTCAGATCGGTGGAGCAGGAGCGCACCTCGTCGGTGACGAAGCCGCAGGCGTCCCGCTCGGCGACCGAGATGAGGTAGGGCGCGAGCAGCACCGTGCCGATCGTGGTGACGTAGGCCGAGTTGGCCCAGTCGTACCAGTACCAGGCCTTCTGCTCCTTCTTCCGAGACTCCCAGACGGGCTGCAGGTTGGCGATGCCGTCCGGCGGCGGGGCGTCGGAGGGTTGCATGCTCGTGCCTTTCTCGGTGGTGACGGTGAGCTCGCCGTGAGCGCGCTCACCCCTGAAGCGTGCTCAGTATGGCTGGCCGAGCCGGTCACGGCCATGGAGTCGCGTACCCAGGGCCCTGCGTGTCGCGACCGGCGTGCCGGGTCGGTCCGGCCGCGGGGACAGGCGTACCGTCGGAGCATGGACGCCTTGACGTGCCCTCGCTGCGGAGCCGAGATGACCGAGCGCAGCATCGGAGACGCCCGGGTGAGTCGCTGCCCCGACGGGCACGGCGTCTTCCTCGAGCGCGCCGACCTCGGGGCGCTCGTCGAGGCCGAGAACGACTGGCACGAGCGCTCGGTGCACGACACCGCCCGGCTCCCGCGGATCACCGCCGACATGACGACACCGCCGCTGCCTGCCGCTCCGCGCGGCTGGGTCGAGACACTCTTCGACTGAGGCCGCAGGCATGAGCGGACGACTGGGACGGCCTAGGAGAGATCCCACCCTGGGGTGGCCGAGGAGTAGGCGAGGATCAGCAGCAAGGTGAGTGCGACTTCCAGCACGGCAGCAACCAGCGTGCCGAGGATGATCCGCCCACCGGCCCTCCGCCACACCCCAGAGAGCAACAGCGCGGCACCAACACACAGCGTCAGAGGCAACGCACCGAGTGGGATCAGTGCGGTGGACGCAAGGGCCGCCCCGTCCACTCACGGAACGCTGGTGCGAGACGGCCGCTGGGCGACCTCCTCGACCAGCGGCAGCGGTGCGGCTCAGATGTCGCGGAAGGGCTCGATCTGGGCGCCGAGATGGTTGAGCCGCTCGGCGAGGTCCTCGTAGCCGCGGTGGATGACGTAGGTCGACCGCAGCACCGAGGTGCCCTTCGAGGCGAGCATGGCCAGCAGGATGACCACGGCGGGCCGCAGCGCCGGCGGGCAGACGATCTCGGTGCCGGACCAGTGCGTCGGACCCTCGATCATCACCCGGTGCGGGTCGAGCAGCTTGACCTGGGCGCCGAGCTTCGTCAGCTCGGTGAGGTAGATCGCCCGGTTCTCGTAGACCCAGTCGTGCAGCAGCGTCTGCCCCTCTGCGACCGCCGCGATCACCGCGAAGAAGGGCAGGTTGTCGATGTTGAGACCGGGGAACGGCATCGGGTGGATCTTGTCCAGGGGTGCGTGCAGCTCGGACGCGCGGGTGGTGAGGTCGACCAGGCGCGTCTGGCCGTTGCGGGCGAGATACTCCTCGGAACGGGTGTACTCGAAGCCCATCTCCTCCAGCAGCGCCAGCTCGATCTCGAGGAACTCGATCGGCACCCTGCTGATGGTGATCGATGACTTCGTCACGATCGCCGCAGCAAGCAGCGACATCGCCTCGATGGGGTCCTCGCTGGGCGCGTAGTCGACATCGACGTCGATCGTCTCCAGGCCGGTCACGGACAGCGTGGTGCTTCCGACGCCGTCGACCTGCACGCCGAGCTTCTGCAGGTAGAAGCAGAGGTCCTGGACCATGTAGTTGGACGACGCGTTGCGGATCACGGTGGTGCCGGGGTGCAGCGCCGCCGCCATCAGGGCGTTCTCGGTGACGGTGTCGCCGCGCTCGGTGAGCACGATCGGACGGGCCGGCTCGAGGGCCCGGTTGACGGTCGCGTGGTAGCTGCCGTCACTGGCCTTGACCTCCAGACCGAAGGGCCGCAGTGCGGCCATGTGCGGCTCGACGGTGCGGGTGCCGAGGTTGCAGCCGCCGGCGTAGGGGAGATCGAAGGCGTCGGAGCGGTGCATCAGTGGGCCGAGGAACATGATCACCGAGCGGGTGCGCCGCGCAGCGGTCTCGTCGATGTGGTCGAGGTCGAGCTCGCGCGGCGGCACGATCTCCAGGTCGTTGTCGGCGTTGAGCCAGCGTGTCTGCACGCCCAGGGAGTTGAGCACCTCCAGCAGCCGGTTGACCTCCTCGATCCGGGCCACCTTGCGCAGCGTCGTCCGGCCACGGTTGAGCAGCGAGGCGCACAGCAGCGCGACGCCGGCGTTCTTCGAGGTCTTGACGTCGATGCTCCCCGAGAGCCGAGTGGGGCCGGTGACCCGTAGGTGGGTCGGCCCGGCACCCAGCGCCACGATCTCGCTGTCGAGGGCGGCGCCGATCCGGGCCAGCATCTCCAGTGAGAGGTTCTGGTGACCCTTCTCGATCCGGTTGATGGCGCTCTGGCTGGTGGCCAGGAGGTCGGCCAGCTGGGCCTGGGTCAGACCGCGGTGCTTGCGCGCGTCACGGATCAGGTTGCCGATCCGGTCCTTGTAGTCCTCCGTCATGTCGACCAAGGTATCTCAGATATGAGATAGGGCCCAGCCGGCAGGGCCGGCCAGCATCGGAGGCTTCAGCGACCGAAGTTCTGCACCCAGTACGGCGTCCCGTCGGCGCTCCGGGCCAGACCCAGACCGATCGTGCGGAAGCGCTTGTCGAGGATGTTGCGCCGGTGGCCGCGCGACCCCATCCAGGCCTTCATGACGGCCTTGGCCGTGGGCTGACCCGCCGCGATGTTCTCGCCGACCCGCGTCAGCGACGGGCAGATCCGGAAGACGTCGCTCAGGTCGCGATGGGCGAAGTCGCCGGTGTCGGCCATGTGCTTGGCCCAGGGTTGGGCGACCTTCCTGGTCAGGCAGTGCGTCACCCGCAGCGGCTTGCGGCCGTGGTTGCTTCGCACCTTGTTGACCCGACGCAGCACGTTCTGCAGCGCCGGCTTGAGGGTCACGGTGCGCGCGGTGGCCGCGGGCTGCCGCTCCGCCGGGGGAGCAGGGGGTGCCTGCGCTGCGCCCGCCGGGAGCGGCGCCAGGGCGACGAGCAGGGCGACGACCGCGACCAGCGCGGACACGGGCAGGGAGGTCCGGCGTGCCGAGAACATGACCTCCAGGGTAGGTGGAGCATGGTGGCAACAGGCAGGAACGGCCGAGCCTTGACCATCGACGCCTTCGGTGTACTATCGCGATATATCGGCAATAGGTCGCGACTGGAGGTCGGCATGAGGGGCTCGTTCGGATTCGGGGCGTCGTCGGACGACGGAGCCTGGCGTCACCACCCGCGACGGGGCGACCGAGGCTCCTGGGGAGCGGGCTGGGGTGGCGGCCCGAGCTGGGGTGGCGGGGGCAGCCACGGCCGCGGTGGTCCGCCGCCGTGGGTGGCCGGCCTCTTCGGGCTCGCGCAGGGCATGCAGGCGAAGGGGCCCAAGGTCCGACGTGGTGACGTGCGAGCCGCCATCCTCGACGTGCTGCGCGGCGGGCCGCGCAACGGCTACCAGGTGATCCAGCAGATCGAGGAGCGCAGCGGAGGAGCCTGGCGGCCGAGCCCCGGCTCGGTCTACCCGACGGTCTCCCAGCTCGAGGACGAGGGCCTGGTGGAGGCCGACGCGGCCGAGGGTCGACGTACCCTCAGGCTGACCGCGGCGGGGGAGACCTACGTCGCCGACCACCCCGAGGAGGTCGAGGCGGTGTGGGCGGCGTTCGACGCCCCCGAGGCCGTCGAGGACCCGGCCGACTTCGCCAGCCTCAAGCCCGAGATCGGTGCCCTGATGAACGCCGTGTGGCAGATCGTGACCACCGGGACCGACGATCAGCGCCGCGAGGCGTTGGAGCTGCTGACCGAGACTCGTCGCCGGCTGTACGGCCTGCTCGCGGACGGAGACGCCGAATGAGCGAGCGTCCGCACCCGGACAAGCTGCGGCTCAGCGACGCCGAGCGCGACGAGGCCGCCCGCCTGCTGGGGGAGCACTACGCGGCCGGGCGGCTGACGCCGGCCGAGCACGACGAGCGCACCGAGGCGGCGTTCGCCGCGCGGACCCGTGGGGAGCTGCCACCCCTGTTCGCCGACCTGCCCGGCGGCTCGCCGTGGAGCCCGCCCCCGACGCCTCGTCCGACCGGACCGGCAGCGGCCCGGTCACGACCGTGGCCGGGCACCGCCGGCCAGGGTGGGTACGCCGCCCGGAGGCCGTCGCCGCTCACCGGCGTGCCTCCGGTCCTGAAGGTGCTGGCCACCCTCCTCCTGGTCGTGCTCGTGCTGACGCACCTCCCATGGATCCTGCTGGGCCTGGTGGCGTTCGTGGTGCTCACCCGAGGCGGACGTCGCCGCTCGTGTGCCGGCCACGCCCGTGCCTAGTCCGGGACCTCGGCGCCGCCGGCGTCCTTGGCGACGGTCGTGGTCACTGGTGCGGCGCCGGATGCACTGACCACGACGGTGACGTCGAGGGCGTTGGTGGAGGTGTAGAAGGGGCTGTACTTGTTGACGGGGAAGTGGTCGGCCGCGCCGGTGGGGTCGAAGTGGATGGCGCGGGAGGCGCCCGGCGCGACGGTGAACGACGCCGGAAGTGCGGCGTAGTAGCTCTCCGTGGTGCGCGCCGTGGGCGGTCGGCGTACTCCAGGGCGTCGAGGAACCGGAGGGTGTCGGTGGCGGCGCCCCTGGGGTCGGCCACTCCGGACAGCCTGCCGAAGAACTCAAGATTCTCGCGCGCGGTGAGGTGGCCGTAGAGGCGGACGTCGACCGGCCATAGCCGATCCGCGCGGCCACCTCTGCGCGTTGTGACACCACGTCGTAGCCGCAGACCAGCGCTGTCCCGCGGCTGGGCCGCGTCAGCGTCGTCAGGATGTTCACTGTCGTGTTCTTGCCGGCTCCGTTGTGGCCCAGGAAGCCGAACACCTCGCCGTGCCCGACCACCAGGTCGAGGTCCCGGAGCACCTCGACCGAGCCGAAGGAGTGGCCGAGCCCGCGAAGCTCGATCGCTGGTCGTGGGGTCATGGCGGCTGGCCTCCTGCTTCGGCGAGGTGCCCGCCGGATCTGGGCTGGGGTGGGAGTCCAGCGTCCCGAGGACCGCCTGTGCCATCCCTGTGAGTGGCTGAGAGCACTCACAGGCTGCTCCCGCCGGCTCAGCGGCGAAACTCGAAGGAGTCGATGACGTTGCCGGCCTGGTCGACGGCGCGACCATGGAGCGCAGTGGTGGAGATCGCCAGGTCGAGGAAGTGCCGGATCGATGCGCTGACGGCCGTGAAGTCCTGATGTCCGGTCGGACGGAGGTTCGCGGCGCCTCCGGACACGACGTAGGTGACGCCGTTGATCGGCGTGGAACGCTGGTAGTCGTGGTCGTGACCGGCGAGCACCAGGGGGACGTCGTACTGCTCGAAGAGCGGCACCCATGCATCCTGGATCGCCTCGTCTGATCCGTGCTGGCCAGCCGAGTAGGCCGGTTTGTGCATCGCGACGATCGTCCACGGCGCCTCTGTGGGGGCGGCGAGCGTCTGTGCGAGCCACGCACGCTGGTCGGAGCTGTCGACCTGCTCGGTGTCGAGCACGATCACGCGCACGATCCCGACGGTCTCGGTGTACCACGAGGTCGAGCGGTCGAGCGCTCGAAGCAGCTGTGCCTGCTCTCCGCTCATGTAGTCGTGGTTGCCCAGGACCGGGATCAGCCGGGCGCCACGTCGAGTCAGCGGCGCGAACACGCCGCTGATCCGCGCCGGAGCCTGCTCGGCGTCGCCGTCGGGGTAGATCAAGTCTCCTAGAAGGATGAGCCCGTCGTAGCCGTAGCGGTCGTCCTGGTCCAGCATCGCCTGAACGGTCCCCTCGACGCGGGTGCCCGGGCCGGTGCCGGTGTCTCCTGCGACGGCCAGTCGAGTAGCGGGTTCCTGCGTCGTCAGCGGGGACGAGGACGTTGGCGCCTGCTCGGCAGTAGGGCGGGAGGGAGTGCAGGCGGCCATTCCTAGCGTCAGACCGACCGCCAGGGTGCAGGCCGAGAGTGCGGAGACCACGCCTCGCGTCGCGGCGTCAGACGTCACCGTGCCTCCTTGACCAACTCGTCGGGGCTCGCTGACGGCGATGACAGCAAGGATGGGACCCGGAGCCGCAGCAACGGGTCCCATCCTCCTGCCGACACGGCGAGACATGCGGCCGATCTTCGGGGATGGACCGGTCAGCCGGTCTCGCCGGTCTCGTCGGCGTCCTGGTGACCGGGCTCGTCGGGGTTGGCGTCGGGGCCCTGGTTGGGTCCGTCGTCGGCCTCCTCGGCCCCCTCGGTGCCCTCGGTCTCGCCGGTCTCGTCGGCGTCCTGGTGACCGGGCTCGTCGGGGTTGGCGTCGGGGCCCTGGTTGGGTCCGTCGTCGGCCTCCTCGGCCCCCTTGGTCTCGGTGGCGTCGTTGACCTCACCGTCGCCGTCCGACCGCTGCGCGGTCGGCGCGGTGGTGTCATGGGGAGCGGCCTGCGCCGAGACCACGCCACCGAAGCCGAGCGCCGCCAGCAGTGCGGCGGCACCGCCCAGGGCCGCGTTCCGCTTGGGATTCCTCATGGTGATGACTCCTCTGGTGTGTGGGTCGCCGATCTGCGACCGTGTGCCTCCAGACTGCCTGGGCGACGCTGTGGCGACACTGTGAGCCGCTGAGAGTCACTCAGCGTCCTCACAACCGCCAGGGCCCAGACTGGTGGCGTGATCTCATGGAGCGCCTTGTGCGTGTGCTGATGGTCGAGGACGAGGTCCGGCTGGCGGAGACGGTCAGCCGTGGACTGCGCGCCGAGGGCTTCCTTGTCGACGTGGTTCACGATGGCGCCGATGGGCTGGTCGAGGCCCACTCGCGCGACTACGACGTCATCGTCTTGGACATCATGTTGCCCTCGATGAACGGGTACGACGTGTGCCGGGCTCTCCGAGAGGCGGGGGTGTGGGTGCCGATCCTCATGCTCACTGCCAAGGACGGGGAGTACGACGAGGCCGACGCCTTTGATCTCGGGGCCGACGACTACCTCACCAAGCCCTTCTCGTTCGTCGTGCTGGTGGCCCGTCTGCGGGCGCTGATCCGCAGGGGTGCGCCGGAAAGGCCCACGGTGCTCACGGTGGGGAACCTGTCGCTCGACCCCGTCACGCGTGCCGTGGCCATGGGCGACACCGAGCTCGCGCTGACACCGCGGGAGTTCGGCCTGCTGCACTTCTTGATGCGGCATCCCGGCGAGGTGCTCTCGAAGGCCGAGATCGTCCAGAGTGTGTGGGACCTCAACTACGACGGCGACGAGAACGTCGTCGAGGTGTACGTCGGGTATCTCCGTCGCAAGATCGACCAACCCTTCGGCGCCCACACGATCCAGACCGTGCGCGGTGCCGGGTATCGGCTCGTGGGCGCCGGCCGATGAGGCCCGGATCTGCTCGAGCCCGCAGCGTGCGGGTTCGCACCACTGCTGCCGCGACTCTGGTGGTAGCGCTCTTCCTGGCGCTGGGGGCAGCCGGCTTCGTAATCCTTCAGCGCCACCAGTTGGAGTCCGCCGTTGCCGACGCGGCCAGACAGCAGGCTCATGACGTTGCGAGTCAGGTCGCCGAGGCGGCGCCCGCGGGCCCGCTGACCGGCACGGCAGGCGACCAGTCGCTGGTCCAGGTCGTGGATGCCCAGGGAGCGGTCATCGCCTCCAGCCCGTCCGTTGACGGCGAGGGTGCCATCTCCTTGATGCGACCCGCGGTCGGCTCAGTCCAGACCCAGTTCTCTGACTCCCTGCCCATCGGCGAAGGCGAGCGCTTCGTCGTGGCTGCCCGGGGTGCCCAGACGCCCGATGGCCCGGTCACCATCCTCGTCGCAGAGAGCCTCGAGCTGGTGAGTCAGTCCACCGCGATCGTCGTCGGCCTCCTGCTGGTGGGCTACCCCCTGGTCCTGGCAGCGGTCGGCGTCACCTCGTACTGGCTGGTGGGCCGTGCCTTGGCGCCCGTCGAGGCCATCCGAGCGCGCGTCGCCAGCATCCAAGGTGCCTCCACGACCAGCGACCGGGTGCCGGTGCCGGACACGCACGACGAAGTCGGCCGGCTCGCGGAGACGATGAACGCCATGCTGGAAAGGCTCCACGACGCGAGTGTCAGCCAACGGAGGTTCGTGGCGGACGCCTCCCACGAGCTGCGCAGCCCCCTGGCCACGATCCGGGCCGCGCACGACGTCGCTGCGTTGCATCCAGAGGTCCAGGACTGGGGGCAGACCAACGTGGAGGTAATGGCGGAGCTGGACCGGGTCGACCAGCTGGTGGCCGACCTTCTGCTGCTTGCCAGGGCGGACGAGCACGGCATCCCGCTGAAGCTCGAGGACGTGGACCTTGACGACCTGGTCCTCAGGGAGGGCCAACGCCTTCGACACATGACCGGTGTGGACGTCGTGATCGACGCACCCCCCGTGCGCGTCGTCGCCGACACCCATCAGCTGGCCCGGGCACTTCGCAACCTCACCGACAACGCCGCCAGGCACGCCTTCACGCGCATCGAGGTGCGGGTGCGCGACTCACGTCGCTGGGCGACCGTCGACGTGATCGATGACGGCCCAGGAGTCGCACCCGCCGATCGCGACCGGATCTTCGACCGGTTCGTGAGACTGGACCAGAGCCGCGCCCGGACCCACGGCGGGAGCGGTCTCGGCCTACCCATCGCCCGGGAGATCGTCGAGTCCCTGGGCGGATCCCTGCAGCTGGCCGACGACGAGGCCGGGACCCGGTTCTCGATGACGATCCCTCATGCGGAGACGCCGCCGGCTGACGAAACGCCCCGTGGCTAGGGTGATGCCGTGCCGATCACGCTGCCAGCCGGCTTCACCGCGCCGGTGCCGCCGCCCCACCCCGACTTCCTCTTCGAGGTGCTGGGCCCGGAGCACAACGAGAGCGACCTGGCGGCCTGGGCCGGGTCGATCGACCACATCCACGCCACTGCGGGATTCCCTCCCGACGGGTGGCCGGAGCGCGTCTACACGGTCGAGGAGAACCTCGCCGACCTCGTCGAGCACCGCGACCACCACGAGCGTGGCCTCGACTTCGCCTGGACGGTCCTCGACCCGCGCGACGGGGACACCGTGATCGGCTGCGTCTATCTCAAGCCCGACCCGACCGGTCGTGCCGGTGCCACGGCTCGGGCCTGGGTGCGGGCCGCCGACGCCCGCCTCGACGAGGCGCTGCGCGCGCACCTGCGCCCGTGGTTCGACAGGGTATGGCCGGTGTCGATCCGCTGGGACTGACCCTAGCGCGAGGACCTCAGCGGCGACAGGCCGTTGCCACCGAGCGGACCCGCTGCTGCACCGCCGGGTCGGCAGCACCGAAGCTGGGGTCACGCAGCGAGCTCAACGGGTAGATCTCGGCCAGCCGGTCGGAGATGCAGGCGGCGACGTCGCTCTCGACGCCGGACTTCACGATGGTGACGCCGACGTAGGCCCGGGTCATCGCCAGCTCGAGGGCCTCGGCCGACGAGTCAGTCCCCACGCTGGCCTTCGTGCCGGGGTCGCAGGTGCTCAGCGCCACCCGGTCTCCGTCGCGACGGACCTTGGTGCCTGCTTCGGGAGCCGCGCGTGACCAGCGCTTGAGGGCGCGCAGCATCGAGGCGGCGTCCTCGCCGGCGCGGCCGGCGTACGTCGCCCTCACGCAGGAGGTGCCATCCCGGTCGAAGGCGACGTAGGCGTCGCCGCCCCAGCCGTCGACCACGCTGAGGGCCCGGGTGGGGGACATCCGCTCGGCGAGCATGAGATACCAGGTGAGGGCGCCCAGCTCGCCCGAGGAGTACTCCTCCTCATCCTTCTTCGTGCTCGGCAGGGCGACCTCGGCGACCGACGCGGCGCCAGTCAGCGCGTCGAGTGGTCGCAGCAGGGCCAGGTCGTGCTCCGGCGGGTCGCGGAGCAGGTCGTCGACGGCGCGGTTGCCACCGTCGGCGGCCGCCGCCGCCACCAGGGCCGAGCCCAGCGCGTAGGGCGAGCTGAGCAGCGTCACCAGCACCTGAGGAACCTTGTCGAGACGCTTGCCCGCCTTCGTGCCCTCCTTCGAGCGGCCCCGGTCGAGCTTCGCGCGCTCCTTCTTCGAGAGGGACTCGCGGTACTTCGCCTCGATCCGCTCCGCGTCACCCTCCGCGATCGCCCGCAGCACCGAGGAGGCGGTGGAGTCCGGGGCGTCCTCGTCGCCCTGGAGCCGGGCGTACGCCGCGCCGAGGGAGAAGTGCTGGTCCTGGAGCACGTGCACGAGCTCGTGGACCAGCGTCGATCGCACCTCTGGGCGCACCTTGGTGCCCTTGACGGTGATCGTCTCATCCTCGAGGGAGTAGTAGGCGAGGATGCCGCCGCCTTGCGCGTCGTTCATGGCCTCGGCGAGGTCGACGTCGCCGGTGAGCAGGCCCAGGGCGCGCATCTGGCCGGTCATCCGGTCGATCTCGGCACGGTCGTCGTCGGTGAGCTCCGCATCGTCGGTGGTGACGGTCTTCTCGAACTCCTTGGCCGACAGGAAGTGCACTTCCACGGGGTGCTGGAACGTCAGGCCGCGCTGCTTCTCGGCAACCTTGACATACGGCGCGATCCGCGGGTCCCAGACGTCGGGGTAGGCCCGCTCGTCAGGCGAGGACCCGGTCGGCAGCACCAGGTAGACCGTCGCACCGAGGAGCGCGACGACCAGCGCGAACAGCGCGCCCAGCGCCCATAGCGGAATCCCACCGTCGTCAGACGGGGGCCGGTAGCCGCCGGGGGAGGCATAGCCGGGCGGGGGAGGGTAGGCCGCGGCGCCGGGCGCACCGTACGCCGGGGCGTGGCCCGGCGCAGCCCCGGGTGGCGGCAACGGCACCGGGTCGCCCTGCGGCTCCGGCACCGGGCCGGACATCGATCCCCCCAACTCGCTCATGCCCGCGAGGGTAGAGGCGCCCCCACGGGCCTCGTGGCGGAACGGAGGAATCCAGGCGGCCGACCGGGGGGTGTGTCCGTAGTCCGATGGGGTCATCTCACCCCGATCGGGCCCGCGCCGCGCCGTGGCGCGTTCTCCTGGACAGGTCCTCGAGGCAACCGATCGAGGCCGCCGGCCGTCGTATCAGACAACGGCCCCGGCGGTCCTCAGAGGAAGAGGGGAGTGGTCCTGATGTGTGAGTCAAGGCTCAACGGCGGCACGCTGACCTGCCAGCGTCCGGCCGGCCACGGTGGCGGTCACGTCTACCACTGCGACCACGGGTCCTGGGTCGCGGACCGGCACGACCGCGACTGACCCACCGACGGTCCCGCGCCGACGGTGCGCGCCGTCTTCTAGTCTCCTGTCATGACGCTGCACGTGCTGGAGGTCGGGGACAGCGGACCCCGCGTCGTCTTCCTGCACGGTCTCTTCGGCCAGGGTCGCAACTTCTCCCGGATCGCCAAGGCGCTCACGCCGGACTACCGCTCCGTCCTGGTCGACCTGCCCGACCACGGCCGATCGCCGTGGACCGATCAGGTGCGCTACGAGGCGATGGCCGACGCGGTCGCCGCGACCCTGCTGGAGCGCTATGCCGGTGAGCCGGCCGGGCATGTCGTCGGCCACTCGATGGGCGGCAAGGTCGCGATGCTGCTCGCGCTGCGCCATCCCGAGCTGGTCGACCGCCTCGTGGTCGTCGACATCTCGCCGGCCGAGAGCGACGGCGCGGGGGAGTTCGAGCACCTGCTCGACAGTCTCGCTGCACTCGACCTCACCTCGCTGACCCGCCGCTCCGACGCAGACGAGGCGCTGGTCGAGGCGATCCCCGACGACCGGGTGCGCGGCTTCCTGCTGCAGAACCTCCGGTCCAGCACCGCGGGGTTCTCCTGGCAGGCCAACCTGCCCCTGCTGCGTCGCGACCTCGCCACGATCGGGGGCTTCCCCGCGCTCGAAGGTTGCTTCGACCACCCGGTGCTGTGGGTCGCCGGCGAACGGTCGGCGTACGTCCAGGACGAGCACGCCGACGACATGGTGCGGCTCTTCCCGCGCACCACGGCGGTCACCATCAAGGGCGCGGGCCACTGGGTGCACTCCGAGCAGCCCGAGGCGTTCGTCTCGGCCTTGCGGGTCTTCCTCGGGGCGGCCGACCGGGCGTGACCGGAGGGCGGTTGGGTACCGTCCCTGCACGCTCGCCGGGGCGGCGCGAGTCACCTCCCGGGGCTGGCGCTGCCGTCCGGGGGGGACGCATCGTCGTCCTCGTCGCCGCTCGCCGTCAGTCCTGTGCGGACCGCGGCGACGAAGGTCCGCACGATGAGCCCGATCACGACGAGGTCGAGCAGCATCTGCACCGCGACGACGACACGTGCGGGGTCGGTCTCCGGCGTGATGTCGCCGAAGCCGACGGTGGAGAAGACCGTGATCGTGAAGTAGAGAGCGCTGACGTGGCTGAGCGGCCGGCTGAACGATTCCGCGGAGAGCGTCAGGTAGGTGCTAGCGAAGAGCACCAGGAACAGCACCACGGAGACCCCCAGCGCCTGCACCGCGCGCAGCTCCGGGATCTCCGCCACCACGACCCGGCGAAGCTGCCGGTTCAATGTCGCCCCGAACAGCAGGCCACCGACCACGAGGATGCCCACCGCGTTCCAGGCGGCCTGACCCGTAAAGCCGAGCAGGAAGTAGACGCCGAGCAGCGCGGTCCAGGACACCACCAGCGAGACCACTGTCATGGCCGTCTCGCGACGACGGTGAGCGGCGTCGAGCTCGATGAGCCGCCGGGCGGTCACGTCGCGGGTTCCACGAGCGCGGGCTCGTCGACGTCGGGCGCGTCCCGCGGCCAGAGGAGGTAGGTCGACGCGAGGGCCAAGCCGGCGCCGATCAGGGTGTCGACGAGCCGGCGGGAGGCGGCGGACTCGACCGCGCCCGAGGGTGCCCCCACCAGGACGACCACGGCCAGGGCCGACGCGGCTCCAGCCAGGATGGGGTAGACGGGTGTGTAGGCGACCCCGAGCAGAAAGGCGATGACGGCGACGGCGACCAGGACACCCACCGGGAGCCAGCCCGCGGCCAAGCCCACCACCACGACGCCGAGGAGTGTGGCCACCACCCGGACCACCGCAGCATCGAGAGTGCTCTTGCCCGTCGGCAGCAGCACGGCCATGGCCGAGACGAAGACCCAGAGCGTGTCCTGGTTCGTGCTCCACTGGTACCAGAACGCGCAGATCGCCAGCGGCAGCGCGCGCCGGATGCCGTCGCGCGCGTGCAGGTCCAGGGTGCGCACGGACTGCCAGATCGGCTGCCACGGCGCCGGTACCTGCGCCCCCGGGGCCTGCGCCGGGGCGCTGCGTTCGCGCCACCGTGAGCCGACCGCGACCACCAGCCACCCGACGGCTGCCGCAGCCGACACCCGCACCGCCACCTCGGCAAGGGAGGCGCTCTCGCGCGCCGACGTCGCCGTGGAGATGACCAGCGCCATCACGAAGGCAAGGGTGCCCAGCATGCCCACGGCACCGCCCACCAGGCCCGCACCGAAGCCTGCCGAGGTGAAGACGGCGACGCCCGCCATGAGCACTGCTGCCAGCCAGGGGCGGCCACTGGCGAGGAAGCCCAGCGACACGAGCACGACCGTGGAGACCGCCGCGAAACCGGCGACGCGCATCGTGACGGCCGACGGCCCCGATGCCCCCGTCGCCGAAACGAGGCCCGCTGTCAGAGCAGGCAGGAGTGCGATCTCCCAGGCATCGGCGGCCAGTCCCAACGCGAGTCCCGCCAGCAGGCCGGCGATAGCGAAGCGGACCAGACCCCACTGCGCGGGCATCCCTGAGGACCTGTACAGGGACTGTGCCCATGACCCCGCTGTTCGCCGCTCATCCTCGACCACGCCGGCATGCTAGCCGGAGGTGGCCGCGCCGGCATGACTAGGCTAACTCGCGGGCGTCCGGCCCGCCGGGGGAGGGGAGGGGCAGCATGAGCACCGAGCCGACCGCGAGGGCTCACCCCGCAGACGCACATGACCTGATCCGGGTGCACGGCGCGCGGGTCAACAACCTCCGCGACGTCAGCGTCGAGATCCCCAAGCGCCGACTGACCGTGTTCACCGGCGTCTCCGGGTCGGGCAAGAGCTCGCTGGTGTTCGGCACGATCGCCGCCGAGTCGCAGCGGATGATCAACGAGACCTACAGCGCCTTCGTCCAGGGCTTCATGCCGACGTTGGCGCGTCCCGACGTCGACGTGATGGAGGGTCTGACCACGGCGATCATCGTCGACCAGGAGCGGATGGGCGCCGACCCGCGCTCCACCGTCGGCACCGCCACCGACGCCAACGCCCTGCTGCGGATCCTGTTCAGCCGGCTGGGGCAGCCGCACCTCGGGCCGCCGAGCGCCTTCGCCTTCAACGTGGCCTCGGTGTCGGCGTCGGGGGCGATCACGGTCGAGAAGGGCACCCGGAAGCGCGAGCACGTGACGTTCAGCCGCACCGGTGGGATGTGCCCGCGGTGCGACGGCCGAGGCTCGGTCAGCGACGTCGACCTCACCCAGCTCTTCGACGCCGACAAGTCGCTCAACGAGGGCGCGATCACCGTGCCGGGCTACAGCATGGACGGGTGGTACGGGCGGATCTTCAAGGGCTCGGGGTTCTTCGACCCCGACAAGCCGCTCGGGAGGTACACCAAGAAGGAGCTGTCCGACCTGCTCCACAAGGAGCCCACCAAGATCAAGATCGACGGCATCAACCTCACCTACGAGGGACTCATCCCCAAGATCACCACGTCGATGCTGTCGAAGGACCGCGAGGCGATGCAGCCACACATCCGCGCCTTCGTCGACCGGGTGGTGACCTTCACGACCTGTCCCGACTGCGACGGGACCCGGCTCAACGAGGGCGCGCGGTCCTCGACGATCGGCGGGGTGAGCATCGCCGACGCCTGCGCGATGCAGATCAGCGACCTCGCGACCTGGGTCAGCGAGCTCGACGAGCCGTCGGTGGAGCCCCTGCTGGTCACCCTCGGCGACACGCTCGCCTCGTTCGTGCAGATCGGGCTCGGCTACCTCTCCCTCGACCGGCCGGCCGGCACGCTGTCGGGTGGAGAGGCTCAGCGCACCAAGATGATCCGCCACCTCGGCTCGGCACTCACCGACGTGACCTACGTCTTCGACGAGCCGACGATCGGCATGCACCCGCACGACATCCAGCGGATGAACGGCCTGCTGCGCCAGCTGCGCGACAAGGGCAACACGGTGCTGGTGGTGGAGCACAAGCCCGAGGCCATCGAGATCGCCGACCACGTCATCGACCTGGGGCCCGGCGCGGGCGCGGCCGGCGGCGAGGTCGTCTTCGAGGGCTCGATCGAGGAGCTGCGCGGCAGCGACACCCTCACCGGGCGGCACCTCGACGACCGCGCCTCGCTGAAGGCGGAGATCCGGTCGGCGGCGGAGCACCTGGAGATCCGTGGTGCCGACACCCACAACCTTCAGGACGTCGACGTCGACCTGCCGCTAGGGGTGCTGTGCGTGCTCACCGGCGTCGCCGGCTCCGGCAAGAGCTCGCTGGTCCAGGGCTCGGTCACCGGGCGTGAGGGCGTGGTCGTGGTCGACCAGGCCCCGATCCGCGGCTCCCGCCGCAGCAACCCGGCGACCTACACCGGGCTGCTCGACCCGGTCCGCAAGGCCTTCGCCAAGGCCAACGGAGTCACACCGGCGCTGTTCAGCGCCAACTCCGAGGGCGCCTGCCCGACCTGCCACGGCATCGGCCTCGTCTACACCGAGCTGGGCTTCCTGCAGACCATGGCCAGCACCTGCGAAGAGTGCGACGGGCGGCGGTTCCAGGCGAGCGTGCTGGACTACACGCTGGGCGGGAAGAACATCGCCGAGGTGCTCGCGATGTCGGTGGCCGACGCCGAGGGGCACTTCGGGGAGGGAGAGGCGGCCACCCCGGCGGCCCACAGGATCCTGCGACACCTGCTGGACGTGGGCCTTGGTTATGTCAGTCTGGGGCAGCCGTTGACCACCCTGTCCGGAGGAGAGCGTCAGCGCCTCAAGCTGGCCACCCACCTCGGCAAGAAGGGTGGTCTCCTGGTCCTCGACGAGCCCACGACCGGCCTGCACCTCGCCGACGTGGAGCAGCTGCTCGCGCTGCTGGACCGCCTGGTCGACACAGGCAGGTCGGTGATCGTGATCGAGCACCACCAGGCCGTGATGGCGCACGCCGACTGGATCGTCGACCTCGGCCCGGGCGCCGGCCATGACGGCGGCCGGGTGGTCTTCGAGGGGACGCCGGCCGATCTGGTCACCGACCGCTCGACGCTCACCGGCGAGCACCTGGCGGCCTACGTCGGCGCCTGAGAGGCGACCGTGGGTCAGGAGCCGCCACCGCCGGCCTTGCGTCGGTGCACCTTGGGCGCGGCGCCACCGGCCACCTCGGACCCGTGCACCTTCTCCTTGGCGACCGCGGGGTCGACGCCGTGTTGACGCTCCTTCTTGCGCTCCAGTGCCTCCCGCATCTTGGCCTTGACGTCGTCGTTGGCATGCTCGGGCATGGAGACCTCCGGTGGCGTGGTGGGCGTGCGTAGGACTCCACCATCGCAAACCGTGCACGGTCTGGCGAACGGGATGGGTTCGGAGCACTCCAGGCAGGTGAGAGGCCCGGGGGTCGACCAGCCTCCTGCTTGTCCGCCGATAACTGACATTATGTCATGTTGTGGACGCGAGACCCGCTCCCCTGAGGTCGCTCAGCTGCCCCGTGTGGGCGGGCAGGTGCCGGGCGGCCTGGATCTCGACGGCCACCTGTCTCCACGGCATCGGCTGGTCGAGGACCACCTGGCCGTCGTGATGCAGGGTGCAGTGCACCGGCGTCGCCAGCTGGTCGGCGTCGAGCCGGCTCACGGCCGCCATGGCGATGTCGGCGGCCCGCCTGGCGGTCGCCACCAGCGCCGCCAGATCACCGGCACGGGTGACCTCGGCCGCCAGGACGCCACGGTCCTGGCACACGACGTTCTCGAAACGCGGGTCGCTGCGCCCATCCACGAGGGCGTGCGCCACCGCGGTCATCGCCAGGTCGTTGAGCGCGACGTGCGCCACGACCTGGGCGGCGTCCCACTCACCCTCGGGTGGGTCGCCGAACCCGCCCCGGGAGGCCTCGGTGAAGAACGCGTCGTACGCCGCGGCGAGGTCGCCCAGGTCGACCGTCGGCACCGCCTGCCCCTCGGCGAGGTCGGCGAAGTGCTCCAGGACCGCTCCCCAGGTGCCCGGACCGACATAACGTCGGCGCCGGATCAGGGCACTCCCCCCGAACCGTTCCCACCCCCGGTGCTCGAGGACCACGCGCGTGCCCTCGCCGTCGGCCACGAAGCCCACCTCGACCTCGCTGGCGTCGGAGGCCTCTCCGCCCGGGTGCCAGCTGAACGCCAGCCGCTCGGGCGGCTCCCAGGCGATCACCTCTCCCCAGAGGCACTCCTCCCCCGCGACCGAGCGCTCCACCAGTCTCCCGTCCTCGAAGGCCACGCCGCCGGCGCGGTCGCCGTACATCCCGTGGGTCGGCAGCGGCCACCAGGCGCCGATCCGCTCGGTGAACGCCTCGAAGGCGGCCTCCGGGTCGCAGCGCACCCACGTGGCGCGCACCACCGGGGGCACGGTGCGGGTCGTCGTCTCGGTCATCGGGTCTCCTCGTCTCGCTCGGCATGGTCGACATAGGCCGCGAACTCCGCCAGGGCGTCGTCCCAGAACGCGTCGACCCACGCCCGCAGCTCGGCCAGGCCGTCCGGGTCGATGCGGTAGAGCCGCCGCGCTCCACTGGCGCGGCTGCGCACCAGCCCCGCCCCCGCCAGCACCTTGAGGTGCTGGGAGACCGCGGGCTGGGACACCTCGACGGCGTCGGTGAGCTCGCGGACGGTGCGCTCTCCCCCGTGCAACAGCTCCAGCACGGTCCGGCGGGTCGGCACCCCGAGCGCGTCCAGCACCCGCGCAGCATCAGTCATGACTTATGATAAGCAGATACTTATGCTCAGCGTCAAGGGGCCGTCAAGGGGCACAGGCCGATGGGAGGAGCGCTCGTTCCTCCCAGAGACGGAGCGTGTTCCGACCGGCCGCCGGAGGCGTCGACGCCGCCCAGCGGCGAGGCTGAGGCCATCAGACCACCACCGGATCCCTGGAGGCACCGTGAGCGCCCGCCCCGCCCTGCGCGACACCGCACTCGACCCGAAGATCGTGCTGAGCGGCCTCTGGGCAGCGACGCTGCTGGTGTTCGCCTACGTCGACATCTTCGCGTTCTGGCGCGCCGACGTCATCGAGGGGGCGCTCGCAGGCACCGTCCCCGGCCCGGGCTTCACCATCGACCAGGCCTTCCTCACCCTGACGACGGTCTACGTGCTGGTGCCCTGCCTGATGGTGGCGGGGTCGCTGCTGCTGCCCGCTCGGGTCAACCGGGTCGCCCACCTCGTGGTGGCCCCGCTCTACGCCCTGTCCATCGTGGTGTCGATGATCGGCGAGTCGTGGGTCTACTACCTCCTCGGCAGCGTCGCGGAGCTGGTCCTGCTCGGTCTGGTCGTCCGCACCGCGCTCACCTGGCCGCGCGCCGACCCCGCTGAGGCGGCCGTAGCCTGACCGGGTGCGCTGCGACTACTTCGACGCGGGCCGATGCCGGTCCTGCGAGCTGATGGGCATCCCGTACGCCGACCAGCTCAGCGCCCTGCAGGCCCGGCTCGAGACCACTCTCGACGACGTGGTGCCGACGCAGGCGTGGCGGATGCCCGGCCACGGCCCCGAGTCCGGCTTCCGCAACAAGGCGAAGCTCGTGGTGGGCGGCGTCCGGGGCGCCCCGACCGTCGGGATCCTCGACGACGAGAGACGGGGCGTCGACCTGCGTCACTGCGGGCTCTACGAGCCCGGTCTCGACGCGGCCGTGGTCGCGCTTGCCGAGCTGGTCGCCGACCTCGACCTCACGCCGTACGACGTGGCGGCGCGAGCCGGGGAGCTCAAGCACGTGATCCTCACGCACTCCCCCGACGGCGAGCTGATGGTCCGCTTCGTGCTCCGCTCGCGGGCCCAGCTCGGCAAGCTGAGGGCCGGGCTGCCCGAGATCCGGCGCCGGCTCCCGCAGGCCCGGGTGGTGACCGCCAACCTCCTACCCGCCCACCAGGCAGTGCTGGAGGGCGAGGAGGAGATCTGGCTCACGAGGGAGCGGGAGCTGCCGATGCGCGTGGGTGGGCTGCTCCTGCAGCTCCGACCGCAGAGCTTCTTCCAGACCAACACCGGCGTCGCCGAGCAGCTCTACGCCCAGGCCGGAGACTGGGTGGCGGGCCTGGAGGCCATGCGCGCGTGGGACCTCTACTGCGGCGTCGGCGGCTTCGCCCTCACCGTGGCCGCCGCGTGTCCCGGCATCGCCGTCACCGGCGTCGAGATCGCGCCCGAGGCGGTCCGCAGCGCCGCCCGCGCCGCGGTATCGGTGGGGCTGGAGGACAGGGTCACCGTCGAGGTCGGCGACGCCACGGCGTACGCCGAGGCACACGACGCCCCCGATCTGGTCGTGGTCAACCCGCCCCGTCGGGGTGTGGGCGCCGACCTGGCCACCGTGCTGGACCGGTCGGTCGCGGCCCACCTGCTCTACTCCAGCTGCGAGCCTCGGACGCTGGCGGTCGACCTGCACGCGATGCCGTCGTTCGAGGTGATCGCCGCCCGCGGGTTCGCCATGTTCCCGCAGACCGAGCACGCCGAGGTGCTGGTGCTCGCGCGCCGCCGCTGAGCGCTCAGCGCAGGACAGCCACCGCGGCGTCGTAGTCGGGCTCCTGCCCGATCGACGGCGTCAGCTGCGTGTGCAGGATCGTTCCGTCGGTGTCGACCACCACGACGGCGCGGGCCAGCAACCCCCGCCAGGCCCCGTCGGCCATCGTGACGCCGTAGTCCTCACCGAAGCTGCTGCGGAAGGCCGAGGTCGTGACCACGCGATCGATCCCCTCGGCGCCGCAGAACGCCTTGAGCGCGAACGGCAGGTCCTTGCTCACGCAGACGACCGTGGTGTTGTCGAGCGAGGCCGCCAGCTGGTTGAAGGTGCGCACGCTCTGCGAGCACACGCCCGTCCCGACGCTGGGGAAGATGTTGAGCACGAGGCGCTGCCCGGAGTAGGCCGAGGACTCGAGGTCCGCGACGTCTGCATCGACGACGGTGAACGCGGGCGCCTTGCCGCCGACCTCCGGCAGGTAGCCGACGGTCTGGACGGTGGTGCCCCCGAGGGTGGTGGTTGCCATAGGTGGTGTCTAGCACAGCCACGCAACCCACAGCGGTGCTGCTCAGCCCGCGGCGAGGAAGTCGCCGACCAACCGGTTGAAGGCGGCTGCGTGCTCGATCTGGGTCCAGTGCCCGCACTCGCCGAAGACATGGAGCTCGGCGTGCTCGATCAGCTCCATCAGCCGCCAGGCGTTGGCGGGCGGGATCACCCGGTCCTCGCGGCCGTGGACGACCAGGGTTCGGTGCGGCAGCGCCCTGATCGCCTCCTCCGGCACCGCGAGCGCGTCGACCCAACGCTGCCGCGGCGCGGGGAACATGGCGGCGAAGGACTCCTGGACGCCCGGCCGCACCGAGGCGGCGTACCTCAGCCGCGCCAGCTCGTCGGTCACCAGCGACCGGTCGTAGGCGAACAGGTCGAGCAGCTCGCGCATCGCCTCCGGCGAGGGCTGGTAGCCCCACACCGCGTCCAGCCCGGGCGTGATCTCGAAGGGCACCCCGACCGAGCCCATGAGGACCAGCCGGTGCACGCGATCGGGCACCGTCGCGGCCAGGGAGAGCGCGAGAGCGCCGCCGAAGCTGTTGCCGACCAGGCTGAACCGCTCGAGCCCCAGCGCGTCGACGAAGGCGAGCAGGTGGCCGCGCCACCGCTCCAGTGAGTACGCCGCATCGCCGGGCCGCTCGGTGAGGCCGAAGCCGACGAGGTCGGGTGCGACCACCTCGACCCGCTCCCCCAGCGGCCCGACGTTGAGCCGCCAGTTGGCCCAGGCCGAGACCCCGGGACCCGAGCCGTGCAGCAGCAGGGCAGGCGGCGCGCTGCCCGGGCGTCCGGCGCGGTGGTAGTTCGTGGCCAGTCCCGCGGCCACCACCGATGCGCCGATCTCGGGGTTCTGCTCCTCCGGACGGGGGTCCACGGGCTTCGTGCTCACCGCGTCATCCTGCAACAGTGACCCCATGCGGCCGCCCACCCCGTTCCTCTCCGTGGATCGCGAGCGCCTGGAGGCCGCCATCGCCCGAGTGGCGAGCTGGGCGGGCGACCAGGCACTGGCGCTGCGCCCCCATGCCAAGACCCACAAGACCCCGCAGATCGCGGCGCTGCAGATCGCGGCGGGAGCGGTGGGGCTCAGCGTCGCCACCGTCGGCGAGGCGGAGGTCTTCGCCGACCACGGCGCAGACGACCTGTTCGTCGCCTACCCGCTGTGGGTCGACGACGACCGGGCCCGGCGGCTGCGGACGCTGGCCGACCGGGTGACCCTCGCGATCGGCGTCGACTCGGCCGAGGCAGCCGTCCAGGCCGGCCGCCTGCTCGCCGGGTCCTCGGTCGAGGTGCTGGTCGAGGTCGACGCCGGCCACCACCGCAGCGGGGTGCCTGCCGCGCAGACCCCCGGGGTCGCCGCGGCTGCTCTCGACGCCGGGCTGACGGTGCGCGGCGCGTTCTCTTTCCCGGGGCACAGCTATGCCCCCGACGGCAGGGCCTCCGCGGCGCGCGACGAGGCCAGCGCCCTGAGCGAGGCCGCCGACCGGCTGCGCGGCCTGGGTCTGGACCCCGTGGTCAGTGGTGGCTCCACGCCCAGCCTGGACCACAGCGAGGGCACGGTGCTGACCGAGGTGCGACCCGGCGTCTACGTCTTCGGCGACGCCCAGCAGTGGGAGCTCGGCAGCTGCTCCCCGGACGACATCGCCCTCACGTGCATCGCCACCGTCGTCAGCCGCCGGCCCGGACGATTCGTGCTCGATGCCGGCAGCAAGGCGCTGGGAGCCGACCGAGCGCCGTGGGCCACCGGCTTCGGCCGGCTGCTCGAGGACCCCGACGCCCGGGTGGTCCTGCTCTCCGAGCACCACGCCGTCGTCGAGACCCCTTCCCCTGCCCCGCCGCTGGGGACGACGGTCCGCGTGGTGCCCAACCACGTCTGCAACGCCGTCAACCTCGCCGACGAGCTCTGGGTGGACGCGGGCGGCACACTCGTCTCGTGGGCCGTCGCCGCCCGGGGCCAGAACGCGTGACCGGGCGCCGTACCATCGGCGCCATGCATCGACCGCCCTCGATCCCGACCGCCACCTCCCGGGCCGCCGCGACGATGGCGGCCTTCCTGCTCCCCCTGTCCGCGCTGGCGGCCTGCGGCGGGGAGGACGTTGTTGCCGTCGACCCCGTGTCGTGCGCCTTCACGCCCGGCGGCGAGGCCGCCAAGCCGGTCGACCTGCCGCCCGACCAGGCCTCCGTCAGCACCGACGTGGACGTCACCATCGCCACCTCGCAGGGCGACCTCCACGCCACTCTCGACGGCGCCGCCGCCCCCTGCACGGTGACGTCGTTCCTGTCGCTCGCCGACCAGGGCTACTTCGACGACACCCCGTGCCACCGACTCACCACCCAGGGCATCTACGTGCTGCAGTGCGGCGACCCCGGCGGCAACGGCTTCGGTGGCCCGGGCTACACGGTCCCCGACGAGTACGACGGCTCCGAGACCTATCCGGCGGGCACCCTCGCGATGGCCAACACGGGGGCGCCCGACAGCGGGGGCTCGCAGTTCTTCATGGTCTACGAGGACACCGAGCTGCCGTCCGCCTACACCGTGTTCGGCACCCTCGACGGCGACGCCGTGTCCGTGATCCGGTCGCTGGCCGCGGCCGGATCCACGCCCGAGGGCGACGGCGCGCCCCACACGCCGGTGCAGATCACCGGCGTCACCGAGGACTGAGTCCCCTGGGTCAGTCCTGCTCGCGCGCGGGCAGCTCGCCGAGCTCGTAGGCCGCGGGCTCCCCCGCCGCGACCGTGCGCCCCACCGTGCACAGCCGCTCGCGCGACTGCGACAGGGCCCGGGGCAGCACGGCGCGCGCGGCGTCACCCCCCTCGCCCTCGGGGAAGCGCAGGTCGAAGACCAGCCGGAGGTCGGCGAGCCGGTTGCCCTGGTCGTCACGGATCTTCTCGCCGGTCGCCTCGGCCTCGAACACGACGGCCGACGCGCGCTTGCGGGTGATCAGGTCGAGGTCGATCGACGTACACCCGGCCAGGGCGGCGAGCAGCAGCTCGGTGGGGGTGAAGTCGGGGTCGGCGCCGGAGCCGATCGGGAGCACCCCGCCCCGTCGGTTGGTGGCGAGGTAGCGGCCCTCCCCGATCTTGTGCAGCCGGACCGAGCGGTGGTCGTCCTGAGTCGTCATGGGGCCAGCCTGCCACCGCGCGCCGCGGCCCGGTGTGCCGAGGCGGGCACCGCAACCCCGTCGGGGACGTCGGGCGCCGGCACCGGGTCGCCCGCGGCCAGCCGGAGCGGCAGCACCCCGGCCCACACCTCGCGCGGCTCGTCGTCGGCGGGGTCGTGGGCGTCGCTGCGGCCGATCTTCACGCTCCACCGATGCAGCGGGAGGCGGAGCACCAGCGTGGCCGCGAGCTCCTTGCGAGAGCTGGTGCGCAGCTCCGTCGAGCGACCCGGCAGCAAGTGGTCGGAGAGGATCTCGAGCGCCCGCGCCTTGGCGTCGCCCTCCAGCACCTCTGCGATCCCGAGCACGACCGCGCAGCGGTAGTGCACCGAGCTCTCGAACAGCGACCGGGCGAACACCAGCCCGTCGAGATGCGTCACGGTGACGCAGACCTCCATGCCGGCGCCCTGGCGCAGCACCCCCGCTCCGGTGGAGCCGTGCAGCAGCAGGGCGTCGCCGTCGCGGGCACAGGCGAACGGCAGCACGACCGGTCGTCCGTCGCGGACCACACCCAGATGAGCGACGAGCGCCTCGTCGAGGATCGCGTCGAGGTCGACGCGGTCCTCGGACTGGTACTCCGGAAGGCGGCGCACCCGCAGCTCGTCGTCCACGTGCGGACGATAGCCCCCTCGGCGGGTGGTGCCCAGACCAGGGACGGCGGGCGCCCCCCGCACCCTGGGGCACCGGGGACGCCCGTCGTCGGTCAGCTCGTGGCCGTCAGCGCCATCACCTGACGATGAGCGTGAACACCTTCTCGCCCTGGATGACCTGGTCGGCCGGCGGCGAGGTCTGCGTCCGCTCGTAGGACTTGCCTCGCCCGGAGCCGTGGACGTAGGCCACGACCTGGTCGTTGCGGACGTAGTTGCCCAGGCGCTTGAGCAGCTGGTCGAGGTTCTTCGAGCCCCAGATCCGGTTGCCGATCCACGCGCCACCGGCGACGTGCAGGTGACCGCGGGTGTTCGTGGCGGACGGCGGGATCGCGACCGTGGTCGGGACCTTCACGGTGTCGCCGGCGGCGTTGGCGACCAGCACGCGCACCTTCAGCCTCGAGCCGGCCTTGACGTCGATCCGGCTGGAGCGCTTGTTCAACGGCACCCAGGTCGAGCCCTTCTTGTACTCCGCCGAGGTGACCTTCCAGGTGCCCGTGTCGTCGGTGACGTCACTGCTGATCGTCACCGAGTCAAGGGTCACACCATCCATCCGACCCAGGATCCAGACCATGTCGGGGATGTCCCAGATCGAGGAGTAGAGCACGACGTCGCTGTCGGTGTAGCGGTTGCCCAGGTCGATCGTGAACGGGGAGCCGTCCGGCTTGTGGCCCTCGATCACCCAGCTGTTCTCCTCGGTGCCGGGGATCCTGCCGTCGAGCACGGTGTCGTGGTTGGCCAGCAGCTGGTAGAAGACGACGTCGGGCTGGTAGTCCTTCATCAGCACCTCGCTCGAGCCGATGCGCGAGCGGGTGCCGTAGGTCACCGTCGAGGTGACGGCCATGCCGGTGGGCGCGGCGCCGAAGGTGCCGGTGATCCCCGTCAGGTGGTCGTCGGTGATGGTGCCAACGGTGGGACCGATGTTGGCGACCTTGAAGGGGCCGAACACCGGGTCGTCCTGGATGTAGATCGCGTCGGCGGGGTTGAGCCCGGCTTGGATCTTGCCCCGGAAGGTGGCGGGGTGACCGAAGCCGACGACCTTGTCGTCGCACACCGAGGTGACCGTTCCGGTGCCGCCGATGGTGATGTCACCGGTCGAGGCGGTCAACGTCAGGTTGCCGCCCGCGACGATGTCGTCCGGGCCGGCGACCGTGGCGCTCGTGGTGCCACCGCTCACCGTGGCGCGCTTGGCGTAGGGCCGCTTCTTGCCTCCGTCGAGCTGCTTGCTGCCACCGGCGACGGCCAGCGGCATCCGCAGCTGGCTGAAGCCCTGGGCCGCCTCGGCGGCGGTCACGTCGGTCTCCTGCGCGATCGTGCGGGCGACGCCGGGACCGACCTTCACGACCGGCGGAGCCGGAGCGAAGTAGTCGTCCATGGCCTCGAACGGCGTCACGCCGGCGACCGTGGACGGACCGAAGGAGAGCCCATAGGCCACCGCGCCGATCAGGCGACCGTCCTCGGCGTAGACCGGCGAGCCCGACATGCCTGCCCAGATGCCGCCGACGCGGTCGATCTCGGGGTTGGTCAGGCGCATCATGATCATGTCGACGCCCGGGTTGATCCCGTCCTTCAGCACTCCGAGGACGCTGCCGGTGAAGGCATCGGGCGAGGTGCCGCGGCTGACGGTCAGTCCGTGCACCGCCTGGTCGGCGACCAGGTCCGCGACCGGGAAGGGCTGCGTGCAGTCCCCGGTGACCACCGACTGAGCCGGTGTCGGGGCCGAGACGATCCCGACCAGCGCGGTGGCCGACAACGCGGCCAGCGCGAGGAGGGACCGGGTCCCCCGAGTTGGTGATGCCATGTGAACTCACTCTCCGATCAAACGGTCCACGGCGGCTTGTTCCCCCGTTGCCGGGTAGGACGCTAGGGCACGACGGATGGTTGCCGCGTGAGTACCGAAACCTGACTCGCCGGCGTCGTTTCGAGCGGCTGCGCGATGATGGCCGCGTGACCACCTCCCGCGTCGCCGTGGCCGCCACCGGCGACCAGGCACTCGCGGCCGGCCTGGGTGTCGCCAGCGACGGCGGCAACGCCGTCGACGCCGCCCTCGCTGCAGCCTTCGTCGCACTCTCGACCGAGCCGGGCATGGTGAGCCTCGGCGGTGGCGCCTTCGTGGCCGTCTGGCCGGTGGGTGGCGAGCCGGTGGTGGTCGACGGCACGGTCGCCATGCCCGGCAGCGAGGCCCCGCCCGAGCGGTTCGGCAGCGGGCTCCGTGAGGTCGTCACGACCTACGGCGGCGGTGTCACGATGTACGCCGGCCACGGCTCCGTCGCCACGCCGGGGGTGGTGCCGGCCCTGGCCCTCGCGCACGACCGGTTCGCCCGGCTCTCCTGGCCGCGACTGCTCGCCCCCGCGACGACGGCCGCCCGCGACGGCTATCCGATGAGCCCGGCGGCCTCGCGCTACCTCGGGTTCGTCGCCGAGTCGCTCTTCGGGCTCGACCCGGAGGCGCACTCCCTGGTCACCCGCGCGGACGGAGGGCTGCTCGCCGGGGGCGAGACCACCAGCAACCCGCTCCTGGCCGACGTGCTGGACCAGCTGGCGGTGGAAGGGGCATCGCTGTTCACCACCGGTGAGGTCGGGCGGTCCTTCGTCGCGGACATGCGAGCGCAGGGCGGGCTCATCGACGCGGCCGACCTGACGGCGTACCGCGCGCAGGTGCGCGCGGCGTACCTGCTCGACGCGGGTGACTGGCAGATCGCCACCAACCCGCCGCCGGCGGTCGGCGGTCCGATGCTCGCGGTGATGCTCGGGGAGCTGGCCCGGCGGGGTGACTGGACCTGGTCCGACGCCCTGGAGATCCAGCAGGCCGTGCTGGGCTACCGGCGCGAGGAGCACGACCGTTCGGCGGACCTGGAAGCCGACGGCAGGGCCCTCCTCGACCGGGTGACCGCCGGTGGCCTGGCCGCGCTGCGCGGGTCGTCGTCGACGGCGCACGTCTCCGCGGTGGACGCAGACGGCAACGCCTGCGCGGTGACCATGTCGAGCGGCTACGGCGCAGGCATGTGCATCCCGGGCACCGGCATCCTGCTCAACAACACCCTCGGGGAGGTGGAGCTCAACGGGCGCGGGCTGCACGCGGCTCCCCCGGGCACCCGGCTGGCGTCCAACATGGCTCCCACCACCGGGCGGACCGGTGACGGCCGGGTGTTGGCGATCGGGTCACCGGGGGCCGACCGGATCACCACCGCCCTGATGCTGGTGCTCGGCCAGGGCTGCCTGCACGGTGCCGACCTCCGGCACGCGATCGCCGCCCCGCGCCTGCACGTGCGGGTCGACGGCGCGTCGACGAGGGTCGAGTACGAGCGCGACCCAGGCGTCGCGGCCGCGGTCGAGGCGTCGGGCCTGCCGGGTGAGGAGTACCCCGAGCCGCACATGTACTTCGGTGGCGTGGGGGCGGCGTACCTCCGTCGCAGCGGGGTGCTCGAGGCCGCCGGCGACGCCCGTCGGGAGGCCTCGGTGGGGGTCAGCGACTAGACGGCCGGCCCCTGCGCCCGCAGGTCGTCGACCTGGCTCATCGCCTCCCGGAGCTCGGTCAGCCAGTCCTCGGTGTGCTCGCCCACGAGGCGCACCGCCCACACCAGGGCGTCGGCGCGCGACCGCGCCACCCCTGCGTCGACGAGCGTGTCGAGCACTTGGCGCTCGGGCTGGCGCAGCCGGGTCATGACCGGCACGGCCAGGTGGGTGAACAGGGCGGTCACCTCACCGTGGCTCGCGCCCCAGGCGACCTTGCGGCCGTAGCGCGCCTCCGCCTCCTGGGCGATGGCGATGCGTTCGTCACGGGTCTCGGCGCGGAACCGGCCGATCCGTCCCTCGGCGGCGGCCCGGTCCTCGGGCGGCTCCCCCGCCAGAGTGCCGACCACGGTGATCTCCTCACGGTCGACGGTCACGTCGACCTCGGTGAACCAGCCGTCGGGCAGCCGCCCGTCGAACCAGGACGCCGCGTCGTCGGCCGGAGGGAGGTCGGCGGTCTGCCAGCCGCCGCGTCTCCCGCGCCGGCCGTGCTGGTGCTGATGTCTCATGCTGTGTCCTCTCAGATGCTTACTTGATTACAGTATTGCACCCTGGGCAAGGAGCTGCCCCGTCCATGCCCGGACACCGCGGAAGCGCCGCCGGGGATGCCCGGCGGCGCTTCGAGGTGAGCTCGGCTCGGCTCAGCTCTTGAACGCCTCCTTCACGTCGCCGACCGCGTCCTTCACCTTGTCGCCGGCGCTCTTGACGTTGGCCTCGGCCTGGTCGGCCCTGCCCTCCGCCTCCAGCTGCTCGTCGTCGGTGGCCCGTCCGGTGGCCTCCTTGGCCTTGCCGCCCAGCTTCTCGGCCTGGTGCTTCAGCTTGTCGTCGATGCCCATGTCGTGCGCTCCTCTCATCGGGAGGTGTCGGCGGCCGACGGCCACCCCACCTCGCCGTCCACGGCCACAGCGTCGTCGCTGCCGCCCTTGACCTTGTCGACCGCCGCCGACCCGGCCGACGTGACCTTGTCGACGGCGACCGCCGTCGCCACCTGCGCCGTCTCCTTGGCAAGGTCGACCGCCTGTTGCGACTTCTCCTGCACCCGCGGGTTGCTGCGCACCCGCTGGGCGGTCTGCTTGAGCTGCTCGTAGCGGCCGCGACCGGCGCGGGCCCCCAGCACGTAGCCCACCGCCAGCGCGGCCACCAGCATCAGCTTCTTCACGTTGGTCCTCCTCGTTCGGCCCGTTCGAACCGGTCCTCACCGATCCGTACCCGCTCCGGCGCGTTCCACGCGTGTCCCGTGGAGGGGCCGGGCCTAGACTGCGAGGTAGGTCACTCCGAGGTGACCATCAGCCACCCTGCAGGAGCCATGTCCACGCCTCTCCCCTCCCCCGCTTCCCGCGAGGCCGGCTCGGAGCGCTCCGCCCTGGTGCGTGCCGTCGCCGAGCAGCATCGCGGCGAGCGCGGCCCGCTGCTGCCCGTCCTGCACGAGGTGATGGCCGACCACGGCTACATCGACGGTGCGGACGTGCCCGTGATCGCCGACGTGCTGAACCTGTCGGTGGCGGAGGTGCATGGTGTCGTGAGCTTCTACCACGACTTCCGCACCAGCCCACCGCCCACCCACATGGTCGCCCTGTGCCGCGGCGAGGCCTGTCAGGCCGTCGGCGCCGAGCAGCTGTACGCCGCCGCGCACGACCGAGCCGCGTCGGGAGAGCTGGGCGACGTCGAGGTGCAGCAGGTCTTCTGCCTCGGCAACTGCGCCCTCGGCCCCTCAGGGACGCTCGACGGGCGGCTGCACGGCCGGCTCGACACGGACCGGGTGGCCGACCTGACGTCCGGGTGGCGCTCATGACCACGGTCTACGTGCCCGGCGACGCGAGCGCCGTGGCGATGGGCGCCGACGACGTGGCCGACGCCTTCGCCGGCCTGACCGACGTGAGCGTCGTTCGCACCGGCTCACGCGGGATGCTCTGGGCCGAGCCACTGGTGGAGGTCGAGACCCCGGAGGGTCGGGTCGGCTACGCCAACGTGGTGCCCGGCGAGGTGGGCGCCGTGCTCGACGCTTCGCTGGGGACCGCTGACGGTCGCGCGCTGGGGATCGTCGAGCAACATCCCTGGCTGGCGCGCCAGCACCGCGTCACCGCGGCGCGCATGGGTGTCGTCGACCCGGGCTCGATCGCCGACTACGAGTCGCACGGCGGCTGGGCCGGCCTGCGTCGGGCGCTCACCATGACGCCCGCCGACGTGGTGGCCGAGGTGACCGAGTCCGGCCTGCGCGGGCGCGGAGGCGCCGGCTTCCCCGCAGGGGTGAAGTGGAAGACCGTGCTGGAGACGGCGGCCGAGCAGAAGTTCGTCGCCTGCAACTTCGACGAGGGTGACTCCGGCACCTTCGCCGACCGCATGGTCGTCGAGGGTGACCCGTTCACCCTGGTCGAGGGCATGACCATCGCGGCCCACGCCGTCGGCGCGACCGAGGGCTACGTCTACGTCCGCTCGGAGTACCCGCACGCGATCGCCGCCCTCCGGCGCGCGATCGAGTCGGCGTACACCCACGGCTTCCTCGGCGACGACGTCTGCGCCAGCGGGCAGCGGTTCGACCTGCATGTCCGGGTCGGCGCCGGCGCCTACATCTGCGGCGAGGAGTCCTCCATGCTGGAGAGCCTCGAGGGCAAGCGCGGCGAGGTCCGCGCCAAGCCGCCGATCCCCGCGATCTCCGGGCTCTTCGGCCTGCCGACGGCCGTCAACAACGTGCTGACGCTCTGCACCGTGCCGATGGTGCTCGCCGACGGCGGCGCGGCGTACGCCGGTCTCGGCGTGGGCCGCTCGCGCGGCACGCAGCTGTTCCAGCTCGCCGGCAACGTCGCCCGGGGAGGCCTGGTGGAGCTGCCGTTCGGCGTCACCCTGCGCGAGCTCGTCGAGGACTACGGCGGCGGCACCCTGTCGGGCCGTCCCGTGCGGGCGATCCAGGTGGGTGGGCCGCTGGGCGCCTACCTCTCTCCCGCCCAGCTCGACCTCCCCCTCGACTACGAGGCGTTCGCCGAGGCCGGCGCGATGGTGGGGCACGGCGGGATCGTGGTGTTCGACGACACCGTCGACATGGCACGGATGGCGCGCTTCGCGATGGAGTTCTGCTCGCTGGAGTCCTGCGGCAAGTGCACCCCCTGCCGGATCGGCTCGGTCCGCGGCGTCGAGACGCTCGACCGGATCATCGCCGGCGACGACGTCGCCGCCAACCTGGTCCTCCTCGACGAGCTCTGCGAGACGATGACCAAGGGCTCGCTGTGCGCCATGGGCGGGCTCACCCCGATGCCCGTGCAGAGCGCGATCCGGCACTTCCCGGAGGACTTCGACCGCACGCCCACCCCGGAAGGAGTCGCGCGATGACCACGCTCGACCAGCCCGCGCCCGACCAGCCGGGCTACGCCCCCGAGCCGGATCTCGGCACCCCGGCCGTCGTGGCGGAGACCACCGCCACGGTCATGATCGACGGCCGAGAGGTCACGGTGCCCGTGGGCACCTCCGTCCTGCGGGCGGCCGCGGAGGCAGGGATCGACGTCCCCAAGCTGTGCGCCACCGACTCCCTGAAGGCCTTCGGCTCCTGTCGGATGTGTCTGGTCGAGGTCGACGGCGCGCGGGGCACGCCGGCCTCCTGCACCACGCCGTGTGCCGACGGCATGGTGGTCTCGACCCAGACCGAGCAGGTGCAGCGGCTGCGACGGCACGTCATGGAGCTCTATCTCTCCGACCACCCCGCCGACTGCGAGGGCTGCTCCCGCGGCAGCTGCGAGATGCAGGCGCTGGCCGTCACGGTGGGTGCCGTCGAGGCGCGCTACGGCCCCGGGCGCGACCACCTCGCGGAGCCGGCGTACGACGCCAGCAACCCCTACTTCGACTACGACCCCGCCGCCTGCATCGTCTGTTCCCGCTGCGTGCGCGCCTGCGGTGAGGTCCAAGGGACCTTCGCGCTCACGGTCGAGGGTCGCGGCTTCGACTCGCGGATCACTCCCGGCGGCACCGACTTCCTGTCCTCGGAGTGCGTCTCGTGCGGCGCCTGCGTGCAGGCCTGCCCCACGTCGGCGCTGCAGGAGAAGTCACTCGTCCAGCTCGGCATGCCCACGCGGGTGGTCGACACCACCTGCGCCTACTGCGGCGTCGGCTGCTCGTTCCGCGCCGAGGTGCAGGGCACCGGCGAGGACACCCAGGTGGTCCGGATGATGCCCGCCAAGAACGGTGGCGCCAACGAGGGCCACTCGTGCGTCAAGGGCCGCTTCGCCTACGGCTACACCAACCACCCCGACCGGCAGCTGCACCCGATGGTGCGCGAGTCGATCGACGACGAGTGGCGGGTCGTGTCGTGGGAGGAGGCGATCGCGACGGCCGCCGACGGCTTCTCGGCGATCCAGCGCGACCACGGCGTCGGCGCGATCGGTGGCATCTCGTCCTCTCGCTGCACCAACGAGGAGGTCTACGTCGTCCAGAAGATGGTGCGGGCGGCGTTCGGCAACAACAACGTCGACACCTGCGCCCGGGTCTGCCACTCCCCCACCGGCTACGGCCTCAACCAGACCTTCGGCACCTCCGCGGGCACCCAGGACTTCAAGTCCGTCGAGCAGGCCGACGTGGTGCTGCTGATCGGCGCCAACCCCACCGACGCGCACCCCGTCTTCGCCTCCCGGCTCAAGCGACGGCTGCGCGAGGGCGCGCAGATCATCGTCGCCGACCCGCGCCGGATCGACCTGGTGCACGGCCCGCACGTCGAGGCGGCCGCCCACCTGCCGGTGCTGCCGGGCTCCAACGTGGCCTTCGTCAACGCGATGGCACACACGATCATCACCGAGGGGCTGCACGACGAGGCGTTCCTGCGCGAGCGCTGTGAGAACGTCGAGCCCTACCTCGCCTTCATCGCCCGGCCCGGAGAACTCCCCCGAGGCGACCGAGGGGATCACGGGCATCCCCGCCGAGCGGCTGCGCGGCGCCGCCCGGCTCTTCGCCCAGGCCCCGAACGCCGCGATCTACTACGGCCTCGGCGTCACCGAGCACAGCCAGGGCTCCACGATGGTGATGGGCATGGCCAACCTGGCCATGGTCACCGGCAACATCGGTCGCGAGGGCGTCGGGGTCAACCCGCTGCGCGGGCAGAACAACGTGCAGGGCTCCTGCGACATGGGGTCCTTCCCGCACGAGCTGCCCGGCTACCGACACATCTCGCGTCCCGAGGTGCGAGCGATCTACGAGGACCTGTGGGGGCGGACGCTCGACCCCGAGCCGGGCCTGCGGATCCCCAACATGTTCGACTCCGCCCTTGCGGGCACCTTCCGCGGGCTCTACGTCCAGGGCGAGGACATCGCCCAGTCCGATCCCAACACCCAGCATGTCGAGGCCGCGCTGCGGTCGATGGACCTGGTGGTGGTCCAGGACCTGTTCCTCAACGAGACGGCCCGCTTCGCGCACGTCTTCCTTCCCGGCACGTCGTTCCTGGAGAAGGACGGCACGTTCACCAACGCCGAGCGACGCATCAACCGGGTGCGTCCGGCGCTCCCGCCCCGCCAGGGCAAGGACGAGTGGCAGGTCACCTGCGACATCGCGGCGGCCATGGGCTTCCCGATGCAGTACGCCGGCGCGCACGAGATCATGGACGAGATCGCGGCGACCACTCCCACCTTCGCCGGCGTCTCCTTCGCGCGGCTCGACGCCGAGGGGTCGATGCAGTGGCCGGTGACCGACGCCGCGCCGCACGGCACCCCCACCATGCACGTGGGCGAGTTCGTGCGCGGCAAGGGCAACCTGGTGGAGACGGTCTACGTGCCGACCACGGAGCGCACCAACCGGCGCTTCCCGCTGGTGCTCACCACCGGCCGGATCCTCACCCAGTACAACGTCGGCGCCCAGACCCGGCGCACCGCCAACCAGACGTGGCACCCCGAGGACATCCTCGAGATCCACCCCGCCGACGCGCAGATGCGCGGCATCTCCACCGGCGACCTGGTCGAGCTGTCCAGCCGGGTCGGGTCGACCACGCTCCGTGCGGAGGTGTCGGAGCGGATGCCGGCGGGCGTCGTCTACACGACGTTCCACCACCCGGTCACCGGCGCCAACGTCGTGACCACCGAGAACTCCGACTGGGCGACCAACTGCCCGGAGTACAAGGTGACGGCGGTCGAGGTGGGCGTGGCCAACGCCCGCGGCATGACCGACGCGGAGGCGGCGGCCCGCGACGATCGGGAGCCGGCGGGGCGGCCGTGACCAGCGAGACCCACGAGCATCCGGGCGGCCACGGCGGGCCCGCGCCCGAGGCGCGGATGGGCAACGACATCGCCCGCCAGCTCGCCCACCTGGACGACGAGGAGGCGGTGGCCCGCATCGTCGCCCACCTCGACCGCTTCTGGGACCCGCGCATGCGGCGCACCCTCCAGGCCCTCGTCGCCGCCGGCGACGACACCCTCGACCCACGCCTCGCCGCCGCCGCCCGCCGCCTCTGAGGTTCGTCGCCTCACCCCCTCCCTCGGCCCTCTCACCGGCAGGGAAGAATTCATCTCGTGCTGACCCGCTGGGGCGTGTTCGTCGCCCGTCGACACCTCGCCGTGCTGCTGGCATGCGCGGCCGCGGTGGTCGCCGCGGCGGTGTACGGGCTCGGGGTCTTCGGGTCGCTCTCCAACGGTGGCTACTTCGTCGACGGGTCCGAGTCGTGGGACGCCGCCACGACGATCCGCGACGACTTCCCCGACCAGCCGGTCGACGTCTTCGTGGTCTACCGCAGCGACGACCTGCTGGTGACCGACGCGGCGTTCACCGACGAGGTGGCCGAGCGCCTGGCCGAGGCCGAGGCCGCGGAGCCCGGGCTGACCGTGCGCAGCCTCCTCGAGACCCCGTCGCCGGCGCTGGTGAGCGAGGACCAGCACGCGACCCAGGTGCTGCTGACGTTCCCCTCGGTCGGCGACGAGCAAGGACTCACCCTGTTCCGAGAGCTCGACCCGCTGCTGCGCTCCGAGGTGCTCACCACCGACATCGGCGGGCAGATGGCGCTCTACGACGACGTCAACGGTCAGGTGAAGGACGACATCGCCAAGGCCGAGGCGATCTCGCTGCCTCTGGTGCTCCTGCTCAGCCTGGTGATCTTCGGCAGCCTGGCCGCGGCCGCGATGCCCACCCTGGTCGGTGCGGTGGCCGTGCTGGGGGCGTTCGCCGTCGTCCGCGCCATCACGGGGGTCACCGAGGTCTCGGTCTTCGCGATCAACGTCATCACGCTGCTCGGCATGGGCCTCGCCATCGACTACGCGCTGTTCGTCGTCAGCCGCTTCCGCGAAGAGCTCGGCGCCGGCGACGGCACCGAGGCCGCCCTCGGTCGCACCATGGCCACCGCCGGCCGCACGGTCTTCTTCTCCGGCATCATCGTGGCCGCCTCCCTGTCGTCGCTGCTGCTGTTCCCGTTGGCCTACCTCCGCTCCCTCGGGTACGGCGGCATGGCAGCGGTCCTGGTCGCGATGGTCGCCTCCCTGACCATCCTCCCGGCCGTGCTGGCGCTGCTCGGCCCCCGGATCGAGTGGGGCCGGGTGCGTCGCCGCCGTGGCACCGGGCGGCACAGCAGCGGTCACCACCGCTGGGCCGCCATCGCCCACAGCGTGATGCGCCGCCCGGTGCTCTACGCCGCCTCGATCAGCGCCGCACTCCTCCTGCTCGGCGCCCCGCTGCTGCATGCCGAGTTCGGCGGCGTCGACGAGCGGGTGCTGCCCCGCGACGCCCCGAGCCGCGCAGCCTCGATCGTGCAGCAGGACCTCTTCGGCGGCGAGCGTTCCACCGCCGATCTGCTCCTCACCGGAGGCAGCGAGGCCGACCGGGCGGCGTACGCCGGTGAGCTGGCGCAGCTCGACCAGGAGGCCGGCGAGGTGGTGGTCGTTCCCTCGGCCGAGCGTGGCGACGTGGCACTCTGGCAGGCCTCCTGGCCGGGACACAGCCAGTCCCAGGAGTCGCAGGACGTGGTGCGGGCGCTGCGCGACGCTCCGGTGCCCGTCGGGATGACGGTGCAGGTCGGCGGGGCCACCGCCAACACCGTCGACATCATCGCCGCGGTCGCCGACCGGCTCCCCTGGATGGCCCTCACCGTGGTCGCCGTGATGACGGTGCTGCTGTTCGTGGCCTTCGGGTCGGTGGTGCTCCCGCTGAAGGCGATCGTGATGAACACCGTGTCGCTCGGCGCCTCCTTCGGCGCCCTCACCTGGGTCTTCCAGGACGGCCATCTGTCGGGCCTGCTGAACTTCGAGTCGACCGGCTACCTCGATGCCACTCAGCCGATCCTCATGCTGGCCGTGTTGTTCGGGCTCTCCATGGACTACGAGGTGTTCCTGCTGTCCCGGATCCGCGAGGAGTGGGACCTGTCCCACGACAACACCGCCTCGGTGGCCGCCGGCGTCCAGCGCACCGGCCGGATCATCACGAGTGCCGCTCTGCTGCTGTCGGTGGTGATCGCCGGCTTCGCGACCTCGGACATCGTGATGATCAAGTTCGTCGGGGTCGGCATGCTGGTGGCGGTGCTGCTCGACGCCACCGTGGTGCGGGCCCTGCTGGTGCCGGCCACGATGCGGCTCCTCGGCCGGGCGAACTGGTGGGCGCCGGGTCCCCTGCGCAGCTGGTGGGAACGGCACGGTCTGCGCGAGCACTAGGCTCGACGATCATGGCGCACCACATCCTCACCCTGCAGTGCCCCGACCGCCCCGGCATCGTGGCCGCGCTGGCCACCGGCATCGGCCGCGCCGGTGGCAACATCCTCGACAGCGCCCAGTTCTCCGACCCCGGCACCGGCCTCTTCTGCGTGCGCACGGAGTTCGAGACCCCGATCGAGGACCCCGACGAGGCTCGTGCGCTGGTCGGCGCCGAGCTGGCGGCGTACTCCCCCGAGCTCACGTTGCGCCCCAAGGACCGCCGCCGGCGCCTCCTGGTGCTGGTGTCCAAGTTCGACCACTGCTTGATGGACCTGCTCTACCGCTGGGAGCGCGACGAGCTGCCCGCAGAGATCCCCGTGGTCGTGTCCAACCACGAGGACCTGCGCGGCCTCGTGGAGTCGCACGGCATCCCCTTCGTGCGGGTGCCGGTGACCGCGCAGACCAAGCCCGAGGCCGAGGCGCGGCTGTTCGAGCTCGTCGACGAGCACGGGGTCGACCTCGTCGTGCTGGCGCGCTACATGCAGGTCCTCAGCGACGACGCCTGCCGCCGGCTGGCCGGCCGGGCGATCAACATCCACCACTCGTTCCTGCCCGGCTTCAAGGGGGCGCGCCCCTACCACCAGGCCCACGCGCGGGGCGTGAAGCTGATCGGCGCCACCGCGCACTACGTCACCGCCGACCTCGACGAGGGGCCGATCATCGAGCAGGACGTCGTGCGGGTGTCACATACACGCACCGCCGAGGAGATGGTCCGCCTCGGTCGCGACGTCGAGCGCCTGGTGCTCTCGCGCGCCGTGGCCGCCCATGCCGAGGACCGGGTGTTCCTGTGTGGCAGCCGGACGGTGGTGTTCGCCGGGTAGTGCCGGGCCACCACGCCGGCCCTAGAGTGGCCGGGTGACGGCGTACCACTCCCTGCGCAGGGACGAGGCGACGGAGCGGGCGGCACTGCTCGACGTGACGTCCTACGACGTGAGCCTTGACCTCGCCAGTGACGAGAAGACGTTCCGCTCGCGCACGACCATCCGGTTCTCCTCCTCGGGTGGCGACACGTTCTGCGACCTCAAGCCCCGGGCCGTCCGCGAGATCAGCCTCGACGGCCGGCCGGTGGACCCCGATCTGCTCGAGCGGGGCCGCCTCCCGCTGGCGACCACCCCGGGCGAGCACGAGCTCCTCGTCGACGCGACCATGTCGTTCCGCCACGACGGCGAGGGCCTGCACCGCAGCACCGACCCGGCCGACGGGCGGCCCTACGTCTACGGCATGAGCTTCATGGAGGCCGCGCCGAGCATCTTCGCGTGCTTCGACCAGCCCGACCTCAAGGCGCCCTACACCCTCCACGTGCGGGCGCCCGAGGACTGGGTGGTGGTCGCCAACGGCGCCGGCGAGCAGGTCGAGCCGGGCGTGTGGGAGTTCGCGACCACGCCGCCCCTGTCGACGTACTTCGTCACCCTGGTCGCGGGGCCCTACCACTGGGTCCGCGACGAGCACGACGGCATCCCGCTGGGGCTGCTGGCCCGGGCGAGCATCGCCGCCGACCTCGACCGCGACGCCGACGAGCTGCTGACCATGACCCGGCAGTGCTTCGACGAGTTCCATCGACTCTTCGGCATCCGCTACCCCTTCGGGGAGTACCACCAGGCGTTCGTCCCGGAGTTCAACGCCGGAGCCATGGAGAACCCCGGCTGCGTCACCTTCCGCGACCCGCTGGTCTTCTCCTCCAAGGTCACCCGCGGTGTCCGGATCACCCGCGCCACGACCGTCGCCCACGAGATGGCCCACCAGTGGTTCGGCAACCTCACCACACCGGCGTGGTGGGACGACCTGTGGCTCAACGAGAGCTTCGCCGAGTACATGGGCGTCCGGGTGACCGCCGACGTCACGGAGTACGCCGACGCCTGGACCAACCACGCCTACTCCCGACGGCAGTGGGGCCTCGTGGCCGACCGCCGGCCGAGCACCCACCCCGTCGCCGGCAACGGCGCCGCCGACGCAGCCTCCGCGCTCCAGGACTTCGACGGCATCTCCTACGCCAAGGGGTCGGCGATCCTCAAGCAGCTCAACGCCCGATTGGGCGACGAGGTGTTCTTCCGCGGGGTCGTCGACCACTTCCACAGCCACTGGTTCGGCAACGCCACCATGCACGACCTGTTCGGCAGCTGGGAGCGCGCGGCAGGTCAGGACCTCTCGGAGGTGACCGGCGCCTGGCTGCGCACCGCCGGCGTCGACCGGCTGAGCCTCGACCGCGACACCGACCTGGTGCGTCGCACCCCGCCCCAGGGCCACCCTGCCGACCGTCGTCACGTGTTCCGAGCCACGGCGGCAACGACCGGCGGCCCCTGGGCCGTCACCGAGCTCCAGGTCGGCGCCCAGCCGGCGCCGTACGCCTTCCCCGAGGGCGCCGCGGTCCTGCTCGACCCGTTCGAGGACACCTGGGCGGTGCCCCACCTCGACGCGACGACGGTCGCCGCGCTCCCCGACCTGATGCCGATCACCGACGACCCCGAGCTCCGCGCGGGCGTCTGGAACGCGCTGGCCAGCACCTTCCACGACGCGGCGCTCGACCCGGCGACCTACCTCGAGGTGCTGGTCGCCACGGTGCCGACCGAGCTCAGCGACGACGCGCTCTTCTACCGCCTGCGCGCGGCACGCAGGGGCGTGGTCAGCCTGGTCGACGACCCTGCGGCCGCGGTCGCGCGGCTGCACGTCGCGGTGAGCAGCCGGGTCGCCACCGCGGCGCCGGGGAGCCCGCTCCAGCTGGCGGCGTTCCAGAACACCGTCGCCACCTGCGCCGACCAGGAGCGGCTCCGGCGATGGCTGGCCTCGGAGGACCTCCCCGACGGCCTCGATCTCGACCTCGACCTCCGCTGGGCGGTGCTGGAGCGGCTCGCCCAGCTGGGTGCCGTCGGGCGCGAGGAGCTGCAGCGGCACCTCGAGCGGCAGGTCACCACCGTGGCGACGATCGCCCACCTGCGCGCCGTCACGTCCTTGCCGGAGGCCGAGGCCAAGGAGTTCGCCTGGGCGCACTTCACCGGTGACTGCGACGCCTCCAACTACGAGCTCGAGGCGGCCGGCCTGGGGATGTGGCAGGTGGGCCAGGAGGCACTCACGGGGCCCTACGTGCCGCGCTACTTCGCCGAGCTGCCCGGCACCACCGCGGTCCGCGAGGGCTGGCTGCTCGGAGACGCGGCGGAGGTGTTCTTCCCGCTCACCGCGCTGCACGCCGACACCCTCGCGGCGTCGAAGGCGCTGATCGCCTCCGACGACCTGGACCCGGCCCTGCGGCGGGCGGTGGTCGACGCGACCGACGAGCTCGAGCGCCGGCTCGCCGTCCGCGACCGGTACAGCCCGTGAACGGGGCGTTCCGATGACCGCCCGGCGGCCCGGCCCCACCGTGCGCGCGCGCGTCACCGAGCTGCGCAGCGACGGCGAGCACCCCCGCGAGGACCGCCTGGCCACCGAGGAGCCGCTGGAGATCCGGCTCGCCTGGGCCGGGGCGGCACCCCGCCGGGTGTGGGTGACGATGCGGACCCCCGGGCACGACTTCGAGCTCGCCGCCGGCTACGCCCTCCACGAGGGGCTGGTCGACCGCGACCTGCTTCGCGGTGTCGCCTACTGCACCGACGAGGACCTGACCCCCCGCCAGGAGTACAACGTCGTCACCGTCAGCCTCGGCGGGCCGCCGCTGCGCGACCCCGGGGAGCGTCACGGCGGGTTCGGCGCCGGGTCCGCGTGCGGCGTCTGCGGCAAGGACAGCATCGAGGAGGTGCTCGCGCTGACCCGTGCCGCCACCTGGGCCGACCGGCTGCCCCCGGAGGACGTCGTACGCCTGCTCCCCGAGCGGCTGCGCTCCGCCCAGACCGTGTTCGCCCGCACCGGGGGCGTGCACGCGGCGGGGCTCTTCGACGCCGACGGCGTGCCGCTGGTGGTGCGGGAGGACGTCGGCCGGCACAACGCTGTCGACAAGGCGACCGGGGCGCGACTCCTGGCCGGGCACGACCCGGCTGCGGCCTGTCTGGTGGTGAGCGGCCGGGCGGGCTTCGAGCTGGTGCAGAAGGCGGTAGCCGTGGGTCACGGCTGCCTGGTGGCCGTGGGCGCCCCCACCAGCCTCGCGGTCGACCTGGCTCGCGACGCCGGCCTCGGGCTCTACGGCTTCACCAGCGAGCGACGCGTGGTCCGCTACGCCTGACCTCGGCAGCCCCAGAAGACGGGCCCCGAGGGGGCCCAGGAGGGTGGGCCCGGCGTGGGAGCGCTGGAGTGTCGGTGCTGCTTCCTAGGTTGGGGGCGTGCGGATCCTCCACACCTCCGACTGGCACCTGGGGCGGTCCTTCCACCGGGAGGGCATGCTCGCCCATCAGGCTGCCTTCGTCGACCACCTGGTCGAGGTCGTGGTGGCCGAGCAGGTCGACCTGGTCGTCCTCTCCGGCGACGTCTACGACCGGGCGCTGCCGCCCGTCGACGCGGTGCGGCTCGCCGACGAGGCCTTCGCCCGGCTCGCGTCCACCCGGGCGCGGGTGGTGGTCACCAGCGGCAACCACGACTCCGCCCAGCGGCTGGGCTTCGGGTCGCGGCTGATCGACCACGCCGGTGTTCACCTGCGCACCGACGCCGACGAGGCCGCCCGTCCCGTCGAGCTGGCCGACGTGCACGGTCCGGTGGCGGTCTACGGCCTCCCCTACCTCGACCCGGAGGCCCTGCGCGAGCCCTGGGGCCTCCCCGTGCGCTCCCATCAGTCCGCGCTCACTGCGGCGATGGAGCGGGTCCGCGCCGACCTGGCCGCTCGGGCCCGCGGCTCCCGGGTTCGCAGCGTGGTGCTTGCCCACGCCTTCGTGGCGGGCGGACAGGCCGAGCGACTCCGAGCGAGACATCAGCGTCGGCGGCATCTCCCGAGTCCCGACCAGCGTGTTCGCCGGCGTCGACTACGTCGCGCTCGGCCATCTGCACGGCGCCCAGCAGCTCACCGACGAGATCCGCTACAGCGGCTCCCCGGTGGCCTACTCCTTCTCCGAGGCCGAGCACGTCAAGGGCAGCTGGCTGATCGACCTCGACGAGTCAGGGCTGGCTGCGTCGGAGTTCGTCGCCGCGCCCGTGCCCCGTCCGCTGGCCCGCGTGCGCGGGTCGCTGGAGACGCTCCTCGCCGACCCCGGGTTCGCCGACGCCGAGCGGGCCTGGGTGCAGGCCACGCTCACCGACGACCTGCGTCCCCAGCGCGCCATGGAGCAGCTCCGCCGACGCTTCCCCCACACGCTCGTCGTGGTCTTCGAGCCGTCGCTGGCCCCCACGCGTGCCGTCCCCGCGGCGCCGGTCGGCGCGCGCACCGACCACGAGCTGGCGCTGGAGTTCGTCGCCGACCTCCGTGGCGTGCCGGCCAGCGAGGCCGAGAGCGCCCTCCTGCAGACCGCCTGTGACGCGTGCGCCCACGACCCCGACGTCGACGTGCTCGTGGCCGGCGACGGAGTCGTCTGATGCGGCTCCACCACCTCGAGGTCACGGCCTTCGGCCCGTTCGGCGACACCGTGCACGTCGACTTCGACGCGCTCTCGGCCGCCGGGGTCTTCCTCCTCACCGGCCCGACCGGCGCCGGCAAGAGCAGCGTGCTCGACGCCGTCTGCTTCGCGCTCTACGGCGACGTCCCCGGTGACCGCTCCTCGGCCAAGCGGCTCCGCTCCGACCACGCCGAGGCAGGGCTGGCCCCGCGGGTGCGTCTGGAGTGCACCCTGGCCGGACGCCGCTTCCGGATCACCCGCTCCCCGGCCTGGGACCGGCCCAAGAAGCGCGGCACCGGTCTGACCCGCCAACAGCCCAGCGTCTCCCTCAGCGAGCGGGCCGACGGCGAGTGGCGCCCGGTCACCACCCGCCTCGACGAGGCCGGACACCTGGTCGCCCACCTGCTCGGCATGAACCTCACCCAGTTCACGCAGGTGGCGCTGCTCCCGCAGGGCCGATTCCAGTCGTTCCTACGGGCCAGGTCCGACGATCGGCACCGCCTGCTCCAGCAGCTCTTCCGCACCGGCCGCTTCGAGGCGGTCGAGGCCTGGCTCCGCCAGCGCCGGTCCGAGCTGGCGGGCGAGGTTCGCCGCCACCACCACGAGCTCGTCGGGCCTGGCCAACCGGGTCAGCGAGACCGCGGCCGCTCCCCTGCCCGAGGCGTGGACCGACGCCCGACCCGAGGACGACGCGAGCGCCGACCTGGCCTCGTGGGCCACCGACCTCAGCGACACGCACCGCGACCGGCTCGTCGTCGTCGAGGCGGCGCTGACCGAGGCCCGAGACCAGGCCACCTCCACGGCGGCGGCGCTGGCCGCCGGCACCACGCTGGCCGAGCGTCAGCAGCGCCACGCAGCCGCGCTCGAGGAGCAGGCCGCTCTGGTGGCGCGCTCCGACGAGGTGGCGGCGTTGCGCAGCGCCGTCACGGCCGCGCGGCAGGCGGCGGTGGTGGTCCCCCTGGGGCGCGCTCGGGCCGACGCCGCAGCCGCCCAGGGGGCCGCCGAGCGCCGGCTGGGGCAGCTGCGCGCCGGCCTCACCGAGTGGCAGCTCGACGACGTCACCCCCGAGCAGGTCTCCGATCTGGCCACCGGTCTCACCCGCGATCTGGCGGCGACGGAGGCGCTTCTGCCCGAGCAGCGCCGACTGGAGCGGGTGCTGGACGACGCGGCGCGGCACGACGAGGAGCGGGCGGCCGCCGAAGCCGAGCTCGCCACGCTCGAGGCCGTCGTGGAGCAGGCGCCGGACCGCCTGACCGAGATCGCCCGCGACCGCGACGCCGCTCAAGCGGCCCAGGCCGAGCTCACGGCGCTCGCGCCGCGGATGGAGGCTGTCGGCAGCCGCCTCGTGGCCGCGCGCGAGGCGGTCTCGCTGCGCGCCCACCAGGCCGAGGCCGAGCTGCGGCGCAGCGAGGCCGTCGACGCCGCCCAGGCCGCCAAGGAGGGCTGGCTGCGGCTGCAGGAGCAGCGCATCACGGGCATGGCTGCCGAGCTCGCCGGCCGGTTGGCGGTCGGCGACAGCTGTCCCGTCTGCGGCTCGGCCGAGCACCCCTCGCCGGCTCAGCCCCACCCCGCCATGCCCGACGAGGCCGACGAGCGCGAGGCCCGACGCCTCGTCGACGACGCCGAGGGACTGCGCCACGCGCGCGACGAGGCCGTCCGCGACCTGCTCACCCGGATCGCCCTGGCCGAGCAGACGAGTGATGCCCGGGCCCCCGAGGAGCTCGCAACCGAGCTCGCCGGGCTCGAGAGCCACCGTGGCGAGCTGGCTGCGGTGGCGGAGCGGCTGCCCGCGCTGACGGACCTCCACGACCGCACCCGGGAGAGCCTGGACACCGACCGGCAGCGGCTGGCCGACCTGCGGCAGACCCATGCCACGCTCAGCGCGACGCTGGCCGGCCTGGTCGCCCAGGGTGAGGAGATCTCCCAGCGGCTGGCGGACGCGCTGGACGGCTCCGCCGACGTCTCTCTCGAGCTGCGCCGTCGCCGCCTGGCCCGGGGCCTGGGTCAGCTGCGCGAGCTGGAGGAGGCGGTGCGCCACGTCGCCCATGCTCGCCAGGCCGCCGACGGCGCCGACACCCGGCTGCGCGAGGCCGCGGCCGATGCCGGCTTCACGAGCCCGGCCGAGGCCCTTGCCGCCGTGCTCCCCTCGCAGCGGCTTGCCGAGGCCGAGTCGGCGCTGCTCGCCCATGACACGGGGCTGGCGGCGTGCCGGCGCTCCCTCGCCGACCCTGCCCTGACCGAGGCAGCAGCGGCCCCCGCCCCCGACCTCTCCGCACTGAGCGCCGCGGCCGAGCAGACCGCAGGGGCGTTGGCGTCGGCCGAGGCCGCCAGCGCCGCGGCCCAGCACCGGGCGGCGCGACTGGGGTCCTTGGTCGGCACGCTGCGAGCCGTGCTCGCCGCCGCGGCCCCGCTGCGTGAGGAGCTCGCGCTGGTCGGCAGTGTGTCGCAGTTCGTCGACGGCCGGTCCCCCGACAACCGGCTGCAGATGCGGCTCTCGGCCTACGTCCTGGCCGCTCGGCTCAGCCAGGTCGTCGATGCCGCCAACGAGCGTCTCGCCACGATGAGCGACCGTCGCTATGCCCTCGAGCACACCGGCCGGCGGGGCGCCGGCGAGACCCGTGGCGGTCTCAGCCTGCTGGTGCGCGACGACTGGACCGGCGAGACCCGCGACCCGGCCACGCTGTCGGGAGGCGAGACCTTCGTGGTCTCGCTCGCGCTGGCGCTCGGCCTGGCCGATGTCGTCACCCACGAGGCGGGCGGCGCGGACCTCGACACGCTCTTCGTCGACGAGGGCTTCGGAGCGCTCGACGCCGACACCCTCGACGACGTGCTCGACACCCTCGACACGCTGCGCGACGGCGGACGTGTGGTCGGCGTCGTCAGCCATGTCCCGCAGATGCGCGACCGCATCCCCACCCTTCTCGACGTGCGCAAGGGCCGGCACGGCTCGACGCTCGCCCTGGCCCGGGCCTAGCTCACTGCCGGCGGGGGACCGCTGCGCGGTGGGCGTCGCTCAGCCGACGACGGTCCGCCAGTCGGAGAGGTCCAGCCCCCAGTCGTCGACGAGGCGCTGCAGCTGGGGTCGGTAGAGCACGCGAAGCGACTCCTCGAGGCCCTCCGGAGGGTCCCACGACACCGTGCTGCTGGAGCGCGAGGGCCGGTCGGTCTCCTGCAGCGCGACGGGCTCGAGGCCGAGCAGCCGCCACACTCGATCGACCGCGGCCTGCGGGTCACGGCGTACCTGCTCATAGACCATCACCGTCATCCGGTCGCGGCCGACGAAGTGGGCCCACATCGCCAGCTGGTCGGCATAGAAGCCGCTCCAGGTCTGCACGGTGATCGGCACGGGGTAGGGCCACGGCGAGGTGCCCCGGGTGGCGTTGAGCCGCATCGCCGAGAGGAACCGCTCCACCGGGTCGCGCAGCAGCACCAGCACCGGCAGGTCGGGCGCCAGCAGACGGACGGTGGTGGGCGGTGCCGAGGAGTGCCGGAGGTACTGCGGCGTCCACTCGCCACGACGGATCTCATCGGCCGGGAACAGGTCGAGGTACTCCGCGGGCTCACGGGTGCCGTCGCCGACCTTGTGGAGCAGGTGCTGCTCCTTCTTGCCGTTGGTGCCCAGCCCGACCTGGGGGTGCTGGCACAGCAGGTCGGTGAACCACGTGGTGCCGGAGCGCTGCGCGCCGATGCCCAGCCAGGCCGGTGACGTCATGGCCCCAGACCCTACCGGCCGGAGGGGTGCGGGCCGGGCGCCCGGGTGTAGAGGAACGTCGCCACGTCGAGGTGGCTGACGGTGCCGTCGGGGTGCCGTCGGACGTGCAGCGTCTCGCCGGTGTGATAGCCGGACGTGCCGAGGAGGCGGCCGTCCTGCCACGCGAAGGAGTACTGCGCCTCGCCGTTCTTGCGGGCCACCACGGCGCCGCCCTCGAGCCCGAACACGAACGGTGTGTTGCCCCAGTGCCAGACGCCCAGCACGTCCGCCATCTCGCGCGGGACGTCGGCCTCCGGCCGCCACGGCCCGGGGAGCGTCGGCTCGTGCTCCTCCAGGGTCTCCAGCAGCTCGCGGACCAGCGCCGTCGGCCGGACGCCGGTGGTCGCGTTGGCGAGCATCAGTGCCGCGGTGTCGCGGTCGCGGTCGACGAACAGCCCCGCGAGGAACCCCGGCATCGACCCGGTGTGACCGACCAGCAGGCCGGAGCCGCCGCGGGCCAGGGCGAACCCGAGGCCGTGGGCCGCCTCGAGGCGGTCCCGCCGGTCACCGGACAGGGGATGGCTGGCGCGCAGCAGCGTCTCGAGCGGGAGCACGCCTGGGTGGCCACGCAGCAGGAACGCCGCATAGGTCGCGAGGTCGTCGGCGGTCGACCACAGCTGCCCCGCCGGAGCCATCGCCCCGGTGTCGGTGGCCGGCTCCGGGTGCAGGGTGCCGGCGTAGGGGTCGACGCTGAAGCCCGAGGCGGCCGCCCCCGCAGGGAGGTAGGACGTCCGGTCCATGCCGAGCGGCACGAGGATCCGCTGCCGCACGCCCTCCCACCAGGTCTCGCCGACAGCCTCTTCGGCCACGCGCCCGAGGATCGCGAACGCCAGGTTGGAGTAGTGGAACTGCTCGCCGTCGGGGAGCACCGCCGGGGAACCGTCGTGGGCCGCCGCCAGGTCCTCCCACGGCACCCCCGGCGATCGCTCCCACCAGGGGCCGACGGGCTCGGACTGCATGCCGGAGGAGTGCGCGAGGAGCGACCGCAGCGACCGGCCGGCGTACCCGATGTCGGGGAGCACCTCCCCCACCTCGGTGTCGAGGGCCAGCGAGCCGTCCTCGACCAGCTGCAGCACCCGCACCGCGGTGAACGTCTTGGTGATCGACCCGATGCGGTACTGGAGGTCGGGACCGACCGCCGGGCCACCGGTTGCATCACCCCAGGCGCCCGTCCAGCAGAGCTCGTCGCCACGGACCACGCCGGCGACGAGCGACGGGACCCTCCCGGCGCTCTGCGCCTCGGCCACCCGTCGCAGCAGCGCGCGAGCCGTGTCCTGCGAGACCGTCACCGCAGTCACGACTCCGTGGGCTCGGCGAACGCCTCCGGGGGCGGGCAGGCACACACCAGGTGCCGGTCGCCGTAGGCCTGGTCGATGCGGGCCACCGGCGGCCAGTACTTGTCGGGGTCGATGCCCGCCGGGAACACCGCCAGCTCGCGCGAGTAGCCGCGGTCCCAGTCACCCACCAGCGCGCGGGCGGTGTGGGGAGCGTGCCGCAGCGGGGACTCCTCGGGACTCCACTCCCCCGCGTCCACCCGGTCGACCTCCGCCTTGATGGCGATCATCGCGTCGCAGAAGCGGTCGATCTCACCGAGGTCCTCGGACTCCGTGGGCTCCACCATCAGCGTCCCGGCGACGGGGAACGACATCGTCGGCGCGTGGAATCCGTAGTCGACCAGCCGCTTGGCGACGTCGTCGACGGTGACACCCGTCTGCTTGGTCATCGGCCGCAGGTCGAGGATGCACTCGTGGGCCACCAGGCCGTTGGCGCCGCGGTAGAGCACCGGGAAGTGGTCCTCCAGCCGGGCGGCGACGTAGTTCGCCGACAGCACGGCCGCCGCGGTCGCCGCGGTGAGACCCTCGGCGCCCATGAGCCGGATGTAGGCCCACGAGATGGGCAGGATGCCGGCGGAGCCGTAGGGCGCCGCGCTCACCGGGCCGATGCCCTCGCGCCGGTCGGCCGCGGGGTGCATCGGATGCGACGGGAGGTGCGGAGCGAGGTGTGCGCGCACACCCACCGGCCCCACCCCCGGCCCACCGCCGCCGTGCGGGATGCAGAAGGTCTTGTGCAGGTTGAGGTGCGACACGTCGCCCCCGAACTCGCCGGGACGGGCGTAGCCGAGCAGCGCGTTGAGATTCGCGCCGTCGACGTAGACCTGCCCCCCGTGGTCGTGCACGATCTTGCAGAGCTCACCGATGGTGTCCTCGTAGACGCCGTGCGTGGAGGGGTAGGTCACCATGATCGCGGCCAGCTCGTCGGCATGTGACTCGCACTTGGCCCGCAGGTCGTCGAGGTCGACCGACCCGTCCTCCGCGGCAGCGACCACCACCACCCGCATCCCGGCCATCACCGCGGACGCGGCATTGGTGCCGTGGGCCGACGACGGGATCAGGCACACCGTGCGCTGCTCGTCGCCGCGGGACCGGTGATAGCCGCGGATGGCCAGCAGCCCCGCCAGCTCGCCCTGGGAGCCGGCGTTGGGCTGGATCGAGACCCGGTCGTAGCCGGTGACCGTGGCCAGCCAGCCCTCCAGCTCGTCGACCAGCTGTCGGTAGCCGCCGGCGTCCTCGGCCGGGGCGAAGGGGTGCAGGTCGGCGAAGCCGGGCAGACTGACCGGCTCCATCTCGGTGGTCGCGTTGAGCTTCATGGTGCAGGAGCCCAGCGGGATCATCCCTCGGTCGAGGGCGTAGTCGCGTGCCGACAGCCGTCGCAGGTAGCGCAGCATCTGGGTCTCGCTGCGGTGGGCGTGGAAGACCTCGTGGGTGAGGAAGTCGGTCTCGCGGGCCAGGTCGTCCGGGATCCCGAGCCCACCGGCCGCGAAGGCGAAGGGACCTTCGTGGGACAGCCCGAAGGCGCGCAGCACCGACGCCGCGTGATCGCCGGTGCAGGTCTCGCCGACGCTCAGGCCCACGTGGTCGTCGTCCACCAGCCGCACATGCAACCCCAGCTCCCGCGCCGCAGCCACCACGTCACCGGCCCTGCCGGGCACGCGCGTCAGCAGGGTGTCGAAGAACCGGTCGTGCACCACCTCGACCCCGCGGTCGCGCAGGACCCCAGCCAACGTGCGGGCCCGCTCGTGGACCTTGGTCGCGATCTCCCGCAGCCCCTCGGGGCCGTGGTAGACGGCGTACATCGACGCCACGACGGCCAGCAGCACCTGGGCCGTGCAGATGTTGGAGGTCGCCTTGTCGCGGCGGATGTGCTGCTCGCGGGTCTGCAGCGCCAGTCGGTAGGCCGGGCGGCCCTCCGCGTCGACGGACACGCCGACGAGGCGACCCGGCAGATGCCTCTCGAGTCCCTGCTTGACGGCCATGAAGCCGGCGTGGGGGCCGCCGTAGAACAGCGGCACGCCGAAACGCTGGGACGAGCCGACGACGACGTCGGCGCCGAGCGACCCGGGGGCCTCCAGCAGGGTCAGCGCCAGCAGGTCGGCCGCCACCACCGCCAGCCCGCCGTGCTCGTGCACCGCGTCGATCACCGGGCGCGGGTCGCGGATCTCGCCCGAGGCACCGGGGTACTGAACCAGGACCCCACTCACCTCACCCTCGGGCAGGCCCTCGGCCAGATCGGCGACGACCACCTCGATGCCCATCGCGGCTGCCCGCGTCTCCACGACGGCGATGGTCTGCGGCAGGGCGTCGGCATCGACGACGAAGGCGCCCGCGGCGCCGCGCTGCGCACGTCGGACCAGCGTCATCGCCTCCGCGGCCGCCGTGGCCTCGTCCAACAGCGAGGAGTTGGCGGTCGGCAGGCCGGTGAGGTCTCCGACCATCGTCTGGAAGTTGATCAGCGCCTCCAGCCGCCCCTGGGAGATCTCCGGCTGGTAGGGCGTGTAGGCGGTGTACCAGCTGGGGTCCTCCAGCACGTTGCGGCGGATGACCGCCGGGGTGACCGTGCCGTGGTAGCCGAGCCCGATCATCGGCTCGGCCAGGACGTTGGCGTCGGCGAGGTCGCGCGCCAGGCGGGCCACCTCGGGCTCCGTCAGGGCCGGCGGCAGCTCGAGGTCGCCGTGGCTGCGGATCCCCCCAGGAACCGCCGCCGCCATGAGCTCGTCGAGCGTCGCGTGGCCGAGCCGCGCGAGCATCGTCTCCTGGGCGGCCGGGGTGAGGCCGATGTGGCGGCGGACGAACGGGGACAGGTCGGTCATCGGGGCTCCCTCCCGCGGTGCCCCGCGGTCGTGGTCGGTCCCCTCCCCCTCTGTCGGCGGACGCCTCCAGAGTCGCCTGCTCCACGCGGTCCGGGCGCCTGAGAGGTTCCGGGGAGGAATTGCCCCTTCGGCGCTCCGGGCTGGGTGTCACCGAAGGCGCACGACAGCCACAGAGACTCTCCCGCGTGGGATCGTCAGCTGATCGCAGGCTATCAAAGCCCGAGCCGGCTCAGCCGGTCTGGCGAGCCGCTCGACGTGCCGCCAGCTCGTCGCCCGGGGACGACCCGGTCGCCGCGTCGTCGGTGCGCTCCGAGGGCAGCTCAGCGAGCGTGCCCTCGATCTCGCGCCAGACTCCGCCGATGGCGATGCCGAAGACACCCTGGCCGCCCTGGAGCAGGTCGATGACCTCGGCGTTGCTGGTGCACTCGTAGACCGAGGCACCGTCGCTCATCAAGGTCACCCGGGTGAGGTCATCGGTGCCACGGTCACGCAGGAACTGCACCGCGGATCGGATCTGCTGAAGCGAGATGCCGGCGTCCAGCAGCCGCTTGATGACCTTGAGGATCAAGATGTCGCGGAAGGAGTAGAGGCGCTGTGAGCCGGAGCCCTTCGCCCCGCGCACCGACGGCTCCACCAGGCCGGTGCGGGCCCAGTAGTCGAGCTGGCGGTAGGTGATGCCGGCGGCGTTGCACGCCGTCGGGCCGCGGTAGCCGGTGTCGTTCGGCAGCGGGGACACGTCGTCGGTGAAGAGCAGGCCCTGCTCCTCGGCCCGCTCGCTGGCCTCCGTGCCTGCAGCCAGATCGGTTCGCGGCTCGTTCTCGTTCACGCCCATCGACCCTCCGTCGACTACTCCGTTTCGCGTAACTCCCGGGGGAAGGACGTGACGGGCGGCCGGAGGCAGCCTCAACCACAACGGTGGAGTTACAACAGAGACAGTTCACCGTAGGCCGACGTGGGCCCCCGGTCAACGCTCCCCGGGGGTGTGTCGCAACCCTCACCTTCAACCTGAGGGTGAGGTGAGAGGCTCCCCGCGAGCGTCACTGGGCCTCGAAGTCCTCCGGAGTCACATGGTCGAGGAACTCGCGGAACTTCTCGACCTCGTCCTCCTGCTCGTCGGGCACGGCCAGCCCGGCCTCCTCGAGCACGTCGTCGGAGCAGACGATGCGGCTGCCGGTGCGCAGCGCCAGTGCGATGGAGTCCGACGGACGAGCACCCACCTCGACCCCCGACCCGAAGACCAGGCTGGCGTAGAAGACGCCGTCCTTGACATCGGTGATCCGCACCTCGTCGAGGGTGTTGCCGGTGGCCTCGACCACGTCCTTGAGCAGGTCGTGGGTGAGCGGGCGCGGTGGCACGACGCCTTGCTGGGCGAAGGCGATGGCCGTCGCCTCGACCGCGCCGATCCAGATCGGCAGGTAGCGGTCGCCGACCACTTCGCGCAGCAGCACGATCGGTTGGTTGGAGGGCATCTCCACCCGGACTCCGATGACATCGACTTCGCGCACGCACCCACCCTACCCCCGGGTCGGCTGGTCTCTCCCGGGCCGGTGTGAGCCTCTGAGGAGGCGGGTGAGGCAGCGTCAGGACCGGCGCAGCCCGGCCTTGATCAGCGTGGCGTGGAGCCGCACGGAGAGGGCGGCGATCTCGTTGACCGCCTCCTCGGCACGTGCGGTCGCGGACGCGTCGCGCCCCCGCTTCAGCGGCTCGACCACCTGGTCGACCAGGCCGATCTCCCGGTCGGCCGCGGTCTTGAACGCGCGCAGATGGCGCGGCTCGAAGCCGAAGTCGGCCAGCTCCCGCGCCGTCTTGGCGATGACCAGGGCGTCGGTGTCGTAGTGGCCGGTGCCGGTGGCCGGGCTGAGCAGACCGAACTGCTCGAGCTGCCCCAGCAGCTCCTCGTCGATCTCGGCGACCTTGAGCAGCTCACGGCGCGACATCCGGAGCCCGTCGCGGCGGCCGAACGACTCGGGGCTGGGGGTGCCGTCGGAGGCCAACGCCACGGTCGGCACGGTGGGGACCACCGGGTCGAGCGGGGGCGGCTCCAGTCCGCGGTCGATCGCGTCGAGGTGCTCGCCGATCACCCGCAGCGGGAGGTAGTGGTCGCGCTGCATCCGCAAGATGTAGCGAAGCCGCTCGACATCGGCTGCGGAGAACTTGCGATAGCCGGCCGGCGTCCGCTCGGGCTTGATCAGGCCCTTGTCCTCCAGGAACCGGATCTTGGGGATGGTGACACCCGGGAAGTCCGGGCGCAGATCCTCCAGCACCTGGCCGATGTTCCTCCTCCCCCGTGCGGAGGCAGCCGGCGTCGCCACCGCGGCTCAGCCGTTCGCGTGGCCGGAGTAGAACACCAGGCGGTACTTCCCGATCTGGACCTCGTCGCCGTCCTTGAGGGACACCTCGTCGATCCGGTCGCGGTTGACGTAGGTGCCGTTGAGGCTGCCGACGTCGCGCACCGCGAAGTCGGTGCCGGCGCGCTGGAACTCCGCGTGCCGCCGAGAGACGGTCACGTCGTCGAGGAAGATCTCGCTCTCGGGGTGACGCCCGGCCGTGACCAGGTCGAGGTCGAGGAGGAAGCGGTTTCCGGCGCCGGGCCCGCGCTGCACCACCAGCAGGGCGTGTCCGGCCGGCAGCGCGTCGACGGCGGCCGCGTCGACGGGGCTCAGCTGGCGATCGGAGGTCTCGACCTTGTCTCCCGACCCGCCGAAGGTGATCGTGGCCGTCACGTCGGTGGGCACGTCGGCCGGCGGCTCCGGCGTGGCCGACGCCTGCGGCGTCGCAGGCTCCGGGGCGGCCAGCGGCGTGCCGCACTGGGAGCAGAACCGGGCGTCGTCCGGGCTCGGTTTCCCACACGCGGTGCAGAAGGGCATCAGGTCTCCTCTTGCCTGGTCGACTCCCCCTCGCCGTGCGGGACCCGAGCCGGACCCCAGCCGACGACGAGGGCGCTGGTGCAGATACCGAACCTATCAGCCCCGACACACGCCGGACCGTCCGGCGCCGGGGCGCGTTGCTGCCTATGCCTCCAGCGACGACTGGTACGCCGCGGCGTCCATCAGGCCGTCGAGCTCGGCAGGGTTGGCGGGCTTGATCTCGAACAGCCAACCCCCGCCGTAGGGGTCGTTGTTGACCAGCTCGGGGGTAGCGTCGAGGGACTCGTTGCGCCCCACCACCTCGCCCGAGATCGGGGCGTAGATGTCGCTGACGGACTTGGTCGACTCGAGCTCGCCGCACGCGGCCCCGGAGGAGACCGTGTCTCCGACGCTGGGCAGAGAGACGTAGACGATGTCGCCGAGCGCGTCCTGTGCGTAGTGGGTGATGCCGAGGCGAACGGCGCCCTCGCTGTCGTCGGCGGGACGGACCCACTCGTGCTCGCTGGTGTACATCAGATCGTCGGGATACACATGACCTCCTGATCACGGCGGCGGCGCCCACGCGGCGCCCGAGGCTACTGGCCCCGAGGCTACTGCGCCGTGGAGGGCTGGGCGTACTCGGCACGCGACGGTGGCCGGACGCTGTCGATGTCGACCTCGTCGAGAGCGACCACCTCGACCGTCGCTCCGTCGTTCTCGAGCTGCGCGGTGGGACCTTGCACGAAGGACAGGGCTCCCTGGAGGGTGCGCGGGTCGCCGATCACCTCGATCACGAACGGGGAGCTCAGCAGCGTGCCGTCGACGACGATCCCACCGACGCCGTCGCTGAAGGAGGTCTGCGCGACGACCCGGACCTCGTCGTTGAACTCCATCGCCTCGGCGCCGGCCGTGCGGAGCTCCTGCACCGTGTCGAGGAGCGAGTCGACCCCGACCGTGCCCGTGGTCTCGGTCACGGTGATCCGCAGCCCCGGTCCGGTGACCGCCACCTGGCCGGCCATGATCTCGAGGCTGTCGGCCGCCTGCTCGGCCTGGGTCAGCGCCGCCTGCCTGCGGTCGTTGTCGCTGAGCAGGTCGCGACGAGTGGTCTCCAGGCGGGCCAGCTCGCTCTGCGCTCGCTGCGAGGCCTCGGTGAGGGTGCTGAGCACGTCGACGAGGTCCTGCTCGCGATAGCTGGCGTAGGTGTTGTCGACCTCGTTGGACCGCACCTGGGTCACCGCCGCGAAGCCGAGCGCGGCGAGCAGCGCACCCACGATGGCCTGGCTCCAGGTCGGGTGCAGCATGGAGCGCGCCAGGCGTCTGCGCGCTTCGTCCGGCTGGGGCGCCTCCCGGTCAGGCGCCTCGGGGTCGGGCGTAGGGGCGGTGGTGTCGTCGTCAGGCACGGAGCAGGTGCCTCCGGATCGCGGCGACGTTGGAGAAGATGCGGATGCCGAGCACGACGATGACCCCGGTCGAGAGCTGACCGCCGACACCGAGCTTGTCGCCGAGGTAGACGATCGCGGCCGCCACGACGACGTTGCTCAGGAACGACACGACGAACACCTTGTCGTCGAAGATGCCGTCGAGGAGCGCGCGGAGGCCGCCGAAGACGGCGTCGAGCGCGGCCACGACCGCGATCGGCAGGTAGGGCTGCAGCCCGACGGGGACGTCGGGCTGGAAGATCAGGCCCAGCACGATCCCGACGACGAGACCCAGGATGGCGATCACGGCTGCCCCTCCTTCGACGAACGGCTGGACTCATTGTCCACGGCGTCGCCGCCGACACCAGCCAGGGCTCGGAGCACCGGCGAGGAGGCTCCCGGCAGCACCATCGACCCCTGGTTGGTCATGGTGTACTGCAGTCCCAGTGCGTCGGCCAGAGCGAAGAAGTGCTGCCCACGAGGGCTGTTGACCAGGTCGGACTGAAGGGTGCGGGGGTCGCCGATCGCCTCCACGACGTACGGCGGCGACAGCGGCCTGCCGTTGACGTGGATCGCGACGTCGACGTTGCGGATCGCCGACAGCACGGTCAACCGCTCCCCGTTCACCGAGATCGCCTCCGCGCCCACGGCCCACAGCGCGTTGACGAGGTCGGCCAGGTCGGTGTCCCGCACCGCCTCCTCCGGCACCCCGCTGGGCGAGTCGTCGACGGTGACGCGGACGCCGGGGCCGCGCACGGCGCCGTAGCCGGTGCGTCCCTGCAGCCGGGCGAGCCGGGCGTCGGCAGCGGCCTCCCGCTCGCCCAGGTCCGCCGACTCCCGCTGCAGGACCGTGATCCGGGCCTGCTGCTTGCCGATGCGGTCCTGGATGCGCGCCAGGGACTCGCGTCTCTGGTCGATCTGGTCGATCAGCTGGGCCCGGTTGGTCGCGGCGATCGGAGCAGACCTGGTCTCCTGGACCGCGGCCGTCGCGACGAGCAGTCCGAAGAGCGCCAGCGCCACCAGCGCGGCCGCCCTCGTCGCGCGACTGGGAGGGGGGCGCTCCTCCCCCTGAGCGCGGCGGTCCGCGACGTGGACGTAGTCCTGGTCCAGCGACTGCTGCTGGATCCGGTCGAGCAGCGGCATGGTGACATGCGCCGGCAGCAGGTCGTAGGGGCGGTGCGCGGCTGCCCGGTGTCCGCCCCGACGGCCGGGCGCCCGCTGGCTCTCCTGGTCGGGCTCCTGCTGGGTGTCAGGCACCGGCGTCCGCCGTCCGCCGGTCGATGTCGGTCAGCAGCTTGTAGACCTGGTAGGCGTAGAGGACCCCTGCCCACCAGTAGAGCCCGATCCCCCAGAACGCGAACGCCCACCCGAACACCCTGGCCAGCGTGGCCACGGTGCCCTCGCCATCGCCCAGGAGCAGCAAAGGGAAGGCGTAGAGGAGGTTGAAGGTCGCCGCCTTGCCGAGGAAGTGCACGGGCAGAGCGCTGTAGCCGCGGGTGCGCAGGAAGGGCACCAGCCCCCACAGCAGCAGGTCCCGTAGTGGCAGGACGACGGCCACCCACCAGGGGATGATGTCGCGCATGGCCAGCCCCACCACCACGGCCAGGATGTAGAGCCGGTCGGCCACAGGGTCGAGGATCTGCCCCAGCTGGCTGAACTGTCCGAGCCGCCGGGCGAGATAGCCGTCGAGGAAGTCGGTGATGCCCGAGACCGCCAGCAGCAGCAGCGCCCAGCCGTCCCACTCGGGGCCCAGCACGAGCCACAGGAAGACCGGGACGCCGAGCAGCCGCACCATGCTCAGCATGTTGGGCACGGTCCAGACTCGAGCCTCGGGCGCGGCTGCGTCGGACACGGTTACCTGCTGTCGTTCGTCGTCGTGGGGTCCGGACGGTTCCGGCGTTCACACCTTAGCGAGGGGTCAGGCGTCCTCGAGGTGGGCGGCGTCGCGGATCTCCCCGACCAGCTCCTCGATGACGTCCTCCAGGGCCACCAGGCCGCGCACCGAGCCTCGGGCGTCGACCGCCCGGGCCATGTGGGCGCCCCGCCGCTGCAGCGTCTCGAGGGCATCGGTCAGCAGGTCGTCCTCGCTGACCCGGGCCAGCGGCCGGATCCACTTGTCGGCGACCGGCTGGTCGCGCTCGTCGTCGTGGTCGTACTCGAGCACGTCCTTGATATGGAGGTAGCCGACCAGCTCGCCCTCGTCGGAGACGACGGGGAACCGGCTGTAGCCGGTCTGGGCGCACAGGTCCTCGATCTCGGCCGCCGTGGAGCCACGGCGCACGGTCGCCAGCGAGGCCGGCTCCATGACCACCGTGCGCACGGTCTTCTCGGAGAAGCCGAGCGCCCCGGACAACCGGTCGTACTCGGCGTCGGCGAGCAGTCCCTCGCCGCGCGACTCCTCCACCAGCGCTGCGACCTCCTCACGGGTATAGGTCGAGCTGACCTCGTCCTGCAGCTCCACGCCCACCCGATGGAGCACGAACCGGGCCAGCCCGTTGACCACGACGACCAGCGGGCGCAGCACCGTCGCCACGGCCCAGACCAGCGGGCCGAGCACCAGCGCCGCCCGCTCCGGGCCGGCGAGCGCGATGTTCTTGGGCACCATCTCGCCGAGCACCACGTGGAGGTAGACCACGACCAGCAGCGCGATCGGGAACGAGATCGGATGCAGCCACGCCTCCGGCACGTGGACGGCGTGCAGCAGCGGCTCGACGAGATGGGCGACGGCGGGCTCCCCCACCGCACCGAGCACCAGGCTGCACACGGTGATGCCGATCTGGTTGACCCCGATCACCAGTGCGATGTTCTCCATCGCCGTCAGCGTGGTGCGAGCCAGCCGGGAGCCGGCCTTGGCCAACGGCTCGATCTGGCTGCGCCTCGCCGAGATGAGCGCGAACTCAGCGCCGACGAAGAAGGCGTTGCCGAGCAGCAGCAACACCGCGACGGCGATGGCGGTCCCGGCGCTCACGAGTCGGCCTCAGCGGCAGCAGCCGGCTCGGTGCGCACCGTGACGACGATCCGGTCCACGCGCAGGCCGTCCATGTGCTCCACCCGGAGCAAGGCGGTGCGCCGGAGCGCGGGGCTGTCGTCCTCGGGCACCGTCGCGGGGAGCTGGACCTCGGCGACGTCACCGACGAGCGGGATCCGGCCGAGCGTCTGCAGCACCAGACCGGCGACGGTGTCGTAGTCGTCGTGCTCGGGGAGCTCGATGCCGGTCAGGTCCTCGACCTCGTCGGGTCGCAGCAGCCCGGAGAGCAGCCAGCCACCATCATGGCGCTGCCGCGCCTGCGCGCCGCGGGGGTCGTGCTCGTCGGCGATGTCGCCCACGATCTCCTCCACCACGTCCTCGAGCGTGACGATGCCGGCCTGGCCGCCGTACTCGTCGAGGACGACGGCCATCTGGAAGCCGTCGGCCCGCAGCAGCGCCAGCAGCGGGTCGAGTCGCAGCGAGTCAGGCACCACGATCGGCTTGACCATGATGTGCCGCACCCGGGTGGTCCCCCGCTCGTGCAGGGGCAGCGCGACCGCGTGCTTCACGTGGACCGTGCCGACGACGGCGTCCTCGTCGTCGAGCACCGGGAACCTCGAGTGACCCGTCTCGCGGGCCAGCTCGATCACGGCGATCGCCCGGGCCGAGTCGTCGAGCGTGACGGTGCGGACCCGCGGCGTCATGATCTCCGCCGCGGTCCGGGAGCCGAACTCCACCGAGCGCCCCATCAGCTCGGCGGTGTCGGCGTCGAGGGTGCCGTAGTCGGCCGACCGAGCGATCAGGCTCGCGAGCTCGGTCGGGCTGCGCGCCGAGCGCAGCTCCTCCTGCGGCTCCAGCCCGAGACGGCGCACCACGGCGTTGGCCGACCCGTTGAGCAGCCGGATCGGCCACAGCATCGCCGCGGTGAAGCCGCGTTGCAGGCCCTGGGTGGCCCGGGCGGTCTGCATCGGGCGGGCGATGGCGAAGTTCTTCGGCACCAGCTCGCCGAAGATGATGGTCAGCAGGGTGCTGATGCTCAGCCCCAGGGCCAGCGCCACCGGGCGCACCGCCCCCTCGGGGAGACCGAGCGCGGTGAGCGGCGCGTCGAGCAGCTCGGCGATCGCCGGCTCGGCGAGGAAGCCGATGGCCAGGTTGGTCACCGTGATGCCGACCTGGGCACCCGACAGCTGCGTGGACAGCGACCGCAGCGCCTTCTGCAGCCCGCGGGCCGTCGCGTCACCTGCCTCCGCGTCGCGCTCGACCGCGGCCCGGTCGACGGTGACGAGGGCGAACTCGGCCGCCACGAAGATGCCGGACCCGGCGATCAGGGCGAGAGAGACGAGAACCAGCACCGTGGCGGTCATCGGACCACCTGTGCCGCCTCAGCGGACCGGGAGTGCTCGGACTCAGGACTTTGAGAGCCATCCATGGGCGGTGCGTGGGTCCTTCGGGTGGGGAACGTCGGGAGCGACCGGGGGCCGGCGCGAGCGAGGCACCACTGTAGCGAGACCACGGGACGGAAGCCTCTTCGCCGACTGGTCTAGACCACTAGACAGGTTGTACCGTTCCGCGAACAGGCCCCGGGCCCCCCTCCTAGCCTGCCGAAGTCCCCGAGCACCGCCGACGCGGTCCGTGAAGGTCCCAGGCATGCCGGGCTTCCCCCTTCCCCCACCCGGAGAATCGATGACCGCGACCCCTACGCCGTTGCCGTCGCGCCGTGCCCTGCTCGTGGGCACCACCGTTGCCGGAGCGTCCGCCCCCCTCGTCGTCGCCGCGCCCGCCCAGGCCGCGTCCTACACGCCTCGTCGCTATCGCGGTGAGCCCTACCTCCCGACTCCCCAGCGGCATCTGGTGAGCCGGTTCTCCTACGGCCTCAACCGTGCGCTGGTGAAGGACGTACGCCGTCAGGGCGGGGCCCGGACGTGGTTCGAGCGACAGCTCTCCCCCGCCAGCATCGGCGACAAGAAGGCCAAGGCCGTCAACGGCTGGTGGCCCTCGCTCAACCGGGACAAGCTCAGCCTCTGGTCACGGGACAAGAACGGCACCGAGGACGGCTGGCAGTGGGTGCTCAACTACCAGCGCTGGGTGCTCAACCGTCGAATCCGCACCCGCCGCCAGGTGCAAGAGGTGATGACGGAGTTCTGGGAGAACCACTTCTACGTGCCCGCCACCGGCATGAACCACTTCATCTTCCGCAAGCCGTACGGCGACTTCCTGCGAGGCAACGCGCTGGGTCGCTTCGAGGACCTCCTCCAGGGTGCGCTCACGCACCCCGCGATGCTGGTCTACCTCGACAACGCCATCTCGACCAAGAACGCCCTCAACGAGAACCTCGGCCGTGAGCTCCTCGAGCTGCACACCGTGGGCCTGGAGGCGGGCTACACCGAGGCAGAGGTCAAGACCTCCGCCCGGATCCTCACCGGCTGGCGGGTGGATGTGGCCAAGACCTGGGACACCTCCTACCGGCCCGGCGACCACGCCACCGGCCCTGTCTCGGTGCTCGGGTTCTCCGACCCCAATGCGGACCCCGACGGCCGCCAGCTGACGCGCCGCTATCTCAGCTATCTGGCGCACCACCCCTCGACCGCGCGGCGGATCGCCCGCAAGCTAGCGGTGAAGTTCGTCTCCGACAACCCCTCGCAGGAGCTGGTCGACCACCTCGCACAGGTGTTCCTCGACAACGACACCGCGATCAAGCCCGTGCTCCGCGCCCTGGTGGACTCGGCCGACTTCGCCGGGTCGGTCGACGCCAAGGTGCGCGACCCCGGCGAGGACCTGGTGGCGACCTACCGTGCCCTCAACATCACGATCAAGGACCCGCCGAACACCGGCGGCGACCAGCACGCCGCCAACTGCATGCTGTGGCAAGCCGGTCAGATCGGGCTGACGCCGTTCACCTGGCCGCGCCCCGACGGCGCCCCCGCCGACAACAAGTCCTGGTCGTCGCCCTCACGGATGATGGCCTCCTTCCAGGTGCACTACACGCTCGCGGGCGGGTGGTACCCGAAGAAGGGGATCGCCTACAAGTCGCGCGCCTCCTGGGTGCCGCGTTACCCCATCCGCTTCGACGAGCTCGTCGACTACCTCTCCTTGCGCCTCCTCGGCCGGCGGTCCACGTCGACGCTGCTGCAGGCGTGCTGCGAGGTCGTCGGCTACCGTCCCTCCGACCGGATCGTGAAGGGGCACCGCCTGGTCAAGTACGACCTCCCCTACGTGCTTGCGACGATCCTCGACTCCCCCGCCCACCTGACCCGGTGACCACCATGAGCAACCTCACGCCCCCGACCACCTGCTGCGACGAGCTGTCCGCCGGCGGCGCCCGGCTCTCTCGCCGCGGCCTCCTCGGCGCGGCCGCGCTGGCCGGCACCACCACCGTGATCGGCGACGCCGTGCTGCAGACCGCGGCCGCGGCGACCCTCGGCCCGGCCCCGTCCGTGCTCGTCGTGCTCTCCATGCGCGGCGCGGCCGACGGAATGTCGCTGGTCGCGCCGTACGGCGACCCCGTCTACTACCAGGCGCGGCCCAAGATCGGGATCCCCCAGGGCCAGCTGCTGGCCAGGGACGGCTTCTTCGGCCTGCACCCCAGGCTCAAGCCCCTGCTGCCGATGTGGAACGCCGGCAAGCTCGCGGCCGTCCACGCGACCGGACTCCCCTCGGTGTCCCGGTCGCACTTCGCCGCCATGGAGGAGATGGAGGACGCCAACCCCGGCTCCTCGACGCGCGCCGGATGGCTCAACCGGCTGATCGGCACCGACGCCATCAGCTCGCCGCTGCAGGGCGTCAACGTCGGCGGCGCCGCACCTCCGTCGTCGCTGTACGGCGACGAGCACTTCATGTCGCTGTCCAAGGTCGACCAGGTGCAGATCGCCGGGGCTGGCAAGGGCCGCGTCCCCGGCGGCCGGGTCAAGGCGCTGAAGACCATGTGGAGCGGGGAGTACGGCCCGCACGGCGCGGCCGCCCGGTCGACGTTCTCGGCCGTCAGGGACTTCGCGCCCATCCAGAAGACCGCCGCCGGGCCGCGCCATGGGGCGTCGTACCCCAAGGGCTCGCTGGGCAAGGCGATGGCAACGGCGGCGCGCATCGTGCGCGGCGACGCGGGCGTCACGGTGATCACCATCGACCAGGGCGAGTGGGACATGCACACCGGCCTGGGCACCCTGGCCTACGGCGGCATGATCCGGCAGGCCGAGGAGTTCGCCAGGTGCGTGGCGGCGTTCTTCACCGACATCGGCGGGCTCGCCTCGAAGGTCACCCTGGTCACGATGAGCGAGTTCGGCCGCCGGGTGAAGGAGAACGCGAACGTCGGGCTGGACCACGGCTACGGCAACGTGATGTTCGTGGCCGGGGCCGGCGTGAAGGGCGGCAAGTACTACGCCAACTGGCCGACGATCACCAACCAGGTCGACTCCGACCTGCTCGTCACCACCGACTACCGCTCGGTCCTCTCGGAGGTCGTGGCCGCTCGGTTCACCGCGAGCCCAGCCGCCGTCTTCCCGGGCTTCTCCCGGGAACGGGTCGGTGTGATGACCGGGCAGTAGCCCGTTCAGGGGGCAGACAAGCACGCCGGACCGTCCTAGATTGACCGGTCATGGCACTCCTCACGCTGACTCGGAGGACCGGCCTCGCTGCCGGCCTCGCCCTCGCCCTGGTGCTCGCCTCACCGGCGTACGCCGGCGGACCGACGGACCCGGTCGGCGGTGAGCAGAAGCTGGGACAGGTCGCCGGCCTGAAGTATCTCCGGGAGACGGTCGTCGTCGGCAGCTCGGGGTCGTGGGACCCGCCTTACGAAGGCACACGGATCGCCTGCGGCGGCCACGCCTCGTCCTGGCACGTGGTCTCCGGCGGCGTGCGGGTGACCGGGTCGAGCGAGCAGAACCTGATCGCCAGCACCCGGCCGAACGATCTCGACGCGCCCTTCGAGAACCCGGACAACACCACCCCCGACGACTGGTTCGAGTCGGTCGTCTCCTCCGTGCTCGGGCGGACGATGACGGGCTACGCCGTGTGTACGAAGCGGTGGCTGCGCTACGAGGTCACGACGGTCCCCTCCCAGCCCAGCGGTGAGCGAGCGGCCAAGGTGAGCTGTCCCAGCAACAAGCATGTCGTGGGTGGCGGCGCGTTCATCGCCACGACGGGCAGCCACGTCAACTCGTCGTACCCGCTCAAGAACGGCTGGCGGACCCGCATCCACGACGTCGTCGGCGGGCTCGGCGGCATGGAGGTCTACGCCGTGTGCCGGTCGCTGGGCAGGGTCAGGCACGTGTCCAAGACCGTCACCGGGGTGACGGCGGGGACGAGCAGGAGCGTCGTGGCGCGCTGCCGGGCCAACGAGCACGTCGCCGGGGGCGGTGGGCGGATCACCGGGAGCATCGCCGACGCCCACCTGGCCGCGACCTACCCCATCGACGGCGGGGACCGGGGGAAGACACCGGACGACGGCTGGAAGGTCGTCGCACGCAACAGCAGCGGCGGGGCGAAGAAGGTCACCGCGGTGGCGCTCTGCGTGCGCAAGGGCTGACGCGCGTCCAGCCCCCGCCTCAGTCGTCGCGACGGTTGGCGACGATCGCGGCGATCGGTGGCAGCACCGCGGCGACCAGTGACATCGCCACCGCGAGCCGCACGGAGTAGTGCGGCACCACGGTCCACGCCAGCAGGATCAGCACCAGGCAGGCGCCCATGAGCTCGAAGTAGCGCCGCCGACGGGCCCGCTGCTGCTCGCTCAGCGGCGGAGGCACGTCGGTGAGGCGTCGCACCTCGTCCCGTGTCACGCCTCCACGGTAGCCCGCACCCCCGTCGACGTACGTCGCCCGGCCCGGCCGGCTCCTCCCTTCCATCGGATGTCCCCGACGTGGAGAGGAGAGGGCCGTGCGCCGCCGAAGCGCCCACACCGTCGACCTGCTGCTGCAGGCGCTCGCCGACGGCTCCACCTGGCTGCTCTTCAAGGGCACCCGGGTGCGCTGCTGACCGCCGGCCGGAGCCTGGTCGCCGCGACGCCTACGATCGGCTCATGCGACTGCTCATCATCGGAGGCACCCGCTTCGTGGGACACGCGCTGGCAGATGCGGCGCTGGCCGCCGGCCACGACGTCACCCTGCTCCACCGCACCCCGACGGCCGAGCTGCCCGGCGCGACCCACCTGCTGGCGGACCGTGACGGCGACCTGACGGTCCTGTCAGACGGCACCTGGGACGTCACGGTGGACACCTGCGCCTACCTCCCCGACCAGGTGGCGTCCCTGGGCGACGCGCTGCAGGACCGGGGCGGACACCACGTCCTGGTCTCGACGGTCTCGGTCTACGCCGAGCCCGACGCGCCCGGAGCCGGTGAGGACTCACCGCTGCAGGAGCCCGTGGCGCCCGGCGTCACCGAGGTCACCGGGGAGACCTACGGCGCCCTCAAGGTGGCCTGCGAGTCCGTGGCGCGAGAGCGCTACGCCGGCTCTGGGCTGACCGTCGTCCGGCCGACGTACGTCGTTGGGCCGCGCGACTACACCGGCCGGTTCCCGTGGTGGGTCCTGCGCGCAGCCCGCGGTGGTCCGATGATCGCGCCGGGCCCGCTGGAGGCGCCGATGCAGGCCATCGACGCCCGCGACCTGGGCCGGTGGCTGGTCTCTCTGGGGGAGGGCCGGGTCTCCGGCACGTTCACCGCCGCCCGGCCGGCGACGACGTTCGGCGAGATGCTGGCCGCGACCGTGGAGGCGGTCGACGGCGATGCCGACCTGGTGCCGGTCGACGGCGCATGGCTGCTCGCGCAGGAGGTCGATGGAGCAGCCCTCCCCCTGTGGTCGGAGGGCACTCCCGAGCTGTCCCTGGCGATGGGCGTCGCCCGCGCCGAGGCCGCCGGGCTGACCCACCGTCCGTGGGCGGACGTCGTCCGCGACACGCTGGCCTGGGCTGCGAGGGACCCGGAGACGGCCACCGGGCGAGGGCTCGGGCTCTCCGCCGAGCGCGAGCAGGAGCTCCTCGCCGCCTGGTCCGCCCGCCCCTAGCGTCTCGGCTGCGCGGACCCTAGACCGTGAGGTCGCGACGCTGGAAGGCGACGGTGCCCACCGCGACGAGGACGAGGCTGAGCACCAGCATGATCGTGAGGTGACCGGCGTCGACGCCGTTGACCAGGGGCGCGCTCCCCGTGAGCCAGGTGAAGGGCGACCAGTCGCGCACCCACTCCAGCCCCTCCATCTGCGGGATCAGGCCGCTCGCGGCATAGGCGACCACACCGAAGCCCGCGCCGGTCGTGAGCGCGAACGCCCGGCGGCCGGTCGCCGCGCCGACGGCGTAGGTCAGCGTGCCGAAGAGCATCGCGAAGGCCGCCAGATGGAGGTGCATGGCCGCGAACCGGCCGGCCGAGATGCTGTCGAAGCCCGCCGGGCCGGCGATCACCAGCAGGACGGCCCAGAAGACGGTGACGATGGCGAGCACCGCCACGACGTACGCCGCGACGCGCTGCAGTGCCAGCGAGCTGCGGCTCACCGGGTGCGACAGGGTCAGGTCGAGCACCCCCGCCTCCTCCTCGCCGGCGATGATCCTGGCGCCGACGCTGACCGAGAAGACGATCATCAGGACCGCAACCACCAGCCCGTAGACGGTCGCGCTGAGGTAGCCCTCCGGCGTGGTGATGTCGGTGTAGTTGAGGGCCTCCATCAGGCCCTGCGGGTAGCTCTCGATCAGCTTCGCGAACTCGGGGTCCTCGAACGTCGGCCAGAACGCGGCGTAGCCACACCCCACCAGCACGATGGCCGCCGTCCAGCCGAGGAGGAAGCGCCGCGAGTCCCAGAGCCACTTGGCGAAGACTGTGCGGATCACGGGTCCACCTCCCCGGCCGGCCCGTGGCCGCCGTAGCGGCCCATGAAGAGCTCTTCGAGGTCGGGCTCCACGCTGGTGATGCTCAGCACGGTGTGTGCGGCCAGGGCCTTGAGCAGGGCGTCTGCGGAGCCGTCGAGGCGGCAGCGCAGGAGGGCGCCGTCCACTCTCAGCTCGCTCACCCCCGCGACGTCCGCGAAGGCGTCGGCGCTCACGCCCCGGTCGAAGTGCACCTCGACGCGTCGGGTGGCCGAGGCCCGCAGGCTCTCCACCGTGTCGACGCTGGTGAGCACCCCGTCGCGAAGGATGCCGACGCGGTCGGAGGTCTTCTGCACCTCGCTCATCACGTGGGAGGACATGAACACCGTGCGGCCCTCAGCCACGACCTCGCGCGCCATCGCGGTGAACTCCTGCTGGAGGAACGGGTCGAGCCCCGAGGTCGGCTCGTCGAGGATGAGCAGCTCCGGCTCGTGCATGAAGGCCTGGACGAGGCCGACCTTCTGGCGGTTGCCCTTGGACAGCGCCTTGATCCTGCGGTCGAGCTCGAGACCGAGACGATCGCTCAGCTCAGCGATCCGGGCCTGTGTCACCCCGCCGCGCAGGTGCCCCAGATAGCGGAGCAGCTCCCCCGCGGTCTGGCGACCGTCCACCACGAAGTCGCCCTCGAGATAGCCCAGCCGGCGGCGCAGCGCCACCCCGTCGCGGCGCGGGTCGAGACCGAGCACGTCCGCGGTGCCCGAGGTGGCCCGGATCAGGTCGAGGAGGATCCGGATGGTCGTGGTCTTGCCGGAGCCGTTGGGTCCGAGGAACCCGAACACCTCGCCGCGCCGGACCTCGAGGTCCAGGCCGCGCAGCGCCTGAGTGTGTCCGTAGGCCTTGGTCAGGCCCTCGGTGGTGATGACCGCCTCGACCACGACACTCCTTCGCCCCCGGGGTGCAGCTCCCCTCCAGCCTATCGCCGCCCCTCTTGGCCTCCCCTCCACACTGGAGGGGTGCCCGACCCGCGCGTCCCTCCCCCGCCGGAGCCCGTCACCGAGACGGCTCCGCCGCTGACGTCGCGGGCGCTGATGGCTCAGGACTGGCGCGACCTCGCCTACCTGCACTGGGCCGTCGACCCGGAGCGAGTGGCGGACCGGATGCCGCGGGGCGTGCGGCCCGACGTCCACGAGGGGCGCACCTACGTCGGTCTGGTGCCGTTCACGATGGTGGGCGCAGGGCTCGGTCGCGGCCCTGCGGTGCCCTGGGTCGGCACGTTCCTCGAGACCAACGTGCGGCTCTACTCGGTGGACGACACCGGGCGGCGGGGGGTGGTGTTCCTGAGCCTCGACAGCGACCGCCTGCTCATTGTGGCCGGGGCGCGCCTGGCCTTCCGGACGCCGTACCGCTGGGCACGGATGCGGCACGTGGCGGACCGCGTCGGCGGCTCCTCCCCCGCCGGCGACGTGCACACCTGGACAGCCACCCTGCGTGACCGTCTGGCGCGGCCTCGGGGCGTCTCGAGCATGATCCGGCTGCGGGTGGGCGAGCGCCGCGAGGCGACGCCGCTCGACCTGTTCCTGTCGGCCAGGTGGGGCCTGCACACGGAGATGGCCGGGCGCACCCGCTACGTCCCCAACGAGCACCCGGCCTGGCCACTGCACGCGGCGGAGGTGCTCGATCTGGACGACCGGCTCGTCGCGGCAGCGGGCTTCGACGACCTCGCCTCCCGTCCGCCCGACCACGTCGGCTTCAGCCCCGGCGTGCACACGGTGTTCGGGCTGCCCGTCGACGCCCGTCGGCCTCGGCCCGTCAGGCCGGACGGAGCCGCTCGTCCGTCCCGTTGCCTACCGGTCGACAGGCCCGACGAACGCGAACCACCTGGGCCACGAGGATGAGGAAGACGATCGCAACCAGCCCGAAGGCCACCCGAACCACGTTCGTTCCCAGGCTCGCGAGCAGACGCGGCGGTGTCGGGACGTACATGTCGGTGGCCTCCGTCACCTCCAGGGTGGTCGCTCCCACCACTGGGTCTCCCATGACCTTGGGAAAGTACCTCGCAGTGATGGTGCGGGACCCGGTGGTGGCCGCGACGTACGTCACGGTGGCCGTTCCGGAGGCATCGGTCTCAACGGCACCGAGCGGAACCAGGTTGTCACCGGGGACGAACATGCTCGTGCTCTCGTAGAAGTTCACCAGGGCGCCCTCCACAGGACGGCCATGGAGCGCGACGGTCGCCGTGAGCGTGTTGTTCAGCCCGTCTTCCACGGCTGTCACCTCGACGGTCGGCCGGCTCGCCCGAGTGGTCAGGCGTGCCTGATGTGTCGAGGCCGAGTCTGCGTAGGCAGGTTGCGCGTCGGCGGTGCCCAGCGCCGCGAACGCAAGCACGAGCAGCAGCAGGGTCCCCCGTTGGCCGGCGCGTCCGCTGGACGTCTGGGTGGACCCGGGCTTCCTGACGACGGACTCGCGGGCGTCGGGTCCCTGCTGCTGGAGCTCGGCGATCGACAGCAGCGGAACGAAGCGGAACAGCAGCATGAGCAGCAGTGCGATCGCCGCGGCGCCGCCCACCGTCACCGACGTCGAGACCCACGTGAACTGGAAGGACTCCCCGAAGGAGTTGGACAGGCGGTCATACGCGGACGTCTCCACGACCATGATCACCCGCTTCACCCACATGGCGACGACGACGAGTGCAGACGCAGTGGTGATGCCACCGATGGTCCTCGTCCACGGCAGCGCGACCAGAACGATGGGAAGAAGTGTCCCCGCGACCACGAAGAACCAGAACCAGACAGCGACGTTGCCCAGGAGCATCCCCTGGATGACGGCGGTCGGACCGTATTCGCCCACGTAGCCACTGGGGAGCATGTCCGCGAACGTCAGGTACACGTACACGGCCCCGAGCGCCACCATGATGTAGGCGAGCCGCGCGAAGTGCCGCTCGGTGATGAAGGCCTCCAAGTGGTACCCGCGCCGGAAGCCCGCAACGACAAGGATGACCAAGGCGACGCCCGAGTAGAGCGCGGCGATGACGAAGTACGGTGCCCAGATGCTCTCGTGCCAGCCGGGCCGGCTGACCAGTGCGAAGGCCCACGCCAGCACCGAGTGCACCGAGACGGCCAGGGGGATGATCACGATGGCGACGATCGTCATCGCGGAGTGCAGCACCCGACGCTGGTGCGTCGACCCGACCCAACCCCGGGAGAGGAAGCGGTAGAACCGGCGGCGTGCCCGACCGAGAACGTCGGGGTTCTCGTCGAGGAGAGCAGCAGTGTCGGGGATCAAGGGGAGCAGGAAGAAGATGAGGGTGGCGAAGGAGTAGATGAGGATGGCCACCATGTCCCAGAACACCGGCGACGCCACGTTGGCGTGCAGGACCATGTAGGCCAGGCGATCCGGCCGGCCCAGGTGGGGAAGCACGAACAGCGCGCCGACGACCACCGTGACCAGCGCCACGCCCTCGGCCAGGCGCACCAGGGGCGCCCGCCAGGAGGCACCGGCCAGCATCAAGATCGCCGAGACGACTGCGCCGCCGTAGGAGAAGCCGATGAAGGCCACGACGTCAGCGATGTAGATGGCCCAGAACGACCGGTCCGAGTACCCGGCTTCAGCCATCCCCCCGCTCAGCTGGTAGATCCATCCCGCGATACCCACCAGCACCAGCACGCCGAGCAGCGCCAGGGCGAGGACGTAGCGCCGGCTCGGCCGCCCGAAAGGCCTCAGGACGGCCTCGATGACGTCGGGATCGCCCTGCGCGGCTCCGCTGGACACGACGACGGCACTCATTGGACACCTCCCAACGGCCCGCCGACCGGCTGACCGTAGCCCGGGATGTAGTAGCACCGCGGATTCGTGCCCAGCTCCTCCTGGAACCGGACGGCGTTGCCGTCCCGGAGGAACGTCGACAGCCGGACGGTCGTCTTCCCGTTCACCGCGACGTCGGTGACGAGGTCCCCGATGTAGTGCGCGCCGCGGGGACAAGCCTCCACGCACGCAGGCAGCTGGTTGCTGTAGGGAATGAGATCGGCGCACAGCACGCACTTGCCGACGGTTCCGAGCTGGTTCGACGGGAACTCGGGCGTATTCGGCGACGGTGCCGGCATCCGGTGCGTCGGCTTCTGGTCGCTCCAGTTGAAGTAGCGAGCCTCGTACGGACAAGCAGCCATGCACGCTCGCGAGCCGATGCACTGATCCTGGTCGACCAGGACCACCCCCTGGTCGGTCTTGAAGGTGGCGCTCACCGGACAGACGGTGAGACACGGCGGGTTCTGGCACATCTGGCACATCACGGGCATGAAGTGATCCCCGCCGTCGCCGTCGTCGCTCCAGGACAGGACCCGCATCCACGACTGGTCCGGGCTCAGGCCGTGCCGGTCCGCACAGGCCGCCGTGCACTTCAGCTCGCCCTTGCAGGCTCGCAGGTCCACGACCCGGCACCATTGGTGCTCCTCGCCACTGGCGGCGCCGACCGTCTGTGCCTGTGCCTCGTCGCGGTACGACACGAGGCCGAGGGCACCGCCTGCCGTCGCGGCAGCAACCCCCGCGAGGGCCAGACCGCGCAGCAGGCTACGCCGGGACATGTCGAGCTCCTCGGCCTCCGGGGTGAGCGTGAAGCTCACCTCGTCAGCGAAGCGCTTGCTGCTTCCGGACGGTGTGGCCATCGTCCACCTCCCGTTGTCCCGCGTTGCGTGAGTGCTGGGCGCGCCCCGCAACCGACGAACAACAACGCTGATGGGGGCCCGATCTCGACCGATTCTCGCGGCCACTCAGGGGTGGCACATCGGTGCATCCCGCCCGTTCCGCTACGTGATTCCACCTACCAGGTCAGCCGCTCTCACCTGGTGGTCGCCCCTGACGCCGACGCGTGGCGGTGTGGCCGGATAGGTGGAAACACCTAGAGAACCTGCGTGGTGCACCGATGCTCCGGGCCCGTGCCCCCGATGAGACTGGCACGTGTCAGGACCCGACAGTGGCCCTGAACGACTCGAAGGAGCACCATGAGGAAATCACGAAGTTCACTGGCCCTTGCCGCAGTTGCAGCGGTTCTCACCGTCGTGGCCCTCAGCGGATGCAGCAGCAACGGAGACTCCTCGTCGTCCTCGGACTCGCAGTCCGAGAGCAGCGCCGCCGCCAAGCCGGAGGACCAGCGGACGACTGACGCGGCGGTCGCCACCGGGATGAACGGGATCAAGGATCTCGCCACCCAGATCGCCGAGGCACCGGCAGACCAGGGCCAGACGCTCTCCGATGGCATCGAGCCCTTGTGGCAGCCCATCGAGGGCACGGTCCAAGAGAACAGCCAGGAGACCTACGACGCCTTGGAGGCTGCCTTCACGAAGCTGGAGTCCGGCGACACGACGCAGGCACAGGAGGGCGCCCGCGATGCCAGCGATGCCATCGACACCTATCTTGCGGACTTCCCCGGCTAGCCAGCAGCCGCGTTCACCTCGCTGAGCGACCGACCGGTGTCCACCGGACACGAGACTGGGCTCCCGGGCCTCCCGGGAGACCGGTCTCGACCTCTCGGGAGACCGGTCTCGGCGGGGTCCGCTCCACGCCCGACCGGGACTCTGGAGCGAGACACGCGCGTAGAGTCAGGCGCTGGAAGGAGTCGCATGAAGCCCTCCAGTCAAAGCGCCCCCATTCGAGTGCTGGTCGTGGATGACCATCCGCTCTTCCGCGACGGCATACGCGAGCGCCTCGAGTCCGGCGACGGCACGATCGTGGTGGCCGGAGAGGCGAGCACCGGCGGTCAGGCCCACAGCCTGATGGCGGCTCTCCAGCCCGATGTCGTCCTCATGGACATCTCGATGCCTGACATGAACGGTCTCGAGGCGACACGACTGATCCACGGGGAGTACCCCCATGCGGTGATCGTCATTCTCTCCGTGTACGACGACGACCAGTACGTCCACGCCGCGATCACGGCCGGGGCGACCGGCTACCTGCTCAAGACGATCGGGGCCACCGAGCTGCGTGACTCGGTGACCCGCGCCGCGCACGGTGAGACCGTCCTCTCTCCGGCCGTCGCGCGCACCGTGCTGTCGTGGGTGACGCGCCCCCAGCACGACTCACCACAGCTCAGCGAACGCGAGCGCCAGGTTCTCGAGCTGGCCGCCACCGGGGCATCGAACAAGGCCATCGGCAGCGCGCTGTTCGTCAGCACCCGGACCGTCGAAGCACACATGCGGAGCATCTTCGACAAGCTGGGGGTCTCCTCTCGCACCGAGGCCGTCGCCTTCGCCGTCCGTCACCACTGGATCCGGCTGGCCGATGCTGACTGAGCCCGCGCCCACACCCCCGCGGCCCTCCCACGAACGGGCGGAGGGCTGGGTGCGAGGGCTGGGTGTGCCCATCGCCGACCCGCGATTCTGGTTCATCCAGGCGTTGGTGCTGGCCATCGACGTGGCTCACTCGCTCCTCGAGCGGATGAACATCCTGGTCGAGGGGTCCGAGCTGTACCTGCTGTCGATCTCGGTCTTCCTCATCCCCGTCGTCTATGCCGGGCTCACCTTCGGTCTGCGCGGCGGGGTCCCCACAGTCCTGTGGGCCCTGGTCCTGTCCATCCCCGAGATCAGCCGTCATGACCTGATCACCCGCCTAGGCATCCTCGCCCAGTTCGGGATCGTGCTCGCCATCGCCGTGATCGTGGCTCTCCGCGTGGAACGCGAGAAGGCCGCCGCCCAGGCGACCGAGCACGTCAATCGGCAGCTCTCCCGGCTCAACGCCACCGCCGCGGCGCTGGCCGGCTCCCTGAACCTGGACCACATCCTGCAGTGCACGCTGAGCGCGGAGCTCGATCCGCGCAGGCAGCAGGTCGGGTGGATCCGGCTGACCGGCGATGCGGGCTTCCCGGACCGGACCGACATCGACGCGTCTGTCGGTGAGGTGCCCACCGCTCTCGATGCGACGCAGGCGCGGCTGACCGCTGAGGCCTGCCGTCGTGGTGGTCTGCAGAGCGACGACCCCACACTCATCGCCAGCCGCACCGTCGTCGCGGCGCTGACGTCCGAGGACCGCATCCTCGGCGCCATCGGTCTCACTCAACGTGACGAAACCATCTCTCCGGACCAGCACCAGGTGCACACAGCCATCGCCAACCAGCTGAGCGTCGCCCTGAACAACATCCACAACCATCAGCACAACCGGGAGGCCCTCACGTCCCTGAGGACGACGAAGCGGAACCTCGAGACCTACATCGCGCTGGCAACCGAGGCCCAGGAGGAGGAGCGCAAGCGGCTGTCTCGCGAGCTCCACGACGACATCCTTCAGTCCCTGGTCGTCGCCAAGGCTCAGATCGAGTCCGCCGGGAGCCAGTCGAGGCCCGAGGATGCCCGCAGCCGGCTTCGGGGTGCGCGGGAGGTTCTCGGCGACACGATCGTCAACGTGCGTCGCTACTGTCATGACCTCCGCCCGTCGCTGCTCGACGACCTGGGACTGGTCGACGCCATCGACTGGCTCGTGGGAGACCTGCGTCGCCGAACCGAGCTTCTCGCGGAGATGGAGACCTCAGGGGACGCGAGACGTCTCGACAGCCGGGACGAGCTGCTCATCTTCCGCATCGTCCAAGAGGCCTTGCACAACGTGGAGCGTCATGCGTTCGCCACGCAGGTACGGACGTCGCTCCGCTACACCCCAGACGCACTCGTCGTCTCGATCGCCGACAACGGACGCGGCATGGCCCAGGTCAACGGGCACGTCGTTCGTGACCACCCGGCACCCGGGCTCGGCCTGCGCGGCATGGATGAGCGAGCGAAACTGCTGCGGGGCACGCTGACCATCCGAAGTCAGGAGGGAGACGGCACCCAGGTGACGCTGGCGATGCCGCTCGGCCCCCAGGAGCCGGCTCAGAGCACACTCGCACCCGGGACCCCGGTGGCGCCGGGGAGTTGACGGTCTGACGTTCGGCCGAGGCGAGCAGGTCGTTGGTACCGTATGTCACTCCTAGCGGTGTCGGCCCTGGTTGAGAGGCGCCTCGTTCCGTACCGAGGCGAGGACGTCGTGGATGGCCCCAGTGACTGCCGCGGCATGGTCGGGGTTGTCCATCAGGGATGCGTGAGTTGCCCCTGGTACGACGAGATGGCGGCTGTTGCTGGACAAGGTTGCCATCTTGTTCTGCTCAGCGGCCCACCCAGGGGCGTTGCCCAGGTCGGCGGTCAGGACTATCAGTGGCTTCGCGCCGAAGCTGTGGAGCTCGCCGGCCTCGGCTTCGGAACGGCTGGCAACGCCGAACTCGTCGAGGAATCCGCCCATCTCCATCCCGGAGGCTGCCGTGGACCGTGCGTCATCGCGATACCGCGGCGGGAGACCTGAGAAGCTCGTGGCCGCGATGATTCGACCCACGCCCAGCCGTGAGGTCGTGGCGATGAGTGCGGAAAGGTGCTTCAGCACGCTGTACGAGCCAGGCTCGCTGGCGGCCACCGGGGTGGGGTGAGCGGCAGTGGAGTCGACGAGGACGAGACCGACGACCTGCTCGGGGTACCTCGCGGCGTAGGTCCTCACGTAGAGGCCGCCGAACGAATGCCCGACCAGCACATACGGACCCGGCACGTGGGCGCGTGCCAGCAGCTCATGGAGATCCGAGGCGATCTGCGCCCCATCGGGGGGGCTTGCCGCAGCATCGCTCCAGCCACGCCCGGCCCGGTCGTACACGCACACGCGGCTGTCGCGTGCGACAGCTGGTGCGATCAAGCCCATCGTCGCCGCGGAGGCACCACCGCCGGGCTCGAGGATCACGGTCGGCCCTCCTGAGCCGGTGCACTCGAGGTGAAGTCGGTAGGGCCCGACATCGACCAGCTGGCCTCGCATGGCAACGGTGGGCTCGGTGGACCGGCCGATGGCCTGGTAGGCGCCGCCCAGTGCCATGAGCGTCAAGATCACCAGGACGGGGTTCAACAGCCAGCCCCTGGAACGGCTGTGCAGCTCGCGTGTGGCGTGGGTCCAGACCCAGACCACGAGCATCAGCAGTGCAGGAGGCCAGACCCAGCCGACCGCCTCCGTCGCGGAGCTCGGGACCACGAGCACCAGTGATCCCCCTACCGCCATGAAGAGGCCCGGAGCCCAGGCCCAGCGTTGCGGTTGGTCGGTTCGACGGGTGGAAAGGACCGCCAGCAGCATCCACCCGACAGCGAACCCGATCATCACCATCGCGGTAGCGAAGGTGTCGTCCACTGTGCCGACCGGAAGGAACGGCAGCAGCAACGCGGCGGCGAGCCCCGCGGTCAAGGAACCCGCCACGACGCTGCCCATGTGCTGGCGTGGCGGCGTCGACATCGCAGGAGGGACCGGCTCAGCACTCGTTGCGGACCTCCGCCAGCGCTTGGCCGTGGCGGGGCGGCTGGTCGGAGGCGCTTGGTCGTGGAGGGTCATGTCGGGCTCGCTCTCGAAGCAGGGATGACGACTGGCTCCCAAGCCTGAGGTCGATCCGCATCGGTCGCCCCGGTCAGATGACCGGGTTCGGCTTCCGGTCCTCAGACCAGGTCGAGACGGGCGAGCTCGCCCCGCGAGGTGATCCCTGCCTTGGCGAAGACGTTCCGGAGGTGGAAGGCCACCGTCCTGGGGGAGATCCAGCACTGGGCTGCGACGTCCTTGTTGGACATCCCGGACCTCACCAGCTGCGCGATCGTGAGCTCGGTGGGAGTGAGCTCCACGAGGGTGGAGGGGTCGCGTCTGCGGGCCGTCTCACCAGAGGCTCGCAACTCGTGGTTCGCGCGCTCGGCCAGCGCTGGGACACGCAGGTCCTCGAACGTGCTGAGCGCGCGGCGAAGGTGCTGACGGGCATCGATGCGGCGCTGCCCTCGCCGCAACCATTCGCCGTACGCCAGCTGGACGCGGGCCTCGTCCAGCGGGCGATGCGCGCCTGAGAGCTGGGCGAGCGCCTCGCGGAAGTAGCCCTCGGCGTCGCCGACGTCAGCGGTCATGGCCCGCCCGTAGGCGACCGTGGCGAGCGCCCAGGGGCGCCGGGTTCCCTCGGCGTAGCGGACCATCTCCTCGGTCCAGCGCCGCACCAGATCCAGGTCCCCGGCCCGCGCTGCGGTGTCGATCCGATCCGTGGTCGCCGCCCACGCCAGGAAGGGGAGTCGGAACTGGCCGAAGTGGTGGAGGGCTCCGCCCGTGTCCCCCGTGGCTGACGCGCGCGCGCCTCGAGCCCATCGGGCCAGGTCATGCACCGGATCGGTCGTGATCCCCAACGGATGAAGGCCCGCCACATCATCCAGGGCGCCCAACAAGGAATCGACGTCCTCTCGACCCTGAACGGCCGCCAGCAGGGCCAGCCAAGCGATCGGCAGCGCAGTCATGGCCGGCTGCCCCGCGCTGGCAGCCAGGGATCTGGCCTCTTCGGCGCAGCCACGCAGCTGGGCGAGGGCGCCGCCGGCGAAGTGCCCGAAGCATTGGCGCTGCAAGACGTACACGACCGCGGTGACGGCCCCGGCCTCGCGGGCTCGCGACAGCGCGTACGAGTAGAAGCGCCGCTGCTCGGCGTCATCGCCGAGCTGCAGGGCGGCGTTGCCGAGGTTCCACAGCAGGTCGCGGTCGTCCACGTCCTCCCCGAAGATCAGAGCATGGTCGAGGGAGGCGACTGCTCTGGCCCACTCCCCCCCGGCCCCGAGGTCATGGCGGTCATCAGGTGCGTGAGACAACGGGTACGCGCGACATCGGCACCCGTCGGAGCCCCCACGAGGTCCCCCGACGGCCGTCTCGTGCCACTATCGGCGCCGAACGTACGCATCACGGCCGCCGCGGTGGCCATCTCGAGCGCACGAATCGGGTCGATCTCGCGGACCTGGTCGGCGGCTTCGACGAAGATCCGGTGCGCCTCGATGGCCGAGCCGATATTGACCTCGATGTGTCCACGAAGCCGAGCGATGTCACCGAGCAGCAGGGGGTCGGTCGCGCCCTCCCGGGCAGCTGCGAGCAGGTCTCGGGCACGGGCACCCTGACCGCACGCCCATGCGCCGCGAGCCGCTGCGAAGGTCAGCTCAGCGCGTGTGGCCGGATCACCAGTGAGCGCGGACGCCCGTTCGTACGCCGCAGCGGCGGCGACGTGACCGCCACGTCGCTGCGCCCGTGATCCGACCAGCACCAGGGCTGAGACCACGGCCTCGTTCGGCCGCTCGACGGCGAAGGCCCGATGCCACGTCTGTCGATCCGGGTCCCCGAGGCCCGCGAGAGCGTCGGCCAGGGCCTGATGCACCCGACGCCTGTCCGTGGCCGTGGCCGCGTGGTAGACCGCCGACCGAAGGAGCGGGTGACGCATTCGCAGCCTCCCGCCGTCGTCGCTCACCAGAGCCCACTCCAGCGCGGCTTCGAGCGCCGACTCTCCCATCCCCAGTCCGGCCGACGCGCGCCGCAGGAGGCTGGGGTCCCCTGTGTCGTCCGCGGCTGCCAGGAGCAGCAGCAGCTGCACTCGGCGGGGCAAGCGGCGAGCTCGGTCGAGGAACAGGCGCTCGACGTGATCAGTGAGGTGAAGCATGGTCGGCAACGCGACGAACCCCTGAAGCTGAGCCAGGCTCAGCTCCCCCGGCAGTTCGAGCAGTGCCAACGGGTTGCCGCGCGTCTCCACGACCAGCCGATCGGCCACCTGTTCCGCAGGTGCACCGCCCGGGTGTGCTGCGAGCAAGGCTCGCGCCGACTCCCGATCAAGGCCCCTCAACCTGAGCTCCGGCAGCCCCTGGGGGTCGAAGGCTCCCTCGGGGTCCTCGCGCGCAGCGAACACCATGACAACCCGGTCGGCGCCGAGCCGACGAGCACAGAAGAGCAGCGCATCCGCAGAGGCAGGGTCGAGCCAGTGGGCGTCGTCGATCAGACACACGACGAGCTTCTCCTCGGCGGCGGCGGTCAGCATCGACAAGGTCGCGACCGCCACCAGGAACGGCTCCACGGCAGGGCCGTCCAGCAGGCCGAAGGCCACACCCAGCGCCCTCGACTGAGGGGCAGGGAGGTCCTCACGCACCCGCAGCACCGGACGAAGCAGTCGATGGAGTGCCGCGAACGCCAAGGGAGCCTCGGCCTCCAGTCCTTGCGTGGTCAGGACCGTGGCTTCCGCAACGTCAGCGACCGCGGTGTCGAGCAGGGCGGACTTCCCGATGCCTGGTTCACCACGCACCACGATGCTGCCGGCGAACCCTTGGTGCGCCTGCTCGATGAGCGACGTCAGCTGTGCGCGCTCAAGGTCCCGGCCGATCAGCACGCTTTGACCGTACTCCCGGCCCGGCCACAGCGAATCCGACCAGACGTCCGCCCATGCGGACGACAACGCCCGGCCGGTGTGAGGCGACAACGTCACATCGGGGTGCCGAAGCAAGCACTCGACGGGCCGTACGACTCGATGACCTGCAGCCCTGGCTGCAACAGATTCGAGAGCGGTCAACTGCATGCCAGCGAGACTGACCTGCCTCCGAGCGGCCGGAATAGCGGGCCGCGGGCACCCGACCGCCAACTGCTAGCCTGACGGCGGCTGCTTCGCGGCAAGGATCCGCGGCAGCGAAGGAGACCCTGCATGAGCACCGCCGACGAGTTTGACCTTGTGATCTCGGGTGGCCGAGTGATCGATCCGGAGTCGGGGCTGGATGCGGTGCGCAACGTCGGTGTCCGGGGTGGGTCGATTGCCGCGGTGAGCGCGGACCCCTTGCAGGGCCGGGCGACTATCGATGCTCGGGGGCACGTGGTGGGCCCGGGGTTCATCGACTGTCACGTGCACACCGTCGATGTGCCGTTGAGCCAGAAGATCATGCTGCGTGGCGGCGTGACGACGCAGCTGGATCTTGAGGCGGGGGCCTACCCGGTGGACCTGTTCTACGACCGTCTGGCGGGCCATTCGCAGGCCAACTACGGGGCGACGGTGAACACGATCGCGGCGCGGGAGAAGGTGTTCAACCCGGAGTACGAGTCGGTCACCGGGGTCATCACCACTGACGTGTTCGCCAAGGACGAGCACGTGCTGGTGGACATGCAGTGGTCCACCGTGATGCCCGACGAGGATCAGATCGGGCAGATCGTGCAGATCATCGACGAGGGCCTGCAGCAGGGCGCTCTGGGCGTGGGTGTCGCGGTCGGGTACATGACCGGGGGGGTCACGCCGGCGGAGACGTCTGCGTGGCAGCGGCTGGCGGGCACGTATGGTCGGGCCACGTACGTGCACGGCAGGTTCTCCAGCCAGCGTGCTCCGGTCACCGGGATGTTGGGGTTCGAGGAGATGATCGCCAACGCCGCCGCCTTTGGTGGCGGTGTCTACTTCCACCACATGCACCAGCAGGCCCTGGCCGACACGGTGAGGGCTCTGGCGATGTTCGATGAGGCGAACGCCCGCGGTGTGTCGGTGGTCGGCGAGATCTACCCCTACAACTACGGGGCGTCGATCGTGGGGGCGGACTACCTCAAGCCCGACAACTACGGGCCGAACATGGGCCGCGACTACGGCGACATCATCGAGACCGCCACCTTGAAGCCGTTGACCAAGGACCGCTACGACGAGCTGATGCAGACCGACCCGAAGACGTCGATCATGTTCTACGCCGCCACCGAGGACGACATGACCGCCGGACTCCTGCACCCCTCGAGCGTGGTCGGCAGCGATGCCTTCCCCCTCAACGTGACCGAGACGGGGGCGATGGCCCGCGACTGGGATACGCCCTACGAGGCGGTTCAGGGCCATCCGCGAACGGCCGGATCTGCCGCCAGGGTGTTGCGCTGGGCGCGCGAGAACCCCGACCTGTCGCTCAGCGACGCCATCTCCAAGATGTCCTACAAGGTGGCGTCGTTCCTCGAACGGAACGGCGTGCCGCAGATGGCGGCCAAGGGCCGGGTGCAGGTCGGCGCCGACGCCGACCTTGTCGTGTTCGACCCGGCCACGGTCACCGACAACGCCACGATGCAGCAGGCAGGGCTCCCGGCGACCGGGATCCCGTACGTGCTCGTGAACGGGACCGTCGTCGTCGAGGACTCGCAGGTGCTGAAGGTCTACCCGGGCAAGCCGATCCGCCAGCCGATTCGGTCCACGTAGTGGATGTCGCCGCTGCACCCGGGCCGGCTCAGAGCTCGTAGCACGGCCAGCCGTGCCCGGTGTTGCCACGATGGCTGTCGAGGGGATGGCGCAGGCGGCGGTTGACGACCCGCTCCGCGCGGCCCTGGGCATCGTCCAGCCGATCCTCGAGTACGCGGGCACGATCGCGTTCGCGGTCTCCGGGGCGCTGCTGGCCGCCCGCAAACGGATGGAACTGGTCGGGGTCGTGGTGATGGGCTGCATCGTGGTCCACGACCGTTCTGGCGTTGTCCGTCACAACCAAGACCGCCTCTGATCTGCGTTTCCGCAGGTCAGAGGCGATTTCTCGGTCGGGCTGACAGGATTTGAACCTGCGACCCCTTGACCCCCAGGCGTCGGCTGGGGGTTTCTGGGGGTCCCAGATCGTCCGATTCACGCTCAACCACTGGGTTCTGGACAGTGATGGATTTCGGTGGACGAGAGCAAATGGTGTGCAATAAAGGTGTGCAAACTCGGCGTGCTCAACTCAGCCGCTGTCGCGCGATCGCCCCGAACTCGGGCCGCTGCACCCGTCACGTCCTCGAGGATCGCGCTGAGAAGATCGTTCCTCGTGTCTGCTGCTCGCGGTGAAGGGCGATACATAGCAGTCGGCGTCATCGATTCAGTTGGGGCTGATTTTCGTAGTACCAGACCCTCGGCCACGAAGCATCGGCCGCATGCTGCTCGTCCGGCGGCTGATCCGTCCACAGGTCACGCGTCGACGCAATTGTCGAGAATCGGTCAAGCACTTCCAGCCTCTCGGCGTCTGCCAGGGTCCGGGGCATGACAAGTTCAAGTTCATCTCCCTGCTTGTTCACGAGTACGCACAAGAGGAGATGCGCAGTCAGACCGAGCACATCGCGGAGCTTCTCAACACCCGGCCACGTCCCGAAGGGGCCGACTGGCAGTCTTACAAAGAAGACAAAGTCATCGTTGGCCGACATGAACAGTTGCTGCCCATGAAGTGCGTCTGTCGTCGAGTTGAACGCTCGCGCCAACGACGCGAGGTCGGCCGGCGCGGAGTCAGACACGATGTCGGACTTCGCGTAAAGGGTGTTCGCTTTGAATCGTCGAGCGGCGGCGCGAACGACGACGAGGTCACCGTTGAGCACCGCGAGTGTGTCGGTCGATATCGCCCGGTTGTGCGCCAGGGCGTTCCGTACGTCGGCGATTGAGCGGATCCGGGATGCGAGAACAGACCCCGACGTACCCGAAAGGCGATTGACCCGCTCGTCGATTGCCTTCGTCGTCAGAACGTCGGCCAACTGACCGAGAGTCGCTGACCACAACAACTCTTCTTCTGCGTCGATGCCCAGGATCCAGCGTGAGCTGTTGAGCCTCGACTGCGCCTCCAGGCGGCCGCGCAGCGACGAGTCAATCTTGGTGGCCCACGCCGGTCCCTCAGTAAGCAGTAGGCTCGCCAGGGCGATGCGCCTTAGCCAATTCTCCGCCTCGTAGATCAGCCGGTATGCCGTCACGTTCGCGACGGAGACCAAGATCTCGTCCGACCACTCGCTCTCCATGGCCTCGACGCTACCGCCGCGGGCGGATCACGTGATCCGCCCGATTGTTTCCGCAGCATCATGGCTGAGGTTCGGGCCCTCGAACGTCGTGAGGAGTTGCCCCGGGAAGTGCTGCTCGTACCATGCCTGCTTGGTCTCCCACCGATGCCGATACGACTCGTCGTGCAGCATGCCGACGTGCTCCCAGTACCAGGTCCGGCCCTGCGCGGTGACGGTGAAGTCGGGTAGGTGGAAGGTTCCGTCGGGTGCGTACAGCGGGTCTTCGTAGGTGAAGGGGACGTCCCGATCGAAGAGCAGGTTGGCGATGATGACCTCGCTCTTCGAGCGCACCATGAAGGACGCCAAGGTTCGGTGGACCTTGCCCTCCTCGTACCAGTCGCCGAGCCGACGCAGCTCTTGTGGCACGGGTGCAAACGCGAACAGCGACGCGTTCACGCCAAGTAAACGCGACTGCTCCAGGCGACGCATCGACAGCAGCGGGGAGATGTCCTCCTCAATGAGGAGCGTGCAGTGCTTGGCCGCCCGGGTCAGCCCGGTATAGAAGAGCTCCCGCGACAGCAACGCGCGGCGATGCTTCGGGACGACGAAGTAGATCCGGTCGAACTCGCTCCCCTGTGCCTTGTGGATCGACACGGCGTACGCAAGTTCGAGGTTCTCCTCCACCGACTCGCTGGGTCGCCATCGCCCCTCGGGGGTCTTGCCGAGGTCCTTGCCGTAGTCCACGCCGAGGTGTCGCTTGGTCGAGAACGTGACGCGGAACCGGTCCGGTCTGAATTTCGCCCAGCCCAGCTTCTTGCTGTCGAAGGGATGGGGCCGCACGAATCCCATCTCACCGTTGTAGACCTCAATTCGCTCATTCGACCTGGTGGTCCCGTTGTAGGCCCAGATCGGCCTCGAGCGAGACCGGTTGACCACTTGGATGACCTTGTCGTTCAGCGCGATCCCGTCGATCGTTCGAAGGTCGCTCGACGGACGACCGTGAACCGCTTCCTGCAGGATGCCGTTCAGTGACTCCGTGCCGTGCGGCTCACCCCGGTACGGCGAGAGCACCTGGCTCCGCTCAGGTTCGAGATTGTCACCGAAAGCCTTGCTCCAGAACTCCCAGTCCGGCACCTGTCCCCGTGAAACGGCAATGTCCTGCTCGGCGTCGGCGACGACGCCGTCGACGAGCTGTCGAGTCAAGTCGTCGTGCCCGTTCCAGAACAGAACCCGCAGGTCCTGGTCTACGTCGCCACCCTCTTGAACCCTTGCGAGGATCTCCTCGGCCGCGGTGGTGTCTGCCTCCTCAAGGCCCAGCGCTGGCTGCCGGCGCCGGTAGGCGTCGGCCAGCTGAAGGAGAGCGGTGCCGCGTCCGAGGGCACGATTCTCCATCTGGCGGACGTTGACCGTCAGCTCTCCGACGGCGCCCTCCGGTCTGAGCCAGTCGATGACGTCGGCGAACACTCGGCCTCGACCGATGGGCGGCAGTTGGCTCGGGTCGCCGACGAGGATGAGGCGCCGTACGGAGTTCCAGTTGATCGCGCGGAACAGCGTGGCGACGAGATCGAGGCTCAGCATCGAGCTCTCGTCGATCACGTACGTCGCGAAACCGTCCTCGCGCCTGCCGCCGCGCCGCTTGAAGGTCAGGTTGTCGTTGAGCCAGCCGTTACGGGCCAGGAAAGAGTGCACCGTTGAGGTTTCTGCCCGCCGACCCGTGCGCTCTCGCAGCCGCTCGGCCGCCTTGCCGGTCGGTGCCAGCAATTGGAAGGTCGCACCAGCGCCTTCGGTTCGTTCGATTGCGTCGAGAAGCGACTTCACGACCGTGGTCTTTCCCGTTCCGGCTTCACCGGCCAGGACGCACAAGCCTTTGCGGAAGATACTCGCGCACACCTGGGCCTGACCGGCGATGGCGTGGTCGTACTCCTCGGGGGCCCGCTCCGCGAGCGGGCTGGACGGATCCCTCAGGGTCGCCCGCCACCGGTCGTCCGTCATCGGGATCCTCAGGGCCATGTCTGGGCGACCCTCGAGCTGGCGTAGCCGTTCCTCTACGAGTCTCTCGTCCTCGTAGACGGTCCGCAGATAGACCCAGGGCTCGTCCTTCTCGATCCTGACGACGAGGGCGCCCTCGAGGTCCTCCCGGTCGGCCATGAGGTGCCGCGGGGTGAACTGGTGACGCTTCCACTCGGGGTGGACCGCCAACCTCTCGTTGATCTCGTGGATGAGGTCGGCGCCGGACACGAAGACGTCGGTCTGCTGTCGGCGCAGGTGCTCGACGAGGAGGGCACGGAGTCGCAGTGGGTCGTCGGGTGAGACGAATGCCTGTTCACCCAGCTCGGGAGAAGGGATCTGTCCGTGATCGATCTTCAAGAACGTGATGACGTCGTCGGCGCCGTCCCCGACAAACTGCTCGGCCAGGAGGTATGGATTGGCCGCCATCTCGGCCGCGGAGGCTGTGAGGCCGAAAACCTCTGCGTCCGGGCCCAGGACCTTGACCAGCTGCGCAAACGGAATGTCGAACCTGACGACCACGTCGCGCAGCAGCCGTTGCTGGTCGTCCTCGAGCAGCCGCCAGCGTCGCCGGACCGCCTTTGCGTGCTGGTCGTCAAGCAGTGACTCGGGCGCTGCCCCGCCGGCCAGGAATGCGTCGACGGCGGCCTTTGCCTGCCGCTCGCGGCCTGCCGTGCACTCCTTTTTGACCCAGGGGATGAGCGGTGCGGCGCCCAGCACCTCCAGCGCGGCGGTCAGTCCGGGGTAGAGTCCCCGCGCGCGCCACAGCCGCCCAACTTGCTTCTGCAGCCACTCGAGCCGTCGGTCCCAGTCCTCGGATGTGTCGCCCATCTCCCGAAGCTGGCTAACGGCCTCCATCAGTCGTTCGACGAGCTCCAGCGCCTCGTCGTCGCCGAACTGGCGCGTGGCGTACTTGAAGTTGCGGGGGTTCGGCGGCGTCACCAGGAAGCGCGCCGCCTCCTCGGGCCGGTCTGCGTACAGGTGGTAAGGCAGTTTGAACCCCTCGTCGGGGTAGTGGGAGGTGAGGTCGACCTCCCACACGAACCCACCTCCATAGTCGACGCGGGCCTGCGCCAACATGTCGTCGTACTCGCGGATCTTCGACGTGGACTTGACCCTGGAGACGCCCACGATCACGTACTTCGGAGCGTCTTCCTCGCTGTAAGGATTGCTGTAGTTGGCGTAGTAGAAGACGAGACTGCTGTCGGGCTCGATGCGGGCCAGGTACTGCTCGGCGTACTCGCGACGGCGGTCGTAGTCGTAGGTGCGGTTGCCCCCGAACGCCTTGACCTCCTCGCGGTACATCTCCTCGAACGGCCACAGCCCCACCGTGGCCGGAGGCATCGTCCATGTTGCCCGCTGGTCGGCGGGATACCAGTCCGGCGGGTCAGAGAAGCCGGTGACCGGGCGGTCACCAAACGCGTTGATCGAGTAAACGCAGGGTGGGATGCCATCGAGCGCCGAGCAGTGCTCGCCGGCGTGGGCGGTCTCCCAGGGGAGGTCACGGTTCTCCTTGATCGCGTCACCTGGGTACGAGTGCGCTCCAACGCAGAAGGTGTTGAGTGCTGGCTGCCGGCAGACCGACCCGTTCCAGCCGTCCAGGTGCCAAGCGATTCGCGCCGAGAGGTGCGTCGTCATGGCTGGGTCACTTTCTGGATCGCCTCGATGACTGATGTGAGCTGCTCCAGATCGTCCAGCACTTCCTGAGCCGTCAACGCGGCTCGACCACGCCCGACCCGATCGCCTTCGTGAGCGATCCGGTTGCGCCGCTTCGTGAGTCGCTCGAGAAAGGTCTTCGTGTCGCCCTTTGGCACGCCTCGGGCGCTGTCGAGCTTGTTCATCGGCGACTCGACACCTAGGAGACTGAGGATAAAACCGACTTTGGTCGGGTCGGTGCTGGCCTCCTGTCGGATGTGGGGCTCGATCACCATGCCGCGCAGCCCCCACTTCTTGCGGTCGTATCGGGAGTCGATCTCCAGCCAGCACCCAAGATCCATCTGGATGCCACGCAGTCGAGGCGTCGCCTGCTTCGTGTTCAACAACGGGCCGACTCGTTCCATCGCACGGTCCGCCACGTACGTCTCACCGGCGGCACACGCAGCAACCAATGCCTGCCTGAGAAGGGGTCTCGCGTCGTCGAAGTCGGCGCGACTCAGCCCAGCCCCGGGCATGAACGTCACGAAGAGATGGTCGCTTTGCAGGCAGTCCAGGGAGTCGCGCTGCTTAACTGGAATGCGCAGTGCTTCTCCCACCTTGTCGCGCAGCTCGCGTCTCATCCGTCGTGCCCGGGTATTAGTCATCGCCTCGGCGATCCCGACCAAGTGCCGCGCGTCCGCAACGTTCGTTTCGAACGCCTGAAGCGCGGTGGGCTTGGCTCGGCTGGCTGGTGTCATCACTTCACCTCAAAGACCTTCATGACTTCGTCGCCGTAATCGTTGATCACCTTGACGGCTATCTTGCCGCTTTCGGGCTTGGGGAAGGGGCGCGAGTCGGTGGAGTACAGCGTGGCCCAGGCATCCGCGTCGATCTCGGCCTTGAGGGCGGTCTTGAGCCGCTTGTAGGGATCGTTGCCGCCGGTGAAGTAGCAGTGGCGGACGAAGAAGCTGTCGCCGTTGTAGTCGGTGTCGATCATCCACAGCGCGATCTGGTCGGGGTCATTGCTGCGGACCTGGCCGGTGGTGGGGTCGTAGACGTCGACGCCATTGAGGTGGACGACGACCTCGTCGCCCATGGTGTCGATCTGCAGGTCGGGCTCCCCGAACACGGTGAAGAGATTGCCGGCACCGGTCTTCTTGAGGTCCTCCCCCATCAGCAGGTCGACGTTCATCCGCACCATCAGCACCTTGATCCGGCCGAGGTTGCGCTCGCCGGCGACGCTGGCGAATCCGTCTCGGCTCGTGTGGACGGTGACGTTGTCGTCGCCGGTCACGTCGCCGGCGGTGGCGTCGAAGGCGAAGCCGAGCACACACAGCAGGTCGATGCTGCCTTCGGCGATCGCCTCGCGCGCCGCTTCCTTGACGAACCGTTGGCTGACTGTGCCGTACTGCGGGCCGATCGCGATGCCGAGCCGCGCGCCATCCTTCGAGTCCCCCATGGCCTGGATGAAGGTTCCGGGGTAGGACTCGGTGGAGGTGAACTCGATGCGCTCGTCACGGCGGCCGTTCTGTACGCCGGCGCGGGCGAGATTGTCGAGGATCGACTGCTCGAAGTTGGGTGCGTCAGGCTGCTGTGCGCCGGTCTGTTCGCTGATCGTCTCCCGGTGCGCGTTGTCGGTGCCGCCGGCAAAGGCCAGCGACCGGTGCGGGCTCAGGGACTCGACGGTGAAGGGTCCGGTCACGCGTACGGCGTGCTTGTCCTCGTAGGGCCGGTCGTAGAGCGTCTCGAAGTCCGCGTGTCGCTTGATGGCCCCGTTGATCTCGTCGCGGCTCATGCCCTCCTTGATGTCGGGGTTGTTGGCGATCGACTTCAAGGTGATGTGCTGGATCCGCTCATAGACGAAGCCGTGGCGGATGTCGCCCCTCGTCGGCGCCGGGGGCAGCGGCCTGCCGGCCAGCTCGCCCTCCTTCGCCCGGCCCTTGTCGGAGTCGGCGAGCAGGTAGTAAGGGAACTTCGCCCCCATCAGTCGCTGGCGGGCGAGCGCAAGTGCGACGCGGGAGGTGTCGATGGTGATCCAGCGGCGTCCCCACTGCTCGGCGACGTACGCTGTGGTGCCGCTTCCGCAGGTCGGGTCCAGCACCAAATCGCCGGGGTCGGTGCACATGAGCAAGCAACGTTCGATCACTTTGGTGTGAGTCTGCACAACGTAGGTCTTAGGATCGGCGAACCCCGAGGTCACGGTGTCTTCCCATGCATTCGTGAAGGGAAAGGCCGGAAAGTTGAATCGCCCCGGGTTTCGTGGAGGCTCGGTTACTTGGAACCAGCCCCGGTCGGGACGGGTGTTTCAGGGTAGTGCTCGGGTGTGAGGCTGGCCCAGTGGTCGGTCTCGTACTCGGCGGGCGGGACGAGCCCGATCTCACCGTGTAGGCGCCGGTGGTTGAACCAGTCGACGTACTCGGCGACTGCGATCTCGACATCGCCGACGGACTTCCAGCCGCCCTTGGGGCGCATCACCGGGTTGCGGATGCACTCGGCCTTGAACAGCGAGTTCAGCGCCTCGGCCATCGCGTTGTCGTAGCTGTCGCCCTTGGATCCGACCGACGCCACGGCCTCGGCTTCTGCGAGCCGCTCGGTGTAGCGAATCGCTCGATATTGGACTCCGCGGTCGCTGTGATGCACCAGGCCGGTGACGTCCTGCCCGGCCCGTTGACGCGACCACAGCCCCATGTCGAGGGCGTCGAGTGCCAGATCGGTGCGCAGCGAGGTGGATACCTGCCAGCCGACGATCATCCTGCTGAAGACGTCCAGGACGAACGCGACGTAGGTCCACCCCGCGTGGGTGCGGACATAGGTCAGGTCGGCCACCCACAGCTGGTTGGGTCCGGTGGCGAGGAACTGCCGCTCGACCAGGTCAGCTGGCCGCTCGGTCTCAGCGCCGTCGCCGATGGTGGTCCTGCGGGTCTTCTCCCGCGGGATGCCACGTAGCCCTTCGGCCTTCATCAGCCGTTCGACCGTGCAGCGAGCCACCGAGTGGCCTAGGCGGTTCATCTCGCCCCACACTTTCCGGGCGCCGTACACGCCGATGTTGTCCTGGTGGACCTTGCGGATCAGCGGCACCAGCTCAGCGTCTCGGACTTCACGTGCCGAGGGCTGCCGGGTCTTGGCGGCGTAGTAGGTGCTCGGGGCGATCTCGACTCCTGCTTGGGACAGGACCTCGACGATCGGCTCGACCCCGAGCCGGCGGCCTTCGACGAACCGTTCCCGGTTCTCCTCGATGTAGGCCACGATCACTTCAGTTTGCGGTCGAGCTCCGCCGCGGCGAAAAACGCCGACGCCGTCCGCAAGATGTCGTTGGCACGCTTGAGTTCCTTGACCTCGCCCTCAAGCTGCCTGATCCGCTCCGCGTCGCCGCTCGAGGTCCCCGGACGATGGCCCTCGTCGATCTCGGCCTGCCGGACCCAGTTCCGCAGGGTCTCCGGGTGCATCCCCAACTGCTCTGCCACTCGACGGATCGCGCCACCCCTGGTGGCCGGATCGCGCCGCAGCTCGACCGCCATCCTCGTGGCTCGCTCACGCAGCTCGTCGCTGAACTTCTTCGGTGCTGACATGACTCTCATCCTCCATGGATTGAGAGCCTCCATCAGACCCGGGGCGATTCAAGTCATCAAGGAAGCGCACGTACCGCAATGTGTTCCCGATGCCCATGAGTCGCTGTGCATCGACCAACCGCTTCATACCGTCACGGTTGGTCTTCCAACCGCCCTTGGAGGGCCGGTATTCCTTGCCACGCACTTCGATCGGAAAGACCGTCGTCTGACCGGTTCGTGTTGTCTGCGAGGTCATCGCCGTCGGCTGGAATACTCGAGCGTCGGCTGGAACCGACTCGCCGCCTTTGAGCGAGCGAAGGAGGCCGCTCGACTCCTCAATCCACGTGTATTGGCCGGCACCCTGACCGCCCAACTCCTTCGTGCGGAACAACTGCCTGTACTTGACTTGATTTAGGTCCTTGGCGAACCAGATCAGATAGTCGTTCACGGACGATAGGACACGAGTCCCTCCGGCGAAGCTGCCCGAGCCGCTCGTCGTCCGGAAGGAAACGAAGCTCACGAAGTTCTCTGCTCCGAAGACTTCGTCCATCAAGCTCCGAACCAGGTGCACGTTCTCGTCGCCGATCTGTACGAAGCAAGAGCCGGACTCGGTGAGCAGTTCCCGGGTGACGAGCAGCCGATCACGTAGGTAGGACAGATAGGAGTGGATGCCCATCTCCCAGGTGTCGCGGAAGGCCTTGATCTGCTCTGCCTCGCGGGCCGCGTCCTCGAGCTTGCCGTCCTTGACGTCGCGCTTGCGCGTGGAGGCCTGCCAGTTGGAGCCGAACTTGATGCCGTAGGGCGGATCGAGATAGATCATCTGGACCTGGCCGCGAAGCTCCTCGCGTTCCGCGAGGCGACCCCATCACCTGGAGTGAGTCGCCGAGGATCATCCGGTTGGACCAGTTCGACTGCGTGTTGGTAGAAGTCGACGAGGTCCAGCTCGTCGAGCCCGTCGAAGGTGTCGAAGAGGGTCAGCTCCGGCTCGTCCTCGGGCTGTGCGGCCGTGCGGCGCAGGTTCTCCACCAGGACCCGCGGGTCGATCTTCTCCTGAATGTAGATCGGCGGCGCATCCGCCAGGAGCGTTGCGGCGTCCTCGATCGCGGCGGCCGACTCGTCGCCGTACTTGCCCCGCCACACCAGCTGCGGGTCGAGGCTCGGGTTGCGTTCGACGAGGATCTGTCGAGCCTCCTCGATCTGCGGCGTGACGAACTCCTGTGCGTCGGCGGTCGGCAGGTTGCGCCTCTTGTCGCCGTGCTTGATCGAGTCGATCGGCGTGGGGCCGGTCGCCCTCTTCCGCGGAGGCATCAGCCGGTTCCTTCCTCGTCGGAGTTGAACAAGAATCCGTCGACGTCACCGACGATCGGACCATCGTCGTACAGCGCCTGGATCGCGTCATCGAGGGTCTGCTTGAGGGTGGGCATGTGCGTGACCTCGAGGTAGCCCCAGCGGCCGAAACCGCCGTGGTTGTTGACGGCCACACACCACGCATCGCGAGCCACGGCGACCTTGGTGTCCGACGACAGCGGCGAGTGGACCCGCTTCTGGGCGCCAGAGATCTCCACTACCAGCGTGCGGTCGAAGCGCTCCCCCTCCGGTCGTCTCAGGCGCAACAGGAAGTCCGGGATGTAGTCGTGGCTCCGGCCCTGGTGGACATAGGGGATCGCGAAGCCGAGGTGGTCGTTCTTCACGTACGACGCGCAACCCGTGGGTGCGCCTCGGCGTAGGCCATCATCAGTTGCTCCCAGGTGTTGCCTTCGGGACCGTCCAGAACGACATGGCTGACCTCGCACCGGTCCGGATCCGCGACAATCGCGACCTTTCGGGTGTGGAAGGCGACTTCGGCCGTGGAACCCTCCGGCTCGAACGGGCGCAGCATCGGCCGAAGGCGGGCCAGCCGGTTGTTCTCCTGCCGGATCACCGCCTGGTAGACCGCATCGGCGGCACGCGCCTGCCAAGAGACGAAACGAGTGAGATAGCTGAGCTCGAAGCCGGGCTCAATGACGACGGCCGCGTCGATCCACTGGCGGCAGAGCTTGACCAGTTCCGGAAAGAGCCAGGGCCGCGGATTCTCGCGCTCACCATCTCGCGACTCCGGCCCCAGTGCGAAGTGCGTCTTGACCAGCCGCGCGGCTAGGCGGAAGGCCACCTCGCCTGCTCGCTGGTGCTCGGGCGCGTCCTCGATCCTTTCGCTCTCGCCGACGATCGGGGCGGCTTCGGTCCAGGTCGGCACCGTGCCGGGACCGATCACGAAGTTGTCCAGGTCATCGGACAGCCACATGCCATCGTCGGGAAGTTCGATCCGATAGCCGGTGAGGTTTGGCCAGGTGAGGCGCAGACGCTCCCGGCCCTCGACTGTCCGCACCAAGGTCGAGGGTCTCGGAGGCTTGGGGTCTACCACTGGCCGATCGGTCGGGATGAACGCGAACGGTACGCCGTACACGGCTGCGTACTCCGGCTCGAAGAAGCCGTCCTCGTTGACGTCGTAGGACCGGCGGCGCAGCCCCCGTCCGACGACCTGTTCGCACAGCAGTTGGCTGCCGAAGGCGCGGATGCCGAGGATGTGGGTGACGGTGTTGGCGTCCCAGCCTTCGGTGAGCATCGCGACCGAGACCACGCAGCGGATCTGCTCGCCGAGGCGGCCTGTCTTGCCGACGGTGTTCATCACCTCGCGCAGCAGGTCCTCGTCGGTGATGTCGTCGAGGTCGACGCCGGGATTGCGCAGCCGGAGCTCCGTCTTGAATGCCTCGATCTCGGCGGCGGCGGCCTCTCTTGAAGTCCTTCTTCATGCTCTCGCCGGTCTCGAGCTGTGCGGAGTCGACCAGGATCGTGCGCGGACGAGCGAGCGGCGACACCGTCGTCGAAGTTGTCGAAGAGTGGGAGGTTGTCCGGACGAAGTCACGGCACTGCCGTCGTCGCGGGTCAGGTCGGTGCCAGCGATCCAGTCGTAGACCAACTTCGACACTACGGTGTTGGGGCAGACCACGATGAACACTGGGGGTGTCTGCCGTGCGGCTGAAGCTCCTTCTCCCAATGCGCGAAGGCTCGCTCGTAGGAGCGGTAGAGGCTGCGCAACGCACCGTCTGAGCTCGTCGGGGGAACCCAGCGGGCCGTCGAGTCCTTCGATTCGCGCCCTTCTTGGGCAGCTGCTTGCCGACCCGATCCCACAGGTTGCAGGTAGGTCACGGCTTCGTGCCGGCGGCGTCGTCGTCCACCGGGATGCGGGGCACCTTGACGATGCCGGACTCGATGGCGTCCATCAGCGAGAAGTCGCTGACCACCCACGGGAAGATGTAGCCCTCGGTTGTAGCCGGAGCCGCCGAGGTAGAACGGTGTGGCCGAGAGGTCGTAGACCTGCTTGACGCCGACCACCTGGGCGATCGCCTGGATCCCGGTAGAACCAGACGCGCGCGCCTCGAGGTTGCGCTCCTTGGCCTCGGAGTCCTCCGCTTCGGCGTCCTCCTCGAGGGTCGATCGGCTTGTTCCGTAGCAGTGGTGCGCCTCGTCGTTGATGACCGACGATCTGCTCTGTCGCCTCCCGCTTCCACACCCCAGCCGCGCAGGACTCGGGCCACCATCGCCGGCTCGGTCTCCTTGAACGGGTCGCTCTCGCCCTGGGTCAGGATCTTGCGAGTCGTGCTGGACACGCCCTTGATCTCGCGCGCGTCCTTGAGCAGGAAGGCGTGGTAGTTGGTGATCAGGATCTGCGCCTTGCCGAGTTGCCCACGCAGGTCGGGCGGGATCAGGTCGCGCAGGTCGTAGTAGTTGCCCGGGTCGCTCGGCTGCAGCACACGGAGGCGGTCGCGGATGGTGATGCCGGGCGTGACGACGAGGAACCGGCTGACGAAGCGCGGGTCTCGCGGGCTGGCTCACCTTGTTGAGCGTCTGCCAGGCAATCAGCATCGCCATCACGACGGTCTTGCCCGAACCGGTCGCCATCTTCAGCGCTACACGTGGCAGGCCGGCGTTGTGCTCGTCGTTGACCTCGCCGAGCTCGGTGCGCCAGTCGCGGATCACGCCGTACGACGTCTTGCGGCCGCTCACCTCAGCCAAGAAGATCGCGGTCTCGGCTGCCTCGCGCTGGGCGAAGAGGACCCGGTTGTCCCGATCCGGATCGGCCCAGTGCTCCAGCAGCTTGCGGCTGATCGGCGTGACCCCGTCGTACCGCCGGTTGCGCCAGACCGCGACCTCGCCGCGCAGCTCGTCGATCAGGGTGTTCTTGACGACCTGCTCGTGGGTGAGGGTGAGCACCTCCTGGACACTCTGGTCGGCGCCCTTCGCGCGACCCTTGCGTACCGTTGCGACCGGGATGTAGGACTCGCTCGGCCTGCGTGACTCGATGATCGTCCCGGTCGGCCCGGTCGGACCGATCTCAAAGTGACGCGTCGGAACCGCGTATGGCGGGTTGATGATGGGGTTGGCAAGCGGCTCGACGGACACGGCATCCGGGTCCGTCATGAGCACCTCTCCCGAGCTGAATGTCTTCGGCCCGAGCATAGTCACGAGACCAGGTCATTTCGCCCGTTTGAAGTGGCAAAGGCGACGGTGGCTCGGCTTGATCACGACGTGGCCGAGCGCTCGTACTGGCGACGCAGGCGCAGTCCGTCCGCGCGGCTCACCACATCGCCACCCAATTCGAGCGCGCGCTCCATCGAGAGGCCGTAGTCGCGGGTCAGCCTGGACAGCAGCTCACCAGCGCGGCGCTCAGTGCGCTGGATGGTGGCGGCACGAGTGCGGAGTGCGATCTCGACCTGTTCGCCGAGGTCGTTGACCTCGCGGCTCCGTCGCAGGATCTCGTTGGTGCGGTTCTCGCTTGCAGCTCGGCGCGCCAACTGTCGCCGCACCGAGTGGCTGGCCGTCGCCCTCACCCGGCCATGGGTAGGGACTCGACGTAGGCGACCAGGTCCTCATGCCGGACCAGCCGGGTGCGGTCGATGTGGACCGAGGGCAGGGTGCCGGAGCTCAGCAACTCGTAAACCTTCGAGCGGCTGATACTCAGGATCGCGACGACCTCCGGATGCGGTAGAGCAGCTTGACGTTCATGGTTTCCTCCAGTCGGGTTTGTTCACCTATGGAGGCCAAAGAGGTCTCGGCGATCACAGCGACGGAACTTTCGGGGGGACGCTTGCGTCGGGACGCTCTGCGTTCCCCCTGCGTCCCCCCGCGTCCCCCTCTCCCGACCTGCGACGACGCAGCTGTCGCGCACAAGCGGATTTCTCGGTCTGGGCAATTCCAGGACACCTCGTCAGGGCCGAGGCCCTCGCGAGTCCGGACGGGATCCGAGCGAGCCTGAACGCCGCGCTCCCCTACCTACTGCTCTGCTGCATCGATCCGCCCTGCAACGACGTGCAGCGAGCAACCGACACAGAGCCACGCCTGCCGACGTCCTCAACCGTTGCTGCCGAGAACCAAGACGTATTCGTTCAATGGCCATGACCCACACACCTAGTGCATTCTCGGAGTCTTTTCGTCCGTACTTAATTGTCGTAGGGTCGTTGGCATGGTGGACGAACGCACGTGCCCGCGCTGCGGACAGCCGTTCTACGTGCCCTCCACACCGCGGCGCGGGCGGCCCCAGCAGTGGTGCTCCCAGGCCTGCCGCCGGGCTGGCTACGAGGAGCGTCGGGCAGCCAAGAACGGCGCTATCGCGATCGAGTACGTCGAGAAGCCGGCGCCCACCATCACCCTCGACGACCACGTCGCCGCCGTCCTCGGCTCCCCCACCGCCTGCCGCAACGTGCTCCGCCAACTCCGGGCACGCGCCGAGGACGGCGAGCTGGACGCCGCGAAGTGGAGCAGCGTGAGCGACGAGCTCGAGCGGCTGCGGACCCCGTCGGGTCGGCGACCCGACGGCTGGTTCAGAGGCTCGCGTTAGTCGGTGCCTCGCTCAGAGAACGCCGCTCACGGGCCATCCAGGAGCCCGGCCAGCACAGCCGTCAGCTCCGGGACCCGGGTCGAGGCGACTTCCCAGACCAACGCGTCGTCGATCTGCGCATAGCCGTGGACCAGGACGTTGCGGAAGGCGACGATACGGGCGAGGTCCGGGACCCGACCCGCGGTGCCTGGATCGACCTTGCTGAGCCGATTGAGCGCCTCGCCGATGATCTGGAACTGACGTTCGACCGCGGAGCGGAGCATGACGTCTTGTTGGTAGTCGTCCCAGCTCCGACCCGCCACGAACTCGAGGACGCGACCTGCTGCTCGTCTGGCGTCCCAGATCAGCGCCGGCGCCTCAGGCTGCATACAGCTCTCGACTGGTGCTGGCGACGGACTCCGCGAAGTACGGGTTCTCCAGGGCGGCCGCCGAGACGAGGTCGACCGGGCGCCCGAAGAGAGCCTCAAGGTCCTCCTTGAGGCCGAAGTAGGCATCGAAGCGACTCACAGGTGCGTCGTCGAACTCGACCAGGAAGTCGATGTCGCTGGTCGCTTCGTCGAAGCGATCCGTACCGGCGGAGCCGAACAGCAGGAGGCGACGCACGGCGTACTTCAGACATAGGGCCTCGATCGCGTGGCGATCGATCACCAACGGTCCCGTCATGGCTGCCTCCTGTCGCATCGTCGAGCCTTCGCAAACAGTCTCCCACCGATGAGCCCCGAAGGAAGCGACTGCTTGTCCACAGCTCGTCGGTAATCGGGTTCGCCGAGGTCAACGGGTCATACGCTTGGTCCATGGCCACACCGACCCGACGCGCCAACGGCGAAGGATCTCGACCTGTCCAGCGCAAGGACGGTCGCTGGCAGATCCTGATCCGCCACACCGACGCGGACGGCGTCCGCAAGCGCGCGACGGTCACCGGAAAGACCGCCAAGGAGACCCGTCAGAGGGCCGAGGAGGTCCGGGCCAGGTTGAAGAAGGAGCTTCCGGCCCGTGACACCCGCCAACTGGTCGACCAGTACGCCGAGACCTGGATCAAAACCACCCTGGCGAACTCGGACCGCAAGACGAGCACCAAGACGATGTACGCCGCTGTCGCCCGCCACCACATCATCGGCAGCCAGCTCGGCGCGACGCCCATGCACCGGGTGCGGCCGAGCGCGGTCGATGGGTGGCTGGCCGAGCTTCGGCGCGAGGGGCTCAGCGACTCCACCCGACGCAACGCCTACACGATCCTGCGCGCCGTCTTCGACGCCGCGGTCAAGGACCGCGAGCTCGCCGACAATCCCGTGGCCGCGATCACCCGCCCGCGAGTCGAGGTCAAGGAAGCGGAGTACCTCACTCCAGAACAGGTGAAGCTCCTTCTCGAGGCTTCCCGTGACACCCGCTACAGCCTGCTCTTCGAGTTCCTGGTCAACACCGGCCTCCGCCGCGGTGAGGCGCTGGCGCTCAAGTGGCGCAGCCACGTCAAGGAGGACGGTGGCTGGCTCAAGATCCGCGGCACCTTGACCCGGGAGGACGGCGAGCTGGTCACGACGAGCACGAAGACGGCGAAGTCCCGACGCGAGGTGCCCATCACCGACCGCACGGCCGGGATCCTCCAGCAGCTCCGTACGCGCCAGGCAGCCGAGCGGGACCGTGCGGGCTCGCAATGGAAAGAGACCGGATACGTGTTCACCACCGCCTTCGGCGAGCCCTGCGACCCGCGCAACGCGCTCCGCGCTCTCAAGGTGGCCGCCGACCAGGCCGGCCTGCCCAGCATCGGCCTCCACACCCTCCGGCACTCGGCCGCCAGCACCATGCTCGCCAACGGCGTCCCGCTCAAGGTGGTCTCGGAGATCTTGGGCCACTCATCGATCAGCATCACCGGCGACATCTACGGACACGTCTCCCCCGACATCAGCGTCTCCGCGATGCAGGTGCTCAGCGACGCCTTGCGAATGAGACCGGTGGAATCTCCTCGTCCGCCACCGGTGGTGGCCAGGACCTGAGCAGGCGGGGCGCCCTCCGCGCCCCTGGCACTCGCCCACTGCCCACCCGCGTCTATGGCGGAAAGACGCGCCTACGTCAACGCGCGGATCAAGCATGTGAGTGCGATTCTGTGACAGGGTCGCGCACGTGGAGGGACCTCCGATGGCCAGGCGACGAGTGCTTGGGACGCGGCAGTTTCGCCAGCGCGGGCACTGCCAGGTAAGTCGATGACCGAAACGCTCGAACTGCAGGGCCGCTGGTGGTTACCGGACCATGAAGACCACCAAGTCTTCGGCACCCTGAACTGGAACGCCGACGACGGCGGCACCCTTCACCTCCAGGACGAACTACGGCCTGTGGTCTGGCTCGACAACGTGCTCGGCGACGGCTCAGTGCAGGAGAAAGTACCGAGCCGACCGAGGCGAGACGCAGACCTACCCGCTGATCCTCGGCAGGGTCGAGAACCGCGCCTACACGCTCCTCGACTCCTTCCGACTCAGCGTCCGCGAGTACGACATGGACGAACGCGTCGAAAAGGTTCACGTCAATAGGTTCCTCGAAGGAGCCTCGTTCGACGACCCTGACGAACTAGGCATCGACAGGCTCGTCATCGACATGCGCCACCTCACCGGCTGGGTCAAGCACACCGGCCTCGAAGTCGAGTGGCCCCGAATGGTTGGCACTGACAAGGACGTGTTCGCCGTCGTCACCGCCAAGACCCTCCCGTCGTTCACCGTCGAGTACGACGGCGTCGTCCTGCGCCTCGCACAAGCGCTCAGCGGTACGGGCGACCATGTCCACGACCTGGGTGTCGCGCAGCAGTGGGTGCTACGTCTCCAAACGGAAGAGCCGAAACCACTCGATGTCACCCTCGACGTTGCCAGCAACTTCCAACATCTGGTGTCCATTGCGGTCGGGAAGGCCGCCCAGTTCGAGAAGGTCGTCCTGCACCACCCGACACTTCCAGCGCTCTCCCTAGCCGGGACTGCGATGGGAACGATGCGGCACGACATCACCTACTACGTCCGCTGGTCCAACCGCTCCGCTCCGTGTGAGCCGGTCAAGGACCACGACATGTACTTCACCTTCGACGACGTGGGAGGTATCGAGAGTGTCGGCCGGTGGCTCGCGGTTGCTGCCGACTATCGGACGGAACTGAGCCGGGTGATGGCCACTCGATACCGCGAAGGCATGGTCCTCGAAGACCGCATCATGAACGTCAGCGCCGCACTCGACTCGTTCGACAAGCACCGCCGAGCAAACGGCAAGTGGGTCAAGTACGCCAAACGAGTCCAGCACTGCGTCGACCTCGCCGGACAGCCGTTCCTCGACCTCATCGTTATCGACCCCGACCAGTGGGTCGAACGAGTCGTCACCACCCGTGATGACCTTGCACACCACCGCGAACAGTTCCGAACTGATGGCAGCGTCGGCGACCACCTCCTTGCCGAGCAGCTCTTCTGGCTTTTCGTCATCTGCATGCTCAGGCTGACGGAAGCCCAAGACACGGCCTACGAGCGCATCAGCAAGCACTCCCAGATTCGCTGGCTCACCGAACGAGCAGAGGCGACTCACGGCGACTCGCAGTGAGCAGGGTGCCGATGGCGGACCGCCTTGTCTGGGCAGTGGTGATGCGACCCCAAATGCCGCTCGTGTACCTGGACATCAATCACTTCATCGAGCTTGCCCGTGCCATGGTCGACGCCAGTACGGCCCACCGTGGCTATGCCAACCTCCTTGGCGCGACGAGGCGCGCCGTACGAGAGAAGCGGGCGCTATTTCCGCTATCCGGCGAACATCTGTGGAGATCACGGCCATCAAGAGCCCGCGACAACGCCACGACATCGCAGACATCATGGAAGAACTGTCGGGTTTCAATTACCTGCTCGGGCGCACCGAAATTGCTCAACTCGAAGTCGAAGCAGGCATCGAGGACATCTTCGACGAGCCCTCCCGGTCGCTCCCGTTCCCGCTCGTTCGGCCCACCTTCGGCCATGCCTTCGGGATGCGAGGAGGTATGTCCATCCGCAACGCTGACGGGAGCGACGGCTCCGACTCAGCGCGACTGGAGATGGGTGACGTCGAGTACGAGCAGTTCATCCGCCACGCCAACTACACGGTCGAACGAGGAATGCTCGACGGACCGAGCGACGAAGAAGTGCCCACGCTCCGCACCCAGTACGGCTATGACCCAGAGAAGTCACGAGAAGGCGCGCAGAGCCGACTCGCCTTCGAACTCGACCTCACCGAACGCCTCGCCAAGGACTCGCGCTGGCGGCGCGGGCGCCTGCGCGATGTCGTGTCTGCACGAGAGGTCGCGCACGAATGGCTCGACACCATCAACCGAGTCAACGAGCAACGCGCCCGAGATGGCACGCGACAACTGGACAGCGACGACGACGCTCGACGCCTCATGGCAGCAATGCCACACACCCAGGTCGCCATCAGCATCAAGACCCATTACCACCGCAACCCGAACCACCGGTGGGACACCAACGACATCACCGACATCGACGCCGCCTCCGTCGCATACGCGTACTGCGACGCCGTCTTCACCGACAAAGCCGTTCGCGCCGCGCTCGCGAACTCCCACCGAACTGCGACCCATCGGCACCTATCTGCCACGCACGACCCTCGACCTGAGCGCGTGGCTCGACGGCCTCCCCGCCCTCGCAGTCCCCGACATGCTGGTGGCCGCTTCCTCGGCCGCAAGCCTGAAGGCTCAACGCTGAGAAGGCCGTCAGCGGCATGACCGGATGGCCGGGGACTGTCCGAAGAACGGTGTAAGTGGCTCGACACGCTGACCGGTGGGTTGGCGGGATGGAGTCACGATGACCGAAACACTGAGCTCTGTGAGCCCACCAGAGGATGCGGCGGTGTCACCGCCAGACGAAGTAACCGAGCAGGATCGCGACACTCAGGTAGGCGCTGAGCCGTCACTCGAGGAGCTCGAGATCGCTGGGAGCTGGTCCGCACCGCACGAGCACGTGGGGTCGCGTTGACCGGGCCGGACGGGATGTTGAAGGCGCTGACCAAGACGGTGATCGAGACCGCTCTGGACGAGGAGATGTCTGAGCACCTGGGCTATGATCAAGCACGAGGTCGTCGGCCGCAATGGCGGGAACTCCCGCAACGGGGTGCGGACCAAGACGGTGCTGACCGACAACGTCGGGCCGATCGAGATCACCGTCCCGCGTGATCGTGATGGCAGCTTCAGTCCGGTGATCGTGGGCAAACGCCAACGACGGCTCGGTGATGTCGACACGATCGTGTTGTCACTCTCGGCAAAGGGCGTGACGACTGGGGAGATCAGCGCCCACTTCGCTGAGATCTACGGGGCGTCGTTGTCGAAGGACACGATCTCGCGGATCACCGACAAGGTTGTGGCCGAGATGGCCGAGTGGACCTCGAGGCCGTTGGAGAAGGTCTACGCCGCGGTGTTCATCGACGCGATCTACGTCAAGGTCCGCGACGGCCAGGTCGGGAACCGTCCGATCTACGCCGCGATCGGGGTCGACCTGGCCGGGCACAAGGACATCCTCGGCATCTGGGCCGGCGCCGGTGGTGGGGAGTCGGCGAAGTTCTGGCTTCAGGTGTTGACCGAGCTGAAGAACCGTGGTGTGGAGGACATCTTCTTCGTGATCTGTGACGGCCTCAAGGGCCTGCCCGACTCGGTGGGGGCGGTGTACGGCCAGGCGATCGTGCAGACCTGTGTGATCCACCTGATCCGCAACACCTTCCGCTACGCCTCGAAGCGGTACTCGGGACAGATCGCGACCGATCTGAAACCGATCTACGCGCCCCGACCCGGGACGCGGCCTGGCGGGCGTTCGAGGAGTTCGACGAGAAGTGGGGCAAGCCCTACCCCGCGATCAGCGGCCTATGGCGCTCAGCATGGGAGCAGTTCACCCCGTTCCTCGACTACGACGCCGAGATCCGCAAGGTGCTGTGCTCGACGAACGCGATCGAGTCGTTGAACGCCCGCTACCGCCTGTCAACGCCGGTCGTAAATTGACCCCCTTTCGCCGGTTGAAATTGACCCCCTCGGTCATGGTTCTTCGGTTGACGACGCCGGCACGCGGCCGAGGTCGCGGTCTTTGAGCCGGTAGGAGTCGCCCTTGAGTGCGACGACCTCGGCGTGGTGGACGAGCCGGTCGATCATGGCGGCGGCGACCACGTCGTCGCCGAAGACCTCGCCCCAGCGGCCGAACGGCTTGTTTGAGGTGACGATCAGGGAGGCTCGTTCATAGCGGGAACTCACGAGTTGGAAGAACAGGTTCGCGGCTTCGGGTTCGAAGGGGATGTAGCCGACCTCGTCGACGACGATGAGCGGGTAGCGGCCCAGTCGGACGAGCTCGTCTTGGAGCCGGCCAGCGTGGTGGGCGTCGGCGAGTCGGGCGACCCATTGGGATGCGGTGGCGAACTGGACGCGGTGCCCGGCTTGGCAGGCGCGGATCGCGATGCCGGTGGCCAGGTGGGTCTTGCCGGTGCCGGGTGGGCCGAGGAGACCACGTTCTCGCGGGCGGTGACGAAGTCCAGGGTGCCCAGGTGGGCGATCAGGTCGCGTTTGAGCCCGCGGGCGTGGTCGAAGTCGAACTCCTCCAGGCTCTTCCTAGCGGGGAACCGGGCGGCGCGGATGCGGCCCTCGCCGCCGTGGGACTCCCGGGCTGCGACCTCACGTTGCAGGCAGGCGACCAGGAACTCCTCGTGCGTCCAGGACTCGCTGCGCGCTCGTTCGGCCAGCCGGGGGACCGCCTCGCGCAACGTGGGCGCCTTCAACGCCCGGGTCAGGAACGCGACCTCGCCGGTCAGATCCCGACTCGACTGGCTCGAGGCCGCCGTCGAGGTGGTCTTGCGTGCGGTCACGACGCGCACCCACCCTCGGCGTCCACCTCGGCGTGCACGTCGGCGTCCAAGGAAATGCCGAGGGCGGTGTCGTAGTCGGTCAGCGCCCGCTGCTCGACCTGCTTCCCGCGCATGGGACGTAGGGCGCCGATCCGAGTGCGGCGCAACAGGTCGGCGGCCCGTAGGTGGTCGGGGTCGGTGAGGGTCTGGTGCCAGGCCCAGACCCCGCTGATGGTCCGCGACGACACGTCCCTCGCAGAACACCCTGACCCGGTCCAGGTCCGCCACGGCCTCGATCCGGCGGCCGATCACCGCAGGGTGGACCGAGTAGTCGTTGGAGTCCAGGCGCACGTAGTGATCACGGGCCAACCGGGTCGCCGAGCGCCACCCGGTCGCCGGGGCCACCGGCGGCAACCCCACCATCGCCTGTGGTCCGCGCCGATCCGTCCGTGGGGCGCCCAACACCCTTCTCGTGCGGGCGTTCACCGTCGCCAGCCACGTCTGCAACTGGATGTTGAAGTCGGCTAGCCAGGCGAAGGTGCGGCCGGGCAGGAAGGACCGTTCCAGGTAGTCGTGGGCGCGCTCGACGATGCCCTTGTGCTCGGGCTCTCGTGGCTTGAGGACGATCACCTTGGTGCCGAGCACCCCACGGAAACCCTGGCAGTCGCCGGTCAGCTCGACCCGGCCACCGCGGTTGCGGCCGATCGCTGACTCGCCGTCCCACACCAGAGTCCGCCGGGCACCGCACCCAGGCCATGGATCAGTTGCCACCAGCCGGCGAACAGGTCCTCGGCGCGGCGGGACGCGGATCAAGACCCCCGACAGCCAGCGGGAGTACCCGGTCACCATCGTCAGCACCGGCAGCTGCGCCGAAGTCCGGGTCTGTCCGAACCCCACCGGCAACTGGATCGGCGGGAACCACAGGTCGCACTGCGCGATCTCACCAGCCACATAGGTCGTCCGGCCCGCCGGATCGACCGGCAGATCGCCGGCCGCAACTCAGCGACCCGCTCCTTGAACACCGTGATCCCACGGTCCCAGCCGACCCGCTCGGCGATCACCGTGGCCGGCATCGTCGGCACCGCCGCCAGCTGCACCCGGATCGCATCCTCGAACGCATCCACCGCCGACCCCGTCGGCTTCCGCTCATAGCGCGGTGGCCCGTCCGAGGCGACCGCAGCACGCACCGTGTTCCTCGAAACCCCGAACGTCCGTGCGATCGTCTTGATCGGCAACCTCTCCGCCCGGTACAGCCTGCGGATCTCGGCCCAGTCCTCCACTGACAACAACTCCTTCGCTCCATCGACTCGATTGAGTCGACAGTCCGGTCGAAGGGGGTCAATATTCGGCCGACGCTCCGGGGTCAGTTTTCATCCGTCGCTGACACCGCCGCGCGGTCACGGTGCGGGGCCACTTTCCGACCGAGCAGGCCGCGATGAAGTACCTCTACATGGTCACCAGGTCGCTGGACCCCAAGGGCACCGGTCAGACACGATGGACCATGCGGTGGAAGCCAGCCCTCAACGCCTTCGCCATCACCTTCGCCGACCGCATGCCAGCACCGGAGAACCTCTAACCATGGAAACCGCCACTTACACCGATAGTCGGACAGACCCGATGGCCGCGCAGCGGCCATGACGTTCGCTGAGCAAGCAGTGTCGATGGCCTTGAGTAGCATCGATCCATGCGTTGCACCGCACCAGTACAAGGCCATCGCACGTCGAGCGGTGCCGCGAGCTGCCCTGTTCATGGGGGATCTCGGTCGTACTATCGGTCCCCCTCCTACTACACCCCACCGGCTTCCCAGTACCGGAGCAGTGGAGGCGGGTCCAGCAGCGTGGGCGGGTCAGTCGGGGGCCGAACGCGGCCGAGGTGGTCGCCGGGCAGCTGCGTCCGTGACCTACACCCCTGACCAAGTCCGGGCGCTGACTCCCTATCGCCGCACGGTCGAGTTGCGAGGTCAGCAACCCGACCTTCGCGACCTCTTCTCTGGCCTTCACCCCGTTTCGTGGACACCGGGTTATGCGGCTTGAAGTTCTGCCGCGGGCTGGATGCAGTGTTGCAGTTCGAACTCAACGGGGCTGATCTGGCCGATCGAGGAGTGTCGCCGTCGACGGTTGTAACGGTCCTCGATCCAGGCGCCGACGGCCTGGGCTGCGCCGGCCTTGGTGGGCCACACGCGGCGGTAGTAGAACTCGGTCTTCAGCGTTGCGAAGAACGATTCGGCCATCGCGTTGTCCCAGCAGACTCCGGTCCGGCCCATCGACCGGGTGATGCCGTTGTGGGCCGCGAACTGGGTGATCTGGTCCGAGGCGTATTGGGTTCCTCGGTCGGCGTGAAAGATCACTTGGGATGGTCGTTCGCCGCGCAGGGCGATGGCCATCTTCAGCGTCTTCGACCAGATCGGTGCGCATGTGATCAGCGATTGCCCACCCGATCACCCGCCGCGAGTGCGCGTCGATCACGGTCGCCAGGTATAGCCAGCCTTCCCAGGTCCTCAGGTAGCTGATGTCACCGATCCAGACGGCGTTCAGTACGCCGGTGTCCCACTGCCGCTTCACCGCATCGGGCGGGTAGGTGTCGCTGCTGTCGGTCACCGTTGTCGTCTTCCACCGCTTGGGGCAGATCCCGCGCAGCCCGAGCTTGCGCATCGTCTTCGCGACGGTCTTGCGGGAGATGGTCTCGCCGTCCTCGCGGAGGTCGACCAGGATCCGGGTGCTCCGGAGACCTCGTCAGAGTCCCCGTGGAACCAGGTCACCTTGGCCTCGATCCGCTCAGCGCGAACCGCCCGCTTCGAGGGCGGGCGCTTGGCCCAGGCGTAGTACCCGGACCTCGAGACCTCCAGCAGCCGCGCCATCCGGGAGATCGTGTGGTTGCTCTTCTCCGCGTGCATCAGTTCGAACGCTTCACGTTCGTATCCGAGGCTTCCTGGGCGAAGAAGAGAGACGCTTTTTTCAGGAACGCCCGGTCCAACTTCAGTTCGGAGTTCTCCTTGCGCAGCCGAGCCAGCTCGGCTCGCTCAGTCTCGCTCAACGCGCCGTCACCATCGTCCTGGCGCTCCTTGAACACCTTGACCCACCGGCCCAGGGTTGACTCCTGGATACCGAGCTCGCGAGCGACCACAGCAACCCTCCGGCCAGTGTTGATCACCAACTTCACGGCCTCGTCCTTGTACTCCGGACTGAACTCCCGACGCTCGTCTTCCCATGATGCAGATCCTCTCTTACGAGGTGTCCACCATCAGGGGTCAAGGCCACTCTGCCATGCGTGGGACGACCGCCGCGGTGTCGCTACGGAGCTGAACGACCTGCTCGAAGCCGAAGGCGTGTCGGTCTGGTTCAGCGAGAAGGACATCCTGCTCGGCCAACCGTTCATGCGAGAGATCGACAGGGGCTTGGCGAAGTCGCGTGCGGGTCTCGTCCTTATCACGCCTGCGCTGCTCAAGCGCGTCGACAACCGGGGGGTCTCTGACAAGGAGCTCTCGGAGCTTCTGGCACGTGACCAGCTGATCCCGTCGTGCACGAGACGACCTACGAAGAGGTCCGGAAGGTCAGCCCCTTGCTCGGCTCCCGACACGGGTTGAGCACTGCTGAAGACTCGATGGCAGACATCGCAGCCAAGATCGCCGAGCTGATCGACGTCTAGGACATGGTCGAGCAGTTCCGGTCGTTCCGCCTGGTGCGGGATCGGGTATCAGGCGACCCCTCTTCGGCAGATCAGTGCGTCCGACTCGCGGTATGACGCACCTATTCAGTCCGCTTGCGACAACTACCTGAACCGGTACTCCCTCAACTCCCACACGTCGTCAACCCGTTCGGCGCCGGGAATCTCCTCCACAGGATGACCGCACTGGGTCACGAGGCACTTGCGCGTGTGGTGCGGCCAAAGGTTCGTCACTAGCGTCATGCAGATAGGGCATGGCCCATGTCCGGCACTCATAGCGCAACTCTAAGCGCGGATCGCGGATCGTTCGGGGACAGACGCCCCAGCCGTTCATCGCGCGGGTTGGTTCCGGAGGTCGTCGCAATTAGGCGACGACCTCGACAGTGCTGAAGCGCGCACGGGTACACGCGACGTACAGCTTCCGGGTCGGTGTCGCCCTCAACGCTGAGGCCCTTGCCCAGCAAGGCGCGCTCCGTCTCCCTCAGGCAGACTCCAACAGAGGTCCACTCGCCGCCCTTTGCCTGGTGGGTCGTCAGACCAGGAGCCGGCCTCGAGGGATGCAGCAGGCGAGTCTGAATGTCCCGCAGGCGGTTGGTGTAGTTGGCGCGGACGGGCTTGAGGGTTTGGCCTTCACCCCGTTTCGTGGACACCGGGTTATGCGGCTTGAAGTTCTGCAGCGGGCTGGATGCAGTGTTGCAGTTCGAACTCAACGGGGCTGATCTGGCCGATCGAGGAGTGTCGCCGTCGACGGTTGTAACGGTCCTCGATCCAGGCGCCGACGGCCTGGGCTGCGCCGGCCTTGGTGGGCCACACGCGGCGGTAGTAGAACTCGGTCTTCAGCGTTGCGAAGAACGATTCGGCCATCGCGTTGTCCCAGCAGACTCCGGTCCGGCCCATCGACCGGGTGATGCCGTTGTGGGCCGCGAACTGGGTGATCTGGTCCGAGGCGTATTGGGTTCCTCGGTCGGCGTGAAAGATCGCTGGGATGGTCGTTCGCCGCGCAGGGCGATGGCCATCTTCAAAGCGTCTTCGACCAGATCGGTGCGCATGTGATCAGCGATTGCCCACCCGATCACCCGCCGCGAGTGCGCGTCGATCACGGTCGCCAGGTATAGCCGGCCTTCCCAGGTCCTCAGGTAGCTGATGTCACCGATCCAGACGGCGTTCAGTACGCCGGTGTCCCACTGCCGCTTCACCGCATCGGGCGGGTAGGTGTCGCTGCTGTCGGTCACCGTTGTCGTCTTCCACCGCTTGGGGCAGATCCCGCGCAGCCCGAGCTTGCGCATCGTCTTCGCGACGGTCTTGCGGGAGATGGTCTCGCCGTCCTCGCGGAGGTCGACCAGGATCCGGGGTGCTCCGGAGACCTCGTCAGAGTCCCCGTGGAACCAGGTCACCTTGGCCTCGATCCGCTCAGCGCGAACCGCCCGCTTCGAGGGCGGGCGCTTGGCCCAGGCGTAGTACCCGGACCTCGAGACCTCCAGCAGCCGCGCCATCCGGGAGATCGTGTGGTTGCTCTTCTCCGCGTGCATCAGTTCGAACGCTTCACGTTCGTATCCGAGGCTTCCTGGGCGAAGAAGTAGAGACGCTTTTTTCAGGAACGCCCGGTCCAACTTCAGTTCGGAGTTCTCCTTGCGCAGCCGAGCCAGCTCGGCTCGCTCAGTCTCGCTCAACGCGCCGTCACCATCGTCCTGGCGCTCCTTGAACACCTTGACCCACCGGCCCAGGGTTGACTCCTGGATACCGAGCTCGCGAGCGACCACAGCAACCCTCCGGCCAGTGTTGATCACCAACTTCACGGCCTCGTCCTTGTACTCCGGACTGAACTCCCGACGCTGTCTTCCCATGATGCAGATCCTCTCTTACGAGGTGTCCACCATCAGGGGTCAAGGCCAGTTCGGGGTGAGAAGTCTGCGACCAGACTGCACAGCAGCGCGTAGGCAGTCTTCACGTGTGCCTTCTTCGCAGTCGCCTTCCCGTCCTGGCTCAGCACGTCCACGATCTGCTGAAGCCTGGGCTGTGCCTTGACGAAGAAGGCTTCGTCGTCGATCGAAAGCGATGTGACCGCCTCATTCAGATACGTCGCTTCGGTGCTGAACAGGCTCTTGGTCACGTGGTTCAGGACGAGAATCGCAGCGGCTTCCTCGGGACCGCCCTTGAACGACTGGAACCCAATGGGCAACACTCCGGGGCCGAGCTCCCATAGAGGCGCCCACCACAGCGAAAGCACTACGTCGAGAGACCCCAGCTGGTCCCCGGTCGCCACGGGAAGGACGACTCCCACGCTGCTACGCAACTTGCCAGCGAGCTCGGCCTGTTCCTCGGATTGCCATCGGAACGAGCGGGTGAGCATGAGGGAGCGGAAGCCGTGGCGATCCAGAAGTTGCGGCACGATCTCTGGGCGAGCGCCACGGAAGACGTATAGCGCCTGCCAAACGTCTCCGACGAGAGTCACACCCACCCCGGCCTCGACCGCGAGCTCGATGACGTCGATGTCGAGCTCGTTAGCGTCGTACACCTCGTCGACGATCAACGAGCGGAACCTCGATGCAAACCGAGCACGAACGAACTCGCGGACCTCGTCCCTTTGAAGCGCCAAGGCGAGAACCGTGCGCACGTCCGAATGAGTGCACACGCCTTGACGGATGAGCCGAGCGCAGCGCTTAGGGTTCACCGTGTAGTCCGGGTCGGTGAGGTCGATGCCCCAGATCTTGATGTCCGCTCCCGATAGCCTCAGCTCGTACTTGAGGTACACCCGCACTTTGGTGCCGTAGGACGCCCAGCTGTCCTCGACCTCCAGCGTTGTGTGGCCGCCGGGCCACACGAGGAGCTTCGCCCGCAGGAGGTCGTGGAGCAGGTCGACCATGATCGTGTCGAGTGTGATGACGCGATGAGGCCACCGGATGGCGTGCGAACCCCACAGGCGCCGGATTCGACGCACCAGTATCTGGGTCGCGGCGCGCGTGAAGCTGACAGCAACGACGGCCCGAGGATCGATTCTGTACTCCCGGGCGAACCGTTCGACGCCGAACCGCCGCGCTGACACTGTCGTCTTGCCGGTTCCGGGGCCAGCGCCGATGCTGAGGCAACGTACTCGCGCACCCGCGGCAAGACGCTGCTCCTCAGTCAGACCACCCGGCCCATCGTCCGAAGCCGGCCGCGAACCGAGTTCATCGGGCACAGTGTCAGATGAGCGGCTGGCCACCGTCAGCTCCAGGCTGGTCGTCGGCCGGCGCGACAGTTGCTGGCTCCGGCGTCGGGTGCAAGTCGCTGTAGAGGAAGTCGAGCAATGCGGCCAGCGGCTCGGGAACCACGACCTCTTCGCCGTCGTGTCGCGCGGCTCTCACGAGACCTGCGAACTCCATAGCGAACTCGCCCTTGCGTCGTGCGGCGGGTCCGGCGGGTACCGCGGGCACGGCCGGTGCGGTCCCTTTGGCCTCCTTGGCCTTCTTGGCGGAGGAGAACAACCCCGCGACGATCTCGGGAGTGAGCGGCTCGCCGTAGGTGATGTCCATGATCTCGAGCGCAGCAGCAACCAGACCGGCGTTGCCTTTGGCGAGCTCGGGTTCGAGGGTCGGGTGACTGTGCTCCACCTGGACGACCTCCGGATCATGTGCGGCCGCCCACCTCGGCGGCGCCGGGGTTTCCTCGAACCGTAGGTCGCTGTCGCGAAGGACGGCCAAGCGCGTGCACAGTTCGTGGTCCGCTGTCGCGAGCAGCCGGACCGCCCAGGATCCGACCTTGGTGCCCATCGCGACGATGCTCAGTGCGTCGATGAACGCGCGGCGGTCAAGGTCATCGCCAGCCCAGACCCAACCGAGCTCGCGCACTACCGCTGCCTCAGTGACACCCTCAACGAGCAGAAGTCTCTCGGCGAATAGTGCCGCAGAGCGACTAGCGTCGAGGTGCAGCCGTGTCTTGCGTAGCACCTCGTCGCGTTCGAGCATCGGTATTGCCTTCACGCATCGAGCGACCTGCTCGCCTGACTTGCTGCGACGGATTACGACGAGCTCTTCTGGGTCGCAGGACGAGATGATGTCGCTTGCGTGCGAGGACAAGATGACCTGCAGTTCCGGTCGCTGTGCGACCTCGCGCTTGAGATAGCGGACCAGGGAGTGCTGCAACTGCGGGTGAAGGTGGGCTTCGGGCTCTTCAATGACCACGGTGACGTGGAATGCGTCATCGGGAAAGAAGGAGTCCGATGCGCTGTCCGACTCAGCGATGGCCTGGTCGATCCGAGCATCGACATCGTCCAGGTCGATGGGGGCGTTGTCCGGCGCAGCGGCTGTCGGTTGCTGCGGCGGGGCCGACGTTTCGACCGGCGCTGGCTGCTCGGTCGGCTGACTTCCACCAGTGGTGGCCGTCGCGCCTTCTTCCGCCGCGGCAGCCGCAGCAGCACGGGTGAGGTCGGGGATTGCGGCCAGTACAACTGCTATGTGGAGGAGGTTCACGTATCCGAGCCCCACGGCCTCCAGGGGCAGGGCGTTTTCTCGTCCCTCCAAGGTCGCCAACATCAGCTCGAGCACGCGCGCGAGGTACTGGTCGTCGACGACCTGGCCTCTGATGTACGGCCAGTTCTTGCTCACCCCAGAGGACAACGCATGCAGGTGGTTGCGAACCCGCGACTCCAGCGAGGAGAGGACGCCATCACGGGCAAGTGCGTCCAGGAGCGCTGATGCGCGCGCCCGGAGCGATGTCAGGTCGCGCCCCCGGCCTAGGTTCTGCTGCTGAGCGCGCAGCAGTTCGACCAGGATCCGTGCCTCCCGGCGGGCGAGCTCGTCGATGGGGTTACGCCACGCAGGCAAGTAGATCAGTCGTATCGAGTCCTCTACGTCGGAGCTCAGCCCGATCGTCTCCGCTCGGACGCGTCCCATGTCGCGGCGCAAAGCCCGTTCCCAGGCGGCCGCGACCGCTCCGGGAGTCGCAACACCGCTTTGAGCCTGGAGGCGTTGTCCGAGCGGGCCTTCGACATCGTCGGATTCGGCGAAGGCGTACTCGACAGCGATCTGCCGGTCGATACCACCCAAGGTCGCCGCGACCGGTCGCGACAGTTGGGGAAAGGTCCGTCGGTGGCTGAGGTACATGGCTTCGCTGAGCGTCGTCTTACCAGCGCCGTTCGCTCCGATCAGGACCGCGAACCTTCCGGGCATCGCCGCTTCGAGGACGCCTCCCGCACTCGCGCGAAGCCCCTGTACCCGCAGCCGACTCAAGTGCATGCTTAGCTCCTCCTGAGCGGCAGCTCGACGACTGCGGCTAGGTCATCGTGCTCCACGTCGTTCGACGCCTCGACCCACGCCGAGATCAACTGTGCTGGGACGCCGGTGTCGTGCGACGCCTTCGCCAGGTAGTTACGTCCGTAGACGCGACGGAGAGCCTGGTCGAGCAGCAAAGGCCGCTCGCTGGCAACCGGCACAGGTTCGTTGCGACGCCAGCCGGCCGAGGACCACTGGATGTAGAGGCTCTTCTGGCGCCGGTCGCTGATGAGACCCAGGTCGTGCGCGCGGTGGACGATCGCGCCGACTGACAGACCGAACTCTGCCTTCACCTTCAAATAGCCGTGAAGGGTAAGTGTCTCACTGATGTGACGCTCGGCAGCGGCTGCAGGCAGGAGCACAGCGCCAGCGAACCTGTTCGCGCGCAGCTCGCGCGGATCACGGACCAGAGTGAGCCCGCGGTCGAGGTCCTGGTCGGCCATGACGTGGAACAGTTCGTGCGCGAGAGTGAATCGCTGCTCCGCGCCCGGGAGATCGCACGCGAGAGCGATGAGAGGCCGTGACGCGATCGCGCTGGGCCTCGAAGCACCAGCGTGTGCGTTGTCGGCGTGGCCGTCCGGGTCAAGAGTGTGCACCACGCCTATTCCGAGGCGTTCGGCGAGCCGGGTCATGTTCTTGATCGGCGCGTCCGGCATCACGCCGGCCAAGCTGCGGACCTTGTCCGCGACGTCCTTGGGATCGTCGTGAAGTGTGACCTGTGGGAGCGCGCTGACCTGGTACCGGGAGGCCGCAGATGCGTGCCGGAAGAGCCTCGACGCTTCGGTGTAGAGCGCGACCACACGCTTCTCGTCACGTGTTCGTGCCGTCGAGGTCTTCTTGAACGTCACCGGCCCGACATCTTCGGGCGCTGTCCGCACCGCGAAGAACGCGAGCGGCACCTTGAACTTGACGCTGGCGGTCTGCGCAAGGCTCGCGGGGAACGACTTCGTCCCGGCTGTGACGTGAGAAAGGAAGCCACCCGATACTTCAAGGCGTGCGGCGAGTTCACCCTGGGTCAGGCCGGTCAGGTGCCGAAGCGTCAGCAGGCGCTCACCGTTGAGCTGTTCACTCGTCATTGCTCTCCTCGGCGATGTCGATCTCGAACAGGTCACCTGCCTCGTCGGCGCCGGCGAACTCAAGGTGGTCGAAGATGGCGCCGCCCTGGAGAAGTTCGATCTCCATGTCACAGGTGACACCCCGGACGTGGCCACCGGCTTCGATCGTGTGCACGACGCGCAGAGTGAACCCGAGGTCGACGTTGTTTCGGTCGATCGGGGCCCACAGCAACAGGAACGTTGTCGGCTCGCCCGGCTCGGAGCTACCGACGCCGAAGTCGTAGTCGAAGGGGATATCGCGACGCGCCCACACGTCGCGGCGAGCCTTCGACGGGCCGGCGTGCGGCACACGACCGGCGTTGGCCCTGTTCTCCTTCAGGAACCGCAGAACGAGATTGTGCTCCTGGTGGACCAGCAGCAGTTGCGCCATCAGGCGGGGGTCGCCGCTGACGGTCCAGCCGTCGGGGAGGCCCCGCATCTCGAGGTCCTCGCGTACGTCCATGCGCACGAGTCCGGAGAACTGGGCCGGGTACTTGGTCAGTTCACGGCCGCGCATGCGAGTCTGGGCGCTCTCGATACCGAGCGACACAGATTCGTACAGGGTCGGCGCGAGCAACGCGGTCTCGGCAGTGATGCGCGGTCGGATCTCATCCTGGAAGGTCAAGGTTTGCCCCTAAGGGTCCCGAAGGTCAAAGTTTGACCTCCAATATAACCCCGCGGTGCGTCCTGTCGGGGACCTGGCTTGCGTGTCGCGCCGGAGGACCCGAACGGTTGAGCTTGTCGGTACGGCACGCCTGTCTCGCGCCAACACATCCAGGTGCGCTACCGGGGTCGATGCGGGTGAGTCATTCTGGGTAGGACTCATCGCCGGGCTGATGACCGGCCTGGCCGCTAGTCGAGGCCCCGGACGACCCGGAGCTCGGTCTCCTACTTGCGACCGGACTCGCCCGTCACGTCCTGTCTCGCGGTACCACGACCCCTCGATCGCTGAAAATGGTGTGCGAAATAGGTGTGCAATTGTTGCCTCGCATGGCGAGAGGCCGTCTCCCTGATCGGAAAACGGCCTCTGACCTGCGGTTACTTCGGTCGGGCTGACAGGATTTGAACCTGCGACCCCTTGACCCCCAGTCAAGTGCGCTACCAAGCTGCGCCACAGCCCGAAGCTCCCCCGGCAGCGCCTGGCGAGCGGAAGGAACCCTACCGCAGGAGCGCGCGCCGGCCCCAACCGGGCTTCGGCACAGCCTTTGCGGCCAGCGCTGCCTCACATCGTGGAACCAGTCTCGAGAAACGAGCTCCTTCCGATGTTCGCACCCACGCTCGTCCTGCTCCTGTCCCTGGCGACTGCCCCAGCGGTCGCTCTGCCGCTCGCCTCTGCGGCGGGCGCCCCCACCTTCCCGACGTGATGACGGCCCCCGGCTCACCGGACGGCGACACCACTCGTCCGGTGTGGCTCAGCGCCTGCGCTTCTCGCGCGGTCGCTGCTGCAGCACGATCGGGGTGCCGACGAAGCCGAACTCCTCGCGCAGCCGCCGCTCGATGAAGCGCTCGTAGGACGCTTCGAGCTTGCCGGTCGTGAACAGGATGAACACCGGCGGTGCGGTGGAGGCCTGGGTGCCGAACAGGATCCGCGACTGCTTGCCCCCGCGCACCGGGTGCGGGTGCTCGGCAACCAGCCGGCCGAGGAAGGCGTTGAGGGCTCCGGTCCCGACCCGCGTCTCCCAGCCCTCCAGGGCGCGGTCGATCGCGGGCACCAGCCGGTCGACGTGCCAGCCCGTGCGGGCGGTGATGTTGATCCGCGGCGCCCACGGCACCTGGACCAGGTCGCGCTCGACCTCACGGTCGAGGTAGTAGCGCCGCTCGGCGTCGACGAGGTCCCACTTGTTGAAGGCGATGACCAGCGCCCGGCCCGCCTCGCGGACGGTCTGGATGATTCGCAGGTCCTGCTCGGAGATCGACTCGCCGCCGTCGATCAGCAGGACGACCACCTCGGCGCGGTCGATGGCGGTGGCGGTGCGCAGCGAGGCGTAGTACTCGTGGCCGGAGGCCTCCTTGACCCGCTTGCGGATGCCGGCGGTGTCGATGAACCGCCAGGTGCGTCCGCCCAGCTCGACCAGCTCGTCGACCGGGTCGACGGTAGTGCCGGCGACGTTGTCGACCACCACGCGCTCCTCGCCGGCGAGCTTGTTGAGCAGCGACGACTTGCCGACGTTGGGCCTGCCGACCAGGGCCACCCGCCGCGGCCCGCCGACCTCCTTCTCGCGCTCCGGTGGGGGCTCGGGGAGGGCGTCCAGGCAGGCGTCGAGCAGGTCGCCGGAGCCCCGGCCGTGCAGCGCCGAGATCGAGTGCGGCTCGCCCAGCCCGAGGTTCCACAGCCCGTGGGCCTCCGCCTCCGTGCGAGCGTCGTCGACCTTGTTGGCCGCCAGCACCACCGGCTTGCCCGATCGGCGCAGCACCTTGACGACCGCCTCGTCGGCGTCGGTGATGCCGACGGTCGCGTCGACCACGAAGAGCACGGCGTCGGCCAGCGAGACCGCGATCTCCGCCTGCGCCCTGATCCGCTCGGCCATCCCCCGAGCGTCGGGGTCCCAGCCGCCGGTGTCGACCACGGTGAAGGCACGCCCGCTCCACTGGGCGTCGTAGGACACCCGGTCGCGGGTCACACCGGGCCGGTCCTCCACCACGGCCTCGCGGCGGCCGATGATCCGGTTGACCAGCGTCGACTTGCCGACGTTGGGGCGACCGACGACCGCGAGCACCGGCAGCGGGCCCGTCGCCTCACCGTCGATCTCGACCGCGTGGTCCCCGTCGAGAGGCAGGTCGCCGCTCACGACGTGCCCTCCGCCGCGGCCACCGAACGGGCGAGCGCGACCACCTGGTCGACCACCTCGTCGAGCGTGTACGCCGTGGTGTCGAGGTGCGCCGCGCCGTCGGCCATCACCAGAGGAGACGTCGCCCGGGTGGAGTCGATCGCGTCGCGCCGGAGCAGCGAGGCCTGGGTGGCGGTGACGTCGGCGCCACCCTCCTCCAGGGCCCGACGCGCGGCCCGGGCCTCGGGGTCGGCGGTGAGGTAGACCTTGACCGGTGCGTCGGGCAGCACCACCGACCCGATGTCGCGGCCCTCGACCACGATCCCGCCGTCGGCCGCGGCCGCACGCTGCAGCTCGAGCAGCCGGGCCCGCACCTCGGGGACGGCGCTGACGGGGCTGACCGCCCCGTTGACCGCCTCGCCACGGATCTCGACCGACACCTCGACGCCGTCCACGCTGATCGTCGGCGCCAGCGGGTCGGTGCCCGAGGTGACGACCGGCTCACCAGCGTGCGCGGCCACCGCCGCCGGGTCGTCGACATCGACGCCGTGGTCGAGCATCCACCAGGTGACGGCGCGGTACATCGCGCCGGTGTCGAGGTAGCGAAGGCCCAGCCGCACGGCGACGCCCCGTGACGTGCTGGACTTGCCGGAGCCGGAGGGACCGTCGATGGCGACGACCAGACGGTCGGTCGCGTCGGTGACCGCGACGGGCGCGTCGGTGCTCACGGGGTGCCTCTCGAGGGAAGGTGCCGCGATGGGCGGCGTACGAACCGGGTCAGCCTACCGGTGGGCGACCCAGCCCCTCGATTCGAGAGCGGTCAGCAGCCGGTCGGCGAGCGACTCGTCGACGACCAGCTCCATCAGTCCGGTCTCACGGCCCGGGTCGTGGTCGATCCGGACGTCCTCGATGTTGACCCCGCTCTCGCCGGCGTCGGTGAACAGCCGCGCGAGCTCGCCGGGATGGTCGGGGACGGTGACGAAGACCGAGGCGGTGGGCGTCGGCGCGCCGCCGTGCTTGCCCGGGATCGCGCGCGCACCGGCCACGCCGCGCGCCAGGACGCGCTCGATGGCCTCGCCGGAGCCGCTGCCGACGGCCGCCATCAGGGCGTCGAGCTCGCCGCGCAGCTCCCCCAACATCGACAGCACCGCCTCGGCGTTGCCCGCGACGATCTGCCGCCACAGCGCCGGGTCGCTCGCCGCGATGCGGGTCACGTCGCGCACCCCCTGACCCGACAACGCCAGATGGTCCGCCGGGGCGTCGGCCAGCCGGGCGGCCACCAGCGCCGACACCAGCTGCGGCAGGTGGGAGACCCGGGCCACGGCACGGTCGTGCTCCTCGGGCGCGAGCCGAAGCGGTACGCCGCCGCACGCCCTGGCCAGCTCCTCCACCAGCGCCACCGCGTCGGGTGCGCTCCCCTCGTGGGGGGTGACCGCCCACGGGCGGCCGTCGAAGAGCGCCTCGCTGGCGGCCAGCGGTCCCGAACGCTCGCTGCCCGCCATCGGGTGGGACCCGACGTAGCGGGTCAGCTCGCCGGGCGAGACCTCTCCCGCCACCGCAGCCAGCGGCTGGGACTTGATGCTGCCGACGTCGGTGACCACGGCGTCCGTCGTGAGCAGAGCCGCTGCCACCGCGTCGGCCAGGTGGTCGGGCGGCACCGCGACCACCACCAGCTGAGGGGCGTCGCCGTCGCGCAGCACGCGCCCGGCACCCAGGCCCGAGGCGGTGCGCAGGTGCTCGGCCGACACGTCGGCGAGCAGCGTGTCCACACCGACCCGGCGGCAGGCCAGCGCCACCGAGGTGCCGAGCAGACCGGTGCCGACGACCAGCACGGGTCCGGTGAGCCGGTCGGTCACGAGTCCGTCTCTCCCTCGGAGTGCTCGTCGGGCACCGAGCGAGTGCGGGTGAGGTCCTTGCGGAGAGCGGCCGCCCCGTGGAGGTAGCAGTGCGTGACGTCGGCGCGGGGCAGGTCGGTCTCGACGTGCGCCATCATCCGCACCACCCGCGGCATCGAGCTCTCGATCTCGAGCTCCTTGGCGCACAGCAGGGGGATGTCGCCGAAGCCGAGCCGGCGGGCGGCGTACGCGGGGAACTCCGAGACCAGGTCGGAGGTGGCGGTGAAGATCACCGAGATGAAGTCGTCGACCTCCAGGCCGTTGGACCCCATCACGTCGGTCACCATCTCGGCGACCCGCTCCAGCATGTGCTCGCGGGTGTCCGTCTCGAGCTGGGTGGCGCCCCGCACGGCACGCACGGCCACGGTCCTGCCTCCTCCGACGTCCGTCTGCACGGGTCCGGCCACCCCGGCCCCTCGGACACCCTAATGGGGCCAGCCGATCAGAGCCCGACGCCGTCCAGCAGCGAGCCGAGCTCGTCTGCGGTGAGCTCACGCAGCTGGCCGGTCGCCAGCGAGCCCAGCCGGACCGGGCCGAGCTGGGTGCGGGTGAGCCGGCGCACCGGATGGCCGACCTCGGCCAGCAGCCGCCGCACGATCCGGTTGCGCCCCTCATGGATGACCAGCTCCACGATCGAGCGGCCGGCGGCACCGCCCTCGCCGCGGCTGACCACGCGCGCCCGCGACACGGCGACCGGGCCGTCCTCCAGCGTCACTCCGTCGTGTAGTCGGTGCAGCGTGGCCTTGCTGAGGTCACCGTCGACCTCGGCGACGTAGGTCTTGTCCACTTCGTAGGACGGGTGGGCAAGCCGGTGGGCGAAGTCGCCGTCGTTGGTGAGCAGGATCAGGCCGGAGGTGTCGGTGTCGAGCCGACCGACGTGGAACAGCCGCTCCGGGCGGTCGCCGACGTAGTCCTGCAGCGTGCGCCGGCCCTCGGGGTCGGTCATCGTCGAGACCACCCCGCGCGGCTTGTGCAGCACGAGGTAGACGTGCGGTGAGACCGGCGGCAGCCGCTGGCCCGACACCCGGATGACGGCCACCCGTGGGTCCACCTTGGTGCCGAGCCGGGTGATGACCTCGCCGTCGACCTCCACCTGACCGTCGAGCATCAGCTCCTCGCAGCGGCGTCGCGAGGCGACGCCCGACTGGGCCAGCAGCTTCTGGAGGCGGACCAGGCCACCCTCGGGGTCGGCTGCGTCGGGGGTGGGGGCGTCGGTCACGCCCCGGCCCCGGGGGCCTGCTCGACATGCTGGTCGGGGGCTGGCCCGTCGCCGGTCGCCGTCGGGGCCTCCACGAGTGCGGCCAGCTCGTCCTCGAGGTCGTCCATCGCCGGTAGGTACGGCGCCAGCTCGGGGAGCTCGTCGAGCGACTGGATGCCGATCCGCTCCAGGAAGTAGCTGGAGGTGCGGTAGAGGGTGGCGCCGTGCTCGCCGTCGTGACCGGCCTCCTCGACCAGACCGCGGGTGAGCAGGGTGCGCATCACCCCGTCGACGTTGACACCGCGGATCGCGGAGACCCGGGCGCGGGAGACCGGCTGCTTGTAGGCCACCACGGCCAGCGTCTCGAGCGCCGCCTGGGTGAGCCGTGCCTGCTGCCCGTCGAGCACGAACGCCTCGACGACGGGGGCGTAGTCCTCGCGGGTGTAGTAGCGCCAGCCCCCGGCGACGTTGCGCAGCTCGAAGCCCCGCCCTTGCTGGGTGTAGTCCTCCGCCAGCTCCCGCAGCGACTGTGACACCTCGCCCACGGGATAGCCCACCGCGGAAGCCAGGACCACCTCGTCGAGGGGCTGGTCGGCCACCATCAAGACGGCCTCCAGCGACGGCCGCAGGTCGGCCATCGGCACGGCCAGCGTGGCGTCGTCGGCCTGCTCGGTCATGGTGTCTCCTCCTCGGCCCGGTCGGCCGGTCGTAGGTCTGCGGGCTCGCCCGTCGCGTCGGGATCCTCGTCGGGCGGCCGGTCGAACTCGTCGTCGATCTCGACCTCGCCGTCCTCGCTGCCGGTCCACCGGACGCTCAGCTCGCCCAGCGGGGTCACCTGGTCGAACCCGACCGCGCCCTCGCGGAAGAGCTCCAGCAGCGCGAGGAACCGGGCGACGGTGGTCAGGGTGTCGGGCGAGTCGCCGCACAGCGCTCGGAAGGTCATGGTCCCCGAGCGGCGCAGCCGGTCGACGACCAGGGCGGCCTGCTCGCGGACGCTCACCTGCGGCGCGTGGATGTGGGCCAGCGAGAGCTCGTGGACCGGCTTGGGCTCCATCGCCCTGGCTGCCAGCGTGGCGAACTGGTCGAGGCCGATGCCGATCAGCACCTCCGGCAGGAGCGTCGCGAAGCGCTCCTCCAGCCCGACGGCGCGCGGATGCCGGTGCGTCTCCTCGGCCAGGCGGCGCTCGAAGACGCCGGCGACCTGCTTGAAGGCCTTGTACTGCAGCAGGCGGGCGAACAGCAGGTCGCGGGCCTCCAGCAGGGCCAGGTCCTCCTCGTCCTCGACGTCGCCCTGCGGCAGCAGCCGGGCGGCCTTCAGGTCGAGCAGGGTCGAGGCCACCAGCAGGAACGACGTGGTCTGCTCCAGGTCCCACACCGGTCCACCGGTCTTGACATGGGCGATGAACTCGTCGGTGACCCGCGACAGCGACACCTCGGTGATGTCGAGCTTGTGCTTGCTGATCAGCTGCAGCAGCAGGTCGAAGGGTCCCTCGAAGTTGTCGAGCCGGACCTCGAACGCCGGTGCCGTGTCCTCGCCGCGGGCCGCCCGAGCGTCGACGACCACCTCGCCGGGGGCGGCGACGGCGCCGACGGGTGTCGGCGTACTCATGACGCCGTCATTCGTCGGTCAGCCGCCTCACCAGCGCCGACTCCTCACCGGACTCCTCGAACTGCGCCAGCACCAGGGCCAGCGCCTCCCGCACCAGTCGCCCGCGATCGACGGCCAGGCCGTGCTCGGCGCGCAGCCGCAGCCGGGCCTGCTCGAGGTGCAGCAGCTCGGCGGAGGTGACGTAGACCGTCATCTTCTCGTCGTGCCGCACCCGCCCGCTGGGACGCGGCGGGCCGCTGGGCTGCTCGTCCAGGGTGTCCGGGACGGCGCGCACCCGCGAGGTCGGCCGGGACGAGGCGGCGTCCGTGGTGGGGTCGGTGGGGCGGAACAGGTCGTCCGCCGTGGGCATGCTCACCCGTCTTGCCAACGGTCGAGCACCTCCTTCGCCAGCTGGCGGTAGGCGTCGGCGCCGGTCGAGTCGGCGGCGTACGTCGTGATCGGCTCGCCGGCCACCGTGGAGTCCGAGAACTTCACGGTGCGGCGGATGACGGTGTGGAACACCTGGTCGCCCCAGGCCTCGACCAGGCGCTGCATGACCTCGCGGCCGTGCAGCGTGCGGCCGTCGAACATCGTCCCGAGGACGCCGTCGATCTCGAGCCTGGGGTTGAGCCGCTCCTGCACCTTGTCGATGGTGTTCTTGAGCAGCGCGACGCCGCGCAACGCGAAGTACTCGCACTCCAGCGGGACGATGACGCCGTTGGAGGCGGTCAGGGCGTTGACGGTGAGCAGGCCCAGCGAGGGCTGGCAGTCGATCAGGATCACGTCGTAGTGCTCGAGGGCCGGCGCCAGCACCCGGGCCAGCGTCTGCTCGCGGGCCACTTCGTGGACCAGCTGCACCTCGGCGGCCGAGAGGTCGATGTTGGACGGCAGCAGGTCCATGCCGGGGACGCCGGAGGGGACAACGACCTCCTCGAGCTTGGTCTGCCGGTCCATCAGCAGGTTGTAGATCGTGAGCTCCATCTCGTGGGGGTTGAGCCCCAGCCCGACCGACAGCGAGCCCTGGGGGTCGAAGTCGACGAGCAGCACCCGGCGGCCGTACTCGGTGAGCGAGGCGCCCAGGTTGATGGTGGTGGTCGTCTTGCCGACCCCGCCCTTCTGGTTGCACAGCGCCACCACGCGAGCCGGGCCGTGCTCGGTCAGCGCGGTGGGCTCGGGGATCGTCGGCATCGGTCGGCCCGTGGGGCCGAGCGGCACCTCGGGAGGCTCGACCGGCGCCTCCTGCGCTGGCGCCTCCTGGACCGGCGCCTCCTGGACCGGCGCCTCGTCGGTGTGAGCCTGGTCGGGATCGGGCCGGGTGGTCCCGGGGAACGGAACGGTGTAGCTCGCCACGCTGTCGCCTCCTGGGGAAGGGGGAGGGATCGGTGCGCCGGTCAACGGCGGCATCGCAGGCGCACTGCTTCCAGCAGCACTGCTCCCGGCGGCACCGCCTCCGGGGTGGGTGCCCTGTCCGGAGGGTCCCCCGAACGGTCCGCGACCGGTCATCTGCACTCCTTGCTGTCGGCCACCGGGGCGCGATGCGCCCCGGGGCCAAAAAGTCGACTCGGCGACATCTCGCCGGTCGTTCGTCAGGCTAGGTCGGCGGCAGAGCCGCGAACAAGCCGCCCCGCTGATACCCCCAGGACTTTCGTGAAATCTGTTGAGAGCGTGTGGAGGGCGCGACCGCGTTGTGCACACCCACCGCCTCCCCTGTGCACAACCTGTGGAGGGCGGGCCGTCGGCGATAGTTGACTGCAGATGTGTCGCGAGACGCCGCTGGAGCAAGCATTTCTGCAGTCAACTATCGCGATCGAGGCGAGGTCAGGCGCGGGCGTAGACAGTGACTTCGGTGGCTTTCACCACAAACACCGCGCGCACGCCGGTGGCGAGGCCGAGCTCGGCGACCGCGCGGGGAGTCACGTCGGCACTGAGGCCCCCGCCTCGAACCCGGAGGTGCCCGGAGTGCGGCTCGACGGAGGTCAGCGTGACCTCGACGGCGTTGCGGGGGCTGCCGCCGGGCGCGGTGAGGAACACCGACACCGCCGACGGCGGGAACACCGCCACCGCGGCCTCTCCACGGCGCGGCGCGTCCTCGGCGGGTTCGCCGACGATCCGCAGCCCCGCGTCGGTCGTCAGGGCGTCGTCCCGCCACTCCCCGGACACCAGGTTGAGCCCGGCGATCTCGGCGGCGAAGCGGCTCTGGGGCTGGGTCAGCACCGCGGTCGTGGCCCCGCGCTCCACGACCACCCCGTCCTCCACGACCACGACCCGGTCGGCCAGCAGCAGCGCGTCGAGCACGTCATGGGTCACCACCACCGCCGTCCGGTCGGTGAGCACGTGGCGCAGCGTCTGCCGGAGCCCCGGACGGACCGCGACGTCGAGCGCCGCCATCGGCTCGTCGAGCAGCAGCACCCGCGGTTCCGCGGCCAGCGCGCGGGCCAGGGCCACCCGCTGCGCCTGTCCACCCGACAGCTGGTCGGGCCGTCGGTCGGCCAGGTCCACCAGGTCGAGCTCGCCCAGCCAGCGCTCGGCGGTCGAGCGGGCCTCGGCCCGCGGCGTCCGCCGGCTCCGGGGGCCGAACGCCACGTTGTCGCGCACCGTCAGGTGCGGGAACAGCAGCGGGTCCTGCGCCAGCAGCCCCACCATCCGGTCGTACGCCGGCACCATCACCTGGCGCCCGGGCCCACCTATCGAGGTCAGCTCCCGACCCTCGAGCGCCACCCGCCCGCGGTCGGGGCGCAGCAGCCCCGCCACCACGTCGAGCAAGGTGGACTTGCCCGCGCCGTTCGGCCCCAGGACCGCCAGGGTCTCACCGTGAGCGACCTCGAGCGCCACGTCGACGCCGCGCGCCTCCACCCTCGCCGTCATGTCCAGGCTCATCGGGTGCCCCTCACCGCGCGCTCCGTCGCTGCCCCGCGACCCCGATCACCAGCACCGCCACGACCACCAGCACCAAAGAGAGCGCCACGGCGCCGGCGGCGTCGGTCTCGCGGCGCAGGTAGATCTCCAGGGGGAGCGTGCGGGTGCGTCCCTGCAGGCTCCCGGCGAAGGTGATCGTCGCCCCGAACTCCCCCAACGCCCGCGCGAAGGCCAGCACGGTGCCCGACAGCAGCCCCGGCAGCACCAGCGGCAGCGTCACCCGGCGCAGCACCGTGGTGGGCCGCGCGCCCAAGGTGGCGGCGACGGCCTCATAGCGCTCCCCCGCCGTCCGCAACGCGCCCTCGAGGCTCACCACGAGGAAGGGCAGCGCCACGAACGTCTGCGCCAGCACGACCGCCGCCGTCGAGAACGCGATCTGCACCCCCAGCAGCTCGAGGCTCTGCCCGAGCAGGCCGCGGCGCCCGAAGGTGTAGAGCAGCGCGATCCCACCCACCACCGGCGGCAGCACCAGCGGCAGCAGCACCAGCGAGCGGACCACCCCCAGCAGGCGGTACGACGACCGGGCCAGGACCACCGCCATCGGCACGCCGAACACCAGGCACAGGAGGGTGCTGGCCGTCGCTGTCCGCAGACTCAGCCACAGCGCGTCCTGGGAGGCCTGCGACGTGAGCAGCTCGCCGAACCTCCCCCACGGCGTGCGAAGCACCACCGCGACCAGCGGCAGCAGCACGAAGGCCGCGCCGAGCAGGGCCGGCAGCACGATCCAACGCGGCACTCCCAGCCGGCTGCGCGGATCGGTCACGACGCCCCCGGTGGCGGGGCGGGAGCGAAGCCGGCCTCCCGCAGCGACCGCTGGCCGGCGCTCGAGAGCACCAGGTCGACGAACTCCTGCGCCAGCGCGGCATGGTCGGACCCGGCGACGGTCGCGATGGGATAGAGGTTGACCACGGACGTCGCCTCGGGGACCTCGATGCCCGTCACGTCGTCTCCGGCCGCCTGGACGTCGGTGACGTAGACCAGCCCCGCGTCCGCCTCGCCGGAGGAGACCTTGGCGAGCACGTCGGTGACCTTCTGCTCCTCGCTGACCGGGGTGAGCGTCACCCCGGCCAGGGCCGCCAGCCGCTCCGCGGCCGCGCCACAGGGCACCTCCGGCGCGCAGACGACGAGCTGCACGTCGGGTGACTCCAGGTCGGCCAGCGAGCGGATGCCTGCGGGGTTGTCGGGCGGTACGACGATCTCGAGGGTGTTGCTGGCGAACGACGCCGGCGGCGCCCCGGCCAGGTCGTCGGCGGTCAGCGTGGCCATGGTGGCCTCGTCGGCCGAGGCGAGCACGTCGGCCGGCGCGCCCTCCTGGATCTGCGCGACGAGGTCGGAGGAGCCGGCGAAGCTGAACTCCACCGTGACGCCCGCGTGGTCGGCCTCGAAGGCCTTCCCCAGCTCCTGGAACGGCGCCGTCAGCGACGAGGCGGCGTAGACGGTCAGCACCTCGCCGTCGCCGCGACCCGAGGCGGAGCAGCCGGTCAGCGCGACCGCCGCCACGGCCGCGACCGCGACGCCCAGGCGCAGCCGTGTCACGCCTCGCCCTTGGTGGTCTCGACGATGACGTTGGTGGACTTGATGACCGCGACCGCCACCGAGCCGAGCTCGATCCCGAGGTCCCGGACGGCTTCGCTGCTCATCAGCGACACCACCCGGAAGGGCCCGCACTGCAGCTCGACCTGCGCCATCACAGCATCCGACCGGATGTCGGTGACCAGCCCGACGAACCGGTTGCGCGCCGAGCTCACGACACCACCGGGCACCGCCGGCGGGTCCGCGTGGTCGCGGGCCACCCGTGCCAGCTCGAGTCCGTCGACGACCTTGCGGCCCGCTTCGTCGAGCTCGGCGCCGAGCAGCCCGCGGTCGATCCAGCGGCGGACGGTGTCGTCGCTGACCCCGAGATAGACGGCTGCGTCGCGGATGCGCACCTGCGGCATATGCGAAGGCTATCCCACTCAGATGCGGATCAGGAAGCAGGTGTGATCCTCAGCAGCTGGTCGTCTTCTCCGTTGGACGTGGTGACGTAGAGCGCTCCGTCGGGCCCGAGCCGAGCGGCGCGCAGGCGCCCGAACGGCCCGTTGGTCTCGGTCGGTACGTCGACCTCGGTGACGCCGCCGGCCTCGTCGAGCCGCAGGATCAGCAGCTTGGCGCCTTTCAGCGCGGTCACCACCAGGGCACCGTCGAGGCTCCCCCACTGCTCGCCCTCGAGGAACGCGCCTGCACAGATCGCCTGCGTGGTGCGCCCCGACTGCCAGACCGCGACCCGGGCGTCGGGGAAGCGCTCACGGTCGGTCATCGGCACGCTCTCGTCGTAGCCGCCGACCGTGCCGCCACGGGAGGGGTCCCACCCGTAGTTGAGCCCGGGCTCGACGGCGTTGACCTCGTCGTTGTTGTCGGGGCCGTGCTCGGCGGAGTAGATCTGCCCCGTGCCCGGGCGGACTGCCACCCCCTGCACGTTGCGGTGGCCGTAGGAGTAGACGAGTCGCTGCGCGGGGTCGGCGGCGTCGGCGAACGGGTTGTCCGGCAGCGGCCGGCCGCTCTCGAGGTCCAGGCGCAGCACCTTGCCACCCAGCGAGGTGAGGTCCTGCGGGATGGACCCCACGGCGGTGTCGCCGGTGCCGACCAGCAGCGCGCCGTCGGGCCCGATCGTCGGGCGACAGCCGGAGTGCCGCCCGCCCACCGCGACCGGCAGCCCGGTCAGCAGGTCGCGGACCCGCTCGGCGGAACTACCGTCCTCGCTCAGCCGCCAGGTGACCAGCCGGATGTCCACCGGCGCGCCGGCCTCCTGGTGGTCCTGGCAGGTCGTGAACAGCCGCGACCGCGCGAAGTCGGGGTGCACCACCATGCCGAGCAGCCCGCCCTCACCCGCGACGTAGACGTCGGAGAGATCGGCCCGGACCCGGGTCACCTCCGCCCCGGCGCGCGACGACGACAGCAGCGTGAGGCGCGCGGGGCGCTCGCTCACCAGCACCCGGCCGTCGGGGAGGAACCCCACGTCCCAGCCGTGCTCCAGCTGGTCGGTGACCACCTCGACCTCGAGGTCCGGCGCCTGGCCGGCAGGCGGGGCCGTCACCGTAGGCGCCGGAGTCGCGGGTGTCCCGGACCCCGACGAGCCGGACTCAGCAGCCGACGCCGACGGCGCGTCGGGCACCGGGACCTCACCGGTGCCGGGATCCCCCTCGGAGCAGCCCACGAGTCCCAGCGCGAGCACGAGTGCCGCCACCCGCCCGGTCCCCCGCCTCATCCTGCGAGCGTAGCCAAGCGGAGGTGACTCGCTCAGGCCGCGAGGGTCCAGGGTGGGTCGAAGACGAGGTCGAGGCGTGGCCGGGCTGCTGGTGGGGATGGCGGCCGGGGTGGTGTGGTGGTGCCGGGTGGGTCGGGGGCTCGGCTGGTGTAGCGATGCCCGGTCGGGGTGGTCACGACCACGGTGTGCGGCCCGTCACGACTCGTCCTGTCGAGGACCCGGGACCGCCAGCCGGCGGCTTGTTTGGTGTGGTTGCAGGCCTCGCAGAGGCCTTGGCCGTTGGTCAGGCTGGTGGGCCCACCACCGGCGGCGGGCTGGATGTGGTCGGTGTGCCGGATCGGGGCGTCGCACCACGGGGTGCGGCAGGTCTGGTCCCGGGTCGCGACCAGCGACGCGAGGCCGGTCGGGAAGCAGCGGGCGGTGGAGTCGGTGGCGACCAGCTGCCCGGTGCTCGGGCTGGTGTGGAGCCGGCGCAGCCATGCCCGGTCCGCGGCCCGGACCAGGTCACGGGCGGTCTGCGCGGGCACCGGCCCGTAGCCGGCCACGACCCCGGGCTCGCCGTCGGCGGCGAGCAGGGTGCGGTCGGTCATCACCAGCCCGATCGAGATCGGCACCGCCGACGCGGTCTCTTGGCCGGTGACGCGCTCGACGAGGGTGTCGGCCATCACCTGCCCTCGGGTCCGCTGGTCACCCGATGAGCGAGCGTGGTCGGCGGTCCGGGTGAGCGCGGCGTAGCAGGCCACCCCCTCGGCGACCGGGAGCAGCGCGGTCAGCCACACCATCGTGTCCGGCGCCGGCCGCAGCGAGACCCGCCGCTCCCCGGTTGCGTACGCCGCCCGCTGCGCGACCGAGTGCGGGTCCAGCCGGCAGGCCGCCTGCGCGGCCTCGGCGGCCAGCCGTCGGTTGCCCAGGGTCGAGACGCGCACCCGGTCAGAGCAGACGAGCTCGTCGACGCGGGCCCGGTCCTCCCGGGTCAGGCAGGCGGTCTCTTTGACCAGCAGCTGGGCCCGGTACTCCGACAAGGCGCCGGCCGACAGGGCGGCCAGGGTGTGCGGCATCTCGCCCACCAGCGCGGTCGCGACCCCGACCAGGGTGTTGCCGCGGTGTGGCGACTCCCGGCGGGCCAGCGCGACCTGCGCGGCGATGCCCTTGCCAAGGTCGTGTCGCCGGACTCCCTGGGACTCCTGCTCCGCTCGCTGGGAGGCCACGAAGCCGGCCGTGATGCGGGCTTGCGCGGCCGCCGCGGCGGACTTCAGCCCCTCCAACGCCCGCAGCTGGTCGATGCGCTCCGCGTCAGTCACGGCCCCGTCCACCCGCGCCAGTCCCGCAGCCCATGACCGGACCTCCGGCGCGCCCACGCCCGCGTCCACGCCGCTGGCAGCGGGCCGCAGGCAGCCAGGGTTAGCAGACTCGAACATGTGTTCGATTCTACCGGCCCTGGTGGACTCCGTCAAGCCGCTGGGATGCGAACAAGGCACGGGTCACCACCGCCACGCTGGCACACCGGCTCGGCACCCTGCGAATGTTCTTCGTCCGGATCGACGAATGGGGCTGGGACGAGGCACCACCGCGGGTGCCGATGTTCCCCGGCGACCTGCCCAGGCAGGACCACCCGCTGCCCAAGGCACTTGACGACGCTGCGGCCGCGAAGCTGCTCCGCGCCGCGGTCAGCGACAAGCGGCTGCTGGTCCGGGTCACCGTCGAGGTGCTGCTGCGTACCGGGCTGCGAGTCAGCGAGTTCACCGCACTGCCCGCCGACGCCGTGGTCCACATCGGTGCCGCACCCTGGCTACACGTCCCTGTCGGCAAGCTCCGCGAGGACCGCTACCTGCCGCTACACCCCCACCTGGTGGTGCTGATCGAGCAGTACCGCAGCGCTCACGTCCCGCCCGGACACCCGCTGCTGCTGCCCCGGGAGAACGGTCGGGCGCTGGACCGGCACACCGTCACCCGGTTCATCAACAAGGCCGGTGCCGCAGCAGGACTGCCGCACATCCATCCCCACCAGCTACGGCACACCCTGGCCACCCAGGCCATCAACCGAGGCATGTCCCTAGAAGCGATCGCCGCGATGCTCGGCCACCGCAGCATGGACATGACCCTGCGCTACGCCAAGATCGCCAACCGCACCGTGGCCGATGAGTACTTCGCCGTCACCGACCAGGTCGACGCCCTCTACGCCACCGCCGACCCGCTGCCCGCCGACGCCATCGGACCCAAGATGGCCAGGCTGCGCCGCGAACACCACCGACTCCTCGGCAACGGCCACTGCACCCGCCCAGCAGAACTGGACTGCGCCTTCGAGGCGATCTGCGAGAACTGCAGCTTCTTCCAGACCAGCATCGAGTTCCGACCCACCCTGCAAGCCCAACACGACGACGCCGCAGCCAAGGGCCAGCATCACCGCGCAGACCTGTTCGGCCGACTCCTCAGCGACCTCAAGGAAGGCGAAGCATCATGACCAAGCCGTCCCCCGATCACCTGCATAATGCCGAGATTCGTGCATCCTGCAGCGGGCAAGCCTGCGAGCGTCCCTGATGCAGCCTGCCAGGCAAGGCTTGTCTTCATTGCGTCGAAGCCTTGCGGGAACTTGACTGGAAGTACCTTCGTGGAAGGGCTTCAGCCATGCTGACGACATTGAGACTCGCTGTAGTCGCGTTCGCGATGACTCTGATCCCCTTGGCCGGCTGTGGCGGCGGGAACGACGACTCGGGTACTGCCAAGGGACTGTCCGAAGAACGGTGTAAGTGGCTCGACACGCTGACCGGTTGGTTGGCGGGATGGAGTCACGATGACCGAAACACTGAGTTCTGTGAGCCCACCAGAGGATGCGGCGGTGTCACCGCCAGACGAAGTAACCGAGCAGGATCTCGACACTCAGGTAGGCGCTGAGCCGTCACTTGAGGAGCTCGAGATCGCTCGGGAGCTGGTCCGCAGCGCACGAGCACGTGGGGTCGCGTTGACCGGGCCGGACGGGATGTTGAAGGCGTTGACCAAGACGGTGATCGAGACCGCTCTGGACGAGGAGATGTCTGAGCACCTGGGCTATGACAAGCACGAGGCCTTCGGCCGCAATGGCGGGAACTCCCGCAACGGGGTGCGGACCAAGACGGTGCTGACCGACAACGTCGGGCCGATCGAGATCACCGTCCCGCGTGATCGTGATGGCACCTTCAGTCCGGTGATCGTGGCCAAGCGCCAACGACGGCTCGGTGATGTCGACACGATCGTGTTGTCACTCTCAGCCAAGGGCCTGACGACTGGGGAGATCAGCGCCCACTTCGCCGAGATCTACGGGGCCTCGTTGTCGAAGGACACGATCTCGCGGATCACCGACAAGGTTGTGGCCGAGATGGCCGAGTGGACCTCGAGGCCGTTGGAGAAGGTCTACGCCGCGGTGTTCATCGACGCGATCTACGTCAAGATCCGCGACGGCCAGGTCGGGAACCGTCCGATCTACGCCGCCATCGGGGTCGACCTGGCCGGGCACAAGGACATTCTCGGCATCTGGGCCGGCACCGGTGGTGGGGAGTCGGCGAAGTTCTGGCTCCAGGTGTTGACCGAGTTGAAGAACCGCGGTGTGGAGGACATCTTCTTCGTGATCTGTGACGGCCTCAAGGGCCTGCCCGACTCCGTGGGGGCCGTGTACGGCCAGGCGATCGTGCAGACCTGTGTGATCCACCTGATCCGCAACACCTTCCGCTACGCCTCGAAGCGGTACTGGGGACAGATCGCGACCGATCTGAAACCGATCTACGGCGCCCCGACCCGGGACGCGGCCTGGCGGGCCTTCGAGGAGTTCGATGAGAAGTGGGGCAAGCCCTACCCCGCGATCAGCGGCCTATGGCGCTCAGCCTGGGAGCAGTTCACCCCGTTCCTCGACTACGACGCCGAGATCCGCAAGGTCCTGTGCTCGACGAACGCGATCGAGTCGTTGAACGCCCGCTACCGCCGCGCGGTCACGGTGCGGGGCCACTTTCCGACCGAGCAGGCCGCGATGAAGTGCCTGAATCGCCCCGGGTTTCGTGGAGGCTCGGTTACTTGGAACCAGCCCCGGTCGGGACGGGTGTTTCAGGGTAGTGCTCGGGTGTGAGGCTGGCCCAGTGGTCGGTCTCGTACTCGGCGGGCGGGACGAGCCCGATCTCACCGTGTAGGCGCCGGTGGTTGAACCAGTCGACGTACTCGGCGACTGCGATCTCGACATCGCCGACGGACTTCCAGCCGCCCTTGGGGCGCATCACCGGGTTGCGGATGCACTCGGCCTTGAACAGCGAGTTCAGCGCCTCGGCCATCGCGTTGTCGTAGCTGTCGCCCTTGGATCCGACCGACGCCACGGCCTCGGCTTCTGCGAGCCGCTCGGTGTAGCGAATCGCTCGATATTGGACTCCGCGGTCGCTGTGATGCACCAGGCCGGTGACGTCCTGCCCGGCCCGTTGACGCGACCACAGCCCCATGTCGAGGGCGTCGAGTGCCAGATCGGTGCGCAGCGAGGTGGATACCTGCCAGCCGACGATCATCCTGCTGAAGACGTCCAGGACGAACGCGACGTAGGTCCACCCCGCGTGGGTGCGGACATAGGTCAGGTCGGCCACCCACAGCTGGTTGGGTCCGGTGGCGAGGAACTGCCGCTCGACCAGGTCAGCTGGCCGCTCGGTCTCAGCGCCGTCGCCGATGGTGGTCCTGCGGGTCTTCTCCCGCGGGATGCCACGTAGCCCTTCGGCCTTCATCAGCCGTTCGACCGTGCAGCGAGCCACCGAGTGGCCTAGGCGGTTCATCTCGCCCCACACTTTCCGGGCGCCGTACACGCCGATGTTGTCCTGGTGGACCTTGCGGATCAGCGGCACCAGCTCAGCGTCTCGGACTTCACGTGCCGAGGGCTGCCGGGTCTTGGCGGCGTAGTAGGTGCTCGGGGCGATCTCGACTCCTGCTTGGGACAGGACCTCGACGATCGGCTCGACCCCGAGCCGGCGGCCTTCGACGAACCGTTCCCGGTTCTCCTCGATGTAGGCCACGATCACTTCAGTTTGCGGTCGAGCTCCGCCGCGGCGAAAAACGCCGACGCCGTCCGCAAGATGTCGTTGGCACGCTTGAGTTCCTTGACCTCGCCCTCAAGCTGCCTGATCCGCTCCGCGTCGCCGCTCGAGGTCCCCGGACGATGGCCCTCGTCGATCTCGGCCTGCCGGACCCAGTTCCGCAGGGTCTCCGGGTGCATCCCCAACTGCTCTGCCACTCGACGGATCGCGCCACCCCTGGTGGCCGGATCGCGCCGCAGCTCGACCGCCATCCTCGTGGCTCGCTCACGCAGCTCGTCGCTGAACTTCTTCGGTGCTGACATGACTCTCATCCTCCATGGATTGAGAGCCTCCATCAGACCCGGGGCGATTCAGCCTCTACATGGTCACCAGGTCGCTGGACCCCAAGGGCACCGGTCAGACACGATGGACCATGCGGTGGAAGCCAGCCCTCAACGCCTTCGCCATCACCTTCGCCGACCGCATGCCAGCACCGGAGAACCTCTAACCATGGAAACCGCCACTTACACCGATAGTCGGACAGACCCACTGCCAACAGTGGAGAGCCGGGCATCACTGATGGCGGGACGGCTCTCGCGGATAAGGACTGCTCTCCTCCTGCCGGCTGGAAAGAGATCGACGAGCTGCCTGACCTGTACGCCGGCCAGAGACCCCAAAGCGCGGACGAGACCACCTACGACACTGGTTGGGGATACGTGGTCGTGTCCGACCTGCTGAAGCCGTGCACAGTATGGGAAGTGCACGTGGCGGATTGCTTCGTGTGGGGAGGCGAAATCCCAGAGAACTTCCAGGCGGGACCTGACGACACATGGGCATGCGTGCAGCCACTCGAGAACCCAGGGGGTCCGGACATGGAGAATGCCACCACCCTGACCGGGCCGGCGCTGCCCCTAGCCAATCAGTGAGACGCCAGACGACGCGCCGCCGGTATCGGGCCCCTGGCGCGTAGACGTGGTCCAGGGTGGCCGTTCCTGGAATGCACTCACATGACAGCCGATGGCCGAATGGTGGTTGGGGCCGCCGAGTGGTGGCCCTGCTCACATTGTCGAGTGAGTCACAATGAAGGACTAGTCAGCGTGCTACTGGGGTAGTGACGGGGCCTTTGAATGCAGGTCATGGGGTGTGGTGGTCATGCGTCGTTCAACGAGGAAGAACGGAACAGTCGCAGCATCGGTCCTCGGTATCTTCGTAGCGGCTTGTCGAGTCACCGGCGGAACCGCCGGTAGAAGGCGGGTTCGGCATCTTGCACTCGCGCTGCTGCTGGTGCTGCTGACGTTCATCGGGACTGCATGCGGCGGTGGCGGTGGCGGTTGCAGCTTGCAGGACGAGGGCGAACAGACTGGCAACGTCACGGAGATCCAAGGGGACCTGCTTCTCCGCATGCCCCTCCTTGAAGAGATTTCCACCGCGTTGAACCCTGGTGCAGAGGCGCCGTGGTGGGCGTCGGAAGACGAGAGTCTGCTGGCGACCGTCACGGATGCGGGGATCGCCGAGGGGATTGTGCGTGTGCGGGTCTGTGGCGACGAGATTGCTTTCGTCTTGGTCGAGGATCCCGAAGTAATGCAGCAGATAGCTGCCCAAGAGAATGCGGAAGTCCGGGTTGAGTACCTTGACGGATCTAAGTCCTGGCCGGGAATGGAGGATCCCGCCGGAGCATGGCGGGTGATCGAGGTAGTGAGTGCCTCGTAGGCGTCGCGCGGCGCGCTTCCTCGGCGCATCGAGGGCGGCTACACCGCCCACGCCGATCTGCCGTGGAGAGAGTGCGCGTCTCTGGCTCACCCATTTCTCGCCGCCGGGCGCCCTGATCTGCCGCTGTCCACTCACCCCAACCACCCTTGGCCGCACCCACCGCAGCGGCCAAGGCAGGAGCCAGTCCCCCGCCTGTCGCCGACGACACCGGACACCCCAGGCACCCCACCAGCCGATCAAGCTCGGGCGCCTGCTCGTCGCGCGTGTCCGGCTGCGGCGGCCGCAGCGGACGCGTCGCGCGCGAGGAGCAGCCCGTCGGGGCGATCGTCCTCCAGGTCCACCAGCGCCTCGGTGCCCGAGCGGCCGGTCAGTCCATCCGCCGCAGGGCCGTCGTCAGCAGCACCAGGTCGCCGAGCTCGTCGCAGGCGTCCAGGTCGACGACCGCCTCCAGCACCCAGTCACCGTCGCCGGCGGGGTCGGCGAGCGTCTGCCGGACCCGTCGGACCCGGACCGGTTCGTCCTCGTCGCCACCCGGCTGAGCGCTCCGCTCCTCCTCTCCCAGCCAGAAGTACGCCGGCCCGCGGGCGTCCGCGTCGGTGCTCAGGCCGTCGTGGTCGGCGTAGTAGAGCTCCAGCGCCTGGTCCCAGGCCTGCCGGGTCATCGGGGCGGAGCGATGCGGCTCGGTGCGGGCGGCGGTCTCCGCCTCGACCCTGGCCAGCGCGTCGACGTCGTCGCGCGCACACAGCAGCACCCGCCCGAACATCGCGTTGCGCACCATCACGACCAGCGAGCGCTGCTGCGACAGCGGACGTGCCGGCGCCGCACCCTGGCCGGCACCCGCCGAGGGGGCGCCTTCGTCGGGATGGCTCAGCGCCTCCCACTCGTCGAGCAGCGAGGAGTCGGTCTGTCGGATGGTCTCGCCCAGCCAGTCGACGACCTCGTCCAGCTGCTCGGAGTGGTGCACCTCGGGCACGGTCTGCCGCAGCGCGCGGTAGGCGTCGGTGAGGTAGCGCAGCACCAGCCCCTCCGACCGGGCCAGCCCGTAGCGGCTGACCACGTCGGTGAAGCCCATCCCCTGCTCCCACATCTGCCGGACCACCGACTTCGGCTCCAGGGCGTCCTCGCGCAGCCACGGATGGGTCTGCCGGTAGACGTCGTACGCCGTCTCGAGCAGCTCGGCCAGCGGCCGCGGCCAGGTGACGTCCTCCAGCCGCGCCATCCGCTCGTCGTAGTCCAGGCCGTCGGCCTTCATCTCGGCGATCGCCTCGCCACGCGCGGCGTGCTGCTGGGCGAGCAGCACCTGCCTGGGCGGCTCCAGGACCGCCTCCACCACCGACACCACGTCGAGGGCGTGCTCGGGCGACTCCGGGTCGAGCAGGTCCAGCGCCGCGAGGGCGAAGTGGGCCAGCGGCTGGTTGAGGGCGAAGTCCTCGGGCAGCTCGACGGTGAGCACGTAGCGTCGACCGTGCTGGTCGGGCTCGTCGAGACGCACCACCACCCCCGAGCGGACCAGGCTGCGCATCAGCCGGACCGCGCGGCGGGCCAGGCGGAGCTGCTGGCGCCGCGGCTCGTGGTTGTCGGTCAGCAGCCGTCGGAGCACCGGGAAGGCGTCTGCCTCGCGGGCCAGCACGTTGATGATCAGGGCGTTGTCGACCTTCATCCGGGACTGCAGGGGCTCGGGCTGCCGGCGACCAGCTTGTCGAAGGTCTGCTCGGTCCACACCACGGCGCCGTCGGGCGGCTTCCTCAGCTGGGCCTTGCTGCGCTTCTTGGGGTTCGCCGCGTTCTTGGCCTCGGCCTTCGCCTTGGCCTTCTCGTTCTCGATGACGTGCTCGGGGGCCTGCACGACGACGTAGCCGGCGGTGTCGAAGCCGGCCCGTCCGGCCCGGCCGGCGATCTGGAGGAACTCGCGGGTGCGCAGGATGCGCTGCCGGGAGCCGTCGTACTTCGCCAGGGCGGTGAACAGCACGGTGCGGATCGGCACGTTGATGCCGACCCCCAGGGTGTCGGTGCCGCAGATCACCCGGAGCAGCCCGGCCTGCGCGAGCGTCTCGACCAGACGGCGGTAGCGCGGCAGCATGCCGGCGTGGTGGACGCCGATGCCCGACCGCACCAGGCCACCGAGCGTGCGCCCGAAGCCGGCGCCGAACCGGAAGTCGCCGATCAGGCGGGCGCGCTCCTCGCGACGCTCCCGCGGCTCGCGGCCGAACGCACCGCGGCGCAGCAGCGCGGTCGCGTGCTCGACGGCGGCGGCCTGGGTGAAGTGCACGACGTAGACCGGGCCCTGTCCGGTGCTGACCAGCTCCTCCAGCGTCTCGTCGAGCGGCTCGATCGACCAGGTGAACGTCAGCGGCACCGGCCGGGGCGCGTCGGTGAGGACGCTGACCTCGCGTCCGGTGCGGCGCGTGAGGTCGGCCGCCAGGTCGCTCACGTCGCCCAGGGTGGCCGACATAAGCAGCAGCTGGGCGTCGGTGAGCTCGAGCAGCGGCACCTGCCAGGCCCAGCCGCGGTCGGGCTCGGCGTAGAAGTGGAACTCGTCCATCACGACCAGGCCGACGTCGGCGCCGCGGCCCTCGCGAAGCGCGATGTTGGCCAGCACCTCGGCGGTGCACGCGATGATCGGGGCGTCGGCGTTGACCGACGCGTCGCCGGTGAGCATGCCCACCCGGTCGGCGCCGAACGTCGCGCAGAGGGCGAAGAACTTCTCGCTGACCAGCGCCTTGATCGGGGCGGTGTAGAAGCTCCGCCTGCCCGACGCCAGGGCGAGGTGGTGGGCGGCCGTGGCGACCAGCGACTTGCCGGATCCCGTCGGGGTGCCGAGCACGACGTGGTCACCGGCGAGAAGGGCGAGCACGGCCTCCTCCTGGTGCGGGTAGAGCACGAGCCCCTGCCCGTCCACCCACGCCTCGAAGCCGTCGTACACCTCCTCGGGCGTGGCGCCCAGGGTCGCCTGCAGCCGCATCAGCGGGCCCGGGGGTGCGCGGTGGCGAACACCTCGCGCAGGTTGTCGACGGTCACCAGGGTGTAGACCTGCGTGGTCGTCACCGAGGCGTGCCCGAGGAGCTCCTGCACCACCCGCACGTCGGCGCCGCCGTCGAGGAGGTGGGTCGCGAAGGAGTGCCGCAGCGTGTGGGGCGACACGTCGCGGGTCACCCCGGCCCGCTCGGCGGTCTTGACCAGCACCGACCAGGCGGACTGCCGCGACAGTCGGCCACCGCGGGCGTTGAGGAGCAGCGCGGGCGTGCCCCGGCCGGCGGCCACCAGCTCGGGCCGCCCGCGGGTGAGGTACGCCGTCACGGCTTCGCGCGCGTAGGAGCCGAACGGGACCAGCCGCTCCTTGCCGCCCTTGCCGCGCAGCAGCACGGTGCCGTCGACCAGGTCGACGTCGTCGACGTCGAGGCCCACGGCCTCGGAGATCCGGGCACCGGTGCCGTAGAGCACCTCCAGCAGCGCCCGGTCGCGCAGCGAGAGCACCGTGCCGGGGCTGCCGGCCGCCTCCAGGATCGCCTCCACGTCGGACAGGGGCAGCGCCTTGGGCAGCCGCTTGGCCGGCGAGGGCGGCTTCACCGCCGCGGCCGGGTCCGCCTGCGCCAGCCCGTCGGCCACCGCGAACCTGTGGAAGCCCCGCACGGCCACCACCGTTCGCGCGGCCGAGGCTGCGCCCAGCGGCGGGTGGTCGGCGTCGCCCTCGCGCAGCCGCGCCAGGAACTCCGTGACGGTCTGCTCGGTGACGGCGTCGAGCCGCTCGACGTCGACGGCGTCGAGGTAGTCGCGGTAGCGCCGCAGGTCGCGGCGGTAGGACGCCAGCGTGTTGGCTGCGAGACCGCGCTCCACCGACAGGTGGTCCAGGTAGGTGCTCACGGCCCGGGTCAGCGGGTCCATCGCGCTCCGCCGGGGATCGGTCGGTCCGGCCTCACGCCAGCACGGAGTCGACCGACACGGCCTCCATGCCGACCGCCTCGCCGACCGGCGCGTTCGTCAGCCGGCCGGCGTGGGTGTTGAGCCCGAGCGCCAGCGAGGCGTCGTCACGGCAGGCCTGCTGCCAGCCCTTGTCGGCCAGCGCCACGGTGTAGGGCAGCGTGGCGTTGGTCAGGGCGTACGTCGAGGTGTTCGGCACCGCGCCGGGCATGTTGGCCACGCAGTAGAAGACCGACTGGTGCACCTGGAACGTCGGGTCGGCGTGCGTGGTCGGGTGGGTGTCCTCGAAGCAGCCGCCCTGGTCGACGGCGATGTCGACGAGCACCGAGCCGGGCTTCATCTGGGCGACCAGGTCGTTGGTGACGAGCTTGGGGGCCTTGGCGCCGGGGATCAGCACCGCGCCGATCACCATGTCGGCCTCCATCACCTGCTGCTGGATCGCGAGCTTGGACGACGCGAGGCCGTGCACTCGGTTGTTGTAGCGCCAGAACGACAGCCGCAGCTTGTCGAGGTCGGTGTCGAGCAGGGTCACGTCGGCACCCATGCCGAGCGCGATGTTGGCGGCGTTCTGCCCGGAGACCCCGGCCCCGATGATGACGACCTTGGCGTTGGCGACACCGCCCACGCCGCCCAGCAGCACGCCGCGGCCACCCTGCGCCTTCATCAGCGAGTGCGCGCCCACCTGCGGAGCCAGGCAGCCCGCCACCTCCGACATGGGGTAGAGCAGCGGCAGCCCGCCCGAGGGCAGCTGGACGGTCTCGTAGGCGATGCCGGTGACCCTCGAGTCCACCAGCTCCCGGGTCAGTGGCTCGTCGGCGGCCAGGTGGAGGTAGGTGAACAGCGTCAGCCCCTCGCGCAGCCGGTGGTACTCCTCGGCGACCGGCTCCTTGACCTTGACCACCATGTCGGCGGTGCCCCACACCTCGTCGGCGTCGTCGAGCAGCGTGGCGCCGGCGGCGACGTACTCGCTGTCGGGGATCTGCGAGCCGACGCCCGCGCCCGACTGGACGAACACCTCATGACCGTGGGCGACGAGCTCATGCACGCCGATCGGTGTCATCGCCACGCGATACTCGTGGTTCTTGACCTCTTGGGGAACGCCGACCTTCACTTCAGTCCTCCTCGCTCGTGCCGCGTCGCCGGGGCACCGGTGCACCCTCACGGGGCGGCGTGGGCCACGCTACTCTGCGGCCTCCGGGCCCGTCTCGACCGGCGGCATCCGTGTCGGCAGCAGCCCCCGCGCCTGCGCGAGGAGCAGCGCCTGGACCACCGGACCGTCGCTCACACGCCCGTCGAGGGCGGCGACCAGCAGCGCAGCGAACGGTGCCCAGAAGACCGTCATCTCAGCCTCCTCGTGCTCCAGCACGAAGTCGCCGCGGCCGACATGGCTCAGCCCACGCGCCAGAAACAGATGCTGCACCTCATCGGTGATCCCCGGGCTGGGGTACGTCGTGCCGAGCGGCTCCCAGTCGGTGGCCGCCAGCCCCGCCTCCTCACGCAGCTCACGGCGCGCCACCTCCAGGGGGTCCTCCCCGGCGGCGTCCAGCAACCCCGCCGGCAGCTCGACGAAAGTCATGCCCACGGCGTGGCGGTACTGCTGCAGGCACAGCACCCGGTCGTCGTCGTCGACGGCGAGCACCACGACCGCTCCTGGATGCTCCAGCACCAGCCGGCCGAAGGCCCCCTCGGACGTGCCCCCCGGCGGATGGACCAGGTCACGCCGCAGCGCCACCACCCACTCGTCGCGGTGGAGGTCGTCGGAGCGCGTGACCGGCCAGCGCTCGGGCCGGTCCGCGATGTCGTCGCTCACGCCGCTCAGACGTCATCCTCGTCGCGCCGGCGCAGCCCGCTCTCGTCGATCGGGAAGCGCAGCTCCCGCTGCCGTGCGATCGCCGCGCCGACGAGGCCGGCGAAGAGCGGGTGCGGACGCGTCGGCCGGGAACGCAGCTCCGGGTGTGCCTGGGTCGCGACGTAGTAGGGATGCACCTCACGTGGCAGCTCGATGTACTCCACCAGGCCGAGGTCGGGGTTGGTGCCGGAGAAGACGATGCCGGCCGCCTCGAGCTGGTCGCGGTAGGCGTTGTTGACCTCGTAGCGGTGGCGATGGCGCTCCTGCACCTTCGCCTGCCCGTAGGCCTCACGGACGATGCTGCCGGCAGCGAGGTCGGCGGGGTAGAGACCCAGCCGCATGGTGCCGCCCAGGTCGCCGGCGCCCTCGACGAAGGCCTTCTGCTCCTCCATGGTGGCGATCACCGGCTCGGGGCAGTCGGGGTCGAACTCCGTTGACGCGGCCTTCTCGAGACCCGCCACGGAGCGGGCGAACTCGATCACCATGCACTGCAGCCCCAAGCAGAGCCCGAGCGTGGGGATCTGGTGGGTGCGGGCATAGGTCAGGGCGCCGAGCTTGCCCTCGATGCCGCGGATGCCGAAGCCTCCCGGCACGCAGATCGCGTCGACGTCCTCGAGGTTGCGACGGGCACCGTCGGGGGTCTCGCACTCGTCGCTGGCGATCCAGCGCACGTGCACCTTCGCCTCGTGCGCGAAGCCACCGGCGCGCAGCGCCTCCACGACGGAGAGGTAGGCGTCGGGCAGGTCGACGTACTTGCCGACCAGGCCGACGGTGACCTCCTCGCGTGGGTGGTGCACCCGGCGCAGCAGGTCGTCCCAGGTGGTCCAGTCGACGTCGCGGAAGGGCAGGTCCAGGCGACGGACGAGATAGGCGTCGAGGCCCTCACGGTGGATCACCTTCGGGATGTCGTAGATCGAGGGGGCGTCGGCCGCGGTCACGACGGCCTCCTCGTCGACGTCGCACATCAGCGAGATCTTGCGCTTGATGCTCTGCGGCAGCTCACGGTCGGAGCGGCAGACGATGGCGTCGGGCTGGATGCCGATGGAGCGCAGCGCGGCCACGGAGTGCTGCGTGGGCTTGGTCTTGAGCTCTCCCGACGGACCGATCCACGGCACCAGCGACACGTGCAGGAAGAAGCAGTTGTCGCGACCGATGTCGTGACGCACCTGCCGGGCAGCCTCCAGGAACGGAAGGCTCTCGATGTCGCCGACGGTGCCGCCGATCTCGGTGATCACCACGTCGATGTGCTGCTCGCCCTCGGCGGCCACGCCCATCGCGCGGATCCGGTCCTTGATCTCGTTGGTGATGTGCGGGATCACCTGGACGGTGTCGCCGAGGTAGTCGCCGCGGCGTTCCTTGGCGATCACCGAGGAGTAGACCTGGCCGGTGGTGACGTTGGCGATCTGGCTGAGGTCGGTGTCGAGGAAGCGCTCGTAGTGACCGATGTCGAGATCGGTCTCGGCCCCGTCGTTGGTCACGAAGACCTCGCCGTGCTGGAACGGGTTCATCGTCCCGGGGTCGACGTTGAGATAGGGGTCGAGCTTCTGCATCGTGACCCGGAGACCACGGGCCTTGAGGAGGTTGCCCAGGCTGGAGGCCGTCAGGCCTTTGCCGAGCGAGGAGGCAACGCCTCCAGTGACGAATACATGCTTCGTGGCGGGCGCGACCTTCACGGGCCTCGATCCTACCGGAGAGGTACGGCGCCGTCGGAACCCGACGCTCCGAACGACCCGCCCTTCGTGTCTGGCCACTGCGCCAGGGTGAGCACCGTGGTCACCTGCCCGGTGGCCCGGTCGACTCCGTCGACGGTGGCCAACAGCCCGGCGACCGGGGTCTCCCGGAGCCGGCTGAGCCGCCCGTCGACGCCGTCGGCGGCGCCGGCCGCCACGGTGACCGCGACCGCCTGACGGCTCAGACCGGTCAACAGACCTTCATAGATGGGGTCCTGCTGGTCGTCGGTGTCGCGACCGAGCAGCACCACGATGTCGGGGGCTCGGGTGGCTGCCTCGTCGGCACCGGTCAGCAGCTCGGCACCGCTGAAGCTCTGCAGCACCGAGGCCGCCATCGGGCCGACGGCCGCCTTGCGGTCGGCGTCGGTGGTGGCGATCGCGAGGCCCAGCAGCTCACCGGCGCGCTCGTACGTCGTCGCGTCGACGCTCAGCGACTGGCCGGCGTCCTCCTCCTGCAGCTGGGTCAGCAGCTGGCTGCCCAGGGTGTCGACCAGCGCCTTCTCGCCGGGGTTGACCATCGCCTTGGTCACGGCGTAGCGGCCCGTGACGGTGCCGCCGGCCGCAGTGACCTGCTCGGCGACCGCGGACACCGTCGCGTCGGCCACCCCCGGGAACACCACGACGGCGACCGGTCGGCGCTCGAGCGCGTCGGCGTAGAGCAGCGGGGCCGCGGTGACCGCCAGCTCGTCGCCGTAGCCAGCCGCCGACCGTGCGCTCGACAGGGCGGCGCGGTCGGCGCGAGTGGGTCCGGTCGAGGAGGACTCGGACCGGCCGAGCTCGGACAGCGGCCCCCCGCCGAGAGCGATGCCGGCGGCCAACGCCAGGAACACCGCCACCAGGGAGATGACGTGGAAGCGGACGGGGATCACGGCAGCAGGCCTCGCAGCTGGTCGGAGACGGAGTGCAGGGCAGGGAGGGCGGCGTCGACCCACTCCTGGCCGACGGGGGTCACCGCGACCGCCGCGGCGACGGCGAGGAGCCCCGCGAGCAGGACGGCGACCAGGTGCCGGGGACGGACCGAGCCGGCGTAGAGCCGGGGAACGGCAGCAGCAGGCACCAGCCGGTGTCCCACCCGGAGCCGGGTGAGGTAGGTGCTGGCCAACCCGGGACGGCGGCGGTCGAGCAGCTCCTCGAGACCGGCGCCCATGCCTGCCGCGACGATCAGGGAGGCGCCGGCAACGTCCGCGAGCACCAGCGCGGCGTCCTCGGGCGAGGTGCCGGTCTCCAGCCGCAGGGGCCGCACGCCGCGTCGCTCCAGGTGGTCCAGCGCGTGGTGGGTGGCACCACGGTCGACACAGGCCACGACGTCACGCGCCGCCGTCAGCACCTTGGCGGACGGGCCGTCCGGGTCGGCCGGGCCGGGGGCGAGCACCACGATCTCGGGGGCGAACCCGAGCTCGCGCGCCATCTCCGCCGCGGTGCCGACCCCGACCACGATGGGGCGCTGCTCGCGCAGGAACGGACGCAGGGCGCGCAGCTCCCCGCGCAGGTCGGGCCCGGGGGCGGCCACGACCACCGGGCGCCCGGCCAGCCGGGTCCGCAGCGTGGGGAGCCCGAGCCCGTGCAGCAGGAGGTCCTGCTCGCGACGCAGCAGCGCGCCGCTGTTGGCGACGAAGCTCTCGAGGTGACTGGTCATGCCCGCGCGGGCGTCGGCCAGCTCGGCTGCCACGGTCTCGGCGTCGACCATCCGGCCGGTGGCGAGCAGCAGGTCACGGTCGTAGACCACGCCGTCGAGCAGGCGCACGGTCTGTCCGTCCCGCACCGCGCTGAAGACGTCCGGGCCGAGCCCGTCGACGACCGGCAGCCCGGCCTCGACAAGCACCTGTGGGCCGAGGTTGGGGAACCGCCCGGAGATCATCGGGGACGCGTTGAGCACCGCGGCCGCTCCGGCGTCCACGAGGGCCACGGCCGTCGCGCGGTCCAGGTCGGGGTGGTCGAGGAGCACCAGGTCGCCGGGGCGCAGCCGCGCCAGTAGGGCCGGCGTGCGGCGGTCGGCACGGACCACGCCGACCAGTCCGGGGGCGCCCGACTCCGAGCGGGTGCGCAGGGGAAGCTTCATGACCGCCTCATGGTGTCACCGGCGGCGGGCCTCGCCGGGGAGCCACGCCGGGTCCGCGCGCCCTCGTCAGGCGCCGCGGGCGGAGGCGAGCAGCTCGCGTGCGTGGGCGACGGCGCTGTCGGACTCCTCGACCCCGGCGAGCATGCGCGACAGCTCCCGGACGCGGGCCTCGTCATCGAGGACGGTCAGGCCGGAGGTCGTGACCGACCCGTCGGTGGCCTTCTCGACCACGACGTGGCGGTCGGCGAAGGCCGCCACCTGGGGCAGGTGGGTCACCACGAGCACCTGGGCGTGGCGTGCCAGCCCAGCCAGCCGACGGCCGACCTCGATGGCGGCACGGCCCCCGACACCCGCGTCGACCTCGTCGAAGACGAAGATCGGCACCGGGCTGGTCTCGGCGAGCGACACCTCCAGCGCCAGCATCACCCGGCTCAGCTCACCGCCCGAGGCGCCCTTGGCCAGCGGTCTCGGCTCGGCGCCGGTGTTGGCGGCGAGCAGCAGCTCGACCTCGTCGACACCGGAGGACCCGAACCGCAGCCACCGGCCGCCCACGAGCAGCGGGGCTCCCCGGTCGTCATCGTCCGGCGCGGCCTGCTCCTGCTGACGCACGGCTACCTCGAGCCGCGCGTGCGGCATGGCGAGCAGGCCGAGCTCCTCGGTGACCTGCTCGGCCAGCCGGGTGGCGGCCTGTGTGCGGGCGACGCTCAGGTCGGAGGCGGTCTGCGCCAGCTCCGTGCGCAGCGCCCGCCGGCGCCCGCGAAGCTCCTCGATCCGGTCGTCGGTGCCGTCGAGGTCGACCAACCGGGTCGCCGCCTCCGTGCCCCAGGCCAGCACCTCGTCGATGGTCTGGCCGTACTTGCGGGTGAGCCCGGCCAGCGCCGCCCGCCGGTCCGACACCGCCGCCAGCCGAGCCGGGTCGGAGTCCAGCCCCGAGGCGTACGACGACACGTCGGCCGCCAGGTCGGAGAGGAGATAGCTGATCTCGGCCAGTCGGTCGGCGAGCTCGGCGGCCTCCGGGTCGTGGTCGCGCACCCCGTCGAGCAGCGTCCGGGCGGCGCTGGTGGTGGCCAGGGCGTCGGCGGTGCCCTCGTCGCTGGAGAGGGCCTCCCGGGCCTCGAGGGCGGCGGTGCGCAGCGTGTCGGCGTGTCCGAGCCGTGCCTCCTCGGCACGGAGCTCGGCATCCTCCCCGACCTGTGGCGTGACGGCCTCGATCTCGCCGAGGCCGAAGCGCAGCAGGTCGGCCTCCCGAGCCCGTTCGCGCGCCGACGCCCTCACCTCCGCGACCTCCTGCTCCACCGCCGCCAGCTCTGCGTGGAGGGCGCGATAGGACTCCAGCCGCTGCTGGTGGGCCGCGCCCGCGAACCGGTCCAGCGCCTCACGCTGGGCCCGCGGCGCGAGCAGCCGGTGCTGGTCGGACTGGCCATGCACGGCGACCAGCGGCTCCGCGACCGAGGCGAGTGTGGAGACCGGCACGGTGGCGCCGCCGACGAAGGCCCGCGAGCGGCCCTCCGCGGAGATGGACCGGGCAAGGACCACCCGATCGTCGTCGGCCTCTCCCCCGCAATCGTCGACGGACTGGAGGAAGGCCGGCAGGGTCTCGGCGCTGACCACGCCCTCGATCCGGGCGGCCCGGGCGCCGGAGCGCACCGCTCCGCTGTCGGCCCGACCGCCCAGGAGCAATCCCAGGGCGGTGACGACCATCGTCTTGCCGGCGCCGGTCTCACCGGTGATCACCGTGAGGCCCTCGCCCAGCTCCAGCACCGAGCTCTCGATCACGCCGAGGGACGAGATGCGGATCTCCTCAAGCATCGGCGTCCCCCCGGCGGCGACGCTCGGCCGCGCCGCGCCATCCCTCCACCCGTAGGCCGAACTTGGCCACCAGCCGGTCGGTGAAGGGGCGCTGGTGGAGGCGCACGAGACGGACCGGCTGCGCGGCCCGGCGTACGTCGACGTGGGCGCCGGCCGGCAGGTCGACCCTCCGCCGGCCGTCGCACCAGAGCACACCCGGGTGGGAACCGGCGGGCCCGCTCTCGAGGATCTCCACCGCCAGGGTGGAGTCGGGGTTGACGACGATGGGGCGCGCGAAGAGCGCGTGCGCGCTGAGCGGCACCATCAGCAAGGCCTCGACGTTGGGCCACACCACCGGCCCGCCGGCGGAGAAGTTGTAGGCCGTGGAGCCGGTCGGGGTCGCGCAGACCACGCCGTCGCAGCCCCAGCGCGACAGGGGCCGGCCGTCGATGCCGACGACGACCTCGAGCATCCGTTGTCGGGCGCCCTTCTCCACGCTCGCCTCGTTGAGCGCGAAGGTGCGCAGCAGCAGCTCCTCGCGCAGGGTGACCGTCACCTCGAGCGTCAGCCGGTCCTCGGCGAGGTAGCGCCGATGGACGATCGCGTCGATGGTCGCCTCGGCGTGCTCCGGCTCGGCCTCGGCGAGGAACCCCACGTGACCGAGGTTGACCCCGAGCAACGGCGTCGCGCTCGCCCGGGTCAGCTCGGCGGCCTTCAGGATGGTGCCGTCGCCGCCGAGCACGACGGCCAGCTCGCAGCCACGCCCTGCGTCATCGACCGAGTCGGTGACCTCCACCTCGGGCGCGTGCTCGAGTCCGAGCCCGGGGGCGTCGTCGCGGAGCAGCCGCACCCTGAGACCCTGCGCGGTGAGGGACTTGACGAACACCTGCGCGAGGTCGTGCACCTCGGGCTTGCCGAGGTGAACGACCAGCAGCACGCTGCGCTCGGCGTCGGCAGAGGTGGTCACGGGACCACCTTCTCACCCGCCGCCCCCCAGCCCGCGCTGCGCTCCACCTCGGTGTGGATGGCGTCGTCACTGAGGGTGACCTGCCCCCGGCGAAGCCAGAGGAAGTACTCGATGTTGCCCGCGGGCCCGGGCAGCGGGCTCGTGGTGACCGCCCGCGCACCCCAGCCGCGAGCGTCGGCGGCCGCCACGACCGCTGCGACCGCCTCCGCGCGCAGCGCCGGCTCTCGCACCACGCCGCCGCGCCCGACCCGGTCCCGACCCACCTCGAACTGCGGCTTGACCATCAGCGCCCAGTCGCCGCCGGGTGAGGTCACCCGAGCGAACGCGTCGAGCACCAGCGACAGCGAGATGAAGGACAGGTCGGCGACCACCACGTCGACCGGCCCCCCGATCACCTCAGCGGTCAGCTCCCGCACGTTGCAGCGGTCGTGGACCTGCACGCGGGGATCCTGCCGGAGCGACCAGGCGAGCTGGCCGTAGCCGACGTCCACCGCGACCACCTCGGCCGCGCCGGTCCGCAGCAGCACGTCGGTGAACCCCCCGGTCGAGGCCCCCGCGTCGAGGCAGCGGCGCCCGTCCACGAGCAGCCCGCCTCCGCCGAAGACCTCCAGCGCGCCGGCCAGCTTGTGCCCGCCCCGGGAGACGTAGTCGGGGCGGTCGGGGTCGTCACGCACCACCACAGCGACGTCGGTGGTCACCGCGGTGGCAGGCTTGGTGGCCACCGCCCCCGCGACGGTCACCCGGCCCGCCGCGACCAGCTCGCTCGCGTGCTCGCGCGAGCGCGCCAGGCCACGGCGGACGAGCTCGGCGTCGAGCCGAAGACGACGCGGGGGCACGGGTCCTCAGCCGTCCTCGGGCACGCCGGCCGCGGACGCCTCGTCGGCGGGGGCGTCGAGCGCGCCACGGAGCTCCTCGTGGGCACGTTCGAAGACCGGCACGTGCTCCTCCGCGGACATGTCGGGGAGCCCCTCCAGGGACTCCAGGACCGCGTCGACGCGCCTGTTGCCGGTGCGGAGCGGCGACGCGTCGCTGGTGGACTCGGCGGCGTCGGCGGCGGACACCGCGAGGTCGTGCTGCTCCGGCTGCTCGGTCATGACGGTGAGACTAGCCCCCGGCGGGCCCGGTTCAGGCCTCCGGCGGGGTCAGCGAGCCCGCGTCGGCGACCTCGCCGGTGGTGTCGAGGTGCGACCACGCGGCGGCGGCGACGGCACGCCACCAGTCGTCGACCGCTCCCTGCCCGGTCACCGCCAGCGCTGCGTCGGCCACCTCGGCGCTCCAGCCTCCGCAGCGGGCGCCCGTCGCCGAGGCCTCGGGTTCCGGCTGCGGCTCCCCGAGCCCGTCGAGGGTCGAGGAGAGGTACGTCGGCCGCTGGTGGGGCGGCGCCGCGACCAGCAGCGACAGGTCGGTCACCCCGGTGAGGACGAGCAGCGAGTCGAGCCCGGCAGCGCGCGCACCCTCGATGTCGGTGTCGAGGCGGTCGCCGACCATCAGTGGGCGACGCCCACCAGCGCGGCGGACGGCCTCGTCGAGGAGCGGCCGGTGCGGCTTGCCGGCGACGTCGGGCTCCACACCGGTGAACTGGCTGAGCATGCGGACCATCACGCCGTGTCCGGGCGCCACGCCGTAGGACGTGGGGATGGACATGTCGGTATTGGTCGCCACCCACGGGAGGCCCTGCTGCACGCGCACCGCCGCGCGCATCACGTCACGCCAGAGCACGTCGGGGCCGTAGCCGGTGACCAGGGCGCGCACGTCCGGGTCGTCGACCGTCGTGACCGGCTGGAGCGCCTCGGCGACCAGCGCCGTGGCCAGCCCGTCGGCGCCGAGCATCAGGATCTTGCTCTCCACCGGGTAGCGGGACGCCAGCATCCGGGCCGCGGCCTGGCTCGAGGTGACCACCTGCTCCGCCGTCGCGGTGACCCCCAGACGGACCAGGTTGCCGGCGACCTTCTCCGGGGTGCGGGAGGCGTTGTTGGTGACATAGGCGACGTGGACGCCGCGCTGGCGGAGCGCGTCGATGGCCTCCGGAGCCCCGGGCACCGCCCGCCCGCTGATGTAGACCACTCCGTCGAGATCGAGCAGCACCAGGTCGTAGAGCTCGGTGAGCGGGACGCTCGATCCGCGCACGGACACCGCGGCCCCTGCCGCCTCGCCGGCCATCCGGCCCTCCGTTCGTTCCGGCATCGTTGGGGCCGGGGGCCTACGATGCATCCGATGGACGACCCCGCCGTCGTGACGCCGCCCCATCTCGGCCGGCCGTTGCGTCTGACCACGTTTCGCGGGCTCACCCTGACACCCCGGTGGATCGGCGGTCCCACGACGGCCCGGACCTTCGCCCGACCCTATCGTGACGTGGCCCGGCGGCTGGCCCGGTGGGAGCGCTCCGGACGGATCGCGGGCGACACCGAGCCGGCTCTCTACCTCCACGAGTACGTCGTCGCCGGGACGTCCGTCCGCGGCCTGGTCGGCGCCCTGGATCTCACCCACCGCTCCGAGACGCTCGCCGATCGAGCCGTGCTGCCCCACGAGGGCGTGCATCTCGCCCAGGTGCAGGACCTCGCCGACCGGATGCACGAGATGGAGCTCAACCCAGCACCCATCCTGCTGGTGCACCGTGGGCCGGCGCCGGTGCGCGCCCTCCTCACCGACGTCGCCTCGCGTCCCCCCACCCGCTCCTTCCTCGACGCCGGAGGCACCGAGCACCGCCTCTGGGCGATCAAAGACCCCGCCATGCTGGGCGCGCTCTCCGACGACCTCGCCTCGGCCACGCCGGTGATCGCGGACGGCCACCACCGCTACGCGGCCTACCTCCGGTTGCAGCAGGAGCATCCGGGCACCGCGTGGGACCGCGGGTTGACGATGCTCGTCGACCAGGACGACACGCCGCTGAGGCTCGGGGCGATCCACCGGGTGGTGCCCCGGATGCGGCTCGAGAGCCTGGCGGACCTGGCGACCAGGGCCGAGCGCAGCCGCTGGCGGGTGCTTGCAGGCGCCGACGAGGGCCGCGCCCTGGCCCAGGCGCGCGAGGGCGACGTGGGCACGGTCGTCGTCACCGACGGGGCCGACCGCTGGGTTGCCTGGGACATCCCCCACCCCCCCGACGCGGCGACCGTCGAGGTCGTCCACGAGGAGGTCATGCCGTTGCTCCCCCGCCGCCGCAAGGTGCGCTTCGAGCACACGGTGACCGCGGCGTGCGAGCGCGCACGGGAGACCTCCGGCCTGGCGCTGCTGCTGCCGACCCCGTCGTTCGACCTGGTGGCCACCGTGGTGCGGCACGACCGGCTGCTGCCGGAGAAGGCCACGTCGTTCCAGCCGAAGCCCCCCGTCGGCGTGCTCATGCGGTCGCTGCGCGACGAAGCAGCCGACCGGGAGAGCGGCGCCGGCCGAGGGTGATCGGCTGTGGAGGATCCGACACGGCCGCCAGGCTGTGGACCACCGAGGGCCCGACCGGGTTGACAATGCGGGCCCGACGGATACCCGGGAAAGGACCGGAACAATGCCCGG
>CAWKBY010000005.1:0-2500 GCA_963848025.1 uncultured Actinomycetota bacterium
GTGAGAGAGGCCACCGGTGGTGGCCTCTCTCGTGTGGTGTGTGTTCGGCGGCGTCCTACTCTCCCACAGCCTCTCGGTTGCAGTACCATCGGCGCTGGCAGGCTTAACTTCCGGGTTCGGGATGGGTCCGGGTGTTTCCCTGTCGCTATGGCCGCCGTAACGTTGTGATTCCATGGGCCCCGTTGGTTCACACACCGTTGTTTGTGGTGTGTGTGGGGGTTTGTGGTCTCAGTATTGCGTAGTGGACGCGGGCGTTTCTTTGTTTGGGTGGTTCGTGTGTTGTGTGGCTTGTCTGGGTGGTGGTGATTGTGTGTGTGACAAGCCCTCGGCCTATTAGTACCGGTCGGCTGGGCATTGCTGCTGTACACCTCCGGCCTATCAACCCCATGTTCTGTGGGGGGCCTTACCCCATTGCTGGGTGGGAAACCTTATCTTGAAATGTGCTTCCCGCTTAGATGCATTCAGCGGTTATCACGTCCGAACGTAGCTAACCAGCGGTGCCCCTGGCGGGACAACTGGCACACCAGAGGTTCGTCCATCCCGGTCCTCTCGTACTAGGGACAGCTTTTCTCAAGTTTCCTGCGCGCGCGGCGGATAGGGACCGAACTGTCTCACGACGTTCTAAACCCAGCTCGCGTGCCGCTTTAATGGGCGAACAGCCCAACCCTTGGGACCTACTCCAGCCCCAGGATGCGACGAGCCGACATCGAGGTGCCAAACCATCCCGTCGATATGGACTCTTGGGGAAGATCAGCCTGTTATCCCCGGGGTACCTTTTATCCGTTGAGCGACCACGCTTCCACTTGCCGTGGCCGGATCACTAGTTCCGACTTTCGTCCCTGCTCGACATGTCTGTCTCACAGTCAAGCTCCCTTGTGCACTTACACTCGCCACCTGATTGCCAACCAGGCTGAGGGAACCTTTGAGCGCCTCCGTTACATTTTAGGAGGCAACCGCCCCAGTTAAACTACCCATCAGGCACTGTCCCTGATCCAGATTATGGACCTAGGTTAGATGTCTAGGACGACCAGAGTGGTATTTCAACGTTGACTCCACCATCACTGGCGTGATGACTTCATAGTCTCCCACCTATCCTACACAAGCCGAACCAAACACCAATACCAAACTATAGTAAAGGTCCCGGGGTCTTTCCGTCCTGCCGCGCGTAACGAGCATCTTTACTCGTAGTGCAATTTCGCCGAGTCCATGGTTGAGACAGCGCCCAAGTCGTTACTCCATTCGTGCAGGTCGGAACTTACCCGACAAGGAATTTCGCTACCTTAGGATGGTTATAGTTACCACCGCCGTTTACTGGGGCTTAAATTCTCCGCTTCGAACGTAAACGTTCTAACAGGTCCTCTTAACCTTCCAGCACCGGGCAGGAGTCAGTCCGTATACATCGTCTTACGACTTCGCACGGACCTGTGTTTTTAGTAAACAGTCGCTTGGGCCTGGTCTCTGCGACCCTCCCCGCTTCCCACCGCAGGGGTGGTGACGGTTCGGGTCCCCCTTCTCCCGAAGTTACGGGGGCATTTTGCCGAGTTCCTTAACCATGGTTTGCTCGATCGCCTTGGTATTCTCTACCTGATCACCTGAGTCGGTTTGGGGTACGGGCGGCGCATAGCTCGCTAGAGGTTTTTCTCGACAGCATAGGATTACCCACTTCGCCAGAACTGGCTCGGCATCAGATCTCACACTCCCCTCGCGGGGTGTGGCCCGGATTTGCCTAGGCCACGTGCTACATCCTTACCCGTGGACAACCATCGCCACGGTTGGGCTACCTTCCTGCGTCACCCCATCGCTTGACTACTACCCGCTCGGGTCCCACGCTCCACCACCAGCCCCACACCCTCAAAGAGGATGCGGGTGAAAGGTGGCTTCGGGTGGTTAGCATCACGGACCTCGTCAGGGTCGCTACATTGCCGGTACCAGAATATCAACTGGTTGTCCATCGACTACGCCTGTCGGCCTCGCCTTAGGTCCCGACTTACCCAGGGCAGATTAGCTTGACCCTGGAACCCTTGATCATTCGGCGGAAGAGTTTCTCACTCTTCTTTCGCTACTCATGCCTGCATTCTCACTCGTGTCGCCTCCACACCTGGATCACTCCGGCGCTTCACTGGCGACACGACGCTCCCCTACCCACCCACACACCTGAACCGACACCACGAAGGTGCCGGCTGGGCTCCCCATCCAAGGGGGCGTGAGTGCCATAGCTTCGGCGGATGACTTGAGCCCCGCTACATTGTCGGCGCGGAATCACTTGACCAGTGAGCTATTACGCACTCTTTCAAGGGTGGCTGCTTCCAAGCCAACCTCCTGGTTGTCACTGCGACTCCACATCCTTTTCCACTTAGTCACCGCTTAGGGGCCTTAGCTGATGGTCTGGGCTGTTTCCCTCTCGACTACGGAGCTTATCCCCCGCAGTCTCACTGCTGCGCTCTCACTTACCGGCATTCGGAGTTTGGCTAACGTCAGTAACCTGGTCGGGCCCATCGGC
>CAWKBY010000005.1:7500-303273 GCA_963848025.1 uncultured Actinomycetota bacterium
GCCCTCACCGGCGACTCCGGGCTCTCAGTGTTCGCCGACGACCCCGAGCTCCAGGTGGGCCCGTTGTCGCTGGTGATTGCCACGCTCGTCGGAGGTGGGGACACCGGTCGCGTCGTGGCCCAGCTGTCGATGGCGGCGACCGGTCCCCTGCTGCTGCTCGCGCTCGCACCGCTGGTGACCGGCCCCCGTCGTCGGGTGCGACTCGCCCTGGCCGCGTTGGTGATGATCCCCGCCTGGACGGTGCTCGCCGTGCGCTGGGGACATCTCGACGACGTCCTCGCGATGCTCCTGGCGGTGCTGGCGGTCCGAGCGGTGGCCGGCCGACGGCCGGTGCTCACGGGTCTCGCGCTCGGCGCCGCCATCGCCGCCAAGCCGTGGGCGGTGGGCTTCCTGCCGCTGGTCGTCGGGCTGGAGCGTCACCGGCTCCGCGCGGTCTTCGTGGCCGTGGCGACCACCGGCGTGTCCTGGCTCCCGTTCCTGGTCGGCGCCCCCGGAACGCTCCGGGCCCTTCGTCCCGACGTGCCGCTGATCCCCGGCAGCGGGCTGCACAGCCTCGGCGTGCGCGGCGAGTTCGTGCCTGGCTGGGGGCGGACGGTCCAGCTGTTCGCGGCTCCGCTGGTGGCCCTGGTCGTGGCGCTGCGCGCGGCCTGGCCGGGGGTCCTGCTCGCGGCCGTGGCGGTCCGCCTCGCCCTCGACCCGCAGGACAACCCCTACTACGTGGGTGGCGCTGCCGCCGCCGCGGTGGTCTTCGACCTGGTGGCCGTCGGCTGGACGGTGCCGTGGGCGACCCTGGCGACCACCGTGCTGCTGTGGCAGCCGTTCGTGGCGGACTACGAGCACCGCTTCCAGACGACCACGGGCCTGGCGCACTGGTGGTTCGCCCATCCAGCGCTGGTGGGATGGATCCACCTCGGGTGGGCGGCCGCCATGGTCGGGCTCGTGGCGTCGGCTCCACCATGGCGGTCACGACTTGAAATGCATACCCCCCGGGGTATATAACGGAGTCCACGCACACCGTCCTGGAGGCCCCCATGATCTTCACCCAGTACTACCTCGACTGCCTCTCGCAGGCGTCGTACCTCGTCGGCGACGAGAGCAGCGGCCAGGCCGTCATCGTCGACCCCCGCCGCGACATCGCGGAGTACCTCAACGACGCCGAGGCCGCCGGCCTCGAGATCGTCGGCGTCATCAACACCCACTTCCACGCCGACTTCATCTCCGGCCACCTCGAGCTGGCTGCGCGCACCGGCGCCTGGATCGGGTACGGCGACGCCGCCCAGGCCGACTTCGAGATGCGCGGGCTCGCCGACGGCGAGCGGATCAGCCTCGGCGACGTGACGCTGGAGATCATGGCCACCCCGGGCCACACGCCCGAGTCGATCAGCGTGCTGGTCTTCGAGCACGCCGCCGACGAGGTGGCCTACGGCGTCCTCACCGGCGACGCGCTGTTCATCGGCGACGTCGGCCGACCCGATCTGCTGGCCTCGATCGGCGTGACCGCCGACGAGCTCGGCTCGATGCTCTACCACTCGATCCAGCACAAGCTGATGGGGCTGCCCGACGACGTCCGGGTCTTCCCCGCCCACGGCGCCGGCTCTGCCTGCGGCAAGAACCTCTCCACCGAGCTGCAGTCGACGATCGGTCAGCAGCGCAGGCTCAACTACGCCTGCCAGCCGATGAGCGAGGAGCAGTTCATCGCCATCGTGACCGAGGGCCAGCCCTCGGCGCCGTCGTACTTCGTCTACAACGCGATCCTCAACCGCCAGGAGCGCGAGATCTTCGCCGAGGGCGAGGGCGTGCCGGCGCTCGACGACGCCGCGGTCGCGGAGGCCCTGGCGCGTGGCGCCATGGTCCACGACGCCCGCGACCAGCAGGAGTTCTCCGCCGCCCACCTGCGGGGCTCGATCAACGTCCCGGTCGACGGCCGGATGGCCGAGACCGTCGGCATGGTGTTCGCACCCGAGCACGAGGTCATCGTGATCGCGCCCGAGGGACACGAGCAGGAGGTGGCCACCCGGTTCGCCCGGATCGGCTATGACCACGTGATCGGCTACCTCCCCGAGCCCGAGCACTACTTCCTCAGCCACGAGGACGACGTCGCGAGGGCCAGCCGGTTGACCGTGGCCGAGACCGAGGAGGTCATCGCCGACCCCGAGGTGCAGCTGGTCGACATCCGCAACGCGGGCGAGCTGGCCGTGGGCCAGATCCCCGGCGCCGTGCACCTCCCGCTGGCCGAGCTGACCACGCGCTCCGGGGAGCTCGACCCGGCCCGCCCGGTGCTGCTCTACTGCGCCGGCGGCTGGCGCAGCAGCGTCGGTGCCAGTGCGTTGCGCGCCCAGGGCTTCGCCGACGTGTCCGACGTCCTCGGCGGCTACGACGCCTGGGCCCTGACCCACGAGCCCGTGGCGTCCTGACCCTCCTCGCTCACGGCGGCCGGCATCCTCCAGGACCGGCCGCCGTGTCGTCTCCGTCGACCGTAGGTCCTGGGCGCACCGGGCTAGGCTCGCCGACCGTGGACGCCGACGACCCCGCCCCGCTCCCCCTCTGGGACGACGAGGAGCTGCGACCGGAGCCGGTCGCCTATGCCGCCGCGACCGCCGCCGACCGTTCGGCCGGTGAGCACCTGCGGGCGATCCACGACATGTACCGCCGCGGGCTGGCCCAGGTCGGCGAGCTGGTCGAGCTGGTGGCCGCCGGCGAGGCCGACCCGGGTGCCGCCCGGGAGGCACTGCACGGGCTCGGGCTCACCGAGGCCTACCAGACGCTCGGGTCCTACTGCGGCCAGATCTGCCAGGCCGTGACCGCCCACCACGGCATCGAGGACCGCTTCCTCTACCCGCCGCTACGCGCCGCCGACGCGGCGCTCAGCGCGACGCTGGACCGCCTCGGCCACGAGCACGAGGTCATCCACGCGGTGCTGGAGAGGCTGGACCGCAGTGTCGTGCGCACGGCGGCGGACCCCGCGGCGGGGTCGGCGATGGTGGCGGAGTTCCGGCACCTGCGACAGCTGCTGGAGTCGCACTTCGCCTACGAGGAGCGCGCCATCGGGATCGCCCTCGGCGTGCACCGGATCGGCATCTGACCCCCGTCCCACGTCTTGCGGCGGTGCTCCGGAGCCGCGAGCCTCATGGCATGCAGCCCGAACGCCCGCTGGTCGGCCAGGTGGTCACCGTCTTCCGCAACCGGCTCCGCCCCGAGCACGCCGCCGAGTACGCCGACGAGCTGGCCGTCGTCGCCGCCCTGGCCCGCGCGATGCCCGGGTTCGTGGAGACGAAGACGTTCACCGCGGAGGACGGCGAGCGGTGCACGGTCGTGACGTTCGCCGACGCCGCCTCGCACGCCGGCTGGCGGGACCATCCTCGGCATCAGGAGGCACAGCGGCATGGCATCGCGGCGTACTACGGCGAGTACTCCATCGCGGTGGGCGAGACGACCTATGCCAGCTCCTTCACCCGCAGCTGACCCGCCGGTGTGGGCCGTGGGCTAGTCGGAGATCGTCTCGTCGTGGGCGGGAGCCCCCTGCCAGGCGGCGTACGCCGACCCGGCCGTGAGTGCGAGCACCAGCAGCATCGCCCCCGGCCGGAGCTCGGCTACGAGCAGGACAACCGCGCCCAGGGCCGCAAGCACTCCGGCGGCGACCGGGAAGAGCGGCGACCGTGAGGCGCGCCGCCAGGCCTCCCGGGCGCCGGTCATCACCTCCGGGCGGTCCCGGACCGTCACGACCGCCAGCGTCACCAGCACCACCGCCAGCACCGCGGCGCCGAGCCCCCGCAGCAACGAGCGCAGCGGCTCGCTGACCAGGTCGACCGCTGCCCTGGCCGCCTCGGGCGCACCCGGCACCGCGTCGACCACGGCCGTGCGCGCCGCCATCAGCCCGACCAGGGTCAGCAGCAGCGCGAGCACCGCACCCACACCGGCGCCGAGCGCCCAGCGACCTCGTCGCCGCCCCAAGAGCACCCCGCCCACGAGCAGCGCCACCGCCAGCACGGGCAGCCACGTGGCCAACGCGTCGAGCACGCGGTAACCCTTCCGGATCGTCACCAGCTGCTCGACCTTGGCGATCGGGATCGTAGCGGTGACCTCGGGCAGCCGCTCGGCGCCCTCCACGCCGGCCTCGACCAGCTGGGCGCGCACCGTGTTGGTCAGCGTCGCCATCGACAGGCGCAGGGTGCCGTCGTCGGAGGCCGTGATCAGGTCGGCGTCGTCGCCCTCCTCGAGGACGATCGCGACCAGCTGCTCGTGGACCGACCCCAGGGAACCCTCGAGCGCGGTCACGAACTCCTCGCTCTCGACCACCCGCTCGGCCGCCCGCTGCACCCGCTGCTCCAGCCGGTCACGTAGCGGCTCCGCCAGCAGCGCCAAGGACGCCGCCACCCGCGGCGACACACCCTGGTCGACCAGAGCCTCGATGGAGCGCTTGGCGACCTGCTGTTCGTCGACCCAGGCCATCACCTGGCCAACCAGCTGGTCCTCCACGAGCTGCTGCACGGCCGGGTCGGTGGCGACCGGCGCGACGGTCGAGACGAAGCGGTCCGAGTCCGAGACGGTGCCCTTCGTCCACCAGGCAGTGGCAGCGACCGGCACCAGCAGACACCCGAGCACCACCAGAAAGGCAGCCAGGCCCCTGACCAGTCCTCGTCTCATCACTTCTCCCTGTCCTCGGCCCTCACCCGGTGGTAGCGAGCGTGATCGTATCGCCGAGGGCGAAGGTCAGCTCGACGCTGGTGTCCGCCAGCCCCGCCGTCGCCAGCTCGGCACGGAGGCTGTCCAGCTGGGGGTCGACCGAGGGACCGAGCGCGTCGACGTGCAGGGTCGCTCCCCGCAGGTAGAGGTCGGTGATGGTGAAGCCGTGCTCCCGGGCCCAGGCGTCGGTGGCCGGCCTGGCGATGCTGACGATGTACTGCCCACGTGCCACCTGGAAGCTGCCGATCCCCAGTGGCACCGCTACCAGCACCAGCGAGCCCGCGACGATGCCGAGGGTGCGCCCGCGCAGGCTGCCCACCGGCTCCCCGGCCTCGTGGGCCACGGTGCGGATGCCGGCCGCAAGCAGCAGGGCGACTCCGGTGCTGATGATGGCCGCGACGTTGGTGCCGAACAGCAGGAGCGCGCCCAAGGCCTGGCCGGGCTCGCCCGACTCGAGCGTGAGGCCGACGACGGCCAGCGGCGGCACCAGCGAGATGGCGATCGCGACCCCCGGCAGGGTGTCGGAGACGTCGGAGCGGATCACCGCGAACGCACCGACCAGCCCGGTGGCGACCGCCGCCAGCAGGTCGATCAGCCGCGGGCTGACCCGGCCGGCGACCTGGTTGTTGGTGGCGGCCACGACGTCGGTCTGCATGAGCAGGCCCACCACGAAGCCCACGACCACCACGCTGAGAGCCCCGCCGCCGACGAAGAGCACCGCACGCATCAGCTCGCGCCGGTCCGACAGCACCAGCGCGCACGCCGTGCCGAGGATGGGCCGCATCAGCGGGGCGACGATCATCGCCCCGATCACGGTGGCCGTCGAGTCCGACACCACCCCGGCCGAGGCGATCACCGCCGACAGGACGAGCAGCACCCAGAAGCCCGACAGGTCGCGCTCGGGGTGGCGGCCGACGTAGACGCCGTCGGTGATTCGTCGTACGTCGTCCCCGGTCAGCCCCAGGATGGAGGACATCGCCGCTCGGGCCGCGCGTCAGGCCGGGGCTGCGGTGAAGGCGCGGCCCGCTCGGCCGAGCACCAGGATCGAGATGCCCTCGGCGAGCACCTGGACCCCGAGCAGCACGCCCAGCAGCGTGTAGCTGAAGGTGAACAGGTTGAACAGCACCATCAGCCCGAGCACCAGCGAGATGCCGCCACCGATGATCAGCGGCACGCGGAGCTCCGGCACCTGCGCGGCCACGGCGAGGCGGGCCACGCCGACGCTGAGGAACATCGTCCCGGCCACCAGCGTGAGCGTCACCGCCGCGGCAGCCGGGTTGCGGATCATCACCAGGCCGAGCGCGGTCAGCAGACCGCCGCCGAGCAGTCCGGTCCAGAAGCCGTCCCTGCCTACCTGGAACAGCGACAAGACCAACGTGACGATCCCGGAGACGAAGGTGAGCCAGGCGATGAACAGCACCGACACAGCCGTGGCGATGACCGCGTGGCCGAGCAGGACCAGGCCGGTGAGGAGAAGAAGGCCGCCGAGGATCCAGTCCCAGGCGGTCTTCGGTGGGGCGTGCACGTCTGACATATGGGGTTTCCTTCCTGGTGATCGCCCGTAGGCGCCCGTGTCACCGCACACTCTGCTGCGTCGGGCCGCCGCTGGCGAGGCGGCTCGCCCGGTGGACACGGCGATTCTGCGATGCCGTGCGGCTGGCCCGGCTTGCCTACAGTGGCTCGGTGATCGCAGGCAGGTATGCCCTCCTCCGTGAGGTCGGTCGAGGCGGGATGGGGGCCGTCTGGCTGGCCCGCGACGAGGTGCTGCACCGCGAGGTCGCCGTCAAGCGACTCCGGCACGCCGACGACCTCGCCGTCGAGCGGGCCGCCCGGGAGGCCCGGCTGGCGGCCGCGGCCAACCACCCCCACGTCGTGGCGATCTTCGACCTGGTCGAGGACGCCGGCGACCGGTGGCTGGTCATGGAGTACGTCGCCGGGCGGACGCTCGCGGCGGTCGCGGCGGAGGACGGGCCGCTGCCGGCCGACCGGGCCGCCCGGTTGCTCGCCCAGGCGGCCGAGGCGCTGGCCGCCGCCCATGCCGGGGGGATCGTGCATCGCGACGTGAAGCCGTCGAACATGCTGGTCGCGCCCGACGACGTGCTCAAGCTCTCCGACTTCGGGATCGCCCGCGCCCTGGACGACGCGACCATGACGCGGACGGGCATGGTGACGGGGTCCCCCGCCTACCTCTCCCCCGAGGTGGCGCGCGGGCAGCGGGCCACGGCGGCCAGCGACGTCTGGTCGCTGGGGGCGTCGGCGTTCCACGCCGTGACCGGCCGGCCGCCGTACGACGCCGACGGCAACGCCGTGGCGACGCTCTACCAGGTCGTCCACGAGGAGCCGCCCCGGTTGAGCGGCGACCACCCGTTGGCTCCGCTGCTGCGGCACACCATGGCGACCGAGCCGGCCGAGCGCTGGACGATGGCCGAGGTGCAAGGGTTCCTGAGCGCCGTCGGGCGGAAGCCGGCAGACACCCTGGTCGCACCTGCGGTGGTGCCGCTCCCCACATCACCGGCTCCCCGTCGGCGCAGAGGCGTTCCGGTGCTGCCGCTGGCCGTCGGGGCGCTGGCCCTGCTGCTGGTGCTTGCCTGGAGTGCGGGCAATCCGAGAGACGACCGCTCCAGCGACGGCACCACGGCCGCGTCCGCGCCACCCTCGGCGACGTCGTCGGCATCGACGTCACCCAGCCCGAGCAACGAGAGCGGCGAGGAGCCCACCACGGCGGGCATGCGCGACTTCGTGACGACGTACCTCCAGACCGCGACCAGCGACCCGAAGGCGAGCTGGGAGATGCTCACGCCGTCCTTCCAGCGGGCGAGCGGCAGCTTCGGGCAGTACCAGAAGTTCTGGCGCGCGCAGCGCTCGGCGACGCTGCGGTCCTTCGACGCCGACCCCGACCGGCTCGAGGTGGAGTACGTCGTCCGCTACCAGCGTGACGGCGACCCGGTCGACGACACCGTGGTGCTGGGCCTGGTGTTCGACGGCGGTCGCTACCTCATCGACAGCGAACGCTGAGCCCGGCGCGGGCGACGGGGTCGCCGGGACGCACGAGGGCCCGGCCACACCAGGTGCGGCCGGGCCCTGCGCTGTTGCGTTGCGCCGGTGTCAGCTCCCGACGGTCAGGCCCGGAGCGGACCAGTCCCGCCCGGAGTCGACCAGCGACGGCGACCCGTTGACGCCCGGGCCGAACGCGCCGGTGGTGCCGGCGTCGAACGGGATCCCGTACAGGTCACCGGTGTCGCCCTCGGCGTAGAAGAGCTCGCCGCCCGACAGGAACATGCCGCGCACGTTCGCTGCCGGCAGGGCCCCGGCCGACGCCTCGAAGCGGACCGCACCCACGACCTCGCTCTCCGGTGTGAACCAGCGCCAGAACAGGCGTCCGTCACCGAACAGCGTGTAGTAGAGCCGGCTCGTGGCAGGGTCGAAGAACGCCCCGGTCACGTTGGCCGCATCGCCGGCGAAGGTGCCGCCGTACAGCTCGACCGTGCGCGGCGCGCCGAGCGACGTGCCGTTCATCGACCGAGCCTTCAGGGTGCCGTCGGCCCACGGGGTGTAGAGGGTGTTGCCGACCACGAAGGCGCCTCGCGAGAGGTGGAAGGCGTCGTTGCCCGCCGTCGTGGTGGTGCTGCCCGGGACACCCGCCGCGGTCATCGGGGTGCTCTGGACGTCGTCGGCCCCACTCGCACCGCCACCGCCACCGACCGCGGAGCGGTCGATGATCTCGATGGCGTTGACCAGGGGGTTCTCCACCTGGTGCGCGAAGTCGATGTCGACGCCGTCGGCGTCGGCGGTCACGTCGAAGGACTCGACGTAGCCCGCCTGGTGACCGTGCGCAGCCACCATGTCGACGTCCGACAGCACCTCGGTGCCGTCGAGCGACACGTCGAAGACACGCTGGCCGACGTTGGCCGTGCAGCTGCACTGGTTGGCGAGGTAGATCCGCACCGTGAGCGGCGTCCCCGCCGTCACGGGGAAGTTCCACTCCATCTCCGGTGCGTTGCCCGGGTCCCAGCGCTCGCTCTGGTAGAGCGCAGCCGGGGCGCCGTCGGCGGCGGCGTCCGGGAACGATCCGTCCAGGCTCACCGAGCTGGTCCAGGTGGCCGCATTGCTGCCGCTGTTGCGGTACGCCGAGCTGCCGCTGGTGTCGGACTCCCAGTTCGGGCCGTCGTCCACGCTGAGCAGCTGCGGACCGCCGGCGTTCACGCGGTAGAGCACCGACGGGTCGGCGCTCGCTCCGGCGCGGCCGAGCTGCACCACGTCACCCGGAAGCTCGGGCGTCGTCGCCGCCGGGATGGCCTGACCACCCGCGAGCGGCAGGAACGCGATCCGCTGCCGGCGCTCGCCCTGGAACCAGTTGGTGTCCGAGGCGACCCACAGGCCCTCGTCGGTGGCGAGGAAGTCGAACACGCCGACGCCCCGCGCCCTGCGGGCGTCCCAGCTGAACGGCAGACCGTTGCTCGGGTCGAGCGCCACGATGCCCTCGTGCGGCACGGCACCGGCTCCGGCGCGGTCACCGGCGTAGGGGTTGTTGACCCAGCGCATGTGCCCGCCGGCGTAGACCGCCGTGCCGGTCGCGGCGACGGCGTACGTCGTGTCACCGCCGGTGTGGTCGATCCACGTGGGCTCCTGGCTGCCGCCGGAGCGGTCGGTCTCCCAACGCGTGATCGTGTCGCACAGGCTGTTGGCGCCGCGGTAGGCGCCGGTCGTGCTGATGATGAAGTAGGACCCGTCGGGAGAGAAGTCCAGGTCACGCATGTAGGTGTTGAACACCCCCGCGCAGGCGTTCGGGAACCGGTCGGTCGACCAGTCGGTGACCGACGAGGTCGGGCCGCTGGTGTCGAGCATCACGATCTGGTGCCGCGGCAAACCGTCGACGGTGGCGAAGTTGCCGATGGCGACGAGGCGGTCACCGGCGGGCGTGACGTCGAACTTGAGGATCGACGTCGAGCCGCCGTTGTTGACGCCCTCGAAGGTCGGCACCAGCTTGGTCGTCAGGTCGCCGGTGGTGCGGTCGAGGCTGGCCATCTTGCGACGGTTCTGCCCGTCGACCTTGGTGAAGCCGCCGGCGATGAACACCTCGTCACCGACGAGCTTGAGATCCTTGACCTTGCCGTTGACCGTGCCGGGCGAGAAGCTGTTGACGACCGCGCCGGTGTTGACGTTGAGCCGGACCACCTTGCGGTGGGAGCTGCCGTTGACGTTGTTGAACCGGCCAGCGACGTAGACCGACCAGCCGTCGCCGGCGTCGGCGAGCGCCTCCACGGCGTTGTCGAGGGTCGGCACGAACGACGTACTGACCTGCCCGGTCGTGGCATCGAAGGCCAGGATCCGGTTGCGGGTGTACGTCGTGCCGTCGTTGGTCACCGACGAGAACGTGCCGCCGAGGACGACGGTGTTGCCGACCTGCGCGACGGCCAGGACTCTGCCCTGGTTGACGTTCGGCGTGAAGTTGGCCGGGTTGGTGCTGACGAGCGTCGGTTGCTCGATGGATGCGGATGCGGGTGACCAGCCGACCGCCGACAGGGCGGCGGAAAGGCAGGCCACGATGACGAGCGCACGGTTGCGCATGATGAGTCCCCCCATGGATCTCGTGTCGTGGGCGAACCCCGACCGGTGACCTCCGAGCAGGCACCGGAGCCAGGACTCCCTTCGACCCGAACATGGATCACCGGGGGATTTCAACCCCCCTCGCTGGCCATCTTGCTCACAGAGACCATGGTCTAGACCGATCTCAGGGCCTCAGCGAGAGGCTGAACGGTGGGGCGGGTGGGGCTCGAACCCACGACCCAAGGATTATGAGTCCTCTGCTCTGACCGACTGAGCTACCGCCCCGCGGCGGAGCCTACCGGCGGCCGTGGAGAGGGGTCAGGTGAGCCCGACCAGCAGCATCGCGCCGATCGCCAGCCACCAGGCGCCCCAGACCGCCAGGTCGAGACGGTGCTCGACGGCGCGCGCGACAAGGCGGCCGAAGCGGCCCTCGCCGAACGAGCCGGTCCGGTGGCCGATCCGCGTCAGCGCCGCGGCGATGACGACGACGGCGGTGGTGATGCCGACGCACCACGGGCAGAGGCTGCGGATGCTGAACGCCGTCTCCGCCATGAACCAGGTGGCGAACGCCAGGAAGAACACCGCCAGGCCCCACAGGGTCGCGACGTAGGACCGGCTGGCGCGGGTGCCGAGGAAGCCGGCCAGCGCGCCGGAGGCCAGGATGCTGAACATGATCGCGCCGATCACGGAGTTCGGCGGGCCGAGCACGCTGGACTGCCACGCGTCGAGGACGTCGGAGCAGGACACCCGGTCACTGAAGTCGCACGCCAGCGTGGCTCCGGGATCCTTGAGCAACGTGATCTTCTCCAGCACTTGGACCACCGTGAAGCCGATTCCGGCCAGCGAGGCGCCGAGCACCACCGACCAGAGGTCGCCGAGACGGGGTTCGCGGCCCTCCCCCCGGGTGTCGTCGAGGGTGGGCTCCGAGGCGGTCGCGCTGCTCATGTCTCCACCATGCCCCGGACGGTCGGCCGATGGGGGCGGAACGGCTGCGGTGTGCGTCACGTCAGCGAGCGGTGCATCTCGTGCAGCACCTCGCGCCGACGAAGCCGAGGACTCCGTGATGCGGGCGCCGAGGACCGTGTCGCCGTCGGAGTTGACGACGACGATCGTCGGTGCGGCGGGCATGGCCCACAGCCGATCCGGGTCGGCCCCTGTCGGGCAACCGGGAGTCCCTGGCATGCTGCTCGGCATGGAACCCGCACCCCTGCAGCCACTGCCCGAGGACTGGGAGCGCGCGCTCTGCGTCGTCGCGCACCCCGACGACCTGGAGTTCGGGGCCGCGGCCGCGATCGCCCGCTGGACCGGGCAGGGCAAACACATCGTCTACTGCATGGTCACCTCCGGCGAGGCGGGCATCGACGGGATCCCACCCGAGGACTGCCGACCGCTGCGGGAGGCGGAGCAGGTCGAGTCCGCACGCCTGGTCGGCGTGGACCTGGTGGAGTTCCTCGGCTTCCAGGACGGCATCGTGGAGTACGGCGTCCCGTTGCGCGCCGCCATCGCGCAGGTGGTCCGCCGGCACCGGCCCGAGATCGTAGTCACCGGCAACTTCCGCGACACCTTCGGCGGACGCAACCTCAACCAGGCCGACCACATCGCGGTCGGCAAGGCAGTGCTCGACGCCGTGCGCGACGCCGGCAACCGATGGATCTTCTCCGACCAGCTCGTCGAGGGGCTGGAACCATGGGGTGGGGTGACGTCGGTGTGGGCCGCCAACTCTCCCGGCGCCGAGCACGGCGTCGACACCACCGACACCTTCGACGCGGGGGTGGCCTCGCTGGCGGCGCATGCGGCGTACATCGAGGGTCTCGGCTGGGAGGGGTGGGACCCCGAGGAGTTCCTCGAGGGCATCGCCCGCCCCACCGGCCAGCGGATGGGCGTCGCCAAGGCCGCGGCGTTCGAGGTCTTCCCCCTGGGTTGGGGCGACTGACCGCGACATGCGTCCCGCGGCGGCCCGACATGCGCCCCGCGGCGGCCCGACATGCGTCGAGGGCCCGACCGGGCGGAATGTTCCGCCGCAGGTCAGGCCCTCGTCTGGCTCCCCCGGTTGGACTCGAACCACTATTTCCCACTGTTGGACCGAGGTGGACACTAGCGCTCAATAGGGCCCTTGACCTGCGGAAACATGCGATGGCCGATGCAATCCAATGGGTCACGGCTGGACCGGAAATGACGTACGATCCTCTGCATAGCCGATGCAAAGGTAGGGCGTCCAAGTATGGCAGCGAAGGCTTCCAGACGCCGGTTCGGGCAGGTCAACAGGATGCGGTCCGGCCGCTGGCAGGCCCGGTTCACGGTGCCGCTCGGCCATCCTTCCGGCCGTGGCGGGCAGGTCGTCACCGCGCCCCATACCTTCGAGGCGAACACCTACGGTCGAGAAGCCGCCGGAGACTGGCTCCGGGCTGAGGAGCTGCGGCTGAACGCGGAGGGACCGTCGTGGCGCACACTGGTCGAGCACGCAGAGGACGATCGGCTCCGCACGGCGGCCGAGACGGTTCCGACGTTCGCCGAGTACGCCGACGTCTGGCTGCGGGCTCGCAAGGTGAAGGGGCAGCCGTTGCAGGAGTCCACCAAGCGGGGCTACCTGATCTGGCTGGGCAAGTACCTCCTGCCCACGTTCGGCGAGATGCCGTTGAACACGATCACTGTGGCCGACGTGGTTCGGTGGTACGAAGCCCTCCCCCATGACAAGGGGAAGACCGTGCGCGAGTGCTATGCGCTGGCGAAGGCAGTCATGAAGTCGGCGACTGCTGCGGACGGCGTGCTTCCCGGCGCCGTCAACCCGTTCGCCATCGACGGCGCCGGCACCATCGGTAAGCGATCGGAGAAACGGACTGAGGTGATCGAGGGCGCCGACCTCAGCTTGATTCTCGCCACGATCCGCCCGGAGTGGCGGGCGATGATCGCCTTGGCCCTCGGCTGCGGGCTCCGGTTCGGGGAGATCGTGGCGCTCCGACGCTCCGACGTCGACCTTCGCGCGAAGCCACCCGTGGTGCGTGTGCGACGGGCAATCGGCACAGGCCCGGGCGGCAAGCGATACGAGAAGGAACCGAAATCGCGGGCCGGCGTCCGCGACCAACGGGTCCCTGCAAGCGTTGGCACGGTCCTGACAGAGCACCTGCGGACCTATCTCACCGGCCGTGACGGGCTGCTCTTCCCGGGGCCGTCTGGGGACTGGCTGCAGCCCACGCGGTTCCGCGACGCGGCCGGCGGGTGGCGCGATGTGCGCGCGGCCGTCGGTCGGCCGATCAACTTCCACGACCTCCGGGCGACCGGCGCCACCCGGTTGGCACAGAGCGGCGCACACGTCGCGGAGGTGCAGGCGTTCCTCGGTGACTCATCGTCCCAGGCCGCCGAGCGATACGTCCGCGCGACACAGAGCAGGATGGACGACCTGACCGCCGCCGCCTTCGCCGGCCTCGAATTTGGGACACCTCGGCGATGAAGGCGTAGCAGAGCAACCCTCACGGCAGGACGAGGCGTAGTCCCTCGAACTCCACGAAGTCGTCGAAGTGGCCGAGGTTCATGGTGGCGAGAGGTACGTCGTAGGTGAGGCAACAGGCTGCGATCCAGGAGTCGTTGACCGGTCGCGGTCGGCCTCGCTTGTCGGCGTAGGCCACGATCTCGCCCCACTTGCGGGCGACATCTCGGCCGCCGGTCAGAAGCGGGCCGGCGATCCAGCGGTTGATCTCCGCCTTGCGCCGGGCGCCGAGGTCGCGCTGGATGGTCCAGCGCTCCAGCTCGCCGGCGCTCACGAAGGTCGTGATCAACTCATGGCCAATCAGCTTTGCGTCCAGGCTCTGTGGCAGGCTCCTCTTGATCAGTCCTGATGCGACGTCGGTGTCGAGGACGATTGCTGCCACAGTCAGGCGAGTTCCTTCTCGCGTTCGGCGCGGTACCAAGCCACGAACTCGGCGTGCTCCTCATCGGTCTCGAAGAACCCCGGAATCGCGAGCTCGTCGCCTCCTGAGTAGGGCTTGACGTCCTTCAGGAGCTCATCGAGGTCGACCTTGTCACTGGCCCACCCGACGGGGTCGGCGTGAGGATCGCTCGTCATCGTGACCTCCTGGCGTGGCGCGGGATCCGACGATGACAGTTTGCCACGATGCACCGACGATGTCGGGAGGTCACTCGCAGGCGTCGAGCGCCCCTCCCGTGAGCGCCTGTTGGGATGTCGATTCGACGTTCGGCCCGGTCACCAACGGGCCGAGGGGATCTGCCGGGGCGCGGCTTCCAGGTCCTCGAGCCTGATCCGGATGCAGCGCTTGCCGCAGCGGTACGCCGGGAGGGTGCCGGCTGCGATCCAGCGTCGGATGGTCTTGACCGAGACCGACATGGCCTGGGCCGCCTCCTCCAGGCTGAGGTAGACCGGGATGGGGCGTCGCTCAGCCATCGGAACGCACCTCCGCTCGGGTGCCGGTGGCCGAGGCGAGGAAGCGTCTGGCCTCGGCGACGGTGATGTACAGGCGGCCCACGCCCTGGAACCGGGTCCAGCGGGGGCCGACGCCGCGTCGGCGCCAGTCCCGCACGGTGCGTTGCGGGGTGCGGATGAGCTCGCAGAACTCCTCGAAGAGGATCAGGCCGTCGTCGTCCCAGTCTTCGGGGATGTGGATGGGTTCCATGTGATGGGTTCCTGTCTGGTGTGGTTCGTCGGGTGCGACCTGAGAAGCGACACCGGACTGGGCGCACCGGTCGACTCTTGGTCTCCTAAGTCCTCGGGAGGGCTCGCAGCGATCAAGCGCATGTGGTGACGCGAGTGGACACCTCAGATGCCGATTCCCGGCGAGCGGTCACGCCCGCGCGCGGAGGAGAGCTCCGGATCGTGGCGCGGAATGGGCGGCCGCGGCACCAGGTGTCGCTGCGGGGCGTTGGGGCCGTAGCGGTCGATGGCCTCGGTCGCGGCCTGGGCGGCGTGCCGGGGTCCGAGGTCGGCCCGGTCGCGGTGGAAGGTGCCGATCCATTGTTGCCGCGCGTCGTCGAGAGTCTCGGCGACGAGGTGGGCGGTGTTGCGGTCCCGGCCGCGGGTCATGGCGACGTAGGCCGCGGCGGCGCCGGTGGTCTCGCCGAGGAGGAGGTGGGCGGCCTCGACGGTCTCGCCCTGGGCGCCATGAATCGTGGTGGCGTAGGCGAGCTCCACATGCGCTCGGACGTACGCCGCAGGCAGGCAACGTGGGCCGGTGGGTCCGGTGACGGTGAGGCTGCCGTCCTGGCCGAGTCCTGTGACCCTCCAGGTATCGCGGTTGGCCACGCCCAGGTCGCGGTCGTTGCGCCGGGTCGCGATCCGGTCCCCTAGCCCGACCCGTTCCCCGGCCTTCGTGGTGAGCTCGGGTGTGAGCCCAGTGATGTGGCTCGTGGTGAGCCGGTGGTCACGGATCGCGGCGTTCAGGACGGCGACCTGGTCGCGGGTGTCGGCGAGGATCAGCCCGTTGGCGGTGGTGAGCGCGGCGAGGCGTTCGACCTCACTGTGGTGGACGATGATCTGGCCGCGGCTGAGCAGGTCGTCGAACACCTCACCGGGTCGTTGGCCGGTGCGCATCAGGAGGCTCAGCTCGGCGTACCAGGGGTCGGTGAAGCGGTGCACGTCATCGAGTTCCAGGTGGGCTCCGGGTGGCGCCCAGCGGACGGCGTGGTCGAGCACGCCGCCGCGGCCGACCGCAGGGAGCTGATGCCGGTCGCCGACAAACGCGATCCGCGCACCCGTCTCATCGGCGATGGTGAGCAGTGCTTGTGCGGTGTTCTGGTCGAGCATCCCGGCCTCATCGACGAGGAGGACGTCGCCGGGAAGCAAGCGCGCCTGGAGGTCTGGTTGCGCGGCGACCTGCCATCGGTGGCCGTCCTCATCCCAGCGGTAGCCGTGCTGGTGAATCAGCCAGGCGGCCGAGTAGGCATGAGAGCCGACCTCGCGGCCGGCGACCCGGGCCGCCTTCAGCGTGGGGGTCACCACCACCAGCCGGCGGTCGGTCCCCTCGAGCAGCTCCCGGGCCGCGGCCAACGTGGTGGTCTTGCCTGCGCCAGCCGCTCCTTCGATGACCAGCAGCGGACCATGGCCGACGAGTGCCGCGACCACACGTTGCTGGGCGTGGTCGAGACGCTGGCCCAGAACGCGGCCGGCCACCAGCGCGTCGACCCAAGCAGGGACGGTGAGTGGCTCGTCTCGGGCCGCGAGCCGGTCGATCAGGTCGGCCTCGACGTCGAGCACCTCGCGGGAGGTGAGCGCGCGGACGTGCTCGGGCACATCGGTGCGCTGCAACAGCGGCACGCAGTGATCGAAGCTGCGGCCGGTCAGGTCCTCGACCAGCTCGTGTCGGACCTGGGTGGGGGCGATGATGTCCACGCTCGCGACGATCCGTTCGACCTCGCCGCGGATGTCGGCGGCGTTCCAGCTCGACCGCCGGGCACCCAACCGGGTCAGCACCAGGCCCACGACGGCATCCCGGTCCAGCCGCCCGATCGCCGTGGCCACCAGGCTCACAGGTGCGGCGGGAGGAGTGAAGCCGAGCTCGGCGAGCTCCTGGACCCACCTGCGCCGGAGCTCGGTGCCGTCGGCAGGCACCACCTTGTCGGGTCGGGCCTGCGCCCAGGCGCGCCGGTCCCAGGCCCGTCGCAATCCCGGGCCGGGCTCCGCGCCCGGGTTCTCGCCACGCCACGCGGCCTCGTATCGGTCAACGTTCCTGCCGATCTGGGACGCACGTGCACTGAACGCGCCCACGTGCCCTGCGAGCTGGGGGACCTCCCCAGAGTCGGGATCCAGGGTGTAGCCGTGGGCCGCCAGCGTGCCCCGGAACTCCGGGTCGCATATCACCGCGGCATGGCCGATCCCGTTGATCGCCTCGATGGAGTCGACGACCCCGACGGAGTGGAGTCCACGCCACGCCCCGGCGGCGTAGACCCGCGCGTTGATCTGAAGGTGCAGGTGACGGTGAGGGTCCCCTGCGCGCGAGGTGTGGTGCCGGATGACCGCGGCCTCGATCCTCTCGACGGGGACCTGGACCTGGCGTCCCCGCGGACCAACCCGGGTGGTCGCATGCCGCCCGACCCATCCGATGATCTCCTCGGCGGCGCGCGCCTGTGCGGCGTCGTAGGCCGCCGCGATCTGCGGATGCAACGCCGCGGCCAGCGACCATGTCTTGGGTCCGTTGACGACCACCTCGACGAACCGGAGCGCGTGGTCGTCGTCGCGGAGCCGTCCCTTCGCGAGACCGGTGATCCCGTCGTACCCGGCGACCCAACGTTCGTAGGTGGCGCCGTCGAGATCGGGTCTGCGCTCGGTGGCGCTGGCGTCGTCGGCGACGACCACGGCGTAGTGCTCCGCGAGACCGCTGCCCTCCGCGAGGTAATAGTCGTCGGCGCGGGAGTGGTCGGCCTCGACGTACGAGCGGGCAGCAGCAGCCGAGCCGCGGTAGAACTTCACTCCCCCGTGCACGCCTCGTCACCGCCCGTCACCACTCATCAACCAGCCTCGAAATGACGCTCGGCCCGCCCAGTTGGGCGGACCGTTCTACGGACCTTCGTAGCATGCGTGCCGCTCGATTCTGGGTCTTCCGCTGGTCGAGGGCGCGAGTGGATTCGTCGCTCGTCACTGGACGTCACTAGCCCCGGTCTTTCATGACGGTGCTGACGAAGGCACCGCTGCTTGTGGTGACTCGATGAAGGCCCTTGGGGTCGACGGTGGGCCGGCTGACGCTACCGGGTTGCGGTTCTCCGGGTGTTGATGTCGTGGGCGGACGGTCTGGTCAGCTCGGTTGAGGGATCGCGGCGATGTTCGCGAACACCGCGGCAATCGGGGCCGCCCAGGGCCAGGACTCCGGGATCCGCAGTCGTCTGCGTCGAGCACCGCGGGTGAGCCGGGCGGGGACGTGGAGGAAGCGGTAGCGCAGCGTCTTGGGCTCGCAGGTCGCGAGGATCTTGGCGTCGCCAATCAGGGCGAGGAGCCGGGTCCAGGCGGTCAGGTCAGCTGCGATCTGGGTGAGCATCAGCCAGGTCTGGTTGATCTTGAACTCCCGCGACGGGAACCGTCCGAGTCCGGAGTCCTTGGCGTGCCGGATGCGGTCCTCGACCCGTGCGTGGGCACGATGTCGGGCCTCGAGGAACGCCAGTTGCCCGACTTCGGTGTTGGTGACGAACCCTTGGTAGCGCCAGCCATCGCGCTCCTCGAACAGCGACAGTTGAGCGCCCGGATGGGGTCGCTCCCGGCGCACGATGACTCGCATCCCGTCGGGCCACTTGGCCAGCACGTCCTTGTCGATGAGGCCGGTCAGCTCGGTGACGTCACCGCCCTCACGGATCCCACCGTCGGCATCGAGTGCCGCTGTCCAGGTCTTCGCGGGGACCAGGGCGATGGCTTCGCGCAGGGACTCGGTGATCGGGAATCCCACCGAGTACTCCACACTCCGGCCGCGGACCTGGTTCCGCTCGGTGAGCCAGTCCAGCAGCTTGTGGGAGGCGCCGGCGCCGTCAGAGCGGATCAGCAGCTTCTTGCGGTGGCCGGCGGGGATCTGGGCGATCGCGTCGGCGAGGACCTCGATGTGGTCAGCGGCGGTGTTGGATCCGGCGTTGCCTGCGCGGAGCTTGCCTGCGAGGAACTCGCTGGTGTTGTCGCACCACACCCCAAGCGGGTGGAACCCGAAGGTCCGCTTGAACGTGGGCGCGGCGTTCTCCTTCTCGGAGTGGGCGATCACGATCGTGGCATCGGCGTCGAGCACGATCACGTCCTCCAGGTCGGCTCCGGCCACCCGACTGGCCGGGACACCACCGGGCAGCTGCGCCCACACATGACGACGCACTCGCGCCCGCGCGATCTGGACCTTCTTCAACCGGCCAGGCGTGACCTCGTCCAGGGTCCGCCACACCGTGGGCGGCGACGCAACCCGACCGAGCACACCGGACTGATGCCGCAGAACATCGATGTCCGCGATCGCCTCGCCACCATCGGCGAGCATCACCGCCACGTCAGTCAACACCCGACCCCGGTCATGGAGCGGGGTGAAGTTGCGGCGGACCATCGCCTTGGACAACTCGGCCGTCAGCCCGGTCCGGTCGGCCAGGAGCCGGGTCGCGACGCTGCCCGCGTGCGCCACCACACCGACACCATCGGAGGTCACGGACAAGCCTGCGGACCACGAAGTACGCTTCACCTACGGAGTGCCTTCCAGCTTGAGCTTCTTGGACTGTCGCAAGAACAAGAATCCCAAGCAGGACAGGCACTTCCGTGTTTCTACACGCCGATCAACTCACCGAGCCGTGAACGATCCGGGCTAGTGGATCGTCGAGACGTTGGCGATCGCTGATGCGTAGAAGAGCTTGGGACTCGTCGACGGCCGACGTGCTGTGACAACGTCGTCGCCGTGGTGCCGTCGCTGCGCTGTGGGGCGCCCCAGTGCCGGGATCATCACGGGACACACCGGACGGCTCAACCGGAACCAGCGGGCCAGGTCACGCATGCGTACCAAGCTATTTGTCGTAGGCGAAGCCGATCCCGTACCGGTCACCCTCCGCGCGACGATACCGCTACGGTCACCCACAGGGTGATGATCACTGGCTTGTGGCACGCTCCCCCTGAACGTCCCAGCGCAAGCAGTTGCCGAGAACTGCCAACCTTTTGTGCGCGTGAGGCGTTTATTAGATAGAGAGCGATCAGATGGAGAGCGATGTGGCAGCCGATCTCGACACCTTCGCGGAGTGGGCGGTTGCGCGGCAGCGAGGCTTGCTGCAGGCCGCCAACCTAATGACTGGCGACTTCGGGCGAGCAGAGGACCTAGTGCAGGAGGCGATGATAAAGGTGGCGTTGCGTTGGGAGCGCCTCCATCCGAACGGAAATCCCGACGCCTACGCGCGTCGGGTGATCTATCGGGATCATGTTTCCTGGTGGAGGCGGAGACGAGACATGCCCGTCGCGTCAACACCCGAGGAAATCGTGCCCGCGGCGGATGTCGACACAGTGCTCGTCGTGCAGGAGGCCCTAGGCAGCCTCACGGCAAAGCAGCGGGCGGTCGTGGTGTTGCGATTCTTCGAGGACCTCACTGAGGCCGATACGGCAGAGCTGCTGGGGGTGAGTGTTGGGACTGTCAAGAGCCAGACGGCCGCTGCGCTCCGGCGACTACGCGTACGCACCCCTCAGCTCCTGGTGGAGGCCAAAACGGAAACGAGTGAGCATGATGAGTGACGAACTTGCGGAGGACCGGTGGCGCACCTTGCTGCGCCAGGCAGCAGACGCAACACCCGAGGTGTCAGCAGATGTTGACAATGTGTTGGCCGCCGCGCGGTCGCGACGGAGGCGAGGACGCCAAGCGGCCGTTGGTCTAGCGGGCGCAGCAGCCATCGGTGTCGCGCTGTTCAGTCTCTCCGTTTCCCCCGGCGATCGAGCGAGGACCCTGGCAGGAGACGACCCTTCCGAATGGGACGCTACTTGCGTTGAGCACAACGACCCCATCCTGGATGAACTAGAAGCGGTGGGGCGACAGGCCCTTGCCAATGTGGAGAATGCGACCCTCGGCGCGAGGCTGTCACCGTGTTTGGACGACACCAGCAAGCCGATCGTGGCGTTCTATGTCGATGCCTTGCCCCGACGGTCGGCCGCCGATCGATCTCTGGCGGCTAGCGGATGGACTCGGCTGGCCGACGGGAAGCTCGGCTGGTCCTCGGACGGCGGTCGCTACTACGCGGTCTACTGGTCGTCGTGGGGCCAGGCTGATGACGAGCACGCGACCCTGATGTTCTCGAGGTTCGAGGATGGAACTGGCGGGGGTGGACCGTAAGGCCGCCCAGGCGCCAGTCATCGGCCTAGGGGACCTGAGGCTCCTGTGTAGCCGAGGGACTCGGCCTTCTTCACAATCAGGTGCCAGCCTTCTTGAGCATCTGCGATTTCTCGTTTGAACTCCTCTTCGAACTCCGACGTGAGAACAGCGACGTCGCCGATGCTTGCGAAGTACTCCTCGCTTCGACAAGACCAGTCGGCCGCATTGACCGCTGCCTCGGCCTCCAGCAACTTCAGCCAACCAGAACTCGTGGCTGCCGCGTCGCTCGGCGTGCTCGGGATCTCATCGACACCAGGACCCATCGCCGAGACGGCCTGCGGCAAGCGGTAGACGGGTAGGTCGCTTCCAAGTACAGGGATGTCCGCGTCTTCAAGACAGTCGAGATACGCCTCGGGCGTGCCGACTTGAGCCGCCGCTTCCTCCACTCGCTCGTGCCAGGCGGCGGCGAGCCTCGTCGCGATGACGGGGCGCGCGACGCTGTCGGCTTCGGCCTCCGCAACCGGCGGCGTGTCCTGCACACAAGCAACAACAGCCGCCTGCTCCTCTGGGTCGACATCGTCCGCGTTCATGGCCTCCTCGGCGAGCAATCTGGGCTGCTGCGCCATGAGCTGTGCGGAGCGGAATGGGCGGTTTGGTTCCGCCAGCCAATAGCCGGGAGCCAATGGGTCGATCGGCGTCGCATACTGGCGCGACATTGACCAGTCCCAGCCAGGGTAGCCGGCTTCATCCATGCAACGGTCCATCGAGCCGTTGATGGCATATGCCCTCAATAGGAGTCCGGCAGTCCGCTGCTCTGTAGTCCCCACGAAACTCTCGTACAGCTCTCGTGCGTCATTCCGAATGACGGCAGCATCGCCTGGGGAGACGTTTTGGCCCCATGTCGTCGGTAGGTGGCGATAGAAGACTGCTGAGCACTGCCACGGCGAACACCGCTATGGCGGCGGTCGCCGGAACCCACCAAGGCGCTTTGATGCGGCTGGTCATGTCCGCCTCCGAACTCGTTGAAACCGCACTAGCAGTTGCCGAATATTGAGACAGTCCCGCCGTTGTTCACTGGGAAGCCGTTGTCGGGGGTCCAGTCAACTGACCCGTTCTGATACCTGGTTCTCGTTCGAGCCCAGCAGTCAACCGTCGTCCGAGGCGGACTCGGATAGAAAGCCCCATTCTCAGAGCCAGAAAACCGCTCGCGCCACTCTGGATCAACGAAGAAGGCATCCGGGGTCGTTTCGCCAAAATCGTCGTCCATCACGTAGCCGAAGCCCTTCTGCATATTGGTCACGCTTCGGTCACCCCAGCTCGAGGGCTCAACCCAATATCCGTCGCCACCGGGATCTGACTCCTCATCTGTACCTGGCAGGCAACTACGCACGACTCGAGAGTCGTAGTGCCCGTCGGCCAGCCAGTCCAACATGGCATCCATGCATCGATCCGGTGACATACTGGAGTACGGGTTGACTCGCAATCGGATCTTCCTGGTGCTCTTGTTCCAGATGGCGTACTGCTTGCCCGCGCCAGCCTCCGTGCTGGTGTTCCCGTAGGTGTCCGCGGCGGCCACACTGGGCAACAAGACGACGACCATCGCCAGGCTCGATGTGATTGCAGTAGTGAGGAGCAACGACGGACGGGGCCACACATAACCAGGGTTCACAGTGAGTTCCGATTCCTCGAAGCCAAGCCCGGGATGCATCCCCTGTCAAAGGTGCGCCCGAGTGCCCCGACAACGTACGACGTGGTTGCGGGCCGGTCAATGGGCAGTGACAGATCGGGGTAGACGGCTCCCATCCATCACTCGGGGCGTCCCCCCCAAGCCGATCCTTAATCGAGGAGCCAACAGCGTGGAACATCCGGCCGTAGATCTCGCGCACGACGGGTTGCTTCATCATGTTGAGCAATGATCAGAACCTGTGGATGGCCCTCGGCCGGGTGACGTGAACGGACGCACCTTCCCGAGGAAGATCTGGAATCCATTGCACTCTGATCAGGACCGGCGTTGGCGCGTCGGTTCGGGAAGGCGCGTCCGTGTTCAAGGTAGTCCCCGAGGAGTCCCAGCCCAACCTCCACACCCCGGCAGCGGTCGGCGGGTCGTTGCTTGACGAGCTCGCCCGCGACGGGGCACGCCAGATGCTGGCCGCGGCGCTGCTGGCCGAGGTCGCCGCCTACATCGACACTCATGCCGATCAGCTGGACGAGGACGGCCACCGGTTGGTGGTCCGCAACGGGTTCCACAACCCGCGCCAGGTCGCTACGGCGGCCGGGGCGGTGCCGGTGCGCGCGCCGCGGGTCAACGACAAGCGATCGACCCGGACACCGGGGAGCGGGTCCGGTTCTCCTCGGCGATCCTGCCCGCGTGGGCCAGGAAGTCCCCAGGCGTGGCGGAGGTGTTGCCGCTGCTGTACCTGCACGGCTTGTCCTCGGGCGACTTCGTGCCCGCGTTGGAGCAGTTCCTCGGCTCCGCCGCCGGGTTGTCTGCGGCGACCGTCACCCGACTCACGACGCAGTGGCAAGACGACGCGACCGCCTTCGGCAAGCGGTCGCTGAAGGAGACCGACTACGTGTACGTGTGGGTCGACGGGATCCACCTCAAGGTTCGCCTCGAGGCCGAGAAGGTGTGCCTGCTGGTGATGATCGGGGTCCGCGTCGACGGCACCAAAGAGCTGGTCGCCTTGGCCGACGGGTTCCGCGAGACTCGGAGTCGTGGGCCGACCTGCTGCGCGACTGCAAACGCCGCGGGATGCGCGCCCCCGTGCTCGCTGTCGGGGACGGGGCACTCGGGTTCTGGAAGGCCCTACGTGAGGTGTTCCCCGACACCCGCGAGCAGCGCTGCTGGTGGCACAAGCTCGGCAACGTCCTCGCCGCGCTCCCGAAGTCGGCGCACCCCGGCGCGAAGGCCGCGCTCGCGGAGATCTACAACGCCGAGGACAAGACCCACGCCCAGGCCGCGGCGAAGGCGTTCGCCGCCGACTACAGCGCCAAGTTCCCCAAGGCCGTCGCCAAGATCATCGACGACCTCGACGTCCTCCTCGCCTTCTACGACTTCCCCGCCGAGCACTGGATCCACCTGCGCACCACCAACCCGATCGAGTCGACCTCGCCACCGTCCGGCTGCGTCAGCGGGTCACCAAGGGTCCAGGATCCAGGGCCGCCGGCATCGCGATGGCGTACAAGCTCATCGAGTCCGCCCAGGCCCGCTGGCGTGCGGTCAACGCACCCCACCTCGTTGCCCTGGTCCGCGCCGGCGCGACCTTCAAGAACGGCAAGCTCCTCGAACGCCCCGACGAGTCAGGAGGTGACGCTCACGCCGCATGACTCCGCGATCCACAGGTCTTGACGATTCCTCATGCTTGAGGAGGCGGTGCTTGCGCCAGTCACGCTCGGGGAGCCAGTGAAGGTACCCGCGCGCAAGGCCACCCATATGCAACTCTCGACGGCGAAGTACATCCCCGATCACCGGACATCGGGCTCCTGGATCCGCATTGTGTCGCGGGTCTCGTGGGCTCCGACGTACGTCACCTCGCCTGGAGCGTGGTGGCCTCCTCAGGAGAAGCATCTGGAGGAGACAACCATCGAGAGTGCACTCGAAGGTAGTCAACGGCGCTCTACCACCGCGTCGGCATCCTGCACGCGTGCCGATCGGGTGACGGATCAGGTATCGCCTCGGTTCATGGCCCCTGCACTCTGCGGGTGAAGAACATCGGGCGAACGATGCATAGCCTCTGCATTTGAGAAAGCCAGAGGCCCGTGACCTGTGTTTCCGCAGGTCACGGGCCATTTCCTCTGGCTCCCCCGGTTGGACTCGAACCAACAACCCTCCGGTTAACAGCCGAATGCTCTGCCAGTTGAGCTACAGGGGACTGTCGAAGCGGGGCACACAGTAGCAAGCAGGACACAGCGGGTGCCAATCTTCAGTCCTCCGCCGTCAACCGGGATCCGGCTCGGCGTTGCCGACGAAGCATGACCCACACCGGAGACAGCCTCCATCGGCGGGTCGCGCCACCACAGCCGGCATGTCAGGGCGCCACCACCCGCATGTTGCGCCACCACAGCCGGCATGTCGGGGCACCAGAGGGCGCATGTCGCGTCAGAGGCCGGTGTCGGCGCGTGCCTGGGCGAGGGCGGCCGAGGCCGCGGTGCGGACGACGGGGTCGTCGGGGTCGACGCCGGCGTCGTACTCGAAGAACCACGCGACCGCAGCGTCGCCCACCGGGGCGCGGCGACCGACCACGCGCAGGCCACGTCGGTCGGTGACGGGCACGTGACGCTGGAGCACGATCGAGGCCGTGACCCGCTCGCGGACCAGCGCCAACAGGTCGCCGGGCTCGTCGATCGTCGCCTCGTGCACCGGACGCTGCTCCCCCCAGGTGCCGACCTCGGCGACCCGGAGCGTCGAGGTGTCGCGGTCCCAGTCGGCCGCCTCGACCTTCTCCCACGGCAGCCGCACGTCGCCGGCAGGACCGCGGAGGTAGAACGCCTCTCGACTGCCGGCGACCACCAGCCCGTCGGCCGCCTCCGCCCAGGCCAGGACCCGCTCGCCGGGCGCCACCTCCACCGGAGGTGTACGCCGTCCGAACAGGCGCCTCACCCGTCGCCCATCGACTGCTCGTGCAGGGCCCGCCGATGTTGCTCCAGCGCCACCAGCTCGCCGAACATCCGGTTGTAGTCGGACGCCTGCTCGACCGGGTTGGTGCGCTGCAGCCGCGACTTCAGCTCGGTGATGCGTCGCAGCGCGGTCAGCTCCTGGAGCCGGAAGACGTGCATCCCGACATAGCCCGCGTCGGGGACCTTCGCCGTCGGCAGCGGCTCCACCCCGAGCGCGCTGATGGCCGAGGAGACGTCGGGGTCTCCCGCGGCGTCGCGCAACCGGGCGGCCCACCCCTCGTCGTGGCCGGCGGCGATCGGGCCACCCGGCCGCGGACACCACCTCCCACACCGCGCGGTAGGTCGGGTGGGTGAAGTCGTTGCCACCGAGGTCGGCGGCGCTGCGGCCGACGACGGCCGGGTGCTGGAGCACCAGCTTGAGCGTCTCGCGCTCGATCGAGAAGCGTGGGTCGCGCAGGTCGGGCAGCGGCGGCCGGGACGCCGGCGTGCCTTCGGCCGGAGCCTCGCCGCGGGAGTCCGCGCGGAGCTCGCCTCGCGTCGCCGCGCGCGACCCGCGTGCGGCGGCCCGCCGCACCTCGGCGCGCGCCTCGTCGACGTCGACGCCGACCATGCCCGCGACCTCGCGGGCGAACGCGTCGACCTTGGACCTGTCACGCACGCTGGAGACCAGCCGCGCCGCCTCGCGCAGCGCGTCGACCCGCCCGTCGGCACGGTCGAGGTCGTACTTCCCCACGACGTTGCCCAGCACGAAGCGATAGAGCGGCACCCGACGCGCCACGAGCTCGCGCACCGCCGCGTCGCCGGCCTTCAGCCGGAGGTCGCACGGGTCGAGCCCCGACGGCTCGACGGCGACGTAGGTCTGCGACACGAAGTTCTGGTCGCCGGCGAAGGCACGCAGCGCGGCCTTCTGCCCGGCGGCGTCACCGTCGAAGGTGAAGATCACCTCGCCGCGGAACTCCTCGTGGTCGTGGAGGAAGCGGCGCAGCACCCGCGCGTGCTCGTCGCCGAAGGACGTGCCGCACGTCGCCACCGCGGTGGGCACGCCGGCGAGATGACAGGCCATCACGTCGGTGTAGCCCTCGACCACGACGGCCTGCGACGACCGCGCCATGTCCCGGCGGGCCAGGTCGATGCCGTAGAGCACCTGGCTCTTCTTGTAGATCGGCGTCTCAGCGGTGTTGAGGTACTTCGCCTCGATCCGGTCGTCGTCGAAGATCCGCCGCGCGCCGAACCCGATCGTGTCGCCCGACGCGTCGCGGATCGGCCACAGCAGCCGCCCTCGGAAGCGGTCGTACGCCGACCGGCCCTGGGCGACCAGACCGGCGGCCACCGTCTCCTCGTCTCGGAAGCCCTTCTGCCGCAGGTGGTGGAGCAGCGCCTCGCCGTCGCGCGGTGCGAAGCCGACGCCGAAGGTGTCGGCGGCGGCCTGGTCGAAGCCCCGCTCGTCGAGGAACTGCCGCCCGGCGAGCGCGTCGGGCGTGCGCAGATGGTCGGCGTAGAACTCCTGAGTCACCCGGTGGGCGTCGATCAGCCGCGATCGGTTGGGCCCGCGACGCTCGGGCGGCGCGTCGCCGTCCTCGCGCCGCAGCTGCACGCCGTACTTCTCCGCCAGGCGCTCGACCGACTCGACGAAGCTGAGTCCGTCGATCTTCATCAGGAACGTGAAGACGTCGCCGCCCTCGCTGCACCCGAAGCAGTGCCAGAACTGACGGGCGGGGGTGACGTGGAAGGACGGGGACTTCTCGTCGTGGAAGGGGCACAGCGCCTTGAACGAGCCTCCGCCGGCAGGCCGGAGGGTGACGTAGGAGGAGATCACCTCGTCGACGCGCGCCTTGTCACGCACCTCGGCGATGTCCTCGTCACGGATCCGCCCTGCCACGCGGGGAGTCTACGGGGCGGCGGACGGGGAGCCCTCGGTCGTCCCCAGGCCGTCGGTGCGGCCACCGCGCCGCCCCCGCCACGTCTCGGTGGCCTCCTGGCGCGCCTCGCCGTCGATCTCGGCATACCTCGCCTGCAGCCGGTCACGGATCTCGTCGGCGGAGTAGGCCCGCCGCTTGCGCTCCTCGCGCGCGACGACCACGCCGGTCGCTGCCAGGCCGAGGAGGCCGGCCAGCCCCAGCGCCTTGCCCCATCCGTGTGCCACGGGGGCAGCGTACGCCAGGCAGAATCCTCCTCATGGCGACCGTGACCCTCGACGAGGCGGCCGAGCTGACACGCACCGGCGACCTGTGGCTGTTCCGTGGGGCGACCCCCGCCGACCACGCGATCCGGCTGGCCACCAACGCCCCGGTCAACCACGTAGCGGTCGCACTCACTGTCGGCGACCTGCCGGCCATGATGTGGCACGCCGAGCTCGGCCGGCGACTGCTCGATCTCTGGACCGGCACCCATCACCGCGGCGCCCAGCTGCACGACCTGCGCGCCGCCGTCGAGCGATGGACCGGGCTGCGCCAGCAGCGGGTCTACCTGCGCAGCTCCAACCCGAGGCGGGCCGCCCCGAGGAGGACAGCGCGCTGAAGGCCGTCGCGCGCTGGAACGGCACCTCGTTCCCGTCGACCGGGCAGCTGGCCTGGCGCTGGTTCTCCGGCCGCAACGGCATCCCCCACCCCGAGCTCCCGATGGCGCTGCGCACCGAGGTCGCCTACTGCGCCGAGCTCGCCGCCGTCACGTTGCAGTCGATGGGCGTGCTCGACGACGAGCTGCCCGCCACGTGGTACGACCCCGGTCGCTTCTGGAGCGGCGACGCACTCCCGCTCCAGGACGGCTGGACCTATGGCGAGGAGATCGAGGTCAGCGTCGGCTGACGTCCGGCCGAGGTCACTTGGGTCTCGAGATTTCACTGGTAAACCAGTGAATCTCCCACCTCACCGGGATTGCAACGGCAGAGAGGTGCCTGAACCACAGGAGAACCAGTGAATCTTGTGACACCCGCGGCACCATGGAGCCATGACGACCGACGTCGAGGCCCGCGCCGCGGCGATCCGCGCGGAGGCCGACGAGGCGCTGCTCGGGCTGACGCCCGACGCGTCGCTGTGCGCGATCAGCCGCGCGGGCCGGTCGTTCCCGGCCGGCAAGTTCCACGAGGGTCGGGGGTACGCCGCCGCCGAGGTGCTGCGCGGCCTGCGTCGGGGCATGTCCCCACGGGCGGCGGTCGACGCCGCCTGGGACCGCTGGAGCATCGTCGCACCGCTGGCCCGCCGCAACGCCCCCGACTGGGCGGCGTACGGCGCCGGCGGCGACGACGTCCTGGCCGAGCTGCTCGAGCTGGCGCCCGCGGAGTGAGAGCCGGCCTCAGCGGTCGGCAGAGCCGACCTCTCGACGCCAGGCCTGGAAGCCGCCGACCAGATCGGTGGCGCGGGCCAGCCCGAGCCTGCGCAGGGTGTCGGCGGCCAGGCTGGAGCTGTAGCCCTCGTTGCAGACGATGATCACCCGTTGGTCCGACGACACGATCTCGGAGATGCGGTGCGGGCTGGTCGGGTCGAGGCGCCATTCGAGCACGTTGCGGTCCACCACCACGGCGTTCGGCAGCACGCCATCGCGGTCACGCTGGTCATCGGGCCGCGTATCGACGACGAGGGCGCCGGCGTCGAGCTCGGCCGCCAGGTCGGCAGGCGCGACCCGGTCGAGGTCTCGGCGACACCGGGCCAACAGGTCGTCGATCGCGCTCATGGGGTGACGGTACGCCGGGACGCGGCCCGCACGAAGAGCGAGCCGCGTCTCGGAGGGAGGTCATCGACGACGCAGCGCCAGACCCAGCCAGGTGAACCAGACGATGAACCCGAGCCCGAACACGGAGGTGGCGACGTCCGCTGCGGCCGGGACGACGGTGACCAGACCCACCGCGGCCAGCCCCAGCGAGAGCCCGCCAAGCGCCGCAGGGAGCGCCCGGGTGCGCAGCACGGCGAGGCCGACCACGGCCGCCCAGAGCGCCCCGGCGACCTCGATCCCGCCTCCGAGGGCGTCCTGCACGATGCTGACCGACGTCCACGCGGACAGCGCCAGGTCCGGGTCGTCGGCGTGCAGGGCGATCACGGCCTGCTGGCCGACCACCGCGACGCTGCCGCTGGCGACGAGCAGACCCGACCAGACGACGCCGAGAGCCGCGGAGACCCGCGCCAGCCCGGGGGCGGCAGCCAGCCGGTCCCGCACGCCCAGGGCGACGAGGACCATGGCGGCGCCGCCGACCAGGTAGAGCAGGGCGTACCACGCGGACATGACCGCGGCGTGGTCCAGCAGGAAGGAAAGCGACCCGGCCGGGTCGGTGACGGCGCCGGTGAACCCGCGGGGGGCGAGGTAGGCGCCCATCGCGAGGAAACCGACCACATAGGTGCCGGCCACGACCTGCGCGGCGACCCCGGCGGTCCGGGAGAGGGAGCCGTCGGGTGCCGGCGAACCGGCGTCCGAGGCAGTGGAAGGGACGGGACGGTGAGTGGTGTGAGGAGTCATGCCTTCACTCTCGGCGCAGAGACACCCGCGGCACATCGGAGCAGAGGCTCGACCCGACCGGTACCTGGGGCCAGCCGATCCTGGCCTCAGGTCCCCTCCGGGGGAGGCGCGACCCGCCCTAGGCTGGTGGCCATGGCTGTCGGGGTGCTGCGGGCGATGTGGGACGAGCCGCGCGTCGTCGCGCCGCCCGGGATCACCTGGTGGGACCGGGCGCTGGTGGCCGGGCTGGTCCCGGTGGCTCTGCTCGAGGCCCTCCTCCAACCGGACATGGTCTGGCCCGCCTGGCAGGTCGGCTGGGCGCTGGTCTGCGTGCTGACGCTGCTGTGGCGACCCCACCGCCCGCTGGCGATGCTCGTCGCCGGCTACACCGCGCAGACCGTCGCCGGGGTCGTGCCGGCGCTGGCCGATGAGCCCTACTACGTGCTCAACGTGACGGCCGTGGTGCTGCTGCTGGCCTACTCCCTCGGCCGGTGGGCGAGCGGACGGTCCGTGGTGGCGGGCACCGCCTTCCTGCTGGCCGTCCACCTGGCCCGCGAGCCGCTCTACGGCTCGAGCGGCTCCTCGATCGGGGTCGGGGTGGGCGCGCTGATGCTGCCGGTGGCCGTCGGTGCCGCCATCCGCTTCTGGGTTCGGGTGCAGCGCCGGGAGCGCGAGGAGATCCGCAACCGGGAGCGGGAGCGGCTGGCTCGCGACCTCCACGACACCGTCGCCCACCACGTCTCCGGCATCCTCCTCCAGGCCCGCGCCGCCCGGATCAGGGCGACCTCCGACCCGGACGGAGCGGTCGACGCGATCCGCGGCGTCGAGGAGGCTGCGGCACGGTCGCTGGCGGACATGCGGGCGCTGGTCGCCGTTCTTCGCGAGAGCGATGACAACGCCGAGCGCGCCCCGACGTACGGCGTCTCCGACATCGCCGGACTCGCCGATCCCGGCGGGACGCCGCGGGTGGTTGTGGCGGTGCCGCCCGACCTCGCCGGCGTCACGGCCACGGTCGGGTCTGCGCTGTTCCGCGCAGCCCAGGAGGCCGTCACCAACGCGCGCAGGCACGCCGTCGACGCCACCCGCGTCGACGTGGAGCTGACCAGAGAGGCGGGCACGATGACCCTCGGGTGCACGACGACGGGCGGCCCACCCGCGGCCGGACTCCCCGACGAGTGACGGGCTTCGGGCTCGCCGGCATGCGGGAGCGCCTCGCCCTGCTCGGCGGTCAGGTCAGCGCCGGCCCGGACCCCGCCGGCGGGTGGACGGTGCTGGCGACGGCGCCGGTGACGCCCTCCGCGCGCCGGGAGGTGCGGTCATGAGCGATGCGCTGCGTGTCCTGCTCGCCGACGACCAGGAGATGGTGCGGGTCGGGCTCACCACGATCCTCGACGCCCAGCCCGACCTCGAGGTCGTCGGGCAGGCGAGCACCGGACGCGAGGCGGTCGCGCTGGCCGCCCGGCTGCGGCCGGACGTGTGCCTGTTCGACATCCGGATGCCCGACCTCGACGGGATCGAAGCCACTCGTCAGGTGGCCGGCCCCGAGGTCAGCGACCCCGTGCCGGTGGTGGTGATCACCACGTTCGACGACGACGACTACGTCTACGACGCCCTGGCAGCCGTGCTCGCGGGTTCCTGCTCAAGGACGCCGACCCCGAGCTGCTGGCCGAGGCCGTGCGGGTCGCGGCGCGTGGCGATGCCCTGATCGCCCCGTCGGTGACGGCGCGCCTGCTCAGCACGTTCGCCCGCGGTCGGGCCGGGCGGGCCGCTCCTCCGCTGGAGCCTCTGACCGCCCGCGAGGAGTCGGTGGTCGACCTCGTGGCTCGCGGCCGCACCAACGCCGAGATCGCCGAGGAGCTGTTCGTCTCGGTGAGCACCGTGAAGACGCACGTGGGAGCGCTGATGGACAAGCTGCCGGCGCGCAACCGGGTCGAGATCGCCCTGTGGGCCTACGCCCAGGGACGGATCGACCCGACCGCCTGAGACCGCGCGCCGTTCAGGGCCGGCGTACGACGTTGGCCAGCGGGTCGCCGGCAGCGAAGCGCTGCAGCTGCTCGCGCACCACCCGGTAGGCCCGCGGCCACATCGCGCTGCTCGCACCTCCGACGTGCGGCGAGACGAGCAGCCCGGGCGCGGACCACAGCGGGTGGTCGGATGGCAGCGGCTCGGGGTCGGTCACGTCGAGGGCGGCGCGGATCCGGCCGGACTGCAGCGCGGAGAGCAGGGCGACGGTGTCCACGACGGCGCCGCGGGCCACGTTGACCAGCAGCGCGCCCGGCTTCATCGCGGTGAGGAAGTCGACGGAGACCAGGCCGCGGGTGGCGTCGGTGAGCGGCACGACGAGCACCACGACGTCGGCCGTGCGGCAGCAGCGCTGGGCAGCTCGTCGACGCCGTGCACGCCCTCGCGGGCGCGTCTCGCGACGCGCACCATGTCGACCTCGAACGGCCGCAGCCGGGCCTCGACGGCGGCACCGATCGCCCCGTAGCCGACGATCAGCACTCGCTTGTCGGCCAGCGCCGGGCGCGGGGCGTAGACCCACTCGCCGCGATCCTGCGCGCGGACGAAGTCGGGCACGCCGCGCAGCGAGGCCAGCATGAGGGTCAGGGCCAGCTCGGCGGTGGAGGTCTCGTGGATCCCCCGCCCGTTGCAGAGCGTGACGCCCGAGGGGAGGTGCGGCAGCACGTGCTCGATGCCGGCGGTCAGCGTCTGCACCACCTGCAGCCGCGGCATCTGCGACAGCACGGTCAGGTCGGCGCCGAAGGAGTACGCCGGCACGAAGAGCTCGACCTCCGCGGCCGCCGCCGGGAGGTCCTCGGCACTGGGCACGACCTGCTCCGCCCGCACCCCGGCTGGGAGGTCGCCGAGCTCGGCGGGGGCGAACGGCAGCCACACCAGCCGGCTCACGGGCACACCGCCGCGTGTCTCGAGGCCGCGCTGGCGTCGGTGAGCGAGGCGACCTGGTCGAGGACGACCCGCATCCGGGTGGCGTCGTCGGCCGCCTGCTGCCAGTCGTCGGCAAACGGGCGGTCCAAAGCCTCGGGGCCGCGCGCGGCCAGCGCCTCGACCAGCTCCGCAAGCAGGGCGCGCTGCCGCTCCATCAGCGCCACCCGGTCGTCGGCGCGCATGACGTAGTGGGCGGCGATCCCCTTGAGCACGGCGATCTCGAGCCGGGTCCGCTCCGGCACCACCAGCGAGGCGCGGTAGCGCACGAACGGCCCGTCCCCGGCGGCGAACGTCGCGGTCTGCACCGCGCCGCAGAAGCGCCCGATGACGTCGGAGGTGAGGTTCTTCAGGGCGGCGAGGTGCCGCCTCGACCCGTCGTACGCCGCCCGCGGCCAGGCCTCGATCGCCACCAGCCCGTCGAGCACCTCGTCGAGCAGCGCGTCGTCGGCGGCGGGCACGTACCACTCACGGACGGTCTGCCAGACCGCCGCCCGGTCGAGCGTCGTCAGCTCGATCCGGCCGGCCACGACGCCGTCCTCGACGTCGTGCACGGAGTAGGCCACGTCGTCGGCGAGGTCCATCACCTGGGCCTCGACGCACTGGTCGGCGCCCACGGCGCCACGGCGCATCCAGTCGAAGACCGTCCGGTCGTCGTCGTAGACGCCGAACTTCACGACCGTGCGCGGCGATCCGTCGGCGTGCAGGCCCTGCGGCGGCTCGGCCGCGGACCTCGCCCAGGGGTACTTGGTGCAGGCGTCGAGGGTGGCGCGGGTGAGGTTGAGCCCCACCGACCGGCCGTCGGCGTCGAAGGTCTTGGCCTCCAGCCGGCTCAGCAGTCGCAGCGTCTGGGCGTTGCCCTCGAAGCCGCCCGCGTCCTCGGCGAGGTCGGCCAGCGCGCGCTCGCCGTTGTGGCCGAAGGGCGGGTGCCCCAGGTCGTGTGCGAGCGCGGCGGTCTCGGCGAGGTCGGGGTCGCAGCCGAGCGCGCGGGCCAGGTCGCGGGCCACCTGGGCGACCTCGAGGCTGTGGGTGAGCCGGTTGCGGACGAAGTCGTCGGTCTGCGGCCCGACCACCTGGGTCTTCGCGGCCAACCTTCGAGAGGAGGCGGCATGGACCACCCGGGCGCGGTCGCGCTCGAACGGCGTCCGCACCGGCGCGTCCACCCGCTTCGGCGGCTCCGCCACGAGCCGCTCGCGGTCGGCGGCGGCATAGAGGTCGAGGGCGGGGCGCTGGCTCATCGGGAGGAGCCTACTGACGCCGGTCAGTACGTCGTGACGTGCACGTGGTCGTAGTGGTTGGCCGTCGCCGAGCCACGGTTGGACATGCCGCGCCAGCCCTCGCCGCCGCGCTGCACCGACCAGATGTGCTGGGAGTAGATGACGTAGGAGACACCCAGCTCGCGGTAGTGCGCCCGGACGAAGTTGGCGACCTCCCAGCCGCGAGCCCCACTCACCATGATGTCGACGGCGATGCCGCGCGCGTGCTCTCCGTCGCCGCGGAAGGTGCCGTAGGAGGTGATCTCGGGGAACGCCGCGCACACCGCGTCGTGAACCTTGACGATGTTGGGGCTGACCCCGCCCGGCACGCTGGAGCCGTTGGCGCAGGTGCCGCCCAGACCCGCGGGCCCGGCGGGCGCGGGCTTCTCGTCGCTGAGGTAGCCGGCGGACACCCATCGGGGCTCGCCCTTGACGAGGACCTCGACCCGGTCGTTGTCGCGACGGCCGGTCACGAGGATCTTCTTGCCCTCCTCGAGCTCACCGGCCTTCTTGGCGTTGTCGGCGGCGGAGGTCCAGATGTTGAGGGTCGCGGTGGTGAACAGCTTGACGCGCTTCTTCTTGGCGGCGCGGACGACCCGCGCGGTCTCCGCCCGCTCGGCGGCCTTCTCGAAGTCGGAGGCCAGCTGGTCGCTCAGCGCCTCCTGACGTTCCTGGAGGTCCTCCTGCTCCTGCCGCTCCGAGGAGCGCGACAGGATGGGGGTGCGCTCGAGCTCGTCCGACACGTCGGGACGCTGGGTGTACGCCGACCCGGCCAGCGCCGCGGGGGCGGCGGTCGGCACGTCGGCGGCCACGACACCGACCCCGACGACGGCCAGGGTCGCCAAGGAGGCAAGCGGCGCGGCCACGAGGGACGCGCCGAGTCGGGGGACACGGGGAGCAGGTCTCTCCCGCTTGTGGCGTGCGTCTGCCACTGCGCTGATGTCCTTCTCTTGTTGCTGACGGGGGGGTTCGCACACATCCGTTTGATAACGAAACGGATACGGCGACCCCGAGTGAAGCACACCGGTCTGGTCCAGTGCCAATCCCCACGCTGGGGGTGAGACGGGTCACCTCACGGCCCCGGCCCCGCTGCCTGCCACCCCGACGGCCTGGCTCTCGGCTCAGCCCGGGCCGCCGTCCAGCGCCGCCTCGACGGCTGCCGCCACGTGCAGGCGGGTCGTCGGGAACACCGCAGCCGCGACGTCGTCGGCCCCCACCAGGAGCTCGAGCTCGGTGCACCCGAGCACCACGCCCTGCGCGCCGGCCGCGAGCTCGCGCGCCATCACCTCGCGCAGCGCCTGCCGGGACTCCTCGCGCACGACGCCCCGCACCAGCTCGTCGTAGATCACCCGGTGCACCGTCGCTCGGTCGTCGGCGGCGGGCACGCGCACGGTGAGCCCATGGGCGGCGATCCGGTCGCGATAGAACGCCTGCTCCATGGTGAAGGCTGTGCCGAGCAGGGTCACCGTGTCGAGGCCGGCGGCCAGCACCGCGGCGGCAGTGACGTCGCCGAGGTGAAGGAGCGGGAGGTCGCAGGCCTCCTCGATCGCCGGTGCGACCCTGTGCATCGTGTTCGTGCAGAGCACGCAGAAGCTCGGCGCCGGCGGCCTCGAGCCGGCGCGCCTCGGCGGCCACCAGCTCACCGGCCCGTCCCCAGTCACCGGCTCGTTGCAGCTCCTCGACGTCGGCGAAGTCGACCGAGGCCAGCACGCAGCGGGCGGAGTGCACCCCGCCGAGGCGGTCGCGGACCTGCTGGTTGAGCAGCGTGTAGTAGAGGCTGGAGCTCTCCCAGCTCATCCCTCCGAGCAGCCCGATCCGCTTCACGACCCGCTCCCGCCCGAGGGGCGGCGGGCGACGACCACGTCGCGGAGGATCGAGGAGTCGACCCGATGCCGCAGCGAGGTGTAGCCGACGCCGTCGGCCACCTCCAGGCCGGCCTTCTCGAGGAGCGCCGCGAGGTCCTCCCGCGGCAGCGACGTGGGTGTTCCAGGCGATCCCCAGCGCACCGCCGGGCCGCAGCAGCTCCACCCATACCGGCACGGCCTCCTCGAGCAGGTCCAGCGGGCGGCGGGCCAGCCCGTGCTCGGGGTGTCGGCTGCCGTGCTGGACGCCGTACGGCGCGTCGGTGACGACCGCGTCGACGCTCCGGCGCTTGACCAGCTCGCCGGCCCGGAGCGTGTCGGCGTGCACGATCGACACCTGCTGGGTGCGCTTGGCCGCCCAGTCCTCCTTCGTCGGCGCGACCGTCGCGTCGGTGCGGCGCGTGGGCCGTTGCCCCTCGTGACGCACCCGGGTGGTGGCGATCGAGTGCTTCAGCCGCTTGTCCTTCATCCACCGGCCGAGGAAGGAGGCGTAGGCCTCCACGTCCTTGCGGTCCAGGTCGAGACCGACTGCGTCGTGACCCCACCGGAGCGCCTGGTTGAGGGTGGTGCCGCGGCCGCACATCGGGTCCAGCACCCGCAGCGACCCCTGGAGCAGCTCGCCGGGCCGGTCGCGGAAGAGCAGGGTCGCGTGGAGCAGCAGGTGGGTGAAGGTCTCGTTGGTCTTGCCGGCGTACTTCAGGACGGTCAGCAGGTCGTCGTCGTAGCGCGCCAGCGGGGTGAGGACGACCGGGCGGAGCAGCTCGTCGACCACCTCGAACAGCGCGAACGCCGTCGACACCTGGGACAGGTGGGCCACGGCCGGCCGATCGAGCGGCGCAGCGTCGAAGGTGACGTAGCGGACGCCGCCGATGGTCTCCTCGGCGAAGTCGGACAGCGCCCCGCCCAGGGCACGCTCGTCGACGATCTGCAGCTCGGCGACGGTGAGGCCGACCGAGGCCTGCGCGTAGACCCGGTTGGCCGAGGGCTGCACCAGAAGCGCGTAGCGGGTCACGGGTCAGCCACCCGTCGTCTCGGTGGTGTCCTCACGGACGTGGCTGCCCCGGCCGTCGGTGTCGTCGAGCCAGCCCTCGGGCAGGACCACCTTCGCGCGGGGCGAGCCCTGGCGGCCGCGGGCCGCACCGAGCTCACCCACGGGGAACGGCTCGTCGAGGTCGAGGTCGGCCAGCAGCGCGTCGAGCGAGGCGAGCGAGTCGACCAGGGCCAGCGAGTGCCGTAGCCGCCCCCCGGCCCGGAAGCCCTTGAGATACCACGACACGTGCTTGCGGAACTCCTTGCAGCCCCGTTCCTCGCCCATGTGCTCGCTGAGCAGCTCGGCATGGCGGCGCATCATCAGCGCGACCTCGCCCAGCGCAGGCAGCGTGGTGACCTCGCGTCCGCCGAAGGCGGCGGCCAGATCACGGAAGAGCCAGGGTCGACCCAGGCAGCCGCGACCGACGACGACCCCGGCGGCACCGGTCTGCTCGACCATGCGGACGGCGTCGGCGGCCTCCCAGAGGTCGCCGTTGCCGAGCACCGGGATGTCGACGTGGTCGACGAGCCGGCCGATGGCCTCCCAGTCGGCCTCGCCGGAGTAGGCCTGTTGCACGGTGCGCCCGTGCAGCGCGATGGCGGCCGCGCCCGACTGCTCGGCGATCCGGCCGGCGTCGAGGTAGGTCAGATGGTCCTCGTCGAGCCCCTTGCGGGTCTTGATCGTGACCGGGACGTCGTACGGCGTGGCGGCGCGACCGCGGCCTCCAGGATCTCCGCCAGGAGGCCGCGCTTCCACGGCAGCGCCCCTCCCCCGCCCTTGCGGGTCACCTTCGGCACCGGGCAGCCGAAGTTGAGGTCGACGTGGTGCACGCCGAACTCCGCGCAGAGGATCTCGGTGGCCTTGCCGACGTAGACCGGGTCGGTGCCGTAGAGCTGCACCGAGCGGGTCGACTCCAGCTCGTCGAAGACCAGCATCCGGCGGGTGGTCTCGTCACGCTCGACGAGGCCGCGCGAGGTGATCATCTCGCAGACGTAGAGACCGGCGCCCTGCTCGGCGCAGAGCCGGCGGAAGGCCGCGTTGGTGATGCCGGCCATCGGCGCGAGCACGACCGGCGTCTCGACCCGCAGCGGGCCGAGCTGGAGGTGGTCGGGCAGCGCGGTCACCGCGCCATTCTCGCCGCCCGGTCGCCCGCGGCCCAAACCCTGGCCCGGAGCGAGCGCCCGGTCAGCCGTCGGCCTTCTTCGACTTCTTCTTGTCGGACTTCTTCTTGTCCTTGAGGACGGTGACCTTGCCCGTCCAGGTGACCGGGTCGAACCCGGGGCCGGTGAAGAAGCTGACGTTCTCCATCTTGCCCTTGTCGGGCGCGAGGTAGACCCAGCAGGTGGCAGCGCCCTTGCCCGGCTTGAACTTCTTGGGCAGCGCGGTGCTGGGGCACGGCTTGAAGGTGCTCTCGAAGCTGCTGGCGCTCACCAGGGTGTTGTCGCCGACGGCGACGTAGAGCGGCACAGTCTGGCCGCTGAGGTCGCTGCGGCCGATGTTCGTGAGCTTGGCGTGCACGTAGTAGGGCGTGGAGGTGCGGCTCTTCTTGTCGAGCACCCATGCCTTGAGGCGCGAGATCGGCACCTGCTCGACCTTGGTGACCTTGACGTCGAGCACCGCGGTCTTCTTCGCGTCGACCGCCCAGGCGACCGCGGCCTTCTGCCCGATCTTCAGCTCACTGCCCTGCGGGGTGAGGGTGATCTTCTTGCCGACCTCCAGGTAGTTGGGGGCCGCCGAGGCCGACTCGGAGCCGGCGGCCCCGGACCCGTCGGCCGAGCCGGAGGACCCCCCGGCCCCGTCGGAGCCGCCGCCGGAGCAGCCTGCCAGGACGCCAGACAGCAGCGCGGCAGTCACGGCGGCAGTCAGCGCGGGGCGGGCATGGGTCGTCAGCATGGGTCCACGATAGGCAACGGTTGTCCGGTCAAGGGTCAAGACCCGGTCAAGCGCGCGCCAAAATAGGCTGAGATTCCATCGAGCGAGACGCGCTCCTGGGCCATCGAGTCGCGCTCGCGCACCGTGACCGCCCCGTCCTCGAGGGTGTCGAAGTCGACCGTGACGCAGTACGGAGTCCCGATCTCGTCCTGGCGGCGGTAGCGGCGCCCGATGGCGCCCGCGTCGTCGAACTCGACGTTCCAGCTCCGGCGGAGCTCGGCGGCGAGGTCGCGGGCCTTGGGCGACAGGTCGGCGTTGCGCGACAGCGGCAGCACCGCGACCTTGACCGGCGCCAGCCGCGGGTCGAGCCGCAGCACGGTGCGGGTGTCGACGCCGCCCTTGGTGTTGGGAGCCTCGTCCTCGGCGTAGGCGTCGACCAGGAAGGCCATCAGGCTTCTGGTGAGCCCGGCCGCCGGCTCGATGACGTAGGGCATGTAGCGCTCGTCGTTGGCCTGGTCGTAGAAGGAGAGGTCCTGGCCGGAGAACTCGCTGTGCTGGGACAGGTCGAAGTCGGTGCGGTTGGCGATGCCCTCGAGCTCCTCCCAGTCGCGCCCGGAGAAGCCGAAGCGGTACTCGATGTCGACGGTCCGCTTGGCGTAGTGGCTGACAGCTTCTCCTGCGGGTGCTCGTAGTGGCGCAGGTTGTCGGGGTCGATGCCGAGGTCGACGTACCAGCGGGTGCGCTCGTCGATCCAGTACTGGTGCCACTCCTCGTCCTCGCCGGGCTTGACGAAGAACTCCATCTCCATCTGCTCGAACTCGCGGGTGCGGAAGATGAAGTTGCCCGGCGTGATCTCGTTGCGGAAGCTCTTGCCGATCTGGGCGATGCCGAACGGCGGCTTCTTGCGCGAGGAGGTCACGACGTTCGCGAAGTTGAGGAAGATGCCCTGCGCGGTCTCCGGGCGCAGGTAGTGGAGCCCGGACTCGTCCTCGATCACGCCGAGGTAGGTCTTGAGCATCATGTTGAAGGCGCGAGGCGCGGTCCACGCGCAGCGGGTGCCGCAGTTCGGGCACGGCACCGACTCGTTGATGTCGACCGTGTCGGGGTCGTCGATGCCCTTGCGCTGCGGCGAACTCCTCTTGAAGGTGGTCCTCGCGGAAGCGCTTGTGGCAGGACTGGCACTCGGTCAGCGGGTCGGAGAACGTCGCCAGGTGACCGCTGGCCTCCCAGGTGCGGGTGGGCAGGATGACGCTGGAGTCGAGGCCGACGACGTCGTCACGCGCGGTGACCATGGAGCGCCACCACTGCCGCTTGATGTTCTCCTTCAGCTCCACCCCGAGCGGGCCGTAGTCCCAGGCCGACCGGGTGCCGCCGTAGATCTCACCACACGGGAAGACCAGTCCCCGGCGCTTGGCCAGGGAGACGACCTTGTCGAGGGTGGACGGCTGCGGCTTGGCCATGGGGTTCCTTCTGCTTCGGGCGCACTCGACTGGCGGTCGACGCGCAGGGTGCCGGACGGCGGGGAGGGGTGGATCGGAAGGGCTCAGCCTAACGAGCGTGTCGAGGCGGTATTGAGGTCGGCTCCTGGTTCGGCGTCCTCGAAGGCCCCGGGCTCGTCGAGCGCCCGGCCCAGCGTGGTCCAGGCGTGCAGCTTGACGTCGTACGCCGACAGCGCGCGGCGGTAGGCGCCCACCGACTCCCAGCGAGTGACCAGGACCCACAGCTCGGGCTCGTCGAGGTTGCGACCCAGCGAGCCCTCGAGGTAGCCGCGCTGGGCGGCGAGCAGGTCGCGCGCAGACGCCAGGTCGGCCCGGAAGGACACGGCCTCGTCGTCTCGGACCCGGAATCGGTTGATCACCAGCACGGCGCCACGCTAGCGGTTGCGTCGGAGTATTTGACAATCATTCTCAACCGAATGAGAATCATTCTCATGGCACGCGCACGGGTCCACGCTGCGGCCGCGATGGTCGTGGCGCTGACGGCGCTCGCGGGGTGTGGCACGACGGGCCCGGCCGCCACCGATGACCGACCGAGCGTGGTCGCCGCGTTCTACCCGCTCGCCTGGGCCACTGAGCAGGTGGCCGGCGACCTCGCGTCGGTGGCCAACCTGACGACCCCGGGGGGCGAGCCGCACGACCTCGAGCTCGGCTTCCGCGAGACGGTCGACATCGCGCAGGCCGACGTGGTGGTCCTGGAGCGCGGCTTCCAGCCGGCGGTCGACGCCACGGTCGACAGCGTCGCGGAGGGCCGGCTGGTCGACGCCGCACAGGTCGTCGACCTGCACACCTTCGCGCGAGGAGCACGCAGTGCCTGCCGAGCCGGGTGCAGACGACGCTCACGCACACGACGCGGAGGTCGACCCGCACTTCTGGCAGGATCCGCTGCTCCTGGCCGACGTCGCCGACGCGGTCGCCGCCTCACTGACCGAGGTCGATCCCGCTCACACGACGGCGTACGCCGCACACGCGGCCGACATGCGCGCGGAGCTCGAGGCACTCGACGCCGACTACACCGCGGGGCTGGCCCGCTGCACCCGCCGCACCGTGGTGGTCAGTCACGAGGCATTCGGCTACCTCGAGCGCTACGGGCTGCACTTCGAGGCCATCAACGGGATCTCCCCCGACGCCGAGCCCACGCCCGCCGACCTGGCTCGCCTGCAGCAGCTGGTCCGCGACGAGGGCATCACCACGGTGTTCTACGAGACCCTGGCCACCCCCAAGCTCGCCGAGACGCTCGCGCGCGACCTGGGGATCGGCACCGCCGTCCTCGACCCCCTGGAGGGGCTCAGTGACCAGACCGCCGGCGAGGACTACCTGAGCCTGATGCGCGCCAACCTGGCTGCCTTGAAGGAGGCGAACGGCTGTTGACCACCGCCACACCACCACGAGCGTCGGGACCATCCGCGGACCGGCCCACGGGCCCGGTGGCCGAGGCACGCGACCTCGCCGTCGCGCTCGGCGGCCGCCCGATCCTTCGTGGCATCGACCTCACGGTGAGCACCGGTGAGTTCGTGGCGCTGATGGGCGCCAACGGCTCGGGCAAGTCCACCCTCGTGCGCGCGCTGGTCGGCCTGGCGCCGGTCAGCCACGGCGAGGTCCTCCTGTTCGGGACCCCCGTCGAGGAGTTCACCGACCGCCGCCGGGTGGGCTTCGTGCCACAGCGTTCCGGAGCCGCCGGCGGCGTCCCCTCGTCGGTGTGGGAGGTGGTCGCCTCGGGGCGGCTGACCCGGCGGCGGCCGTGGCGCCCCTTGTCGAGGACCGATCGGGCCGCCATCACCTCCGCGCTCGAGGTGGTCGGTCTGGCCGACCGGTCCGGCGAAGGGGTCTCCCACCTGTCGGGCGGCCAGCAGCAGCGGGTGCTGATCGCCCGGGCCCTCGCCGGCGGCCCCGAGCTGCTCTTCCTCGACGAGCCGACGGCCGGCGTCGACCTGCCCAACCAGGAGGCGCTCGCCGAGACCCTCCGGATGCTGTCCGACAACGGGGCGACCATCGTCCTGGTGACCCACGAGCTCGGGCCACTGGCCCCGCTGGTCGACCGCTCCGTGGTGATGCGGGACGGCCGAATCGTCTACGACGGCGCGCCGCTGGACGACCACGCCGTGCACCAGGTCGACTTCGGCGACCCGCTCCACGAGCACCACCACCCCCGGCCCACCACCCACGACCACGCCCCGCACGTCGCGTCGCCGTTCGACCGGCCCGGGCAGAGCGGCCCGACAGGAGGACCACGATGAGCGAGCTGCTCTCCCTCGCCTTCATGCAGCGCGCGCTGGTCGCCGCGCTCCTCACCGGTCTGGCCGCCCCGGCGGTCGGCACCTACCTGGTCCAGCGACGCATGGCGCTGATGGGCGACGGGCTCGGCCACGTCGCGGTCACCGGCGTCGCCCTGGGCCTGATCACCGGCGCCTCTCCCACCTGGACGGCGGTGGCGGTGGCGATCGTCGGGGCACTGGCGATCGAGGTGATCCGCGACTCGGGCCACACCAACGGCGACGTCGCGCTCGCGCTGCTGTTCTACGGCGGCCTGGCGGGCGGCGTCCTCATCACCGGCCTGGCCGGGCAGAGTGCCGCACGCCTGCAGGAGTTCCTCTTCGGGTCGATCCTGACCGTGTCGGACGCCGACGTGTGGGTGACGCTGGCGCTGGCCCTCGTCGTCGTCGGCGCCGCCCTCGGGCTGATGCCTCAGCTGTTCGCCGTCGCCCAGGACCAGGAGTTCGCGCGGTCGCGGGGCTGCGGGTCCGCAGCTACAACCTCCTGACGGCCGTCCTGGCCGCCGTCACGGTCACGGTGGCGATGCGCACCGTCGGCCTGCTGCTCGTCTCCGCGCTCATGGTGGTGCCGGTCGCGACCTCCCAGCAGCTCACACGCTCCTTCCGAGGCACCCTCGGCCTGGCGATGGCCCTGGGCGCGATGGCCTCGCTCGGCGGCCTCCTCGGCTCGGCGTGGCTGTCCTACTCCTTCGACGCGCGGGTCGCCCCGGGGCCCGCGATCGTGCTGCTGTCGCTGGCCGGGTTCGCGCTCACCTGGCCCCTCGGGGTGGTCGCCCGGCGTCGCCGTCGCCTGACCGCACCCTTCGCCACCGGGTCGGCCGACGTCCGCCAGGTGGAGGAGGAGCACGCGCACGTGCACGGGCCGGACTGCGGACACCCGGCCATCCCGCACGACGACCACGTCGACTACGTCCACGACGGCCACCGGCACGCCCCGCACGGAAGCCACTATGACGAGCACTGAGCCGCTGGGCGCCGGCCGTCCCGCGCCCCGGCCGACCCGCCAGCGGAGGGCGGTGGCTGAGGTGCTGACGACCTTCACCGACTTCCGCTCCGCGCAGGAGATCCACGAGCTGCTCTCGCGCCGCGGCGACCCGGTCGGGACTGGCCACCGTCTATCGGACGCTGCAGCTGATGGCCGACCACGACGAGGTCGACGTGCTGCGCAACGAGGACGGCGAGGCGATCTACCGCCGCTGCTCCGACACCCACCACCACCACCTGGTCTGCCGGTCCTGCGGCGCCACCGTGGAGGTCGAGGGGCCGGCGGTCGAGCGCTGGACCTCCGCGATCGCCGGCGACCACGGCTTCACCGACGTCTCCCACACGCTGGAGATCTTCGGCACCTGCCCCGCCTGCCGGGGCTGAGGGGCTCTCACGGCCGGTCGCTCCCAACGCGGATACGGGTCGCTACGACGCACCAGGCTCGTTGCGCTGACCTCGTGGGCGCTGGGCAGGGGCGGGATCCGCGACCGAAGGCGTCCTTGGCATCATGCACTGCCCTCGACCCCCGATCTCGATCTCGATCTGCAGAACGTGCCCGGCGACGTGCGCCCCGTCCTTCCGCGTCGAGCGCTGGCATTCGCAGGGGCCGCGCTGCAGCGGCAGCCGCTGGACCTCCCCGACGTCACCACGGTCTCCGAGATCTCAGTCGCGCCCATGCTCTTCGACGCGACGGTGTGGAGCGGCAGCGTGACCTTCTTCTCAGCGAGCAGCCAGGAAGTCTGGGCAGGCGAACGTGATGGCGGCGACTGCGGGGACGCGGCGGTCGGACTCCGCACCGACGAGTGCCTGGCTCCCCTTCCGTCTCGTCAACGCTCGGAGTGAAGATCCACCGCCTGCTGGTGCGTACGACGCGCCTGGTGCTTCGTACGCACCAGTAGGTCTCGCCCCGAGGGGCGCCCGGTCGCTGGGCGCCACGCCGCGCGCTCGACCCCCACGTCAGCCCTGCGCGCCGCCGTACCTCCGGTCGCGGCTGGCGTAGGTCTCGATCGCCCGCCACAGGTCGCGACGGTCGACATCGGGCCAGAGGACGTCGGAGAACACCAGCTCGGAGTACGCCGCCTGCCAGAGCATGAAGTTGGAGAGCCGGTTCTCCCCCGAGGTGCGCCACACGAGGTCGGCGTCGCTCTGCTCGGGGACGTAGAGGTGCCGGGCGAACGTCCGCTCGTCGACCTTGTCGGGGTTGAGCCGGCCGGCCGCGGCCTCGCGGGCGATGGCGCGCGCGGCGTCGGCGAGCTCGGCCCGGCCGCCGTAGTTGACGCACATCGTCAGCGTCAGCACGTCGTTGTCGCGGGTGAGCTCCTCGGCCACCCTCAGCTCGTTGATGACCGACTTCCAGAGCCGGGGCGCGCGGCCGGCCCAGCGGACCCGGACGCCGAGCTCGTCCATCTCGTCGCGGCGGCGGCGGATGACGTCGCGGTTGAAGCCCATCAGGAAGCGCACCTCGTCGGGCGAGCGCGACCAGTTCTCGGTGGAGAAGGCGTAGGCCGAGATCGCCTTGACGCCGATCTGGATCGCGCCCTCGACGACGTCGAAGAGCACGTGCTCCCCGCGCTTGTGACCCTCGGTGCGAGGCAGTCCACGCTGCCGGGCCCAGCGGCCGTTGCCGTCCATGATGATCGCCACGTGGCGCGGCACCAGCTCCGCCGGGAGCTCCGGCGGCCGGGCGCCCGAGGGGTGCGGCGACGGCCGGCGTACCGGCTGTCGGGGCTGGCGCTTCACGGGCTCAGCCTAGGGGTGGTTGCTTCACCGCTCCACGTAGGCCAGGGAGCGCAGGCCGCGCTCGACGTGCCAGGCGAGGTATGCCGCGACGACGCCGCTGGCCTCCCTGAGGTGCCGTGGGTCGGCGGCCTGCACGAGCTCCCAGTCGCCGGCGAGCAGCGCGCCGAGGACCGCGACGGTCTCGGCCGGTGGCGACGCGGAGCCGGGCAGCCGGCAGTCGGAGCAGAGCACTCCGCCCGCCGACGGGTTGAGCCAGCGGTGCGGCCCCGGGTCGCCGCAGCGGGCGCAGTGGTCGAACGACGGTGCGTAGCCCGCGACCGAGAGCGAGCGCAGCAGGAACGAGTCGAGCACCTGTCCGCCCGGCAGCTGCTTCCCTGCCATCGCCCGCAGCCCGCCCACCAGCAGCAGGAACTGCTGCGTCGCCGGCTCCTTGTCCTCCACGACCAGCCGCTCAGCGGTCTCGAGCATGGCGGTCCCGGCGGTGTAACGCTCGTAGTCGCCGCCGAGCTCGGCGGAGAACGGCGTCAGCGTCTCGGCCTGCGTGATCACGTCGAGGGTGCGGCCCTCGGCGATCATCAGGTCGACGTGGGTGAACGGCTCCAGCCGCGAGCCCCAGCGCGACGACGTGCGACGCACCCCGCGGGCCACGGCGCGCACCCGCCCGTGGTGGCGGGTCAGCAGGGTGATGATGCGGTCGGCCTCACCCAGCTTGTGGGTGCGCAGCACGATCGCCTCGTCGCGGTAGAGCGGCACCGCACCATTCTGCCCCCTTCAGGAAGGAGTACGACGGCGCCGGCGCGGCGTTTCCCAGCACGACCGGGCGAACTCGGCCGCCTCGGCGTCGAGCCGCTCCGGCGAGGCCCGCCACTCGAGGAAGCTGCGCGCCTGCACGAACCGGGCGTGCGGCAGCTCGTCGGCCAGCATCGCGGCGTCCGCCGCGGGGTGGATCGGGTCCGCGGGGTGGCCCACGATCAGCGCCGGGGCGGTGATCGCTCGGCGCTGCCGGGCCGTCGGCGCGACCATCCCGAAGAACAGCCCGTGCATGACGGCGGCCATGGCGTCGGGGCGCTGGTCGAGGGTGTCGAGCACGATGCCTGCCCAGAAGGGCACCAGCCCCCGCGGCACCGGCCGGGTGAGCCCTCGCGCCGCGCGCACTGTGAACGGCAGGTAGCGCGCGGCGAACAGCAGCGGGCCGAACGCCATGATTCCCGCCTCGACGGCGTTGTTGAGGACGGGCATCTCCAGCAGTAGTCCCCGCACCCGCTCCGGCGCGTCGACGGCGACCTGGAGGGAGACGTTGGCTCCCAGCGAGGTGCCGCCCACGACGGCCGTGGGCGCGCCGAGATGGTCGAGCAGCGCCACCACCTGGTGGGCGAACTCCCCCACCGAGTAGGCCAGCGGGTCGGCGGGCCGGTCGGACCGTCCGTGGCCGAGCAGGTCGAGCGTGACGACGTGCAGCCCCTCGGAGGCGAGCGCCCGCGCCAGCGGCTGGTGCATCCGCCGCATCATCAGCTGCCCGTGCAGCAGCACCACCCAGGCGTCGCCGGCGCCGTACTCGGTGTACTCCAGCCGGTCCCGGCCCGCCGGCGTGTCCAGGAACAGCTGGCCGACGCGCTCAGAGACCAGGGTGGGCATGCCGGGCAGCCTAGCCCCGGGGGGCCGGCCCGGGTCACGGGGCTCACGAATCACTGGTTCACCAGTGGTTTCGTCACTTCACCAGGCCTGCACGGTTGGTGAAGTGCCAGAGTCACAGGAGAACCAGTGAATCCGACCGACACCCACCCACCGACCAGCCGATGCCGACGCCGACGCCGACGAGACCTCAGCGGCTGCGGTTGACGGCGCTGATCACGGCCTTCAGGGACGCGGTGACGATGTTGGCGTCGAGCCCGACGCCCCACAGCACCTGGTCGCCCACCGCACACTCGACGTACGCCGCCGCGGTGGCGTCGCCGCCGGCCGAGAGCGCGTGCTCGGCATAGTCGAGCACCCGCACGTCGAAGCCGTGCTCCAGCCCGTTGACCGCGTCGACGAACGCCGCGATCGGCCCGGTGCCACTGCCCTCGAGGGTCCGGACGGCCCCGTCGACGTAGACGTTGACGGTGAGCTGGTCCTTCTCACCGGCCGCGCTCGAGGTGTGCACCGAGTTGAGCTTCAGCGGGGTCTCGCGGTGGAGGTACTCGGCGGAGAAGATCGACCAGATCTCCTCCGGCTTCACCTCGCCGCCGGCGGCGTCGGTGTGCTGCTGGATCACCCGGCTGAACTCGATCTGCGCGCGCCGCGGCAGGTCGAGCTTGTGGTCGGCCTTCAGCAGGTAGGCCACCCCACCCTTGCCGGACTGGCTGTTGACCCGGATCACGGCCTCGTAGGTGCGGCCCACGTCGTGCGGGTCGATCGGGAGGTACGGCGCCTCCCACGGCAGCTCGGCGACGGGGACTCCCGCCGTCTCCGCCTGCCTGTCGAGGTCTTCCAGGCCCTTCTTGATGGCGTCCTGGTGAGAGCCGGAGAAGGCGGTGTAGACCAGGTCGCCCGCGTAGGGGTGGCGCGGGTGGACCGGCAGCTGGGTGCAGTACTCCACCGTGCGACGGATCTCGTCGATGTCGGAGAAGTCGATCTGCGGGTCGATGCCCTGGCTGAACAGGTTGAGGCCGAGGGTGACCAGGTCGACGTTGCCGGTGCGCTCGCCGTGGCCGAACAGGCAGCCCTCGATCCGGTCGGCCCCGGCCATCACGGCCAGCTCGGTGGCCGCGACCGCCGTGCCGCGGTCGTTGTGGGGGTGCAGGCTGATCGCGCTGACGTCGCGGCGGGTCAGCGCACGGCTGAACCACTCGATCTGGTCGGCGTAGACGTTGGGCGTGGCCATCTCGACCGTGGCCGGGAGGTTGAGGATGATCTCGCGGCCCGGCTCGGGCTGCCACACGTCGGAGACGGCCTCGCAGACGTCGACGGCGAACTCCAGCTCGGTGCCGGTGAAGATCTCCGGGGAGTACTGGTAGCCGAACTCGCAGTCGCCCAGCAGCTCCTCGGCGTACTTCATCACGATCTCGGTCCCTCGGGTGGCGATCGCCCGGCACTCGTCCTTGTCGACACCGAAGACCACGCGGCGGAACAGCGGCGCGGTGGCGTTGTAGAGGTGGACGGTCGCGCGGTCGGCGCCGACCAGCGACTGCACGGTGCGCTCGATGAGGTCCTCGCGGGCCTGGGTCAGCACCGACACCTGCACGTCGTCGGGGATCCGGTCTTCCTCGATGAGCTGGCGGACGAAGTCGAAGTCGGTCTGGCTCGCGCTCGGGAAACCGATCTCGATCTCCTTGTAGCCCAGGGAGACGAGCAGCTCGAACATGGTGAGCTTGCGGGCCGGCGTCATCGGGTCGATCAGCGCCTGGTTGCCGTCGCGCAGGTCGGTGGAGAGCCAGCGCGGCGCTCGGGTGATCTGCTGCGACGGCCAGGTGCGGTCGGGCAGGTCGATCGGGGGGAAGGGGCGGTAGCGTGCGTGCGGCATCCCGCCGCTCTGCTGACGGTTGGCCGTGGTGGACAGGGCCGGAACGTTGGTGGTCATGCGAGTCCTCGGGACGAGTGACGGGAGCCGGTCGCACGCTGACACTCCGCAGCGAGGAGGTCCGGCAGGGTCAGACCTCGCTGCGGCAGCGAAGAAGGAGGCTACGTCGCGTCATGACGGGGCCACCTTAGCGCAGGGTCAGGAGGTGATGCACGCGGACAGCTGGTCGGCCACCTCGGGCGAGGCGCTGTCGGGGCTGTCGCCACGGAACGTCGCCGCCAGGATGTCGTGGATGACGTCTTCGCTCAGGGCGTTCTTGACGCAGTCGACGACGGCGCTGTCCATGCCGTCGAGGGGCAGCTCGTCGGTCAGCAGCTGCTGCACGTCGACGCAGTCGACGAACGCCGTGGCCGCCGCGTCGGCGTCGCCCTCCGACATGGTCACGTCGCCGAGGGTCGCCGAGGGCGCCTCGCCCTCGCTGAGGATGCCGTAGTCCTTGAGCTGGTCGACGCCGATGTCGTCGACGAAGCCGGCGGCGATGCAGTCGGCCTCGCTCTGGCTGACGCTGAAGGTGCTGTCGGACTCATCCATGATCGATGCGGCGAGCGCCTCCTTGGCCTGCTCCTCGTCGCTGCCGGCGCAGCCGCCGGCCACCAGCGCCAACGCGGCCAGCACACCCAGCGTGCGCATCCTCATGTCGGGTCCTCCCCCGGTCGGCCGCCCCCGGTGGCGCGGACCTGCGCAGCGAACCTACCCCACCGTCAGGAGCCTCCGCCGTCGATGACGCAGACTCGAGGCATGTCGATCCTGCTCGTCGTCCTGGCCCGGGCGGCGCCGGCCGCCACCGTGGCCGACTGACCGGGCCGGCTGACCCGATCCCCCGCGGGCGCTCGGGCGCGCCGGTAGCATCGAGTCCACCGCCGGCAGCCCGTCCGGGCCGGCGGACCCCGACCGACGCAGGAGTCACGAGGTGCCGCTCCGTGCGACCGGCGCCCGCCGGTCCCGACGTACGCCGGCCGCAGCAGCGGCGGCCGCAGCGACGGCTGCCCTGCTGGGCGCGATGGCGCTCACCGGGTGCCAGTCCGACGCCACCGCGCAGGGCTCCAACCTCGACACCGCGCAGATCGACGCCCTCGAGCCGCCCGAGACCGGCGAGTGCCGGATGCTCACCATCGCCGACATCGGCAGGCCCAGCAACGCCAGCGCCACCGTCCCCTGCGTCGACCCGCACACCGCGGAGACGTTCGCCGCCGGGACCCTCCCGGCCGAGTTCGACGACGCGGCCTACGACGACCCGGGGCTGGGCCCGTTCGCCTACGCCAGCTGTGGCCGCGAGTTCATGGACTTCCTCGGCGCCGACGAGAGCATGGCGATGCGCAGCATCCTGAGCTGGACGATGTTCCGACCCTCGGAGGAGGCGTGGGACAGCGGCGCCCGGTGGTACCGCTGCGACGTCGTCGGCGGCGGCCCCGGCACCACGACCCTGGTCACCCTGCCCGACGAGGCCAAGGGGGCGCTCCGCAAGCCCGCGGACAAGTGGCTGGCCTGCGTGAAGGGCAAGTCCGTCGCGAAGGCGCCGCGGGTGCCCTGCTCCGAGCGGCACACCTACCGCGCTGTCACCACCATCCGGCTGGGCAAGGCCGAGGACCCCTTCCCCGGCGACAAGGTGGTCGCCAACCGCACCCGCAACTTCTGCGGCGACTCCGTCGCCGCCTGGCTGGGCTACCCCGCCCGCTACTCCTACGCCTACACCTGGTTCCCGCAGTCCGACTGGGAGGCGGGCAACCGTCGCTCGGTCTGCTGGGCGAGGACCGACCAGTGACGCGACGCCTCCCGGGGCGGCGCGGGGCGCTCGTCGCGGCCCTCGTCGCGGGCGCGCTCGCGCTCGCGGGCTGCTCGGGGGGCGACACAGGCCGCACCCCGTCGCCCGACGCCGGCGTGCAGACGAGCAGCACGACCCCCACCCGCGCGCCGAAGCCGCCCCGGGCGACGGCGCCCCCGCGGCCACAGGTGGGCGCGTGCTACCGGCTCACCTACGAGCAGGCGCTGGCACCCACCACCGAGGTCGAGCCGGTGCGCTGTCGGCGCGGCCACACCGCCGTGACCTACTACGTCGGCACCCTCGACCTCGTCGTCGACGGACACCTGCTCGCCGTCGACGCCGCTCGGGTCCGCTCGCAGGCCGCCGAGACCTGCCCGCGGCGGCTGCCGGCGTACCTCTCCGGCGGGCAGCGCGAGCTGCGGCTCAGCGTGCTGCGACCGGTGTGGTTCGGACCGACGCTGGAGCAGTCCGACGACGGCCAGGACTGGTTCCGCTGCGACGTGATCAGCCCGGCCGACGGCGAGCAGCTGCACCGGCTGAAGGTCCCGCCACGCGGGGCGCTCGGCACCGCCGCCGGCCGGACGACGTACGGCGTCTGCGGCACCGCCGAGCCCGGCACGCCAGGCTTCCGGCGGGTCCCGTGCGACCGCGAGCACCGGTGGCGGGCGGTGACGGTCTACGAGCTCGGGGGCGACGCCTACCCCGGCCGCCCGGAGGTGCGCCGGATCGCCGACGAGCGCTGCCAGGCGGTCGGCAAGGAGCGCGCGGAGGACCCACTGACCTACCGCTGGGGGTTCGACTACCCCACCCGGGCCCAGTGGCGGGCCGGCACCCGCCACGGCCTGTGCTGGGTTCCCGACTGAGCCAGGGTCAGAAGCCCAGCTTGCGGAGCTGCCGCGGGTCGCGCTGCCAGTCCTTGGCCACCCGCACGTGGAGCGACAGGTGCACCGGCGTGCCCAGCAACGCCTCGATCTGCTGGCGGGCGCGCGTGCCGACGTCCTTGAGCCGGGCGCCGCGGTGGCCGATGACGATGCCCTTCTGGGAGTCGCGCTCGACGTAGAGGTCGGCATAGATGTCGAGCAGCGGCTTGTCGTCGGGCCGCCCCTCGCGCAGCCCCATCTCCTCCACGACCACGGCGATCGAGTGGGGCAGCTCGTCACGGACACCCTCGAGCGCCGCCTCACGGACCAGCTCGGCGACCAAGATCTCCTCCGGCGCGTCGGTGAGGTCGCCGTCGGGATAGAGCTGCGGCCCCTCGGGCATCAGCCCGACCAGCAGGTCGGCGAGCAGCTGCACCTGGTCGCCCGAGACGGCCGAGACCGGCACGATCTCGGCCCACTCGGTGCCGGTCTCCTCGCCGAGCCGGGCGATGTCCGCGAGGTGCTCGGCGATCCGGTCGGGGCTCGCGAGGTCGGTCTTGGTGGCGACGGCGACCCGGATGGTCCGGCGTACCTTCGCGAGCTCGGTGACCAGGAAGCGGTCTCCCGGGCCGACCTTCTCGTCGGCGGGGAAGCACACGGCAACCACGTCGACCTCCGACCAGGTGGCCATCACCAGGTCGTTGAGTCGCTCGCCGAGGAGGGTCCGCGGACGGTGCAGGCCGGGGGTGTCGACCAGGATGAGCTGGGCGTCGGGACGGTGCACGATGCCGCGGACGACGGTGCGCGTCGTCTGCGGCCGAGAGCTGGTGATGACCACCTTGGTGCCGACCATGGCGTTGGTCAGCGTGGACTTGCCGGCGTTGGGACGGCCCACGAAGCACGCGAAGCCGCTGCGGAACGCCGGGCCCTCCGGTGGGCTGGTCGGGCTCTCGGTCATCGGCTCTCCTGCCGTGCCTGGGCGGTGTCGTAGTCGGCCCAGATCTGCTCGTCGGACTTGCCTGCCACCCTGCCGGCGCGCCACACCGGCGCCGGGTCGACCGTGCGTGGCTGACGGGCGCCGCCGCGCCAGTAGCCCATCACGTCGTACGCCGTCGACGGGAGGCGACGGACCCGCATCAGGTGCTTGCGGATCGCCCGCATCTGCGCGGACTCGCCCGCCATCCAGAAGTAGCCCTCGCCCGCCGGCCAGTCGAGGCCCTCCACGACGGCGGCCAGGTCGCTGGCACCCGACGCGGGTGGCGCCAGCCAGGTGACGTCGGCGTCGTCGGGCAGGTAGCCCGTGAGGTCGTCGGGCACCTCAGCCCAGATCCTGGCAGGGACCTCGGCGCTGGTCTCTGCGATCCGGGCCATCGCCGGGAGGGCGGTCAGGTCACCGACCAGCAGCAGCCACCCGGCGTCCGCGGGCATCGCAAAGGACCCCTTGGGCTCGGTGACCGTGACCTCGTCACCGACGCAGTCACCGCTCGCCCACTCGGTGACCAGGCCCTCCTGGTGGACCACGACGTCGAGGGTCAGCTCGCCGTCGGCCCACCGTCGGACGGTGTAGTAGCGGCTCTGGAACTGGCGCGGGACCACCAGCCCCACCCACTCGTCGGGGATGCCGGTGCTGGTCCAGCCGGTCAGCCCGTCGCCGTCGAGCACCAGGCGCAGGAGGTGGGCCGAGAGCCGTTCCCTCGAGCGCACCCGGGCGGGATACGTCACGGCGCGGGTGCTCACCGCCTCAGGCTACCGAGCCCGCCCCCGCCGACCCGCACCCGCACGTCGTGGCACCACCACCTGCACGTCGCGCGACCAGAACCAGCATGTCGCGTCACCAGGTGGGGCGGAGCGGGAAGCCGTCCTCTCCGAGCGCGTCGGTCTTGGCCGCGAGCACGTGGTGGAGCTGGATCTGGTTGCGCTCGAAGCCGACCCGGGATCCGGCCATGTAGAGGCCCCACACGCGCGCCGTGCCCTCCCCCACCTCGGCCACCGCGTCGTCCCAGTGGTCCACCAGGTTGCGGCACCAGCCGGCCAGGGTCATGGCGTAGTGGCGCCGGAGGTTCTCCTCGTGCACGACCTCCAGGCCGGCGTCCTGCGCCGCGGTGATGATGCGCCCGGAGCCGGTCAGCTCCCCGTCGGGGAAGACGTAGCGGTCGATGAACTCGCCGGTCTCCTGCCGCCGGTTGTGGGGACGGGTGATGCAGTGGTTGAGCAGCCGACCCTGCGGGCGCAGCCGGTCGCGCAGGAAGGAGAAGTACGCCGGGTAGTGGCGCACGCCGATGTGTTCGGTCAGGCCGATCGAGCTGACCGCGTCGAAGTCGGACTCGACGACGTCGCGGTAGTCGGAGTGCCGCACCTCCGCGAGGTCACCGAGGCCCTCGCGGTCGATCGCCTCCTTGCCCCACGAGGCCTGCTGGAGCGACAGGGTGACGCCGAGCGCGCGCACGCCGTACTCCTTCGCCGCGTGGCGGACCATGCCGCCCCAGCCGCAGCCGACGTCGAGCAGCCGCTGACCGGGCGACAGGTCGAGCTTGCGGCAGATCAGGTCGTACTTCTCGCGCTGCGCCTCCTCCAGCGTCGCGTCGGCGTGGGGGTAGATCGCGCAGGTGTAGGTCATCGACGGCCCGAGCACCAGCTCGTAGAACCGGTTGGAGACGTCGTAGTGGTGCGAGATCGCGTGCGCGTCGCGGCCCATCGAGTGACGCAGCCCGTCGAGGGTGCGCCGCCACCGCGGCAGCCGCTCCTCCGTCGGCGGGGGCGGTGGCCGCAGGTTGGTGACACCGAGCGACCGCAGCACCGAGACGCCCTCGGCGGCGCCGGGCCTGCGGAAGCGCAGGTTGTCCTGCAGCAGGAGCAGCGCTCGGTAGGGGTCGCCGGGATGCACGCCCTCGATGTCGAGGTCGCCTGAGACGTAGGCCCTCGCCATGCCCAGGTCGCCGGGGGCCGTCATCAGGTAGGACAGCCCGCGCGGGGTGCGCAGGTGGAGCCCGATCTCGGAGTCGGCCGGACCGGCCGTGCTGCCGTCGTAGGCCGTGAAGCGCACCGGCATCCCGGCCGCCATCAACGTCTCGATCGCCTCGGCGATCGTCACCTTCGGTGTCGTCATCGTCTCCTCACCACCTTGTCGTACAGGTCCGTCAGCCGGCCCTCGGGGTCGTAGCGCCCCTTGACGGCGGCGAGGTTGTCGCCGTCGTAGAGCCGGTCGAAGGCCTCTCGGTCGTAGAACGCCTCGGAGTAGAGCGACTTGTGGCCGCCGAGCCGGGTCACCTCCGCCTCGATGGCGCGGTTGAGCGGAGCCTGGGAGGCGTCGGGGCCGACGTGGACGGTGCCCCAGAAGCCGGCGTTGACATAGGTCGTGCCCGCCTCGAGCGGGTACGACGGCCACCGACGCGGGCCGTCGGCGCCCTCGCGCAGCCGCAGGGGGCACAGCCACACCGGTCGCATGCCGACCTCGGCGTCGAACCAGGTCAGGAAGTCGGGCAACCGCTCGACCGGGACCTCGACGTCCTGGATGACCCGCTCGCGCTCCGGGCGCCCGGCCCGCTCGTCGAGCCGGCGCATCAGGCCGACCCGGTGGTCGAGGGCGACCAGGCGGTAGTAGACGTCGGAGCGCCGCCAGCGGCGGGGCCACAGCCGGCGCGCGACCGGGTGCTGGGCCCCGAAGGCCTGGGAGCACCAGAACCAGTCGGTGTCCCACCGCCACAGGTAGTCCTCGGCGGTGAGCAGGTCGGTCTCGCGCTCCTGCAGAGAGCGGTAGAAGACCTGCTGGCCGGTGTAGTCACTCGGCCTGCTGGCGGTGTCCGCTGCCTCTCCGGGAGCGGCGACCCAGCGGGCGAGGGTGAGGTAGAGCTCGTCGGGGGAGAACGCCACCCCGTCGAGCCCGTCGACCGGCTGCCCCTCCCACTCGCGCGCGTCGGTGATCGCGGCGACCGCCTTGGCGAGCTGGGCGGAGTCGTCGAAGCGCTGATGGCGGAGGGCGACGTAGCGCCCGATCGGCTCCAGCTCGATCCGTAGCCGGGTGGCGTAGCCGAGCGAGCCGTAGGAGTTGGGGAAGGTGGCGAACAGGTCGGCGTGCTCGTTGGTGGCGGTCGCGGTGACCACCTCTCCGGCACCGGTGAAGACGTCCATCTCCAGCACCGACTCGTGCGGCAGCCCGTTGCGGAAGCTGGTCGACTCGATGCCGAGCCCGGTGACCGCGCCGCCCAGGGTGATCGTGCGCAGCTGCGGCACGACCAGCGGGATCAGCCCGTAGGGCAGCGTGGCATCGACCAGGTGCTCGTAGGTGCACATCCCCTGCACGTCGGCGGTGCGGGCCACCGGGTCGACCGAGACCACGCCGGACAGGGCGCTCACGTCGAGCCCGGGCGCCTGCGCCTCCTGACGGGGACGGAACAGGTTGGAGGTCTGCTTCGCCAGCCGGACCGGCGCGCCCTGCGGCAGGGCGGCGTACGACGTGCGGAGCCGGTCCACCGCTCGCGCATGCTCGGTTGTCCCCACCACGACCACCCGCCCTACTTTGCTGCAAACCGGGGCCGGAGCCAAGCGCGTTGGCCGAGCCGGACGCTCAGCGTGTGACCGTCACCTCGTGCAGCGTGCCACGCGGGTCGCCGCGGCGGACCACCACACCCGCGCCGCCGAGCTCGGTGACGGCGGCGAGATCGGCGGCGGCCAGCGCCTCGGCCTCGCCCAGGACGACGGCCGCCTCGAGCCCACGGGAGCCGGATGCGACGGCCATCGCCACGCACACCTGCAGCGCCGACAGCGACAGGGAGGTCAGGTCCACCGTGGCCGCGGCGTAGGTGCGTCCGTCGGAGTCGCGGACGGCGGCGCCCTCGGGGGCCCCGACCCGCGCGCGGGTGGCGCGCGCGAGGGTGACGAGCTTGGCGTCCTCGGCCGACAGCTCGTCGGCAGGCGGCTCGGCGGGGGCGCTCTCAGTCATGCGCGCCAGCGTAGCCAGCGGTGTCGGGGTCGGCCCGAGCCAGTCGGCGGATCAACACGGTGCCGACCCTGTTGCGGCGGCCGGTGGCCTCCTCGGCCTCGAAGCGGAGCCCCTCGACCTCCACATGGGATCCGGGGATCGGCACCTTGCCGAGGTGCTTGGCGAGGAGCCCGCCGACGCTGTCGACGTCCTCGTCGTCGATGTCGACGCCGAACAGGTCGTCGAGGTCGCCGAGGGAGAACCGCGAGGAGACGCGCACACAGTCGGGGTCGACCCGCTCGACGTCGACCTCCTCGCTGTCGTACTCGTCGGAGATCTCGCCGACGATCTCCTCGAGCACGTCCTCGATCGTGACCAGGCCGGCCGTGCCGCCGTACTCGTCGACGACGATGGCGACGTGCTGTCGCATCGCCTGCATCTCCGACAGCAGCGCGTCGACCGGCTTGGACTCCGGCACGAAGTGGGCGGGTCGCATGACCTCCTCCACGCGCTGGGTGGTCTCGACATGGGGGGCCTCGAAGTCACGGCGGACGAGGTCCTTGAGGTAGGCGAAGCCGAGCACCTCGTCGAGGTTCTCGCCGATCACCGGGACCCGGGAGAACCCGCTGCGGAGGAACAGCGACATCGTCTGGCGGAGGTTCTTGTGCCGCTCGATGTAGACCACGTCGTTGCGCGGCACCATGACCTCGCGGACGACGGTGTCGCCGAGCTCGAAGACGCTGTGGATCATCTTGCGCTCACCGGACTCGATCACCCGCGACGCCTCGGCCAGGTCGACCAGCTCACGCAGCTCGGTCTCGGTCGAGAACGGGCCCTCGCGGAAGCCGCGCCCGGGGGTGATCGCGTTGCCGACCAGGATCAGCAGCCGCGGCAGGGGGCCGAGGATGGCGGTGACGGCCGTGAGCGGCCCCGCGGTGGCCAGCGCGACCGGCTCCGGGTGCTGGCGACCCACGGTCCGCGGCGCGACCCCGATCGCCACGAACGACACGACCAGCATGGAGCCCACCGCCGTGAGCACCGCCGGCCACCACCGGCCGCCCCAGGCGTCGTAGGCGAACAGCGCCACCAGCACGATCGCGGCGACCTCGCAGAGCAGCCGCAGCAGCAGCGCGGTGTTGAGGTAGCGCGGGGAGTCGGAGAGCAGCTGCACGAGGCGGCGGGCGCCCGTCCGGCCCTCCTCCTCCAGCTCGGTCGCCCGCGCGCGGCTGAACGACGCCAGCGCCGCGTCGGCGGCCGAGAACAGGCCGGCGGCCAGGACCAGGCCGGCCGCCGCGAGCAGCAGCCAGACGTCACCGGAGCTCATCGCCCGCCCTCGGCCGCGTCGCGGCTGCGCCACTGGTCGAGCAACCGGGCCTGCAGCCCGAACATCTCGGCGTGCTCCTCGGGCTCGGCATGGTCGTAGCCGAGCAGGTGCAGGATGCCGTGCACGGTCAGCAGCTCGACCTCGGCCTCGGCGGCGTGTCCCGCCTCCGCGGCCTGGCGCTCGGCGACGCTCGGGCAGAGCACCAGGTCGCCGAGGACGCCCTCCTCCGGCTCCTCGTCGACCAGGCCGGGCCGGAGCTCGTCGATCGGGAACGCGAGGACGTCGGTCGGGCCCTGCTTGTCCATCCACTGCTGGTTGAGGGTGGCCATGGTCTGCTCGTCGACTGCCTTGATGCAGAGCTCAGCGAGCGGGTGCACACGCATCTGGTCCAGCACGAAGCGGGCCAGCCGGGCCAGGTCGCGGACGTCGACGGCGGCGCCGGACTCGTCGAGCACCTCGATGCTCACGGGCGCCGGTCCTGATGGCGGTGGGCGCGGGGGCCGTCGGCGGACCGTGGACCGGACTCGCGGGCGTCGAAGACGTCGTATGCCGCGACGATCCGGCCGACCAGCCGGTGCCGGACGACGTCCTGCGCCGTGAGCCGGTTGAAGACGACGTCGTCGACCCCGTCGAGGATGTCCTCGACGACCTTGAGCCCCGAGCGGGTGCCGCCCGGCAGGTCGATCTGGGTGACATCGCCGGTCACCACGATCTTGGAGCCGAAGCCGAGGCGGGTCAGGAACATCTTCATCTGCTCCGGCGAGGTGTTCTGCGCCTCGTCGAGGATGATGAACGCGTCGTTGAGGGTGCGCCCGCGCATGTAGGCCAGCGGTGCGACCTCGACGGTGCCGGCCGCCAGCAGCTTGGGGATCGACTCGGGGTCGACCATGTCGTGCAGCGCGTCGTAGAGCGGCCGGAGATAGGGGTCGATCTTCTCGCTGAGCGTGCCGGGGAGGTATCCCAGCCGCTCTCCCGCCTCGACGGCCGGCCGGGTCAGGATGATCCGGGTGACCTGCTTGGCCTGGAGCGCCTGCACCGCCTTGGCCATCGCGAGGTAGGTCTTGCCGGTGCCGGCGGGGCCGATGCCGAAGGTGATCGTGTGCTGGTCGATGGAGTCGACGTAGCGCTTCTGGTTGAGCGTCTTGGGTCGGATCGTGCGGCCGCGGTTGGACAGGATGTTGAGCGACAGCACCTCGGCCGGCCGCTCGTTGGTCTCCGCGCGGAGCATGCCCGCGACCCGCTCGACGGTCTCGGTGGTGACCCCCTGTCCGGTGCGGAGGATCGCGACCAGCTCGTCGACGAGCCGCTCGACCAGGGCCACCTCGGCGGGCTCGCCGTGCAACGTGACGCGGTTGCCGCGCACGTGGATCTCGGCGTCGAACTCGCGCTCGATCAGCGCCAGGTGCTCGTCACCGGGGCCGAGGACGCTGACCATGTTGATGCTGTGGGGCACGACCACGACGTGCTTGGTCACGCCGGGGTGCTGGGGTGCGTCACTCATGCAGGCCCCGAAGCGGGGCGGCCTTTCTCTGTCGGCGGCTTCTCGGTGCTCTCCGGCGCCGGGCTGGACCCGCTCTCGGAAGGCGCTTCCATGCTACGGGAGCACGACGACCCCGCCCAACGGGATAGCCCGAGCCGTCGCGGACGGGCCCCCGAGGCGTCGCGGACGGGCCCCCGAGGCGTCGCGGACGGGGCTCAGGGGCGTCGCGGACGGGGCTCAGGGGCGGGTCACGGACAGGATGCCGAGGCACATCTCGTCGGTGGTGCCCTCGCCCCACACGACGTAGCGGTCGGGCTGCCCGTCGAACGCCGGCAGCCTGTCGCGCAGCCACTGGACGTGCTTGCAGGTGACGGTGACGGTGTCGAAGGGCTGCAGCCGCAACGGCTCGATCGGCTTCGACCCCTGGTCGTCGAAGTTCCAGACCGGGATGTCGAGAATGGTCCGCGCATCGGGCCGGCCCTGGTTGACCTCGATCGTGATGGAACGCCCGAGCAGGTGCATATGACCGGCGGCGGCCATGACCGTCGTGGGCTCGCCGATCGTGCGGGTGCAGGTCTGGGTGCCGCCGGGCCGCACCTTGCTGCCACAGAGCAGGTGCAACAGGTCGGCGGTCGCCGACGACGGCCCGAAGCGCTGCTTGACGTCGGCCACCGCGGCCGCGCGGTCGCAGAGCGGCCCATCCGCGTGCTGCGTCCGGCAGGGCAGCTCCACCGGGGCGGGCAGCAGCATCGTCTGCAGAGGAGTCAGATCGGCCGACGCCGGCGCGATCCTCAGCAGCGTGCGGGAGACGTCCTCGCCGGCACCCGCCAGCAGGTTGTAGTGCACCTGCATGACGATCTGGGTGCCCTTCTCCAGCTCGACGCCGAGGCCGGGGCGCTGCACCGACTCCTCGCCGCCCGGCGCCCACGCCCCCAGCCAGGGCGCGTTGTCGAGGCCCGGACCGTTCTCCAGGCCGCTGTTGCCGAAACAGGTCCAGCCCTCGGCCTCGGACTCCGCATCGAGCTGACGGGCGCGGTCGACCTGGTCGGACGGCACCCGGAACAGGATCACGTGGTGCACCAGGTCGGAGTTGCCCGGCTGCACGAACGTGCCTGTGAGGAAGACGTCCCTGGTCAGCTGCGGGTCCAGCAGAAAACAGCGGTAGTCGTCGGTGCCGACGCCGTTCGGCGCCGTCGGGGTGTACGACGCCGGCATGGTGAGCGTGAGACGGCGCTCCCCCGCGCGCAGCCGCTTGGGCTTGCGCGCCTCGATCGGGTGGTCGTCGGTGGCCCACGCTGGCTCGGTGTGCTCGTCCCCGGGGCTCTCGCTCGGGTCGACGTGCGGGACGAGGGCGTCGCCCGCCTCGGGCGAGCGGTCGCCGGCCGCCGGGTCGGAGCCCGTCGAGCCTCCCCCACCGGAGCAGGCCGCCAGTGCGACCAGCAGCAGGGCCGCCAGTGACCGGCGTACGACGGCGGCTCGGGGACTGCTCATCCGGGCGGCCACGTCATCGACCGGCCACCCAGCAGGTGCAGGTGGGTGTGGAACACCGACTGCCCGGCGCCGGCGCCGGTGTTGAAGACCAGCCGGTAGTGCCCGTCGAGCCCCTCGGCGTCGGCCACCGCCGCCGCAACGGTCATCAGCTCGGCCGCCACGTCGGGAGCGACGGAGGCGAGCGCGGCGGCGTTCTCGTGGTGCTCGGCGGGCACCAGCAGCACGTGGACCGGCGCCTGGGGGGCGACGTCACGGAAGGCGACGACACGGTCACTGCGGTGCACGACATCGGCGGGGATCTCCCCCACCACGATGCGGCAGAACAGGCAGTCGCTCACCTCGGTGGACATGCGGACACTGTAGACGGGCCGCGGGCGCGCGCCGGGTGAAGCGCCCAGACCGCCTGACCCATGGAACGAGTCACCCGTGGAACGAGCGTGAGGATCCTCCGCGACACGGGGACGGCCGAGGAGCTCACCCAGGACCCCTACGTGGCCTCCACGGTCGCTGGCACCGCCGTCGCGACCCCCAGCCGGTGCCGGCCTACCTCCGGCGGGTCGATCGTTTGCTGCCTTCCGCACGTCGACACGCCGCAGAGCGGTGCAGAACGCAGTAAACGATCGCTGACCGACACCGACTCAGCACCAACGCGGGGTGCGTGCCAGCAGGGCGGAGACCGCGGCGACGCCGGCGGTGGAGGTGCGGAGGACCTCGGCGCCCAGGCGGCAGGCGTGGGCCCCGGCGCCGGTCAGCGCGGCGACCTCGTCCTCGGTGAGGCCACCCTCGGGCCCGACCACGACCACGACCCGCCCCGCCGCCGGCACCGCGAGCGAGGTCAGCGGCACGGCGGCCTTCTCGTGCAGGACGACCGCCAGGTCAGCACCCGCGACCAGCTCCACCACCGCAGCGGTGCCGGCCAACGGCGCCACCTCGGGGAACCACGCCCGCCGCGCCTGCTTGGCCGCCTCGCGGGCGGTGGCCCGCCACTTCGCGAGCGACTTCTCGGCGCGCTCGCCGCGCCACACGGCGACCGAGCGCGCCGCCGCCCATGGCACGACCTCGTCGATCCCCACCTCGGTGAGCACCTCCACGGCCAGCTCGCCCCGGTCACCCTTCGGCAACGCCTGCACCACCACGAACGCCGGCTCCGGCCGAACGGTGCGCTCCACCTGCTCGGCGATCACGGCCAGCTCACGCCTGCCGGTCTCCGCCACGACGGCCTCGACCCGCACGCCACGGCCGTCGGTCAGCACCATCCGATCACCGGCCCGCAGCCGGCGTACAGCCACCGCGTGGTGCGCCTCGGCACCGGTCAGGGTGACCCGATCGCCCACGACCACCGCGCTCAGGTCGGGCGCCAGGTGGACCGGCAGGCTCATCTCGACCCACGCCCCGGCTCAGCCGTTGAAGGCGTCGCGGAACCGGCTGAAGACCGACTTGTGCGAGGCCTTCATCGCGCCCGACGGCGCCTCCTCGTCGCGGATCGCCGCCAGCTCGCGCAACAGCTCCTCCTGTCGCGCGTCCAGCCGGGTCGGCGTCTCGACGAGGACCGTCACGACCAGGCTGCCCCGGCCGCCACGGAGCCCCGGCACGCCGCGGCCCTCGAGGGTCTGCTCCGTGCCCGACTGGGTGCCGGGCCGCAGGTCGAGCTGGAACGTCGTGTCGGCGCGCGACTCCGCGTCGGGCAGGTCGGCCTCGAGGGTGGGAAGCGTCAGGGTGGTGCCCAGCGCGGCCGCCGTCATCGGCACCGTGACCGTGCAGTGGAGGTCGGCCCCAGCTCGCGTGAACGTCTCGTGCGGCGCGGCATGGATCTCGACGTAGAGGTCGCCGGCCGGTCCGCCGCCGGGCCCGATCTCGCCCTGGCCGGCCAGCTGCACGCGGGTGCCGGTGTCGACGCCGGGCGGGATCTTGACGTTGAGCGTGCGGCGCGAGCGCACCCGCCCCTCACCGGAGCACTCCCGACACGGCTCGGGGATGATCGAGCCGTAGCCGCGGCAGGCCGGGCAGGGCCGCAGGGTGCGGATCTCGCCGAGCAGCGAGCGTTGCACGTGCGCCACCTCGCCGCTGGCCCGGCAGGTCTCACACGGCACCGGCTGGCTGCCCTGCGCCGCCCCCGACCCGCGACAGGCGGTGCACAGCACGGCGGTGTCGACCTTCAGCTCACGGGTGACCCCGAAGGCCGCCTCGGCCAGCTCGACCTCGAGTCGGATCAGCGCGTCCTGGCCGCGGCGGACGCGCGGTCGGGGCCCCCGCGAGCCGGGCTGTCCCCCGCCGAAGAAGGCGTCCATGATGTCGGTGAAGGAGAAGCCGGCGCCCTGCCCGAAGCCGGCGTCGCCCAGCACGTCGCCACCGCGGTCGTACGCCGCCCGCTTCTGGGGGTCGGACAGCACCTCGTAGGCGCGGGTGACCTCCTTGAAGCGTTCGTGCGTCTCCGGGTCGGGGTTGACGTCGGGATGCAGCTGGCGGGCCAGCCGACGGTAGGCCTTCTTGATCACGTCGGCGTCCGCGTCACGCGGCACGTCGAGGATCTCGTAGAGGTCCTGGCTCACAGATGTCCTATCAGCGTCGGGGCGAGGCTCAGGCCTCGTCGAGGATGCGGGAGACGTAGCGGGCCACCGCGCGAACCGCGGCCATCGAGCCGGGGTAGTCCATCCGGGTCGGACCGACCACACCGAGGGTCGCGAGGGGGTCGTCGCCGGGGCCGTAGCCGCTGGCCACGACACTGGTCGCCGAGAGCTCCTGGTAGGGACCCTCGTGGCCGATCCGCACGAACACGGCATCGCCGGTGTGGGTCTCGCCGAGCAGCTTGAGCAGCACGACGTGCTCCTCCAGGGCCTCCAGCAGCGGCCGGACCGCGGAGTCGAAGCTGTCGCCGAAGCGGGCCAGGTTGGCGGCGCCGCCGACCGCCACGCGCTCGTCGGAGCGGTGGTCCGACATCGCCTCGCACAGCGCCTCGACGACGGCAGGCAGCGCGTCGTACGGCGTGTCGGACGCGCCGCCCGGCGGGACGCCGGACGGGGCCCCGGCGGACCCGGCCAGCGTCTGGAGCGCGGTGGCGGCATCGGCGATGACCTCGCCGACAGTGGCCCGCAGCACCTGTGACCGTAGGTCGGCGAGCTGCTCGTCGGCGACCGGCTGGTCGACCTCCACCAGCCGCTGCTCGACCCGCCCCGTGCTCAGGATCAGCACCAGCAGCAGCCTGGTCTCACCGAGGGCGATCACATCGACGTGACGCACGGTCGAGCGGGAGAGCGTGGGGTACTGCACGACGGCGACCTGCCGGGTCAGCTGCGACAGCAGCCGGACCGAGCGGTGCACGACGTCGTCGAGGTCGACGGCCTCGTCGAGGAAGGCCGAGATCGCGCGCTTCTCCGCCGCGCTCATCGGCTTGACCGTGGTGAGCCGGTCGACGAAGAGGCGGTAGCCCTTGTCGGTCGGCACCCTGCCCGCGCTCGTGTGCGGCTGGGCGATGTAGCCCTCGTCCTCCAGCGCGGCCATGTCGTTGCGCACGGTGGCCGGCGAGACGCCCAGCCCGTGACGCTCCACCAGTGCCTTGGAGCCGACCGGCTCCTCGGTCGCGACGTAGTCCTCCACGATGGCGCGCAGGACGGCGAGCTTGCGGTCCTCCGACAACGTCTCGCACCTCCCTCGCGGCCGGCCCCAGGTCGACACCGGGTTGGCACTCGTCACGACTGAGTGCCAATCCTACTAGGCTCGACACCATGAGCCGGTTCACGGAGGTCGCCGACCGGGTCTGGGTCGCGCGCTACGAGTGGTGGGACGCCAACGTGACCCTGGTCGCCGGGTCCGCGGGCGTCGTCGTGGTCGACACGCACGCCTCCGCCGCCGCTGGGCGCGTCGTGCTGGACGACGTGCGACGGGTGGGCGTCGGACCGGTGACCGCCGTGGTCAACACCCACTGGCACTTCGACCACACCTTCGGCAACGCGGCCTTCCGCGAAGCCCACCCCGGCGTGCCGATCCACGCGACCGAGGAGGCCCGCCGCAACTTCCTCGACTGGGCGGAGGGCGTGCGCGCACAGGCTGCGGGCGAGGAGGGCGCGCGGCGCGTGGAGATCCTGGCCACCGAGCTGGTCGCCCCCGACACGACCTTCTCCTCGGCCGCCGTCGTCGATCTCGGCGACCGCCTGCTGGAGCTCGCGTTCCCCGGCCGCGGGCACACCGCCGGCGACCTGGTGGTGCGCGTCCCCGACGTCGACGTGGTACTCGCCGGCGACCTCGTCGAGCAGTCCGGACCGCCGTACTTCAACGCCGACGCCTGGCCGCTGGAGTGGCCGCAGGCCGTCGAGACCCTCTCTCGGATGCTCACCTCCGACACCGTGGTCGTGCCCGGCCACGGCACCCCGGTCGACCGCGACTTCGTGCAGACCCAGGGCTCGAGCTCGGCCAGGTGTCGCGCACCATCCAGGAGCTCGCCGCACAGGGCGTGCCGGCCGAGGAGGCGCTCGAGGCCGGCGAGTGGCCGTGGCCGCGGGAGCACCTCGCGGAGGCGGTCAGCGTCGGCTACTCCCAGCTTCCCCGGGCGCCGAGACAGCTCCCGCTGGTGTGACCTGGGCCCGCCCCGGCGCGCCCTCACCACCGCTGTCCCCTGCGCCACCTAGCGTGGGGCGACGTGACGACGTCCCCGCCGACCAGGCACTGCCGCGACCGGCCAGAACCGGGCCCACGACCGCTACGGCACCGACGTGCTCGCGGGCGACTGGCGGGCACCCACACGCGGCCGCGCCACCGAGGTGCCGGCCGAGGTCGGCATGGTCGTCGAGGAGGTCTCCGCCGACTGGGTGGGCGAGATCGTGGCCGTCGAGCGCGACCTGCGCACCCTGACCCTGGAGGACCGCCGCGGCAAGCGGCGGACCTTCCCACTCGGCCCCGGCTTCCTGCTCGACGGCCGGCCGGTCATCCTGCTGCCGCCGCGCGGCCGCCCGGCGCCGGCCGCCCCCACCCGCACCGCCTCGGGCTCGGTCGCGATGCCGACCGCCCGCGCCCGCGTGGCCCGGGCCAGCCGGATCTTCGTCGAGGGCCGCCACGACGCCGAGCTGGTCGAGAAGGTCTGGGGAGACGACCTGCGCATCGAGGGCGTCGTGGTCGAGCACCTCGGCGGCATCGACGATCTCGCCGGGCACCTCAGCCGCGTTCCGGCCCGGCCCCGGACGCAGGGTCGGCGTCCTGGTCGACCACCTGGTGCCGGGCAGCAAGGAGACGCGGATCGCCGACGAGGTGGCTCGGTCCCCGCTGGGCGACCACATGCTGGTCGTCGGCCATCCGTTCGTCGACATCTGGCAGGCGGTGCGCCCCGAGCGGCTGGGGCTGGCGGCCTGGCCGGAGGTGCCCCACGGCGAGGACTGGAAGCGCGGCACCTGCCGCCGGCTCGGCTGGCCACATGCCGACCAGGCCGACCTCGCACGCGCCTGGCAGCACATCCTGTCCCGGGTGTCGTCGTGGCACGACCTCGACCCGGCCCTTCTCGGTAGAGTCGAAGAGCTGATCGACTTCGTCACCGGCACCTGACGCCGCGTCAGGTCACCACTCCGAGCATCGGGGACCACCATGACCGAGACACCCCAGCCGTCCGAGGGCCAGCAGCCCCCCGAGGGCCAGCAGCCCCCCGAGGGCCAGCAGCCCCCCGCCGGCGAGCCCACCCCGCCGCCGCCCCCGCCTCCCGCCTACCAGCAGCCGAGCTACCAGCAGCCGGCCTATCAGCAGGCGGCTCCCGCCGGCGTGCTCAGCCCGTCGGAGGAGCGCACCTGGGCCGGTGCCGCCCACTGGAGCATCTACGTCGCCAGCCTGGTCGGGCTGTCCTTCCTCGGCCCGCTGCTGGTGATGCTGCTCCAGGGCAACAAGTCGCCCTACGTCCGCCAGCACGCCGTGGAGTCGCTGAACTTCCAGCTGTCGCTGCTCATCTACGCCATCGTCTCCGCGGTCCTCCTGCTGCTCGTGGTGGGCCTCTTCCTGCTGATCGCGGTCGGCCTGATGTGGCTGATCTTCCCGATCCTGGCGACCATCAAGGCCAGCGCCGGCGAGCCCTACCGCTACCCGCTGACCATCCGGATGGTCAGCTGACACATCGCCGGCGGAGCCGGCAGCCGCTCAGGGCAGCAGCCGGCGGACCACCGCGTCCGCCAGCAGGCGCCCCTCCCGGGTGAGCACCAGTCGGTCGCCGGCGAGCACGAGCAGCTCCTCGCGCTCGAGCTCCGGGGCGACGGCACGCCCGGCCGGCGTGAGCGCGCCCAGGGCCAGCCCACGGCGGAGCCGGATCTCGAGCAGCACCCGCTCGATGGCCCGGGTCTCGTCGTCCAGCACCTCGCGCGCCGCGGCAGGGCTGACCCCGGCCGCCAGCCGGTCGGCGTACGCCGCCGGGTGGCGGACGTTCCACCAGCGGGTGCCGCCGACGTGGGAGTGCGCACCCGGCCCGATCCCCCACCAGTCGGCGCCGGTCCAGTAGAGCTCGTTGTGGCGGCAGCGCGCGGCTTCGTCGCGGGCCCAGTTCGACAGCTCGTACCACTCGAGCCCGGCGTCACCGAGCAGGTCGTCGGCCAGGAGGTACTTGTCGGCGAGATCGTCGTCGTCGGGCGCCGGCAGCTCCCCGCGCCGGACCCGGCGGGCCAGCGCAGTGCCGGCCTCCACGATCAGCGCGTAGGCGGAGACGTGGTCGGGCCTGCAGGCCAGCGCCTCCTGCAGGGAGGTCCGCCAGTCCGCGAGGCTCTCCCCAGGCGTGCCGTAGATCAGGTCCAGGCTGACCTGCCCGAAACCCGCCTCTCGCGCCCAGGCGACCGCCTGCGACACCCGCGCCGGGTCGTGGGTGCGGTCCAGGGTGGCCAGCACCGCGGGCACGGCCGACTGCATCCCGAACGAGATACGGGTGAACCCGGCCTCGCGCAGCGCCACCAGCGAGCCGAGTGTCACCGAGTCCGGGTTGGCCTCCGTGGTCACCTCGGCGCCGGGGAGGAGGCCGATCTCGCCACGGACGGCGTGCAGCACCGCCGCGAGATCCCGCACGGGCAGCAGCGTCGGCGTGCCGCCGCCCACGAAGACCGTCGTGGCGGCGGGCGCGCGGTCGCCGAGGACCCGTGCGGCCAGCCGGACCTCGCCCACCGCGGCGTCGGCGTACGTCGCCTGCGAGGCGCCCGGGGCAGGACCCAGCTCGGCGGCGGTGTAGGTGTTGAAGTCGCAGTAGCCGCAGCGCACGGCGCAGAACGGCACGTGCACGTAGACGCCCAGCGGACGCTCCCCGACCCCGGCGAGCGCGGACGGCGGGAGCGCGCCGTCGGTCGGCGCTGGGTCGCCGTCCGGCAGGGCGCTGGGCACGGCGCCATCGTCTCAGAGGGACGGCCGGGCCGGGCATGCGCCCGGCCCGAGCCGCTCTGAGCTCGCCGCCGTCGCCCCGTCAGGAGTAGAACGCGTCGATCTTGTCGCTGTAGTTGGTCTCCACCACGTTGCGCTTGACCTTCATCGACGGGGTCAGCTCGCCCGACTCGACCGAGAGGTCGTGGTCGAGCAGCTCCCACTTCTTGACGGTCTCCCAGCGGTTGAGCAGGGTGTTGAGCTGGTCGACGTAGCCGGCAACCATGGCGCGGCACTCGTCGGAGGCGACGATGGCGGCATAGTCGCCGTCGATGCCCTTCTCCTTGGCCCACTCCGCGATCGCATCGGGGTCGAGGGTGACCAGGGCGACGACGAAGTTGCGCTCGTTGCCGAACACCATGAACTGGCTGGCGTAGGGGCAGATCGCCTTGAACTTCGACTCGATCGCCGGGGGCGCGATGTACTTGCCGCCGGAGGTCTTGAACAGCTCCTTGATCCGGCCCGTGATCCGTAGGAAGCCGTCGTCGTCGAGGGCCCCCTTGTCGCCGGTGCGGAGCCAGCCGTCGTCGGTGAGCGTCGCCGCCGTCTCCTCCGGGAGGTTGTGGTAGCCGTCCATGACGCCGGGGCCCTTGATCAGGATCTCGTCGCCGTCGCCCAGCTTGACCTCGCTGCCCGGGAAGACCGGGCCGACGGTGCCGAAGCGATAGCCCTCGGGGTGGTTGACGAACGAGCCCGCCGAGGTCTCGGTGAGGCCGTAGCCCTCGAGGATCACGATGCCGGCCGCGTGGAACCACTCGGCGATGTCGCGGTTGAGCGCCGCGGCACCGGAGATGAAGAACCGCACCCGGCCGCCGAAGCGCTCCCGCACCTTGCTGAAGACCAGCTTGTCGAACAGCCCGTGCTGCACCTTCAGCAGCGCGGGCACCGGCTTGCCGTCACGCTTGAGCTGGTCGACCTTCTTGCCGACCTCGAACGCCTTGAGGAAGAGCTTCTCCTTGACGCCGCCCTCGGCCTGCTGCATGGTCACGATGCGCGCGTGGGCCTTCTCGAAGATGCGCGGAGCGGCCCCCATGAACGTCGGCTGCACGATGCCGAGGTTCTCGACGATCTTGTCGACCCGACCGTCGATCGCGGCGGCGAAGCCGCACGCCATCTGGGTGGACATCAGCACCTTGCCGAAGGAGTGCGCCATCGGCAGCCAGCGGAACTCCAGGTCGGTCTCGTCGAGGATGTTCTGAGCGCGGATCGCCTCGCCTTCGTAGACCCACGAGCTGTGCCGCAGCCGCACGCCCTTCGGGCGCCCCGTGGTGCCGGAGGTGTAGATCAGCGTCGCGAGCTGGTCGGGACGGATGGCGGCAGCCATCTCGGCCATCGCGTCGGCATGCGCGGACAGGTGGTCCTCGCCGAGCTTCTCCAGCTCGTCGAGACCGATGACCCAGTCACTATCCGTGGCGCCATCGAAGGTGACGACCTTGGCCAGGTGGGGCAGCTCGCTCTTGCGGGCGGTCAGCTTGGCGATCTGCTCGTCGTCCTCGGCGAAGACCACGTGGCACTCGGAGTCGCTCAGGATGTAGGCGGTGTCCTCCTCGTTGGTCGAGGGGTAGACCGTGGTGGTGGCGGCGCCGGCGCACATCACGGCCAGGTCGGCCACGATCCACTCGTAGCGGGTGCCCGAGGCGATGCCGACCCGCTGCTCGGGCTCGATCCCGAGCGCCATCAGCCCAGCGGCCAGCCGGGCCACCCGGTCGCCAGCCTCCTTCCAGGTGACCGACTCCCAGCTCTCGCCGACGGGATAGCGGAAGGCCTCCCGGTTGGGTGAGCTCGAGACCCGGTCCCAGAACTGCACCGCCACGTTGGGCGGCAGAGTCTCGACGAAGCTCGCATCGACACGGTTGACCATGACACTCCCTGCTATGGGGCCGCGCACCCCTGCGCGACCTTCGGACTACGTCTGCCCTGTAACTTAGTTCACGTTGTTACGGACCGGTAGCACCGTTCCGTCACAAGTGCGTCGTCGCAGGTCAGCGGGGGTCAGCCGGGTCGGACCTCGCCCGACCCGCGCGGCACGAGGGACGTGGGCACCACCTCCGAGCGGGCGGGACCCTCGTCCCCGCTCAACCGCGACAGCAGCAGGTCGACCGCCGCCTGACCCTCGGCGACGACCTGTTGGGCGACGCAGGTGACGCCGGGTTCGAGCAGGTCCGCGGTCGGGAAGTCGCCGAAGCCGACCAGACCGACTCGTTCGCGCTCGTCGAGGTCGCGCAACGCCCGGACCGCACCCACGGTCAGCGCGTTGCGCGGTGAAGAAGGCCGGTCGGCGGGTCGGGCAGCGCCAGCATCTCGTGGACGACCGAGCGCCCGTCCTCCTCGCTGCGGACCGCGGTTCGCACGAGCGCGTCATCCACCGGGAAGCGAGACGCCGGCAAGCGCCGCCACGTGCTGCATCGTGCTCGGCCGTGGGGCACCGGGGCTCCCGTCTCTCGGCCACCGGGCGTCGGCGAGGAGACAAGAGGCTCGCGCTGCCCGGAGACGCCGGCCTCAGCGGCCGGCGACGTAGGCCTCGGCCTTGCGTCGCGCGCCTTCGACGAGATCCTCGACCTCGAGCAGCCGGGGCAGCAGCGTCCGCTCGGTGGTGAGCGCGCGGAACATCAGCGAGACCGTGACGCCGTGCCCGGGCCGGCGTACGAGGTCGATGGTGTCGCCGGCCTCGACGAGACCCTCCTCCACCACGCGCAGGTAGGGGCCGGGGCGCCCCTCAGCTGCGAACCGCTTGACCCAGCCGCGTTCGTCGTAGCCGCTGTGGCCGAGCCAGCCCTTGAAGTCGTCACACGGGATGCGCACCGACGCAACCTCGAAGACCGCCGACCCGACGGCCCACCTCTCCCCCACCTCGGCCTCGTTGACGTCGATCCCCTGGGTCGTGAGGTTCTCGCCGAACTGACCGTCGGGGACGGGTCGGCCGAGCAGGTCGGCCCAGCGGTCCAGGTCCTCCCGAGCGAAGGCGTAGACGGCCTGGTCGGGCCCGCCGTGGTGACGGGTGTCGCTGACCTGGTCGCCGTCGAGGCCGAGCGTGGTCACCAGGGCCGGGCCCACGACCTGGTGCTTGCGCATGGAGCTGCGTCCGGTCGCGGCCCAGGACCAGGGCTCGGGACGGCCGACGTTGACGCTGACGAGACGCGCAGACACGCCTCGATCCTCCCACCCGACCGCGCCTGCGACCACCGAGATCGGCCAGGAGCGGGTCTCAGCTCTGCTGCTCCTGCTGGTAGATGTCGGGGATCCCGTCGCCGTCAACGTCGAGCTCCTCCTGCTCGTGCATCAGTCGGTAGGCACGGCTGCGCAGGCCAAGGATCACCGCTCCGAAGACGGCCGCGGCCGTCGACCCGACGAGGACGCCCAGGGTGACGTGGTCGTTCGCGGTCGTGCCCTCCCCGAACGCGAGCGAGCCGATCAGCAGCGACACGGTGAAACCCATGCCACCCAGCACGCCGACCCCGAAGACGTCGAGCCAGCGGAGCCGCGCGTCGAGCTCGGCACGGGTGAACCGCGCCACGCCCCAGGTGGTGAGGAAGATCCCGATCGGCTTGCCGACCACCAGACCCACGATCACGCCGAGGGCCACCGGGTCGGAGAGCGCGGAGGCAAGCTCGCTGCGGCCACCGATGTAGACGCCGGCGGAGAAGATCGCAAACACCGGCACGGCGAAGCCGGCCGAGATCGGCCGCCAGCGGTGCTCGAAATGGTCGGCCAGCCCGGCCCCGGAGTCGGGCACGCCCTCGGCGGCCCGACCGAGCACCGGCACGGCCAGGCCGAGGAAGATCCCGGCCAGGGTGGCGTGCAGCCCCGAGTGGTGCACCAGCACCCACGTCAGCAGCGCCAGCGGCATCAGCAGCCACGGCGAGCGGATACGACGCTGCACCAGCATCGTGAACGCCGCCAGCGGCACGACGGCGGCGGCGAGGTAGCCCAGGGAGATGTCGTTGGAGTAGAACAACGCGATCACCAGGATCGCGAGCAGGTCGTCGACGACCGCCACGGTCAGCAGGAAGAGCCGCAGCGCCGACGGCAGGTGCTGGCCGATCACGGCAAGCACGCCCAGCGCGAACGCGATGTCGGTGGCCGACGGCACCGCCCAGCCGGCCAGCGCGCCGGCGGGTCGGTCGGCCTGCATCAGGTTGATGCCGACGTAGATCAGGGCCGGCACGATCATCCCGCCGACCGCCGCGGCGATCGGCACCGCGGCGGTGCGGGGACGGCGCAGGTCACCGGCAACGAACTCGCGTTTGACCTCCAGGCCGGCGAGGAAGAAGAAGATGGCGAGCAGGCCGTCGGCCGCCCAGTGGTGGACCGACAGGTCCAGGCCGAGCGAGGCCGGCCCGAGGTGGTACTCGCGGACGGCGAAGTAGGTGTCGCCCGGCAGGTTGGCCCACACCAGGGCGCCCACCGCGGAGACCAGCAGCAGCAGGCCGCCCACGGTCTCGAGCCGCAGGATCGCGGCGATCCGGCTCGCCTCGGCCCAGGAGCCGGGGCCGAACAACGGGGGCGACCGTCGCGCTGGTGTCGAAGCCATCACGCTCACCCTACGCGTAGGCAACAGGGACGCCGACCGGACTTCCCGGCACGCCGGGACTCAGCGTAGCGGAGCGCGGCCGAAGGGCACCCCACCGTCGGGCCACCGTCAGTCCTGGACCGCCTTGGCCACCGTGAGGAAGCGGGTCACCCTGGCGTGGTCCGCGGCGGTGAGCGCGCCCCCTCCGTCCAGGCTCTCCGTCACGGCCCAGGAGGCGAGGAGGACCATCCGCACGACCGTCCAGTCGCGGGCCCGGTCCTCGTCGAGCGCCGCCGCGTCGACCAGGGCGTGGAAGCGGCGGCGCACCTCCCGTCGTACGTCGCCCGAGGCGACGACCTCCTCCCAGCGGTTCCACAGCATCGGGGCGGGCTCGTAGTGCGGGTCCCCGCTGACCGGCTTGGGGTCGATGGCCAGCCACGGCTCGCGGGCGGCCGCCAGCACGTTGCCGTCGTGCAGGTCGGTGTGCACCAGGGTCCCGACCGAGGCGGGATCGACGACCAGGTCGCGGGCGAGCGAGGTCGCCTGCTCCACCAGGCGGCGCGGAATCGGGGCGCTGCGCGGCAGCGCGGCGAGGTCGGCGGCCCACGGCTCGACGTACGCCGTCAGCGGGCGCAGCCGCCGGGGCGCCGGCACGTGCAGCCGCGAGTAGAGAGCCGCGACCACCTCGCACGCCTCCCCCACCGGCACGGACCGGAGCGTCGTGTGCGCGTCGAGTCGCTCGAGCATCAGGGCGCGTCGACGCGGGTCGGCCCGCCACAACCGGACGGCACCGTCGCCGCCCCACGTGTCCAGGCCCAGCGCCTCGTGCTCGCTCTCGTCGTCGGGGAAGCCGACCTTGACGACGGCGGCCCCACCCTCGGCGGTGCGCACCGGCACCACCACCGAGCAGTAGCCGTGCAGCAGCCAGCCGTCCACGGCCAGCTGCCACTCCTCGAGCAGCTCGCCGACCAGGCCGGGGAGCCGGTCGACCCAGGCCGCCCAGTCAGGCCCGCGGGCGGCCATCCCGAGCACCCCGTCGGGCAGCCGCCACGACCGCCCGGCCATGGCTACTTGCGGCTCTTGTCGGCCGGCTCGGTGGTCGAGAGCGCCGCGACGAAGGCCTCCTGGGGCACCTCGACCCGGCCGACCATCTTCATCCGCTTCTTGCCTTCCTTCTGCTTCTCCAGCAGCTTGCGCTTGCGGGTGATGTCGCCGCCGTAGCACTTGGCCAGCACGTCCTTGCGAATCGCGCGGATGGTCTCGCGAGCGATCACCCGGGCGCCGATGGCGGCCTGGATAGGCACCTCGAACTGCTGCCGCGGGATCAGCTCCTTGAGCTTGCCGACCAGCATCACGCCGTAGGAGTAGGCCGCGTCCTTGTGCACGATGGCGGAGAAGGCGTCGACCGGCTCGCCCTGGAGGAGGATGTCCACCTTCACCAGGTCGGCGGTCTGGTCACCCGAGGGCTCGTAGTCGAGCGAGGCGTAGCCCTTCGTCCTGGACTTCAGCTGGTCGAAGAAGTCGAACACGATCTCGGCCAGCGGCAGGGTGTAGCGCATCTCGACGCGGTCCTCGGAGAGGTAGTCCATCCCCTGCAGGGAGCCGCGCTTGGCCTGGCAGAGCTCCATGATGGTGCCGATGAACTCCGCCGGCGCCAGGATGGTGGCGCGGACGACGGGCTCGCGCACCTCGGCGATCTTGCCGGCGGGGTACTCGCTCGGGTTGGTGCAGCGATGGACCGCACCGTCCTCCATCGTGACCTCGTAGATCACGTTGGGCGCGGTCGAGATCAGGGCGAGGTTGAACTCCCGCTCGAGCCGCTCCCGGACGATCTCCATGTGCAGCAGCCCCAGGAAGCCGCAGCGGAACCCGAAGCCGAGCGCTCCGGAGGTCTCCGGCTCGTAGGTCAGCGCCGCATCGTTGAGCTGCAGCCGCTCGAGCGCGTCGCGGAGGTCGGGGTAGTCGTCACCGTCGATCGGGTAGAGGCCGGCGAACACCATCGGCTTGGGGTGCTGGTAGCCGCCCAGGGCCTCGGTCGCCCCGTGATGCTGGGAGGTCACCGTGTCGCCCACCCGCGACTGCCGCACGTCCTTCACCCCGGTGATGAGATAGCCGACCTCGCCGACGCCGATCCGGCCCGCCTTGCTCGGCTCGGGGCTGATCACGCCGACCTCGAGCATCTCGTGGACGGCGTTGGTCGACATCATCCTGATCCGGTCGCGGTGGCTGAGGTGGCCGTCGATCACGCGGACGTAGGTCACCACGCCGCGGTAGGTGTCGTAGACGGAGTCGAAGATCAGCGCCCGAGCGGGGGCGTCCGCCTGGCCGACCGGCGGCGGGGTCTGCTTGACGATCTCGTTGAGCAGCAACGCGACGCCCTCGCCGGTCTTGGCGCTCACCCGGAGCACGTCGGCGGGGTCGCAGCCGATGATCCCCGCCAGCTCGGCGGCGTACTTCTCAGGGTTGGCCGACGGCAGGTCGATCTTGTTGAGGACCGGGATGATGTGCAGGTCGGCACCGAGGGCGAGGTAGAGGTTGGCCAACGTCTGCGCCTCGATGCCCTGCGCCGCGTCGACCAGCAGGATGGCGGCCTCACACGCCTCCAGCGACCGCGAGACCTCGTAGGTGAAGTCGACGTGACCGGGGGTGTCGATCATGTTGAGGATGTAGGTCCCCGGCTCGGCGCCCTCGTCGTTGTCGGCGGGCACCGTCCACGGCATCCGGACGGCCTGGCTCTTGATCGTGATGCCACGCTCGCGCTCGATGTCCATCCGGTCGAGGTACTGCGCCCGAGCACTGCGCTCGTCGACGACTCCGGTCAGCTGCAGCATCCGGTCGGCCAGCGTCGACTTGCCGTGGTCGATGTGGGCGATGATGCAGAAGTTGCGAATGATGGCAGGGTCGGTGTGACCGGGCAGCGGAACGGACGGGGCGGTCACGGCGGGATCGGCGGTCTTTCGCAAGCGGAGCGGGAAGCGGGCGGAGGCCCGCTGATGGCAGACCGCCATTCTTCCACGGCGTACCGCCGTGCTCCGAAACCGCGACCAGCCGCTCGACGCTCCCCGCGGCAACCCGGACAATGAGCGGCATGCCCACGTCTCCCCCGCCCGCCGGTCGCACCGCCCGCCGGCTGGAGTGGCGGTTCCTGCCCCCGGAGGTCCGCGCGCTGGTCGAGGAGCGCTGCGGCTCGCCGGTCGTCGAGGCCGACTCGAAGGGCGGCGGGTTCACGCCGGGGTTCGCGTCCGTGCTGACCTGCGAGGACGGGTCGCGGCAGTTCGTCAAGGCGGCCTCGACCCAGGCCCAGCGCCCTGTCGCCGAGGCCTACCGCGAGGAGGCCCGGAAGCTGGGGGCTCTCCCCGACGGCCTGCCCGCCGCCCGGTTGCTCTGGTCGGAGGACGACGAGTGGGTGGTGCTCGGCCTGGAGTACGCCGACGGGCGGCCGCCGGCGCGGCCGTGGCGCCGCCCGGACCTGGAGCGTTGTCTCGACGCCCTGGAGGAGGTCGCCGACCGGCTCACCCCCGCCCCGCCCGGCCTCGAGCTGGCCGCCTTCGCCGACGACTTCGCCGACTTCGCCACCGCCTGGGACGTCGTCCTCCCCGCCGGCCCGTCGCTGCCGGGCATGACGCCCCAGCGGCTCGAGACCGCGGCCGCCCTGGCCCGCGGCTTCGTCGCCGTCACCGCCGGCGACACGCTGGTCCACACCGACGTGCGCGACGACAACCTCGTGCTCGGCGCACGGGTGGTGATCTGCGACTGGAACTGGCCGGTCCGAGGGGCCGACTGGCTGGACACGGTCTTCCTGCTGGTCGGACCGCGCGGCGACGGGCTCGATGTCGACGCGGTGCTGCAGGAGCGGCGGCTCACCCGCGACCTGCCGTCAGAGCACGTCGACACGGTGCTGGCACTGCTCGCGGGCTACTTCCTCCGGCAGCGGGACCTGCCGGTGCCGACCAGCTCGCCCTACCTCCGCCAGCACCAGAGCTGGTATGCCGAGGCCACCTGGTCGTGGCTCGCCGAACGCCGCGGCTGGGCCGCCTGAGGCCGGCGCCCCGACCGGGTCCGACGGATTTGGGCCGGTCCGCGGCCCGCTGGTAGCGTTGCCCCTTGCGTGTCCGGGCCTCAGCCTGCTCTCGCGAGCGTGGCTCCGGCCCCGACCGACAGACGTCATCTCCAGCATCCACGAGCAAAGGCACACGAGGCAGATCAGTGGCGAACATCAAGTCCCAGATCAAGCGCAACAAGCAGAACGAGAAGCGTCACGAGCGCAACAAGGCCGTGAAGTCCTCGCTCAAGACCGCTGTGCGCAAGTTCCGTGAGGCTGCCGACGCCGGCGCCGACGACGCCGCCGAGCTCGGCCGCGACGCGATGAAGAAGCTCGACAAGGCCGCCTCCAAGGGCGTCATCCACAAGAACCAGGCGGCCAACCGCAAGGCCTCGATCGCCAAGCGCGCCGACGCCCTCTGAGTCCTCCGCTCGTCCGCGGCCACTGAGGCCGCGCCACCAGAGCCCGTCCGGCACCCGCCGGCCGGGCTCTCGTCGTCATCCGGGCGCCTCTCCCCTGGTCAGCGAGCCTCGCGCAGCCCCGTGACGGTGAGCGCCAACCGCTCCAGGGTGTACGCCGGGTCGCTGGCCTTGCCCTTGATGTCGGCGTCGGCCCGGGCGATCGCCATGATCGCGTGGGCGACCCCGCCGTCGGACCAGCCGCGAGACTGGTCACGGATGGTGCGCAGCTTCCATGGCGGCACGCCCACCTCGCGCGCCAGGTCGCCCTCGCGCATGCCGCGCGGTGCAGCCTTGTAGCGGGCGATGCCGCGCGCGCTGCCGGCGAACGCCGAGGTGACCAGCACCGGCGCGGTGCCACCGTCGAGAGCCCAGCGCAGCTCCTCGAGCGCTGCCTCGCGTCGGCCCCAGAACGCCGCGTCGGCCACGGCGAAGGACTTCGCCTCCGCGCGACCCCCGAAGTAGCGCTTCACCTTGTCGGTCCCGAGCGCCTCGCCCGGGAAGTCGTGGGCGAGCTGGTGAGCGGCACCGGCCAAGGACCGCAGGTCGTGACCGACCGACTGCACCAGCAGCTCGGCGGCCGGCTCGTCGATCGAGGAGCCGAGCGTGCGCACCTCGGAGACCACGAACCCGGCGAACTCCGAGGGGCGGAGCTCGGCCGACCGGTGCTCGGTGACCGGGTCGAGCTTGCGGAGCTTGGCGAGCACGCCCGAGCCCTTGGGGCCGCCCCCGTGGGCGAGCACGAGGGCGACGTCCTCGACCGGCGCGGCGGCGTAGCCGAGCAGGCCCTCGACGGACTCCTCCGGAAGGTGCTCCAGCCCGCGGACCACCACGCAGCGGGTGGAGGAGAACAGCGAGGGCGCGGCCAGCTCCCCCAGGGAGGCCAGGCTGAGCTCGGACCCGATGGTCTCCGAGAGCTCGGCCTCCGGGTCGTGGCGACGGCAGGCGACGTGAACGGCGGCGATGGTGCGCTCGTTGAGGAGCTCCTCCTTGCCGGTGACCAGGGTCACCCGACCGAGGACGTCGGTGGGACGGATCGCTGCCATGGTGCGCTCAGCCTGCCACACGGAACCGACACCGCCGCGGCGCGCCTTGCCACCGCCGGCCACCGGCCCGGGACCGGCTCATCCGCCGCGCTGGACCACGAGCCGCCCGTGGTGCTCGGCGACCACGACGTCGCCGTCGCGGTCGGTGCGGAAGACCCGCGCCCCGGCCTCCTCCAGCGCCGTCAGGGTCTCGGCCGCCGGGTGGCCGTAGTCGTTGTCCCGGCCCGCGCTCACCACGGCAACGGCGGACCCGAGAGAGGTGAGGAAGCCGAGGTCCTGGTAGCGCGAGCCGTGGTGCGGGATCTTCAGCACGTCGACGGTGAGCCCGGGCATCATCTGGGCCAGCGCCTCCTGTCCCGGCGGCTCCAGGTCGCCGGTGAGCAGCATCCGCACGCCGCGCACCTCGGCCAGCAGCACCACGCTCGCGTTGTTGGCGGTGCTGCCGTCGCCGGGACCCTCGGTGGGCTGGGCCGGCGTGGGCCAGAGCACCTGCAGCCTGACCTCGCCGACCGAGGTGCTGCGAGCGTAGCCGGCCACGGTCTCCGGGACACCCCACTGCTGGGCCTGGCTGGCCACCGCCAGCGCGGCTCCCGGAGGGTCGGCCAGGGCGGTCACCTCGACGGCCGCGACGCGGCGTCCACGCGCCACACCGGCCAAGCCGTCGACGTGGTCGGCGTGGAAGTGGGTCAGCACCACCAGCGGCACCTGCGTCACATCGAGGCGGCGCAGGCATCGGTCGACCAGCGCCGGGTCGGGGCCGACGTCCACCACCACCGCGCTGCCCGGCCCGGCACGCAGCGCGAGCGCATCGCCCTGACCCACGTCGCACACCGCGATCAGCCAGCCGTCGGGCGGCCAGCCGGGGCTGGGCGGTCGCACCAGCGTCACCAGGGCGAGCAGCGTGCAGCACGTCAGTGACGCGGCCCGCCGGTGCAGCAGCGCAGGCGCGACCAGCACCAGCAGCAGGCACGTCAGCGAGAGCAGGGCCAGAGCCACGGGACCGGTGGCCCAGTCGAACGCAGGCACCGGCAGCGCCGCGCCGCGCCGGGCGACCGCCACGATCCACGCCACGCACCAGCCCGCGGCCGAGCCGACCAGCCCGCCGAGCAGCGGCCAGACCAGGCCCGCGAGCCCCCCGGCCAGGCCCAGGACGGTGGCCGGCCCGACCGCTGGGGCGGCGAGCAGGTTGGCCGCGACCGCCACGAGGCTCACCTGCCCGGAGAGCGCCGCCACCACCGGGGTGCAGGCCAGCTGGGCCGCCGCCGGCACCGCCACCGCCTCCGCGACCCAGCGAGGCAGCCAGCCGGCCAGGGCGTCGCGCCAGACCGGGGCCAGGAACACGATGCCGGCCGTGGCGAGCACCGACAGCGCGAAGCCAGGTGTCGGCGCCAGCCAGGGGTCGAGCAGCAGCAGCCCCGCCACCGCGACCCCGAGCGACCGGCCGCCCCGGCGGCTGCCGCCGGAGCCCAGCCCGACCAACCCCACCGAGCCCATCACGGCAGCGCGCAGCACGCTCGGCTCGGGCCGCGCCAGCAGCACGAACCCGACGACGCCCATGCCTCCCACGACGAGGAGGCCACGCCCCCGCACCCCGAGGCCCCGGGCCAGGACGAGCACGAACCCGAGCAGCAGCGTCAGGTTGGTGCCCGAGACCGCGAGCAGGTGGGTCAGGCCGGTGGTGCGGAAGTCGTCGGCCAGCGCGCGGTCGAGCCCCTGGTCGTCGCCGACCACCAGGGCAGGCACCAGCGGCCGCCGGTCGGCCGGCACGCCGTCGACGGAACGACGCAGGGAGGCGCGCACGGACCCTGCGGCGTCCCACCACAGCGCCGGCGGCTCCAGGCCGGTCGCCGGCACGAAGGGTCGCAGCAGCGCGGCGGTGTCACGATCCTCGCTCGGCGCGAGCCGACCGGAGACGGCGACCCGCTCACCCAGCCGGACCGCCGACCAGTCGTCGGTGGTCAGCACGACGACGGGCAGCCGCACGTCGTACGCCGCGGCGCGCGACGCCACCCGCTCCACCCTGGCCCGCACCACCCACTGGTCGGCGAACCGCCCGGCCACCGGCCGCGGGTCGGAGGTGACCACCAGCTCGACGTCGACCGCGGCCCGGACCGCCGCGAGCGACGCCACCGGGTTGTCCGCGACGCGCTGCACGCGCAGCGCGGCGGCGTAGCCGCTCACGACAGCGACCAGCAGCACCGCAGCGAGCAGCCGCGAGCCCACCCCGAGCGCGGCGGGTCGCCCGTGCCGCTCCTGCCGGTGGGCGGCGACCAGGAGCAGGGCGAGCGCGCTGCCCAGCGCCCCGGCGGCGAGCGCCCCCCACCCACTGCGCGGCCAGCCGAGCCCGGCGAGCGCGCCGGCCCAGGCCGCCACGCCCACCAGCGGCATCCGCCGGTCGGGCACGGTGACCGCCGCGCCCGCCGCTCGGGCGAAGGCTGTCGCCCATCCCGGCACCGCTCAGACCGTCACGAAGGGGCTCACGGTGGCCAGCGTGGCCTCCCCGATGCCGTCGACCTCGACCAGCTGGTCGACCGAGGTGAACGCGCCGTGCTGCTCACGCCACGCGATGATGGCCTGCGCGGTCACCGGGCCGACCTCGGGCAGCGACTCGAGCTCGGTCTGGCCCGCGGTGTTGATGTTGACCAGCAGGCCGCCACCCGAGGCGTCCACCGCCGGGGCCGGCGGCGGGCCGCCCCGGACCCCTACCAGGATCTGCTCCCCGTCGACGAGCGGCCGGGCCAGGTTGAGCGAGGAGAGGTCGACCCCGCGACGGGCCCCGCCGGCGGCCTCGATCGCATCGACCACGCGGGCGCCCGGCTCCAGCACGGTGATGCCGGGGCGGCGCACCTTGCCCGCGACATCGACGACCAGGGACGTCGGCTGCGCCGTCGACGGCGCCCCACCCGGCACCGCCGCCGGCGTCATCAGCGCCGGCGCCTCCTGCGCGGCCAGCGGGACCGGCTCGGACCCGCTGCGGACCAGCCACCAAGAGGTCACCGCCAGGCCGAGCGTGACCGCGACCGCGACCACGGTCAGCTGGGCGGGGCCCAGCAGGCCGAGGCCGGGCACCGGGCGCCGCCGGCGTGCGGCGTGCCGCCCGGGCCGGGGGAACCCCTCAGCCGCGGCCGTCTCGCCCCCGCTCGGGAATGGCGCCACCTCGCCGCCCGTCAGCGCGACCGGGTCCTCGTCCCAGGAGCCGTCCGACCACGTATCGCCGGACCCGCCCCGGACGGCCTCGTCAGCGTCGTCTGGCTCGAGAGACCAGCGGGACTCTCCCCGTCCCGGTCGGATCCGGGTGTCCGCAGCGGCCGCATCCGACACACCGCCCGGCGGCTCGCGCAGCATCGCCACCTCGTCGCCCAGGCGGGCCAGCCGCCTGGCGACCGCGGCTCGGTGCTCGTCTCGCGCTCGACCTCCACGCATGGCCGCAACCTAGGCCGAGAACAGCGTCGCCGACAGCGCCGCCGTCCGGGCCTGTGGACAACCCGTGCAGCGGCCCGGCCCGGGACGGTTGCGGGCCCGGGGTCAGGCCAGGTCGCCGACCGCCGAGGGCTCTCGGTCACCGGGCAGCCGCGGGGCGACGCAGAGCGCGACCATGCCGGGGCCGACATGGGCACCCAGCACGGCGCCCAGCTCGCCGGACCACACCGGCCTGCCCTCGAGGTTGTCGGCCAGCCGGACCGACAACGTCTCGACCAGGGCCGCGGCCCGCTCCGGGCTGGCGAGATGGGAGACGCACAGGTCGATGGGTTGGGACCCGGCGGTCGCCACGGCGTGGTCGGCCAGCCGGCCCAGGGCGCGACCGGCGGTGCGCACCTTCTCGAGCGTCGAGACCCGCCCCTCCTGCAGAGTCAGCAGCGGCTTGACGGCGAGGGCTCCCCCGAGCAGCGCGCTAGCGGCGCCCACGCGTCCGCCGCGGCGGAGGTACTCCAACGTGTCGACGTAGAAGTACGACGACGAGGCCGCGGCCCGCGCCCGCGCCGCCTCGGCCGCCTCCTCGACCGAGCCCCCGTCGCCCAGCACCGCAGCGGCCGAGAGTGCGGCATAGCCGGTGGCCACCCCGACCTGCCGCGAGTCGAGGCAGGTCACGGCCACCGGCGCGTCGCGCGCCGCCAGCTGCGCCGCCTCGAAGGTCCCGCTCATCTCGCCGGACAGGTGGATCGACAGCACCGCGGTGGCGCCCGCGGCCGCCGCGGCGGTGTAGGCCGACAGGAAGGTCACCGGCGCGGGCCGCGAGGTGCTGACCGGGATGAACTCGCGCAGCGCCGCGGCCACCCGGTCGGGCGTCGCGCCCTCGGCGCCCTCGTCGCACACGTCAGCACCGATGACGACCTGCAGCGGCACCACCACGATGCCCAGCCGGTCGGCCACCTCGGGCGGCAGCATCGCGGTGGAGTCGGTGACCACCACCGTGCGCTGCACGTCGTCGGTCCCGGTCATGTCCGCAGGCTACCCGGACCGGGCCGTGGCCCGGTCCGGGTGTGCGCTCTCAGCCGACCCGGTCACTTCACCCGGGCGAACTCCCCGGTCTCGACCTTCTGGCGATGGCTGCGGATCTCGTTGCGCACGGTGCGCGCGAGGATGTAGAGACCGATCACGTTGGGGATGGACATCAGGAAGATCATCGAGTCGGAGAACAGGATCACCGGGCCGAGGGTCAGGGCCGCGCCGATCACCACGAACACGCAGAAGACCACCTTGAAGACCATCTCCGCCGTGGGGCTGTCACCGAACAGGTAGCCGGTCGCCTTCATGCCGTAGTACGACCACGAGATCATCGTGGAGAAGGCGAACAGGATCACCGCGACGGCGAGGACGTTCGGGAACCACGGGAGCACCGACTCGAAGGCCCGCGAGGTGAGGCTGACCCCACCGATGTCGGCCGCGTCGGGGTCGTCCCAGGCACCGGTGATGACGATCGTCAGGGCGGTCATCGTGCAGATGACCACGGTGTCGATGAACGGCTCGAGCAGCGCCACGAAGCCCTCCGTGGCCGGCTCCTTGGTCTTGACGGCGGAGTGCGCGATGGACGCCGACCCGATGCCGGCCTCGTTGGAGAACGCCGCCCGCTGGAAGCCGACGATGAGCACGCCGACGAAGCCGCCCGCGATGCCCTCCGGGCTGAACGCCCCGCTGACGATGTCGCCGAACGCACCGGGCACGCTGCCGAGGCTGCCCAGGATCACGATCAGGCACGCGGTGAGGTAGAGCGCCGCCATGAAGGGCACGATCTTCTCGGTGACCCGGGCGATCGACTTGATGCCACCGATGATGACCGCCCCCACGGCGATCGCGAAGACCAGACCGATCAGCCACTTGAGGTCGGCGAACACGCTGTCGTCGCCGCCGGTCACGTTGATGATCTGCACGGTGGCCTGGTTGGCCTGGAACATGTTGCCGCCGCCGATGGCGCCACCGATGCAGCAGACGGCGAAGAAGGCCGCGAGGAACTTCCCCAGCGGGCCGCTGCCGGTGACCTTCGCGACGGCGTCCCGCAGGTAGTACATCGGCCCGCCGGAGACGGTGCCGTCCTCGTGCTCGTGGCGGTACATCACGCCGAGCGTGCACTCCGCCATCTTGGTGGCCATGCCCAGGAAGCCGGCCAGGATCATCCAGAACGTGGCCCCCGGCCCGCCGAGGGAGATGGCCACGGCGACGCCCGCGATGTTGCCGAGCCCCACGGTGCCCGACACGGCGGTGGCCAGGGCCTGGAAGTGCGAGACCTCGCCCGCGTCGGTGGGGTCGGAGTAGCGGCCGCGCACCAGGTTGATGGCGTGCTTGAAGCCCGAGATCTGCGGCATGCCCAGCCAGGCGGTGAAGAACACCGCGGCGATGACCAGCCACACCACGATCAGCGGCAGGCTGGCGTCGCCGAGCGAGACGGAGTAGAAGACGACCGAGGCGATCTTGTCGGCGACGGGACCGAACCAGTCCTGGACCCGTTCGTCGATGCTGGCCATGGGCAGCAGCCCGGCGGCGTTCGCGGCGCTCACGGGATCACCACCACCGGCACGGGGGCCTCTTGGACCAAGGCGGCGGGATAGCTGCCGAAGATGGCGCGCTTGACGCGGCTGTCACCGCTGCGGCCCATGACGATCAGGTCGCAGCCTCGCTGCTCGGCCTCCTCGATGATCAGGTCGACCGGGTCGCCGTGGCGCACCACCGTCTCCGGCTTCACGCCCGCGTCCTCGGCGGCGGCCACCGCGGGCGCGATGACCTGCTCGGTGGCGGCCGCGATCTCCTCCTCGCGGCGGCGGTGCCGTTCCTCGTTCTCGAGGGGGGTGTTGAAGGAGTACGGCGACCACGGGATCACGTGCACGACGGTCAACGCCGTGCCGTCCCGCGCCGCCAGTCCGGCCGCGAAGTGCACGGCCCGCCCGCTCGGTTCACTTCGATCGACGCCAACCACGATGCCACTCACACGCGTCACCCATTTCACTCACTGGTGCCTTGCCCGAGCACGCTGCGGCGCACGAGCCGTCCGGGCACCGTAACCACAGGATGTGAGCCGTGTCACTCATCGTGTCCCACGGAGTGGGCGGCGCGTGGGTGGCTCAGTCGGCGAGCGACACCGGCCCGCCGACGTTCTCCTCGACGTCGTTGCTGGTCGCGACCAGCAACGCGTGGGACAGCTCGCTGAGTGCCCGGCAGGTGGCCAGCTCGTCGCCGATCTCCGGCACCTCGCGGTCCGCCGGATGCTTGCGTGCCACGCCGCTGGCGCGCAGCTCGGTGCCGGCATCGGTGTGCAGGACGGCGTCAGCCTTGGTGTGCTCGCCGTCTTCGTACAGGAACAGGTCGACTCGCCAGGTCTTGGTGGTGGTCACGACGTCCTCCCCTGAGCCGGCGCGTCGTGGGACCTCCACGACGGCGCGTGGATGGCTACCCCCTCATCGTGCACCCGCGGGCTCCGCGCGCGAAAGGACCTTCCTCACACGCTCGCGCCGAGCGGCTCAGACGACGACGTTGACCAGCTTGGGGGCGCGCACGATGACCTTGCGGATCTCGCGTCCGTCGATGGCGGCCACCACCGCCGGGTCGGCCAGCGCGGCGGTCTCCAGGTCGGCCTCGGAGACGTCGGGTGACACCTCCAGGCGAGCCTTGACCTTGCCCTGGATCTGCACCACGGCGGTCACCGAGTCCTGCACCAGCAGGGCCGGGTCGACCTCGGGCCAGCCGGCCCGCGCGACGGTCGGCTGGTGACCCAGCCGGTCCCACATCTCCTCGGCGGTGTAGGGCGCGACCAGCGACAGCACGATCGCCACCGCCTCGGCGGCCTCGCGCACCGCCGGGTCGGCGGGCCCGACGCCGGTGTCGATGGCCTTGCGGGTGGCGTTGACCAGCTCCATCATGCGAGCGACCATCACGTTGAAGCGGTAGCCCTCGACCAGCTGGGCCGCCTCGTGCAGTGTCTTGTGGGTGATCTTGCGCAGGGCGACGTCACCGGTCGTCGGGTCGGCCCCGGGCTCCGAGGTGACGTCACCGGCCAGCCGCCACGCGCGCTGCAGGAAGCGCAGCGACCCGGCCGGGGAGACCTCGGCCCAGTCGATGTCGTCCTCCGGCGGCCCCGCGAAGACCAGGGTCAGCCGCACCGCGTCCACGCCGTACGCCGCAAGTTGGTCCCCCAGACTGACGCCGTTGCCCAGCGACTTGCTCATCTTGCGGCCCTGGTTGATGACGACGCCCTGGTTCAGCTGGGCCGAGAACGGCTCGCGGAACTCCAGCAGCCCCATGTCGGCCAGCACCTTGGTGAAGAACCGGGCGTACAGCAGGTGCAGCACGGCGTGCTCGACGCCGCCGACGTAGATGTCGCACGGCCCCCAGGCGTTGGTCAGCGCCGGGTCGAACGCCTGGGTGTCGTCGTGCGGGCTGCAGTAGCGCAGGAAGTACCACGAGGAGTCCACGAAGGTGTCCATCGTGTCGCTGTCGCGTCTCGCCGGGCCTCCGCAGCTGGGGCAGGACACGTTGATCCAGTCCTCGGCGGCTGCCAGCGGGGAGACGCCCTTCGGCTTCAGGTCGGCGCCGCGCAGCTCGGGCAGCTCGACGGGCAGCTGGTCGTCGGGGACGGCGACCTCGCCACACGACGCGCAGTGGACGATCGGGATCGGCACGCCCCAGTAGCGCTGCCGGCTCAGCAGCCAGTCGCGCAGCCGGAAGTTGACCGCACCCTGGCCGCTCGCGTCGGCCTCCAGCCGCTCCACGGTGGCGTGGATGCCGGCGACCTTGTCGGTCAGTCCGTTCAGGTAGTCGGAGTTGACGTAGGCGCCGTCGCCCGTCGTGGCGACGTAGGTCTCCTCGGGGTCCGCCTCGCCGGTGTCGACCACGGTGCGCACCGGCAGCCCCATCGCCTTGGCGAAGTCCAGGTCGCGTTGGTCGTGGGCGGGCACGGCCATGATCGCGCCGGTGCCGTAGTCGGCCAGCACGTAGTCCGAGGCCCAGACGGGGATCTGCTCACCGTTGACCGGGTTGGTGGCGGTGATGCCCAGGTCGACGCCGGTCTTGGGACGCTCGGTCGACATCCGGTCGATGTCGGAGGCCTTGCGCACCCCGACCAGGTAGTCCTCCAGCGCCTGCCGCTGCTCGGGCGCCACCAGCTCGCCCGCCAGCGGCGCGTCGGCGGCGACCACCATGAACGTCGCCCCGAACAGCGTGTCGGGGCGGGTGGTGTAGACCGTGACGTCGCGGTCGGAGCCGTCGCCCAGGTGCATCGTGAAGTCGACGTGGGCGCCCTCGGAGCGGCCGATCCAGTTGCGCTGCGCGGTGACGACCCGGTCGGGCCAGGTGGGCTCCAGGTCGTCCAGGGAGTCCAGCAGCTCCTGGGCGTAGTCGGTGATCTTGAAGTACCACTGGGTCAGCTCGCGCTTGGTGACCTCGGCGCCACAGCGCTCGCAGCGGCCGTCGACGACCTGCTCGTTGGCCAGCACGGTCTGGTCGTTGGGGCACCAGTTGACCGGCGAGTTCTTGCGGTAGGCCAGGCCCCGCTCCCTGAAGCGCAGGAACAGCCACTGGGTCCAGCGGTAGTAGGCCGGGTCGGAGGTGTGCAGCCGACGGCTCCAGTCGAAGGAGCAGGCGTAGTGCTGGAAGGAGTCGGCCTGGGTCTCGATGTTGGCGTAGGTGTAGGTCGCCGGGTGCTCGTCGTTCTTGATGGCAGCGTTCTCCGCGGGCAGACCGAAGGAGTCCCAGCCCATCGGGTTCAGCACCTCGTAGCCGCGCTGCCACCAGTAGCGAGCGATCACGTCGTGCAGCGCGGTCACCTCGGCGTGGCCCATGTGCAGGTCGCCCGAGGGGTAGGGAAACATCGTCAGGGCGTAGCGCTTCTCCCTGCGCCCCTCCAGGACGGCGGCGTCGTCGGCTCGGAACGGCTGCAGCTGCTGCCACACCGGCAGCCACCTGGCCTGGACGGCCTGCACGTCGTAGCCGTCGGGCTGGGTCTGCTCGCTCATCGGTCTCTCTCGCTCGCCATCGGGATCTGCTCGGACATGAAAAAGCCCCTCGCTCACGAGGGGCAGCCGCGTCGGAAGGGGGCGACGCGGCTAGAGAAGGAGCAGGGTCCTATACATGGCGCCCATGCTACCGCGCTCGGGCCGGCGCTTCACCAGCCGTTTCCGGCGGCGTCGTCGATAGGGTCCGGGCATGGTGGTCGAGCTCCCCGGGACAGGCCGGGTCGTGGTCCTGGCCGTGGCGGTGCTGGCGCTGACCTCCCCGGCCGCGGGCTCGGTCACCGCCGCCCCGGTCACCGCCGCCCCGGTCACCGCCGCCCCGGTCACCGCCGCCCCGGTCACCGCCGCCCCGGTCACCGCAGCGAGTGTCGGCACCGCCCCAGCGGCGGCGTCCACGGGGTGCACCTCGGAGGGAGGCACCGACCCGGTGTCCAAGCCGCGCTTCGTGCGGCGCATCGCCACCGGCGAGACGGGCTGGTTCTCCTCGCCGGGGCTGGTCGACCTCGACGCCGACGGGCGCCGGGAGATCGTGGCCCCCTTGTACTCCACCCTCGTCTACGACGCCCGCGGACACCGACTGGGCCGGGGCGGGGCGACGACCGGGCGGGTCTACGCCCCCTCGGTGACCACCGACCTGGAGGGCGACGGCATCCCCGACATCGTGGTGGGCGGCAACGACGGCACCGTGGCGGCGTACGAGTTCCGTGGCGGCCGCCTGGTGAAGAAGTGGAAGGCGTCGACGTGCAGCGGCGGGCAGTGCCCCGAGGCCCGCGGGCTGGCCGCAGCCGACCTCGACGGCAACGGCCGGGTCGAGGTCGTGGTGACCACGACCAACACCTCGCGCACGGGCGCCCAGGTCTTCGTGCTCAATGCGAAGGGCAAGCGCTTCCAGCCGCGCGACGGGCACTCGCCCGCGTGGCCGCGCTACAACCGGCTGACGGGCAAGGGCAATGACCTGAGGTTCAACAAGGTGGGCAACCACGGCTACGGCGCCTACGGCGAGAACGTCGGGATCGGCAACCTCGACGACGATCCCGAGCTCGAGATCGTCACCACCTTCGACAACCACCAGATCAACGTCTTCAACCTGGACGGCACCTCGGTGCTGGCCTCGCCGTGGTTCACCAACCGCGACTCGCGTGCCGTCGGACGCCGGATGGGCTGGGGCCAGTTCATCCGCTGGCTGAGCCCGCGCGTCGAGCGGCGGCACTACCACCTGCACACCGGCACCTGGCCCCACCCGTCGCGGCAGGCCTGGCTGCAGTGGACCGCGTCTCCACCATCGGTCGCCGACCTCGACGGCGACGGCCACAACGAGGTCGTCGGGCTGCCCAACGTCGAGCGGCACGTGCCCTACCGCACCCAGGGCTACGTCGTCATGGCCCTCGACGGCGCGTACGGCGACGGGTCCCGGTCGGCGCGACGACATCCTGGCTTCGAGGAGCCGAGGCTCACGGCCAAGCCCGCACACCGGGGAAGCGGCGACTGGTACCCACCCTCGGGCATCCCTGCGCCCGCCGTGGTCGACCTTCGTGGCGACGACCGGCCCGAGATAGTCGCCGCGGTCCCCGGCGGCAAGGTCTATGCCGTGGGGCCGTCGGGAAGACGGCTGTGGAGCTACTCCTACGCGCCGCGGCTGGCCAAGCGGTTCGCCTCGGAGGTGGTCGCGGCAGACCTCAACCGCGACGGCAGGCCCGAGCTGGTGTTCGGCACCTACTCGCTGAAGCGGGGTGCCGCGCGCCTCGTGGTGCTGCGCGCGAACGGCGCGAAGCTCTTCTCCGTGAAGCTGCGGCACCAGACCCGCAACGGCAACGGGGTCGGCGTCGCCGCGGCGCCGTCGATCGGCGACCTGACCGGCAACGGCACCCTCGAGATCGTGCTCACCACCATCGACCACGGCATCGACGTCTACACCGTGCCCGGGTCGGGCACCGCCTGCCTGCCGTGGCCGACCGGCCGCGGCAACCTGCTGCGCAACGGGATGGGGCCGGCCACCGCGTCCTGACGCGATGGCCGGCCTCCCGTCAGCGGACGAAGCGCGGGGTGAGCGGCGGCGTCCACCACTCGCCGTTGTTGGCCTTGACCGCGCCCACGGCGTGCATCACCACGGCGTAGGCCAGCGCCAGCGGGTAGGTCAGGAAGCCCACCAGCAGCAGCATCAGCGGGAACGACAGCAGCAGCACGATGCCGGTCGTGATCTGGATGTTGAGGGAGTTGGCGGCGTTGGCGCGGACGAAGGGGCCGCGGTCCTTGTAGAGCAGGTAGATCACCAGCGAGCCGACGAAGCCGAGCGTGCCGGCGGACAGGATCGTGGCAGCGAGCGGCACGACGTGGGTGATCGTGCCCCACCCGCGCTCGGCTGACGGGTCGATCGCGCGAGCGGCTGCCGTCGCGGCGGGGATGCCCTGCGGGGTCTGCTGGGCCTGGTCGTTCATCGGGTCCTCCTTGGACCTCACGGGCGGGCCGGATCTCGGTCCTGCCTCCAGTGAAGCGCCCTCGACGGCCCGGATCATCCCTTTCCGGGGAGACCTCAGGGTGACCTCGGGGTCGGCGTAGGCGAACCCCCGCCGTTAGCCTGAGGCCATGAGCGTGCTGGAGATGTTCGGGCTGGACGGCAAGGTGGCGATCGTGACCGGGGCCTCGAGCGGGCTCGGGGTGGCCTTCTCGAAGGCGTTCGCCGAGGCCGGGGCCGACGTGGCGCTGGGCGCCCGACGCGCCGACAAGCTCGAGGAGACCGCCCAGCTGGTGCGCGACGCCGGGCGCCGGGTGGTCACCGTGCCGACCGACGTCGCCGACCCGGAGCAGTGTCAGGCGCTGGTCGATGCCACCGTCGCCGAGCTCGGCCGGGTGGACATCCTGGTCAACAACGCCGGCGTCGGCACGGCCGTGCCCGCGACGCGCGAGACCCCCGAGCAGTTCCGCTCGGTGATCGACGTCAACCTCAACGGCTGCTACTGGATGGCACAGGCCTGCGGACGCGTGATGGAGCCCGGCTCCTCGATCATCAACATCTCCTCGGTGCTGGGCCTGACCACCGGCGGACTCCCGCAGGCGGCGTACTCCGCCTCGAAGGCGGCACTCATCGGCCTCACCCGAGACCTGGCCCAGCAGTGGACCGGCCGCAAGGGCATCCGCGTCAACGCGCTGGCGCCGGGCTTCTTCGAGTCCGAGATGACCGAGCAGTACCCCGAGGGCTACCTCGACCTGATGCAGTGGCGGGTGCTGGCCGGCCGGATGGGCGACCCGGCCGAGCTGGCCGCGACAGCGGTCTGGCTGGCCTCTCCGGCAGCGGCCTACGTCGTCGGTCAGACCATCGCCGTCGACGGCGGGGTGAGCATCACCTGACGGCCCGCCGACGGCCCGCCCGACGGCCCGACCGACGCGTCGGTCGCCCTCCCTGGTGGAGGACGACCTGGTCTGGTACGTCGCCTACGGCTCCAACCTCCAGGCGGCCCGCTTCGGCTGCTACCTCGCCGGTGGCCGGCCGCCGGGCGCGCGGAGGGAGTACGCCGGCTGCCGCGACACCACACCCTGGCGGGTCGAGGCGCCGGTGACGGTGCCCGGTCGGCTCTGCTTCGGCGGCGTCTCGCCGACCTGGGGCGGCGGCCTGGCCTTCCTCGACGCCGACGCCGACGGGCAGGCCCGCGGTCGCGCCTATCTGCTCACCGCGGGCCAGCTGCGCGACGTCGCCGCCCAGGAGGCGCGGGTCGCGGTCGGCTCCGGGCCCACGCTGACCCGTGAGGCCGGGAGCTGGGGCGCGGCGCTGCCCGCGGCCTACGAGCGGGTGGTGGGCCTCGGGGAGCGCGACGGGCGCCCGATGTACACGATCACGACCGGCGTACCCCCTCCCGCGGCGCCGCCCGCGCCGGCGTACGCCCGGACGATCATGGCCGGCCTGCTCGAGGCCTACGGGGGGTCCCCCGCCGACCACGCGGCCTATCTCATGGACGCCGGTGGCGTGGCCGCCGGATGGACCGTCGGAGAGCTCGCCGCCCTGTGCGGCGGTGAGACCGCGACCGGGTGACGTCAGGCCTCGGCAACGACCTCGTCGAGCTCCAGCCGGGGCAGCCGGTCGAACCACGCGTTCTCGGCGGGGCGGCCGAGGTTGACGACGAGGAACGACTTCCAGCTCGAGCCGGCGAAGAACTCCTCGTCGGTCCCGGCGGCGTCGAAACCGCCCATCGGGCCGGCGGCCAGCCCGGCGGCGCGGACGCCGATCAGGAAGTAGCCGGCCTGCAGCGCGGCGTTGAAGCGCGCGTTCGCCTCCCGCTTCTCGGGGTCGGCGAAGGCGTCCTTGACGTGGGGGGCGTGCGGGAAGGTCCGCGGCAGCTGCTCGTGGAAGTCGGTGTCGACGGCGAGCACCGCGACCAGCGGGGCGTCGGCGGTCTTGTCCCGGTTGCCGTCGGCCATGTGCTTGAGCAGCCGCTCGCGCTGCTGCCCGTCGACGAGCAGGATCCGCAGCGGCTGGCCGTTCATCGCGGTCGGGCCATACTTCACGAGGTCGTAGATCGCCGCGACCTGCTCGCGCGTCACCGGCTCGTCGGTGAAGGCGTTGGCGGTGCGGGCCTCGCGGAACAGCAGGTCCTGGGCGTCGGGGGCGAGCATGAGTTCAGTCATGCCCGCCACAACACGGTTGAACCTTCAACCATTCCCGAGGAGCGTGTGCTCCGGGTCACGCGGCCGCGACCAGCGCCGCCGCTCAGAACCACCCGAGCTCCCGCAACCTGGCCTCGCCGATCCCCAGCGCATGACCCACCTCGTGCCCGAGGACCTTCAGCACCTTCCCGGGCACCTCGTCCGGCTCTCGACAGACGGCGAGGATCGGTCTGCGGTACAACGTGATCAGGTCGGGCAGGCTGCCCGGAACCCGGCCGCCAAAGCGCGTCTGGGCCACGCCGCGAAACGTCCCGAGCAGGAGCCGGCCGGGCTCCCGCTCGTCGGGATCCGGCTCCTCGCGCACGACCACGGCGATCCCCGCGATGAGCCGCGCCGCCTCGTCGGGCAGCTGGTCGAGGGCGAGGCGCACCAGATCGTCGAACTCCTCGGGCCCGATCGCATCGGCATCCACCTGAGCTACGCCTCCGTGCGCGCGGTCGAGGCGATCTCGGCGATCTGGTCCGGCCCGACCCGGCAACAACCACCCACCAGCCGCACTCCCCCGCGCAGCCAGGTCGCCACGCGATCCGGGGTGAACGTCGGCTCACCCACCCAGGTGCGGCGCACGCCGTCCCAGCCCTCGCCGCTGTTGGGGTAGACGACGGCCGGTCGGCCCGCGGCCCGCGCCAGCGGGACGCTGCGATCGACGGTGTCGGTCGAGCAGCAGTTCACGCCGACGGCCACCACCTCGGGCACGTCGGCGGCCATCGCGAACGCCTCGGCCAGTGGCTCCCCCCGGCGCGTCCGCTCGCCGTCGGCGGTCAGCGACAGCCAGCAGGGGACGCCGAGGCCAGCGACCTCGGCGAGCAGCGCCTCGACCTCGGCCAGGGACGGGATGGTCTCGAGGGCGAGCGCGTCGGGCCCGGCCTCGGCCAGCACGCCCAGTCGGCGACGGTGCCAGCGGCGCAGGCCGGAGACGTCGAGGTCGTAGGCGCCGGTGTACTCCTCACCGCCGGCCAGCGTGGCGCCGTAGGGTCCGACGGAGGCGGCCACCCATCGGGATGCCGACTCCCGAGCCAGGGCCACGCAGCGACGCAGCAGGTCGTCGACTCCGGCCGCGTCGACGCCGCGGGAGGCCAGGCCGTCGTAGGAGACCTGGTACGACGCCGTGGTGGCGACCTCCGCACCGGCTGCGGCGTAGTCGTCGTGCACGGCGCGCACCTCCTCGGGCGCGTCCAGCAGCAGCCGGGCGGACCAGAGGTCGTCGGAGAGGTCGTGGCCGCGATGCTCCAGCCGAGTCGCCAGGCCGCCGTCGAGGACGACCACCCGCTCGCTGAGAGCCGCCGCCAGCGACGGGCCGGGCGCGCCGCTCACCCGCGGACCACGACAACGGGGCAGTCGGCGTGCGCGACCACACGGTCGGCCACCGAGCCCAGCAGCAGCGCCTCGATGCCGCCGACCCCGCGCGCGCCGACCACGACCACGCAGGCCGTGCGGCTCGCGGCGATCAGCTCCTCGTCGGCTCGCCCGTGCACCGGGTGGATGTCGACCTCGACGCCACTCGCCGTCGCGAGGTCGCCCCAGCGCGCCGCCAGCTCCGCCTCGGCGGCGCTGGTGAGCTCCTCGTCAGAGGGCACGACGCCGAAGGGCAGGTCGGCCGGACGGCTGCTGCTCAGCAGGGTGTAGGCACGCACGAGGTGCAGCGTGCAGCCGCGGCGCTGGGCCTCCTCGACGGCGTACCGCACGGCGGCGGCAGCCCCGGCGGACCCGTCGTCGCCCACCACGACCCCAGTCGGTGCCCATGTCTGCGTCATACCTCGATCATCCCACCGGCGCCGGCTGCGGAACGAGACGCCCGTCACGTCACAGTCGTCACACGAGTCACAGCGCGCTAGACCAGTGGGCAGCCGATCGGACCGGAGTTCCGGATTCGGCGAACAAGAGCGCGAGGCGCCGTTTGCATGGGTGCTTGACAGCACCCGACGCGACCCGAGGAACCCCTCCCCCATGGACCACCCCGCCACTCGCCCGCACTCCGACCGCCGATGGTCGGGCCTGCTGAGCTCCGTGCTCGCGACCCTGCTGCTCCCCCTGGCCCTGGTGCCCTCGTGGAGCCCCTCGCCCGCCCAGGCGGCGGCGTCCTCGCAGGTGGTGGACCTGGTCGCCAACGGAGACTTCGAGGACGGCACCGCCTCCTGGCGCACCAACCGCAAGCGGCAGACGCTGAAGGCGACCCGCCCCTCGGTCAGCGGCAAGAGCTCGGCCCGTCTGCGGGTGACCGTGCCCGGCCGCACCGTGCTGAAGAACTCCCGCCCGTCGGTCTCGACGGCCGACCCCGACGCGACCTACACGCTGACGGCGTATGTCCGCTCGACCGGACGCGTCATCGCGGGCCGGCTCCGGGTGCGCGAGGTCAAGAACGGCACTGTCGTCAAGCGGCACTGGACGAAGTTCCGCGCCGGCGAGGCCTGGAAGCGCGTGCGGCTGACGTTCTCACCGTCCCGCGCCGCGGCGCTCGACGTGAGCGTGTCGGGCGAGAAGCTGGGCACGTACGTCGCCCTCCTGGTCGACGACATCTCGATGACGACCTCCACGGCCTCCGTCGACACCCTGCCCGCCGAGGTCCCGGAGGGCTGCGTCGCCGACGCGCAGGGCATCCCTGCGCCGGGGACGACCTACCTCGGCGCCGCCGTGAGCGGAACGTCGAGCCTCCAGGACCGCGAGGCGTCCTTTGACCAGACGTTGCCCCTGCACCGCACGTACTACTCCGCGAGCCAGATCAACGGCGCTGTGAAGACGGCCAAGGAGGACCTGGCCGCCGGCCGGCTGCCCTGGATCAGCTTCAAGGCTCCCCTGTCGTGGTCGCAGATGGCCGCCGGCAACGGCAGCGACTGGGCCCGGCAGCTCGCTGACGGCCTGGCGACGGTGCCCGGCCCGGTCTGGCTGGCGGTCCACCACGAGCCCGAGGGCGACGGCGACATGGCGCTGTGGACCGAGATGCAGCGGCAGATCGCCCCGATCATCCACAACCGCACCGACAACGTGGCCTACTCGGTGATCTACTCCGGCTGGAACACCTATGGCGGCGGCAAGGACAACGTCGCCAGCAAGTGGCCCGGCGACCAGCACATCGACATCCTGGCCATCGACGCCTACAACGACTACGGCGTGGTGCGCAGCGGCAAGACGATCATGAACCAGCTGGACATCAAGGCCTACTTCCTCAAGATGGCGGCCTTCGCCGACAAGCACGGCACCGCCTGGGCGATCGCCGAGACCGGACAGTCTCGCGCGGGCGCGGACGACGACCCGGCCTGGATGGCGCGGGCCTACCGCGACATGAAGTCGCTGGGCGGCGCCGGCCTGAGCTGGTTCGACTCCTCGCAGCACTCCGTGGCCGACTGGACGCTGGACTACCACGTCAAGTTCAACTCCTACCAACGGCTGCTGCCAGAGTCGGTGCGGGTCTGCTGACGGACCCGGGGTCCGCCGCCGGGATCCGGTCGCCCCGCTGCGGCGGGTCCGGAGAGACCGACGAGGGCCGGCCTGAGTGGCCGACCCTCGCATCGGTGGAGCTGAGGGGACTCGAACCCCTGACCCCCTGCATGCCATGCAGGTGCGCTACCAGCTGCGCCACAGCCCCAGGTGGTGTCGCCTCGGCCGACTGAGCTGAGCCAGGACCGGCTGGGCAACTCAGGAATCGTAGCGGGCGGGCTGGTCGGAGACGAAATCGACCCTCGGCTCGTCGGTCGGCGCGTCGGGCGCCGCCAGGTTGTAGCCGGCCAGCCGCCAGCGCGCCCTCCCGCCAAGGAACCCCGAGGCGGAGTGGGCCAGCTCCACCCAGTGCGCCGTTGCCCAGCACGCCGAGGGCGTCCCGGCCACGACTCCCCAGGTCGAGCACGTCCGCCAGCGCCGACTTCATGGCGGCGCCGTGGGACACCACGACCCCCGTCTCCCCCGGGGCGAGCGCGTCCTGTGCCGCGCGCAGCGCGGGCACGAACCGCGCCAGCACGTCGGCGTCGGTCTCGGCGCCCGCCACGACACCCGTGCCGGCCTGCCAGGCGGCGTACTCCTCGGGGAACCGCTCGGCGAACTCTGGCAGCGTCAGGCCGCTCCGCTGCCCCGACGGAGTACTCACGGAAGGCCGCGGTCGTCTCCACCACCAGCCCGGTCGCGAGCGCGACCTGCTCGGCGGTCTCGCGGGCCCGGGCCAGGTCGGAGGACCACAGCCGGACCGGCCCGAGCCCGGCCAGCGCCCGGGCGGCCGCCTCGGCCTGGGCGCGCCCCAGCTCGTCCAGGGGTACGTCGGCGTGCCCCTGCGCCCGGCCCACGGCGTTCCACGCGGTGCGGCCGTGCCGGAGCAGGATCAGCGTGCGCCGCTCACCCATCGGTGTCGGGGGCGCCCGCGGGGGGCACGGCCGCGGGCTCAGCCCGGGGCTCCCCCTGAGTGACCTCGTCGGGGAGCTCGATGACCGGGCAGTCGCGCCACAGCCGCTCGAGGGCGTAGAACTGCCGCTCCTCCTCGTGCTGCACGTGCACCACCAGGTCGCCGTAGTCCAGCAGCACCCAGCGGCCCTCGCGGTGCCCCTCCCGGCGGATCGGCTTGGCGTCGTGCTCGCGCAGCTTCTTCTCGATCTCGTCGACGATCGCGCGCACCTGGCGGTCGTTGGGCGCCGAGGCGAGCAGGAAGGCGTCGGTGATCGCCAGCTGGTCGGAGACGTCGAAGGCGATGATGTGCTGGGCCAGCTTGTCGGAGGCCGCCAGGGCGGCGGTGCGGACCAGGTCGGTCGCATGGTCGGTCGCGGTCATGCCTCGGGCTTTCCTGCCGTGGGTGCCGGCGTCGGGGTGGGGACGGGATAGAGGTCGTTCTTGGCGAGGTACTGCACCACGCCGTCGGGCACGAGGTACCACACCGGCTCCCCTCGCATGCGGCGCGCGCGGCAGTCGGAGGAGGAGATCGCCAGCGCCGGCACCTCGACCAAGGTCACCCGGTCGGCGGGGATCTTGGCCAGCGTCTCCGGCGGCATGGTGTAGCCCGGGCGGGTGCACCCCACGAACTGCGCCAGGTCGAACAGCTCGCTCGGCGTCGCGCCAGGTGAAGATGTCGGCCAGCGCGTCGGCGCCGGTGATGAAGTAGAGCTCGGCGTCGGGCAGCTGACGGCGCAGGTCGCGCAGCGTGTCGATGGTGTACGTCGGCCCGTCGCGGTCGATGTCGACCCGCGAGACCCAGAACCGCGGGTTGGACGCGGTCGCGATCACCGACATCAGGTAGCGATGCTCAGCCACCGTGACCTGCCGGTCGGACTTCTGCCACGGGTCGCCGGTCGGCACGAACACGACCTCGTCGAGCTCGAACCACGCCTGCACCTCCGACGCCGCCACCAGGTGGCCGTGGTGGATGGGGTCGAACGTGCCACCCATGACGCCGATCCGCCGCCCGGGAGCGGTGCGGGACGGCGGCGTGAGCGGGGCGTCGGACACGCTCAGCTGTGGTCTCGTCCCTTGCCGAACATCAGCAGGACGACCAGCAGGAGGAGCAGGATGCCCAGCGCCAGGCCACCCACGACGTAGGGGCTGATGGAGCTGCTGCTGGGCTCGGCGGTCTCGGCGAGACGGAGGACGGTGCTCGACATGGCGTCAGCCTACCGGTCGCCGCACCTGCGGATCACGTGCGGATGAGGTCGTGGTGGACGGAGGCGGCGCCGAGCAGCGATTCGAGCAGCTGCCGAAAGATGCGGAGCTGGGCGCGCATCGGCTCCGGCGAGCCCAGGGACCGACAGAGGAGATACCCGCCCTCGAAGGTGGCGAAGAGGTGGTCTGCCAGCTCGTGCGCATCGGGGGCATCGGCCAGAGGCTCGGCACGGGCGGCCAGCGCTGGTGCGAGCAGGGCGGCCACCTCGGCGCGCCAGGTGGTGATCGCTCGCAGGACGGCCTCCTGCACGGGTCCCTCGAGCAGGTCCCGCTCGGAGAGTGCGGCGATGTAGAGGCAGGCCGAATCCTCGTGCACGAGTGTCTCGGCCCAGTGCTCGAAGTAGCGCGCGAAACCCAGCGCGCGTTCGACGGGGTCGGTGATGGTCTCCACGGCGGCGAGGCCCGCTCGCAGGTGCCCGAGGTCGGCATCGACGTAGCGCTCCATCAGCACCACGGTGAGCTCTCGCTTGGAGTCGAAGTGATGGAAGAAGGCGCCCTTGGACGTCTGGGCCGCTTCGAGGATCTGGTCGACCGACGTGCCCGCGACGCCGTTGCGCTCCATCAGCGTCTCCGCGGCGTCGAGAATCCGGGCGCGGGTGGCGGTTCCGTCACGAGGCATGCCACCAGTTGTATCAGACCGATCAGTCTGGTAGAACAGACCATTCAGTCTGTTCCCTGGCAGGAGGACCTCCATGAGCGTTTCCCCGTTGCTGGCCGACGGTCCGTTCGTGACCGACGGCGGGCTCGAGACCGACCTGCTGTTCCACCACGGCTTCGATCTCCCGGAGTTCGCTGTCTTCCCGCTGCTCGAGGAACGGGCCGCCCGGGTCGCCCTCGACGCCTACTACGACCAGTACGCCGCGATCGCTCGTGCTGCCGGACGGGGTCTCTTGCTCGAGACCCCTACCTGGCGGGCCAACGCGGACTGGGCGGAGAAGATCGGGTACGACCGCATCGCGCTCGACCGCGCCAACCGAGAAGCCGTTGCCCTGGTCCGCCGTGCCCAGGAGCGGGCTCAGGTCGACCGCTCACTGGTCGTCGGCGTCCACGGCCCCCGCGGCGACGGGTATCTCGCCGGCAAGGCTCCGGATCCGGACGAAGCCGCCGACTACCACGTCCCTCAGGCCCGCTCCTTCGCCGATGAGGGGGTGGACCTGATCCACGCGATGACGATGACCACCCCCGGGGAGGCGATCGGGGTGATTCGTGCCGCCCGGTCCTCGGGGCTGCCTGTGGCCGTGTCGTTCACGGTGGAGACCGATGGACGACTCCCGGACGGGACACCCTTGGGGACAGCGGTGGAGCGCGTCGACGCCATCGCCAGTCCCGACTGGTTCGGCATCAACTGCGCTCACCCCACCCACATGGCATCGGCCTTCGACGGCGGGGCCTGGCAGGGGCGGGTCGCCGGCGTCCGTCCGAACGCCTCGACGCTCACCCACGCGGAGCTGGACGCCATGGTCGAGCTCGACGAGGGCGATCAGGCACTGCTGACCAGCTCCTTCGACCAGCTGCGCTCCGAGCTGCCCCACCTCGCGGTCGTCGGAGGATGTTGCGGCACCGATGCTCGGCACGTCGCCTCGCTGTGGGGCGTGTGATCCCAGGAGAGCAACGGGCACCGCACGGCCGTGGACTCGCTTCGGGGTCCGAGATCGTGTTCCTCCACCTTCGAGGGACAGGTCGGCGCGTGTCCCTCGGTCAGCGGACGTGCCCGTCCCCCGTGACGACGTACTTGGTCGACGTCATCTCGGGGAGCCCCATCGGGCCGCGGGCGTGGAGCTTCTGGGTGCTGATGCCGATCTCGGCGCCGAACCCGAACTCAGCCCCGTCGGTGAAGCGGGTGGAGGCGTTGACGAGCACGGCGGCGGAGTCGACGGCGGCGGTGAAGCGGCGGGCGGCGGTGAGGTCGTCGGTGACGATCGCGTCGGAGTGCCGGCTGGAGTAGCGGCGGATGTGGTCGATCGCTGCCTCCAGGGAGGGCACGACACGGGCGGAGATGTCGAGCGAGAGGTACTCCGTGGCGTCGTCCTCCTCCGTCACCTCGACCACATGGTCGTACGCCGTGAAGGTGGCGTCGCCGTGGATGGTGACGCCGGCCTCCTGGAGCGCGGGCACCACCCGCGGGAGGAAGGCGTCGGCGACGTCGGCGTGGACGAGCAGCGACTCGGCGGCGTTGCAGACCGAGGTGCGGTGGGTCTTGGCGTTGACCACGATCGCCAGCGCCTTGTCGAGGTCGGCCCCGGCGTCGACGTAGACGTGGCAGTTGCCGACGCCGGTCTCGATCACCGGCACCGTCGACTCCTCGACCACCGAGCGGATCAGCCCCGCTCCCCCGCGCGGGATGAGCACGTCGACCAGGCCACGGGCCCGCATCAGCACCTTGACGCTCTCGTGGGAGTCGCCGGGCACCAGCTGGACGACGTCGGCGGCGAGGCCCGCGGAGACCACGGCCTCGCGCAGCGCGTCGACGATCGCCGCGTTGCTCGACCGGGCGCTCGAGGAGCCGCGCAGCAGCACGGCGTTGCCGGACTTCAGGCAGATGCCGGCGGCGTCGGCGGTGACGTTGGGCCGGGCCTCGTAGATCATGCCGACCACGCCGAAGGGCACCCGCACCTGACGCAGCTCCAGCCCGTTGGCCAGCGTGCTCCCCCGCACCACCTCGCCCACCGGGTCGGGCAGCCCGGCCACCTCGCGCAGCCCGTCGGCCATGCCCGCCAGCCGCTCGGGGGTGAGCCGCAGCCGGTCGACGATGTTGGCCGGCGTGCCGCCGTCCTGGGCCCGCGCCACGTCGTCGGCGTTGGCCGCGAGGATGACCTCCCGGTGGGTCTCCAGGGCCGCCGCCATCGCGTGCAGGGCGCGGTCCTTCTGCTCGCGGGTGGCCACCGCGAGGGCATAGCTCGCCTCCCGGGCGCGCCCGGCCGCCACCAGCACCGGATGGTCGTCGTTCATGCGTCCCAGGGTAGTCATGGCACCCCCGACGACGGCCGCGCGTCTCGCCTCCCGGAGCGGCCTGGCGCGTGGCAGACTTCGTCTGCTCCGCCGAGGCAACCGAACCGGCCCGGACGGCGTCTGACGGAGTGACCCATCCGTCACTCCCCAGGGGGAACCGTGCGCCCAGTCCGTCCACTCGCCGCGAGCCTCCTGGCCGCGGCGCTGCCCGCCACGCTCGCCCTGGCGGCACCATCCGCGCTGCCCACCGCCGGCGCCGCCCCGGCCGGCCCCCCGGTCGTGCTCACTGCGCCCGAGACCGTCTCCGTCACGAGCTACAGCGGCAACTGGATCTACGACCCCCTCGGTGTCCGCGTCACCGCGCCCGACCAGCCGTTCGAGGTCTGGTCGCACCGGGCGACCTACGACGACCCGATCACGGGCGAGTGGCGCAGCGGGGGGCTGTCCGGTCCCCTCCCCGACGGCGCGATGACGAGCTTCTCCGAGCTCTCGCGCTTCTACTCCCTGCGGGTGCGTCGGGCCGACGGCAGCCTCGCCGCCCGTCGCACGCTCGGCGCCTGTCTCAACGAGGCCAACACCCGCTCCGGGCCCGACAGCCCGCTGCGGTCGCCGTACCCAGAGTGGTGCCCCTACCACCCCTACACCGTCGGCGGCGTGATGGGCATCCAGCAGGGCTGGGGTGCGAACCTCCAGACCTGGCAGCGGCCGCTGCGGGTGCGGCCCGGCACCTACACCGTGACCGCGGTCATCGCGCTGCCCTTCCGCCAGGCGCTCGGCATCGCCCTCGACGACGCCCGTACGACGTTCACGATGGTGGTCACCTCCGGCACCGGCTGCCGCGCCACGGCGGCCAGCCCCCGCGGCTGCCGCACCACGCCGCGCGCGACCACGCCGCGCCCGGCCGACGCCCGGCCGCACTCCACCCGCCCGACGACCGAGGCCGCCGGCGTGGTGGCCGACACGGTGATGGACCTCCGCTCGCTGCCGGCGTTCGGCATCAGCATGAACCGCGACCGCACCGCGATCCGCTTCGGTGCCAACGTGTGGAACGCCGGCGACAGCCCGCTGCTCATCGACGGCTTCCGCCGCCCGGGCGAGGACGTCATGGACGCCTACCAGTACTTCTTCGACGCCGACGGCAACGAGACCGGCTACCAGCAGGTCGGCCAGATGCACTGGCACGAGGGCAACCACCACCACTGGCACTTCGAGGACTTCGCGATGTACGAGCTGCTCAACGCCGACATGACGCTGGCGGTGACGTCGAAGAAGCAGTCGTTCTGCCTCGCGGCCACCGACGCCGTCGACTACACCGTGCCCGGCGCCGACTGGCACCCGTGGAACACCGACCTGTCGACGGCCTGCGGCGGCCTGGAGATGCAGAGCATCCGCGAGGTGCTGCCGTCGGGCTCGGGCGACACCTACTACCAGTACCGCACCGGGCAGGCGTTCCGGCTCGGCACGCTGCCCAACGGCGTCTACTACATCAAGGTCACCGCCAACCCGGAGGGCAACCTGGTCGAGGGCGACAGCACCAACAACGCGTCGCTGCGCGAGATCCGGATCGGCGGCAAGGGCAAGAACCGCTGGGTGCGTGCCGCTCCGGTCGGGGTTGTCGACGAGAACGCCGGCTTCCCCTTCCGGCCCACCCTGATGCGGCAGCGCTTCGGCGGCTGAGGCATCCGACAGCCACGGCCCGCCCGGTCTGACCGGGCGGGCCGTGGCTGTGTCGGGGACGGCTCAGCCCTTGCGGGCGGTGACCTTCTCGGCGAGCGCGGGCAGCACGGCGTGCAGGTCGCCGACCACGCCGAAGTCGACCAGCTCGAAGATCGGCGCCTCCTCGTCCTTGTTGACGGCGACGATCGTCTTGGAGGTCTGCATGCCGGCGCGGTGCTGGATCGCGCCGGAGATGCCGGCGGCGACGTAGAGCTGCGGCGAGACGGTCTTGCCGGTCTGTCCGACCTGGCTGGTGTGCGGCACCCAGCCGGAGTCGACCGCGGCCCGGGAGGCGCCCACGGCCGCACCGAGAGAGTCGGCGAGCTGCTCGACCGGCTCGAAGTTGCCGCCGGTGCCACGGCCTCCGGAGACCACGATCGCGGCCTCGGTGAGCTCCGGGCGTCCGGTGGCCTGCCGGGGCTGGGAGGCGACGATCTGCGCGGTCTTGGCGGCGTCGGAGACGGTGACGGCGACCTCGCTCACCGCGGCGGCGCCGGCCACCTCCTCCGGGGTGGCGGCGTTGGGCTTGACCGTGATGATCGGCGTGCCCTGGGTGACCGTGGCGGTGACGGTGTAGCTGCCGGCGAAGACCGACTGGGTGGTCACCGGGCCGGCGTCGCCCGCCTGCACGTCGACGGCGTCGGTGATCAGCCCGGACTCGAGCTTGACCGCGAGTCGGCCGGCGATCTCCTTGCCCTCGGCACTGGAGGAGATCAGGATCGCCGCGGGGCTCACCTGGGCGGCGACCTGCTGCAGCGCCTCGGCCTTGGGGGCCACGAGGTAGCCGCGGATCTGCGCGTCGTCGACCGCGTAGACCTTCTCGGCGCCGTACCTCCCGAGCGACGCGGCGGCGGCGGCCGCCTGGTCGGCGGGGCCGATGAAGACCGCCGACGGCTCGCCGAGGCGGCGGGCGATGGTGAGCAGCTCGAACGTGGGCTTGCGGACTGCGCCGTCGACGTGGTCGACCAGCACCAGGACTTCTGACATGAGGATGGCTCCCGTGATCGTTGCGGCTCAGATGAACTTCTTGGACACGAGGAAGTCGGCCAGCGCCTGCGCGCCCGAGCCGTCCTCGTCGGGCACGACCTCGCCGGCGGTGCGCGGCGGGCGGGCGGTGGTGTCCTCGACGGCGGTCCACGCCACCGAGAGACCGACCCGCGCGGGGTCGATGCCGAGGTCGGCGAGGGAGTAGGTCTCGACCGGCTTCTTCTTCGCCGCCATGATCCCCTTGAACGACGGGTAGCGCGCCTCACCGGTCTGGTCGGTCACCGACACCACGACAGGCATCGTCGCGCCGACGACCTCGGTGGCGACGTCGCCGTCGCGCTTGATCCGGACCTGGTCGCCCTGGGTCTCGAGCACGGAGGCGAAGGTCACCTGCGGCAGGCCGAGCCGCTCGGCCAGCATCGCCGGCACCACGCTCATCCCGCCGTCGGTGGAGGCCATGCCGCAGATCACCAGGTCGGCCCCACCGTTGGCGGAGCCGGCCTTCTTGACGGCCTCGGCCAGCACCAGCGAGGTGGCGGCGGCGTCGGAGCCCGCGATGGCGTCGTCGAGGACGTGGACGCCCTGGTCGGCCCCCATCTGCAGCGCCTTGCGGACGGCATCGGCGGCCTTCTCCGGACCCACGCAGAGCGCGGTCACGGTGACCTCCTCGCCCTCTCGCTTCTCCTTGACCTGCAGGGCCTGCTCGACGGCGTACTCGTCGAGCTCGGAGAGCAGGCCGTCGGTGGCGGCGCGGTCGACGGTGTTGTCGGACTCGAAGGCGACCTCGCCCGAGGCGTCGGGGACGTACTTCACACAGACGACGATGTTCACAGCTGGTCCTATCGTGGGCGGCGCCCAGGCCGCCGGGTCGGGCCCGGCGAGGGCCGGGTCACGGACGTGCTCTGGTGAGGCTACCCGCCGGTAGGGCCTGTCGGTACCGGCGTCCGGGTGGGGTCAGTCACAGGCCCGCGGGGCGGCTCAGCGGCCCAGGAACTGCGCCTTGCCGGGTCCGTTCTCGACGAACGACGTCATCCCGATGGTGCGGTCCTCGGTGGCGAAGAGGCCGGCGAACTGCTGTCGCTCGATCTCCAGGCCGGTGTCGAGGTCGGTCTCCAGGCCGCGGTCGACGGCCTCCTTCGCAGCGCGCAGGGCGTACGCCGCCCCACCGGCGAACTGCCCGGCCCAGGCCAGCGCCTCGGCGTACACCCGGTCGGCGGGGACCACCGTGTCGACCAGGCCGATCGCCAGCGCCTCGTCGGCCCGGACGAACCGGCCGGTGAAGATCAGGTCCTTGGCCCTGCTCGGCCCCACCAGCCGAGTGAGCCGCTGGGTGCCGCCGGCGCCGGGGATGATGCCGAGCAGGATCTCGGGCTGGCCGAGCACGGCGTCGTCGGCCGCGATCCGGACGTCGGCGCACAGCGCCAGCTCGCAGCCACCGCCCAGGGCGTAGCCGGTGACCGCGGCGACGACCGGCTTGGGGATCCGGGCGACCGCGGTGAACGCCGACTGGAGCACGCCGGAGTGCTGGACCATGTCGGTGTAGGACATCGCCGCCATCTCCTTGATGTCGGCGCCGGCGGCGAAGACCCGCTCGCCGCCGTAGATGACGACCGCCCGGACGTCGTCGCGCGTCGTCGCCTCCTGGGCCGCCGCGCGGATCTCTTCCTGCATGGCCGCGTCGAGGGCGTTCATCTTGGGCCGGTCGAGCCGGATCGTGCCGACCCCGTCGGCCACCTCGAGTCGGACGAACTCACCCATGCGCTGCTCCTCGGGCCCCGGCCGGGCCCTGCGCCCGGCTCCCCGCGAGCCTAGCCAGCGGCCCGGTCACCCCCGGGGATGGGCGGTCGTCCAGAATATCCCGGTGACCCCGCACACCTGGAGCTGGCAGAGCCGCGACGAGACCGCTCCGGTGTGGCCCGGCCACCACCAGCAGCTCGGGGCCACCTGGGGGCCCGACGCCACCAACTTCGCGGTGTGGTCGCCCGAGGCGACGAGCATGTGGGTCTGCCTCTTCGACGACGACCGCACCGAGACCCGCTACCAGCTCACCGAGCACACCCTCGGCGTGTGGCACGGGCAGATCCCGGGGGTGCCGGTCGGGAAGCTCTACGGCCTGCGTGCCGAGGGTCCCTGGGACCCCGCCCACGGGCGGCGGTTCAACCCCGCCAAGCTGCTGCTCGACCCCTATGCCCGGGCGATCAGCGGCGAGGTGCGCTACGGCCCCGAGACCCTGCCCGCCGTGGTCGGCGACCCGAGCAAGCCCAGCCCGCTCGACTCGGCGGCCAGCATGCCGCGCTGCGTGGTGACCCAGGACGAGTTCGACTGGGGTGAGGACCGGCGGCTGCGCACCCGGTGGCGCGACACCGTGATCTATGAGCTGCACGTCAAGGGATTCACCGCGCTGCACAGCGAGATCCCGGAGCACCTGCGTGGGACGTACGCCGGCCTCGGCAGCCACACCGTCATCGACTACCTCCTGGACCTGGGCGTGTCGGCGGTCGAGCTGCTGCCGGTGCAGCAGTTCTTCACCGAGCCCGGAGTGGCCGAGCGGGGTCACGTCAACTACTGGGGCTACAACTCGATCGGCTTCTTCGCCCCGCACGGGGCCTACTCCTCGTCCGGCGACCGAGGAGGGCAGATCGCGGAGTTCAAGCAGATGGTCAAGAACTTCCACGCAGCCGGGATCGAGGTGTTCCTCGACGTCGTCTACAACCACACCGCGGAGGGCGGCGCCGACGGCCCGGCGTACTCCTTCCGGGGGCTGGACGACCACGGCTTCTACAAGCGCGCCGGCACGCCGCACGACGCCTACTGGGACGTCACCGGCTGTGGCAACACCGTCGACACGACCAATCTCGCGGCGCTGCGGCTGATCCTCGACTCGCTGCGCTACTGGGCCGCGCAGATGCACGTCGACGGCTTCCGCTTCGACCTCGCCTCCGCGCTGTCGCGCACCGGCCACGAGATCGACATGCGCAGCGCCTTCCTGACCACGATCAGCCAGGACCCGGTGCTGCGGCACGTCAAGCTGATCGCGGAGCCGTGGGACGCGTCGATGGACGGCTACATGGTCGGCTCGTTCCCGCCGCCGTGGGTGGAGTGGAACGACCGCTACCGCGACACGATGCGCGACTTCTGGCGGGCCTCCTCCGGAGGCATCCGCGACGTCGCGTCGCGGCTGGCCGGCTCGGGTGACCTCTACGCCGACGACGGCCGGTCGCCGTACGCCTCGGTGAACTTCGTGACCGCCCACGACGGCTTCACGCTGCGCGACCTGGTGTCCTACGACACCAAGCACAACCTCGACAACGGTGAGGAGAACCGCGACGGGTCGGACAACAACCGGTCGTGGAACCACGGGGTGGAGGGCGAGACCGACGACCCCGAGATCGCCGCGCTGCGGCGGCGGCAGGCGGCCAACATGATGGTCACCCTGTGCCTGTCGAACGGCTCGCCGATGCTGACCGCCGGCGACGAGCGCGGCCGCACCCAGCACGGCAACAACAACGCCTACGTCCAGGACAACGAGGTCTCGTGGATCGACTGGCGTCCCGACGACGCGTGGCTCGACGTCTACGACTTCACCAAGGCCGCGCTGCGGCTGCGCCGCGAGCACGCCACCCTGCGCCAGCGGCACCACTTCGTCGGGACACCCACCATCGCCGCCGGGCCCAAGGACCTCGCGTGGATGCACCCGTCGGGGCGGGAGATGACCGAGAAGGACTGGTACGACACCGATCTGCACACGGTCGGGATGTTCGTGTCGGGCGACCCCCTGCGCTCCCCCGGGCCGCGCGGTGAGCAGCAGCACGACTGCTCGTTCCTGATGTGGTTCAACGGCGGCCCTGCGCCGGTCGCGCTCACGCTGCCGCGCAACCAGTGGGTCAACCACGGCGAGGTCGTGCTCTCCACCGACCCCGACATCGTCGAGGGCGCGCCCGTCGCCTCCGGCGACCACCTCACCCTCGCCGGGCGCTCCGTCCTGGTGCTCCGCCAGACCGACCACGCGTCGTAGGAGCCGGAGGCTCAGCCCGGGTGCCGGGTGGTCGCTGGATTCACTGGTTCTCCAGTGAATCGGGCACTTCTCCAGCCCTGCAACGGTGGTGAAGTGTCGGTTTCACTGGAGAACCAGTGAATCCGCAAGAAGCCTCAGCTCGGCAGCGCCACCAGGCCCAGCTCGGCGGTGGAGCTGAGGGAGGAGTGCCGGGGGACCACGCGGACGGTGTAGCCGAAGGCGCCGGAGGCGTCGATGGTCACGGGGGCGTCGAAGCGGTAGCGCCCGCCGTCGTAGGACTCGGCCACGCTCATCGAGGCCACCTCGACGGAGGCCTCCACCAACACGTCGTCCGGCGTGGTGGTGCCGAAGACCACCTGCACCTCGACGTCGTCGGGGCTCAGCTCGCCGAGCGCCACGAAGGCCCGGACGGTGAGCGTCGCGCCGACCTCCGGCGCGTCGCCGACGCCGCTGGACTCGACGTGCTCCACCCGCACCGAGCCCCACGAGGAGCGCACGTGCTTCTTCCAGGAGGCGAGCTCGCGGGCGCCGGCGAAGTCGGAGTTGAGCGCGCGCGCCGTGTGGGCCGCGGGGGCGTACAGCGTGCGGACGTAGTCGCGCACCATCCGCGCGGCCAGCACCTTGGGGCCCAGCGACGTCAGCGTGTGCCGCACCATCTCCAGCCAGCGGACGGGCACACCGTCGGCATCGAGGTCGTAGAACTTCGGCGCGACCTCGTTCTCGATCAGGTCGTAGAGCGACGCGGCCTCGAGGTCGTCGCGCCGGTCGGGGTCCTCGACGCCGTCGGCGGACGGGATCGCCCAGCCGTTGGAGCCGTCGTACCACTCGTCCCACCAGCCGTCGAGGATCGACAGGTTGAGCCCGCCGTTGAGCGCTGCCTTCATGCCGGAGGTGCCGCACGCCTCGTAGGGCCGCAGCGGGTTGTTGAGCCACACGTCGCAGCCGGGGTAGAGCGGCTGCGCCATCGCGATGTCGTAGTTGGGCAGGAACACGATGCGGTGCCGGACCTCCGGGTCGTCAGCGAAGCGGACCAGCTCCTGGATCAGCCGCTTGCCGCCGTCGTCGGCGGGGTGCGACTTGCCGGCGATGACCAGCTGCACCGGCCGCTCGGGGTGCAGCAGCAGCGCCTTGAGCCGCTCGGGGTCCGACAGCATCAGCGTCAGCCGCTTGTACGACGGCACGCGGCGCGCGAAGCCGATGGTGAGGACGTCGGGATCCAGCGCGGACTCGGTCCAGGAGTACTCCGCCTTGGCGAAGCCGCGTTTCGCGTAGGACTTCGCCAGGCGGGCCCGTGCGTCGGCCACGAGCCGCTCGCGCAGCACCCGCTTGAGGCCCCAGATCTCCTTGCCGGGGATCTTGTCGACCAGGCCCCACACCTGGTCGGCGTCCTCCTCGATGTCGACGCCGTACGCCGCCGCCAGCTCGAAGATCTCCCGCGCCACCCAGGTCGCCGCGTGGACGCCGTTGGTGATGGAGCCGATCGGCACCTCGGCCTCGTCGAAGGCCGGCCACAGGCCGTTGAACATGCCACGCGACACGTGGCCGTGCAGCAGCGAGACGCCGTTCGCGCGCTGCGACAGGCGGAAGCCCATCACCGCCATGTTGAACACGGCGGGGTCGCCGCCGTCGTAGTCCTCGGCGCCGAGCGCGAGGATCCGCTCGACGGGAACGCCGGGCGTGGGGCTGTTGCTGCCGAAGTACTGCTCGACCAGCTCCAGCGGGAACCGGTCGATGCCCGCAGGGACCGGCGTGTGAGTGGTGAAGACCGTGCCGGCCCGCGAGACCTCCAGCGCGGTGTCGAAGTCGAGCCCCGGGCCGTCGGCGGCGACGGTCAGCTCGCGGATCCGCTCCAGGCCCAGGAAGCCGGCGTGGCCCTCGTTGGTGTGGAACACCTCGGGCGAAGGGGTGTCGGTGAGCCGGGCGTAGACCCGCAGCGCGCGGACCCCGCCGACGCCGAGCAGCAGCTCCTGGCGAAGCCGGTGCTCGCTGGTGCCGCCGTAGAGCCGGTCGGTCACCTCACGCAGATGCTGCGGGTTCTCCTCCATGTCGCTGTCGAGCAGCAGCAGCGGCACCCGTCCGACCTGCGCCACCCAGATCCGGGCCGTCAGGTCGGGGCCGTCGGGCATCGCGATCGTGACGCACGCGCGGCTGCCGTCGGCCTCGCGCAGCGGCGTGATCGGCAGCTCGTCCGGGTCGAGGACGGGGTAGGTCTCCTGCTGCCAGCCCTCGCGGGAGAGCGACTGCTTGAAGTAGCCGTGCTTGTAGAGCAGCCCGACGCCGACCAGGGAGACCCCGAGGTCGCGAGGCGGCCTTGAGGTGGTCACCGGCGAGGATGCCCAGGCCGCCGGAGTACTGCGGCAGCACGTGGGTGATGCCGAACTCCGGTGAGAAGTAGCCGATCGCCGCCGGCGCGTCCGCGCCGCCGCGCCGGTGGTACCACCGCTCGTCGGTGAGGTACGCCGTCAGGTCGGCGTGAGCGGTCTCGAGGGCGGCCAGGAACGACGAGTCGGCCGCGAGCTCGTCCAGACGCGCCCGGCCCACCGTGCCCAGCAGCCCGACCGGGTCGTGGTTGACCTGCTCCCACACCTCGGGGTCGACGGAGCGGAAGACGTCCTGGGTGGGTGGGTGCCACGACCACCGCAGGTTGGCCACCAGCTCACCGAGCGGCTGCAGCTCGTCGGGGAGGACGGGACGGACGGTGAATCGACGGATCGCTCGCACGAACGGACGGTAACGGAATCCTTGGATCGTTCCAAGCCCCGCGCGACCCTGCGTCGCGATTTTGCCGGCGCCGGCGTCCCGCTGGTCGAGCCAGCCTTGCATCGGCCACCGGACTTCGCAAAGGTTGAAGCATGGTCGGCCGGATCCCTGTCATGGACGTGACTCCCCTCGTCGACCGCGGTCGACTGCCTGCGAAGGCGACCGTCGGTGAGCCGTTCCCCGTCACCGCCAAGGTGTTCCGCGAGGGCCACGACAAGCTCGCCGCCGAGGTGGTCACGATCGGCCCCGACGGCAAGCGGCGCGACCCGGTGCGGATGGAGCCCGACGCCTGGGTCCCCGACCTCTACCGCGCCTGGGTGACCCCCGACACCGCGGGCAGCTGGCAGTTCGAGGTCCAGGCGTGGTCCGACCCGCTGTCGACCTGGGCCCACAACGCCGGCATCAAGGTGCCGGCCGGGGTCGACGTCGAGCTGATGTTCACCGAGGGGCGCCTGCTGCTGCAGCAGGTCCAGAAGCGGCTCCCCCGCAAGGACGACGCGTGCCGAGCCGTCGCCAAGGCCGCCCTCGAGGCCGCCCGCGACACCCAGCGACCTGACGAGGCCCGGCTGGCAGCAATGCTGGCCCCCGAGGTGCGCGCCCTGATGCGCAAGCACCCGATCCGCGAGATGGTCAGCGTCGAGGGACCCTTCCCGGCGTATGCCGACCGCAGCCGCGCCCTCTACGGCAGCTGGTACGAGTTCTTCCCCCGTTCCGAGGGCGCCACCCTCGACCCCCAGACCGGCGCCGTCACCAGCGGCACCCTCCGCACCGCCGCCGAGCGGCTCCCGGCCGTCGCCGCCATGGGCTTCGACGTCATCTACCTGCCGCCGATCCACCCGATCGGCGAGGTCAACCGCAAGGGCCCCAACAACACGCTCACCCCGGGACCCGACGACACCGGGTCACCCTGGGCGATCGGCAGCAAGGACGGCGGCCACGACGCCATTCACCCCGACCTCGGCACGCTTCGACGACTTCGACGCCTTCGTCGCCAGGGCCGGCGAGGTCGGCCTCGAGGTGGCGCTCGACCTCGCGCTCCAGGCGGCGCCCGACCATCCCTGGGTGACCTCGCACCCCGAGTGGTTCACCACCCGCGCCGACGGCACGATCGCCTACGCCGAGAACCCCCCGAAGAAGTACCAGGACATCTACCCCATCAACTTCGACAACGACCCCGAGGGCCTCCGTGCCGAGGTGCTGCGGATCGTGCGGCTGTGGATGTCGCACGGCGTGCGGATCTTCCGCGTCGACAACCCGCACACCAAGCCGGTGGAGTTCTGGGAGTGGCTGCTGGGCGAGGTCCGGCGCACCGACCCCGACGTGGTGTTCCTCTCCGAGGCGTTCACCCGGCCGGCGATGATGCACGCGCTCGGCGCGGTCGGCTTCCACCAGTCCTACACCTACTTCACCTGGCGCACGGCCCGCCACGAGCTCGAGGAGTACCTCCGCGAGGTCGCCTCGCAGTCCGACCACCTGATGCGGCCCAACTTCTTCGTCAACACCCCCGACATCCTCCACGCGTTCCTGCAGTACGGCGGCCCGCCGGCGTTCAAGATCCGCGCTGTGCTGGCCGCCACCGGGTCGCCGAGCTGGGGCGTCTACGCCGGCTACGAGCTCTACGAGCACGTGGCGGTGCGGCCAGGCAGCGAGGAGTACCTCGACTCGGAGAAGTACCAGATCCGCGTCCGCGACTGGGCCGAGGCGGCGGCGACCGGCCGCACGCTGGCGCCGTACCTCACCCGGCTCAACCAGGCCCGCCGCGCGCACCCCGCGCTGCAGCTGCTGCGCAACCTCACGGTGCACAGCAGCGACGACGACTCGGTGCTCGTGTTCAGCAAGCGTGCCGCACACGAGGACGGCTCCGACGACGTGGTCATCGTCGTGGTCAACCTCGACCCCCACGGCACCCGCGAGACCACGGTGCACCTCGACATGCCCGCCCTCGGCCTGGACTGGCAGGACTCCTTCGTCGTGCACGACGAGATCACCGGCCAGAGCTGGACCTGGCACGAGCACAGCTACGTGCGCCTCGACCCGCACGTCGAGCCGGCCCACGTGCTCACGGTGCGGAGGCACACGTGAGCGCAACCGGCCCGGTCTCGCTCCGACGACGACCAGCCGGAGTGGTTCAAGACCGCGGTCTTCTACGAGGTGCTGGTCCGCTCCTTCCGCGACTCCAACGGCGACGGCGTCGGTGACTTCCAGGGACTCACCGACAAGCTCGACTACCTCGCCTGGCTCGGCGTCGACTGCCTGTGGGTGCCGCCGTTCTTCACCTCGCCGCTGCGCGACGGCGGCTACGACGTCGCCGACTACAAGAACATCCTCCCCGAGGCCGGCACCATCGAGGACTTCAAGGAGCTCGTGCGCGCGGCGCACGACCGTGGCATCCGGGTGATCATCGACTTCGTCATGAACCACACCAGCGACGCCCACCCGTGGTTCCAGGCCTCCCGCAGCGACCCGGAGGGGCCCTACGGCGACTTCTACGTCTGGTCCGACAACGACGACCTCTACCAGGACGCGCGGGTCATCTTCGTCGACACCGAGCCGTCGAACTGGACCTGGGACCCGGTCCGCCAGCAGTACTTCTGGCACCGCTTCTTCAGCCACCAGCCCGATCTGAACTTCGACAACCCGAAGGTGCACGAGGCGATGCTGGAGGCGCTGTCCTTCTGGCTCGACATGGGCCTCGACGGCTTCCGCCTCGACGCCGTCCCCTACCTCTACGAGCGCGACGGCACCAACGGCGAGAACCTCCCCGAGACCCACGAGTTCCTCCGGATGGTGCGCTCCTACGTCGACGAGCAGTACCCCGGCCGGGTGCTGCTGGCCGAGGCCAACCAGTGGCCGGCCGACGTGGTCGACTACTTCGGCGACTTCGAGTCCGGCGGCGACGAGTGCCACATGTGCTTCCACTTCCCGGTGATGCCGCGGATCTTCATGGCCGTGCGCCGGGAGTCGCGCTACCCGATCTCGGAGATCCTCGAGCAGACGCCGGCGATCCCCGACGGCTGCCAGTGGGGCATCTTCCTGCGCAACCACGACGAGCTGACGCTCGAGATGGTCACCGACGAGGACCGCGACTACATGTGGGCGGAGTACGCCACGGACCCCCGCATGAAGGCCAACATCGGCATCCGCCGCCGCCTGGCCCCGCTGCTCGACAACGACACCAACCAGATCGAGCTGTTCACCGCGCTGCTGCTGTCGCTGCCCGGCTCGCCGGTCCTCTACTACGGCGACGAGATCGGCATGGGCGACAACATCTGGCTCGGCGACCGCGACGGCGTGCGCACGCCGATGCAGTGGACGCCCGACCGCAACGCGCGGCTTCTCCTCGGCCAACCCGGGGCGCCTGCACCTCCCGCTCGTGCAGGACCCGGTCTTCGGGTACCAGAGCGTCAACGTCGAGTCCCAGCTGGAGAACGCCTCGTCCCTGCTGCACTGGACGCGACGGATGATCCACGCGCGCCGACAGCACCCCGCCTTCGGCCTCGGCGACTTCCTGGACCTCGGCGGCTCGAACCCGTCGGTGCTGTCCTACGCCCGCGACTACACCGCCGCGGACGGCGGCACCGACGTGATCCTCTGCGTCAACAACCTCTCGCGGTTCCCTCAGCCCGTCGAGCTCGACCTGCGCCGCTACGAAGGCCGTCGGCCCGTCGAGCTGCTCGGCGGCGTGCCGTTCCCCGCGATCGGCGAGCTGCCCTACCTGCTGACCCTGTCGGGCTACGGCTTCTACTGGTTCCGGATCACCCGGCCGCTCGGACCCGAGGACGGAGCCCCCGCGTGACCAACGACCTGACGCCCTACCTCCAGCACGCCCGCTGGTTCGGCGGCAAGGGCCGCCCGTTCACCCTCGACGACCCCGTCCGGCTGGGGTCGGTGACGGGCGCCGACGACGAGCCGGAGGTCGTCGTCGAGCTGCTGCCCGTGCAGTACGCCGACGACGAGGGCGGGGTCGACTACTACCAGCTCCCGCTGTCGCTCTACCGCGACGCGCAGCCGCACCTCGACCACGCGTTCGTGGGCTGGTGGGACGGCGGCGACGGGGAGTTCGTGCACGCCTACGACGCCGTCCACGACCGCGCGGCGATGGCGCTCTACCTCCGGGCGTTCGCCACCGCCGGGGACGCGAGCGGGCCGGCCACGGCCGGCGTACGCTTCCGGCGGGTGCCGGGCCACGAGCTGGATCCCGACGTTCACTCGACCCTCTTCTCCGGGCAGCAGTCGAACTCCTCGGTCGCCTTCGGCGAGGACTCGCTGTTGAAGGTCTTCCGCAAGGTGACCCCGGGCGAGAACCCCGACATCACCCTCCACGAGACGCTCACCCGCGGCGGCAGCGAGCACGTCGCCGCTCTCTACGGCTGGATCGAGGTCGACGGCCCCGGAGGCATGATGCACCTCGCGATGCTGCAGCAGTTCCTGCGCACCGCCAGTGACGGGTGGGACCTCGCTCAGGCGAGCGTCCGCAACCTCTACGCCGAGGCGGACCTGCACGCCGCCGAGGTGGGCGGCGACTTCGCCGGAGAGGCGGCCCGGCTGGGCGAGGCGGTCGCCGAGGTGCACCGGACGCTCCGCGAGCAGCTGGGCGAGGCAACCGTGCCCGCCCGCGACCTCGCCGACCAGATGGGCGCCCGGCTCGACGTGGCGCTGCCGGCGGTGCCGGAGCTCGCGGCGCACGAGGCGGTGCTGCGGGCGTCGTTCGCCCGGCTGCGGGTCGCTCGGCACGCTGGACGCCCAGCGGATCCACGGCGACCTGCACCTGGGCCAGACGCTGCGCACCGTGCGAGGGTGGAAGCTGGTCGACTTCGAGGGCGAGCCCGCCAAGACGCTGACCGAACGGATGCTGCCCGACTCGCGGTGGCGCGACATCGCGGGCATGTTGCGCTCCTTCGACTACGCCGCCCGCGTGGTCGAGCGCACGATGGGCGGCGAGAGCCCGGCGAGCCACGACCAGCTGGCCTTCCGCGCGGCCGAATGGGGCGACCGCAACCGCGACGCCTTCCTGGCGGCGTACGCCGGCCGCGAGCTGACCGAGGACGAGAACGTCATCCTGACGGCGTATGTCGCCGACAAGGCCGTCTACGAGGCGGTCTACGAAGCACGCAACCGGCCGACCTGGGTGTCCATCCCGTTGGACGCGCTGGCACGCTGGCACCGAGCCGGGCCCAGCCGGACCCCGGACTCCCAGGCGGAGGAGAGCACGTCATGAGCGAGATCCATCCGATCCATCGCGAGGAGCTGGAGCTGGTCCTGCGCGGCGAGCACGGCCACCCCCACGCGGTTCTCGGCCCCCACACCTACGCCGGCGGGGTGACGGTCCGGGTGTTCAAGCCGCTCGCCGCCAGCGTCGTGGTGCGCTGGACGGTCGACGGCGAGACCAGCGAGACGACGTTGTCCCACGAGCACGGCGGCATCTGGGTCGGCGTTCTCCCGGTGGCGGAGGTGCCCGACTACCGGCTGGCGGTGGCCTACGACTCCGAGCCGTTGGTCACCGACGACCCCTACCGCTTCCTGCCGACGGTGGGCGAGACCGACCTCTACCTCTTCAACGAGGGGCGCCACGAGCAGCTGTGGGACGTGCTCGGCGCACACGTGCGCCAGTACGACTCCCCGACCGGCTCGGTGACCGGCACCTCCTTCGCGGTGTGGGCGCCCAGCGCCCGCGGCGTGCGGGTGAAGGCCGACTTCAACAACTGGGACGGCCGTGAGCACCCGCTCCGGCAGCTCGGCACGTCGGGCGTGTGGGAGCTGTTCGTGCCCGACGTCGGCTCCGGGAGCCGCTACAAGTTCCTGCTCCTCGGCGCCGACGGCGAGTGGCGCGAGAAGGCCGACCCGATGGCGTTCCACACCGAGGTGCCGCCGTCGACCGCCTCGGTGGTCTACCAGTCGCACTACCACTGGGGTGACGACGAGTGGATGGCCCACCGCGGCGACGGCTCGCCGGTGGAGAGGCCGATGTCGGTCTACGAGCTTCATCTCGGCTCGTGGCGCAAGCCATGGGGCACCACGCTCAACTACGGGCAGCTGGCCGACGAGCTGGTGTCCTACATCGCCGACCTGGGCTTCACCCATGTGGAGTTCCTCCCGGTCATGGAGCACCCCTTCGGCGGGTCCTGGGGCTACCAGGTGACGTCGTACTTCGCGCCGACGGCGCGGTTCGGCGACCCGGACGGCTTCCGCTACCTGGTCGACCGGCTGCACCAGGCCGGGATCGGCGTCATCGTCGACTGGGTGCCCGCGCACTTCCCGAAGGACACCTTCGCGCTGGCCCGCTTCGACGGGACGCCGCTCTACGAGGACCCCAACCCGACCCGGGGCGAGCACCCCGACTGGGGCACCTACGTCTTCAACTTCGGCCGCAACGAGGTGCGCAACTTCCTGGTGGCCAACGCGCTGTACTGGCTCGAGGAGTTCCACATCGACGGGCTGCGCGTCGACGCCGTGGCCTCGATGCTCTATCTCGACTACTCCCGCGAGGACGGACAGTGGACGCCCAACGTCTACGGCGGACGCGAGAACCTCGAGGCCGTCCAGTTCATCCAGGAGATGAACGCCACCGTCTACAAGCGGGTGCCGGGCGCGATCACCGTGGCCGAGGAGTCGACCTCATGGCCGGGCGTGACCCGACCGACGTCGTCGGACGGGCTGGGCTTCGGCTTCAAGTGGAACATGGGCTGGATGCACGACTCGCTGTCCTACATGGAGCACGACCCCGTGCACCGCGCGTACCACCACGGAGAGATGACCTTCTCGACCGTGTACGCCTGGTCCGAGAACTACGTGCTGCCGCTCAGCCACGACGAGGTCGTCCACGGCAAGGGGTCGCTGCTGCGGAAGATGCCCGGCGACCGGTGGCAACAGCTCGCCAACCTCCGCGCGTACCTCGCCTTCATGTGGGCCCACCCGGGCAAGCAGCTGCTCTTCATGGGCGCCGAGCTCGGGCAGGAGTCGGAGTGGGCCGAGGCGCGCGAGCTCGACTGGTGGCTGCTCGACCACCCCGAACACCGCGGTGTGCAGTCGTTGGTGCGCGACCTCAACCGGGTCTACACCGACAGTCCGTCGCTGTGGGCACGCGACCACGAGCCGGGCGGGTTCGACTGGATCGACGCCAACGACGCCGGCCACAACGTGTTCTCCTTCGTGAGGCGGGGCGGCGACGGGCCCGACGTCGTGTGCGTCGCGAACTTCGCCGCCCTCCCGCACGAGGGCTACCGCATCGGGCTCCCCTCCGCCGGGCGCTGGGAAGAGGTCGTCAACACCGATGCCGAGTCCTACACCGGCTCCGGCGTCGGCAACCTCGGCGGCACCGAGGCCACCCAGGACGAGTGGTCCGGCCAGCCCGCCAGCGCCACCATCGTCGTCCCCCCGCTCGCCACGGTGTGGTTGCGGCGGGGCTAGGGCTGCGTGTGTTTCCAGGATTCACTGGTTATCCAGTGAATTGAGCACTTCTCCTTGGTCGTAGAGGGGGCGAAGTGCCAGATTCACTGGATCACCAGTGAATCTCGAGGACCGCCAGGCCCGCGGCGCCCCAGACGTCGTGAGCCAGATGGCGTGCACAGCGCGTCGATCGTGCGACGCCATCCACAGGGCGCCGCGAGGGCAGTACGCGCGAAAGCAGTGGCAGCCATGCTCGGCCGATGGACGTGGCAGCGGATCAGGCACATCCGGCGGGGTTCTTCACCAGAGCCGACGCACTCGATTCCGGTCTCGACGACCGCGACATCTCCGCGGCCCTCAGATCGGGCGAGTGGTCACGCATCCGCCGAGGCGCCTATACGCAGGCTGGCCATTGGCTCAGTCTCGACGAGGTCGGCCGGCACCGAGTGCGCGCACGGGCGGTGCTGCGAGCGCTCGGATCGGGGGTCGTTCTCAGTCACGTCAGCGCAGCGCTCGAACATGGTCTAGCGGTCTGGGGTGTTCCTCTCGACGTCGTTCATGTCACGCGGCTCGACGGTCGTTCAGGAGGTGGGGGCGGGGACGTCGTCCACCATGTCGGCAGGGTCCACGCGAGCGAGGTGTTGTGGCGCGACGGCGTGCCTGTCGTCGACGCGACCCGCGCAGCCGTCGAGACCGGACTCGTGGCTTCAGCCGAGGCAGCCCTCGTCACCTTCGACTCCCTGTTGCGCTCGGGTCACTGCGACCACGATGGCCTGAGAAGACAGTTCGAGGCGGTCGCGCGCTGGCCCGGCAGCCGCCACCTCCACGTGCCTGTTCGGATGGCCGATCCATGCGCGGAGAGTCCCGGCGAGTCGCGCGGCAGATGGCTCTTCCAGAGGGGAGGACTGCCGGCACCGATCACCCAGTTCCGGGTTGTCGACGCTCACGGCACCCTCCTCGGACAGTGCGACTGGGGGTGGCCCGGGCAGAGCTTGCTCGGGGAGTTCGATGGCCGCGCGAAGTACGGGCGTCTGCTGAGACCGGGGCAGGATCCGGGCGACGCCGTCTTCGCCGAGAAGCAGCGAGAGGACCGGATCCGCGAGGCCACCGGACACTCGATGATCAGGCTCGTCTGGGATGACCTCGGCCGACCTCGCAGCACCGTGCGTCGAATCGCCCGCATGATGCGAAATGCCGCGTGACGCGGCCCCGAGGGCTCGTTGCCACTTGATTCACTGGTTCTCCAGTGGTTCTGGCACTTCTCCTGCTCTGCAGAGGTGCAGAACTGCCAGAACCACTGGGTAACCAGTGAATCCCCCAGCCCCCCACCCCGTAGGCTGCGGAGGTGACCCAGCCCCAGCCGACGCTGACGGACGGCGTGGTCACGTTGCGGCCGTGGCGCGAGGACGATGCGGCGCCGGCGGCTGCGGGGCACGACGAGCTGACGGCGCACTGGTTCGGGCCGACGGGAGAGCGTCCCAGCGCCGAGGAGATGCTCGGCCGGATCCGCCGGTGGCGGGAGGGGTACGCCGACGGCCGGCGCCTGGTCGGCTTCGCGATCGAGCACGACGGCACCCTGGTGGGCAGCTGTGAGCTCCATCAGGAAGATGACGCGGGCACCCTCTTCTGGACCCTGTACGCCGGCCACCGAGGCCGCGGCCACGCCACCCGCGCGGTGCGCATCCTGGCCGACTACGCGATGACCGACGAGCCCGACGGCGGCCTCGGGCTGGGCCGCATCCAGTGCCGCATCGAGCCGGACAACCTGGCGTCGTTGCGTGTGGCAAGCCGGGCCGGGCTGCGCCGCGAAGGCGTCCGCCGCATCCCGGTCGGCACCGGCGACCGCCCCGAGGCGACGGAGTACGTCATCCTCGCCCGTCTCGCCACCGACCCGCCCCTGAGCGACGCGGAGGGCTTCCGCGCCCTGCTGAACTCGATCCTGCCGCGCAAGCGCGGCATCAGCCAGCTGCTCATCTGCGACCCCGACGACCGGGTGCTCCTCTGCCAGCTGACCTACAAGCGCGACTGGGACCTCCCCGGCGGCGTCATCGAGGTGGGCGAGTCGCCTCGCCGGGGGCTCACCCGCGAGTGCACCGAGGAGCTAGGCATCGAGCTCGTGCCGGGGCCGCTGCTGCTCACCGACTGGCTACCGCCGTGGGGCGGCTGGGACGACGCCCTGTGCCTGGTCTTCGACGGCGGCACCCACGACAGCAGCATCCTCGACGAGGTCGTCAAGGACCCCCGCGAGATCAAGAACGTCGCGTTCTGCACCCCCGAGGAGGTCGCGGCCCTCGCGGCCGACTTCACCGCCCGGCGGATCGACGCCGCCCTCGCGGCCCGCCGTCGCGCGCAGGGTGGGGCCTACACCGAGTCCGGTCGCGACTGACCGAGCGAACGCCGCACCGCGGGGGGCACGGCAGCCCGCCTCGCAGCGACCCGCTTCAACACCAAGGCCGCGGAGTGCTTGAATCGGACCGTGACCACCTACGTGTACGACTTCGCAGACGGCAACAAGGACCAGAAGGACCTCCTGGGGGGCAAGGGCGCCAACCTGGCCGAGATGACCAATCTCGGGCTCCCGGTCCCACCGGGGTTCACGATCACCACGGAGGCGTGCCAGGCCTACCTCCAGGCCGGCGACGAGCCCGACGAGCTCGCCGCCCAGGTCTCCGACCACCTGGCCCGGCTGGAGGAGAAGATGGGTCGGCGGCTGGGCGACCCCGCCGACCCGCTGCTGGTGTCCGTGCGGTCGGGCGGGAAGTTCTCGATGCCCGGCATGATGGAGACGGTGCTCAACATCGGGCTCAACCACGACTCCATCCGCGGGCTGGCCAGCCAGAGCGACAACGAGCGGTTCGCGGCCGACTCCTACCGCCGGCTGCTGCAGATGTTCGGCTCGACCGTGCTACACGTCGGCTCCGAGCACTTCTCCGAGGCGATCGACGAGGCCAAGAGGGCCAAGGGCACCACCGCCGACCTCGACCTCGACGTCGACGACCTGCGCGCCCTCGCCCAGCGCTATGAGCAGATCATCGAGGAGCACGCCGGCCGTCGGTTCCCCCAGGATCCCCGCGAGCAGCTCGACCTCGCCGTCCGCGCCGTCTTCGACTCCTGGAACACCGAGCGCGCCGTGCTCTACCGCCGTTCGGAGCGGATCCCCGAGGACCTCGGCACCGCCGTCAACGTGCAGGCCATGGTCTTCGGCAACCGCGGCATGTCCTCCGGCTCCGGTGTCGGCTTCACCCGCGACCCCGCCTCGGGGCAGCAGGGCGTCTACGGCGACTACCTCGCCAACGCCCAGGGTGAGGACGTCGTCGCGGGCATCCGCAACACCGTCTCCCTCGACGACATGGCCGAGCTCGACCCGAAGTCCCATGGCGAGCTGATCGAGATCATGTCCACGCTCGAGCAGCACTACCGCGACATGTGCGACATCGAGTTCACCGTGGAGCAGGGCAGGCTCTGGATGCTCCAGACCCGGGTCGGCAAGCGGACCCCGGAGGCGGCGTTCCGGATCGCCGTCCACATGGCCGACGAGGGCCTGATCACGATGGACGAGGCCTTGCAGCGCGTCACCGGCCAGCAGCTGGCCCAGCTGATGTTCCCGCGCTTCGACGACAAGGCCCGGCGTGACCTGCTCGCCGTCGGCATGAACGCCTCCCCCGGCGCGGCCGTCGGCAAGGTCGTCTTCGACTGGGTCACCGCGGTCGACTGGGCCGAGAAGGGCGAGGACGTCATCCTGGTCCGCAAGGAGACCAGCCCCGAGGACCTCCACGGGATGATGGTCGCCAAGGGCATCCTGACCAGCCGGGGCGGCAAGACCTCCCACGCGGCCGTGGTGGCCCGCGGCATGGGCCGCACCTGCGTGTGCGGCGCGGAGGCTCTCGACGTCGACACCCGCCACGGCATCTTCAAGGTGCGCGGAGGGCCGACCATCCACGAGGGCGACATGATCTCGATCGACGGCACCACCGGCGAGGTCTTCCAGGGCGCGGTGCCCGTCGCCGACTCCTACGTCGTCCGCTACTTCGAGGGCCAGGACGTCGACGAGCCGCTCGTCGACGCCGTACGCCGGCTGATGGAGCACGCCGACAGCAAGCGCCGGCTGCACGTGCGCACCAACGCCGACACCCCGGAGGACGCCGCGCGCGCCCGCCGGTTCGGCGCCGAGGGCATCGGGCTGTGCCGCACGGAGCACATGTTCCTGGGCGACCGGCGCCTCCTGGTGGAGCACCTCATCGTCGCCGAGAACGACGAGGAGCAGGAGAAGGCCCTGGCCGAGCTGCTGCCTCTCCAGCGCCAGGACTTCACCCAGATCCTGGAGGCGATGGACGGGCTGCCGGTGACGATCCGCCTGATCGACCCACCGCTGCACGAGTTCCTGCCCGACTTCACCGAGCTGTCCGTGGCGATGGCCGTCGCCGACGTGCGGGGCCACCGCAAGAAGCACGAGCGCAAGCTGCTGGAGGCGGTCCGCCGGCTCCACGAGCAGAACCCCATGCTCGGACTCCGCGGGGTTCGGCTCGGGATCGTCATCCCCGGGCTGTTCGTGATGCAGTCCCGAGCCGTCTTCGAGGCCGCGGCCGCGAGGATCAAGGCCGGTGGCGACCCTCGGCCGGAGATCATGATCCCCCTGGTCGCCTCGGTGCGAGAGCTGCAGATCGTGCGTGCGCAGATCCTCGACGTGGCTCGCGAGGTCCAGGAGGCCGAGCAGGTCGAGCTGCCGGTGCACATCGGCACCATGATCGAGCTGCCTCGTGCGGCCCTCACGGCCGAGCAGATCGCACCGTTCGCCGAGTTCTTCTCCTTCGGCACCAACGACCTCACGCAGATGACCTGGGGCTTCTCGCGCGATGACGTCGAAGCGGCGTTCTTCTCGCAGTACCTCGAGTCCGGCGTCTTCCCGGTGTCACCGTTCGAGTCCATCGACCAGGAGGGCGTCGGGGCGCTGGTGCGGCGCGCCGCGACGTTCGGGCGCGAGGCGCGCCCTGACCTGCACCTCGGGGTCTGCGGTGAGCACGGCGGCGACCCCGACTCGATCCACTTCTTCGACGACGTCGGGCTCGACTACGTCTCCTGCTCGCCCTTCCGGGTGCCGGTGGCGCGCCTGGAGGCCGGTCGGTCCGCGCTTGGCGGCTGAGCAGGAGAACCCATCGGATCCGGGCCTGGCCGGCGGGTTGCGGCCGCCAGCAGCACGCCGGCCAGCAGCACCATCCCGCCCACCAGCTCGACGGGGTCGGGCCGTTCCCCCTGCAGCAGCCAGGCCGACGACATACCGAAGACCGGCACCAGCAGGATCCACGGCACGACCACGGCGGAGGGGTACTTCGCCAACATCGAGGTGAAGACGCCGTAGCCCACGAGCGACGCCAGTACGACGGTGTACGCCGTGGACACGGCCGCCCGCGGCCCGAGGCCGGCGAGCGCCTCGACCACGGTGGCCGGCCCGTCGACGAGCACGGCCAGGGCGAAGAGGGGGACCGGCACGACCACCGCCGACCAGACGGTGAGGGAGAGACCAGCACGCACGCCGGCGGCGCGGGCGACGACGTTGCCGACCGCCCACGACAGCGCCGCCAGCACGCACGTCGCCAGGGCGGCGAAGCCCAGACCGCCCTCGGTGCGGGCCCAGCCGATCAGCACCAGCCCTGCACTGCCGACCACGATCCCCGCCAGCTGCCACGGCAGCGGCCGCTCCCCCAGCGCCAGCGCGGCGACGGCCACGGTGAAGACCACCTGCGCCTGGAGCACGAGCGACGCGAGTCCGGGCGGCATGCCGAGGTCGAGGGAGACGTAGAGCAGCGCGAACTGGCCCAGCGACATGAACACCCCGACCGCGGCCACGTAGCGGAACGGGACGGCCGGCCTGGGCAGCCACAGCGCCGGCACCATCACCAGCGTGAACCGCAGCGCCGCGAACACCAACGGCGGCACGCCGGTCATCCCCCAGTCGATGACCACGAAGTTGAGCCCCCAGATCAGCGTCACCAGCACGATGGCGGCGCGGTCGCGGGAGGTCACGGCGCGGCCAGCGGGGCGGTCATGTCGGCGGGGTCAGAACAGCGCGGAGGCGAGGTTCTGCCGGCCCCGCAGCACGCGGGGGTCGTCGTTGCCCACGACGGCGAAGAGGTCGAGCAGGTGCTGGCGGGCCCGGTCCCGGTCGTCGCCGGCGCTGCGGCGGACCAGCTGGACCAGCCGCGCGAACGCGTCCTCGACGTGCCCGCCCAGCATGTCGAGGTCGGCGACCATCGTCTGGGCGTCCACGTCGTCGGGGGCGGCCGCCGCCGCGGCGCGCGCGGCGTCGAGGTCGACCGCCTGGGTGCGGCGCAGGATCGCGGCCATCGCCAGTCCTGAGGCGGCCTCGGTGTCGGCTGGGTTGGCGTCGACGAGCTTCTGGAACTCGGCGATCGCGGTGTCGACGTCGCCCGCCTCCAGCGCGTCGTACGCCGCGGCGTAGCGCGGGTCTGGCCCCTCCTCGTGCTCGGCCTCGGGGGCAGCGCTCGCCCGCGGGGCGTGCCGACCGGTCACGCCCTGGGCGGTCAGCTGCTGCAGCACCTGCGTCAGCGCGGACCGCAGCTCCTCGAGCGGGACCACCGACTGCAGCAGCGGCATCGGGCGGCCGTCGAGCACGACGACCACCAGGGGCACGCTGGGGATCTGCATCGCCTGCGCGATCTGCGGCGTGGCGTCGATGTCGACCAGACCGGCGAGGAACCGACCCTCGAACTCGCCGGACAGCGTCTCGACGTCGTCGGCCAGCTGGCTCGACTCGGGCATCCGGGTCGGGGAGAAGAACACCAGCAGCACCGGTGCGGTCATCGACGACTCGAGCACCGCCTGGAGGTTCTGCTCGTCGATCGGCACGGCGTACGCCGACCCGCCAGCGCCCCCGCCGGAGGTCCCGCCCGGCGCTCCCCCGGCACCTGCTCCGGGGGCGGCGGGGCGGCCGCCGAGACCCGACAGGTCCACGGCTCCCGGACGGCTGAAGGGCTGCTGCGTCATGCGCGCCATCCTAGGGTGGAGGGCTACGGGGCCAGCCCCAGGGCCACCGCCTCCTCGTAGAGCTCCTCGCGCACCTGTGGGTGGGCGCAGTGTTCGATGAGCTGCCGGGCCTGTGTCTTCTGGTCGCTGCCGAACACCTGGGCCGCCCCCTGCTCGGTGACCACCGCGCTCATCTGGAACGACGTGACCGGCTCGTCGACCAGCGGCACGATCGTGGAGCAGTCGGCCTTCGGGTGCCACGAGCGGAGGGCGATCATCGCCTGGCCTCCGTGGCTGTGCAGGGCGCCGACGATGAAGTCGGTCTGGCCGCCGAAACCGGAGAAGATCCGGGTGTTGATCCGCGATGCGTTGGCCTGGCCGAAGAGGTCGACCTGGAGCGCGGTGTTGACCGAGACCATCGCTGGGTTGCGGGCGATCAGCGCGGGGTCGTTGGTCACCTCGGTGCGCACCATGTGGATCCGCTCGTTGTGGTCGACCCACTCCATCAGCTCGGGCGACCCGAACAGGAACGACGCGGTGATCGGCACCTGCCGGTCCAAGGCGCCGGCCCGTTCCAGGGCGAGGATGCTGTCGGAGAACATCTCGGTCCATACGCGCAGTCCGGAGCGCCTGGTCAGGCCGCGGAGGCTGGCGTCAGGCACCGCGCCGATGCCCGCCTGAAGCGTCGCCCCGTCGGGGACCCGGGCGGCGACCAACGCGCCGATCTGGGCGGAGTCGTCGTCGATGGCGGTGACCGGGGCGGTGGGCAGCGGCTCGTCGGCCTCGATCATCAGGTCGATCTCCGAGACCGGCAGCTCCGCGTCGCCGTAGGTCCACGGCATGTGGGCGTTGACCTGCGCGACCACCGTGCCGCCGCGCCGGCGCGCCGCCTCCACGGCGGCGGGCATCACGTTGACCTCGCTGCCCAGCGAGACCTTTCCGCCCTCCGGGCGGGTGGTGTGCAGCAGCACCAGGTCGGGCGGCAGCGGGCCCTGGAAGGTCAGCGGCACCAGCGACAGCCGGCAGGGCACGTAGGACAGCCGTGGTGAGCGGCGCTGCGCCGGCCCCACGAACGACGTCTCGAGGGTGACCCCGTCGCGGTCGGGGAGACCGTGCTGACCGTTGAGCACCCACAGGCGGTACGCCGGCAGTGCGGCGTCGACAAGCGCCAGCGTGTGCCACGGTGTGACGTGGTTGCCGGTGGCCACGACGCGGGGGTTCTCGGGGAGGTCGGCCAGGATCGCTGACAGGTTCACCTCCCCATTCCACCAGTTCCCACCGGCAGACGTCAGCCGGGGTCCGAGGTGGCCGCGCTGGGGAGTTTCCCCTACGTTGAGACGCGTGCCGCCACGCTTGTCGCGACGGGCATGATGGAGGCGACGACCAGACGACGAGGAGAGCGGTGGGCCTAGCCAGCTACGACTTCTCGGGTCGTCGCGTCCTCGTCACCGGGGGGACGCGGGGCATCGGGCTGTTGGCGGCTCAGGCCCTCGCAGACAGCGGCGCCGAGGTCTCCGTGACGGGCACCGCCTCGCTGGTGTCCTACTACGACGCGAGCGTCGCGCGGTTCGGCTACCACCAGCTCGACCTCACCGACGGCGACGAGATCGCCGCCCTTGCCCCGCGGCTGGGCCCGCTCGACATCCTCGTCAACGCGGCGGCGCCGCGGATCAGCACCACCGCCGACGACGCCGAGCGAGAGTTCCTCGCTCAGGCGGCGCGGCTCACGCTCATCGGGCCGTTCCAGCTGGCGATCCGGCTGCGGCACCGGATGGCGGCCAGCACGATGCGCGGTGGAGGCAGCATCGTCAACCTGCCAGCCACCCGCGGCTGGTTCGCCCTGGCCACCGGTGGGCCCGCGTCGGGCCCCGGCCCCGACGCCGAGCTGGAGCGGACCACCCAGCGTCTCGGCGGCACCTGGGGACGGGTCGGGGTGCGGGTCAACACGGTGACCGCTCCCCTGTCGGTGCCGGCACCGCGTGGCGAGCAGCTCCTCGTGCCGACCGCAGCAGGCGCGCACGGCGACGGCCCGCTGCTCACCCGCACGATGGCCGCCCGCACCGTCGTCGACCAGCAGGTCATCGACCTGTCGCTCTTCCTCGCCAGCAGCGCCTCGAGCGGACTGAGTGGCCAGACGCTTCCCGTCGGGTCGGCCGCCCCGCGCTGACGTGGGGCGGTCAGTTGACCAGCCGCGGGCCGCGCACGCCCGATCGTTGCAGCACCCGCTGGATCTCCAGGTCGCGGTCGTCGGGCCGGCCCACGAAAGCGATCTCGCGCAGGCCCTGCTCCTGGGCGGCCGACTCGAACACGAAGTGGCCGTAGCCGAGCAGCCGCCCGGTGAGCGGCTTGGCCACCGTGATGTCGAGGATCCGCATCAGCGGCACGGTGGCCATCTTGCGGTTGAGGACGCCGTGGATGCGGAACACCCGCATGTTGGTGACGACGAACCGGTCGACCTTGACCTGCAGGGCCCGCCACACGGCGTGCGCCAGCACCCCGACCGAGAACAGGATCGGCACCCAGGCCAGATCGAGGGTGACGAACGGGATCGTCATCAGCAGCGCCATCGCGACGACCACCTCGAACAGCGGCCGCGAGTAGGCGACCCAGTGCTTGGCGATCTCGTCGACGACCACCTCGCCCTCGTCGCGCAGCAGGTGCTTGCGGATGTCGGGCTCGAGTCTGGCGAGCAGGCTCATCGCGGCCCCGACCTCAGGTGAGCGCGGCGATGAAGTCGATGACGGCGGAGAACAGCTGCGTGGCCAGGCTCCACACCTGGCCGACGCCGGCCCGCGCGGCCTCGGCGAGGCCGTTGGGGTCGGTGAACATCCAGAAGCCCGCGAACACGACGATCACGATGAGGAACAGCTTCTTCGCGTTCATCGTGGATGCTCCCGGGCAGACGTCGCCGATATGACGGCACCTTCCTAGCAGCAACATGCCCGGGAGTGGGTGAGGCGCGCTCACCCGGGGTCCGGCGCCTCGGCTACCAGCCGGTCGGCCGCGGCGTAGGGGTCGAGCGTGCCGGCCACCACCTGGGCCGCCAGCTCGTCGACCCGCCCGGCACCGCCCACGCCGCCCCATCGGGCCCGGAGCGCCGCCATGGCGAGAGCCTCCACCTCCGCCGCCGCGCGACGGGTACGCCGACCCGCCAGCTCGCCGCTGTCGACCAGCCACGACCGGTGCGCGTCGACGGCTGCCAGCAGCTCGTCGATCCCCTCGGCCTGAGAGGCGACCGTCGCCACGATCGGCGGCACCCAGCCACCTGACGGCCGGTCGACCAGCGCCACCATGCTGCGCAGCTCACGGCGCAGCTGGTCGGCGCCGTCGCGGTCGGCCTTGTTGACGACGTAGAGGTCGCCGATCTCGAGCACGCCGGCCTTGGCAGCCTGGATGCCGTCGCCCATGCCGGGGGCCAGCAGCACCAGCGTGGTGTCGGCCAGGGCCGGCCACCTCGACCTCGCTCTGCCCGACGCCGACCGTCTCGACGAGGACGACGTCGAAGCCGGCGGCGTCGAGCACGCGCAGCGCCTGCGGCGTGCTCCAGGCGAGGCCGCCCAGGTGGCCGCGCGAGGCCATCGAGCGGATGAAGACGTCGGGGTCGACGGCGTGCTCCCCCATCCGCACCCGGTCGCCGAGCAGCGCACCGCCGGAGAACGGCGACGACGGGTCGACCGCGAGCACGCCCACCCGGCGTGCCCGCCCGCGCGCAGCGCGCCCGACCAGCGCCGAGGTGGTCGTGGACTTGCCGACGCCCGGCGGGCCGGTGATGCCCGACGACCTGGGCGCGCCCGGTGTCGGGGGCCAGCGCCGCCATCACCTCGCGCAGCGCAGGAGCCTCGTCCTCGACCCAGCGAGATCAGCCGGGCCACCGCCCGGGCGTCGCCGGCACGCGCGCGGGCCACCAGGTCGGTGACCGGCGCGGAGCGTGACACCGAGGCGGCCGGCCGGTTCAGGAGGCGGGGACGCGGACGATCAGGGCGTCGCCCTGGCCGCCGCCGCCGCACAGCGCCGCCGCGCCGACGCCGCCGCCGCGGCGCTGGAGCTCCAGCGCGAGGTGGAGCACGATCCGGGCGCCGGACATGCCGACCGGGTGGCCCAGCGCGATCGCGCCGCCGTTGACGTTGACGCGGTCCTCGTCGACACCGAGCTGGCGTGCCGACTCGATGCCCACCGCGGCGAAGGCCTCGTTGAGCTCGAAGAGGTCGATGTCGGCGACGGCGATGCCCTCCTTCTGCGCGGCCAGCTCGATCGCCCGCGCGGGCTGCAGCTGCAGGGTGGAGTCGGGCCCGGCGACCTGGCCCGAGGCGCCGATCTCGGCCAGCCAGGTCAGCCCGAGCTCCTCGGCCTTGGCCTTGCTCATCACGACCACGGCGCAGGCGCCGTCGGAGATCTGCGAGGCCGAGCCGGCGGTGATGGTGCCGTCCTTGGCGACCGGGCGGAGTCCGGAGAGCGCACTCGGCGGTGGTGTCGCCGCGCACGCCCTCGTCCTGGGACACGACGACGTCGCCGCGGCGCGTCGAGATCGTCACCGGCACGACCTCGTCGTCGAAGAGGCCGTTCTTCCAGGCCAGCGCGGCCCGCTGGTGGGACCGGGCGGAGAAGGCGTCCTGCTCCTCGCGGGTCAGCTGCACGCCGGCCGCGTTGCAGGTGTCGGTCAGGTTGATCATCGCCTGGTGCGTGAACTGGTCGTAGAGCGCGTCGTAGGCCATCGAGTCGACCAGCGCCGTGTCGCCGTACTTGAAGCCCTCGCGGCTCTTCGGCAGCAGGTGCGGCGCCTGGGTCATCGACTCCATGCCGCCGGCCACGACGACCTCGTGCTCGCCGGCACGGATCAGCTGGTCGGCCATCGCGATCGCGTTGATGCCGGACAGGCAGACCTTGTTGATGGTGATCGACGGCACGCGTCATCGGGATGCCCGCCTTGACGGCGGCCTGACGCGCGGTGATCTGACCCGCCCCGGCCTGGATGACCTGGCCCATGATGACGTAGTCGACCTGGTCGGGGGCCACACCGGCCTTCTCCAGAGCGCCCCTCGATGGCGACCCCGCCCAGGTCGGCGGCCGAGAGGTCCTTCAGCCCGCCGAGCAGGCGGCCGATCGGGGTGCGGGCGCCGGCGACGATCACGGATCCGGACATGCTGACCTCCAGGGAGGGGTGGTGCTGGCAGGTTCATCGGCGACACTACCCACCGCCCACTCCGGGGGCGAGGGCCCGCAGGCGGCGGCCGGTGAGGAACACGTCACATGCACTCGCGCGTGAGGAGGCCGGCGTACGAACATGTCCGCCATGACCGGCGCACCCCTGCCCCCGCCCGAAAGCCTGCCCGCCCACCTGTTCACGGCGATCGACCACGTCGGCATCGCCGTGCCCGACCTCGACGTGGCGCTCGCGTTCTACCGCGACGCCTACGGCATGCGCGTCGTGCACGAGGAGACCAACGAGGAGCAGGGGGTGCGAGAGGCGATGGTCGCGGTCGGCGACACCGACTCCTGCCTCCAGCTGCTGGCCCCGCTCACCCCGGAGTCGACCATCGCCACGTTCCTCGACCGCTCGGGGCCGGGCCTGCAGCAGCTGGCGTTCCGGGTCGTCGACGTCGAGGCGGTCGCCGAGGTGCTGCGCGGCCGCGGCCTGCGGCTGCTGTACGACGTCGCGAAGCGCGGGACCGCCGGCTCGAAGGTCAACTTCATCCACCCCAAGGACGCCGGCGGCGTCCTCGTCGAGCTGGTCCAGCCGGCCGACGCCGCGCACTGAGCGACCCACCGACCACGAGACCCCACCTCTGAGCCCCGCCACCCCTGAGCCCCCACCCCTGAGCCCCCACCCCTGAGCCCCGAGCCATCCAAGCCACCTGAGCAACAGGAGAACCCGTGCAGCAGATCCTCGACGCCATCCTCGCCGGCGACACCACGGCCGCGGACTTCGCCGCCCTGGGGGTGCCCGACCTCCTACCGCGCCGTGACGGTGCACAAGGACGAGGTGGACATGTTCGAGGGGATGCCGAGCAAGGAGAAGGACCCCCGCCGTTCCCTCCACGTCGACGAGGTGCCGGTGCCCGAGCTCGGGCCGGGCGAGGCGCTGGTGGCGGTGATGGCCAGCGCGATCAACTACAACACGGTCTGGACCTCGATCTTCGAGCCTGTGTCGACGTTCGGCTTCCTGGAGCGCTACGGCCGGGTCTCGCCGCTGGCCAAGCGGCACGACCTGCCCTACCACGTGGTCGGCTCCGACCTGGCCGGCGTGGTGCTGGCCACCGGCCCGGGCGTGCACCTGTGGAACGCCGGTGACGAGGTCGTCGCGCACTGCCTGTCGGTGGAGCTGGAGTCCCCCGACGGCCACAACGACACGATGCTCGACCCGGAGCAGCGGATCTGGGGCTTCGAGACCAACTTCGGCGGCCTCGCCGAGGTGGCGCTGGTGAAGTCCAACCAGCTGATGCCCAAGCCCGCCCACCTCACCTGGGAGGAGGCGGCCTCCCCAGGGCTGGTCAACTCCACCGCCTACCGCCAGCTGGTGTCGCGCAACGGCGCCGGCATGAAGCAGGGCGACAACGTGCTGATCTGGGGTGCCTCAGGCGGCCTCGGCGGCTTCGCGACGCAGTACGCCCTCAACGGTGGCGCCGTGCCGGTCTGCGTGGTCTCCAGCGAGGAGAAGGCCGACATCTGCCGCGCGATGGGCGCCGAGCTGATCATCAACCGGTCCGCGGAGGACTACCGGTTCTGGAAGGACGAGCACACCCAGGACCAGATGGAGTGGCGCCGCTTCGGGGCCACGATCCGCGAGCTCACCGGCGGCGAGGACGTCGACATCGTCTTCGAGCACCCTGGCCGGGAGACCTTCGGCGCCTCCGTCTACGCCGCTCGCAAGGGCGGCACGATCGTGACCTGCGCGTCGACCAGCGGCTACCTGCACCAGTACGACAACCGCTACCTCTGGATGAACCTCAAGAGCATCATCGGCTCCCACTTCGCCAACTACCGCGAGTCGTGGGAGGCCAACCGGCTGATCGCCAAGGGGATGATCCACCCGACCCTGTCGCAGACCTACCCGCTGGAGGAGGTCGGCCAGGCCGCGCTCGACGTCCACCGCAACGCCCACCAGGGCAAGGTGGGCGTGCTCTGCCTGGCTCCCGAGGAGGGTCTCGGGGTGCGCGACCACGAGATGCGCGACCAGCACCTCGAGGCCATCAACCGCTTCCGTGGGGTGTGACGCACCCTCTCCTGTGGCTTCGGCTCACCCCCTGCAGGAACGCTCGCGCCGCGGGGTGAGATGTCCCTGTCCTCTTGGGTTGTTCCATCTCGGACCCGGGGTGTCGTGTGGTCGGATGATCCGACACACTGGAACCCGGTCGTGACGACCGCACCAACCCCACCGAACAACCCCACAGAAGAGGTACGCCGACACATGAGCGAGCAGGGTCTGTCCATCTTCAGCGACGGCGATGGGGACGCCGCCGACACCAGGACCACGGCCGGGGCCGCACCGAGTGCGGCAGCGCCCCAGGGCGGTCTGCCGTTGGTGCGCCGCGGCGGCTACGACAAGGACGCCGTCGACGCGCGGCTGCGGCAGATCGCCGGTGAGCGCGCCGGGGTCGACGCCCGCCTGGCCGAGTCCGACAAGACGATCGCCTCGCTGCGCGAGGAGCTCGACCAGCTGCGCCAGGAGCTCTCGGAGAACCAGACGCCGTCGTATGCCGGTCTGGGCGGCCGCGCCTCCGCCATGCTGCGGCTGGCCGAGGAGGAGGCCGCCGACGTCCGCGACTCCGCCGTGCGGGCCGCCGCCGAGGTCAAGGAGCAGGCCGAGCGCGACGCCAAGGCGCTGCGCTCCGACGGCAAGCGCGACATCGAGGCCGACCGACAGGCGATGACCAAGGAGATCGAGGACACCCGCGCCCGGCTGATCTCCGAGGCCGAGCAGGAGCGCGACCTGGCCAAGGCCGAGGCCGACGACCTGCGCGCCGCGGCCCAGCGCGAGGCCGACCAGCTCAAGCTGGCCGCCGAGCAGGAGGCCGCCGAGCTGCGCACCAACGTCCAGCGCGAGGCCGACCAGATGCGGGCTGCGGCCGACCGTGAGGTCCAGGAGGCACGTCGCACGCTCGCCGTCGAGAAGGAGCGGCTGGCCAAGGAGGCCTCCGACCACCACGCCCAGGCCACCGCCGAGACCAAGCGACTGGTCGAGGAGGCCGAGCAGCGCGCGGCCTCCGCCGAGCAGCGGGCCCGCGAGACGACCCAGCAGGCCACCCAGCATCGCCAGCAGACGCAGCAGGAGGCCGAGGCCCTGCTCGCCCGCGCCCGTCGCGAGGCCGAGCAGCTCGTGGCGGCGGCGCAGGACCAGGCCGAGACCATCACCTCCACCGCGACCGGCGACGCCGACAAGGCCCTCGCCGCCGCCCAGGCCGAGCTGGCCAAGGTCAGCCGCCGGCGCGACGCGATCGGCGCCCAGCTGGCCTCGCTCAAGGACGTCGTGACCGGCTTCACCGACCGCTCGGACGACGACGAGGACGAGGACGAGGCTCCCGAGGACAGCGCCGAGGAGTCCGCCGAGGAGTCCGCCGAGGAGTCCGGCGAGGAGGACTGACCTCCCCGTCGGTGGCGACGCCCACGCCGCGTCGCGCTCAGCGCGACCGGCCGGGCGCCTCCCCCAGCTTCACCACGACGACGCCGGCGACCACCAGCAGGCCGCCCACCAGCTGGACCGGCCGAGGCAGCTCGCCGACGAGCAACCATGCCCACAGCACCGCCGCGAGCACCTCGCTGAGCGCGACGAAGGACGCCAGCCGCGACCCCAGCCGCCGGGTTGCGGCGATGCCGGTGCTGTAGGACACCGCGGCGGTCACCACGCCCAGCGTCAGGACGGCGCCCCACCAGGGCACGTCCGCCGGGACGTAGGCGACCGTCGCGGTCGTGGCCGCGAACGGCAGCAGACCGACAGCGGCCGCCACCAGCAGCCCCCCGGAGCCGACCACGAGGCCGCCCGCCGCGAGCGTCATCGGCGGCAGCGAGCCGGCCTGCTGGGCCGACAGGACGAAGTACGTCGCCGCGCCGAGCATGGCCAGCAGGGCCCAGCCGAGCCCAGGCAGGCTGACGGCGCCCAGGCCGCCGGTGAGGTCGAGCACGAGGACCAGGCCGAGCGCCGAGAGCGCGCCACCGAGGACCGTCAGGCGGGTCGGGCGGTGGCCGAAGCGCAGCCACAGCCACCCGACGACCGCCACGGGCGCGGTGTACTCCACGAGCAGCGCCACCCCCACCTGAAGATGGGTCACGGCGAGGAAGAACGCCAGCTGGCACCCGGCCACCGCGATCAGCCCGAAGCCGACCACCAGTCCCAGGTGCTGCCGCAGCAGCCCCCAGCGCCCGCGCAGCGCCACCAGACCGGGTGGCAGCAGCACCAGCGCGGCCACCGAGACCCGCGCCGTCACGGCGGCGCCGGGACTCCAGCCGGCGTCCATCAGTCCGCGCGCGAGCGGGCCGGACAGCCCGAACGACGCGGCGGAGACCGCCGCGAGTGCCAGCCCGACCGTGGAGGCCTGCGCGGAGGGCGGGGCGGCCTCCCCCACTGGCGCGTCATGGTCAACTGCCGTCATGGCTGATGACGCTAGGCGGTCGTGATGTAACCTGTCAACATGCGTTTTGCCCATGACACGGCCTCCGCGCTGGCGGCGGCGGCCGACCTGGTCAACTCCGCGGAGGAGCCTGACACCCTCACCACCGTGGCGGAGCTCGACGGGTTCTTCGCGCGGCATTCCTACAGCGGCTCCCGGAGCGGTGACCAGTCCGAGCTGGCCGCGGTCCGTGGCCTCCGGCCGCAGCTGCGGGAGCTGCTGCTGGCCGACCGCGACGACATGGTGGGGCTGGTCAACGCCGTCTTCGCCGAGAGCCGGGCGCTCCCCCGGCTGGTCCGGCACCACGGCTGGGACTGGCACCTGCACCTGGTCGACCCCGACCGCCCGCTCTCCACCCGGATCGCGGTCGAGACGGCCATGGCCGTGGTCGACCTGCTCCGCGCCGACGAGCTGGCCCGCATCTCGACGTGCGCGGCCGACGGCTGCGCCGGGGTGGTCGCCGACCTGTCCCGCAACCGGTCGCGCCGCTTCTGCTCCACCACGTGCGGCAACCGCACCGCTGTGGCGGCCTACCGCGCGCGCAAGGCGGCGGAGACACCCCCTGGCGGGCCGGCGGACGGCCCCTCGGAGGGGGGCGCTCAGCAGTAGCGGCGGATGCCCGTCGGGGAGAGTGCCTTGTCTCGGAGCACGATCGGGAGCCTGCTGCCCCACGTCCGGCAGGCGTAGCGGAAGTCCTTCTTGCGGTACTCCACCACCAGCACGCGGTTGCCGTAGTGCGACCGATAGCTGCCGCACTCCTTCCACCGGCCGCACTCCTCGGCGATGGCGACGTCGTAGCCCACCACGGTCCCGTCCCAGCCGGCGCGGTTCTTCTGCGCCGCAGCGAGGCCGGCGTCGTGCGCGACAGAGACCAGGCGGCGGGCGTAGTGCTTGGTATGCCGCGGCTTGAGCAGGCCGCGGCTGCGGCTGAAGGAGTCGAGGTTGTCGTACTCCACGGCCTCGTAGCCGTCGTCGGCGCACCCCTGCACCCAGCCGCCGATGATCCGGGCGAGCTTCCTGCGCTTGGCGGGGGTGCGGATGTCGAGCAGCCACTCCCCCCAGGCCGAGTCGACCACCGGCTTGCCGTCCTTCTTCAGCACCAGACCCCAGGCTTTCGTGCGCCAGAAGCGCCGTTCACCCGGCTGGGTCTGGAATGCGTTGACGTAGCAGACCGAGTAGGCCCGCTTCGACGCCTTGGCCTCACGGTCGCGGACCACGATGCCCACGTGCGCGGGCAGCGCCTTGTTGCCGCCCAGCTGGTAGTCGACGTCGGTCTTCGGGGACGGCAGTGTCACGTCGGCCGCCGCCGGACCCGGGCCCGGCCCCCCGGTCACCACGGCGGCGGTGACGGCGATGACGAGCAGTCGGGCGGCGAGCGGCATCATTCCCCCACTGTGCGCGACGTCGAGCGCGACGCCAAGGGGCCCTCGGCCAGCGGCGGGTTCTCCACGACGAGCGGCGCAGCCTCAGACCGCGGAGTAGTCGCGGAAGCCGCGCTTGGTCTTGCGACCCAGGTAGCCGGCAGTCACCAGGTGCTCCAGCAGGGGCGCCGGCGCGAAACCCGGCTCGCGGAACTCGAGGTAGAGCTCGCGCTGGATCGCCAGCGAGACGTCGTTGCCGACCACGTCGAGGAGCTCGAAGGGCCCCATCGGCAGCGCACAGCCGAGCTTCATCGCCGTGTCGATCTCGTCGGCCGAGGCGTAGTGCGCCTCGAGCATCTTCACCGCGTCGTTGAGGTAGGGGAAGAGCAGCGCGTTGACGATGAAGCCGGCCCGGTCGCCGCACGAGACCGCGACCTTGCCGACCTGCGTGCACAGCGCGCGGACCGTCTCGGCCACCTCACCGGAGGTCGACACGGTCGACACCACCTCGACCAGCTTCATGATCGGAGCCGGGTTGAAGAAGTGCATCCCGACGACGTCCTGGGGGCGCGAGGTCGCCTTCGCCAGCGCAATGATCGGCAGCGAGGAGGTGGTGGTGGCCAGGATCGCGCCGGGCTTGCAGATCTCGTCGAGGTTCTCGAACAGCGTCGTCTTGACCTGGAGGTCCTCGGCGATCGCCTCGACGACGACGTCGACCTCGGCCAGGTCGTCGAGCGAGCTGGTGCCGCGCAGTCGGCCGAGCACCTCGGCCTTCGCCGACTCCTCGAGCTTGCCGCGCTGGATGGCCTTGTCGAGGGAACGCTCGATGGTGGCGCGCACTCCGTCGACCTTGGCCTGAGACCGGCCGGCGTAGACCACGTCGAAGCCGGCCTTGGCGAAGACCTCGACGATGCCCGAGGCCATCGTGCCGGTGCCGACGACGCCGACCACCCGGATCTCGCGGCGCAGCTGGGGGGCGTCGTCGGCCGACGGGGTCAGCTGGTCGGGCACCACGGCGGAGCTGTCGGGCTCGGCATAGGTGTAGAAGCCGCGGCCGGACTTCCGGCCCAGCAGCCCGGCGGTCACCATCTGCTTGAGGATCGGCGCCGGGGCGTGCAGGCGGTCACGACCCTGCTTGTACATCGTGTCCAGGATCTCGTACGCCGTGTCGAGGCCGATCAGGTCGAGCAGCGCGAGCGGCCCCATCGGGTAGCCGCACCCGAAACGCATGGCGGCGTCGATGTCCTCCCTGGTGGCGTAGCGGCCCTCGAACATCGACACCGCGTGGTTGAGGTAGCCGAACAGCAGGGTGTTGGCGATGAAACCGGCCTTGTCGCCGCAGATCACCGGGCTCTTGCCCAGTCGCCCGAGCAGGGCCTGGACGTCCGCGAGCACCTGCGGCTCGGTCACCACGGTGCGGACGATCTCGACGAGGTTCTGCACCGGGGCCGGGTTGAAGAAGTGGACGCCGACGACGCGGCCCGGCCTGGAGTTGGCCGTGGAGATCGCGGTGACCGAGAGCGAGGAGGTGTTGGTGGCGAGGATCGCGTCGGGACGCACGATCTCGTCGAGCCGGCGGAAGATCTCCTTCTTGACCTCGAGCGACTCGACGACGGCCTCCACGACGAAGTCGGCGTCCTTGGCGTCCTCCATCCTCGTCGTCAGCGAGATCCGCCCCAGCAGCTCCGCCTGGTCGTCCTCGCTCATCTTGCCGCGCGCGACCGCCCGGCCGGTGGAGTGCTCCAGATGGCCGCGACCGCGCTCGACCGCGGCGTCGTCGACCTCCACCGCCACGACCGTGAAGCCCTCGCGAGCGAAGACCTCGGCGATGCCGGCGCCCATGGTCCCGAGCCCGATCACGCCGATCGTGTGGAACTCACGGCTGGCAGGGGCGTCGGACACGGGGCTGCTGGTCATGGCCGGATCATGTCACGCACGCAGCCACCCGTGCCGTGAGGTAGGCAACAGCCCGACCGGGTCTCCAGGACAGGTAGATTGCCTCCCCGTGAGACTCGTCGTGGCGCGCTGTCAGGTGGACTACGCCGGCCGGTTGACCGCGCACCTGCCGATGGCCACCCGGGTGCTGATGCTGAAGGCCGACGGGTCGGTGCTGGTGCACTCCGACGGCGGCTCCTACAAGCCGCTCAACTGGATGTCACCCCCGTGCACGGTGCGGGAGGGTGCCACCGACGACGGCCAGGTGGAGTGGGTGGTGACCTCCACGAGCGACGACACGCTGCGCATCCTGATCGAGGAGATCCACCACGACTCGAGCCACCACCTGGGCGTCGACCCCGGCCTGCAGAAGGACGGTGTGGAGAAGCACCTGCAGGAGCTGCTGGCCGAGCATCCCGAGAGCCTGGCCGACGGGCTGACCCTGGTCCGTCGGGAGTTCCCCACCGCGATCGGCCCGGTCGACCTGATGTGCCGCGACACCGACGGGCTCTCGGTCGCGGTGGAGATCAAGCGGCGCGGCGAGATCGACGGCGTCGAGCAGCTGACCCGCTACCTCGACCTGCTCAACCGCGACCCCGCGCTGACCCGCAAGGGCGCGGTGCGGGGCATCTTCGCCGCCCAGGAGATCAAGCCCCAGGCACGGGTGCTCGCCACCGACCGTGGCATCGCCTGCGCGGTCGTCGACTACGACGCGCTGCGCGGCATCGACAACGCCGAGCACCGGCTCTTCTGAGGACTCCTGGCATGGAGATCTTCCACATCGCCCGCGCCGCCGACTGGGAGGCGGCCCGCGCTTCCGGCGCCTACACCGTCTCCACCCTCGGCCGCTCCCTCGCGGACGAGGGCTTCCTGCACGCCGCTCACCGCCACCAGGTGCCGACGGTGTTCAGCCGGTTCTACCGCGAGGCCGGGGTGCCCCTGGTGCTGCTCACGATCGACACCGAGCAGCTCGACGTGCCCTGGCAGGAGGACCAGGTCGGCGACGAGCGCTACCCCCACATCTACGGCCCGCTCGACCCCTCGGCAGTGGTGCGCGTGCAGGAGCTGACCCGCGACGGCGGCACCGGCTCGTTCACCACGCTGTTCGTGCAGGAGATGCTGGTCCGGGTCTTCCTGGCGCTGGGTGTGATGCTGCTGGTCGCGCTCGGCCTGACCCTGGGCCGGCAGCTCGACGCGGGCTGGGCCCCGGGCGCCGGCGCCCTGGCCGGGCTGCTCCTCGGTGCGGCCGGGGCGTGGCTGGTGATGCGTCGGCGCGGCTGAGCGTCGCTCAGGCATCTCCGGCCAGCGCCGCGACCTCCGCGGCGCAGCCCCACGAGATGGTCACCCCCGACCCACCGTGGCCGTAGCAGTGGATCACCTGCCCCTCCCGCTCCAGGCGTACGACCGCCCGCGCGGGCCTCAGCCCGACCCGGTGCCCCACCACCCGGGCCCCGGCCAGCGCCGGCACCAGCTCACGGGCCCGGTGCAGGATGCGCTCGGCGGTCGCCGGGTCGGGGGTCGGGTTCCACTCGCCCCGCTGCTCGGTGCCCCCGACGACGATGTCCTTGCTGCGCGGGATGACATAGCTGAGCCCGCTGCCGTCGAGCCACCAGTGCTCGAGGCCCCTCTGCTCGACGTAGACCACCTGCCCGCGCACCGGCACCACCTCGTGGTCGGCGGCCAGGTGCCGCGCCCCGAGGCCGGTGCAGTTCACGACCAGGTCGGGGCCGATGGGCAGTGCCGTCAGGGTGAGCCGGGTGAGGGTGCCTCCCAGCTGCTGGACCCGGCCGGTCAGCCAGCGGAGGTAGAGCGGCATCTCCACCACCGGGGCGGTGAACGACCAGCCGGCACCGAAGCCCTCGGGCAGCCCGACGCTGGGCGTCAGGTCGGGCACCGCGTCCGCCCACCAGGGGCGGGGCGCCGGCTCGCGGAACGCCTCGGTGCCGCGACGAAGCACGACGCCCGCGGCCGGCTCGTCGCCAGCGAGCCCCGCGAAGACGGCGTACGACGTGGCCCCCCAGCCGAGCACCCGCTCGCGCGGCTCGGCGAGGTAGGGGTACCAGATCGCGGCGGCCGCGGCGGAGGTCGTCTCCAGCGGCCGCTCCCGGGCCAGGACGTCGACCCGATGGCCGGCCTCGAGCAGCCGCACGGCGCAGGACAGCCCCACGACGCCGGCGCCGACGACGGTGACCCTGGCCATGGCGTGCGGTCAGGCGCCGGCGATCCGCGGAGCCGTGGGGTCGACGCCCTCGCCGGCCTGCTCGCGGGCGACGTACTCCTCGATGTCCTCGAGGTCGTCGGCGTTGCGGGTCACCACGGTCAGCAGGTCGCTCATCGTGGCGACCTCCTCGACCTGCTCCTTGATGAACCACTGCATGAACTGCTCGGAGGCGAAGTCGGACTCGTCGCGGGCGATCCGCAGCAGGCCGTTGATCTGCTCGGTGACCCGCTTCTCCTGCTCCAGCGCCAGAGCGACCGGCGCGACCACGTCGGCGAAGGAGCCCACCGGCGCCTCGATGGCCGGGATGGACACCTCGGCGTCGCTGTCGAGGAGGTACTGCACCATCATCATGGCGTGGTCGCGCTCCTCGAGCGCCTGGCCGTAGAAGAAGGCGGCCATCTGCGGCATCGTCTGCGCGTCGTAGTGGATCGCGCAGGCGAGGTACTGGTGGTGCGCGGCCAGCTCGTTGCCGATCTGCACGTTGAGCTGGTCGACGAAGCGGGACGCGGGCACCGGGCCTCCTGCCGGGACGGCTCGCGGCTCAGGCCGCGAGCTTCTTGGTCTTGACGAGCTTGCGCCTCTTGACCGTATACCCCGCGGGGAGCGTCCCGTCCTTCAGCATCCGGATCGGGCAGCGGCCGCAGCGCGGGCGGTCGTTGCAGCACTTCGACTTCGGCTTCCGCGGCTTGCCCACGTCCGCCAGCGTAGCAGCCCGAACTTAGGTGTGCCTCACCTTGGTTCCGACGGCCGACGGCTCAGCCCAAGTCGTGCGCCGCGCGGATCACCTCGACGATGCCGTCCATGATCTCGGTGAGCCCGAAGTCCTTGGGGGTGTAGACCGCCGCGACGCCCCGCTCCCGCAGCGCCCGGGCGTCGGCGTCCGGGATGATCCCCCCGACCACCACCGGCACGTCGTCCAGGCCGGCCGCCCGCAGCCCGTCCAGGACCGCTGGGACCAGCTCCATGTGCGAGCCGGAGAGGATCGAGAGGCCCACGCAGTGCACGTCCTCGGCCACGGCGGCCGCGACGATCTGCTCGGGGGTGAGGCGGATGCCCTGGTAGATCACCTCGAAGCCCGCATCGCGGGCCCGCACGGCCACCTGCTCGGCGCCGTTGGAGTGACCGTCGAGCCCCGGCTTGCCGACCAGCAGCCGCAGCCGCCCACCCAGCTCGTCACCGGTGGTCCGCACCCGCTCGCGGACACGCGTCAGCCCGGCCCCCGCCTCGGCGACGCCCACGGCTCCAGCGACGCCGGTGGGGGCGCGGTACTCGCCGAAGACCTCGCGCAGCGTGGCCGACCACTCCCCCGTGGTCGCCCCGGCACGGGCGGCGGCCAGCGTCGCGGTCATCAGGTTGACGTCGGTCTTGGCGTCGGCGGCCAGCCGGGAGAGTGCCTCGGCGACCGCGGCCTCGTCACGCTGGGCCTTCCACTCCTGCACCGAGGCGACGGCGGCCCGCTCGGCCTCGGGGTCGGGCGTCTGGATCGCCGCGTCGAGGTCGGCCGTGAGCGGCGACGGCTCGGTGGTGGTGAAGACGTTGACGCCGACGATCTGCTCGTCCCCGGCCTCGATGCGGGCGCGGCGCGCGGCGTGGGAGGAGACCAGGGCCTGCTTCATGTAGCCCGCCTCGACGGCCGCGATCGCGCCGCCCATCGCCTGGATCCGGTCCATCTCCTCGCGGGCGCCGGTCACCAGCTCGGCGACCTTCGCCTCCACGACGGGAGAGCCGTCGAACAGGTCGTCGTACTCCAACAGGTCGGACTCGAAGGCCAGCACCTGCTGCAGCCGCAGCGACCACTGCTGGTCCCAGGGGCGCGGCAGGCCGAGCGCCTCGTTCCAGGCGGGCAGCTGGACGGCCCGGGCACGGGCCTTCTTGGACAGCGTGACGCCGAGCATCTCGAGCACGATGCGCTGCACGTTGTTCTCCGGCTGCGCCTCGGTGAGGCCGAGGGAGTTGACCTGCACGCCGTAGCGGAAGCGGCGCATCGCCGGGTCGGTGACGCCGTAGCGCTCGCGGGTGACCTCGTCCCACAGCTCCACGAAGGCGCGCATCTTGCACATCTCCTCGACGAAGCGCACCCCCGCGTTGACGAAGAAGGAGATCCGACCGACGACCGTCGCGAAGTCGGCCTCGTCGACCTGACCGGAGGCGCGCACCCGGTCGAGCACCGCGATGGCCGTGGAGAGCGCGTAGGCCAGCTCCTGCACCGGCGTCGCCCCGGCCTCCTGGAGGTGGTAGCTGCAGATGTTGACCGGGTTCCACTGAGGGATCGCGTGGACGGTGTAGGCGATCAGGTCGGCGGTGAGGCGCAGCGAGTGGTCCGGCGGGAAGACGTAGGTCCCGCGGGAGAGGTACTCCTTGATGATGTCGTTCTGGGTGGTGCCGGCCAGCTGCGCGGCGACCTCGGCCGGGTCGAGGTCAGGGTGCTGCTCCTCCGCCGCCACCTGGTAGAGCGCCAGCAGCCACATCGCGGTGGCGTTGATCGTCATCGAGGTGTTCATCGCGGTCAGCGGGATGTCGTCGAAGAGCCGACGCATCTCGCCCAGGTGCGGCACCGGGACGCCCACCTTGCCGACCTCGCCACGGGCCAGCCGGTCGTCGGGGTCGTAGCCGGTCTGCGTCGGCAGGTCGAAGGCCACCGAGAGGCCCGTCTGCCCCTTGGCGAGGTTGGTGCGGTAGAGCGCGTTGGACGCGGCGGCCGTCGAGTGGCCGGCGTAGGTGCGCATCATCCACGGGCGGTCCTTCGCGGCGCGCTCAGGCTGAGGCCGATCGGGGTCGGTCATGCGCTAACGGTAGGGCGCGCCGGGCGAGGAGTTAAGGCACGCGGCGTGTGGGACATCCAACATCGCGACCGGCCCGCAGCGGACCGGCGACGCGGGCGGATCAGGCGGAGACCGCGGTTCGCTCGACCTCGACCAGGCGAATGAGGCGGGTCATGTGCAGCATGCGCATGACATGGGGACCGCACCCGCGCAGCGTCAGGTGGCCACCCCGGCGGCTCGCTTCACGGCTGGCCACCGCGAGCACCTTGAGCGCGGTGACGTCGATGGCGACCACACCGGTGAGGTCGACGACGAGGTCGGAGTCGTGGACGGCGAGCTGCTCGTAGAGAGCCCGGCGCACGTCGCCGGTGCATCGCACGTCGAACTCGCCCCCGAGGACCAACGTGGGCCCGTCGCTCACGATGTCCATGCCCTACCCCCGTTCTGTCGGTGCTCCAGCAATGCCCGAACGTGTGGCGGGGCCCCCCGACCCCGCCTCACGCATCGCTGTCGTGTCCGACTCGACCTACTTACTATGACGCACGTCACGCCGAAACGGTTGCCACAATTTCGTAACGGTGTGTCGAGCCGACCCGGAGGTACCCCCGTGCGGGCGACGGCTAACCTCGCCCCATGGTCAACCTCACCCGGATCTACACGCGCACCGGCGACGACGGCACGACGCGTCTGGGCGACTTCAGCGAGACCACGAAGTCCGACCTGCGGCTGGCGGCGTACGCCGACGTCGACGAGACCAACGCCCACCTGGGCGCCGCGCTGGCGCTCGGCTCGCTGCCCGACGACGTCGTCACGGTGCTGACGCGGGTGCAGAACGATCTGTTCGACGTGGGCGCGGACTTCTCCACCCCCGTGGTGGAGAATCCCGAGCACCCGCCGCTGCGCGTGCTGCCGAAGTACGTCGACCGGCTGGAGTCGCTCTGCGACTCCTACAACGAGGGCCTCACCCCGCTGCGGTCGTTCATCCTGTCGGGCGGCACCCCCGGCGCCGCCCTGCTGCATGTGGCCCGCACCGTGTGCCGGCGTGCCGAGCGGTCGGCCTGGACGGCGTACGCCGAGCACGGCGACACCATGAACGTCGTCGCGATCCGCTACCTGAACCGGCTGTCGGACCTGCTGTTCATCCTCGCGAGGCACGCCAACCAGGAGCAGGGCGACGTGCTCTGGATACCTGGCGGCGAGAGATGATTTCGACCGCGCAGCGCGGTCGACACGGGCATGAGCTCCCCCTCCGTGGCCGCTAGCCCCACCGCTGCCGGCGTCCACGCCCGACGGCTGTTCGAGCTGACCGAGCCGATCTGCCTGGTGACCTTCTTCGCCGAGGAGCCCAACGACGCGCTCGTCGCCCTGGGCCTGCGCGACAACTACTGGGACGGCTACTTCGCCGGCCGGGCCGCGCCTCTCGGGCAGGTGCCCGCCGAGGTGGTGCATGCCGCCTTCTACAGCTTCGCGCCGGGCGAGGTGGCCCGGCACCTCCCCCGCGTCTGGGACGTGACCACCCCCGAGGCCGCCATCGAGGCTCGCACCCGGGGCTCCGGCGCGGCTCTGCGCCGGATCCTCGGGGAGCTGGCCGACGCCCCGGAGGTCGTGGTCGCCGCCGATCTGCTCGCCCGAGCCGCGGCGAGCGCGCCGGCGGAGGGCCGGGTCATGTACGCCGCGCTGCGGCGGCTCCCCGCCCCCGAAGCTCCGCTCGAGCGGCTGTGGCACGCCGCCAACACGCTGCGCGAGCACCGCGGCGACGGCCACGTGGCCGCCCTTCTGACCCACGGCATCGCCGGCACCGAGGCGCATGTCCTGCTCGCGCTCGACCTGGGGATGCCGGCGGAGAGGTTCGGCCGGCTCCACCACCTCCCCGCCGCCCAGCTCGCTGCCGTCCTCGACGGTCTGCGAGCACGCGGGCTGGTCACCCCGGAGGGCACCTTCACCGACCTCGGCCGGGAGACCAAGGCCGGCATCGAGCGGCTCACCGACGAGCTCGCCGTGGCGCCGTACCTCGGGCTCGCGGCCGACGACCTCGACCGGCTGGTGGCCGTGCTCGAGCCGATCGCCGCGGCGCTCACGGCGGCCGGGTCGCGCTGAGCCCGGGTGGACGCTAGGAGCTCTACTTCTCGTCCTTCTTCCCACCCTCGCGAGCGGAACCCCTGCGCCCCCTTGCCGACGAGCCGACCCGGGTGCGAAGGAGCATAGGGACCGGTGGTGAGGCTTGTAGGCGCCGCACTGACCGCGGCAGAGTCGGGCGAGCGTAGCCGCCCTCATTGCGGCTAGATCCGCATGGCCGCATGCGCACGCTATGCGGCAGTCCGGGCGAGCGGAGCCGCGGGGACTACTCGTCTATGACGACGAACTGATCGAAGTCTAAGCCGCATCCGAGGTTGGCGAGCCGCTGCAGGGTCTCGGGGGAAAGGTGCATCCATGGCGTCGACACGACAGCGCCCCGAGAACCGTCGGGCGCATCTTCCATGAACCCGTACATCGTGCCGACCAGCCCAATCTGCGGGTAGAGCCGCCACCGCGCCATGGCCTCTGCGAGTCGATCTGCAACCGGCTCAAAGGTCTCCAGAGCCTCCTGGATCAGCCGCTCACAGTCGCTCTCGACCCGCTCGGCGGTGTCCCAGTGCCACGAGGTGAACGCCCGCCGCGTTCCATTCTCAAGGGCGAGGCCCTTCCGATACGTGCTCGATGGGCTAATGCCAAGGACCTCGGTTAGCTCGTCTGGGTCGAAGTCGTCGTCACGTGACGCCGGGAAGATGACCAACTCGACGTACTGCTCAACGCGCAGATCCTGGGCCACGCATGGGATGCGTCGCACGTGGACGTGGGCAGGACCACTACATATCGCGGGGGTGCCCGGATCTCGGCAGACATCCCAGGTTCTAGGGATGTCAAGCGGCGCCGGTCATGTGGTGGTCCCAGGCGGTGTGTTCGTCGTAGGGGGTGCCGGTCTTGAGGCAGCCGTGGAGGATGCCGACGAGGCGGTTGGCGAGTTGTCGTAGGGCGGCTTCGTGGCCGATCTTGCGGTCGCGGAGTTGGCGGTAGTAGGCGTGGGCTCCGGGTGATCCGCGTAGCGAGCTGAACGCCCATTGGCGTAGCGCGCCAGCCAGTCGCTTGTTGCGGACATGGCGGGCCAGGACGACCTTCTTCTTGCCGGATGCCTTGGTGATCGGGGCGGTGCCGGCGTAGTTCTTACGGGCGCGTGCGTCGGCGTAGCGGTGGGGGGCGTCGCCGAACTCGCCGAGGACCCGGGCGCCCAGGATTGCGCCGAGGCCGGGTTGGCTGGCGTAGATCTCAGCGTCCGGGTGAACCCCAAAATGGGCTTCCACCACCTCGCCCATGGCCTCGATCTGGGTGTTGAGCCCTTGCAGCAGCGCGGCCTGGCTGGCCACCACCGCGGCGTAGGCCGACTGCACCTGCTCAGAACGCCTAAGGTCCTGGGTGCGCAGCACCCCGATGATCTCGGCGGCACGGTCATCAACGCTGCGGCGACGGGCCCGACGCAACGCGGCGACCACCTGCCGCCGTGTCAGCCTCGCGGCCCGGTCCGGATCCGGAGCCAACGCCAACAGCTCGAGGGTGTCAGGGGCATCGAGGTCGTCGAATGCAGTCAACGCAGCGGGAAAGAACTCCCGCAGCGCTGAACGGAGCCGCAGCAGATGCCGGGTCCGTTCCCACACCAGCGTCTGATGGTGCCGGGCGGCAAGCTTGATCGCCTCGACCATCTCGGAGTCACCAGCCAACGACCGGTGATGGACCCGATCGACTCGCACGATCTCGGCCAGCAGATGGGCATCGGCCAGGTCCGACTTCGCCCCTGACGTCGAGTGCCGCTCCCGGTACCGGGCCACCGACAACGGGTTGATCGCGAACACCTCATAGCCCGCCGCCACCAGCGCCGCCACCCACGGGCCCCGGTCGGTCTCGATCCCGACCTTGACCAGCTCACCGACCCGGTCCGGCTCGAGGTCCTCCCCGCCGACATGCTCAGCGACCAACTCGTGGAGCCTGGTCACCCCCTCCAGGCCCTCGGCCAGTCGCCTTCGTGCCAGCACCTGGCCGTCGTCGTCGACCAGCTCGATGTCGTGATGGTCCTCGGCCCAGTCATCACCGATGAACAGCAAACCCGTCACCTCCTGCTCGGATGGCCTACCACGGTGCAGCGCGGAGGAGGACTGCCGGCGATCTAATGGTCAAGTGCTCACCAAACCTCGGGGCACGACATCCCAGCAGCGGTTACCGCCCTCCTCACGACCAGCGAGCGCACGGTCTGCCGAAAGACCTTCAAGCGATCAGATCCGCGGAGTGCTGACCCGCTGGCCGCTACAGACCCAGACTGCCGAAACAGCCCGGTAGAAGCCATGAGATCCGCGCTTGTTCCGACGGGTCGTTGGGCGACCTCCCATCAGCGAATCTGGGCGTGAGCACGCCGCTGGCGTGGCGTCCGCAGTCGCCTGTCACTCTCGTCGTGGTCGGTGTCGGATCGGGGGAACGGTCTGACCTGTTCGTCGGGGCGGCGGGAGGAACTCCGGCCGCCCACCGGCGGCCAGCCGCACCTCCCAGGGGGTGTGGTGGATGAGTCGGTGGTGGTGGCCGCAGAGCAGCACCAGGTTGTCCAGGCTGGTGGGGCCGCCGTCGGCCCAATGGGTCAGGTGGTGGGCGTGGCACATCACCGGCGGCCGGGTGCAGGACGGGAACGCGCAGTGCCGGTCCCGAGCCACCAGCGCCTGCCAGATCGCCGCGGTGACCAGCCGCCGCTCCCGCCCCACATCCAGCACCTGGCTCTCCGCACCGAGCACCACCGGCACGATCCCGGCATCACACGCCAGCCGGCGCACCGCGGCCCCCGAGAGCCGCAGCCCGTCCTCGGCCTCACCCTCACCCAGGCCCAGGTCGTGGCGGAGGTCGTCGAGGTCGATCGTGACCGCGACCCGGGGCACGGCGCCGTGGCTGGCCGGGGGGAGCCCGGTGTCCAGGGCGTGCTGGGCGGTCGCGACCAGGGCGTCCCACAGGCGGGCGCCGTGGTCACGCGGGTCGGCCCCCAGCGTCTCGGGGTCCTCACCGGTGGGCTGGGGCCTGGTCAACGGCAACAGCGCCGCCCGCAGGATGGCGCCGTCCTCGACCGACCCGCGGCCCTTGACCCGCACCCCGCCCGCACCGTCCTCGGTGATCGCCAGGAACCGCCCCAGATGCGCGGCCCGCTCCTCCCGCTCCAAGCCGGCCTCCAGCCGCCGCTCCTCCCGATCCGGGTCCACCACCTGCACCAGATGCCGCCCGGCGCGGGCCAGGTCGGTTGCGTCCAGGGTGCGTGCCTGCTCCAACAGATGCGTCTCGCCGCGGCGCCGCAACAGCGGTGCGGTCGGCAGGGTGTCGACGGCGTCGAGCACCACATCAGCCTGCTCCGCCGACACCTCCCCAGCCGCCAACGCCGCCGCCGTGGCAGCCCGCTCACCGGCCAACGCCTGCGCCCGGCGCACCACCCGCCGGCCCGCCCCGCGGCGCAGCCCACCCACATGGGTCAACCAGTCAGCCGTGGAACCCCAGCCCGCCCGCTTCGCCGCGCCGCGGGCCTCGACCTCGGCCACCGCACCGGCCTCCACCGCCGCCAGCACCGCCCGGAGCTCGGCCACCGCGAGCCCCACCTCCAGCAGCTCCCCATCGCTGCGCGCGGCCCACAACACCTCGCTCAGCGAGGCGACCTCGGCCGTGGCCCGGCCGAGGAGCTCGGCCGGCCCAGAACCGGAGTCGGTGAGGATCGCCATACCCCCACCCCACCAGCCGCCACCGACAACAAGACCCCCGAAACCAGGGTTCTCCACAGCCGGCCAGGTCACGGTTCCATCACGGAATCCGAGCACTCTCCACAGGGCCGGGGCAGCTGGCTTCGACACCTTTCGCGACAAAGTCAGGTCGGCCGACTCACAGCGCCGGATGCTGGTTTCGAGACGCGCGTTGCGCGCGCTCCTCAGCCGGCCGAGGGCCGCTGCTCCCGCGCAGCGGGCACGACGAGCGCGGCGGGCACCAGCAGCACGGCCACCACCAGCAGCGCGTCGAGCGTCCCGACGTGGTCGGCGATGAACCCCACGAAGGGCGGGCCGACGAGGAAGGCGGTGTAGGCGATGGTGGCGACGACGCTGACCCGGGCCGCGCTGTGCGCCTGGTCGTCGGCGGCGGCGCTCATCCCGACCGGGAAGCCGAGCGAGGCGCCCATCCCCCACAGCAGGATGCCGAGGACGACGACCAGGGTCACCTGACCGAAGACGATCAGCAGCACGCCGACCCCAGCCAGGGCCATGGTGCCCCAGAGCACCGGCAGCCGGCCGAACCGGTCGAGCAGCACCGGCCCCACGACCCGGCCGACCGTCATCGCCGTCACGAAGCCGGCGAAGCCGAGCACCCCGACGGACCGCGAGACGTCGTAGCCGTCGATCAACGCCACCGCGAGCCAGTCGTTGGCGGTGCCCTCGGTCATCGCCAGCGCCAACACCATCACCCCGATCAGCAGCGTCCTCGGCTCCAGCCAGGCCCGCCAGGCAGAGCGACGCTCCGTGCCCCCGAGCTCCTCGGACGCCACCGGCAGGAACCTCCCGGCCGACCACCAGGCCAGCACCCCCATCACGGCGGCGGCCCCGCCGAGGTGCGCCAGCATGGGTACGCCGACTGCGGTGGTGAGTGCTCCGACCCCTGCGCCGGCGACGGTCCCGAGGGAGAAGCCCGCGTGGAAGCGCGGCATGATCGTGCGCCCGAGACCTCGCTCGACCGCGGCCCCCTCGACGTTCATCGCGACGTCCCAGGAGCCGACGCCGACGCCGTAGACGAAGAGACCGACAGCGGTCACCGGCGCGGAGCCCACGACCGCGACCCCCACCGCGGCGACGACCAGCCCGGCGACGTCGGCCACCGCGCCGGCCCGCACCACCACGGCGGCACTGAACCGGGCGATCAGCGCGCCCGTGCTCGGCATCGCCACGAGCGAGCCTGCGGAGATCGCAAGAAGTAGCAGCCCGAGCTGCCCGTTGCTCAGCGCGAGCTCGTGACGCGCCTCGGGGATGCGGGAGATCCAGGTGGCGAAGCCGAAGCCGTTGAGCAGGAACGACAGCATCACCGCGTTGCGGGCGTGGAGCACCACCCGGGAGGTGTCCGTGGGCGTCATCAGGTCCTTCAGAACAGGCCGGGCGCGTCGCCCGGTCGGACACCGCGGGTGCCGGGCGGCATCGCCTCCAGCCAGGCCTGGAAGCCGGTGAGCGCGTCGGGGCTCATCGCCAGCTCCAGCAGGCCGTCGGGTGTCTCGCAGGCGACCACCACGTGGTCGGCGTACAACGAGAGCTCCTCGCTGCCCTCGGGTTCGCGACGGGTGGCGATCTCCAGGTCACGGCGGTCCCAGACCCGCTTGGGCCGAGGCGCCACCGAGAAGATGCGGAACCACTCGAGCTTCTCTCCCGAGTAGCGCCCCATCCCGAGAAGCCAACCGCGCCCGGCCTTCGTGGACCGGGCGCGATAGCTGAGCTCGAAGGTGGCACCGTGGCGTGCGAGCGCCCGCCGGCGGACGACGAGGGCGAGACCGTAGAGCAGCACGCAGAGCAGCGCGAGCCCGACCACGTCGAGCAGCAGCTGCCACGCAGGCATCTACTCCTCCCCTCGGGGGTCGTCGGTCAGTGGGCGCGCTCCGCGGCACGGATCTGGGCCTCGGCGAGGCGGACGGCGGCCACCGCCTCATCCTCATTCTCCCCCGCGGCCTGAGCGCGCTCCAGGTCCTGACGCGCCTTCTCGAGGTCGATGTCGTGCGACGCCTCGGCGTACTCGGACAGGATCGAGACACGGTTGTTGGCCACGGACAGGAAGCCGCTGCTCACCGCCGCCACCCACGTCTCGTCCTCGGACGTCAACACGTCGACGACGCCGTCGACCAGCACCGACAGCAGCGGCGCGTGGCCGGGCAGGATGCCGACGTCGCCCTCGCTGGTGCGGGCGATCACCCGGGTGGCCTCGCCCGACCACACGGTGCGGTCGGCCGAGACGACCTCGACGTGGAGAACGTCTGCCATCACAGGCCCTTCTGGATCTCGGCCCACCTGGCCTCGACGTCGTCGAGACCGCCGCACATGAAGAACGCCTGCTCGGCGACGTGGTCGTACTCGCCGTCGGCGATCTTGTTGAACGCCTCGATCGTGTCGGCCACGGGGACCGTCGACCCCTCGATGCCGGTGAACTGCTTGGCGACGTAGGTGTTCTGCGACAGGAACCGCTGGATGCGACGGGCTCGGTGGACGATGATCTTGTCCTCCTCGGAGAGCTCGTCGACACCGAGGATCGCGATGATGTCCTGCAGCTCCTTGTTGCGCTGGAGGATCTGCTTGACCCGGATCGCCGCGTTGTAGTGGTCGGCTCCGATGTACTGCGGGTCGAGGATCCGCGAGGTCGAGGTCAGCGGGTCCACCGCCGGGTAGATGCCGAGCGAGGCGATCTCACGCGACAGCTCGGTGGTGGCGTCCAGGTGGGCGAACGTCGTGGCCGGCGCCGGGTCGGTGTAGTCGTCGGCGGGGACGTAGATCGCCTGCATCGAGGTGATCGAGTGGCCACGGGTCGAGGTGATCCGCTCCTGCAGCTGGCCCATCTCGTCGGCGAGGTTCGGCTGGTAGCCCACCGCGGACGGCATCCGGCCCAGCAGCGTGGACACCTCGGACCCGGCCTGGGTGAACCGGAAGATGTTGTCGATGAACAGCAGCACGTCCTGCTTCTGCACGTCGCGGAAGTACTCCGCCATGGTCAGCGCGGACAGCGCCACCCGCAAGCGGGTGCCCGGCGGCTCGTCCATCTGGCCGAACACCAGGGCGGTCTGCCCGATGACGCCGGCCTCCTCCATCTCGGCGATCAGGTCGTTGCCCTCGCGGGTGCGCTCACCCACGCCGGCGAACACCGACACACCACCGTGGTCCTTGGCGACCCGCGCGATCATCTCCTGGATGAGCACGGTCTTGCCCACGCCGGCGCCGCCGAACAGGCCGATCTTGCCGCCCAGGACGTAGGGGGTGAGCAGGTCGATGACCTTGATGCCGGTCTCGAACATCTGCGTCTTCGACTCGAGCTGGTCGAAGGCCGGCGCCTTGCGGTGGATGCCCCAGCGCTCGTTGACCTCGAGCTTCTCGCCCTCCTTGAGGTTGAGGCAGTCACCGGTCACGTTGAACACGTGACCGAGGGTCACGTCGCCCACCGGGACGGTGATGGACTCCCCGCTGTCGGTCACCTGCGCGCCGCGGACCAGGCCGTCGGTGGGCTTCATCGAGATGGCGCGGACCATGCCGTCGCCGATGTGCTGGGCGACCTCGAGGGTCAGCTCGAGGGTCTCCCCGCCGAGCTCGAACGTGCACGTCAGCGCGTTGTAGATCGCCGGCATCGCGTCCACGGGGAACTCGATGTCGACGACGGGGCCGATGACCCGGGCGATCCGGCCGACACCGCCGGTGGTGGCGCCCTGGGTCTCTTCAACAGTGGCAGTCATGGTTTCCTCACTCGTTCCCGGCTTGGGCGTCGGCCAGGGCGTTCACGCCGCCGACGATCTCGCTGATTTCCTGGGTGATGCCGGCCTGGCGGGCCTGGTTGGCGATACGGGTGTACTTCTTGATGAGCTCGTCGGCGTTGTCGGTCGCGGACTTCATCGCCTTCTGTCGAGCCGCCAGCTCGGAGGCGGCGGACTGCAGCAGGGAGTAGAAGATCCGGCTCTGGACGTAGCGCGGGAGCAGCGAGTCGAGCACGTCCGCGGGAGACGGCTCGAACTCGTAGAGCGGCAGCAGATCGGCTTCCGACGGGGGCTCCTCGCCCTCGACGACCTCCAGGGGCAGCATCCGTCGGGCCACCGGCTCCTGGCTCAGCATGGACTTGAAGCGCGTGTAGACCAGGTGCACCTCGTCGACCCCCGGGGGGAGCTCGTCGGTGGCGTCCTGCGGCCGACCGTCGGCGTCCTTGTTGAGGAACGCCGCGATCAGGGTCGAGCCCATGTCGCTGGCGACGTCGTAGGTCGGCTGGTCGGAGAAGCCGGTCCACGCCTGCACGACCTTGCGCTGGCGGAACTTGAAGTAGGCCTCGCCCTTGCGACCGGAGATGTAGACGTCGACCTCCTTGCCGTCGGCGCGGAGCGTCTCGGTGAGCCGCTCCGCCTCCTTGAGGACGTTGGAGGAGTAGGCGCCGGCCAGACCACGGTCGCTGGTGACCAGCAGCACCGCGGCCCGGGTCGGGCTCTCGGGCTCGGTCGTCAGCGCGTGGTCGACGTTGGAGTACGTCGCCACGGCCGACACCGCACGGGTGAGCTCACGGGCGTACGGCGTCGCCGCCTGGGCCCGCTGCTGCGCCTTGATGATGCGGGACGCAGCGATGAGCTCCATGGCGCGCGTGATCTTCTTCATCGACTCCGTCGACTTGATCCGTGCGCGGTACTCACGCAGCGAGAGAGCCATGCTCAGCCCCGCTTCTGCTTGACGATCTGCTCCTGCTCGATGTCTTCCTCGGGCAGCGCCTCGTGCTCCTCCTTGCCTGCCTTGATCGGCTGGCCGTCGGAGGTCTCGAACTGGTGGAGGAACTCGTCGTACGCCGCAGCCGCCTCGGCCTCGGCGTCCTCACCGAACTTCTGGGTCTCGCGGATCCCGTCGAGGATGCCGGCGTGCGAGCGGCGCAGGAAGTCGAGGAACTCGTGCTCGAAGCGCAGCACGTCCTCGGTCGGCACGATGTCGAGGCGGCCGGAGGTGCCGGTCCACAGCGAGATGGTCATCTCGTCGACGGGGTACGGCGAGTACTGCGGCTGCCGGAGCAGGGCCATCAGTCGCTGGCCACGGTCGAGCTGTCGGCGCGACGCGGCGTCGAGGTCGGAGGCGAACATGGCGAACGCCTCCATGGCGCGGTACTGCGCGAGGTCGACCTTCAGCGAGCCGGTCACAGCCTTCATCGCCTTGGTCATCGCGGCACCACCGACCCGGGACACCGAGATGCCGACGTCGATCGCCGGCCGCTGGTTGGCCGCGAACAGGTCGGACTGCAGGAAGATCTGGCCGTCGGTGATCGAGATGACGTTGGTCGGGATGAAGGCCGACACGTCGTTGGCCTTGGTCTCGATGATGGGCAGCCCGGTCATCGATCCCGCGCCCATGTCGTCGGACAGCTTGGCGCAACGCTCCAGCAGCCGGCTGTGCAGGTAGAACACGTCACCCGGGTAGGCCTCGCGGCCCGGCGGGCGACGCAGCAGCAGCGACACCGAACGGTAGGCCTCGGCCTGCTTGGTCAGGTCGTCGAACACGATGAGGACGTGCTTGCCGTCGTACATCCAGTGCTGGCCGATGGCCGAGCCGGTGTAGGGGGCGAGGTACTTGAAGCCGGCCGAGTCGGAGGCGGGCGAGGCCACGATGGTGGTGTACTCCAGAGCGCCGGCCTCCTCGAGGGCGCCGCGCACCGAGGCGATGGTGGAGCCCTTCTGGCCGATGGCCACGTAGATGCAGCGCACCTGCTTGGTCGGGTCGCCCGAGTCCCAGTACTGCTTCTGGTTGATGATGGTGTCGATCGCGATCGTGGTCTTGCCGGTCGCGCGGTCACCGATGATCAGCTGGCGCTGGCCGCGCCCGATCGGGGTCAGGGCGTCGATCGCCTTGATGCCGGTCGCCAGCGGCTCGTGCACCGACTTGCGCTGCACCACAGACGGCGCCTGCAGCTCGAGCGCCCGGCGCTCGTTGCTCTCGATCTCGCCCAGCCCGTCGATCGGCGTGCCAAGGGGGTCGACGACCCGGCCCATGTATCCGTCGCCGACCGGCACCGAAAGGATCTCGCCGGTGCGCCTGACCGACTGGCCCTCCTCGATCTTCTCGAAGTCACCGAGGACCACGACACCGATCTCGCGAGTGTCGAGGTTCAGCGCGATGCCGAGGGTGCCGTCCTCGAACTCCAGCAGCTCGTTGGCCATCACCGAAGGCAGCCCCGACACCCGCGCGATGCCGTCTGCGGCCTCGGCGACCGTGCCGACCTCCTCGCGGCTGGCGGTCTCGGGCTGGTAGTCAGCCACGAAGCGCTGCAGCGCGTCCCGGATCTCCTCCGGACGGATCGAAAGCTCCGTCATTGCTCGTTCCTCACTGTTGTCTGCGGAAGTTCGTAGGTTGGGGGCAGCCGGTCAGCCGGCCAGCTTGCGGCGGGCCTCGTCGAGCCTGCTCAGGACAGTGCCGTCGATGACGTCGTCGCCGATCTCGACCCGGATGCCTCCGATGACGTGTGGGTCGATGATGACGTTGAGGTGCACGTCGCGCTCGTAGCGTCGTGACAGGGCGTCGGCGAGCCGACTCTGCTCGCTCTCGCTGAGGGTGCGTGCCACGCGGACGGTCGCGACCTTCTGGTCGTTGACGTCGGCCGCGACCTGCTGGAAGGCCTGCAGGGCCACCCCGACGGTGCGGTAGCTGCCGGCCAGCGCCTGCTCGGCCAGGGTCACCGTGGCGGGCAGCGCCTTGCCGTCGAGCAGCCCGTGCAGGAGCTGGGCCTTGTCGTCGACCGAACGGGCGGGGTCGGACAGCGCGTCGCGCAGCGAGGCGCTGTCCCCCACGATCCGACCGAACTCGAACAGCTCGTCGGAGAGCCGGGCCGAGTCTGCGTCGGCCGACCGGACGACGGCCACGACGCCGAGGTGCTCCAGGACGTCGGCCAGGTCACGGGTGGCGGTCCACCGATGGCCGACGGCAGCGGAGACGACCCCCAGGGCGGCCGGGTCGACCTTACCCTCGAAGACCTCGCGCAGCAGCCCCTGCTTCGCCGCAGTGGCCACCGACACGTCGGTGGCGATCCGCCGCAGAGAGGGCTCGGCGCGCAGCACCTGGGCCACCGAGAACAGCGAGCTGCCCACGGCTGCGGCGTCCGCACCGCCGTCGAGCGCCGAGCCGAGCTCGCCGTCCAGGCTGCCCAGCGCCCCGGCAGACGCACCTCGGAAGGTCATCAGTTGACCCCGCTCTGGTCGCTCTCGACCTCGGCGAGGAACCGCTCGACGACCCGGCTCTGCCGAGCCTCGTCGTCGAGGCTCTCCCCGACGATGCGGCCGGCCAGGCCAGTGGCGAGCGCGCCGACCTCGGCCCGCAGCGACGTCACGGCCTGCTGTCGCTCGGCCTCGATCTGGGCCTTGCCGTGCTCGACGATGCGGGACGACTCGGCCTGGGCCTGCTCCCGCATCTCGACCACGATCTGGGCTCCCTGCTCACGCGCCTCCTCGCGGATGCGCGCGGCCTCGTGACGGGCATCGGCGAGCTGGGCCTCCAGGGCGGCCAGCTTGGCGTCGGCCTCGGCCTGCTTGGTCTCGGCGGCCGCCAGGCCGCCCTCGATCGCGGCGGTGCGGTCGGCGAAGGTCTTCTCGAAGTTCGGGACGACCCACTTGCGTACGGCCAGGAACAGCAGGCCGAACACGACCAACGACAAGACGATCTCGATCGGGTGCGGAACGAGAGGGTTGAGGGAATGCTCCTCGGTCTCCCCGGCCGCCCGGATGATCCAGGTCTGCATGGTGCAGCTTCCTCGTCAGTCGAAGGTCAGAGCACGAAGGCCAGGGCGATACCGATGATGGCGAGCGCCTCGGCCAGGGCGAAGCCCAGGATGGCGATCGACTGCAGGCGGCTCTGGGCCTCGGGCTGCCGGGCCACGCCGGAGATGTAGGCCGCGAAGATCAGGCCGATGCCGATGCCGGGGCCGATGGCCGCCAGACCGTAGCCGATCATGTTGAGCGAGCCGGTCATGTGGGTTTCCTTTCGGTGGGAACTACTTCAGGGGTGGTCGTGCTGGGGTGCTGCGGTCAGTGCTCGTCGGCCAGCGAACCGGAGATGTACATGGCGTTGAGCAGCGTGAAGACGTAGGCCTGCAGGAACTGGACCAGCAGCTCGAGGAAGGCGATCGCGACGAACAGCGCCCAGGCCAGCAGGCCGACGGGCTTGATGGCCACGCTGGCCTCCAGCAGGAGGTACTCGCCGCCGAGCGCGAACAGGATCAGCAGCAGGTGGCCGGCCAGCATGTTGGCGAACAGACGCAGAGCCAGCGTGACCGGGCGGACCAGGATGTTGGAGAGGAACTCCAGGGGGATCAGGAGCGCCAGGATGGGGCCGCCCACGCCCGAGGGCACCGACATCAGCTTGAGATAGCCGAGGAAGCCGTGCTTCTTGATGCCCACGGCGTTGTAGACGACCCAGCTCATCGCGGCCAGTCCGTAGACCATCCCCGCCCGCGACAACGTCGGGAACTGGAACATCGGCATCGTCGCGAAGACGTTGTTGATCAGGATGAAGAAGAACAGCGCGAAGAGGTAGGGCACGAACCTCATGAAGTCCTGGCTGCCGATGATGTCGCGGCCCATCGAGTTGCGCACGAAGCCGTAGGCCTCCTCGCCGAGGTACTGCAGCTTGCCGGGCACCATCTCGCGCTTGCGCGAGGCGAGGTAGAAGAAGCCGAAGACCAGCACCGCGGCCAGAACCAGCTGGAGCATCGGCTTGGTGACGCCGAGGTACATCTCCTCGCCACCGAAGGTAAAGGTGCCGCCGCCCACGACCGGAGGGAGGTTGAAGTCGCCGGGCCCGGGCGGGGTGAAGCCCTCGCCCTCGGCGAGAATCGTCACGGCGTTGAGGCTCACTCGGTCTCCTCGTCGGTCGTCAGGTCGTCGGTGGCTACGGGTGGTCGTCGGTGCTGGGCCGGAACCTGGTCCAGGTGAGCCAGAGACCCATCCCCGCGCCGGCCAGGATGCCGATCACCACGAGGTAGGTCGTGCCCAGCCAGCGGTCGAGACCCCAGCCGATCGCGCCGTACAGGAACACCCCGGAAGTGAGGTAGCCGAAGGCGTGCCAAGGGTCGCCCTGCGGGGAGCCTCCGGAGTTCGCCGTCGGTGTGATCTGTCGAGCCATCGCGCCCCGGACAATAGCAGCCGTGGGGGGTCATGCCTCACCCCGCGGTCGCTGGGTGGGACCGGGCTCGTAGGCCGGGATGCGGGCACGCACCGACTGGCGGATCTGCACGCCGAGCCAGGCCAGCGTGCCGATGATGACCGTGCCGGCGAGCCAGCGCTCGTCGAGCTGCTCACCGAGGGCACCGGAGGTGCTCAGACCCCAGAAGACGAGGCCCATCAGGACCACCTGCAGGGTGTAGGTCAGCAGCGCCACGAGCAGCGAGGCTGCGGGCATCATCGAGGCGACCGCGTTGACCGCGAAGGCGCCGAGACCGAAGACCAGCACCACCAGCAGAGCGCCGACGAGCGCGCCCGCTGCGGCCGGCGTACCGGCGACGAGCAGCCCGGCCAACGCGGCGCCGAGCGTGACGATGGTGGCCGCCGCGGCCGCCCCGAGAAGCACTCGCGCGCCCGCGTCGCGGGTGGGGTGCAGCGTCTCGGTCGTCATCATCGGCGGCCTGATCTGTTGAGGTGACGTGGCGGTGTCGGGGCCCTCTTGATGGCCCTGCGGAGCGCTCGTGAAAACTATCACAAGGCCTCCGGGGTGCCGAAAACGGCGTCCACCCCGTCAGGCCGCCGGGCTGGGCAGCTCGTGCCGGTGAAGGACCGGCAGGATGAACGTGGCCGCCACCGTCAGCAGGAAGGCGGAGCCGATCAGGCCCCACATCACCGGCCCGGTGTAGAGGCTGACCGCCACCGTGCCGAACGCGATCAGGGCTGCCCACAGCCACAGGATCAGCACCGCTCGGCGGTGGGAGTGGCCGATCTCCAGCATCCGGTGGTGCAGGTGCTGCTTGTCGGGCGCGAACGGCGACCGCCCCGCGCGGGTGCGCCGCACCACGGCCAGGGCGAGGTCGGCCAGGGGCAGCATGAGCCACGAGATCGGCAGCGCCAGCGGCAGCAGCATCGGGACGAAGCTGGCGTCGGTGCCCAGCGCACCGCTCTGCAGCGACGAGGGAGGGTACTGCCCGGTCAGGGTGATCGCCGAGGCCGCCAGGAAGAGCCCCAGCAGCATCGAGCCGCTGTCTCCCATGAACAGTCGGGCCGGGTGCACGTTGTGGGGCAGGAAGCCGACACACGCCCCTGCCAGCATGGCGCTCAGCAGCGCACCCGTGACCGCCAGGGACACTCCGTTGAGGGCCGCCAGCTGGTAGCAGAACAAGAAGAACGCCAGCGACCCCATGGTCACCACGCCGGCGGCCAGCCCGTCGAGACCGTCGACGAAGTTGACGGCGTTCATCGTCGCCACCACGACGAAGACGGTGAGCAGCGCCGCCTGGGTGTACTCGAGGGAGAACTGACCGCCGTCGGGCTTGATGAAGTAGGTGAACTGGATGTTGTTGTAGACCAGGAAGCCGGCCGCGAGGAGCTGGCCGCCGAACTTCGTCAGGGCGTCGAGATCGAAGATGTCGTCGAGCACACCGACCGCGCAGATGATCACCCCGGCCACCAGCACGACCCCGGCGTCGCGGAACACGAAGGACCCGCTGAGGGACAGGAACGGCAGCTGGCGGGCCACGAGGAACGCCGCCACCAGGCCGCCGAGCATCGCCAGGCCACCGAGGTAGGGGATCGGCTCGTCGTGCACATCGCGGTCGCGCACGGCGGCCACCGCCCCGGTGCGCACCGCGATCTCGCGCGCTACCACGGTGAGCAGATAGGTCACCGCCACGGCGACCAGGAAGACCAGGGCGTACTCGCGCACTCAGGCCTGCCCGTCGCCGTCCTCGTCGGAGTCCCCGGGCTGCGACGCGGGCTCCCCCACCGACCAGCCGAGCGGGGTGAGCACCTCGTCGAGCTGCGCCCGGCTCAGCGCCCCCTCGCGCAGCACCTTGGGGCGGGTGCCGGTGACGGCCACGATCGTGGAGGAGACGGTGCCGGGGCTCGGCCCGGCGTCGATGATCAGAGGCACGGCCTCGCCCAGCATCTCTGCCGCCTCGGCCGCTGTGGTGGCCGGAGGATGGCCGCTGAGGTTGGCCGAGCTGACGGCCAGCGGTCCGGTGCGCTCGAGGATCTCGCGGGTCAGCTCGTGGTCGGGCATCCGCACCGCGACCGTTCCGCGGGTCTCGCCCAGGTCCCACTTCAGCGACGGCTGCTGCCGGGCCACGATCGTCAGCGGCCCGGGCCAGAACTCCTCGATCAGGGCCCGGGCGTACTCGGGCAGGCCGACGGCCAGCGCGTCGACGGTGGTCATCGAGCTGATCAGCACCGGGGGCGGCATCTCGCGGCCCCGGCCTTTCGCGGTGAGCAGCCGCTCCACCGAGTCGGGCTCGAAGGCGTCGGCGGCGAGGCCGTAGACGGTGTCCGTGGGGATCACCACGAGACGACCGCGGCTGATGGCGCGCACCGCCGCGACGATCGCGGCCTCGCGCTCCTCGGGGCTGTCGACCCGCAGGACGGCCGCGCTCAACGCCGGCTCCGCGGGACCGCGGACAGGGACGTCGACGTCATGGGAGTCATCGTGCCAGTCTCGCCGTCACGAAGCGCGGCCGACCGGCCAGATCGGCGTGGTCGGTCACGTCTCGCCAGCGGCCCGTGCCCGCGAGCACGGCCGGGGCCGAGGCCCCCTGGGCGTCGGCATGCTCCGCACCCAGCCGGCCCCCCGACGTCAGCAGGGTGGCCGCACGACGCTCGAGGACCCGGAACGCGTCCAGCCCGTCGGAGCCGGAGAACAGGGCCAGCCCGGGGTCGTGGTCGCGGGCCTCGGGGGCGACACTCTCCCAGGCCTCCAGCGGGATGTACGGCGGGTTGCAGGTCACCACGTGGACCTCGCCGTCCAGCTCCGGGAAGGCCTCGGCCATGTCGCCGAGCCGCAGCTCGACGCCCGTGCCGGCAAGGTTGCGCTCCGCCCAGGCGTGGGCGCCGGGGTCGAGCTCGACGGCGTACCCGCGAGCCTGTGGCACCTCGTGCGCCACTGCCTTGGCGATGGCACCCGAACCGGTGCACAGGTCGACGACGACGGGTTCCGTCCCGGCGGCCACGAGCTCTCGGGCGCGGTCCACCGCCCAGCCCGCCAGCACCTCGGTCTCAGGGCGCGGCACGAAGACGCCGGGGCCGACGACGAGCTCGACGAAGCGGAACGTCACGCTGCCCGTGAGGTGCTGCAGCGGCTCGCGCGTGGCCCGCCGAGCGACGAGCGCGCCGAAGGTCTCTCGTTGCTCGTGGGAGGGCTCGGCGACCAGCATCAGGGACGTGCGAGGGACGCCCAGCACGTGGGCCAGCAGCTCGTCGGCGTCGTGCTCGGGCGAGGAGACTCCGGCGTCTCGCAACCTCGCCGCCGCCTCGCGCCGGAGCGCCCGCACCGCAGCGCTCATGACTCGAGTGCGTCGAGCCGGCCGGCCATGTCGGTCGCGACGCACGAGTCGAGGATCGGCTGCAGGTCACCGTCGAGGACCTGGTCGAGGTTGTGGGCCTTGTATCCGGTGCGGTGGTCGGAGACGCGGTTCTCCGGGAAGTTGTACGTGCGGATCCGCTCGGAGCGGTCCACGGTGCGCACCTGGCTGCGCCGGGCCTCGCTGGCCTCAACGTCGGCCGCCTCCTGCGCCGCCGCGAGCAGACGGGAGCGCAGGATGCGGAGCGCCTGCTCCTTGTTCTGCAGCTGGCTCTTCTCGTTCTGGCAGCTCACCACGATGCCGGTGGGCAGGTGGGTGATCCGGACCGCGGAGTCGGTGGTGTTGACGCTCTGGCCACCCGGGCCCGATGACCGGAAGACATCGACCCGAAGGTCGGCCTCGTCGATCGAGACGTCCACCGGCTCGGCCTCGGGCATCACCAGGACGCCGGCCGCGCTGGTGTGGATGCGGCCCTGCGACTCGGTCACGGGCACGCGTTGGACCCGGTGGACGCCGCCCTCGAACTTCAAGAGGGCGTACGGCGCCTCCCCCGGCCCGGGCGTGCCCTTGGCCTTGACCGCGAGCGTGACGGACTTGAACCCGCCGAGGTCGGACTCGGTGGCGTCGAGGATCTCGGTGCGCCAGCCTCGGCCCTCGGCGTACCGGGTGTACATGCGCAGCAGGTCGCCTGCGAACAGCGCCGACTCCTCACCGCCCTCCCCCGACTTCACCTCGAGGATCGCGTCCTTGCCGTCGGTGGGGTCGCGGGGCACCAGCAGTGTCCGCAGCCGGTCGGCGATCTCCTCGCGGCGGACCCCCAGCTCCTCGGCCTCGGCGGCGAAGGTGGGGTCCTCGGACACCAGCTCTCGCGCCGCCTCGACGTCATCGCCGAGCTGCTGCCACTGGTGGTAGGCCGTCACGATCGCGGTCAGCTCGGCGTAGCGCTGGTGGAGATCCTTGGCCAGGCGCTGGTCCGCGTGGGTCTCCGGCTCCCCCAGTCGGCCTTCCAGGGACGCGTGCTCGGCCACGAGTGCTTCGACGGCTTCGAACACGCGGGCTCCTGGAGGGGGTGGTGGCAAATGCAGACCGCCGGCCACCCGCGGGGCGCGGGAGACCGGCGGTCGGAGAAGCTACTTGGCGTCGTCGGCGCCGCTGGCGGCGGCCTTCTTGGCGTAGCGGGCCTCGAAGCGGGCGACGCGGCCGCCGGTGTCGAGGATCTTCTGCTTGCCGGTGTAGAACGGGTGGCAGTTGGAGCACACGTCGGCGTGGATGCTGCCGCTGGTGGCCGTGCTGCGGGTGGTGAACGTGTTGCCACAGGTGCAGGTGACCTGGGTGGCGACGTAGTCCGGGTGGATGTCCTTCTTCATGGTGTCCTCAGTGTCCTTCCTGGGGGTCGCCGGGTCGCCGCTCTCGAGTGAGCCGGCGTGAACCGGAACCAACGCACGATTGTGCCACTCGCTCGAACGTCCGCGCCAATCGCTGCATTCCCGCGCGTACGCCGGCGCGTGCGACGACTGCGCGCCGGCTGGGGCTCACTTATCGTCTGCAGCCGGGGTGGTCTTCTGCACCGTCGTCAGGAACTCGATGTTGGTGGACGACTTCTTCAGCTTCTCCAGGAGCAGCTCGAGCGCCTGCTGGCCGTCGAGCGCCGAGAGGACCCGGCGCAGCTTCCAGACGATGGCCAGCTCCTCCTTGCTCATCAGGAGCTCCTCACGGCGGGTGCCGGAGGCGATGGCGTCGATCGCGGGGAAGAGCCGCTTGTCGGCGAAGTCACGGCGCAGCCGGATCTCCATGTTGCCGGTGCCCTTGAACTCCTCGAAGATCACCTCGTCCATCTTGGAGCCGCTCTCGACCAGCGCCGTCGCCACGATGGTCAACGAGCCGCCGTTCTCGATGTTGCGCGCGGCGCCGAAGAACTTCTTGGGCGGGTACAGCGCGGCTGAGTCGACACCGCCCGAGAGGATCCGCCCCGAGGCGGGCGCCGCCAGGTTGTAGGCGCGGCCGAGGCGGGTGATGCCGTCCAGCAGCACCACGACATCGTGGCCCAGCTCGACGAGCCGCTTGGCGCGCTCGATGGCGAGCTCGGCGACCGTGGTGTGGTCCGACGGCGGCCGGTCGAACGTCGAGGAGATGACCTCGCCCTTGACCGAGCGCTCGAAGTCGGTGACCTCCTCGGGGCGCTCGTCGACCAGGACCACCATCAGGTGGCACTCGGGGTTGTTGGTGGTGATCGAGTTGGCGATCGACTGCATGATCATCGTCTTGCCCGCCTTGGCCGGCGACACGATGAGGCCGCGCTGGCCCTTGCCGATCGGAGCGGCGATGTCGATGACCCGGCCGATCATGTTCCCGGGGTCGGTCTCCAGCCGGAGCCGCTCGCTGGGGTAGAGCGGCGTCAGCTTGTTGAAGTCGACACGGTGCGTCGCGGTCTCCGGGTCGGCGCCGTTGACACTGTCGATGCGCACCATCGGGTTGAACTTCTCCTTGCGTTCGCCCTCGCGGGGCTGGCGCACCTGTCCGACGATCGCGTCGCCACGGCGCAGGCCGTACTTGCGGACCATCGACAGCGAGAGATAGACGTCGTCGGCGCCGGCGAGGTAGCCGCTGGTGCGGACGAACGCGTAGTTGTCGAGGACGTCGAGGATGCCGGCGGCGGGCACCATCACGTCGTCGTCGATAGATCTGGGTGTCGGGCTCGGTGCGGCCCCCGCGGTCGCGGCTCGCGGCCCCGGCGGCGACGGTTGCGGCGGCTGCCGCCATCGTCGTCCTGACCCTGCTCGGAGCGAGCCGGGTCGGGGCGGGCCTGCTCGGAACGGCCCGGCTCGCTCTGGGTTGGTCCCCCTTGCCGCCCTGGTCGCCCTTGCCCTGCTCCTTGGTGGCGTGCTCCTCGGACTGGTCCCCCTTGCGGCCCTGGTCGCCCTTGCCCTGCTTGCCGCTGGACTGCTTGCCGCTGGACTGCTTGCCGCCGCCCTGCTTGCCGCCGGACTGCTGGTCCCGGCCCTGCTTGCCGCCGGACTGCTGGTCACGGCCCTGCTTGCCGCCGGACTGCTGGCTGCGACCCTGCTGGTCGTTGCCCTGCTGGTCGTTGCCCTGCTGGTCATGGCTGCTGCCATGCGTGCCGCCGCTCTGGGCGGCCTTGATCGCCTCGATGAGCTGGGCCTTCTTCATCGAGCCTGCTCCGGCGACGCCCATGCCGGCCGCCATCGACTTCAGGTCGGCGAGCAACATTGTGCTGAGCCCACCGCCGCGCTTCTTCGGAGCCGCTCTCGGCCTCGGGCGCGGGCGTCGTGGATTCGTTGCTGTCTGTCACGTGAGGTCCTTCCCACGTATCTCAGCCGCCCGGCGAGTGCCGGCGGCATCATGGTCGTTGTTCCCCGGGTCTGCGGGCCTCGACGGATCGGTCGGGCAGCGGACCACACGCATGCGCTGCGGAGCAGCGAGTCGCGGAGGAGAGTGCACTTCGAGGCGGGATCTGCCCGAAGGCGACGCCGAGTGGCGCAGCGCCACCCTAACACCCGCCGCGGCGCGACGTGGCATCCCGCGCGAGCGTCGCGCCGCACGGTGCCGATCAGGTGACGACCGCGCCGACCCGCTCGATGCGAAGGGGCCAGGCGCTCCATCCCTCGGGGGCCCGGCTGCACAGCCCGCCCTCATCGGCACCGGCCTCGCAGAACGCGAGCACCGTCGGGCCCGCGCCCGACACCACCGCCGGGACGCCGTCGTCGCGCAGCAGCGAGACCAGGCCGAGGGTCTGCGGCATCGCCGGCTCGCGGTAGTGCTGGTGCACGAAGTCGCGGGTCGCGGCCAGCAGGTGCTCCGGCTGACCGGCGAGCGCGGCCACGAGCAGCGCCGTACGCCCGGCGTTGGCGGCGGCGTCGTCGTGCGACACCGAGGCGGGCAGCAGCCCGCGGGCCACGGAGGTGGCCAGCGGCGTGGCCGGCACGAACACCACGGTGGAGACCCGCGGGTCGACACCGGAGCGGACGGCGAACCACGCGCTCGCCCTCGCGACCGGAGATGACGAAACCGCCGTAGAGCGCGGGTGCCACGTTGTCGGGGTGACCCTCCAGGTCGGCGGCCAGCCGGAACAGCGGCATCGTCCTCGAGCAGCAGCCTGCCGCCGGCGACCAGCGCGCGCGCCAGGACCAGTCCACCCACGATGGCCGCCGAGGAGGAGCCGAGGCCGCGGCCGTGCGGGATCGCGTTGCGGCACCGGAGGTCGACGGCCGGGAGCAGGCAGCCCCATGCGCGGCGAAGGCGGCGCGCATCGCGCGCACCACGAGGTGGGAGTCGTCGCGAGGGACCTCGTCGGCACCCTCGCCCGACACCGTCGATCGACGACGGCCCCTCGGCACCACCTCCGCGCGTCGAGCTCGTCGCGCAGCGACAGGGCGAGCCCGAGCGCAGTCGAAGCCGGGCCCGAGGTTCGCCGACGTGGCGGGGACCGTGACGTGCACCGGCCCGTCGAGGAAGGTCACGCCGCCGCCTCAGTCGAGGCCGGCGGCCGTTGGCCGCCTGCTTCGACGTCGGCGTCGACCACCACGTCGACGAGCTCGCCCGCGCCCTCGAGCGCGGTCGCGGTGTCCTTGAGGCCGTGACCGGTGACCGTGAGGACGACGGTCGTGCCGGCGTAGTCGTCGCCTGCTGGCCGACCTCGGCGAGCAGGCCGGCGACCCCGGCGGCCGAGGCCGGCTCGACGAAGACGCCGTCGCGCCGCGCGAGCTGCGGCCTGCGCGGCGAGGATCTGCTGCGTCGGTGACCGCGGCGAACCGGCCGCCGGACTCGTCGCGCGGCCGCCTCGGCGAGCTCCCACGACGCGGGGTTGCCGATCCGGATCGCCGTCGCCTTCGTCTCCGGGTCGGGGAACGGCTCCCCGGTCGACGAGCGGCGCCGCGCCCTCGGCCTGGAAGCCGCACATCACGGGCTGCCGGGTGGCCAGGCCGAGCGTCGGCGTACTCTGCGTAGCCGCAGCCAGTACGCCGTGATGTTGCCGGCGTTGCCGACCGGGAGCAGGTGGAAGTCGGGCGCGTCGCCGAGGCAGTCGACGATCTCGAACGCCGCGGTCTTCTGGCCCTGCGATGCGGACCGGGTTGACCGAGTTGACCAGCGCGCACGGGGTAGTCGCCACGACAGCGCCGCGGGCCAGGTCGCAGGCAGTCGTCGAAGTTGCCGCGGACCTGATGATCTGCGCGCCGTGGACGATCGCCTGGGCCATCTTGCCGGCGCGATCTTGCCCTCGGGCACGAGCACGAGCGGCTTGAGCCCGGCCTTGGCGGCGTAGGCGGCCATCGACGCCGAGGTGTTGCCGGTGGACGCGCAGATGACGGCCTCGGCGCCCTCGTGCTCGGCCACCGAGATCGCCATGGTCATGCCGCGGTCCTTGAAGGAGCCCGGTCGGGTTGCTGCCCTCGACCTTGAGCCACACGTCGCCGCCGGTGCGCCCGCGAGAGCCAGCTCGGCGTGCACGAGCGGCGTGCCGCCCTCGCCGAGGGTGATCGACGGGCGTCGCCTCGGGCAGCAGGTCGAGCAGGTCGCGGTACTCCTCGATGACGCCGCGCCACTGGTGGGTGGGCTCAGATCGCTCACTCGGCCTCCCCTTCGACCCGCATCACCGACGACGACCTCGTGCACGACGTCCATCGCCGCGCAGCGCCTCGACGGTCGCGCTGAGCTGCGGCATCGGTGGCCTCGTGGGTCACGACGACCAGCTGGGCGTCGGCGCCGCGGCCCTCCTGCCGCACGGTCTGGATCGAGACGCCGTGCTCGGCGAAGGCGGTCGCCACCGCGGCCAGCACGCCCGGCGCGGTCGTCGACGTCGAGCGTGACGTGGTAGCGGGTGCGCGTCTCGCCGATCGGCAGCACCGCGCGGGTCGGCGTACGTCGACTCACCGGCGCCGCGGGTGCCGGCCGAGGCGGTGGCGCGCGACCGTCGACCAGGTCGCCGAGCACCGCCGACGCGGTCGGCGCACCGCCGGCGCCGGGGCCGTAGAACATCAGCTGGCCGGCCGCCTCGGCCTCGACGAAGACGGCGTTGAAGGCCTCGCGCACGCTGGCCAGCGGGTGGGTGCGCGGGATCATCGCCGGGTGCACGCGCACGGCGACCGCCTCGTCGCCGTCGGCGCCGTCGCGCAGCTCGGCGATGGCGAGCAGCTTGATGACGCGGCCCATCTCGCGCGCCGAGGCGACGTCGGCGGCGGTGACCTCGGTGATGCCCTCGCGGTGGACGTCGGCGGCGGTCACGCGGGTGTGGAACGCGAGGCCGGCGAGGATCGCCGCCTTCGCCGCGGCGTCGAAGCCCTCGACGTCGGCGGTCGGGTCGGCCTCGGCGTAGCCCGAGCGCCTGCGCCTCCGCGAGCGCGTCGGCGAAGTCGGCGCCCGTGGTGTCCATCCTGTCGAGGATGAAGTTGGTGGTGCCGTTGACGATGCCGAGCACGCGCGTGACCCGGTCGCCGGCCAGCGACTCGCGCAGCGGGCGCAGGATCGGGATCGCGCCGGCGACGGCCGCCTCGTAGTAGAGGTCGCGCCGCTCGGCGCCTTGCCGGCGGCCTCGAACAGCGTCGGCGCCGTCCTCGGCGAGCAGCGCCTTGTTGGCGGTGACGACGGAGGCGCCGGCTCCATCGCGGCGAGGATCAGCGTCCGGGCCGGCTCGATGCCGCCGATGACCTCGACCACGACGTCGACGTCGTCGCGGGCGACCGAGCGCGGCCGCGTCGGTGGTCAGCAGCCCGTCGGGCACGCTCGACCTCGCGGGGCGCGTCGATGCGGCGCACCGCGACGCCGACCAGCTCGACCGGCGCGCCGACGCGCGCGGCGAGGTCGTCGGCGTGCTCGTCGCAGCAGCCGGACCACCTGGGAGCCGACCGAGCCGCAGCCCAGCACGGCCACCTGCGCACGTGGCTCGCTCACTCATCCGTCACACCCACATCGCGTCGCCAGCAGGTCGTCCATCAGTCTCTCGTCGCACGACGACGCGCGCGACGCCGTCCCGCACCGCGACCACCGGGAGGTCGCAGGGCGTGGTTGTAGTTCGAGGCCATCGACCGGCAGTAGGCGCCGGTGCCCGGCACCGCGAGCAGGTCGCCGGGCGCGACGTCGCCGGGCAGGAACTCGTCGTTGACGACGATGTCGCCGGACTCGCAGTGCTTGCCGACGACCCGCGCGAGCACCGGCGTCGGCCTCCGAGGCGCGCGAGGCCAGCGCGCAGGAGTAGTCGGCGTCGTAGAGCGCGGTGCGGATGTTGTCGCTCATGCCGCCGTCGACGCTGACGTAGGTGCGGCGCTGCGCCGCCGTCGAGCTCGACCTGCTTGACCGTGCCGACCTCGTAGACCGTGCACATCGCCGGGCCCGACGATCGCCCGGCCCGGCTCGATCGACAGCGCGCGGCTCGGGGATGCCGAGCGCCCGGCACTCGTGCTCGACGATCTTGCTCATCTCGGTGGCCAGCTGCGCGGGGTCGGACGGGTCGTCCTCGGTGGTGTAGGCGATGCCGAAGCCGCCGCCGAGGTCCAGCTCGGGCAGTGTCACGCCGAGCTCGCTCGGAGATCCGGGCGTGCAGCGCGAGCACCCGGCGGGCGGCCACCTCGAAGCCGGAGGTGTCGAAGATCTGGCAGCCGATGTGGGAGTGCAGGCCGAGCAGCTCCAGCCCGTCGGCGCGCGAGCACGCGGCGGACGGCCTCGAGCGCGTCACCGGAGGTGATCGAGAAGCCGAACTTCTGGTCCTCGTGGGCGGTCGCGATGTACTCGTGGGTGTGCGCCTCGACGCCCGGCGGTGACCCGCACCATGACGCGGGTGCTGAGACCCGGTGTCGGCGACCACCTCGGCGAGCCGGTCGATCTCGTCGAAGGAGTCGACGATGATCCGCCCGACGCCGACCGTCGACCGCGTGGCGCAGCTCCATCGTCGTCTTGTTGTTGCCGTGGAAGCCGATCCGCGCCGGGTCGAAGCCCGCGCGCTAGGGCCACCGCGCAGCTCGCCCCGGAGCAGACGTCGAGGCTGAGCCCCTCCTCGGCGACCCAGCGGGCCACCTCGGTGCAGAGGAACGCCTTGCCGGCGTAGAACACCTCGTAGTCGCCGAAGGCGTCGCGGAAGGCACGCGCCCGGGATCGGAAGTCGTCCTCGTCGAGGACGTACGCCGGCGTGTTGTGGTCGGCGACCAGGTCAGCGACGGCCATCCCGCCGACGCGCAGCTCTCCCTCGTCACCGCGGTGGGCCGTCGACGACCACAGGTGCGGGACCAGGGCGTTGGGGTCGACCGGCTCGCGGAGCCATGACGGGCCCTTCAGGGCACCCTCGGCATGGGCCCATCCGGCCTCGTGCGCACGCATCGCTCAGCTCGTCCCCGGTCACATCCGCTCGGGCGCGGACACGCCGAGCAGGGTCGAGGCCGTTGTGCGAGCACCTGGCGGGTGGCCGCGACGAGCACCAGCCGGGCCTGGTTGGCGGGACGCGACCGGCTCGTCGCCGGACGGCAGCATCCGGCACTCCTTCGTGTCGTACCACTTGTTGAAGACCGACGCGGTGTCCTCGAGGTAGCGCGCGACACGGTGCGGCTCGCGCAGCTCCGACGCGCTGGCGACCACGCGCGGGAACTCCGCCAGCGCCCGCAGCAGCTCGCCGTCGCGCTCGTGGCGCGAGCAGCGCGGGGTCGAACGAGTCGGTGTCGACCGTCATGCCGAGGTCGGCGGCGTTGGCCATCATCCGGCAGGTCCGCGCGTGGGCGTACTGCACGTAGTAGACCGGGTTGTCGTTGCTCGTGCGGGTGATCTCGTCGATGTCGAGGGCGAGAGGCGAGTCGACCGGATAGCGCGCGAGGGAGTACCGCAGCGCGTCGACGCCGATCTCGTCGACCAGCTCGTCGAGCGTGACGATCGTCGCCGGTCCGCTTCGACAGGCGGACCTCCTCGCCGCCCCGCATGATCTTGACCAGCTGCCCGATCAGCACCTCGAGCGTCTGGTCAGGGTCGTCACCGGCACAAGCGGCCATCGCCCGCAGCCGGCCGACGTAGCCGTGGTGGTCGGCGCCCAGCAGGTAGATCAGCCGGTCGAAACCACGCTGCCGCTTGTCGACGTAGTAGGCCGTGTCGCTGGCGAAGTAGGTCAGCTCGCCGTTGGACCGGATCAGCACCCGGTCCTTGTCGTCGCCGAAGTCGGTGGTGCGCATCCACAGCGCCCCGTCGGCGTCGTAGAGGTGACCCAGGTCGCGCAGCTTGTCCAGGCCGGCGACCACGTCGTCGCTCTGGTGCAGCGACCGCTCGGAGAACCACACGTCGAAGCGGGTGTGGAAGGCCGCCAGCCGGTCCTGCTGCTCCCTCAGCTGCAGGGCGTAGCCCGCCTCGCGGAACGCCTCGGTTCGCTCCTCGCCCTCCAGAGACGAGGATGCCGGGGTCGGCGGCCACGATCGCGTCGGCGAGGTCCTGCACGTAGGCGCCCTGGTAGCCGTCGTCGGGCACCGGCCGCCCGAGCGCCCTCGCCTCGATCGAGGCGCCGAAGAGGTCCATCTGGTTGCCGCGGTCGTTGATGTAGAACTCGCGGGTGACCTCCGCGCCGGCCGCCTCGATCACACGCGCGATGGCGTCGCCGACGACCGCCCACCGGGTGTGCCCGAGGTGCAGCGGCCCGGTGGGGTTGGCGGAGATGAACTCCACGTTGATCTTCTGACCGGCAAGCGTCTCGGTGTGGCCGTACGCCGCCCCGGCCGCCACGACCTCCGCGGCCACCTGCCCCTGCGCCGCGGCGGCCACGGTGATGTTCAGGAAGCCGGGCCCCGCGATCTCGACGGCCTCGATGCCGGGGTCGGCGCGGAGCCGGTCGGCGAGCAGCTCGGCCAGCGCCCGCGGTGGGGTGCCCGCCCGCTTGGCGAGCTGCAGCGCCACGTTGGTGGCGTAGTCGCCGTGCTCCTTGCTGCGAGGGCGCTCCACCGTCACCGCCGTCGGGACCTCGTCGAGCGAGACCGCACCCTCGGCCACCAGGGCCGTCAGGGCGCCGGTGAGGGCATGGGAGAGCTGCTCGGGGGTCACCGGCCAAGCCTATCGGCGCCCCGTCACCGACACCGAACCGGTTTCACGCATCGGCGACGCCGGCTGTATGGTCAACCCCGCACCACGTGGTCGCCGACGCGCCGCGCGGTCACGCCTCCGTAGCTCAGGGGATAGAGCACTGGTTTCCGGTACCAGGTGCCGCAGGTTCGAATCCTGCCGGAGGCGCCCTTCCCCCACCGGCCCCGGGTCACCCGAGGGCGGCCGCCTTCGCGGCTGCGAACTCCGCATCGGTCAGCGCCCCGGAGGCGTGCAAGGTCGAGAGCCGCTCCAGCGTCGCCACGATGTCCGTGCCGCCCCCCACGGGGGGCGCTGCTGGCGGTGGCGGTGCCGCGGCTACCGGCGGCGCCTGCGCAGGCGCGGGCGCCTGCGGGGCGGCCCGCTGTTGCTGCCGGCGCGCCACGTTGCCGGACACCGCCGTGGCGGTGCCGGCGATGACGGCGGTGCGCGCGGCGGTGCCGATCAGGCCCGGTCGTCCGACTCGTCTCACGTCGATCACGTCCTCTCGCGCACGAGGCGCTCAGTTGTCGGCCCCGGCGGCTTCCTCGACCTCGTCGAGAACGGCAGCGGGGATGCGGTGGGCAGCCAGTAGCTCGCCACCCTCGTGGCGGACCGCGGCGGTCAGCTCGCGGGCCCAGACGTGCTCGAGCAGCACGACCAGGGCGGTCTGGCCGGGCTCCAGGTCCTCGGCGGCGTCCATCACGTCGTCCTCGCCCACCAGGCCCTGCTCGGGCACCTCCAGGTCGGCGAAGCGGGGATCCAGGTCGTCGCGCTCCACCAACCGCACGGTGCCCGTGGAGTCGCGGGTGACCGCCAGCAGGTCGAGCAGCCGGACCACGCCCGACTGCAACGCCTGGTCGAGGTGGTCGCGCACCGACTCGGGCACCGTCTCGCCGGCGAACCCGATCACGAGCAGGTCGCTCGGAGCATGCCGTACGTCCATCGCTTCCTCCGATCCGCGTCCGGCGCTCAGGCCAGCGCCTTGGCCTTCAGGGCGTCGAACTCAGCCTGCGTGATCGCGCCGGAGGACAGCAGCTCATGGGCCTGGGCGATCTGGTCGGTCGGCGATGCGCCGGCGACGTCGCGGATGTAGGCGTCGGTGTCGGCCCTGGCCTGCTGCATCTGCGCCATCGAGCGCTCGGCCATGCCGTTGCCGCGCACGATGAGGTAGACCAGCGCGGTCAGGGCCGGGAGGAAGATCAGGAAGAACACCCAGACGGCCTTCATGCCACCCGAGACCGACTTGTCGCGGAACAGGTCCACGAGCACGTTGAAGAGGACCATCAGGTAGGCGATCATCAGGAACAGGGAGAAGGTGAACCAGAAGAATTCCCAGAAGCCGTTCATGCGTTGCTCTCTCTCGGTCTGTTGTTCCTGTGTTGGGCACATCGTGGCACAGGCGTGGTTCAGGTTGACATCCGGCCGGGCCGGTGTCGAGCCAGCTGGTTTCCGGGGCCGAGGCGAGCCGGCCCCGACCGGGTCAGTCGCAGGACTCCAGCGTGGCGTCGTCGCGCGCCCGGTCGCCCAGCCGCCTGGCCATGCCGGTGTCGGGGAAGACGACGCTGGCGGGGCCCACCGACCCGATGCCGCCCTGGACGACGCAGTGGGTGATCCGGCCGGGCTTCACCGCCGCCGCAGCCACCGCGAGCCGGAACAGCTCGCCCGGTGGGAGGTCGGTCGCCAGGTGCCGCGTCACCGACATCACCCCTGCCTCGAGGAAGCCCGGGCGGTCGGCGTTCGCGCCGATCTCCCGCGCGATCCCGATCATGGTGAGCTGCTGATGGGCCGAGCGCCCGAAGTCGCCGTTGGGAAGCGTCTTGCGGATCCGCGAGAACGCCATCGCGTTGTAGCCGTTGAGCCGCACCTTGCCGGCGGGGAACCCGGCCGGCTTGAGGTTGTAGTCGCTGAACGCGGAAGGGTTGTCGACGGTGATCCCGCCGATGTCGTCGACCAGCTGCTCGAAGAACGGGAAGCGGGTGACGAAGACGTAGTCGGGCTGGATGCCGACCAGGTTGCCGACGGTCTGCCCCATCAGCGCCGGCCCGCCGTAGTAGAGGCCCTCGTTGACCCGGTGGGAGCCGTAGCCCGGGATGTCGACCCACGAGTCGCGAGGCACGCCGATCGCGGCGGCGGCGCCGGTGCGGGTGTCGACGCCGACCAGCTGGATCGCGTCGCCGCGGGTGCGGGTCATGTCCTCGCCGGGACGGGCGTCGGAGCCGACCATCAGGATCCAGAGCACGTCGGGGTTGACGTCGACACCGGAGGCCTCGCGCACCTTCACCAGCGTCACCTGGGTGGGGGCCGGGCTGCTGTCGGGCAGCGCGACGGCCAGCAGGCCCAGCACGAGTGTGAGCGAGAGCAGGCGCAGCCCTCGTCTGAGCCGGAGCGCGCTCACCCCGACGCCTCCGTCGTGCTCCCGGCAGCGGGGACGTCAGCCTTGGTGACGTCGTAGCCGAACACCCGCCACACGCGGTTCTGGCGCACCAGCCGCAACCGACCGGCGACCGTCACCCGACGCTCCACCCCGCCCTGGGTGACGAACACCAGGCGCACCCTCGCGGTCGCGGCCTGGGCGACGCCGCGGACCCCCAGCAGGTCGATGGTGAGTCGCCGGATCTTCGGGACGACGCCCTCGATCCGCTGCCCGAGGTCGGCGTTCGTCATCAGCAGCACGTCGCGGCCGGCCTCGTCAGCGGCCCCCTTGGTGAAGCGGGGGAACGCATCGGTGAAGCTCTCGCGCGGGTAGTCCCCGCCGACGTACGCCGCATCGAACCAGCCGTCGACGGCGCGGGTGACGTTGCTCACAGCACGCTCCTGCTCCCGTTGCCCGACCCGCCCGGTGACGACCCCCACCTTCACGGTCGTCGGGAGCGGTGGTGCGGCCGGCGCCGAGCTGGTGGCCGCGGGTCCCGACGGCTCCGATTCGTCAGTGCTGGAGCAGGCGCCGAGGCCCAGAGCCAGAGCCAGAGCCAGGGTCGCCACCGAAGCCGTCGTCGGCCCCGGGCACGGCCCGGCGAGGCGCCCGTGGCGCGCACTCGTCGTCATCGCGTCGTACTCCGTTTCTCGTGCTGGTCGCTACACCTTGCCCGATCACCGGATCCGGCCCTGCATTTGGCGCGCGGTGCGACTAGCCTTGACCACCGAATCTAGTCCCCGCCACATCGGAAGAGGCGAAGCAGGTCGTGCCGTCAGCAGAGCAGCCCGAATCACCCGCGGCCGAGCTTCCGGCCGAGTTCGGCGCCAACGAGTGGCTGGTCGAGGAGATGTACGACCAGTACGCCGCCGACCCGTCCAGCGTCCCGGTCGAGTGGGGTGAGTGGTTCCGCTCCCACGGTGCCCCCGGTCAGGCCGCCAACGGCACCGGGCAGACCACCTCCCCGACGCCCACGGCGGAGGCGAGGACGGCACCCCAGAAGCCGCCCGCGACGGCCACACACACCCGGGCCGCCGCAACCTCCACCGCGCAGAAGCCCGCGCCCGAGAAGCCCGCCGAGGAGCCGGCCCCCGACAGGCCGGCGACGGGCAGCAAGGCCACGGCGCGGCCGCGGCCGGCGACCACGGCAGCGGAGCCGGCCAGCGGCACCTCCTCCCCCGTCGCGAAGGACCCCACGCCCGCGTCGCCGGCCGCGGCCAGCGACGAGCCGACGTACACCGTGATGCGCGGCGCCCCGGCCCGCACGGCGCAGAACATGGACGTGTCGCTGTCCGTGCCGACGGCCACGTCGGTGCGGTCGGTGCCGGTCAAGCTGCTGTGGGACAACCGGACGGTCATCAACAACCACCTTGCCCGCGCCCGCGGCGGCAAGGTGTCGTTCACCCACGTCATCGGCTACGCCCTGATCAAGGCGTTGCGCGCGATGCCGGAGATGAACGTCGGCTTCGACGTCGTCGACGGCAAGCCGAACCTGATCCGGCCGGCCCACATCAACCTGGGCCTGGCCATCGACCTGCCGAAGCCCGACGGCACCCGGCAGCTGCTGGTGCCGTCGATCAAGGCCGCCGAGTCGATGGACTTCGCCGCCTTCTGGACGGCCTACGAGACGCTGGTGCGCAAGGCTCGTGACGGCAAGCTCACCGTCGAGGACTTCCAGGGCACCACGATCTCGCTGACCAACCCCGGCACCATCGGCACCAACCACTCCGTGCCGCGGCTGATGAAGGGCCAGGGCGCCATCATCGGCGTGGGCGCGATGGAGTACCCACCGGAGTGGCAGGGGGCGTCCGAGGACAGCCTGACCCGCAACGCGATCAGCCGGGTGATGACGCTGACGTCGACCTACGACCACCGCGTGATCCAGGGTGCCCAGAGCGGGGAGTTCCTGCGCCGGGTCCACCTCCTGCTGCTCGGCGAGGAGGGGTTCTACGACGAGATCTTCCGCTCGCTGCGCATCCCCTACGAGCCGATCCGCTGGTCCCACGACATCGCCACCTCGCACGACGACGAGATCGGCAAGCAGGCGCGCATCCTCGAGCTCATCCACGCCTACCGCGTGCGAGGCCACATGATGGCCGACACCGACCCCCTGGAGTACCGCCAGCGCTCGCACCCGGACCTGGAGGTCGAGTCCCACGGGCTCACCCTCTGGGACCTCGACCGCGAGTTCGCGACCGGCGAGTTCGGCGGCGAACGGCGCTTCATGAAGATGCGCAACATCCTCGGCATCCTGCGCGACTCCTACTGCCGCACCGTCGGCATCGAGTACATGCACATCATGGATCCCGACCAGCGCAAGTGGATCCAGGAGCGCGTCGAGCAGCCGCACCAGAAGCCACCGCGCGAGGAGCAGCTGCGGATCCTGCTCAAGCTCAACCAGGCCGAGGCGTTCGAGACCTTCCTGCAGACCAAGTTCGTCGGCCAGAAGCGGTTCTCGCTCGAGGGCGGCGAGACCACCGTCCCGCTCATCGACGAGATCTGCGAGGCGGCGGCAGAGGCGACGCTCGACGAGGTCACCATCGGCATGGCCCACCGCGGCCGCCTCAACGTGCTGGCCAACATCGTCGGCAAGAAGTACTCCCAGATCTTCCGTGAGTTCGAGGGCAACATCGACCCGCGGACGGTGCAGGGCTCGGGCGATGTGAAGTACCACCTCGGTGCCGAGGGCGAGTTCTCCGCCGGGTCGGGCTCCCAGATCAAGGTGTCGGTGGCGGCCAACCCGTCGCACCTCGAGGCCGTCGACCCGGTGCTCGAGGGCATCGCGCGCGCCAAGCAGGACGTGCTCGACCGCGGAGCCGAGTACCCCGTGCTCCCCCTGCTGATCCACGGCGACGCCGCCTTCGCCGGTCAGGGCGTGGTGGCCGAGACGCTCAACCTCTCGCAGCTGCGCGGCTACCGCACCGGCGGCACCATCCACCTGGTCGTCAACAACCAGGTCGGCTTCACCACCTCGCCCGGCTCGTCCCGCTCCTCGCTCTACTGCACCGACGTCGCGCGAATGGTCCAGGCGCCGATCTTCCACGTCAACGGAGACGACCCGGAGGCCTGCATCCGAGTGGCCCGGCTGGCCTTCGAGTACCGCCAGGCCTTCAACAAGGACGTCGTCATCGACCTCGTCTGCTACCGCCGGCGCGGACACAACGAGGGTGACGACCCGTCGTACACCCAGCCGTTGATGTACGACCTGATCGAGCAGAAGCGCTCGGTGCGCAAGCTCTACACCGAGTCGCTGATCGGCCGTGGCGACATCACCATGGAAGAGGCCGAGCAGGTCCTCAAGGACTACCAGCAGCAGCTCGAGCGGGTGTTCACCGAGGTGCGCGAGGCCGACTCGCAGCCGTCGGACTGGACGACGGTCCCCGACTACCCCAACAAGCCGGCCGGCGAGGCCCGCACCGCCGTCACCCCGGAGGTCCTCAAGCGCATCGCCGACTCCTACGTCACTCCGCCCGACGGCTTCACCGTGCACCCGAAGGTGATGCCGCAGCTGCAGCGTCGTGCCGCCGCCATCGTCGACGGCCCGATCGACTGGGGCACCGGTGAGATCCTGGCGTTCGGCTCGCTGCTGATGGAGGGCCGCCCGGTCCGCCTGGCCGGCCAGGACTCGCGTCGTGGCACGTTCGTCCAGCGCTTCGCCACGATCATCGACCGCACCAACGCCGACGAGTGGACCCCGCTGTCCAACCTGTCCGACGACCAGGCGAAGTTCTTCGTCTACGACTCGCTGCTCTCGGAGTACGCCGCCCTCGGCTTCGAGTACGGCTACTCCGTCGCGCGGCCCGAGGCACTGGTGCTGTGGGAGGCGCAGTTCGGCGACTTCGTCAACGGCGCCCAGACCGTGATCGACGAGTTCATCACCTCCAGCGAGCCCAAGTGGCGCCAGCAGTCCGGCGTGGTGCTGCTGCTCCCCCACGGCTACGAGGGGCAGGGCCCCGACCACTCCTCGGCCCGGATCGAGCGGTTCATGACGATGTGCGCGGAGGACGCATTCGTGGTGGCGCAACCCTCGACCCCCGCGTCGTACTTCCATCTGCTGCGGCGCCACTCGCTGGGCGAGGAGCACCAGCCGCTCATCGTGTTCACTCCGAAGTCCATGCTGAAGCGCAAGGACGCCGCCTCGCAGCCACCCGACTTCACCGAGGGCACCTTCCGGCCGCTCATCACCGACGACGACGCCGACCCCGACGCCGTCGAGGCGCTGCTGATGTGCTCGGGCCGGATCACCTGGGACGTGATGGCCGAGCGCGCCAAGCAGGAGCACCCCGAGAGGTGGGCGGTGGCGCGGGTCGAGCAGCTCTACCCCACCCCGGGTGAGGAGATCGCCGCCGAGATCGCGAGGTTCCCGAACCTCAAGGCGGTCCGCTGGGTGCAGGACGAGCCGGCCAACATGGGGCCGTGGCCGCACTACCAGCTCAACGTGTGGCCGCACGTCGGCCATGACGTGCAGCGGGTCAGCCGGCCCGCCTCGGCCTCGCCGTCGGTCGGCACGCTCAAGCGCCACAGCGAGGAGCAGGCCGCGCTGCTGAGCGAGGCGTTCGCTCCCCCGCAGGGCTGAGAACCGTGTACTTCACCGACCGCGGCATCGAGGAGCTCGAGCGTCGGCGGGGCGAGGAGGAGGTCACCCTGGCATGGGTGGCCGAACGGCTGCAGGAGTTCACCGACGTGCACCCCGAGCTCGAGACCGCCGTCGAGCGCTTCGCCACGTGGCTGGCGCGGCTGGACGACCCGGAGGACTGAGGCTCCGGGCCGGCACGTCGGGGCTTCGTCAGCCCCGCCCGGGACGGAGCACCATCTCGGGGATGGTGGAGTCCTCGGGCAGGTCGAGGATCTGCAGGATCGCATCGGCAACGCTGCCGGGGGCGATCCACCGCGCGGCGTCGTATGCCCGGCCCTCCTGCTCGTGCACCTGCTCCTGCATCGGGGTGGCGGTCCGGCCCGGGAACACCGTGCTGACCCGGACGCCGTGGAGGTGCTCCTCGGCGCGCAGGGAGTCGGCCAGCGCCCGGACGCCGGCCTTCGAGGCGGCGTACGCCGACCAGCGGGGGCCCGGCGTCAGCGCCGCTGTGGAGCTCACCAGCACCACGGACCCACGGCCGGCGCGCAGCGCGGGCAGCAGCGCGCGGGTGACCAGCGCGGGGGAGACCAGGTTGACGTCGATCTGGCGACGCCAGGAACCGGCGTCCAGCTCGGCGACCGCGCCCAGCTCGACGAGCCCGGCGACGTGCACCAGCGAGTCGACCCGGTCGGGCACGGCCTGCGCCAGGCCGGTGAGCGACTCCGGTCGCGCGAGGTCGGCCTCGACCATCAGCGCGTCGGGGAAGGCGGCCCGGAGCTCGTCGATGCGGGCGGCGTCGCGGAGCAGAAGAACCAACCGGTCGCCGCGGTCGCGCAGCCGTTCGGCGACGACCCGGCCGATCCCCGACCCCGCCCCCGTGACGACGTGGAGCCGGGTCATCGAGTGAAGACGACCTTGCCGAACAGGTCGCCGGCCGCCATCGCCGCGAAGCCCTCGCGGGCCCGGTCCATCGGCAGCGTGCGGTCGATGAGGGGCTTGGTGCCGGTCGCGTCGAGGAAGGCCACCAGCTGCGCCAGCTCGCCGCGAGTCCCCATCGTCGAGCCGATCACGGCAAGCTGGAGGAAGAAGATCCGGGTCAGCTCGGCGTTGTCGACGTCGGGCCCGGAGGTGGTGCCGGAGATGACGATCCGGCCGCCGGGCCGCAGGCTCTTGACGGAGTGGGACCAGGTGGCGCGGCCGACGCTCTCCATCACCGCGTCGACGCGCACGGGCAGCCGGGCGCCGGTCTCGAAGGCCTCGTGAGCGCCGATCGTGAGCGCGCGAGCGCGCTTCTCCTCGTCGCGGGAGGTGGCGAAGACCCGGAGCCCGCCCGCGCGCGCGAGCGTGATCAGCGCGGTCGAGAGACCACCGCCCGCCCCCTGGACCAGCACCGTCTCGCCGGGCTTGAGGTCACCCTGGACGAAGAGCATGCGGTAGGCGGTGAGCCAGGCGGTCGGCAGGCAGGCAGCCTCCTCGAAGGACAGCGACGCCGGCTTCCCGATGACGTTGCCCACCGGCACGGCCACCTTGTCGGCGAAGGTGCCCTGGTAGCGCTCGGAGAGCAGCGAGCGGCCCGGGTCGAGCGTCTCGTCACCACTCCATCCGGGCGAGCTCACGACCCCGTGCACCAGCACCTCGTTGCCGTCCTCGTCGACACCTGCGGCGTCGCAGCCGAGGATCATCGGCAGCGCCTCCTGCCGCAGGCCCACGCCGCGCAGCGACCAGAGGTCGTGGTGGTTGAGCGAGGCGGCCTTGATGGTGACCGTGGTCCAGCCGTCGGGGACGTCGGGCTCGGGGCGCTCGCCCACCACCAGTCCGGACAGCGGGTCGTCGGCCGAGAACGAGTCGGCGTACACAGCGAACATGCGCCCCACGGTAGCGAGCCGGACGTGGCGTCGGCCCGGGGGGCAGTCGGGCCTGCGTCAGACGAACCGCGCGTGCGAGCAGCCGCACCGCATGACGTCCCCCGCCGACATGCCCTCGCGCTGGTTCGGCACGAGCGTGCCACGGGCGCGGGCGGAGGAGGGCGGCTCAGCGGGACGCGACGCCGTCGCGGCGGGCGGCCTCGGCGACCGCGGCGCACACGGCCGGGCCGACGCGCGGGTCGAACGGGGAGGGGACGATCAGGTCCTCCGCCAGGTCGTCGCCGACCAGCGCAGCCAGCGCCGAGGCGGCAGCCAGCTTCATGCCCTCGGTGATCGCGGTGGCACCGACGTCGAAGGCGCCGCGGAAGATGCCGGGGAAGGCGAGCACGTTGTTGATCTGGTTGGGGAAGTCGGACCGGCCGGTCGCGACCACCCGGGCGTAGCGGTGGGCAACGTCGGGGTGCACCTCGGGATGCGGGTTGGCGAGCCCGAAGATGATCGCCTCGGGCGCCATCGACGCCACCACCTCCTCGGGCACCGTGCCGCCCGAGACGCCGAGGTAGACGTCGGCTCCTGTCATCACGTCGGCCAGCGAACCGCGCCGGTCGTGGCGGTCGGCGGTGTCCTGCGCGAGCGCGCGCTTGACGGGGGTGAGGTCGCTGCGGCTGGAGTGCAGCACGCCCTGCCGGTCGAGGACCGCGAGGTCGGTGACCCCGGCCTCCAGGAGGATCCGGGCCACGGCGACTCCGGCCGCACCGGCGCCCTGGATCACCACCCGCGTCGTCGCGGGGTCGCGGCCGGTGAGCCGGAGCGCGTTCTGCAGCGCCGCCAGCGCCACGACGGCGGTGCCGTGCTGGTCGTCGTGGAAGACGGGGATGTCGAGGCGCTCCTTGAGCCGGCTCTCGATCTCGAAGCAGCGGGGGGCGGAGATGTCCTCGAGGTTGATCCCGCCGAAGCTCGGGGCGAGCCGGACGACGGTCTCGATGATCTCCTCGACATCGGTGGTCGCCAAACAGATCGGCACCGCGTCGACGCCCCCGAACTGCTTGAAGAGCACCGCCTTGCCCTCCATCACCGGCATCGCGGCAGCCGGACCGATGTCGCCCAGCCCGAGCACCGCGGTGCCGTCGGTGACGATGGCGACCGTGTTGGGGACCCAGGTGTAGTGGCGGGTCATCGTCGGGTCGTCGGCGATCGCCTCGCAGACGCGCGCCACGCCGGGTGTGTAGGCCTTCGACAGGTCGTCGCGGCCGGTGAGCGCCACCGTCGAGACCGTCTCGAGCTTGCCCCCCAGGTGGAGGTCGAAGACAGGGTCACCGGCGAACGGATGCGCCTCGTCGGGTCGCGGCCCGAGCGCGTGGGCGGTGGAGTCGGCAGTCATCAGGGGTACGTCGAACCTTCCGGTCCGCGGGCCGGTCGCGGCCCGCCGGTCAGGCCCGCCAGTCTTCCACAGCGCCGACCTGCTGCCGGGGACGCCCCGCGCAGCGTCCGAGAGGCGTCATCGCAGCCCCAGACGCTCATCTCCGAGGCAGCAGCCGCGGACGCGGCCACAGCCGCACCCTGCTGACCGCGACCACGTCGGAGTCGCGCACCGGGCCGCGGTGTCGGGAGTCCACACCGGCCTCGGGGTCGTCGCTGAGAAGCCACCAGCCGGGGTCCCCCGAGGCCGTGCTCCGTCGCTCGGCGACCCGCTTGACCACGACGGCACCGTCGGCGAAGCGGGCCACGACGACGTCACCCGCGCGGGGCCGGGCGGCGTACCGCACGAGCAGCCAGTCACCGGCCTGGAGGGCCGGGCGCATGGAGTCGCCGCGCACACGGGCGAGGCCCCACGGCAGCCACCCACCGGGGCCGGCCGAGGCTCGTCGAACCGCAGGTCGACCCCGGCGCATGCTTCCGCTCACGCCGGGTAGTGTCGCAGCAGTGGCATCCGCCTCCTGACCGCAGACCGAGAGGACTCCTGCTCGTGCGACTGTTCGCCCCCACCATCGAGGTCTCCGCCCACTGCGACCTGCCCTGCGGTGTCTACGACCCCGCGCAGGCCCGCATCGAGGCCGAGAGCGTCAAGGCCATCATCGGCAAGGTCGCCGACAACGACGACCCCGACTTCCGCACCCGCGCCCTGATCATCAAGGAGCAGCGGGCCGAGCTGGTCAAGCACCACCTGTGGGTGCTCTGGACCGACTACTTCAAGCCCCCGCACTTCGAGGCCCACCCGCAGCTCCACACACTGTTCAACGAGGCGACGAAGCTCGCCGGCGCCGCCGGCGCCAAGGGCAGCCTGGACGCCGGCAAGGCCGACGAGCTGCTGGCCAAGATCGACGAGATCGCGGAGATCTTCTGGGAGACCAAGAAGGCGTGAGCCACCCGGCGGGCCGCTGACCCGAAGGTTTGCTGGCTGGACGCCGCCTCAGTCCGCAACGAGTCCGAGAGCCGGCTGAGCGCGGCGTCGAGCACGCTCCGGGTGCAGCAGTACGCCGTCGACGTGCCGCAGGATCCGGACTCGCTCGCCTAGCCGGGTCCGGCGGCGCAGGTCGCAGCGCTCAGTCGGCGTAGAGCCGATCGATCGCTTCGGCGTACGTCGAGTGGATGACGCGCCGCTTGAGCTTCAACGTCGGTGTCAGCTCGCCGGACTCGGCGGTCCACTCGGCAGGGAGCAGCTCCCAGCGCTTGACCTGCTCGGGACGCGACAGCCTGGCGTTGGCCGCGTCGACCGCCTGTCCGACCCGCTCCAGGATGGCTGGCTCGCGGGCCAGGGCGGCCAGGTCGCCCTCCAGCCCGAGCTGGGCGGCGACGACCGGCGCCACCTCGGGGTCGAGGGTGAGGACGGCGACGACGTAGGGGCGGGCGTCTCCGAAGGCCAGGGCCTGGCCGACCAGCGGGCTCTCCTTGAGCAGGCCCTCGATGTTGGAGGGCGCGATGTTCTTGCCCGAGCTGGTGATGATCAGCTCCTTCTTGCGGTCGACGATCCGCAGGAAGCCGTCGTCGTCCATCTCACCGAGGTCCCCGGTGTGCAGCCACCCGTCGGCATCGATCAGCGCGGCGGTCGCGTCCGGGTTGCGGTGGTAGCCGACGGTGGTGACCCGGCCGCGGCACAGCACCTCGCCGTCGTCGGCGAGCACCACCTCGATCCCGGGGAGGGCCTGGCCCACGCAGCCGAGCCGGAAGCAGTCGGGACCGGCGCCGGTGATCGCGCCCGTCGTCTCGCTCAGGCCGTAGATGTCGTAGACCGAGAGTCCCAGTCCCGCCGCGAAGCGGGCGGTCTCCAGCGCCAGCGGCGCCGACGCGCAGGCCGCCCAGGTGACCTTGTCGAGCCCGATCATGGACTTGATCGGGGTGAGCACGGCCGCGTCGGCGGTGTCGTAGCGGGCCTGGAGCTCGGGGCTGGTCCGATGGCCGGTCTGCCGAGACTCGACGTACTCGAGCCCGACCGCCATCGCGCCCTCGACGGCACGCTTCTTGTCCTCGTCGGGCTCCATGGCCAGCAGGCCGGAGACCCCGGTCTGCAGCTTCTCCCACACCCGCGGAACGCCGAAGAACCGCGTCGGGTGGACCTCTCCGAGCGCTGCGACGAGCTGGAGCGGGTCCCCGATCAGGTGCAGGTGCTGGGGTCGGTTGACCCCGTCGATCTGCGGGACGTAGATGGCCAGCACCCGCTCGGCGATGTGGGCGTAGGGCAGGTAGGAGACGGCCGTGCTGTCGTCGTCCATCAGCCCGAGCCGGCGCAGCCCGCTCTCCCCGGAGAACAGCACCGCGCCCTGGTCGATCACCACTCCCTTGGGAGGTCCGGTGGTGCCGGAGGTGTAGAGGATGGTGGCTGGGTCGTCGTGCGTGAGCGCCGTCCAGCGCGCCTCGACCTCGGCGTCGTGCCGGTCCCGGACCTCGCGCCCGCGGTCGAGCAGCTGCGACCAGGTGAGCACCCCCTGCGGTGCCGCCTCCGGGTCGAGGACGACGACCGTCGGCGCACCCTCGACCGCGAGCACCTGCTGCCACCGAGCGACGTGGTCGGCGGTCTCCAGGATCGCCAACGTGGGCTCCGCCTGGCCGGCGATATAGTCCACCTGGTCGGGCGAGAGCGTGTTGTAGATCGACATCGCGACCGCGCCGGCGTGCATGATGGCCATGTCGGCGAGGATGTGCTCGGTCCGGTTGCTGGCCATGATCGCCACGGTGTCGCCGCGCTGGACGCCGAGGTCGACCAGGGCCGCCGCGAGGTCGAGCGCGGTCCGGCGAACGTCGGACCAGGTCATCGTCCGCCATCCGGGGCCCTCGATGCCCACCTTGTCGGAGAGATAGGGCTCGTCGCCGCGGGCGGCGGCGCTCGCGGCGAAGGCGTGCGCGACGCTCTGCCCCATCACCCCTTCGATCTCAGCTCGTACCTCCTGGACGGTGGCGGTGGTGGTCTCGGTCATGCCGGATCACTTCCTCGGGTGGGCGTTCCCGCATCATGGCGCGGCTGAGGACAGGCGTCCACCGTCGCGACATCCGCTCGGGCGACCCCCCTCGCAACAGCCAGGACCCCTGTGCGGCTCCAGAGCCCGAAGCCGCTTGCATCGCGCTTCCGCCCATGAACGCACGGCACCTCCACCTCCTGGTGCAGCGTCGTACCTCTCCCAGCTCTACCTGCTGAATTCGTGGCACCACTGGGGACGGCCTTGCGTCTCAACCCCGCGGTCCGCACACAGTCCGCGAGATGTCCGCAAGCGACCAACGTCCGTCGACGGTTCAGATGTGAGTCTTCGCAGGTCAGCGGCCTGATGTCACCCATTGCCACCGACTGCCACCGCTGTGGGCCCACCAGAAGACCACGAAGGCCTTCGGCCAGGTGAGTCGTCGGCCCGCCGACCCGGCGGCGTCGCCTCACCCTGTTCAGTGGTGGAAGCCGCACGTTCCATGGTGAACTCACCGTGGCAAGTGCGGCTTCGCCTCGATCGCATGGTGAAGCGACAACCCCCCGAGCCCGTGCGAGAGGTCAGATGGTCACCAGCGACGAGCGCCGTGCCGATGTCGAGCTGCGGCTGCCGGCCGACGGCGCCTACGCCTCCGTCCTGCGCACCACCACGGTGGGCCTGGCCGCACGACTCGACTTCACCCTCGACGACATCGAGGACCTGCGGATGGCGGCCGGCGAGGCCGGGGCCATCGTGCTCGAGCGCGCCACGCCCGGGGGAGATCTGGTCTGCGCCTACCTGCTCGGCCCCGGACGGCTGACCATGACGCTCAGCGTCACCGCCGAACACCCACCGGAGCCCGACTTCGACAGCTTCGCCTGGCAGGTGCTGAGCACGCTCGCCAGCCACGCCGAGGCGCAGGCGGCGCCCGACCGGTTCACGGTCAGCCTCACCATGGAGTCAGATCTGGTGGCCCCCGAAGCATGACGGAGGCCGACTCGGGGGACCACCGGATCGAGGAGCCGGTGGGTCATGAGAAGACCCGGGCGCGCAGCGTCGAGCTGTTCGGCGAGCTGCGGGCCGGCTCGGGCGACGCCCGGGAGGGGCTGGTCCACCTCCACCTGCCCCTCGTGGAGTACTGCGCCCGCCGCTTCCGCAACCGCGGAGAGCCCTTCGAGGACCTGATCCAGGTCGGGACCATCGGGTTGATCCAGGCGATCGACCGCTTCGACGACGAGCGGGGCGTCGAGTTCACGACGTACGCCACCCCGACGATCCTCGGTGAGATCAAGCGGCACTTCCGCGACAAGGGCTGGGCGATCCGGGTGCCGCGCCGGCTCCAGGAGCTCCGGATGGCGATCAGTGCCCACACCGCCGACCTGACCCAGCAGCTGGGCCGCTCCCCCACGCCGCGCGAGCTCGCCACCGCCATCGGCTGCACCGTCGACGACGTGATGGAGGGGCTGGAGTCGGCCAACGCCTATGCCACCGTGTCGCTGGACGCCGCCGACGACGAGGGTGGCGCCACCACGATGCTCGACGCCCTGGGGGTCGACGACGAGAACCTCGGTCAGGTGGAGCTGCGGGAGTCGGTGCAGCCGCTGCTCGACCACCTCGACGGCCGTAGCCAGCAGATCCTGGTGCTGCGGTTCTTCCGCAACATGACCCAGTCGCAGATCGCCGCGGAGGTCGGCATCTCACAGATGCACGTCTCGCGGCTGCTGACCCGGTCACTGGAGCAGCTGCGCGCCGCCCTCCAGGCCGAGGGCCGCTAGCTGCGTTCCTCGGCCTCCAGTGCGGCCATGCTCGCGGGAAGCACCAGTCCGCCGATGGTCACCACCGCCACCACCGCCAGCAAGGCCGCGACCCAGATGGTGTCGCCGTCACGAAAGGACCATGCCACGCCGAGCCACACGAGCTGGGCGAAGACCAGCGGTCCGCGTCCCCACGCCCGCCCGGTCAGCACGCCGCGGGCCGCGACGAGCAGCATGGCGCCGTACGCCGCGAAGAAGGCCGCCGTGGTGAGCCCCATCGTCAGGCGCCCCCCGGTGAGGGCCAGCAGCTCCAGGACGGCGTAGCCGACCAACCCCAGCCCCTGGGCGGCGGCGAGGACCGCCGCCACCCGCAGCGGCACGGGCAGACCCGATCCGGGAATCTTCACGCGCTCAGGCTAGTTGTGTGAGCAAACAAACCCGTGGCAGGGGTTGTGTGAGAGCCCAGGACTTGCCACGCTGTGCCTGGTGCTCGTGAAGGAGTTCACGAACGCGCATGCTGCCCTGCCCGACGGGCATCGCCCGTCCCACCCACGACCGACGAGAGAGGTCTGCCACCCCCATGGATTGGCGCAGCCGTTCCGCGTGCCTCGACGAGGACCCGGAGCTGTTCTTCCCGATCGGCAACACCGGTCCGGCCATCCTCCAGATCGAGGAGGCCAAGCAGGTGTGCCGTCGGTGCGAGGTGCGCGACCAGTGCCTCGCGTGGGCGCTGGAGGCGGGCCAGGACCACGGGGTGTGGGGCGGTCTCTCCGAGGAGGAGCGACGCGCCCTCAAGCGGCGCAACGCCCGGTCCCGGGTCCGCACCACCGCCTGACACCTCGCGGGCGAACGCAGGTCACTCCCCCGGCACGTCCACCCGGACCCGGGTGCCGCCGCGTGCCCCGGTCCGGTCCAGGGCCAGCTGTCCCCCGAGCTCGGACTCCACGAGGGTCCGGACGATCGACAGGCCCAGATGGGTCGAGGTGTCCAGGTCGAACCCCTCGGGGACGCCGGCGCCGTCGTCGGTGACGGTGACGGCCAGCCGGCCCAGCGACCGGCGTACGTCGACCAGGATCTCCCCTGCGGCTCCTACCTCCGGGTAGCCGTGCTCCACGGCGTTCTGGAGCACCTCGGTGAGCACCATGGCAAGCGCGGTCGCCTGGTCGGAGGTGACCTCCCCGAAGGAGCCGGTGCGGCGGACCCGTACGCCGTCGCCGACAGCGCTGACCTCGGTCACCATCGCGCAGAGCCGATCGGCGATCTCGTCGAAGGCCACGGTGCCCTCCGCGGTCTGGCTGAGGGTCTCATGGACGATGGCGATCGAGCCGACCCGGCGCACCGCCTCTTCGAGAGCGGCCTTGGCAGCCGGCTCCTCGATCCGCCTGGCCTGGAGCCGGAGCAGGGCAGCGACGGTCTGCAGGTTGTTCTTCACCCGGTGGTGGATCTCGCGGATCGTGGTGTCCTTGGTGACCAGCTCGCGATCGCGCCGCCGCAGGTCGGTGACGTCGCGGACCAGGATCAGCGCGCCCGACGGCTCGCCCTCGGGGCGCAGCGGGATCGCCCGCACGATCAGCGCGGTCCCCTCGCCGCCGATCTCCGTGTCGCGGGCCACCCGGCCGCTCAGCACCGCGCTCAAGGTCTCCTCGTCGGGACGCCGACGCGGCGGCACCAGCATGCGGGTGACATCGGCCAGCACCGTTCCCTCGAGGTCGCCGCGGTGGCCGAGCCGGCGATAGACCGACAGCGCGTTGGGGCTCGCGTAGACCACCCGCCCCGCAGCGTCCACGCGCACGAAGCCGTCCCCGACGCGCGGGGAGTCCGCGTGGTCGCCGCGCTGCCCCGGGGTCGGGAAGTGCCCGGCCGCGATCATCTTGGTCAGCTCGCCCGCGGTCTGCAGGTAGGACAGCTCCAGTCGGCTGGGGGTCCGCACGCCGAGCAGGTTGGTGTTGCGACCGATCACCGCGATCACCTGGTCGCCTCGGCGCACCGGCACGCCCTCCGCACGCACGGGCACGTCGTCGCGCCACTCGGGGTCGCCCTCACGGAGCAGCTGCCCCTCGGTGAACGCCCGGTCCAGCAGGTGCCTCCGGCCTCGTGGCACGAAGGTGCCGACCACGTCGTCGACGTACGCCGTCGGGCCGGTCGTCGGCCGCATCTGGGCGCCCGCCCAGAAGCCTTTGCCCTCGCGGTCGGGCAGCCACAGCACCAGGTCGGCGAAGGACAGGTCGGCGATGATCTGCCAGTCGGCCACGAGCAGGTGCAGCCACGCGACGTCGTCGTCGTCGAGCGCGGTGTGGGCCCGCACCAGTTCCGTCATCGAGGGCACACCAGCAGCGTAGTGTGGGCTGCGGCGCCGACTGCTGCTCGGCTCGGGCACCGGGTGAGAGGAGATGTCGGATGGAGACCGGCTACTGGCAGCAGGTCATGGCTGCCGGGCTGACCGTCCCCACCGACCGCCCCCTGGACGACCTCACCGCCGAGCTGACCGGCCTGCTCGGGTCACCCGACCCCGCCGACCGCGACGGCACGGCGTACCCCACCCTCGCCACCTGGATCGAGCGCGGCGTCTACGACGACCTGCTCGCCGGCCTGGGCGACGGCATGGTCAGCGGCCTGGCAGTGGGGCTCGGCGAGCGCGACACCGACACCGTCTTCCGGCGCAGCTTCTCGGTGCTCGTGCTGGCCGGGTGCGTCGAGCGCGACACGGCCCGCGGGTTGCTTCCACCGCAGAAGATCTTCGAGTGGGGCGACCGCGTCACGACGTGGTTCCTCCGTGAGCAGGACCAGCGCGGCTACGTCCCCGGGCACGGCTGGGCGCACTCGATGGCCCACGGCGCCGACGCGCTCGGCGCCTTCGCTCGCTCCCCCCACTTCGGGGCGGCCGAGCTGACGGTGCTCCTCGACGTGCTCGCCGACCGGCTGCTGCTGCCGGGCACCGACCCGCTGACCAGCGGCGAGCCGGACCGGATGGCGCAGGCGGTGTTGCGGGTGCTGCGCCGCGACCTGGTGACGCTGGAGACCATGGAGGCGTGGGTCGCCCGGATCGGCGCCGCCGCGGGGCGGCTGTCCCACGCCGGAGACGTCGACCCCTACCGCGACACCTACAACCCCGAGGCCTTCCTGCGGGCGCTTCACCTCCAGCTCCAGCTGGCGCCCAGCCCACCCGCTGTCCGGGCCGACCTGCTCCTCACCCTGGTCGACACCCTGCGCCGCACCAACCCCCACTACCTGTCCGCGGAGCCCGACCTGACCCGCGAGTAACATGCGGGCATGACGCAGCCCGACCAGGTCGCAGACGTCCCCGACCAGCTCGCTGAGGGTGCCGGTCCGGCCACCGCCCACGCCGGGTCCCTGGCCGTTCAGGTCGCGCAGGCGCACGGCGTGGAGACCATGTTCACGTTGTCGGGCGCCCACGTCTTCCCGATGTACGACGGCGCGGTCCAGGCCGACCCACCGATGCGCCTTCTCGACGTGCGCCACGAGCAGACGGCCGCCTTCGCAGCGGAGGCCACCGGCAAGCTGACACGGGTGCCGGGGCTCGCCGTGCTGACCGCTGGCCCCGGAGTCACCAACGGCATCAGCGCCATCGCCCAGGCGAGGTTCGCGGGGTCCCCGATGGTGGTCGTCGGCGGCCGGGCACCGGCCAACCGCTGGGGCATGGGCAGCCTGCAGGAGCTCGACCACCCGCCGATCATCGCGCCGGTCGCCAAGTCCGCCCGCACCCTGCACACGGCGGCCGACGTCGCCGCAGGCATGGACGAGGCCTTCACGCTGGCCGGGTCGCCGCACCGGGGACCGGTCTTCGTCGACGTGCCGATGGACGAGTTCTTCGCCAGCGCGCCGGCCGACGTACCCACCGCCGAGCGTGCGCGCGGCGCCGACCCCGACCCCGAGGCGGTCGCCGAGATCGCCGAGCTGCTCTCGCGGGCCGAGCGGCCGCTGCTGGTCCTCGGCACCGATGTGTGGGCCGATGGCGCCGAGCACGACGCGCTCGTGTTCGTCGAGCGCGCCGGTCTGCCAACACTCACCAACGGCATGGGCCGCGGCGTCGTCCCCGGCGGGCATCCCCTGCTCGTGACCAAGGCGCGGGGCGCGGCCATCAACGGTGCCGACCTGGTCCTCGTGGTGGGCACCCCGCTCGACTTCCGGCTCGGCTACGGCGTCTTCGGCGGCAAGGACGGCGCCGTCGCGGCGCAGGTCGTGCACATCGCCGACTCCCCCGGCCAGGTGGCCGGCCACGCCGGCCTCGCGGCCTCGGCCAGCGGTGACCTCGGCACGGTGTTCCGCAGCCTCGGCGACGCGCTCGACCAGGTGGTCCGACGACCCGACTGGTCGCCCTGGACGACCCTGCTGCGCGACGCGGTCGCGGCGGGCGCCGCTCGCGACGCCGAGCTGCTCGGGGCGGAGGCCGACCCGATCCACCCGGCCCGGATCTACGGCGAGCTGGTCCCCCGCCTGGCCGACGACGCCGTCGTCATCGGCGACGGGGGCGACTTCGTGTCCTTCGCGGGCAAGTTCGTCGAGCCGCGCCGCCCGGGCGGATGGCTGGACCCGGGCCCCTACGGCTGCCTGGGCGCCGGGCTCGGCGCCGCCATCGCCGCCCGCCTGGCGCGGCCCTCGGCCCAGGTGGTGCTGATGCTCGGCGACGGCGCGGCCGGGTTCTCGCTGATGGACGTCGACACGCTGGTGCGCCACCAGCTGCCCGTGGTCATGGTGGTGGGCAACAACGCGGCGTGGGCGCTCGAGAAGGGTCCGATGCAGATGCTCTACGGCTACGACGTCGTCGCCGACCTGGCGCCGACCAGCTATGACGGGGTGGTGCGCGCCCTCGGCGGGGCCGGGGAGACCGTCACCGACCCCCGGGAGATCGGGCCGGCGCTCGACCGGGCGTTCGCAGCCGGGACGCCGTACCTGCTCAACGTGATGACCGACGTCACGGCCGCCTATCCCCGGGCGACGTTCGGTGTCTGAGGACGCACCGGAGGGTGCCGCGCACGCGCGACTCGAGCGCGAGGTGGCCTCGGCCGACACCGCCCGCGCCATCGGCTCGGGCAGCCTCGAGGTGCTCGGGACGCCGCGTCTGCTCGCCTGGTGTGAGGCGGCGACCTGCGCCGCGATCGACCCGCTGCTCGACGAGAGCAGCACCAGCGTCGGCACCCGGGTCTCGTTGGACCACCTGGCCGCGAGCCCGGTCGGCACACGCCTCGAGGTCACGGCCAGCCGGACGCACGTGGACGGGCGGCTGCACCGGTTCGCGGTGGCGGCTCGGGAGCTCGGCCCCGACGGGGCACCTGGCAAGGTCCTGGCCTCGGGCGAGGTGACCCGGGTCGTCGTCGACGTCGAGCGGTTCCTCGGGCGACTCTGACGACCCCGGGGTCACCCCGTTCCCCACGACATGCGCGTCGTGGCTGCCCGACGTGCGGGCTGTGGCTGCCCCACATGCGCGCGATGGCAGGAGAGGCCGCCAACGGCGCACAGGCTGAGGCGCCAGACGACCCGGCAGATGGTCGGTGGCTCGAGCCACCGGACTAGTGCCGGGTCGCGATGTGGTCGGTCAGGCGTTGGGGCGCTTGCCGTGGTTGGCGCTCTTCTTCTTGCGCGCGCGGCGCTTGCGTCCTGTCTTGCCCATCGGGTCCTCCTGGTCGTGGTCGCGTGCCGCCGGGTCAGCGGCCACAGTCGTGGTCATCTTCCCAAACGCCGCGGGCAGCCGCGAATCGCGGTCTCCGGGCATCTGACACGAGCGGCGACAACAGCCCGCACGTCGCGCGACCACAAGCGGCATGTCGCGGCACCACAGGCGGCATGTCGCGGCACCACCACCGGCATGTGGTGGCGGGCTCAGTCGAGCGGACCCTCGGTGATCCGCACCTGCACCTCCCGGATCGACATCAGCACCCGCTCCCGAAGCTCGTGGGGGGCGGACTCGGAGCACGAGCGCGCCACCAGGGCCTTGACGGTGCGTTGCAGGTCGTACTTCGCGAGGCACGGCCCGCAGACGTCGAGATGGAGCCGCACCGCGGTGACGTCGGCCTCGTCGAGCTCGTTGTCGAGGAAGTAGACGATCTGCTCGAGGTAGTCCGCACAGGACTCGTCGTGGCCCATCAGTCTCCCTTCCCCACACGCAGCAGGTCGTGGTCACGAACGTGGTCGGCCAGCATGTCGCGCAGCTGGCGGCGCCCGCGGTGCAGCCGGGACATCACCGTGCCGATGGGGGTGCCCATGATCTCGGCGATCTCCTTGTAGGGGAATCCCTCGACGTCCGCGAGGTAGACCGCGAGCCGGAACTCCTCCGGCAGCCGCTGCAGCGCGTCCTTCACCTGCGAGTCGGGCAGGTGCTCGAGAGCCTCTGACTCGGCCGACTTCAACCCGCTGGAGGTGTGCGACTCGGCCCGGGCGATCTGCCAGTCCTCGATGTCGCCCGCATCGCCGGTCAGCGACTGCTGAGGTTGGCGCTGCTTCTTGCGGTAGGAGTTGATGAACGTGTTGGTGAGGATGCGGTAGAGCCAGGCCTTGAGATTGGTGCCTGGCTTGAACTGGTGAAACGAGCCGTAAGCCTTCGCGAACGTCTCCTGCACCAGGTCTTCCGCGTCCGGTGGGTTGCGGGTCATCCGCATCGCCGCGGAGTAGAGCTGGTCGAGGAAGGGCAGCGCATCGCGCTCGAAGCGGGCGGTGCGCTCCGCCTCGGTCTCGGTCTCGAGGTCGATGACCTCGTCGAGTGCGGTCTGGTCCGTGACGTCGTCGTCAGGCTCGGGGGGTCGGTCAGTCATCGGAGCCCAGCCTAGCCCGAGTGCGGCTGCCGGCCCGGACGTCTGCACTGGCGCCGGAGCGGGGTCGGCAGGGGCACGGCCGGATCCGGAGGCGGTGGGTGGTGTCAGCACGGCGAGCACGACACTGACAACACCTCACCCGTGTCGCTGATTCCCCACAGCCTCACGGACCACCCACTCCAACGTGCTCTCCACCACGATGCCGAGTGCCTCCTCCTGGGTGAGCTGGCCGCGCTTGGGCACTCGCAAGGAGTGGTCGCCACCCGGGACCACGGTCATCTCGACCGCGGGAGGGAACTCCTCGGGCCGGCCCATCGGGTCGCGCTCCCCCTGGATGACCAGCGTCGGCACGCGGGTGGCCAGCAGCTCCTCGACCCGCGACGACTCGGGACGCCCGGGTGGGTGGAGCGGGAACGCCAGGCACAGGCATCCGCTGGCCCCCAGCTCGCGCGCCATCCGGGCGGCCGACCGCGCGCCGGCGGAGCGGCCGCCGACCACCAACGGGGTCCGCGTGCGCATCGCCGAGGCGGCGGCACGCAGCCCGTCGTCAAGCGTGGCCGGAGGGGTCGCCACCTTGCGCCCGGAGACCTTCCACGGCTGCTCGAAGCGCACCACGGACACGTCGTTGCGCGGCAGATGGGTCGCCAGCGCCTCCAGGTCTGCGGTGTCGATACCGTTGCCGGCGCCATGGCTGAGAAGCACGGTCGCCACGGGGCGACGCGCATGCTGGGTGACCAGCCGTCCGTCGCCGTGGGGAGTGCTGATGATCCTCTCGAGTGCCACGCCCGCATCATGCCAGCCCGCGTCGACGCCGCCGGGCGCCGCCTCGGCCGGCTCAGACCTGGACGTCCTCGAGGGGCAGCGGCTCGACCAGCTCCGCGCCGTTGTTGCGCACGTTGTTGACCAGGGTCGCGACGGGGTAGGCCTCGAGAGCACCGGGCGCCGCCGGGACCAGGAGGTCGCGCAGCGCGTCGCCGCGCGCGGTGGGGTCGAGCCAGGCCGACCAGCGCTCCCGCTCGACCATCATCGGCATCCGGTCGTGGAGGTGGCCGAGGTCGTCCTGCGCCTCGGTCGTGAGCACCGTGCAGGTCCAGCGGAAGCGGTCGGGGTCGTCGTCAGCCCGCTCGGGGTCGCGCCAGATCTCGTAGAGGCCGGCCATCGCCACCACGCCGCCGTCTCGTGGCCGGATGAAGAACGGCTGCTTGCGGGGCTTGCCGGAGGCGGTCGGCTGGGATGTGGGGTACCACTCGAAGTACCCGTCGGCCGGGAGCAGGCAGCGCCGAGCCGCGAAGGCGCGGCGGTAGGCCGGCTTCTCGGCGACCGTCTCGACCCGAGCATTGATGAGCCGGCTGGCCATCGTGGGGTCCTTCGCCCAGGAGGGCAGCAGACCCCAGGTGAGCACGCGCAGCTGACGCTGCGCCGGCTGCTCGCGGTCGTGCGACGGCGGGCGCTCCAGCACGGCGTAGACCGGTTTGGTGGGGGCGACGTTGAAGTCGGGCTCGAGGGGCGTCTCGACGCGAGACTCCTCGACCTCGAACTCCTCGACCAGGTCCTCCGGACGTCGGCTGAAGGCGTAGCGACCGCACATGAGGCCACCCTAGGCCGCGCCGGGGACGGCCCGCAGCGCTCAGGAGCGGGCGAGCTCGTCGAGCAGCAACGCGGCCACGCTGTCGTCGCCGGGCAGCCCTTCGATCCACACCCGGACACCGGACTCGTCGACGGTGCGCGACATCTTGCGCAGCAGTGCCACGCGCTGCCCGAGCCGGTCGTCTCGGACCGCGACCACGACGACCCGGTCCGGCCCGAGCCGGCCGACCGTCTCGCTTCCCGCGAAGACCGTGCGGGCGGTGTCACCGAGCTCGCCGAGGCGCATCGTGCGGGTCAACAGCTGCTGCCGGTGCTGCTCGCGAGAGGCCGCCCCTGACAGGGGCGTGGCGGCGTCCGGCGGCAGCTCGGCCACCACCAGCGCGAAGTCCTCACGCACCCGACCCGACCCTCGGAGCTCTCCCCGGTACAGCTCCGCGAGTCGGCTTCGGACGTGCGCGAGACTGGCCAACCCGGTCATCGGGTCGTCGCAGGCCATCTGGTGGACGTAGGCCAGGATCGCGTCGCTCCAGGCCCGGGCGACCGACCGGACGTCGTCGTACGACGGGTCGGTGCCGAGGATCGTCTGGTACGTCGTCTGCAGCGCCGCGAGCGTCTCGTCGAGCGAGGCGCCGTCCTTGGCCAGCTGGGCGCCGGCCACGGCGCAGGCCTCCGAGGTGGAGTCGGACCCCGAGGCGAGCATCTCTGCCACGGCCTCGAACCTCGGCGGCAACCCCATCCGCACCGGCTCGGAGATCGTGGCGCCCGCCCCGGGGTCCATCGCGGGCGCGGTGCGCGAACGCAACGCGAATATGCCCACGTCTGTACCCCCTCGGGTGATCGTCCTCGTGGAGGTGAGACGCACCACGAAAGGACCCATGACGCGGTTCCGGCGATACATTTTGGCCCGGAAACGTCCATACAGGTCCGCACGCGAGGCCTAGAATGGCGTCATCCTCTTCTTCCCCGACCGTTAGTACCTATGTGAGCTCGACACTTCCACGCGTAGACGGCCCCGCCGACGCCGAGTTGATCTCGGCTGTCCGCGGGGGCGACATCGACGCCTACGGCGAGCTCTTCGCGCGACACGCGGACGCCGCTCGGCGGCTGGCGCGCCAGCTGGTGCCGTCGGCAGACGCCGACGACCTGGTGTCCGACGCGTTCGCCAAGGTCCTCGGGGTGCTGCAGCGGGGCGGGGGCCCCGACATCGCGTTCCGGGCCTACCTGCTGACCGCCGTCCGGCGTCTGCACGTCGACAAGATCCGGGCCGGCGCCAGGCTCACCACGACCGACGACCTCGAGCCGTTCGACCCCGGCACGCCCTTCCAGGACACCGCGGTCGAGGGATTCGAGAGCGAGGCCGCGGCCAAGGCGTTCGCGTCCCTGCCGGAGCGCTGGCAGCTGGTGCTGTGGCACCTCGAGGTCGAGGGCCAGAAGCCCGCCGACATCGCGCCGATGCTCGGCATGTCGGCCAACTCCGTCTCGGCGCTGGCCTACCGCGCCCGGGAGGGGCTGCGTCAGGCGTTCCTGAACCAGCACGGGCAGGAGATGGACGACGACACCTGTCGCTGGACGCATCAGCACCTGGGGGCCTACGTCCGCAACGGCATCAGCCGCCGCGACGCCACCAAGGTCGAGGAGCACCTCGACGACTGCCGCAAGTGCATGGCGGTCTATCTGGAGCTCACGGAGGTCAACTCCAACCTCGCCGGCATCCTCGCGCCTCTGTTGCTGGGCGGGGCTGCGACGGCGTACGTCGCCGCGGCGGGCGGAGCAGTGACCAAGGGCGGGCTGATGCTGCTCGTCGGCCGCGCCCGCGACTTCGTGTCGGCCAACGCACCGGCCACGGCCGTGGCCGGCGTCGCGGTCACTGCCGTGATCGCCGGCACCGCGATGCTCACCATCAACGGCAACGACACCAACACGCTGAGCTCGGCCGACACCGCGCCCGGCGTGGTGGCTCCCAGCTCCGCGGGTGACGCCACCCGCGACCCGGTCGACCCGCGGCGGACCCGCGCAGGCGAGGACGATGCCGAGGCCGTGGTCACCACGGGGCCCGTGGACAGCGCGGGCCCGCCCGCGCTGGTACCACCGGCGAGCGACGCGCCACCGCCGGCCACGCCCCCCACCGATGGCGGGCCGACCGGCGGCAGCCCAGGCTCCCCCTCCACCTCCTCGCCGGGCGCGTCCAACACCCCGAGCGACACCACGTCACCCACCGACACCACGTCACCCACCGACACCACGTCACCCACCGACACCACGTCACCCACCGACACGACCTCACCCACCGACACCACGTCACCCACCGACACCACGTCACCCACCGACACCACGTCACCCACCGACACCACGTCACCCACCGACACCACGTCACCCACCGACACGACCTCACCCACCGACACGACCTCACCCACCGACACGACCTCACCCACCGACACGACCTCACCCACCGACACGACCTCACCCACCGACACGACCTCACCCACCGACACGACCTCACCCACCGACACGACCTCACCCACCGACCCTCCGGCCAGCACCGACGTGTCCGTGACCGGCTCCGCGGAGGCGCAGGGTCGTTGGCGCTACCGCGTCAGCGTCACCGTCGCCGGTGTCAACCCGGGTGACTCGGTGCCGCTGCAGATCGACGTGAAGAACCTCGTGTTCGCCACCGACCTGGGCCCGCTGTGCACGCGCTTCTCCGACGACCGTGCCGTGTGCCGCATCGATGGGAGCGCCGACCTCAGCACCACGCTGCAGCTGATTGCCGAGCCGCCGCGGGGCGAGTCCGCCTCGATCACCTTCACCGTGACCCCGGCGGCCGACACCCCCAACGACGAGACCACCAACGACACGGTCACGGTCGAGCTTCCCGCCCGCGAGGCGGACGGTCCGGGCGTGGCCCGGCCCTCGGGCTTCGGGATGACGCTTCGCCGGTGACCGGTCCGGCACCACGCGCGCTCGATAGGCTGCGCGCGTGACAGCGCTGCCCACACCGACGCCCGTCGCCGACCCGTGGCCGGTGCCGCGCGTCCACGGTCCGGTCGACCTGACGGTCACGCTGCCGAGCAGCAAGTCGCTGACCAACCGGGCGCTCGTGATCGCTGCCGTTGCCGACGGGCCCGGCGTCGTCCGCCGGGCACTGCGCTCCCGCGACACCCTGCTGATGGCCTCGGCGCTGACGGCGCTGGGCGCCAGGGTCGACACCACGGGCGACGACTGGCCGGTCCGTCCGGGCGCTTTCGACCGCGCCGCCGTTGTCGACTGCGGCCTGGCCGGCACCGTGATGCGGTTCGTGCCCCCGGTGGCGGCACTGTCCACCGCCGACGTCACCTTCGACGGTGACGCGCACATGCGGCTGCGGCCGGTCGGCGAGGTGCTGACCGCGCTGCGCAGCCTGGGGGTGAACATCGACGACGGCGGGCGTGGCGCGCTGCCGTTCACCGTCGCCGGCGCCGGCGGCGTCCCCGGCGGCACCGTGGTGATCGACGCGTCGGCGTCCTCCCAGTTCGTCTCGGCACTGCTGCTCGCCGGGGCGAGGTACGACGACGGAGTCGATGTCCGCCACGTCGGCAAGCCGGTGCCGTCGCTCCCCCACATCGAGATGACCGTCGCGATGCTCCGCCGGCACGGCGTGGCGGTCGACGACGCCGACGCCAACCGCTGGGCGGTGGCGCCGGGCCCGGTGCGCGCAGTCGACCACACCATCGAGCCGGACCTGTCCAACGCGGCGCCGGTCCTGGCCCTGGCGGCGGTCACCCGCGGCACGGTCGTCGTCCGCGACTGGCCGCACGAGACCACCCAGGCGGGCGACGCCCTCCGCGAGATCCTCACGCAGATGGGGTGCGAGGTGCGCTTCGTCGCCGACGGCCTCGAGGTCCGCGGCACAGGCCCCTTGCAGGGGGTCGACCTCGACCTCCACGACGTCGGCGAGCTGACCCCCGCCGTGGCGGCACTCTGCGCGCTGGCCGAGACCCCGTCGCATGTGCGCGGCGTCGCCCACATCCGCGGGCACGAGACCGACCGACTGGCGGCCCTCGCCACCGAGCTCGGTCGGCTCGGCGCCGACGTCACCGAGAGGGACGACGGGCTCGACCTGCGCCCGGCCCCGCTGCACGGAGGTGTCTTCCACACCTATGCCGACCATCGGATGGCGCACGCCGGCGTCATCATCGGCACCGCGGTCGACGACGTGGCGGTCGAGAACGTCGGGACGACGGCCAAGACCTTCCCCGACTTCGCCGGCTTCTGGGGTCGGCTGTGCTGAGGTGCGGCTCGTGAAGGGTCGGCCGCGATGACCGGGCGCTACGACGAGCACGACCACGAGCACTACGAGCGCCCGAGGCGCCACACCCGTCCCCGCACCAAGGAGCGGCCGACGTACGACGACGCCGTCGATGCGAGCGTCGTCACCGTCGATCGCGGCCGGTTCACGCTGTCCCTCGAGGACGGCACCGCCGTGATGGCGATGAAGTCGCGGCCACTGGGTCGCAAGGGGGTGGTGGTGGGCGACCGGGTCCGGGTGGTGGGCGACGTGTCCGGACGCGACGGCTCCCTGGCCCGGATCGTGGAGGTGCGCGACCGGACGACGGTGCTGCGCCGCACGGCCGACGACGACGACCCCGTGGAGCGGATCATCGTGGCCAATGCCGACCAGCTGGTCGTCGTGACGGCGCTCGCCGACCCCGAGCCGCGCACCGGGTTGGTCGACCGCGCACTGGTGGCTGCCTACGACGCGGGGATGGCGCCGCTCCTCTGCCTGACCAAGGCAGACCTCGCAGCACCGGACGCGCTCCTCGGCACCTACCGCGCGCTCGACGTTCCCTGGGTGGTCACCGAGCGCGGCGGCGACCTCGACCGGTTGCGCGAGCGGCTGGCCGGTCGGACCAGCGTGCTGATCGGGCACAGCGGGGTCGGCAAGTCCACGCTGGTCAACGCGCTGGTGCCCGACGCCAACCGCGACATCGGGCGGGTCAACGCGGTCACCGGCCGGGGTCGGCACACCTCGACCAGTGCGATCCTGCTCCCGCTGGCGGGCGGCGGCGCGATCATCGACACCCCGGGGATCCGCTCCTTCGGTCTGGCCCACGTCCAGCCCGCGCAGCTGATCACGGCGTTCCCCGACCTCGACGCCCAGACCGTCGACTGCCCGCGCGGCTGCACCCACGGCACCGAGGAGCCGGAGTGCGGGCTCGACGAGGCGGTCCAGCGGGGCGACGCCGACCCGGACCGCGTGGAGTCGTTCCGCCGCCTGCTGGCGGCGAGGTACGTCGCCGGATGACGAGGTCGGCCCGAGACCGGGGCCTCCAGACCTGCCGCCCCTGCTTCGGTCGCGCCGTCGGTCAGCCCCACACGGAGCGAGCACCGCTGTCGCCGGCGAGCACCACCAGGACGAGTACCAACACGGAGGCCAGCGCGAGGACGACCGTGACCCCCAGGTCAACGGCACCCCCATGTCGTGGTCGCTCTCCCGCCTTGGACATCAGCGCGCTGGGGCCGCCGAGACGCCACACGGCTATCAGCATCACCAGCACGTAGGGCACCAGGACGTTTCGCAGGAGCAGTCCGGCGCTGCGGTGGCTGCGCACGGACTCCAGGGCGTCCAGGCCGCGGGCCTCCAGCAGGGACTGGCCCGAGGCAGCGGCGACGACGGCGCTGCCGGCGGCGGCCAGCGTGAGCAGAAGGAACGGCCACCGCAGCAGCCAGCGCCAGCCGGGCCGAGCGGCGTAGGCGAGACCGGTCAGGGCGGCCAGCGGCGTGAGCACCACGACGGCGTGCACGACGAGCGGGTGGAGGGGCAAGCCGTTGATCTCCATGAGAGGACGGTAGCCACTCCCCCGTCCGCGGCGCGCCTGTACCTTCGTACGAGCCGGATGCGCCGCCACGGCCGCCCGGGGCAATAGCCTGGCCCCATGAGCGACGGCCCGGACTACACCGACGACCTGCGCCTGGCGCACCTGCTGGCCGACGACGCCGACTCGCTCACCCAGGCGCGCTTCAAGGCGCTCGACCTGCATGTGATGAGCAAGCCCGACCTGACGCCGGTGACCGAGGCCGACCTCGCCGTCGAGGACGCCATCCGTCGCACGCTGTCGCGGGTGCGCTCCCGCGACGCCGTCGTCGGCGAGGAGCACGGCAGCAGCGGGCACAGCCAGCGCCGCTGGATCATCGACCCGATCGACGGCACCAAGAACTTCGTCCGCGGCGTGCCGGTCTGGGCGACGCTGATCGCCCTGGCCGTGGACGACGAGGTGGTCCTGGGGGTCGTGTCGGCCCCGGCACTGCAGCGGCGCTGGTGGGCCGCGGGCGGCCACGGCGCCTGGACCGGCCGGTCGCTGCTCAAGGCGACCCGCTGCCAGGTCTCCGACGTCCGCCGGCTCGAGGACGCCTCGCTGTCCTACGCCTCGCTGGGCGGCTGGGACGAGCGCGGGCGCCTCGACGACTTCCTGTCACTCTCCCGGCGCTGCTGGCGCACGCGCGCCTACGGCGACTTCTGGTCCTACATGCTGCTGGCGGAGGGGGCGGTCGACCTCGTCGCCGAGCCCGAGCTGGCGGTCTACGACATGGCCGCCCTCGAGGTGGTCGTGCGCGAGGCGGGGGGGCGGTTCACCTCCCTCGACGGCACCGAGGGGCCCTGGGGCGGCAACGCGTTGGCCTCCAACGGGCACCTGCACGACGCCGGTCTGTCGTTCCTGGGCGCGCTGCCGGACGGCGACACCGACCCCGACGACCCCCGCCACGGCCCCGGCTCGGTCAGCGAGCTGCGCTCCCGCGTCCGCCTCGTGGAGCCCGCCGACGGCCAGCCGGAGGACTGAGTCGGGCTGAGAGGTTCACCGTCTCCGGTCCACTCGCTGGCGGGCTCCTTCCGCGACCCTCGGCAGGGGGGTTAGCGTGGACCCAGGAGAGGCCGCCGACAGAAAGGCACCGCCGATGCGCATCCGCGACGTGCTCCAAGGCAAGAACACCCAGGACGTCATCACCGTCTCCCCCGACGCGACCGTGCGCGAGCTGCTCGCGCTGCTCGCGCAGCACAACATCGGCGCGGTGATCGTCAGCACCGACGGCGCGGCCGTCGACGGCATCGTCTCCGAGCGCGACGTCGTCCGCCGGCTGCACGACGACGAGGGCACGCTCGACGGCCCGGTGGCCGCGATCATGACCGCCGACGTCCACACCTGCGAGGCCGGCAGCTCCCTCGACGACCTGATGGCGATGATGACGGAACGCCGGATCCGGCACGTGCCGGTGGTGTCCGAGGGCCGGTTCACCGGCATCATCAGCATCGGCGACGTGGTCAAGAACCGCATCACCGAGCTGGAGTTCGAGCGCGACCAGCTCGACAGCTACGTCCACCAGACCTGACCGACGCCACCAGGAGGAGCGAACCCCCGTGGAGAAGCCCGAGATCGAGTTCTTCGACCCCGAGCCGCCGACCGATCTCGTCGTCACCGACGTGCGCGACGGCGACGGCGCCGAGGCGACCGCCGGCTCGACCGTGTCGGTCCACTACGTCGGCGTCGCGCACTCCTCGGGCGAGGAGTTCGACGCGTCCTACAACCGGGGCACCCCCCTGCAGTTCCGGCTCGGCATCGGCCAGGTCATCTCCGGCTGGGACCAGGGCGTGCAGGGCATGAAGGTCGGCGGGCGCCGCCAGCTGGTCATCCCCCCGCACCTCGGCTACGGCGACCGCGGCGCCGGCGGCGTGATCAAGCCGGGCGAGACGCTGATCTTCATGGTCGACCTGCTCGACGTCAGCTGACCCGGGCCGCCGCCCCGGCCACCTGCACGACGTCGCCGCGCACGAGCTGCCGCCCGCGCCGGGTGTCCACCTCACCGTTGACGCTGACCTGACCCGACTGCACCAACGGTTTGGCGTCGGCCCCCGAGTCGACGAGGTCGGCCAGCTTCAGGAACTGCCCCAGCCGGATCGCGTCGTCGCGGATCGGGACGTCGCGCACCTGGCTCACCCGGCAATCCTCCCACCCACGGCCCCGCCGACGACAACCCTCACCCGAGCAGCTCGCTGACGGCGTGGATGACCAGTCCGACCAGGCCGCCGACGATGGTGCCGTTGATGCGGATGAACTGCAGGTCGCGGCCCACGTGCAGCTCGATCCGGCGCGCCGCCTCCTTGCCGTCCCACCGCTCGATGGTGTGGGTGATGACGGCGGTGACCTCGGCGCCGTACCGCTCGATCACAAAGACGGTGACGTCGGCCGCCGCCTTGTCGAGCCGGTCGCGCAGCTCCTTGTCCTCGGTCAGCCGAGCAGCGAAGGCGCCCAGCTCGCGCTCCAGGCGCAGGCGTACGGCCCCCTCGGGGTCGCGCAACGACCCCAGCAGCGCGCGCCGCAGCGCGTTCCACAGCGACACCGCCGTGTCGAGCACGGCCGGGTGGTCGAGGATCCGCTCCTTGAGCCGCTCCGCACGGTCCTGGGTGTCGGGGTCGTGCAGCAGGTCCTCGGCGAGCTGGGCGAGCATCGAGTCCAGCGCTCCGCGCGCGTGGTGCTGGGGGTCTGCCCTGATGTCGCCGACCCACCGCAGCGCCTCGGTGTGCAGCCGTCCGGTGACCGCGGAGTTGAGCCGCTCCGGCGCCCACCACGGGGCCCGCTCGGACAGCACCTCGCTGAACGTCTCGGGGTTGTGCTCCAGCCACCGCTGCAGCTCGGTGAGTGCAAGGTCGACCAGCCCGTGATGGAGGTCGTCGCGCACGGTCTCGGCGAGCAGGCCACCGAGCAGCGGAGCGACCGGCTCCTCCCGGAACCGCGGCACCAGCGCCTCGGTGACGATGTCCTCGACGTGTCCGTCGGTCACCTTGGCCAGCCCGATCGCCGCAACCTCGGCGACCTCGTCGACGACCCGTCTCCGGTGCTGCTCCACCCCGAGCCAGCGGGCGACGCGCAGCGTGACCTCGGAGGCGAGCACCCGCTCGCGGATGATCGACTCCTGGAGGAAGTTCTCGCCCACGAACTCCTCGAGACCGCGGCCGAGCTCGTCCTTGCGCTTGGGGATCAGCGCGGTGTGCGGCACGGGCACTCCCAGCGGATGCTTGAAGAGGGCCGTGACCGCGAACCAGTCGGCGATCGCCCCCACCATGGACGCCTCCGCGCCGGCGTTGACGTAGCCCCACCAGCCGTCGAGGCCGCGGGTGGCGAAGTAGACCGCGGCCGCGAGGAGGAGCAGCGCGACGGCGACGCCACGCATCCGGCGCCAGGCCGCGACGGCGCTGCTCGTCGGCGTCGGGGTCGGCGGTGATCAGGGTCAGCGGGGTGCTCATCGCGACCGATTGTGTCCTACCGGTCCGCCTCCCGCGCCGAGCCTCGACCCTCGGGCACCAGGATCCCGGGAGGCGCCACGGCTCGTGCCACAATGCCGGGCATGGCGCGCACGGTGATCACCTTCGGCACCTTCGACGTGTTCCACGTCGGCCACCTGCGCGTGATCGAGCGGGCGGCCGCCCTCGGCGACCGCCTCGTGGTGGGCGTGTCGGGCGACGCCCTCAACCTGCGCAAGAAGGGTCGCGAGCCGGTCTTCTCCGAGCGCGAGCGGATGGCCATCGTGGCCGCGCTCAAGCCCGTCCACGAGGTCTTCCTCGAGGAGAGCCTGGAGCTCAAGCGCGACTACATCCGGCAGTACGCCGCCGACGTGCTCGTGATGGGCGACGACTGGAAGGGTCGCTTCGACGACATGCGGCGACCTCTGCGAGGTGGTCTACCTCCCTCGCACGCCCGCCATCTCCACCACCGCGCTGATCGAGAAGATCTCCGGCATCGCCTGAGCGCCTCCCTCCGGTCGCACCGCGGCTCGCGGCGAACTTCGCCGTCGGCGTGCGGGGGGCCAGGAGTTCACGTACTGTGGACCGGGCTGGCGGTCGGCTTGTCGCGCCGTCAGGCCGATGTGGGTGCGGCCGCACTCGCGTCTCGATCACCGGCATCGACCACCCTGGGGGATCCACTCATGCGTCGCACTCTGGCCGCAGCCGTCCTGGCCTTCGCCACCGCCACCCTGGCACTGCCCGCCGTGCCCACGGCGGCCGACCCGGGGGGCGCCAGTCCGACCCTGCCCGTGCTGCCCGACCAGGCCGCCGAGCGGGCCCTGGAGGTCGCCACCCGCGTGCTCGACGGCAAGCCGTCGACGACCGACCCCGACGCCACGCTGGCGCTCACCGACCTGCGCCTGGCGCTGCCGCGGCTGACCGGCCTCGACAAGCAGCGCGCCGAGAGCCTGCTGGCCCGGCCGACCGACGGAAACGCCGACCGCTTCGGTGACGGCTACGCCCCCGGGGCGAAGAAGACCAAGAAGTGCTCGAAGTACCTCTGCCTGCACTGGGTCACCAAGAGCACCGACGCCGACAAGCCGCCCGCGGGCTGGGCCGGCACCACCCTCACCCAGCTCAACAAGGTGTGGAAGAAGGAGATCGGCGGGATGGGCTACAAGAAGCCCCTCGGCGACGGCAGCAAGGGCGGCAACAGCAAGCTCGACGTCTACCTCAAGGACGTCGGCTCCAAGGGCCTCTATGGCTACTGCGCCCCGGAGCAGAAGAAGTACAAGTACACCTACGCCGGCTACTGCGTGCTCGACAACGACTTCGACCCCGCCGAGTTCGGCGGCGCGCCCGCGCTGAGCAGCCTCAAGGTCACCGCGGCGCACGAGTTCTTCCACGCCGTGCAGTTCGCCTACGACGCCGCCGAGGACCGCTGGTTCATGGAGTCGACGGCCACCTGGATGGAGGAGCGCTACGCCGACGGCATCAACGACAACCTGCAGTACCTCCCGTACGGCCAGCTCGGCGCCCCGCACGAGTCCCTCGACACCTTCGTCAACGGCGGCGGCAACCAGTACGGCAACTGGGCGTTCTGGGAGTACCTCACCCAGCGCAAGGGCAACAGCCTGGTCAAGAACGTCTGGAAGAAGGCCGCGACCTACAAGGGCGCGCCCGACCAGTACTCCACCCAGGCGCTGAAGACGGTGCTGAAGAACAAGGGCGGCTTCACGAAGACCTTCGCCGCCTACGCCAACGCGCTCACCCTGCCCGCGAAGTTCTGGGACGAGGGCTCGACCTGGCCGGGCAGCGCCCCGCTGACCTACAGCCACAGCCTGAACTCCGCCAGCGCCGGCGCGCCGGTCGGCAACACGGTGGGCCTGAGCCACATGGCCTCCCGCAACGTCCGCTTCACGACCGGAGACGCCTCGCTGGTCAAGGGCTACCGGCTGAAGGTGGCCGTCGACGGCCCGAGCAGCACGACCTCGCCGGTGGCCTACCTGCTGGTGCAGAAGAAGGACGGCAGCATCGTGCGCACCGCGATCAGCCTCAACAGCACCGGCAAGGGAACGAAGACCGTCGGCTTCGACTTCGTCAACGTCGCGAGCGTGACGCTGACCCTGGGCAACGCCTCCACGCGGTTCTCGTGCTGGACCTCCGGCTCGACCTACTCCTGCTACGGCGTTCCGAAGGACGAGAACAAGCCGTTCGCCTACACCGGGACGGTGCTCGCCCCGGCTCCGTGAGACCGGGCGCATGAGCTCACGACCGCCGTCGTTCCGGCCGCTGCTCGCGGCCGGGGTGACGGCGGTCCTGTCTCTCGCACTGCTCGGCTGGGCGGTCGCGACCGGGGCGCTCGGCCCCGACGTGGGCCGCGGCGCCAACTTCTGTGAGGCCGCCCGGGACGGGCTGGTGCGCCAGCCGGCCAACACCTGGTCGAACCTCGGCTTCGTCGTCGCCGGGCTCGCCGTCGCCTGGCACGCCCGCCGTCCGGAGTCGCGGGGCCAGGGCCTGCTCCGCGGCACCGGCCTGGTCTCGGCCTACGCCTGCGTCGTGGTGCTCCTCGGACCGGCGAGCGCGGCCATGCATGCGACCCAGTCGGCGTGGGGTGGGCACCTCGACCTGCTGAGCATGTACCTCGTGGCGAGCTTCGCGGCGGCGTACGCCCTCACCCGGCACCGCGGGGCAGGGGCGGCGACGTTCGGGGTGCTCTTCGGACTGCTGCTCCTGGGCTGCGAGCTGGTCGGCGCTCTCCCGGTCGACGTGCCCCTGGTGCACGTGCCCGGCAACGTCGCCTTCGGCCTGCTGCTCGTCCTGGCTCTCAGCCTCGAGCTGCGCATGGTGCGCGGTGGTCGCGTCGTCGCCGAGGGGAGGTACGCCGTCGCGGCCGGCGCCACGATGGCACTCGCGTTCGGCATCTGGATCGCGACCAACGCCGGGATGTGCGACCCGCGGTCGCTGCTCCAGGGGCACGCGGTGTGGCACCTGCTGGGCGCCGTCGCGGCCTACCTGCTGTTCCGCTACTACGCCAGCGAGCGCCAGCCGACGCCCGCCCCGGCCCCCACCAACGAGGTCAGGCCAGCTCCCGCTCCAGCACGCTGATGATCTTGGGGCGCAGGTCGCGCGCCGCGATCACCTCGTCGACCGAGCCGACCGCCACCGCGCGGTGGATGTCATGGACACCGTCGAACTCCCGCGCGACCTCGCTGATCCTCTCGGCGCGCACCGACGCCCGCAGCTCGGCCAGCTCGACCTGCAGCACCGAACGCTCGGTGCCGGTCGCCGCGGCGATCTGCTCCTCCAGGGCGGTGACCCGGGGGTCGCCGGCGGTGCGCTTGTCGACCTCGCCCGCGAACACCACCGCCGCGGCGGGGGCCCCGCCGATCACCGACGCGAAGGACCCCTCGACGGCGAGCACGGTCATCCGCTCGTTGAGCCGCTTGGAGAAGACCACGAACGCGCCACCGTGGTAGCGCGAGATCACCACGAAGACGATCGGTCCGTCGAAGTTGACGATGGCACGGCCGATCTCGGCGCCGTACTCCAGCTGGAGGCGACGCATCGACTCCGGTGACCCGTCGAAGCCGGACAGGTTGGCCAGCACCACCAGCGGCTGCCGGCCGCTCGCGGCGTTGATCGCTCGCGCGGTCTTCTTCGACGAGCGCGGGAACAGCGTGCCCGCGGTGTAGGTGTCGGGACCGTCGGTGGGCGGGAAGCCGCGACGCGGCACCGGCCGTGACTCGATGCCGAGCAGACAGACGCTGTGCCCGCCCAGCCGGGCGTCGAGCACGACGGCGGTCTCGGCGTCGGCCATGCCGGCCCAGCGCTCCAACGTCGGGTGGTCCTGGTCGGCGACCGCGCGCATGACCGTGCGGATGTCGAACCCCTTCTTGCGGTCGGGGTTGGTCTGCGCGGAGAAGATCTCACCCAGCGTGGCGAAGTCGCTCCCGACCGAGGCGTGCGGCGAGAGCGTCACGTCACGGTCGGCCGGGTCGTCGGTGGCGGAGCGACGCGGGCGCAGCTCGCCCGGCGCGACGTAGGTGTGTTCGTAGTGCCCCATCAGCACGGCGAACGCGGCGGCGAGGTCGGGCGCCCAGTACTGCGCCTGACCGTTGGGGCCCATCACCCGGTCGTAGCCGCCGATGCCGTAGTTGTCCTCCGCGGACACGCCGCCGGAGAAGTCCAGCGACTGCTTGCCGGTGAGGACCATCGCGCTGTCAGGCGTCATCACCAGGATGCCCTTGGTGTGCATCAGCATCGTGGCCTCGGCGTTCCAGTAGGGCTGGGCGCCGACGTTGATCCCGGCCACGACGACGTTGATCTCGCCGCCGGCCTGGGTGAAGTCGACGATGCGCTTCAGCGCGGCGGCGACCCAGTCCATGTTCTCGGTGCCGGAGTCCATCGAGATCCGGGCACCCGCGCTGAGGGCGAACCACTCGAGCGGCACCCCCAGGCTCTCGGCCAGGTCGAGCGCGGCGATGATCCGGCTGCACTCGGGCTCGGACACCGCGCCGAGGGCCTTGGTCGGGTCGCCGCACAGCAGCACCCGGGTGATGCCCTCGGGGTAGCTCGCGATCGGGGTGGTCACCACCGCGCAGAGGATGCCGGCCTTGTTGAGGCCCGGCTCGCGGTCGACCGGCACCAGGGTGCCGATGTCGTCGAGGTCGTGCTCGACCAGCGAGCCTCCGGGCCCGGCCAGCACCTCGCGCAGCTCGTAGGGGTAGACCAGACCACGGCGGCGGGCGCGCAGCACCTTGCCGGCGTAGTCGTCGAGCGGCTTGAGCGGCTCGGTCGTGGGCGCCTCGATCTCGGCCCGGACACCGGTGCCGGGGCGGGCGTGGAAGCGGATGGCGATCGGGCCGGCGGTGCCGTCGGGGCCCATGATCCGGCCCTGGGCCACGACCTCCTCCAGCCCGGCGCCCTCGCTGAGTGGGGTGATCTTGCCCTGGAGGGCGGTCAGCTGCTCGAGGTCGGCCTCGACCACCGGCCAGACCTGCACCCAGACATGGTTCATGTCGAAGCCGACGCCGGGACCCGCCAGCGAGGTGCGCGCGCGCCGGATCGCCTCGAGGCAGTTCTCGACCGCGCGCTCGGCATGCGGGAGCCCGATGACCCGCCCCTCCTCGTCGCGCACGACGGCCAGCTGTCGCACCTGCGACATCGCCACCAGCCGACGGTCGGTGGGGTTGGACCGGGCGACGCAGTCGAAGAGCAGGACGTCCTCGGGTGCGTCCAGCCGGGTCACCTCGAAGTCGCGTAGCCGCCAGAGGTTGAGGCGGCGGCCCACCATGGGATGGACCCCGCGGACCCGGACGTCCTCGGCCAGGCCGGTCCCGTCGTCGTCCCAGCGCAGCGTGTAGTAGCTGACGTCGCGGTCCGGGGTGCAGACGGCCACGGCCACCCGGCGTACGTCGGCCAGCCAGGAGGTCGCCTCCAGCATGGCGGCCAGCCGCGCCGACGCCTCGTCGGGTCCCTCAGGCCTGTCGTCCCAGGTGAGATACAGCTCGACGACGGCCTCGTCACCGGTCGCGCGCTCGGCCAGCTGCCCGGCCACCGCGCGGTGCAGCTCGCCGGTGGCGTCACCCAGCTCGGCCACGGTGCCCAGCGTGCACACGATCCGCGTCGGCTGGCCTTCGAGGGCGTAGTCGGCCACCGCGAACGTGCGGCCGCCGGTCTGGACGCACCGCACGTCGTGCAGGTCGAACTCGAGGTAGTGGCGCCGGACCATCACCTCCAGGAGCGGCTCGCGCTCCGGGATGCCGCCGGCGAGCCGTTGGCAGAGGAAGCCGACGATCTGCTCCGGGATGGCGGCCAGTGCGTCGATCCGGGCGGCTCGGTCCGGGGCGTCGGGGTGGGCGGCCAGGTCGGCGACCTCGGCCGCCACCCCGGCCAGCACCTGGTCACGCTCGGCATCGACCTGCGGCTGGTCGAACCAGCGGAACCGGACGCTGCGCGCCAGGTCGCCGACCACGGGGAAGCGCAGCTGGGTGGCCCGAACGAGCCTCTCCAGCTCCTCGCGCGCCACGTGGGCCCCGCCGTCGGCCGGCGGTGGGTCGCCCATCCACTCCTCGAGCAGCGCGGTGATGATCCGCAGGTCGGCCGCGGTGCGCTGTTGGGCGAGGAAGATCCGGAAGACCGCCTCCTCCAGCTCGGGGGTGCGGGTGAGGTCGGGCACGCCGTAGTGGGCCAGCACCAGCTCCAGCCGCTCGCGGTAGGCGTCGGGAAGCCCGGCACGGTCGGCGTCGAGGGACTGGAGGTAGGCGTGGAAGTGCTCGCGCGAGCTGTGGACCCGCAGCTCGGTGTGGGCGTCCTCGCCGGCCGGCCGGTTGCGGCTCAGCTCGGCCACGTCGGCGAAGAGGCTGACCAGCGGCAGCTCGGCCGCGACCATGTCGACCCCGCCGCCGCGCAGCGTCTCGCGGGCGGCGAGGTAGTCGGTGAGCGCCCCGGACTCGCTGGTGGTGGCGTCGAACCCCATGAGCACTGCCGACAGCTCGGCCCGCAGCCGCTCGGCGCGGTCCTCCGGGGTCTCGTACGACGGCGGGTCGGGGAGCTCGAGGCCGGGCCCCGAGTGGCTCGCCGCGACCTCCTCCTCGTCGCCATCGGCGGTGGGCTCCAGCCGGATCAGCGGTGCGCCGGTCTCGACCTGGCTGCCGGTCATCACCAGCAGCTCCTTGACCGTCGCGTCGAACGGCGCCGGCAGGACGGTCTCCATCTTCATCGACTCCAGCACCAGCACCGGCTGGCCCGCCTCGACGACGTCGCCGACGCCGATCGGGGTGGCGACCACCAGGGCGGGCGCGGGCGATCGCAGCACGCCACCCTCGTCGCGGGTGACCCGGTGGGCCACCCCGTCGACCTCGACCATGTGGACGGGACCCTGGGACGCCGTGACGATCCGGAACGTCCGGCCGCCCACGACGAGCCGTGCGTGGAAGTCGTCGAGCCGCTCCAAGGAGGCCTCGGCGGCGCGCTGTTCGCCCCCGGCCGCGATGGTCACCCGATAGCGGCTCGGGCCGCTCTGCACCACCGTGACGGCGTACGTCGCTCCACGGAGCTTGAGGTCGACGGCCTGGCCGACCTGGTGCTGCACCTGGGGACGGCCACCTCGGGCCGTCTCGAGCAGGCGCGCGATCTCGACGGCCTCCTCGTCCTCGTAGGCCTCGATCGCCGCCGCGATCAGGGCGGCGCCCGAGTGCGCCTCCTCGACGAGGCGGCCCTCCGCGCGGACCCGGTCGATCCAACCGGTGTCGGCCCAGCCGTCGCCTCCGCCGTCGAGCACCTCCGGCTGCGTGAGCAGGTCGAGGATGAAGGACTTGTTGGTGGCCCCGCCCTCGATCACCACGGTCGTCTCGGCCATGGCCCGCCGCAGCCGCGCCAGCGCCTCGGTGCGGTCGCTCCCGAACACGATGATCTTGGCGATCATCGAGTCGAAGTCGGCAGGGATGGAGTCGCCCTCGGCCACGCCGGTGTCGACCCGGACGCCAGGACCGGAGGGCAGCTCCAACCGCGCGATCCGGCCCGGTGAGGGCGCGAAGTCGCGGTCGGGGTCCTCGGCGTTGAGGCGCGCCTCGATCGCGTGGCCGACCTCGCCCGGCCGCTCTCCGGTGAGCCGGCCGCCGCCTGCGACATGGATCTGGAGCTTGACCAGGTCGGTGTCGGTGGTCACCTCGGTGATCGGGTGCTCGACCTGCAGCCGGGTGTTGACCTCCAGGAAGGCGAACGACCGGTCGCCGGGGTGGTAGAGGAACTCGACGGTGCCGGCCCCGCGGTAGTCGACCGCGAGCGCGAGCCGCTCGGCCGCCGCCTTGACCTCCGCCGTCTGCTCCGGCTCGAGCAGCGGCGAGGCGGACTCCTCGATGACCTTCTGGTTGCGGCGCTGCACGGTGCAGTCGCGGACGCCGATCGCCCAGGCGGTGCCCTGGCCGTCGGCGATCATCTGCACCTCGACGTGACGGGCGCCGGTGACCAGCCGCTCGAGGAAGACCACCCCGCTGCCGAAGGCGCGCTCGGCCTCGTCACGAGTGCGCTGGTAGGCGTCCTCCAGCTCGGCCGCGGAGGACACCTTGCGGATGCCGCGACCACCACCGCCCGCCGTCGCCTTGAGCATCAGCGGGTAGCCGATCCGCTCGGCCGCCGCCAGTGCCTCCTCGAGAGTGTCGACCCCGCCGCGGCTCCAGGGCGCCACGGGGACGCCGACCTCCTCGGCGATCAGCTTGGAGCCGATCTTGTCGCCCAGCTTGCGCATCGAGTCGGCGCTCGGCCCGATGAACGTCACGCCCAGCCGGTCGCAGAGCTCGGCGAAAGCAGGGTCCTCCGCGACGAAACCCCAGCCGACCCAGACGGCGTCCGCGCGGGTCTCGCGGAGCGCGCGCTCGAGCACCGCGTGGTCGAGGTAGGGGCGGTCGGCGGCCGCCCCGAGGTCGTGGGCCTCGTCGGCCTCGCGAGCGAACATCGCGGTCCGCTCCCCCGTGGTGTGCAGGGCGATGGTGCGCAGCGGCTCGCCACCGTCGGGGTCGAGGGCACGGGCGGCGTTGATGTCGCGGACGGCGTGAATCAGCCGCATGGCGGCCTCACCCCGGTTGACGATCGCGATGCGCTGGAACAACCCGACCTCCTGGGACGCCCCGGCCGTCGGGGCATTGCCCCTGAGGCTTCCATGTTTGCGGGCTACCGGCGAGTCAACATCCGCCCCGTGTCGCGCGGCGGCGGGTCAGGAGGCGGGGTCGCCGGTGGCCGGGAGCTGGGTGGTCCCGATCAGCTGCTCGGCCACCACGCGCAGCTTGAGGTTGCCGTCCTGGGAGTAGCGCAGCAGCACGGCCATCGCCTGGTCGGGAGTCAGCTGGTAACGCTCCATCAGGATGCCCTGCGCCTGCCCGACGGCCTTGCGGGCGTCCACGGCCTCCCAGAGGTTCTGCAGGTTGCGCGCCGAGGCCAGCGCGACGGCGGCGTGCCGAGCGAAGATGTGGGCGACGGCGACGTCGTCGTCGTCGAAGGCCCCCGGCTCGCCGGCATACAGGTTCAGCGTGCCCACCGTGGTGTCGCGGGTGTGCAGCCGGACCGCCAGCAGGCTGCGGACCCCGAGCCGCGCGGCCAGCTCGGCCCACGCCGCCCATCGCTCGTCGGTGCGAGTGTCGTGCACCACGATCGAGTCGTCGGCGCCGAGCACCTCCAGGTCCGGACCGGTGCCCGCCTCGACCTGCACCGCCTCGAGCTCGCGTGCGGCAGGATCGGTGGCGGCCGCGGTCTCGATGCGGCCGCGGCCGTGCACGAAGACCACCCCGGCCATCGCGCACCCCACGCCGTCGAGCGCGAAACGCAGCACCTCGTCGTGAGCGATTCAAGCACGAGCCTCAGGCGGCCGCGGGCACCCCCAGCTCGTCGCGCAGCTGGCCCATCAGCCGGGCGATGATCCGCGACACCTGCATCTGGGTGACGCCGATCCGCTCCCCCACCTCACGCTGGGTGAGCCCCTCGGCGAACCGCAGCCGCAGCACGAGGCGGTCGCGCGGCGCCAGGCGAGCCAGCACCGGCTGCAACAGGTGTCGCGCCTCGCTGGCCCCGAACTCGTCGTCGTCGGCCGCCAGGCGGTCCCCCAGCGTCGCCCGGGGTCCGTCGTCGGTGTCGAGCGGACGGTCGAGCGAGTCGGGGGTGTAGCAGGCGCTGACCGTGAGCACCTCGGCCACGGTGCCCTCGTCCAGGCCCAGGTCGCGCACGTAGTCGGCCGGCTTCGGGTCCCGCCGGTGCACGAGGGCGAACTCCGCGGCGTACGGCGTCATCCGCAGCTGTGCCTCCTGGACACGGCGCGGCGGCCGCACCACCCAGCCGTGGTCGCGGAACCAGCGGCGCACCTCACCACGGATCGTGGGGACCGCGAAGCTGAGGAAGTCGTGGCCGCGATCGGGACTGAAGGAGCGGGCGGCCTTGACGAGCGCCAGCCGGGCGACCTGCTCGAGATCGTCGGTGGGCGTGCCGCGGCGGCGGTACCGGCGGGCGATGGCGTCTGCGACGCCCAGGTTGGCGAGCACGACCTCGTCGGTCAGGCGGTGGCGCTCGAGCTCGTCGGTGGACGCGGCGATCCGCGCGAAGAGATCGGTGGTGACCTCGGAGCGGGTCTCGGGACCAGGGTCGACAGCAGAAAGACGTACAGACATGACACGTCCTCGAAGAGAGGGCCCGTGTGCAGCCGACTGTGTGACCACGATGGACTCGGAGATGGAGTATTCACCGAACGGCTCACGTGCGCAACTCACCCCGCGGATGGGCCCGACGCGCGCGTCGGGCGGGCTCAGCGTCGGGCAGCGGGCGAGTCAGGCAGTGCAGCCACGGCCTCGGCGACCGAGTCGTAGACGGCGACCAGCTCGCTGAGGTTGGTCAGCGAGAGCACGTCGCTCACCTGCTCGTCGGCGCCGGCGAGCACCACGTCGCCACCGTGCTCCTGGGCCTTGCGTCTGGCCCGCACCAGGGCGCCGAGCCCGCTGGAGTCGATGAACTCGACCCGGTCGAGGTCGACGATGACCAGTGGCGAGATTCGCTCCTGCAGCTCGGCGAAGTAGTCGCGGCCGTGCACCAGCGGCCGAAGCGTGTTGCCGGCGCTCCAGGCCTCGTCACCGGGGTGGACGTCGTCGATCCGGGTGTGCGGGTTGCCACGCTCGGTCGCGGTGAGCAACCAGTCGGACACGAGCACGGCCGTATCCTGCCACGAGGATGACGCGCCAGAGAACGGGAACATCCAGACCATGCCTGCCACCTCTTCCGCGCCCGGGGCGCAGCCCTCAGGGCTGCGCCGGCTGACCACGGCCGGGGTGTACGCCGTCGTGGTCGGCGTCGTCATCACGACGCTCGCCTCTCTCATCCGGGTGAAGTTCGACCCGCTGGTGCACTTCGACGAGGGGATGATCGTGGACGCCACGGACGTCACCCGCGACCACCCTGCCTTCCTCGACGCGCTGCTGTTCTGGCAGGCGATCAGCCGGCCCCTGGCGGCCTACCTCGTCGTTGCCGTGCCGGTGTGCCTGTGGGTCTGGCTGCGCCGCGGCCTGACGACCCGCGCCTGGTGGGCCTTCCTCACGATGATGGTCGGCTGGATGCTCGCCCTCGGTCTGAAGTCCCTGGTGCAGCGCGCCCGACCGGTCGTCGACGACCCGGTGTCGCAGTCGGGTGGCTACTCCTTCCCGTCGGGCCATGCCACCAACGCCGCCATCATCGCGACCACGCTGGTGATCCTGCTCTGGCCACTGCTCTCGACCGCCGGTCGCCGGGTCGCGATCGCGCTGGGGGTGGTGTGGGTGGCGCTCACCTGTCTCGACCGGGTCTTCCTCGGCGTCCACTACCCCACCGACGTCATCGGCGGGGTGATGCTGGGCGGCGGCCTGGTGCTGGCGTCGTACGCCGGCTTCCGCGGGTGGCGCCCCCAGGACCCCGCCGGCTCGACTCCTTCGGACCCCGACCTCGACGAGCCCGCAGCCGATCCCGCCGCTGCAGAGAGGCGATGAGATGGCCTTCCTCGCTCGCTACGACACCGACCTGACCCCACCCCGCAAGCGAGACGCCGCCCGCGACGCGGTGGTGCGGGCCGCGCTGCCCGCCGTGGGTCTGTGGTTGGTCATCGTGGCCGTCGGCTGGCTGCTGGTGGACGGGCCGCTGCGACCCCTCGCCGAGGCCGAGGAGCACGTGAACGAGTCCGTGGCCGCCGGCCGCACCGGCACCTGGAACACCATCTCGGACTGGTTCTCGCTGATCGGCGCCACGCCCACGATCATCGGGGTTGCCGTTGTCGTCGCCCTCGGGGTCTGGTGGACCACGAGGCGCTGGTGGCTGGCGGTCGTGCCGCTCCTGGCGATCCTGCTGCAGTCGATCGTCTTCGTGACCTCGGCGGCCGTCGTCGGACGGGACCGGCCGCCCGTGCCCAAGCTCGACGACTCCCCACCGACCGCGAGCTTCCCGAGCGGTCACGAGAGCGCCACGACTGCGCTCTACGTGTCGTTCCTGCTGCTGTCGCTGCGGGTGCGGAACCCCGCTCTGCGGTGGACGCTGGTGGCCCTCTGCGGGCTGATGCCGGCACTGGTGTTCTACGGGCGGCTCTACCGCGGGATGCATCACGTCACCGATCTGCTCGCCGGGATCACCAACGGCATCGTCTGCGCGCTGCTCGCGTGGAACTACCTGCGCCGCGATACCACCTCCGCGCCGAAGACGCAGGGCCGGCATCGGCACACGCCGGCCGACGACGGCGCCTCTCAGACGCGCGCGTAGCGGGCCCGGGCCGCCTGGCCGTCCGGGTCCCCGAGCAGCCCTGACCGACCGGTCTGCCCACCCAGATCAGCGCGTGAGCCCGCGCTCGATGTTCTCCAGCAGCCCGTCGAGCGCGGCTTCCCTCAGGTCGGGGGGCAGGTCGTGGAGCGGGCCGGAGAGGCACAGCACCGCGAAGCCGTGCACGGCCGCCCAGCAGCCGATGTCGGCGCCCTCGCGCCTGGAGACAGGCATCGCACCGACCTCGACGAGGTCGTCGAGGCATTGCCCCAGGAGTTGGTAGGGACCGGCGTCCTCGACCTCGGCGACCGGGTCCGGTGGGCACTCCGGATCGGCGGCCGGCTCGGCCTGCTCCGGGCTGAACGCCACGGCGAAGAGGCCCGGCTCGGCGAGAGCGAACTCGACGTAGGCCTTGCCCACCTCGTGCAGCCGACGCACCGCCAGGCGGGCGGAGTCGGGCTCGTCGAGCTCGTCGAGACGCCGGCGCATGTGCAGCTCCAGCCGGTCGGCAGCCACCGTGGCGATCTCGCCCAGCAGCTCGCCACGGTCGGCGAAGTGGCGGTACGCCGCGTTGTGCGACACCCCTGCCCGGCGGGCCACCTCGCGGAGCACGACGCCGTCGGGGCCCGCGGTGCGCGCCAGCTCGACGCCGGTGTCGATCAGCGCGGTGCGCAGGTTGCCGTGGTGGTAGGGGGGCACGGCAGAGCAGTATAGGAGGAGATGTTGACACTGGAAACATCGGGTGCCAACCTATGTGGACAGTGTCCACATCGACTCCCCGGGCGACCGCCCGGGCCGGCGCCTCCAGGAGGGCTCCCATGTCCCGCAAGCTCCCGATCCTGCTCACGGTCTGCGCGGCCGTGCTCGCGATCAACCTCGACACCACGATCGTCAACGTGGCCCTGCCCAGCATCGCCGTCGACCTCGACGCCGGCACCCGCGCCCTCCAGTGGATCGTCGACGGCTACAACCTGGCCTTCGCGGCCCTGGTCCTCGCCGCCGGCAGCGTCTCGGACCGCTACGGCCGCCGCCCGGCCCTCATCCTCGGCCTGCTCGGCTTCGCCGCCGCCAGCGCCGCCGGGGGCGTCGTCGACTCGCCGGAGGCGCTGGTCGCGGCCCGGGTCGCGATGGGCACCTTCGCCGCCGTGATCTTCCCGACCACGCTGTCGATCATCAGCAACACCTTCCCCGAGCGGCGCGAGCGGGCGGCCGCCCTCGGCGTGTGGGGGGCTGTCGTCGGCATCGGTGTCGCCGCCGGGCCGGTCACCGGCGGGCTGCTCCTCGAGCACTTCGCCTGGGGCAGCGTGTTCTGGGCCCTGGTCCCCCTGGCCGTGCTCACCGCCGGGGCGGCGTTCCTCCTCGTGCCCGAGTCGCGCGACCTGTCCGTCCCCGCCCTCGACCGCACCGGGCTGCTGCTCTCGGTGCTCGCCCTGGCGACCCTGATCTACACCATCATCGAGGCCCCCGCCCACGGCTGGTCGTCGACGCACACGCTGACCGGCCTCGGCCTGACTGTCTCGCTGCTGGTGGCCTTCGTGGTCGCGGAGCGACGCGCCCCGCACCCGATGCTCGACCTCACGCTGTTCCGGGACCGGCGCTTCAGCGCGGCCAGCGGCGCCGTGACCGTGACGTTCTTCGCGCTGTTCGGCTTCATCTTCGTGATCACGCAGTACATGCAGTTCGTGCGCGGGTGGGGTGCCCTCTCCACCGGCATGCGGATTCTGCCGGTCGCCCTCAGCATCGCCGTCGCCTCGGTCGTGGGCGCCCTAATGGCACCGCGGATCGGGACCAAGGTGGTCGTCACCACCGGCCTGCTGATGTTCGGGGCGGCGTTCCTGTGGATGTCGACCGACACCGCCCAGTCGTCCTACCCGGCCGTCATCGTGCCGCAGATGCTGATGATGGGCCTCGGCATGGGCCTGATCAGCACACCCGCCACGGAGTCGATCCTGCTCGTGCTGCCGCCCGCACGCGCCGGGGTGGGGTCGGCCGTCAACGACGCGACGCGCGAGCTCGGGGGCACCCTCGGCGTCGCCGTCGTGGGCTCGGTGTTCTCCAGCGTCTTCGCCGACCGCCTCGCCTCGTCGTCGTACGCCGGGCTCCCTGGCGACCTGCTCGGACGGGCGCAGGACTCCGTGGCCGTCGCCACGGGTGCGGCGGCCGCCGACCCGCGGTTGCTGCCGGACTTCCAGGACGCCTTCATGGCCGGGCTCGCGACGACCACGACCGTGGTCGGCGTGCTGTGCCTGGTGCGCGGCGGTGATCGCGGCCGTGGCGCTGCCGGGGCGGCACCACAGGCCGGCGGTGGACACCCGCCCGCCGTTCGAGGTGGTCCCGGTCCCGGCCTGAGCCGACGCGACGGCTCAGCCCGGGAGCAGCAGCGAGCTGTCACCGAACTCGTGCCAGAGGTAGTCGCCGCCCACGGCCGCGTCGTAGGCCACCTGCGTCAGCGCCGGGCCGGCGACCGCGTCGACCAGCATCAGGTGGGAGGCCCCCGGGTCGTGCCACCCCGACACCAGGCCGGACACCACCCTGGGTGGGTCGGCCGGGGTGAGGACCCGATCGGTCCATCCCGCTCGAGCGACTACGCAGCCGTCCCCGGCCACGGCCGACTCCAGGGCGCGGGTCACCGAGGTGCCCACGGCCACCACCCGACCACCGCCGGCCCGGACCGCGTTGACCAGGCGAGCCGTGGTCGCGGGGACGGCGTACCGCTCCGGCTGCGGACCCTCGCCTGCCTCCTGCGACGAGACGCCGGTGTGGAGGGTGACCGGGGCGACCGCGACCCCGCGGGAGACCAGGCGGGTCACCAGCTCGGGGGTGAACGGCCGGCCGGCGGAGGGCATCTCCGCGCTCCCGGGTCGGGTAGCGAACACGGTCTGATAGGCCGCCACAGGGAAACGGCCGGCCAGGTAGCCGTAGGCGATCGGCCTCCCGGAGCCCGCCAGCTCCCGGTCCAGCGGTCCCGTGAGTGTGGCCCGCCACAGGCGGTTGCCCTCCTCCGTCGGCGACGAGCGCCAGGGGTAGGGCTCGAGCAGCGTCAGGCGGACCCGTCCTGCCCGCACCTCGACACCGGCCTGGGCGTCGAGCACCGGGGCCGCCGCGTCGGGTGCGGTGCGCAGCTCGACCACCCAGTCACCGTCGTCCAACGCCGTGGCGAGGTGCAGGACCACCGGTCCACGCCCGCCGAGCTCGGCGTCGAGCTGCCGGGGCACGGTCGCCGAGTCGTTGACCACGAGGAGGTCGCCCGGCCGTAGGTGGTCACCCAGTGCCCGGAAGCGGTCGTGCGACACCCCGTCCGGGGTGGCGACCAGCAGCCGCACCTGGTCGCGCGGGACGCCGCGACGCTCGGGTGGCGCGTCGGCCACCGCGTCGGGAGCCGAGAACCAGGTGGTGCGGGCGCTCCACCAGGACGCTCATCGGCGTACCGACCGGGCCGGCGGGGGGCCGATCACCGACCGCGATCTCGGCGGCGCGGTAGCGCCCTGACGGCGGCCGGTGGTCCACCAGCGCCAGCAGGCGCGGGACCACCGTCTGCGGGCAGCGGCCGGTCGCTGATGTCCTCCCCCGGGAAGGCGGCCTGGTGCATCTCGGTGCGCAGGTCGCCCGGGTCGACGGCGTACGCCGTGAGGCCGGGGTTCTCCGCGGCATAGGTGAGCACGACATGCTCGAGCGCGGCCTTCGAGGCGCCGTAGAGCCCCCAGCCGGGGTAGTGCTCGACCGCGGCGTCGGAGGTCACGGCCATCAGGACTCCGGCCGAGGCGACCAGCGCTTCGAGCAGCGCGCCGGTGAGCACCAGCGGTGCGCCGATGTTGGGTCGCCAGACCTGCTGGAGCTGGTCGACCGTCACGGTCTCGAGACGCGGCAGCGGGGACGGGCCCAGGGTGCCGGCGTTGTGGACGAGCAGGTCGAGCCGGCCCAGCCGCTTGACCTGCCTGCCGCAGCGTGGCGCGGTGGTGGGTGTCGGTGAGGTCGCCCGGCACAGCGACGACGCCGAGGTCGGCAAGGTCGGCGAGCCGGTCGGCACGGCGTCCGTCGGTGACCACGGTCCAGCCACGGGCGACGAGGCTGAGCACCAGCTCGCGTCCGAGGCCGGTGAGACACCCACGGACCTGCTGTCGATCTCCGACGTGGCGGAGCGGAGCGGCTTCGCCGCCTCGGCGCTCCGCTACTACGAGTCGCAGGGCCTGATCACGGCCGGGCGGTCCCCCGGTGGCCGACGGTGCTACGAGCGGGGCGTGCTGCGCCGGCTGGCGTTCATCAGGGCCGCGAGCAACGTCGGCCTGACGCTGGAGGAGATCCGCGGCGAGCTCGACCAGCTGCCGGCCGGGCGCGCCCCCACCAAGGCCGACTGGACCCGGATGTCGCGGCACTGGCGAGTCCGGCTCGACGAGCATCTGGCCGCCCTGCAACGGCTTCGCGACGGGCTCGACTCCTGCATCGGCTGCGGCTGCCTGTCACTCCAGCGCTGCAGCATCTCCAACCCGGCCGACATCGCTGCGGCGAGCGAGGGCGCCCGTCCGGGAGCGGCGTAGCGTCCCGCGCGGCGGTCCTGCGCTCGCCCCCCGGTCAGTCCTGAGGGCCGCCGGCGACGTAGATCACCTGGCCGGACACGAACCCGGCGCCCTCGCTGACCAGGAACGCGATGGTGTGCGCGATGTCGTCGAGGCTGGCCGACACGGGCGACCGGGATGGTACTCGCAGCCGCCTTGATGAACTCCTCGAACGGCATGCCGACCCGCTCCGCCGTCGCTGCGGTCATGTCGGTCTGGATGAAGCCGGGCGCGACCGCGTTGGCGGTCACGCCGAAGCGGCCCAGCTCGATCGCGAGGGTCTTGGTGAAGCCCTGGAGGCCGGCCTTGGCGGCGGAGTAGTTCACCTGGCCCCGGTTGCCCTGGGCCGAGGTGCTGGAGAGGTTGACGACCCGCCCGAAGCCGGCCTCGGTCATGAAGCGCTGGGTGGCCCTGGTCATCAGGAAGGCGCCGCGCAGGTGGACGGCCAGCACGGCGTCCCAGTCGGCGACGGACATCTTGAACAGCAGGTTGTCGCGGATGATCCCGGCGTTGTTGACGAGGATCGTCGGCGCCCCGAGCCCCTCCGCCACCGCTGCCACGGCCGCGTCCACCGAGGCCTCGTCGCTCACGTCGGCCCCGACGGCCAGCGCCCTGCCGCCGGCGTCCGTGATCGCGTCGACGGTCGTGGCGCACGCGTCCGCGTCGAGGTCGACCACCCCGACCGCGTGCCCGTCCTGGGAGAGCCGGAGGGCGGTGGCGGCGCCGATGCCGCGGGCGGCTCCGGTGACGATCGCGACGCGCGGGGTGTCGGGCATGAGGCTTCCTCTCGGGTGTCCGGCGGGGTCGCTCGCGAGACTAGACCAGGCGGTCGGCGAGCTCGACCACCGACGCGACCGTGAGCGTCGGCTCGCGGAAGTACGCCGGGTGGTGGCCGTCGCCGCGGTCGACCCAGGCCGCCTGGAGCCCCGCGCGCAGGGCACCATCGGTGTCCCACGGATGCACGGCGACGAGCATCGCCTCGCCGGGCTCGACCCCGCACGAGTCGACGGCGAAGGCATAGGCACGCGGGTCGGGCTTGAAGAAGCCGGCCTGCTCCACCGAGAGCATCTGCTCCACCACGTCGGCGACGCCGGCTTCCTCGAGCAGCCGCTCGGCCACGGCGACCGCACCGTTGCTCAGCGTGACCAGCCGCATCCCCGCCGCGTGCAGGGCGCGCATCCCGGGGACGACATCGGGGTGCACCGGCAGCGCCAGGAAGCCGGTCAGGACGTGCGCGACGGCCTCCTCGAGATCGGGCGCTCCCGGAGACCGGCCGTTCTCGCGGACCACCGCCCGCAGCGACTCCCGCGCCAGATCCGTGAACGTCGCCCGGTCACCATGGGCCGCCAGCGCCATCCCGTCGCGGAGCGCCCCGGCGAACCAGGCCCGCACCAGCGCCGGGGCGAGCCCGACGTCGACGAACCGGCCGCGCATCGGCGCGAGGTCGGACAGGGTCTCGTTGACGTCGAAGACGACCAGGGCGGGGCGGTCGGCGGGCTGCATGCACCCAGTCTGGCCATCGATCGGGAGCCGTCACCAGCCCCTGGTCCCCGGCGCCCCCTTGAACGGGCCGACGACCTTGGAGGTGATCCAGCCGCCGTAGAAGCCGCCCTCCTGGGGGCGGACCCGCTCACCGTCGACGAAGCAGGCGTCGACCTGGCTCGGTGTGACGGCCACGTGGTCTCGCAGCGCGGCGTACGCCGGTGCCGGGTCGGGGTAGTGCCAGGCCGCGCGGGCGCCCCGCCGCTCCCCCGCCACCAGGTCGAAGTAGGCCGCCTCGCCCTTCCACTCGCACCACGTGGTGCCGCCCACCGGGACCAGCACTCCCTCGGCGAAGCTCGTCACCGGCAGGTAGTAGGTCGGCGGGTGGCTGGTCTCGAGCACCTGCCAGGATCGGTCGGTGCGGGCGACCACCTCGCCGCCCATGTGCACCTCCACCAGCTCGCGCGAGACGCGCAGCGCCGGTGGCCTCGGGTAGTCCCAGACCGACTCGGGCTCCATGCCGAGAGACTAGGCATCGGCACCAAGCGACCTCTTCTTGACTTGTTCAAGAAGAGCGGGCAGGGTCGGGGGCGTGCCGCCCGAGGACCTCACGCTGGACGCCGGCGAGCGCCTGCGCGCGGCGGGCCTGCGGGTCACCCGCCCACGCACCGCGGTGCTGACCGCCCTGCGCGAGGACCCGCACGCCGACACCGACGCGATCATCGGGGCCGTGCGGGGCTCCTTCGGCCCGGTCTCCCACCAGGCCGTCTACGACGTGCTGCGGGTGCTCACCGACGCCGGCTTGGTGCGGCGGATCCAGCCCACGGGCTCGGTCGCCCGCTACGAGGTGCGGGTGGGCGACAACCACCACCACGTCGTCTGCCGCTCCTGCGGCACCATCGCCGATGTCGACTGCGCCGTCGGCGACACCCCCTGTCTGACTGCGTCCGACGACCGAGGCTTCGCCATCGACGAGGCCGAGGTCGTCTACTGGGGCGTCTGCTCCCGCTGCACCACCTGACCAACCACCCCGCCCCACCCGAGAGGAACACCATGCCTGGAGAAGAGCACGATGCCGTTGTCGGCGACGTCCAAGACGACTCGCGAGAGGGCGGCTGCCCCGTGATGCACGGGATCCCCCACCCCACGACCGGCTCCGGCAACCGCGAGTGGTGGCCCGACCAGCTCAACCTCGCGATCCTGCGCAAGCACGCGCCCGCCGCCAACCCGATGGGAGAGGACTTCGCCTACGCCGAGGCGTTCAGCTCCCTGGACCTGGCCGAGCTCAAGCGCGACCTCACGACGCTGATGACCGACTCCCAGGACTGGTGGCCGGCCGACTACGGCCACTACGGCCCGTTCTTCATCCGGATGGCCTGGCACAGCGCCGGCACCTACCGGATCAGCGACGGCCGCGGTGGGGCCGGCGCGGGAATGCAGCGGTTCGCTCCACTCAACAGCTGGCCCGACAACGTCAACCTCGACAAGGCGCGCCGCCTGTTGTGGCCGATCAAGAAGAAGTACGGCAGCAAGATCTCCTGGGCCGACCTGATGGTGCTCACCGGCAACGTGGCCCTGGAGTCGATGGGGCTGAACACCTTCGGCTTCGCCGGCGGCCGGGCCGACGTGTGGGAGCCGGACGAGGACGTCTACTGGGGCTCGGAGGACACCTGGCTCGGCGACGAGCGCTACAGCGGTGACCGCGACCTGGAGAACCCGCTCGCGGCCGTGCAGATGGGGCTCATCTACGTCAACCCCGAGGGCCCCAACGGCAACCCCGACCCGGTCGCCTCGGGCCGTGACATCCGCGAGACCTTCCGGCGGATGGCGATGAACGACGAGGAGACCGTCGCACTCACCGCAGGCGGGCACACCTTCGGCAAGACGCACGGCGCGGCCGACCCCGAGCAGTACGTCGGTCCCGAGCCGGAGGCTGCGGCCCTCGCCGAGCAGGGCTTGGGCTGGATCAGCTCCTACGGCAGCGGCAACAGCACCGACACCATCTCGAGTGGTCTCGAGGGCGCCTGGACGCCCACGCCGATCACCTGGGACAACAGCTACTTCGAGACGCTCTTCGGCTTCGACTGGGAGCTCGACCGCAGCCCGGCCGGAGCGCAGCAGTGGCGGCCGAAGGACGGAGCGGGCTCCGACGCCGTCCCCGACGCCGCCGACCCCGCCAAGCGGCACGCGCCGATGATGTCCACGGCCGACATGGCGATGCGGATGGACCCGATCTACGAGCCGATCTCGCGCCGGTTCATGGAGAACTTCGGCGAGCTCTCCGACGCGTTCGCGCGGGCCTGGTTCAAGCTGACCCACCGCGACATGGGCCCGATCCAGCGCTACCTGGGCCCCGAGGTGCCGCAGGAGACGCTGATCTGGCAGGACCCGATCCCCGCCGTCGACCACGAGCTGGTCGACGACGCGGACATCGCCTCGCTCAAGCAGCAGATCCTGGACTCCGGGCTCACCGTCTCCCAGCTGGTGGCGACGGCATGGGCCTCGGCCTCCACCTTCCGCGGCAGCGACAAGCGTGGCGGCGCCAACGGGGCACGCCTCCGACTGGAGCCGCAGAACGGCTGGGAGGTCAACCAGCCCGACCAGCTCGCCGGCGTACTGCGCACGCTGGAGGGCATCCAGGAGTCCTTCAACGGCTCCGCGAGCGATGGCACGAAGGTGTCGCTGGCCGACCTGATCGTGCTCGGCGGATGCGCTGCGATCGAGAAGGCCGCCCGCGACGGTGGCGTCGAGGTCGCCGTGCCGTTCACCCCGGGGCGGATGGACGCGTCGCAGGAGTGGACCGACGTCGACTCCTTCGAACCGCTCGAGCCGACCGCCGACGGGTTCCGCAACTTCCTCGGGAAGGGCCACCAGCTCAAGGCGGAGTACCTCCTGGTCGACCGTGCCAACCTGCTGACGCTCACTGCCCCCGAGATGACCGTGCTGGTCGGCGGGTTGCGAGTGCTGGGCGCCAACCACGGCGGCTCCACCCACGGTGTCCTGACCGACCGGGTCGGCACGCTGACCAACGACTTCTTCGTCAACCTGCTCGACATGGGCACCGCCTGGTCGGCCGCCGACGAGTCGGAGGAGACCTTCGAAGGGCTCGACCGGGCCTCCGGTGAGGTGCGCTGGACCGGCACCCGCAACGACCTGGTGTTCGGCTCCAACTCCGAGCTGCGGGCGGTGGCGGAGGTCTACGCCAGTGACGACGCCGGGGAGAAGTTCGCTGGCGACTTCGTGTCGGCCTGGGCCAAGGTCATGGACCTCGACCGCTACGACGTGCGCTGAGCGTTCACGCGCCGTCACGAGGGCCTCGGGCAGCCGCCCGGGGCCCTCGTGCGTAGCCGGCCAGGGCCGCGACCAGCCTCTCCAGCGGACCCTGGCGGTCTGCCCAGCGGTAGACCGCGCCGATCGCCGACAGCAGCACCACGTGCGTCCAGAACGTCGTCGCACTGTCGCCGTCGAGCCAGCCCGGCGTGCGGAGAGCGACATGCAGCGAGTACAGCGAGAGCGTCATCGCCCCCGCACCGAACACGACAGCGAGCGGCCGCGGCGCCAGCCGCGCCACCAGCAACGAGGCCCCGATCATGGCGGCGGCGGTGCCGCCGGTGTGCCACAGGTCGAGCGGCGTGCCGGAGTGGGGGGCCACCACGGCCAGCCACCAGGGGCTGTCGGTCGGGGTGACGCCCAGCATCCCCCACTCCAGCGTCTGCTCCAGCCCTCCGCGGTTCATCAGCGGGGGCAGCGTCTCGGCCAGCTCGTCGCGGACGCCGGGCCGGTCGAGCAGCGCCTGCGCGACGGCGTAGGACGCAGCCGCGGCGGCGGCGCCGAACCCGAGCAGCCGGACGGCGGTCTCGCGCCGGTCCAGGGCCGTGCGGCCGACGGCGAGGCCGAGCAGGAGGTAGGCCAGCCAGGTGAAGGCCGGGTAGACGCCGGTGAACAGCAGCTGGCTGGCCAGCAGGAGGGGGTGCTCCAGGTCCTCGAGCACCGGGCTGGCGTTCAGCCGTGGGGGCAGGTGCGGGCGCAGCCAGAACGACACGAGTGGAGCGAGCAGGGCCCAGCCTCCGGCCAGCAGCAGCAGTGCGCGGGTGCGCAGCCCGAGGAACGGGAGGCCGAGCAGGAAGAGCACGCCGTAGTAGGTCAGGATGACCGCGATCGAGGTGCCCAGCTGTCCGAGCACCAGCCCCCACGCCGCGATCAGACCCGCCCGCACCGCCAAGCCGCGCGTCGCCGACCGCCGCGCGTCGCCGGTCAGCGGCTCGCGGCCCCCGCTGAGCAGCGCCATCGACACCCCCGCGAGCACCGCGAACAACGCGGAGGCGCGCCCGCCGGCGACGGCCTGCACCACGGTGAGGCCGCTGCCGTCGCTGCGCAGCGGGTACAGCGCGTGGGTGGCCACCATGCCCATCAGCGCGCACCAACGGGCGATGTCGACGCCCACGATGCGTCCCGACGCCCACGCGCGAGCATCACGGCGGGCCAGGGCGGGGGTACGGGAGGCCACGCCCCATCGTGGCAGGCAGCCCCACGCCGCCGGAGCCACCGGCTGTCGGCGTCCGCCGCTAGCGTGCCGGGGGTGAACCGCACCGATCGGGTCTACGCCGTGGTGGAAGAGCTCCGCGCCGCCGGCCCGCGCGGCGTCGCCGCGCGCCGGCTCGCCGAGCGGTTCGAGGTCAGCGTCCGCACCATCGAGCGCGACCTCGACGCCCTGAGGCAGGCGGGAGTGCCGCTGCGCGGGATCCAGGGGCGCCGCGGGGGCTACGTCGTCGACCCGGCCATGTCGCTCCCCCCGCTCAACTTCACCCCGGGCGAGGCCGCAGCGGTGGCCGTGGCGCCGGAGCCCGACCCGGGCGTGGCCCGGGAGGTGTGGCGGGCGGTGCGCGAGGGCGCCCGGCTGCGGCTCGACTACACCGACCGGGGCGGCGTGCCGACCCGGCGCGAGGTCGACCCCTTCCACGTCGTGCTCGGCCCCGACGGCCACTACCTCACTGCCTTCTGCCATCTCCGCGGCGACGAGCGGGTCTTCCGCATGGACCGGATCACCGCGGCCGAGCGGGTGCCGGGCAGGCGGGTGGCGGTGCGTCCCGACCACGTGTCCGATCTCCCTGAGCGGATGGTCCGGCCCCCGGCCTGGGAGTAGTGGCCGAGCCCGTCGGCGCCCTTCTCGAGACGCTGACGAAAACTCCGACACAGGGGTGTCGCCGAGCCGCCCCACGATGGTCCTAGCACCGGTCTCCCGACCGGGCCCACGACAGGAGACACCGATGACCGCACCCTCCCCGAACACGCTCGGCTGGTTCGAGCTCGCCGCCGACGACATCGACGCGAAGGCGTCGTTCTATGCCTGCCTCTTCGGCTGGAGGTTCGTGCCCGACCCGAACGCCACGGCGCAGGGCCAGGACTACCGCCTGGCCATGCCGCCGGGAGCCGAGTCGCCGATCGGCGGCCTCACCACTCCCCCGCCGGGGGCCCCTGGGCACGCGGTGTTCTCGATCGTCGTGGCCGACGTGGCCGCCACCTGCGCCGCCGCCGGCGCGCTCGGCGCCACGGTCGTGGCGTCGTTCCCGAGCCCGCAGGCCGGGCCGGCGTTCGCCTACCTCCGCGATCCCGCCGGCCAGCTGTTCCAGGTCTTCTCTCCGCCCAGCGCGTGAGGGATCATCGGCACGTGGACGCGCGCGAGCTCTACGACGAGCTGACCGACGACCTGCTCTACGACCCGCTCGTGGGGCGCTCGACGATGATGGGCTACCCCTGCGTCCGGTACACCGGCCGGTTCTTCGGCTCCTTCGACACCCGCGAGGGCACGCTGGTCGTCAAGCTGCCGCGTGAGCGAGTCACGGCGCTCGTCGAGGCCGGCGAGGGCGACCGGTTCGCCCCCGCCGGCAGGGTGTTCCGCGAGTGGGTGCTCCTCCCCCACCCCGACCGCGACGGGTGGGCGCGGCTCCTCGACGAAGCGCTGGCCTTCGCAAAGGACTCCTGACCTCCCGCCCGCCCGCGGCGAGGTGCGCGTCGTATCAGCAGGGGTGCCTGGCGGCTCCTAGCCCCCGATGACGGTGTCGACCGGCACCATCGACCACGGGGGAGACGACGATGAACCACGCACGCACACGGAGCCGGCGGGGAGGAGCGCTGCTGGCGGCGGCGCTGACGACCACGCTCACGACCTCACTGGCCATGACCGGGGGCTCGGCCCACGCGACCGACGAGACCGACCGCACAGACCGAGGGAGTCGCGTCGTCGCGCCGGCACCCGCGACGGAGGACCGCACCGACGTGCGCGTCGCCGCGCCGCAGCACGGCGCGCAGCGCAAGGCGCCCGAGGTCGCCCCGACGAAGTCGGGTGCGGACCCGCAGATCGTGGGCGGCACCACCGCGCCGACCGGCGCCTACCCGTTCTTCACCTCGGTGCAGACCTCCGGCGGCAACCACTTCTGCGGCGGCACGCTCGTCGCCAGCGAGTGGGTGCTCACCGCGGCGCACTGCGTCGACGGCGGGACCACGCCCGGTCAGCTCCGGGTCGTGATCGGCGCCAACCGGCTCAGCCAGCCGAGCGCGGGTGAGACCCGGACGATCGACCAGATCCGGATCAACCCGTCGTGGAACGCCGCGACCTTCCAGAACGACGTGGCGCTGCTCCACCTGAGCACACCGTCGACCCAGCGGTGGGCCCGCCTGGCCGGTCCGACCGACACGACGGCCGCCGGCACGACCGCCCGGGTGATCGGTCACGGCCGCACCACCGAGGGCGGGACCGGCTCCGACCAGCTGCTCCAGGTCGACGTGCCGATCCTGGCCGACGCGGTGATGTCGCTGCCGATCGTCTACGGCGGCTCCTTCTTCGGGGCGACCATGATCGGCGCCGGCGAGCTCGCCGGCGGCAAGGACTCCTGCCAGGGCGACAGCGGCGGGCCGCTGTTCCTGCCCGGCACCGTCCAGAGCGCCCTGGTCGGCGACGTGTCCTGGGGCACCGGCTGCGCCCGCTCGCTCAAGCCCGGCGTCTACGGCGAGGTCTTCCAGGGCGGGATGCGCAGCTTCGTGAACTCCGTGGTCACCCGACCCGGCAACGACGACTTCGCAGGCACCGGCATCTCCGGCACCAGCGGTCGGGTCTACGGCTCCAACACCGACGCCACCCACCAACCGGGCGAGGCGGCGGGGGTGGGCACCCCGGACACGACCGTCTGGTACTCCTGGACGGCACCGCAGAGCGGACCGACCACGTTCGACCTGCGCGACGCCTCCTTCGACACCACGCTCGGGGTGTTCACCGGCGGCCTCGGCTCGCTGAGCCTGGTCGCCGGCAACGACGACTACGCCGGCTCGCGGCAGTCGAAGGTGACGTTCACCGCGGTCGCCGGGACGACCTACCGCATCGTCGTCGACGGCTTCGCCGCCCAGCACGGGCCGTTCTCGCTGGCCTGGGCACAGAACCCGCCCGTCAACGACAACCTCGCGGCCGCGACACTGCTCACCGGGGCCACCGGCAAGAAGACGGGCACCAACGTCAACGCGACCGGCGAACCCGGCGAGCCCAACCACGGCAGCGTCCCCGACACCTCGGTGTGGTACCGCTGGACCGCGCCGGAGAGCGGGCAGGTCGTGTTCAACACTCGCGAGGCCGCGTTCGACACCGTGCTCGCCGTCTACACCGGCAGCACCTTCACCAACCTCGTGCAGCGTGCCTCCAACGACCAGTACGGCGGCACCAGCCAGTCGCGCGTCGTGCTCAACGTGACCGCGGGGACGACGTACCGCATCGCCGTGGACGGCTTCGGCGCCCAGACCGGGCCGTTCCACCTGCAGTGGGCGGTCAACCGGCCGGCCAACGACGACCTCGCCTCGGCCACCGTCGTCAGCGGCCTGTGGGGCTATGTCAAGGGCAGCAGCGTCCGCGCGACCGGCGAGCCCGGCGAGCTGGACTACCACGGCGGCGCGGCCGCCGACAACTCCGTCTGGTTCAGCTGGACCCCGCCGGAGAGCGCGGAGACCGTGGTCCGGCTGCGCAAGGTGTCGTCGGGGTTCTCGCCCGGGGTCGCGGTCTACACCGGGTCGGGCTACCCGGTCACCAAGGTGACCGAGGGTGCGACCAGCCTGACCTTCAACGCGGTGGCCGGCATGAACTACCGGATCGCGGTCGACGGCAACGGCGGCTCCACCGGCGCGTTCAAGCTGGAGTACGTCATGGCCCGCTGCAACGGCAAGCCCGCCACCATCGCCGGGCTGTCCGGGGTCATCACCGGCACCGCCGGGCCCGACATCATCGTCGGCTCGGCTGTGAGGGACAGGATCAGCGGCCTCGGCGGCAACGACATCGTCTGCGGCCTCGGCGGCAACGACGTGATCAACGGCGGTCCTGGCAACGACAACCTGATGGGCGGCAAGGGCGCCGACAAGGTGAACGGCAACGGTGGCCGGGATCGGATCGGGCTGGTCGACGGCGTGCGCGGCAACGACCGCGGCGACGGCGGACCGGGTCGCGACACGGCCAACCGCGACCGGGGCGACATCCTCGTCCGGGTGCCGTGACCGGTTGAGCACCGGTTGACACCACGACCGGCCATCGGCAGGGGCTCCTGCTCGTGGCCGGTCGTGGTGTCGGACCAGGGCGGACCAGCCGTGGCGTTCTCCCACCAGTCCGGTCCGGAAGGTCCTACCATCGTGCTCGACTCACCCGGCGAAGGCAGGGGAGCACTCTCGGACGACGGAGGCTGCCGTGAGTGACCGGGTGCGGGGCGACGCACGGCGACGGTCGTGGACGACGGCCGCGGTCATGATCCTCACCCTGCTGTCGACGATGCTCGCGACGCCACCGGGGACCGCGTCGGCGCCGGATCCCCGGCGCCCCACGGCCACCGGTCCGCTGGACCGGCTCGCGGCGGTCCGACCCTGCTCGGCGGGACTGGTTGCCCTCACCTTCGACGATGGCCCCCACCCGACGGTCACCCCCGCCCTGCTCACCCTGCTGTCGCGACGGAAGGTCCCGGCCACGTTCTTCGTGGTCGGGCAGCGGGTGGCGTCCTCGCCGGCGCTGGTCCACCGGGCGTCGCGCGAGGGACACACCATCGGCAACCACACCTACGCCCACGAGTCGCTCCCCTCCCTCGGCGACGCCGCGATCCGTTCGACGCTCAGCCGCACCCAGCGGGAGATCAGGGACGCGCACGTGACCCCCTCGCGCCTGATGCGGCCGCCGTACGGCGCTCTCAGCAGCCGCGTCCGGAGGGTGGTCGCCGATCTGGGTCTGAAACCAGTCCTGTGGGACGTGGACACGCGGGACTGGCAGTCGGGCAGTGCCGGCACCATCGCCGCGCGGGTGTTGGCGGCGATCGGGCCGCATCGCCGCAACATCGTGCTGATGCACGACGGAGTGGCACGGTCACCGGTCACGCTCCAGGCGGTCCCGTCGGTGATCACCAGGGCCAGGGCCCGCGGCTACTGCTTCGCCAGGCTGGGCGCGAGCGGCAACCCGACGCCGCCCGTGCCTCGCCTCCGGGTGGCCGACACCTCGGTGCGCGAGGGTGACCCCGGCTCGACCACCAGGATGCGGTTCAGGCTCCGTCTCGACCGGCCGACCTCCCGGCGGGTGTCGGTCCGGGTGCGCACCGCTGACCGGACGGCAGTGCGAGGGTCCGACTACGCCGGGGTCGACCGGCGGGTCACCTTCCCGGTCGGCACCGTCACCCGGACGGTCTCGGTCCGGGTCCGCGGGGACCGCACCGACGAGCCGGCCGAGCGCCTCGGCCTCCGCCTGGACCAGGCCCGGGGTCTCACCCTGGCCCGCCGGCAGGCGACCGGGGTGATCCGCGACAACGACCCGACGCCACGGCTGAGCCTCAGCGGCTCCGCCGTGGTCGAGCCGGACGAGGGGACGGCCACAGCCTCGGTGACTCTGGTGCTCGACCGACCCCGCAGCCGAGGGATCGAGGTGCACCTGGTCACCCGGCCGGGAACTGCGGACGAGACGGACTACGTGCCCCTCGACACGCGGGTGACGATCCCCGCCGGGTCCCGTTCGCTGGTCGTCACCGTCGAGGTCCTGGCCGATGCGGTGGAGGAGCCCGAGGAGTTCTTCGAGCTGGTGGCGACGACCGCGGGCGCCGTACTGACGGGTGATCCCGCGACGGTGGTCATCATGCCGCCGGCGGTGACGCAGCGGAGCTCCCCTCAGCGTCGCGCCGGTCGATAGCCGCCCGGGCACGGGTGAGCGCGTTGGAGAGCTGGAAGTCGAGGCCTCGCGAGGGCACCATGGACCCAGACGTGCCGACCCGGAGAGGGGGTGCCAGCCGCCATGACCGCCGTCGCGCTCCTGAACGCCTCCTACGAGCCGCTGGGCACGGTGACCTTCCAGCACGCCGTGCGGATGCTGTTCCGCGAGGTGGCCACCGTCGAGGAGGCGCACGCCGAGAAGATGATCGGCCCGCACAAGTGGCCGCGGGTGATCCGGCTGGTGCGCTACGTCGCCGCCACGTGGATGTACCGACCGGCGCCGTACTCCCGGCGCGGCGTCCTGGCGCGTGACCGGCACCGCTGCGCCTACTGCACCGGGCGGGCCACCACGATCGACCACGTGCTGCCACGCAGCCGTGGCGGCACCTGGACCTGGCTCAACACCGTGGCGGCGTGCGTGCGCTGCAACCACCGCAAGGGCAACCACACTCCGGCCGAGGCCGGACTGCGGCTCCGGGCCGATCCCTTCGTGCCGACCCGCGCCCAGCTGCTGACGGCCCGCGACCGTGGATGGACCGGAGGTCTGGCGGCAGCCGCGTCCCGGCCCTAGTGTCGACTCTTGACTGGTCGTTCAGTCAGAGACGATCGGAGATCGGATGCGACGCTCCGCCACCGCCACCGCCACCGTGGTCGGACTTGCGGCAACTGCTCTTGCGTCGTGCACCTTCTCCGGCGGTGAGCCATCCGACTCCGCGCCGGTGCCAGCGGTCGAGACCGCCGAGCCGATGGATCTCACCCTGCTCGTCTTCAACATCGAGTACGGCGGGACGAAGGCCACCGACGCGGTGATCAAGGACCTCGACGCCGACGTCGTCGGCGTCCTGGAGTCCTACGACCGGCTGCCGGCGATCGCGGCCGCGACCGGCTACCCGTACTACAACGAGGCCCTGCAGATCCTGTCGAGGTACCCCATCCTGGAGCCGGCGGGCGCGGACGGGTTGTACTCCTACCTCGAGGTGCGCCCCGGCGAGGCCGTCGCCATGATCAACACTCATCTCGACTACGTGAAGGACGGCCCGAACCGGCTCGCCAAGGGCGTTCCGGTCGACGAGGTCCTTGCGACGGAGGACGAGGTGCGCACCTCCACCGTGGAGAAGCTCCTCCCCTCGGCGGGGGCGCTGCTCGCCGACGGCTGGCCACTGCTCTTCACCGGCGACCTCAACCAGCCGTCGCATCTCGACTGGACCGATGCGACCGCCGATCAGCACGGCGGTGTCGGCGCTGTGGACTGGCCGGTCAGCCGGGCGCTCGTCGGCGCGGGGCTGCGCGACGCGTATCGGGAGACCTACCCGGACCCGGTCACGGACCCCGGCAACACCTGGGGTGGCGTGAACGGCCGGCCCGGGTCCCCTCGTCGGATCGACTACGCCTACGTCGGGGGGCCGGTCGAGGTCGAGTCCACCGAGGTGGCCGGGGAACCCGCCGCAGACGGCGTGGACCTCACCTTCCCCCGGTGGACCTCCGACCACCGCGCCGTGCTCTCCCGACTGAACGTCACGCCCGTGCCGTTGCCCGCCACGGTGGCGCTGTCGGCGCGCCTGGTCACTGCCGGAGACGGGGTGACCGTCACCTATCGCTTGCCGGAGGGCCTCGAGGAGGGCACGATCACGCTCACCGGACCGACCGCGTCGTCGTACGCCGTGAAAGGCCCGAGGGGCACGGTCGAGGTGCGTGCCGGCCAGCTGACCGCCGGCAGCTACGACGTCACGCTGGAGACCCTCGACGGCGGCACCGAGGTCGCGAACCAGCTCGTCGTGCGGCCCCGGGGCGCACGCGTCTCGTTGACCACCGACGCGTCGACGTACGCCGTCGGCGCTCCGATCGCCGTCAGCTGGGCCGACGGCCCCGGCAATCGCTGGGACTGGATCGGCGTCTACCGCGCCGGGGCCGCCGACCCGGAGAAGGACGGCTATCTCGTCTGGGGCTACACCGGGGGCCACGACGCCGGAGCCCTGCCACCGACCACGGCTGGTGAGCTCGTCATCGGGCGCGACCACCAGGGCCGTCCGTGGCCGCTGCCGCCAGGCGCGTACGTCGTGCACTACCTGCTCACCGACGAGTACACCAGCGCCGGGTCGACCTCGTTCCTCGTGCGGTAGTCGCTCACGTTCGTCGGTGGAGTCGGACGTCGCCGTTGGGCGGGCGGCTGGTCTCGAAGCTCTGGTCGTGGGCGCGGTGGTGGCGTCACCGCCGTGCAGCGGCAGCCGGGTGGGGTCGAGGGTCTCCAGTCGGCTCGCCGGCGTCGGGGTGGCGGGGGTGGGTGAACGCGTGGAGGTAGGTCGCGAGCCGGGTCGCGGCCGCGTCGGGGAGCAGGCCGCATCTGTTCGTACCACCGATCACCGTCGAACCGCTGTCGGTGGGCGCGACGAGCGTCGAAGGGACGCCACCAGGAGGACCTGATGACCGAGACCGACTGCACTAGCTCCGACCCGCAGCGCGCCGACCTGCTCGACCTGCTGACCAAGCACCGCGGACTGTTCCTGACGACCGTCGCGGATCTGACGGACGACCAGGCGCGGGAGCGCTCCTCCGTCTCCGAGCTCACCCTCGGCGGCCTGGTCAAGCACGTCGTCGACACCGAGCAGGGCTGGGTGCGGTTCGTGGTCGACGGGCCGGCGCAGGGCGCCGACGTCGACTGGGGAGCCATCGACCGGAGCGACTCTCCCCCGGTCGTGCTGGCCTACCAGGACGGCTTCCGGATGCGCGACGACGAGACGCTCGCGGGGCTGCTCGAGCGCTACGCCGCCGTCGCCGCCGCCGCCACCGACGCGCTCGTGCGAGAGGTCGACCTCGACGCGCCGCAACCGTTGCCCGACCAGCCCTGGTTCGAGCCCGGCTCCCGGTGGACGGCTCGCCGCACCTTCCTCCACATCGCCGTCGAGACCGCCCAGCACGCCGGCCACGCCGGCATCATCCGCGAGGCGATCAACGGGCAGCGGACGATGGGCTGACGGGCCCCCGGGCCCTGGCACCGCCCGCGTCAGGCGGGACGCTCGACCGCGGCGGCCAGCCGCTCGGGGGCCACCAGGCAGTAGGAGTCGGTGAGCAGCTCGGCGAGCTCCTCCCAGTCGGTGTCGTCGTCGAGCAGGATGCCGATGACGTTGCTGCCCCACTCGGCCTTGAAGTACGGCGCCCCGAGATGCCGGAAGGCCATCACCTCGTCGAGCTCCCCGCGGAAGGTGATCCGGAACAGCTGGTCCTTGCCACCGAACACGTGGGCGACCGTCGCACCCTGGACCCGCCAGCGGGTGCCGACCCAGGCAGGCTCGCAGAGGACCCGGGGCAGGTGACCCAGCATCTGCTCGACCCGGTCGACCCACGCCGCCGGGACCTCGGGGCGGTCCTTCTGTGCCACGTCCACACCCTGCCACGTCGCGCCGACACGGCTCCGGGGCCGGGGACGGCCCCCACGGCTCACGCCCCGGTCAGCGGCTAGCGGGATCCTCAACCGGGGGCCTCGACCAGCTTCGCGAGCAACGCGGCCAGCTGCTCGCGCTCGGCAGGGCTCAGCACGGTCAGCCGCTCGTCCGAGGCCGACCTGCGAGCCTGGTCGAGCTTGACCCGCAGCCGGTCTCCTGCCGCCGTGAGCGACACCTGGGTGGCCCGGCGGTCGACCGGGTCGGGTGCGCGGGCGACCAGCCCGCGCGACTCGAGGTCGTCGACCACCTCCGTGGCAGAGCGGGCGGCGATCCGCAGCTGGTCGGCCAGCACGGACAGCCGCACCGGGCCCAGGTCGGCGACCGTCCGGAGCGCGCGCGCCTGGCTGGGCGTGACGTCGTAGGCCCCCATCGCCTCGGCGTAGGAGCGACGCACCGACCGCGCGGCCAGCAGGAGCAGGTCGCCCGCGGAGTCATGGCCGTGGTGGTGGCTCGAGGTCACGGGAACATCGTACCGAATACTCTTGTTTCCTCATCATGAGGTAACCTCAGCATCGCTCATGACCAGCACGCACCGAGAGAGGTGATCGAATGGACGACCCGATGAACCGTGGCCGCGGAGGCCGCCACCCGGAGTCGCGCACCGCCGACCGGCGCCAGTTGGCGGACGTGCCCGTCTCGCTGGGCCGGATCGCCCGACTGTTCGCCCCACACCGTGCCCGCCTGGCCCTGGTGGTCGCGCTCATCGTCGCCAGCTCGTCGATCGGGCTGGCTCAGCCCTTCCTTGTCAAACGGGTGATCGACGTCGCGATCCCCGAGCAGGACGTGTCGCTGCTCGTGACCAGCGTGCTGGCCATGGTCGGGATCGCCACGGCCTCCGCAGCCATCGGCGTGCTCCAGACCTGGCAGTCCACGACGGTCGGCCAGCGCGTGATGCACCGACTGCGCTCGGACCTGTTCGGCCACCTCCAACGACAGTCGGTCGACTTCTTCACCCGCACGCGAGGTGGGGAGATCCAGTCCCGCGTCGTCAACGACATCGGGAGCATGCAGTCGGTCGTGACCTCGACCGCGACCTCGACCGCCGCCAACCTCACCACCGTCGTGGGCACGCTGGTCGCGATGCTGGCGCTGAGCTGGCCGCTGGCGCTGGTCACCCTGGTGGTGCTGCCGCCCGCCGTGCTGCTCACCCGCCAGGTCGCCCACCTGCGGCACGCCGTCACCTCGGCGCGCCAGCGCAAGCTCGCCGACCTGCACGCCCAGGTCGAAGAGGGACTGTCGATCAGCGGCATCCAGCTGACCAAGACCCTGGGCGCGGCGCCCGCGCTGGCCCACCGCTTCGAGGAGACCTCCGCCGACCTGGTCGACCTGGAGGTGCGCTCACAGCTCGCCGGCCGCTGGCGGATGGCGACGATGAACGTCGCGTTCTCCGCGGTCCCGGCGGTCCTCTACCTCGCCGCCGGGCTCCCGGCCACCTCCGGCGGCATGACGATCGGCACCCTGGTCGCCTTCGTCGCTCTGCAGGCGACGCTGTTCCGGCCACTGATGATGCTGCTGAACCTGCAGGCCGACGTCACGGCGTCGCTGGCGCTGTTCAGCCGCATCTTCGAGTTCCAGGACCTTCCCGTGGAGATCGACGACCCGGCACACCCGGCCACCTTGGAGCGAGTGCGCGGCGAGGTGCGGATCGACCACGTGTCCTTCGCCTACGACGCCTCCCCCACCCTGGTCGACATCGACCTCACCGTGCCGGCCGGCACCTCGCTGGCGCTGGTCGGCGAGACCGGCAGCGGCAAGTCCACACTCGCCGGTCTGGTCGCCCGCCTCCACGACCCGACCAGCGGCGCGGTGCGCCTCGACGGTGTCGACGTCCGCGACCTCACGCTGCAGGACCTGGCCTCCGCGGTCGGCGTGGTGACCCAGGAGACCTACCTCCTGCACGCGACGGTGCGCGACAACCTGCTGCACGCCCGGCCGGGCGCGAGCGACGCCGAGATCGAGGACGCCTGCCGGGCCGCGCACATCCACGACCTGATCGTCGGGCTGCCAGACGGCTACGACACCGTCGTCGGCTCCCGTGGGCACCGGTTCTCCGGTGGCGAGAAGCAGCGACTGGCCATCGCCCGCACCCTTCTGCGCGACCCGCGGGTGCTGGTGCTCGACGAGGCGACCAGCGCCCTGGACAACCAGACCGAACGAGAGGTGCAGGCCGCCCTCGACGGACTGGCGGCGGGCCGCACGACGATCGCCATCGCGCACCGGCTCTCCACGGTGCGCGACGCCGACCAGATCGCGGTGCTCGAGGCGGGCAGGGTCGTCGAGCTCGGGACCCACGAGCAGCTCCTGCTCCGCGGCGGCGCCTACGCGCGGCTGGTCCGGAGCGGACTGGCGGAGGCGGCCTGAGCGTCGTGCGCGAGGAAACGGTCCGCGCCGACTATCCTCACCAGGCAAGAACGCCGCCGGACAGCCGCGGCGGCCAGCCGTCGAGAGTCGGAGGGTGGCCCGGACATGCTCCGCTCGGACCGGCTCGGCTCCCAGCGGGCCGAGCGGCTCCCCCGTCACCGTGGCCGTCGGCGCCGCCGGTTCCGCCATGCGCAGACGGTGCCCGGCGCCTTGGCTGTCACCCTGCTCGGCGCCGTGCTGCCCGGCGCCGGGTACCTCTGGAGCAGGCGTCGGCTGGGCCTGGCGATCCTGCTGGTGAGTGTGGCGCTTCTCGCCGTCGGCCTCCTGGGTGCTGCGGACCAGGACGGGCTGGTCGCCTTCGCCTTCGACCCGGCGAGGTTGCGCATCGCCGCCGTGCTCATCGCGGTGGCCTTCGCCATCTGGGCGTTCACGGTGGTCACCACCTATCTGATGGTCCGCCCGGTGCAGCGGAGCATCGCTCGCCGGGTCGGTCTGGGAACCGTCCTGATCCTGGTCGTCGCGGTCGCGCTACCGGTCCTCCAGGGCACGCGTGCGGCGATGAGCCAGGCCGAGCTGGTCAGCACCGTGTTCGGCGCACCGGCACAGACGGCGACCGCACCCAGGCACGTCTCCCGCACCGACCCCTGGGGTGGGCGGGACCGGGTCGGGGTGCTGATCCTCGGCGGCGACGGCGGCGAAGGCCGAGAGGGCGTCCGGACCGACACGGTGATCCTGCTCAGCGTCGACACCCGCAGCGGCCAGGCGGTGATGTTCAGCCTGCCGCGCAACCTCCAGGGCGCCCGCTTTCCCGAGAAGAGCCCCCTCCACGACCAGTTCCCCGACGGCTTCTCCGGGCCCGGCGACGTGGGGAACTGGCTGCTGAACGCGATCTACCGCCAGGTCCCCCTGCTCCATCCCGGGATCCTGGGCACGTCCAACAACGAGGGTGCCGACGCGGTCAAGCAGGCGGTCCGAGCCACTCTCGGCACCCGCGTCGACTACTACGTGCTGGTCAACCTGAAGGGCTTCCAGGAGATCGTCGACGCCATGGGCGGCGTCACGGTCAACGTGAACACGCCGGTGGCCATCGGCGGAGACACCGACCGAGGCATCCCTCCCGTCGACTACCTCCCACCGGGACCCGACCAGCACCTGGACGGCTTCCACGCCCTGTGGTTCAGCCGTGGCCGCTGGGGCTCCGACGACTACCAGCGGATGCTGCGGCAGCGGTGCATGGTGCAGGCGCTGGTCGACGAGGCGAGGCCGCTGAACCTCCTGCGCCGCTATCAGGCCCTGGCCGAGGCAGGCAAGGACATCGTCTTCACCGACATCCCCCGCGAGCTGATGCCCGCGTTCGTGGACCTCGGCCTCCGGATGAAGCAGCACCGGTTGCGGTCGGTGGCCTTCACGCCCTCGGCCGCCTTCTCCCCGGCCGCTCCCGACATCGCCTGGATGCAGGCGGTGGTCGACAAGGCGCTGGCGAGGTCCGAGGCTCGTCCCCAGCGCGGCACGGACCTTCCTGACCGGGCCGGACCGACCTCGACGCCGTCGGGATCGCCCGCGGTCGGCGAGCCGGGTGACAGCGTCACGGTCGCCGACACCTGCGGCTACCACCCGACCGAGTGAGGCGGTGAGGGATCGCCGGGGCGCGCGATGAGGGCGTCATCCGATGCCCAGTGCCGGCACGAGCGCGTTGACGACGAGCCCGAGCACCAGCCCGAGAGCGACGTTGCCGGTGCGGCGTACCACCGCGAAGGCCGCCAGCACGGCGACCACCGCGGACATCGGTAGCGCCGAGCCGTGACCGTGACCCAGCAGCAGCGCCGAGGCGATCATGGCGGCGAGGACCGCCGGAGTGACCAGCGCGGTGAGCTCGGCGAACCGGGGGGACTCCACCAGCGTGCCGCGGCGACGGTCATCCACGCCCGCAGCGCGAACGTCACCGCGGCCGCCAGGGTGAAGGTGAGCAGCACTGTCATCGCGACCACCGCCGTGCTCCCGTCGCGACCCCGAGGGCGATGGCGATGGGGAGCGTGGCCGGCCCGGCGACGCCGACGACCTGGCTGCCCACGAAGGAGAACGCCAGCAGGGTGGTGACCGTGAGCTAGTAGCGACGTCGCCACGCCAACCCGGTGGTGGCGTCGAAGCGCTGCTGCCCGAGCAGGAAGGTCTGGTCCACGAGCGGGAACACCAGCAGCAGTCGCTGAGCCACGGGGGCCTCCGCGAACCAGCGGGCGGCGCCGGCGCCGTAGTAGACGAAGCGGAGGTTGACCAGCGCGGTCACCATGACAGCGGCGACGACCCCGTCGCCGCGTCCGAGCGACTCGACGACGGCCAGCTGGGCGGCCCCGGCCAGCATGACCGACGCGCCGTACATCGCCTCGGCCAGGGAGAGCCCCGCCGCGACGCCGGCGCTGCCGACGGCGAGCCCGAAGGGCACCAGTGCGACCACGAACGGAGCGGTGTCACGCACCGCGAGCCCGACCGCTCGCGGGGGCGCGACGACCACGTCCACGGGCGGGCCGCCGGTGGCCTCGGCCACGGCGGCGCTCATCGGAGGACCCCGGCGGCCAGCGGGAGGCGGAAGGTCTCCTGGTCGATCCAGCGACGGTACGTCGCCTCGCCCATCGCGGCGGCGACGATGCCGCTCTGGCTGCCGTGCGCCGCCAGCGCGGCACGCTTGCGCCTCAGCTCGGCCGGGGCGAGGTCGAGCAGCAGGGCGATCTCGTCCTCGTGGACACCGGTCGGCTCCTCGGTCATCCAGACGCCGAGCCGGTCGTGCAGGTCGCGCCAACGGGCCAGCCAGCCGTCGGTCTTCGCGGCGTGCCACAGTTCGCCGTGACCCGCCCGTCGCCAGGCCTCGCCGGCCAGCCGGGAGGTGGTGACGTGGTCGTCGTGGCCGGTGATGCCGTCGGGCCCGAAGGTGAGGACGACGTCGGGTCGGACCTCACGGACCACGGCCTCGAGGGCGTCGACCAGCGAGGCCTGCGGTGCGGCGGACACGCCGCCGTCGGGGATCCCCAGGAAGCGCACGTCGTCGACGCCATACACCGCGAGCGCGTCGCGCAGCTCGCCGCGGCGCAGCCGGCGGCGCTCCTGGGAGGAGCGCGGGTCGTCGTCGGGGAAGCCTGCCTCACCATCGGTGAGCGTGACGACGGTGACCTGCCCGCCGGCCCGGACCACGCGGTCCATCAGGCCGGCGGACAGGTAGGACTCGTCGTCGGGGTGCGCCCACAGCCCCAGGAGCCTCCGGGGCGGGTCCGTGAGGGTGTGGATGCTGGTCATGACGGTCCCTCTCAGGCCTCGGTGCGGGCCACGGAGACCCGGGTGGGGGCGGTGAGCATGTCGAACACGGCGGAGTACTTCGTCGCCGAGGCGATCAGCGCGTCCACCTGCTCCTCGTCGGCGTCGGCGTCGACGTCGTACGAGACCTCGATGGCGCTGAAGCCCTTGCGGACGTCAGGGTCCACGCCAAGCACGCCGCGCACGTCGATCTGCCCGGTCACCGTGGAGGTGACGCTGCGCAGCCGGATCCCGCGGGCGGCCGCGCCGGTCGCGACGCCGGCGGTGATGCACGAGGCGAGCGCGTGCAGCACGTACTCCTGCGGGGTCGGGCCGTAGCCGTGGCCGAGGGTCGGGTGGTCGCTGGTGAAGGCGAACTCCGCCACGTGCTGCTGGTCGGCGCCGACGCCGTACCAGTCGTGGATGCGCGAGGTGCTCGCCGTGCCGTCGACCCAGGTGTTGCGGGCGGTGAACCGGAACGCCGCCAGGTCGGCGTTGTCGGTGAACTTGGCGATGGCGCCGAACATCTTCGCGGTGGGCACGCCGTTGGTCTCGCCCTCACGTTCGGTGGTGGGTCGGCCGTTGTCGAGGATGGTCATGGGATCTCTCCTGTTTCCCGTGGCTCCCCGGGTGGGAGCCGATGACGACAACCTTCGTGCCGGGGGGCCCTGGCGGGCTTGGAGGAGATCTGCAGATCGCCTGGAGGGACTCTGGAGAGTGGAGAGGCGCGGCAGGCTCAGGCCACGGGCTCGGCCGCGGCGAGGCGGGCCAGCCGAATGAGCCCGGCCGCGGCCGCCTCGTGTCCGACCACCCGCACCATCGCGTCGGCCTCGGCGCCGTGGCCCTGGGCCCGGCGGACGCGAGAGAGCCAGAGTCGGCTCTCGTTGGCCCAGAGCACGGACCCACCGGCGGCATCACCCTCGAGGGCGCTTCCGAGCTGCTCCTCGGCCGCTGTCAGGTCCCCGAGGGCGTAGGACAGCATCCCGAGGTAGCGGTCGCCCCGGCCGAAGCAGAGCTGCCCCGACCCGGTGACCACGTTGGTCCCGGCCAGCCCCGCCACCCGGTCACGCAGGGTCGCACACGCACCCCGGTCGTCGAGCCGCACGACGGTCTCGGTGAGCATCGCCATGACGGTCCCCCACAGCGCGTCCTTCGGCACCCGGAAGTCGCTGGCGCGCAGGTCGGCCAGGGTCGCCGTCGCCTCGTCCAGGGATCCGGTCTCGGCGAGCAGCCACGCGAGCCCGGGCGTCCACAGCGGGTCACCACCGGCGCGGGCCACGACGGCGCGAAGCACGGGCGCCACGATCCCCAACCGGTCCTGCTCCCGGCGGATCAGGAACATCCGCAGCCCGTAGACCCCGGTGCCGTCCTCGTCGGGCAGCCGGTCGGCGAGGGCGAGGCAGTGCTCGGCCAGGCGCTCGCTCTCGGTCAGGTCGCCGAGGTAGAACGCCTCCATCGCTTCCTGGTTGGTCCGCACGAACTGCCAGAAGCGCGACCGCCAGCGCCGCTGCTGATCGGCCATCACCTCGACCAGCCGCCGGGCCTCGCCGACGTCCCCGGTCAACGTGGCGAACATGATCCGGTCGTGCAGCGCATGCAGGGCGACGTCGCCGTCGGTGATCGCCGGCTCCAGCTCGACCAGCCGGGCGATCAGCGGACGGGCCTCGTCGACCCCCCGGTGCAGCACCAGGTGACCGAGGTAGACGCTCAGGACGTTCGCCTCCATCGTCGGTGAGCCGGCCGCCAGCGCCAGCGCGTCGGCGTACGCCGCGTCTGCCTCGCGACGGCGTCCGGACATGGCCAGGGCTCGCAGGCGGCCGACCGCGAGCCGGACGCGAAGCTCTGCCTCGGCGGGCTCGGACTCCGTCGGCCCGCCGCCGCCGAGGAGCGCCGCGGCCTCGTCGAGATAGCGCAGGGAGCGGTCGCCGGAGAGACCCGGCCGCCAGCGCGCGTCCTCGTAGCGGATGGCCGCCTCCACGCGGAGGATGACGTCGTCGGTCTCGCGGGCCGCGGCGATGGCCTCCTCGGCCAGGCGTGACGCCGGGACGCTGCGGCCGGTCCGAACCTCGGCCGCGGCGTGCGCGAGCGCCAGGCGCGCCCGCTCCCCCGGTGGAGCGTCGGTCGCCAGCTCCCGCGCCTGGGCCAGCAGTGCCGAGGCCTCCTCGAAGGACAGCCGGTCGAGCGCGGCCTCGGCGGCCCGCCACAGCCGCGTCACCGCCGTCGCGCGCAGCTCCACGTCGGCCTGGGCGGCGTGCGCGGTGTGGTAGGCCAGCTCGGGCAGGTGGGCCGGGTCGTCGCCGAAGACCCGCTCCAGGGCACCCATGATCCGACGATGCATCCGCGACCGGCGGGCGGCACTCAGCTGGTCACGCAGCGAGGACCGCACCAGCGCGTGGCTGAACCGGAAGCGCTCGGGTCCGATCTCCTCCAGCAGGCGCGCCGACGTGGCCGCCTCGAGCTGGTCGAGCAGTTCCAGCTCGTCGAGGTCGTGGGCGGCTGCGGCCACCGCCAGCCCGAACTCCAGGCCGAGCACCGACATCATCCGCAGGGTGTCCTGCACCTCCGCCGGCAAGGTGGCCAGCCGACGACGGACGGCGCCCTCGATGTGCACCGCACCGACCACGGGGTCGACGGCCTGCAGGAACAGCGGGTTGCCGGCCGTCTGCGCCATCACCTCGGCAAGATCGACCCCGGCAGCCCCGATCAGCTCGGCGGCCGCCCGCTCGTCCAGGCCACCGAGGTGCAGCAGCGTGGTGCGCGGGCGTCCTTGGGCGGTCGCCATCAGGTCGTCGACCACGTCACTGGAGTCCGGCGCGGTGTCGCGGGTGGTGAGCACCAGGCTGACCGCCGCCGCTCCCGGTCGTTGCTGCAGGTGGCGCAGCAGCTGCAGCGTGGAGTCGGCGGCCCAGTGGACGTCGTCGATGACCAGGGTGAGCGGTCGGCCGGCCGCTCGCTCGGCCAACCAGCGGGCCAGTGCCTCGAACAGCTCGAAGCGCAGACCTTCGTCGTCGACGTCGGCCCGCGAGGCGCGAGCCGCGGTCTGGGCCGCAGGCGTCGGCATCAGCGGCGCCAGCTGCTCGGGAAGGACGTCGTCGGCCGAGGTCAGCTGACCGACCATCTCCACGAAGGGCTGGTAGGGCACCCGCAGGTCCTCGCTGTTGCGGCCGAAGACCACCTGGTGCCCCGCGGCGTGGGCGTCGGCGGCGAGCTCGGCGGCGAGACGGCTCTTGCCGATGCCGGGCTCGCCCAGGATCCACACCCAGCCGATCGGCTCCTCGTCGGCGGCACCGAGGAGAACCTCGACGCCCTGGCGACGCTCGGCCTCGCGGCCGCAGAACGGGCGCCGGCCCTCCATCCGCAGCTCGTCGGGCAGGGCGCCGGCGGGTGCCGGGGAGGGGGCGGCAGGTGTCGGGGACGCCGCGGGCTGGGTGACCGGCGCCCCGGCCTCGACGCGGTCGACCGCCGGCACGAACCGGTAGCCCCGGCCATGGACGGTCTTGATCGCCCACTGCCGGCTGCCGTCGTCGTCGACGGCGCGGCGGGCCTGCTTGATCCGCGTGGTCAGCGCGGACTCGGAGACGAACCTGTTGCCCCAGACGTTCTCGAGGAGCTCGTCCTTGGTGACCAGACGGTCGCCCTGCTCGAGGAGGTACTGCAGCACCGAGAACACCTGCGGCTCGAGGTCACGGACCCCGTCGGGCCCGACCACTTCGACGGTGTCGGTGTCGACGGTGAAGTCGCCGAACCGGTACTGCGGCACGCTCAGACGGCGATCTCGGAGACCAGGGTGATCACGTCGGCCGGCATGCCGAGATCGGCGGCATGGCGGCGGAGCACCTCGACGTCGTCCGCCTCATAGAGGCAGTAGGTCTTCTTCTTGTCAGCGGACAGGAAGGACGTGAGCCACTTGATCTCGTGCTCCAGGTTGTAGGCCTTGATCAGGCGCTTGGTCTGGTCGTCGAGGTCCAGCTCCTCGGCGAACTCGCGCTCGACCATGTAGATCGGCATGACGGGTCCCTTCTCGTCCTGCACCGCCCCCGCGGAAACCCGTCCAGTGTGGCACAACCAGCGGCGCAGACGCTGGCCCGTTCGGGTCACCTCAGGCGCGCTTCTCGGCGATCACGAACTCCTGGTCGTTGCGGAAGCGGTAGAGACCGTGCTCGTCGACCAGCGTGTCGAGGAAGGCCATCACCTGCGGTCGGAGGACCTCGGCACCCACGGCCTCCAGCGCGGGCTGCGCGGGCCCGGCACTGGAGACGGCCCGCCAGGCGGTGTCGGGGTCGGGCCACTCCACGGTGGACTCCCGCATCCCGCGCTCGAGCATCCTGAACCCGGCCGTCTCCAGCATCTCCTCGGCCACTCCCGGCCGGGCGATGTCGTTGGTGCGTCGCATCCCGTCCTGATGGGCCTGGGACGAGTTGGCCGCGAAGATCTTGAAGCAGGGTCGCAGGTCCAGGTGGCCACGGCCCCAGAAGCTCACCGCGATCCTGCCACCCGGGCGCAGCACCCGATGCGCCTCGGCGACCGCGGCCTCGCAGCCACCCCAGATCCCGTTGATCGAGGTCACCGCGTCGAAGGAGGCGTCGGGCCACGGCAGGTCGAACATCGTGCCGACCCGGACATCGGCCTGCGGTGTGCGGGTCCGCGCGATCGCGACCAGCCGCTCCGCGGCGTCGATGCCGGCGACGTCGGCCCCCGCGACGTGGGCCATCCGCACGGCGAGGCCGGAGCCGCAGGCGATGTCGAGCAACCGGGTGTCGGGGCCGACGCCGAGACGGTCGAACGCGACCTGCAGCACGCCGACGGCGTAGTGCTCGAAGAGCGCGGCCCAGTCGGCGGCGCGGCTCCCCCAGGCGTCGCCGGCGGTCTTCCAACGATGGCCGTCCGGCAGGGACGGCGTACGGACGGTGGTCTCGGTGTGGGTCGTGGTCGTCATGCCACCACCGTCGCGCCGTACCCGCAGGCGAGTCATGGAGGCGACGTGGAGATCGGGTCCAGAGCATCTCCACGTCTCCTCCAAGGCTTCGTCGCCGGTTCGAGGCACCGTGAGGGCATGCACCAGATCACCCGAACGCCTCGCACCGATGTCGTCGTCGTGGGCGGCGGCCAGGCCGGCCTCGCGATGAGCCGCTGCCTGACCGACGCCGGCGTCGACCACGTTGTCCTGGAGAGGGGCCGGGTCGCCGGCTCCTGGCGAACCGAGCGATGGGACTCCCTCCGCCTGCTGTCGCCCAACTGGATGACCCGGCTGCCCGGCTGGCAGTACGCCGGCGACGACCCCGACGGCTACATGGCCGCCGCCGAGGTGGTCGGCTTCCTCGAGAGCTACCGGGCGTCGTTCGCGCCTCCGCTGCTCGAGGAGACCAGCGTCTCGTCCGTCACCCGCCACGACGACGGTTTCCGCGTCGACACCGACCAGGGCTCCTGGCGCGCCCGCGCGGTCGTGGTCGCCTCCGGCGCGTGCAGCGACCCGCACGTCCCCGCGCTCGCCGGGGCGCTGCCGAAGCACCTCGTCCAGCTGACCCCCGTCGCCTACCGCAACCCCGGGCAGGTCCCCGACCGGCCCGTGCTCGTGGTCGGCGGGTCCGCCTCGGGCCTGCAGATCGCCGACGAGCTCAGCCGAGCCGGCCGCGACGTCACGCTCGCGACCGGCGAGCACGTGCGGCTCCCCCGCAGCTACCGGGGCATGGACATCCACTGGTGGATGGACGCGCTGGGGCTGCTCGACGAGCGCTACGACGAGGTGGAGGACCTCGCCCGGGCCCGCCGGCTCCCCTCCCTCCAGCTGGTCGGGACACCGGAGGGGCGCACCCTGGACCTCAACAGCCTGACGGCGCGCGGGGCCGACGTCGTCGGACGCCTCGCCGGGCTCGACGGGTCGCGCGCGCAGTTCTCCGGCTCCCTGGCCAACGTCTGCCAGCTCGCCGATCTCAAGCAGCGCCGCCTGCTCGACCGGATCGACGAGTTCGCGGTCGCTCACGGCCTCGACGGCGAGCTCGGCGAGCCCACCCGGCCCGACCGCACCGTCGTGGACGGCAGCCGGCTGGATGCCGACCTCACCGCCTTCGGCACCGTCGTCTGGGCCACCGGCTTCCGACCTCGCTACCCGTGGCTCGACCCGAGCCTGCTGGACGGTGCGGGCCGGCTCCCGCACGACGGCGGCGTCGCGACGACGCCCGGGCTCTACGCGCTCGGCCTGCCCTTCCTGCGCCGCCGCAAGTCGAACTTCCTCGACGGGGTCGGCCCCGACGCGGTCGAGCTCACCACCCACCTGGTGGGACACCTCGACACGGTCGCGGCCGCTGCGGGCTGAGCGCCCGCCCGGACAGCCTTCCTGGCCGGCTCTACCCATTTCCAGACCCCGCGCACGCTGCTAGCGTCACCATGAGGGAACGCAGGTTTCCGGCAGCATCGTCCGGGAGGCGCCATGCCACCTCGTCCACGACGCAACGCCCCGAGGGCCTCGAAGAGCTCCGCGAGGAACGATGCCGGTGGCAGAAGGATCGTCACCGGCGTGGACGACCTCACCTTTGCGGCCGGTTGGCGACACACCCGACCTTCCCCGCCCACCCGGGTCGAGGGCATCCGCGTCGACCTGATCCGGCCGGACGACCTGGTCGCCCTCGCCTGCACCTTCGTGGGCTGCGACCTCGAGGCAGGCGGGTCGAAGCCACCGACCATCGTGCCCCGCGGCCGCAACGCCAAGCTCGTGGTCGAGCACGCGTTCCAGCACGCGGCGGAGGAGGCGATCTTCGAGACGACGTCGGACCCCGAAGTCTTCACCGCGGGCAGCCGCGGCAACCTCGAGAAGAGCCCGCCCGGCCCGGGCTCGACTGCCACCAGCCAGCCCGGTGCGGGCTTCGTCCCCGCCCGGCACAGCCGGGTGGTGTTCGCTCTCGGCGTCACGCCGGTCGAGTTCACCACCCGCGGGATCCTCGACGCGATGACCCGCCTTCCGCTGGTCCTGGCCGACCTGGCCAAGCCCGGCGGCACGGCGCCGACGACCGGGACCACCGGGGGTCCGATCCGCATTGCCCTGCCTCCGGTCGTGCTGCACCTGGGGAGCGGGCTCGTCGCCGAGCTGTCGGCGGAGGGCCCGGTCATCCGGAACGCGACCCGTCAGGTCCTGGCCAGCCACCCCGCGCCCGACGCGGACACCGTCGAGGGCGCCCTGACGATCGCCCGCAACCTGCGCACGCTACGGCTCCACTCCGTCGGTCGGACGCCCGTGGTCGCCAAGGGCACCAGGCTGCCCGCGGAATCGGTCTTCCGCCCGGGCCGCGGGATCACGGTCGCGGCGCCACCGGAGCGGCTGCCGGGCCGGCTCCGTCGACCGGTGCTGAGCGAGCCACCGGCGCTCGACCTGACCGCCATCGAGGCGCCGTACCGCCTGGTCGTCTCCCCGACCGAGCAGGGCCGGTTCGCCCACGCGGTCGACCCGGTGCCTGCCGACGACGCCGTCGACCACGTCGAGCTGTGGCACAGCAGACTGGCGAACGAGCCGACCACGGAGGGCGGTCCGCCCAACGAGCACGACCCGGACCACCGGGTGATCCGCGCCCTCTGGGCCCGGGACCGCGATTGGGCCGGAGAGACCTGGAAGGACGCGACCCACGACGGCGACGCCGGCAGCCCGCTGTCCCATCCGGACGATCCGACCACCCAGGCACCTGGCTTCCTCACCTCGCTGGACGGCCTGGACCGGCACATGATCGTCCGGCAGACCTCCGAGACATGGCTCGGGAGCGGGACGACCCTGCCGCCGGTCCCTGTCGGCGCCCGCGCGTTGTGGCTGTCCTCGCTGGGAGCCTGGCTCGACCTGCACGGGGCCTGGAACACCAAGGACTACTCCACCGCCTCCATCCAGGCCCTGCTCGCGTGGGACCACGTCGCTCCGCTCGGCCGCGACCAGTACGTCCGCGTGGTCTATCCCGGCTACCTGTTCCCGTTCGGCCACCAGGCCGCCCTGATCAAGCTCACCGAACGCAAGATCAAGACCGCCACCCAGCCGTATGCCGGGCTCTACCAACGGATGTTCATCGTGATCGGCGAACGGACCCGTGAGTACCCCCAGCTCGACCTGCCCTTCGGCCGGGTCGACATCCGCCCCCTGGTCACGCCCAACATCGACTTCCCGGGCAGCGACATCAGCCACCACTTCTTCCCCCGGGTCGCCAACAAGGCGTTCGAGTTCACCCTGGAGACCCTCGACAAGGACGGGCGGCCCGCGCGTTTCCGCACGCCGCTGCTCTGGGTCAACGAGGCCGACTCCCCGCTGTCGGCGATCAGCCAGGACTACGACAACGAGACGCACCGGATCCTCGAGGCCGATGGTCAGAGCATCGGCTTCGTCCGGAAGCCGGATCACGCACCCGACTCCACCCTCCTCACCGAGCGGATCTGGCTGCGCGGGCAACCGAAGCTCGGCGGCGACAGCGTGCCCAGCATGCTCGGCGCCACGGTCCGGCTACCCGCCGCGGAGCGCATCTCCCCGACGAAGGCGGTGGCGATCGCCTACCGTCAGGAGTTCGTCGCCGACGGACTCGGCGCCGCGGCGGTCGGCAACGTGTGGGCGAGAGTGGTCGAGGGCACGGACTACGACCCGAACGGCCCGCAGCCGAACGCGGACCCGACCTCCAGCCCGCGGACCGTGGGCTTCGGAGCCAGCGGTGCGGGAAGCGACAAGGCCGGCGGCTTCCTGTCGCCCGACCTCCCGATCCGCGGGATCTCGGCGGCGACGGGCCCGGTCGGCGACATCGCGGGCGCGGTCACCGACACCTTCAACCCGGCGGCCTTCCTGGCCGGCGCGCTGCCCAAGCTCTTCGGGCTGATCGACCTGGTCGAGCTGCTGGACCCCAACGGCGGCACCCTGCCGGCTCTCGTCACCGACACGCTGGGCCGGGTCCAGCACTTCGTCGACGACGTCACCCGGCTGGTGGCCAGGGTGGCGGATGCGCAGGCCGAGGCCGAGCAGATGCTGCTGCGAGCCCAGTCCAAGGGGGTCGCTGACCTCGAGGCGAAGGCCAACCAGGCGCTGTCGGCGGCACTCGCCGCCCAGACCGCCGTCGACGACCTGCTGACCGAGGTTGGGAAGCTTCCCACCGAGCTGGCGACCGACCCCGCGACCCTGGCCCAGCAGGTGCTGGACAAGGCTCCGGCCGCGCTGAGCAAGGTGCGCGGCCTCGCGCCTCAGCTCACGCCGCTGGTCCGCGACCAGCTGCTGGAGTACGCCGGCATCGTCGAGGCCGCCGTCGGGACGATCACCGATCTCACCCAGGCGATCCAGGACTTCCGCGACCTCGTGGAGAAGCAGGAGCTCTCGTTCCACCTCGACTGGCGGCCGCGCCTGCAGAACTGGCCGGCGTCCCACCCGGTCTTCACCCTGAAAGACCCGCACCAGGACAACCTGGTGCTCGCCGTCGAGGGCAGGGTCAGCGCGACGGGCGACGCCGACGTCACGGTGCTGGCGGAGATCCGTGACTTCTCCCTGACGCTCTTCGGTGAGAAACCGCTGATGCGGGTGCCGTTCGACCACCTCTCCTTCAAGGCCGGCACCACCGGCAAGACCGAGGTCGACGTCGTCCTCGGCACCATCGAGTTCCTGGGCCTGCTCAGCTTCGTCGAGACCATCAAGGACCTGATCCCGCTCGACGGTTTCAGCGACCCGCCGTTCATGGAGGTCGACCAGCAGGGCGCCACCGCCGGGTTCACGCTCGCCCTGCCGTCGGTCGCCATCGGCGTCTTCAACCTCTCGAACATGTCGCTGGGGGCCGACGTCTCCGTGCCGTTCCTGGGCAAGTCGGTCACGGTGGGCTTCAACTTCTGCAGCCGGGAGCGGCCCTTCACGCTGACGGTCATGTGCCTCGGCGGCGGCGGCTGGTTCCTCATCCGCGTGGCGCCGGACGGCCTCGACGTCCTGGAGGTCGGGCTGGAGGCCACCGCCGCGCTCGCCGTCGACTTCGGTGTCGCCTCGGGATCCATCTCGGCCGCGATCGGCATCTACATCCGGCTGGAGGGCGAGAAGGGGTCGCTGACCGGCTACTTCCGGCTCCGCGGCGAGGTCGACGTGCTGGGCCTGATCAGCGCGTCCATCGAGCTCTACATGGAGCTGGTCTACCAGTTCGACACCGGGAAGATGATCGGCCGTGCCACGATCACCGTCGAGATCGACGTGCTGTTCTTCTCGGGCTCGGTGCACATCACCGCCGAGCGCCAGTTCGCCGGGTCCAACGGCGACCCGTCCTTCCGCGAGGTGCTCGGCGCCGACGACGGCACCTCGCCGTACTGGACCGACTACTGCGCGGCCTTCGCTCCCGAGGCGGTGTGACATGCCCACCGAGATGATCGTGATCGCCCTGCCGTACTCGGCCAACCCCGTCCAGGGCGACGGCGACCTCCACGTGTCCCTGTTCGTCTCTCCCAAGCTGGGTCCGGACGGGCACCTGCGGGACTACCCCGCCTTCGTCGACTGGACCCGCCGACTCGCGCGGGCCCGGATCGAGCTCCGGGACCAGAACGGCCCACTCGACTGCACAGCGCTGCTCTCCCGGACCGACCCGGCCGTGTGGCCGAAGCTCTTCCCGAGACGGACGCCCGTGCGGGGACAGGCGGTGCCCGCCTGGCAGGACCACGACTGGAACAGCTTCGACACCCGCAACGTGACCGCCCTAGCCAAGATCATGCAGGCGGCCAGCGTGCTGGCCTCACCCACGTCACCGCCGACGGTCGCCGGGCACCCCCTGACCGAGCCGATGCAGCGGTTCACCGCACCGTGCTACAAGCCGGACCCCCGCTACACCGTGCGCGACGACCGCAGCCGGCATCTGCTCTACGACGAGTCGATCGGCACTGCCGCGCTGGACGACTACCTCCGCGACGGCGGCTCGAGGCTGCTGGGCACCTCCCGGTTCACGATGTCCGAGGCGACGACCAGCCTGGCGAACCTGACCGCGAGGATGGCGGTCGAGCTGCACCGCGCGCGGCGCTTCTACGAGCGTCCCGAGTCGGAGCAGGCCTACCAGGACCGCCCCGACCGACAGGCGAAGGCTCTCCCACCACGCAAGCCGGAGTTCCACGAGCGGGTGCTCGCCTGCGGCGACCACCCGGCGTTGCTCCGCACCCTCGGACTGGTGGTGGACCTCGTCGTCGACGACCTCGCCCGGCTCGGCGGCTCGCGGTGGCTGGAGGGCTCGATCAGCGTCCCCGACGCGACCTGCCACACCACCCGGACCCAGTGCCGCACGCTGCAGGACGGGTCCATGGTCACGATCGCCACGACGGAGGACTGGCGCGAGGGCGCGCTCCGCCTCGGTCGTGAGGACCGCTTCCAGCTGCTCGACGTCGACGCCGACGGCAGCGCGTTGAAGTCCGAGCGGTTCTTGTGGTCGATGCCGCGCCTGGCCAAGATCGAGGAGAACGGCGACAAGATCGACGCGGCCTCCCCGGCGTTGCGGGCAAGCGGCTTCACCGTCGCCCGCACCGGCCAGGCGGCCGACAGCAAGAAGCGCATCGCCCGGCAACAGACGCTGGCCAGCGACATCGCCTCCTCACCCGACCTGTTCACCGAGGACGTCACGCGGGGCCTACGCGTCGAGGTGTGGGACGACCACGTGCAACGCTGGTACTCCCTGCACCGACGGCTGACCGACGTCGTCGTCGACGGCATCGCTGCGCCCGTGGTCGACGACCTCGAGGACGAGGGGTTCATCCAGGGGACGGCAGCCTCCCGGACGCCCGGCGCGGCCGACTCGGCGCCGGTCTACGTCCACGAGGCCATGTTCGGCTGGGAGGGGTGGAGCCTGTCCGCGCCGAGGCCGGGGAGGCGCATCCGCAAGGCGACCCCCGCTGAGCTCGCGGCAGACCCCGACCGCACCGAGATCGTCGAAGACGTGCCCGACCATCGCGCCGGAGACAGCCCGCACCCCCTGGCGTTCCGCAACCAGGCCGCCCCCGGCACCCTGCCGCGGCTCCGCTACGGCCGTTCCTACGCCTTCCGGGCCTGGCAGGTGGACCTGGCAGGCAACAGTCGGCCGCACGACCTCGACCCGGCGCCGGCGGCCCCGGCGGCCGAGGTCGCGCACGTGATGGCCGACCTCGTCGCCCCCGGACCGGTCGACGGTGCCCGGATGTGGTCGGGCGCGTTCCGTCTGGCCACCAGCACCTCCCTGACCGCCGCCCGCCAGGCGCCGCGTCCCGAGCTCGAGGACCTGAGCGACCGGGTCACCGCACCGGTCGCGCGCCGCCTGGCCGAGGTGGCGCGGAGTCGTCCGGCGCCCATGGGTCTGGCCCGCGCGTCAGGACGACGCGCCGCCGTGACGGCGGCGGCCGAGGCGGCCGTCGCGCGGGTCGAGCACCCGCTCGTGCGGGACACCGCCGTTGCCGACGTCGATCGTCTGAGCAGCCTCGTCGCCACCCAGGCGGCCTCCCTCCGGCTGGTCGGCGGGGTGGCCGACCTGGCCACGGGCGCGCTCGACACGGTGACCCGGCTGCGCCCCTTCCTGCGCTGGGACCCGGTGCAGCCGCCGGCGGTCGTCCCCCGCCGCCCGTTCACCGAGGGCGAGTCGCTCCGCGTCCTCGTGGTGCGCTCCGGCGTCACCCAGGATCCCGACACCCTGGAGCTGACGGTCACCGACCCGGTGGCCTACGCCGCGCAGGTCACGTCCGGTCACCCGGACTACCGCGGCACCTCCGAACGCCACCTCGCAGCACCGAAGACGACCCAGATGACCGCTGAGCTGCACGGCAGGTTCGACCCGGGCATCGGCGACTCGCCGTCGGAGAAGGCTGCCGCGGACACCATGCTGGCCGTGGCGCTGACCGAGGACGGCTCCTTCCTCGACGAGGACCGCGCCAGCCTCACGAACCCGTCGGCGCGGATCGCGCAGCCCGGCATGCGGCTGGTCGACCCTCCGGTGCCGCAGACGGCGCTCAAACAGCTGCCGCTCGACGGCGGCGAGCCGCCCGCGCCCGGACAGTACGTCGTGCACGACACCCGCGACCTGACCCTGCCGTATCTCCCCGACCCGCTCGCCCGGGGCGTGTCGTTCGTGTTCCCCGAGGCCGGCGTCGACCGTCCGGTGCCGCTCCCCTTCCCCTTCGGGGGCGAGGGTTTCACCGCGGCGTACGGAGGCCACTGGCCGCGGGTCGAGCCGTTCCGGCTGGTGCTCGCCGGTGGTGAAGAGCTCGGTGGGCGGGTCGCCGACCGGGTGATCCGGATGCGCCTGCCCGCGGGCGACGTGCAGCGATTCGACCTCTCGTCGACCATCCCCCGCGACGACCTCGACCTCCTCGGCCCCTGGAGGGCCCTGAGCGGGGCGTTCACGTCGCAGCCGGCGGTGGTCGAGGCGGCGGCTGACGGCTGGCTCTGGAGCCTCTCCCCCGCCGAGCGGGTGGTCATGGTCCACGCCGTGCCGCGCCCGCTGGCCGTGCCCAGGCCGACGAAGCTGGCGGCGGTGCGTCTCAAGGGTCAGACGGCCGCCTGGATCGCCGGTGCCGTGGACGTGCACGGCCCGTCCACCGACAGCGTCACCGCCGAGGCGACCTGGACGGAGCACGTCGACGATCTCCTGGCCGATGCGCCGGCCGAGCAGACCAGCTCGGAGAAGGCCTTCCAGACGCCGATCGCCGACTGGGAGGACATCGCCCTGCTCGGCGCGGTCGATCTGGTCGGTGCGCTGCCCGGGTTCGGACCGGTCGCCGCCCACCGGACGCTGCACGAGTTCGGCGACACCAAGCACCGGCGGATCAGCTATCGGTTCCGCGCGACGACGAGGTTCCGCGAGTACTTCGCTCCCGATCTGCTGGCGCCGGACCCCGCCCACCCGCTCGACGACGGGCGGTCGGTGGTGGCCGAGCCGGTCACCGTCGACGTGCCCTCGTCCGCGAGGCCGGCGGCGCCGGTCGTCCACTCGGTCGTTCCGCTGTTCCGGTGGGAGCGCGGCACCGAGCCCGAGCAGCCGATGAGCCGGCGCCACGTGCGCCGGGCCGGCGTCAGGATCTACCTCGAGCGGCCGTGGTACTCCTCGGGCGACGGCGAGCTCCTCGCCGTCCTGCTGGCGCCACCGACCGGCGACGACTTCGGGCCCGAGCAGTGGCAGGAGGACTCCGGCTTCCCGTTCGTGTCCAAGGCCGGCAACGACCCCGTCTGGTTCTCCGCACAGATCCCGCAGCGGGCGATGAACCCGCTCCAGCTGGACAACCTGATCGCCTGGACCGGGCTCGAGGACCGGGACGACGCCGCCCGCCCCGTGTCCATCGAGCCCGCACTGGCCCTGCCGACCAAGGAGGGCGAGTTCTCCGTGCAAGCGGTGGGCTACCGGCCGCAGTACAACCCCACCCGCAAGCTCTGGTACGTCGACGTGGCCCTGGACGCCGGCCCGACCAGCTGGGCCTTCATCCGGCTCGCCGTGGCCCGGTTCCAACCCTCGTCGGTGGCCGGTTGCGAGCTCTCCTCGCCGGTGCGATGCGACTACGTCCAGCTGCCCCCCGAGCGCACCGTCTCGGTCTCCCGGACCGACTCCTCCCACGTGCGGGTCCTGCTCTCCGGTGCTGTCGGCACCCGCGAACCCGTGGTGGAGGTCGCCGGAGGGAACCTCCCGACGATGGCCGAGCTGGTCCAGCGCAACCGGGTGGTCGTGGCGCGCCTGCAGAAACGGCACCCGCGCCTGCGCCGCAGCGACCTGGGGTGGAAGACGGTCGCCGCCCAGGAGCTCGAGGTCCGGGCCGCCGACGAGGGCGCCCACGCCGCGGTCTGGGTGGCCGAGCTCGACGCCGGGCAGGAGGTCGTGCTGCGCCGGCCGTTCGACGCGCACGATCCGGCACCCGGCAAGCCGCCGTCGACCTGGCGGGTGGTGCTCGAGGAGTGGGAGCGGTTCCCCGGCGACCGTCCGTCGCCGAGCGAGTCCGGCCCGGTCATCGCTCCCCTGCCACCGGTCTGGGAGCAGCGGCTCGTGTTCGCCGACGAGGTGATGCTGTAGCGGCCGGCGCCTCCGAGGGCGCTCAGCGGCGGACGACGGCGCCTGCGTGTCCCGGCAGGACCAGCCTCGAGCCGTCGAGGGCGCCCTGCGTCGGCGTCGTGAAGAGCAGGGAGGACGCGGGCGACCCGAGGTCGACGATCGCCACCCCGGCACCCAGGTTGACCACGACCGACAGGGAGCCGCGGTCCATCCGGACCGTGCGCGCCTCCTCGTCGACGGTGCACCGCACGCGCCGCAGGTCGGGGTCGGTCACCTCGGCGTGGGCGCGCCGCAGCGCGACCAGCCGGCGGTAGGCGTCGAGCACGACGGCGTGGTCGCCCCGCTCCGGCTCGGCCCAGTCGAGGACGGCCGCCTCTCGGGTGGCCGGGTCCTGGGGGTCCGGCACCCGCGACTCGTCCCAGCCCATCCGCGCGAACTCCGTCAGCCGGCCGTCGGCGACGGCGCGCCCCAGCTCCGGCTCGGGGTGGGAGGTGAAGAACGGGAACGGCCGCCGGGTCGCCCACTCCTCGCCCTGGAAGAGCATCGGCGTGAACGGCGACAGCAGGGTCAGCATCGCCGCGCAGACCAGCTGGTCGGTGTCGAGGTGCTCGGTGGGCCGGTCGCCGCGAGCCCGGTTGCCGACCTGGTCGTGGTTCTGGCTGCAGACCACCAGCCGCCAGGCCGGCATCCGCTCGGTGTCGACCGGGCTGCCGTGCGGGCGGCCGCGGAACGACGACCAGCTGCCGTCGTGGAAGAAGCCCCGCTCGACCACCTTCGCCAGAGCGGAGAGCGGCTCGAAGTCGGCGTAGTAGCCGTCGGTCTCGCCCGTGAGCGCCACGTGCAGCGCGTGGTGGAAGTCGTCGCTCCACTGAGCGTCGAGGCCCCAGCCGCCGGCCTCTCGTGGGGTCACCAGGGTGGGGTCGTTGAGGTCGGACTCGGCGATCAGCGTCAGCGGCCGCCGCAGGTGCGCGGAGAGCGCCGCGGTCTCGACCGCCATCTCCTCGAGCAGGTGCACCGGTGAGGTGTCGGACAGCGCGTGCACGGCGTCGAGCCGCAGCGCGTCGACGTGGAGGTCGGTGAACCACATCCGGGCGTTGTCGAGGACCATCCGACGCACCTCGGCGGAGCCGGGCCCGTCGAGGTTGACCATCTCACCCCAGGTGTTGGCGTCGTCGGCCTTGAGGTAGGGGCCGAACAGCGGGAGGTAGTTGCCCGACGGTCCGAGGTGGTTGTAGACGACGTCCTGGACCACGCCGAGACCGGCGGCGTGGCAGGCGTCGACGAAGCGCTGGTAGCCGACCGGCCCGCCGTACGCCTCGTGGACGGCTGACCACAGCACCCCGTCGTAGCCCCAGTTGTGCTCGCCGTTGAACGAGTTGACCGGCATCAGCTCGACCAGGTCGACCCCCAGCTCCACCAGGTGACCGAGCCGCGCGATGGCCGCGTCGAAGGTGCCCTCGGCCGTGAAGGTGCCGACGTGCAGCTCGTAGACCAGCGACCCGGCCAGCTGCCGGCCCGTCCAGCCGTGGTCGGTCCAGGAGTACGCCGTCGGGTCGACCGTGCGCGAGAGACCGTGGACGCCGTCGGGCTGCCGGCGCGAACGCGGGTCGGGCCGTGGCGTCGGGTCGTCGTCGAGGAGGTAGCCGTAGTCGACCTCGCCGTCGGGAACCGGCTCGGTGGGCCGCCACCAGTCCCCCGCGCCGCGCTCCATCGGAACCGTGTGGCCGCCGACGAGCAGCGACACCCGCTCCGGCCGCGGGGCCCAGACATCGAAGCGGCCACGCTGCACCGGGGCCGGCTCGTCGGCCTCCGGCTGCACGAGCAGCGCGACAGGCAGGTCTGCGAGCAGCTCACCCAGGTGGACGGCGCCGCCCGGGACGGTGCGGCCGGACAGCACGTCGACCCACTCCCCCGAGGGCAGCTCGATCGTCGTGTCGGCCCAACCGTCGCGCGCCGCCAGCCCCAGCGGCAGCCGGGTCGCGACGGTCACGGCGCCGCCACGGTCGAAGGCGAGGGCGTGGTCGGCCGCCGGTCCGCTCGCGACGACCGGGCGGTAGTCGACGAACAGCTCCTCGCGGTCGCGCCGCAGCCGGAGCGCCTCGCGGGTCAGCCACAGCTTGGTCGTGCCGGGGTCGTCGAGGCCACCGGTCAGCCGCGGCGGTGCGCCCTCCTCGAGGACGGCGACCAGGTGCGCCAGCTCCTCGAAGTCCACGGGGCGCCGGTTGTCGGGGTCGACCAGGCTCTGCTGCCAGCGCTCGCTGCCCTGGTAGACGTCGGGCACTCCGGGCGCCGTGAGCGCGACCAGGGAGGCCGACAGCGCGTTGACCCAGCCCGCGTCGACGATGCCGTCGAGCAGGTCGTCGAGCAGCTGACGGGTGGTGGGGTCGCCGAACGCGGCGTCGACGGCGGCATGGACGGCCTGCTCGTAGTCGGCGTCGGGGTCGGTCCAGGTGGTGCGGTCGCCGGCCTCGCGCATCGCCTTCTCGGCATAGCTGTGCAGCCGCTGCGGGAGGTCGTCGCCGGCCGCGCCGGGCCAGGCACCGACCACCGCCTGCCACAGCAGGTTGGCGAACCCTCCGTCGACCCTCGGATGCCGGGCGACCAGGCCGTCGAGGGTCTCCTGCCACCGCTCGGGCACCTCGGCGAGCGCGGTGATCCGAGCCCGCACGTCCTCGCCGCGCTTGGTGTCATGAGTGGTCTGCGTGGTCATGGCGGTGGGCCAGTCCCGCTGGCGCTCGGCCATCGCCTCGTGGAACGCAGCGGGCGTGACGGAGAACTCCGACGGGTCGCCGCCCACCTCGGTGAGGGAGGTGAGGGCGGCCCAGCGGTAGAACGCGCGGTCCTCGACACCCTTGGCCATCACCATGCCGCTGGTCTGCTGGAACCGCAGCGCGGGGTCGGCGGACGGGTCGCCCAGCACCGGTGCCAGGAGGTCGAGGGTCGTGGCCAGGTCGGGCCGACGGCGCCGGGCCGCGGCGAGCGCCTGCTCGAGGTGCTCGGCACCCTCGGGGAGGTAGGACCGGTAGACGGGGAAGCACGCGAGCACCTCGGCGACCGCGTCCTCGGTGTCGGTCGGCGCGTCGGGCACCACCACCCGCACCTCACGCCCGATCCGCAGCACCTCCGACCGCAGGATGGTGTCGGCGACCTCGCGCTTGTTGTCGTGGACCAGGTCGGCCCACGGCGGCGGGTCGCCGCGCAGCGCGCGGTCGTACGCCGTCAACGGAGCCTCCCCCGCGGGGTCGGTGAGCACCCGGTCGACCAGCCCGAGGGCGTCGTAGCCGGTGGTGCCGGCGGTCGCCCACTCCCGGGAGAGCCGCTCGCCGGGCTCCAGGATCTTCTCGACCAGGACGTAGGAGCCTCCGGTGAGCTCGGCCAGGTCGTCGAGGTAGCCGGCAGGGTCACGGAGCCCGTCCGGATGGTCGACCCGCAGCCCGTCGACCTGGCCCTCGGCGAACCACTCGCCGATCACCGCGTGCGTCTTGGTGAACCACTCGGGGTCCTCGACGCGCACCGCCGCGAGGGAGTTGACGGCGAAGAAGCGGCGGTAGTTGAGTCCCGCGTCGGCCAGCCGCCAGCTCACCAGCTCGTAGTGCTGCCGGGCATGGACGGTGTCGGCATCCACCCCGGGCTCACCCCAGTCGTCGGCGGTGCCGGGGGCGAGGGGGTAGGACTGGTCGTAGTAGTGCAGCTGCCCCGCCTCGACGCGCAGGTGGTGCACCTTGCCCCCGGGGCCCTCGGCGTCCTCGTCGGCCAGCACCGGGATCCGCAGCCGCCCGCCACCGGCGGCCCAGTCGATGTCGAAGGCGCCCGCGCAGGGCGAGGCCGGGCCGTGGGTCAGCACGCTCCACCACCAGGCGTTGCCCTGCGGCGAGGCCACGCCGACGTGGTTGGGCACGATGTCGACCAGCACCCCCATGCCGAGCCGCCGCGCCTCGGCCGAGACGGCGGCCAGCCCCGCCACCCCGCCGCGATCGGGGTCGATCCGCGAGTGGTCGGCGACGTCGTAGCCATGCTGGCTGTCGGCCTCCGCCGCGAGGATCGGCGAGAGGTAGACCCAGTCGGCGCCCAGCTCGTGGAGGTAGGGCAGCACCCGCGCCGCCGCGAGCAGGTCGAACTCCTCGGTGATCTGCAGCCGGTAGGTGCTGCGGGGAGCGCGCGCGGAGCCGGCCACGGGTCAGCCGTCCTCGGACTCGACGTCGGGCTCGGGCGGGTCGTGCACAGCGCGGGCTGCGACCGAGGCAGCCACACTCACGTCGGGCTCCGGCGCGGGCGCGAGGTGCTCGCGCAGCACCACCACGCTGCGCCCCGCGACGGTCAGGGTCTCGCCGGCGGCCGGCGAGACGCCGGTGCCACCGGTCGCCGCGGTGTCGATCTCGACGTCCCAGGCGCCGGCGTACTCCTCCGGAGGCAGCCGTACGTCGACCGGCTCGGCCGCCCCGTTGAAGTAGAGCAGGAAGTGGTCGTCGACGATGCGCTCGCCGGTGGCGTCGGGGCCCGCGATGGCGTGGCCGTTGAGGTACATGCCGAGCTGGGCTCCCCCTGCCTGCCAGTCGGCGTCGTCCATGGGCCGGCCGTCGGGGTGCAGCCAGACGATGTCGTTGAGCCGCTCACCGTCGGACCCCTCGGTGCGCACCGAGCTGCCGGTGAAGAAGCGCTTGCGGCGGAAGGTCGGATGCCTCCCCCGCAGCCTCGAGACCGCCGCCGTGAACTCCACCAGCGGCCGGTCGGCCTGGTCCCAGTGCACCCAGGTGAGCTCGGAGTCCTGGGCGTAGGTGTTGTTGTTGCCCTCCTGGGTGCGGCCCAGCTCGTCGCCGTGGGCGAGCATCGGGACGCCTTGGCTGAGCAGCAGGGTGGTCAGGAAGTTGCGCTGGGTCTGCGCGCGGGCGGCCCAGATGTCGGGGTCGTCGGTCGGCCCCTCGACGCCGTGGTTCCAGGAGCGGTTGTGGCTCTCGCCGTCGCGGCCGTCCTCGCCGTTGGCGTCGTTGTGCTTCTCGTTGTAGGACACCAGGTCGCGCAGCGTGAACCCGTCGTGGGCGGTGACGAAGTTGATGCTGGCGAACGGCCGGCGCCCGGACTGCTCGTAGAGGTCGGAGGACCCGGCCAGCCGGCTGGCGAACTCGCCCAACGACGGCTCGCCGCGCCAGAAGTCGCGCACGACGTCGCGGTAGGCGCCGTTCCACTCCGTCCACTGCGGCGGGAAGTTGCCGACCTGGTAGCCGCCGGGGCCGACGTCCCACGGCTCGGCGATCAGCTTGACCTGGCTCACCACCGGGTCCTGCTGCACGAGCTCGAAGAACGTCGCCAGCCGGTCGACGTCGTAGAACTCGCGCGCCAGCGCGGCGGCGAGGTCGAAGCGGAACCCGTCGACATGCATCTCGGTGACCCAGTAGCGCAGCGAGTCCATGATCAGCTGCAGCGAGTGGGGGTGCCGGACGTTGAGGGAGTTGCCGGTGCCGGTGTAGTCCATGTAGTACTGCGGGTCGTCGTCGACCAGACGGTAGTACGCCGCGTTGTCGATGCCCTTGAGGCTGAGCATCGGCCCCAGGTGGTTGCCCTCCGCGGTGTGGTTGTAGACCACGTCGAGGATCACCTCGATCCCCGCCTTGTGCAGGGCCTTGACCATCGACTTGAACTCCTGGACCTGGTGCCCTCGCTGGCTCCGGTCGTTGGGCGTCATCGCGTAGTCCGCGTGGGGGGCGAAGAAGCCGATGGTGTTGTAGCCCCAGTAGTTGCGCAGCCCCTTCTCGCGCAGCGTGTTGTCGTGCACGAACTGGTGCACCGGCATCAGCTCGATCGCGGTGACGCCGAGCTCGGTGAGGTGCTGGGTGACAGCCGAGTGCGCAACGCCGGCGTAGGTGCCCCGCAGCTCGGGAGGTACGTCGGGGTGCAGGGCGGTCAGCCCCCTGACGTGCGCCTCGTAGATCACGGTCTCGTTGTAGGGCAGAGCCAGCCGGCGGTCGCCCTCCCAGTCGAAGAACGGGGTGGTCACCACCCCCAGCATCATGTGGCGGGCGGAGTCCTTGTCGTTGCGGGAGCTCGGGTCACCGAAGGTGTAGCCGAACAGCGACTGGTCCCAGTCGATGGTCCCCCATGTCGCCTTGGCATAGGCGTCCAACAGGACCTTGTGGGGGTTGCAGCGCAGCCCGCGCGAGGGGTCGTGCGGGCCGTGCACGCGATAGCCGTAGCGCTGGCCGGGCTGCACCTGCGGCAGGTAGCAGTGCCAGACGTAGGCGTCGACCTCGGTGAGCTCGATGCGCGTCTCCACCAACGTCTGGCGCCGCGAGCCGCCCTCGTCGAAGAGGCACAGCTCGACGCGCTCGGCAACCTCGCTGAACAACGCGAAGTTGGTCCCGCTGCCGTCGAACGTGGCGCCGAGAGGGTACGGCGACCCGGGCCAGGCCTGCACGCGGTCTCCTCGCAAGAATCGTGGACAGGGGTCACGGAGAGTGACCCGACCTACTCTTCCAGATGCCTCGGCGGGGTCCGGCATCCGCGTCGCCGGTGGGACAGACCCTGCCCGCTGACGCGGGGGCTAGGGTCAGCACCATGGGCCTGTTTGACTCCGTGGGAGCCGCCGACGTCATGAGCGCGATCGAGGAGTACGACAAGCTGGGCGGTGAGGAGTTCCTCGGCCGCTACGGCTTCGGCCGGGCACACGAGTACGTCCTGTGGCACGACGGCCGCACCTACGACTCCAAGGCGATCCTCGGCGTCGCCCGCCGCTTCGCCACCGGCACTCCTGCGACCAGCGAGGAGTTCCGTGGCGGCATCGGTGGCGCCGCCACTCTGCTGACCGAGCTCGGCTTCCACGTCACCTCCACCGACGTCTACGACGGGTTCGGGTCACCGGTCACCGGCAGCTGGCAAGAGCTCGGGGACGTCGCCGCGGAGACGGCGTACGACGCCTGGGCGACCGCCGCGCGCGACGTGCTGCTCCAGGCCGCCCACCGCTACCGGGCCGTCGTCGGGGTCGACGAGCTGGCGATGCAGGTGATGTACCGCACCGGCATCCGCAGCGACGACCCCGTCGACAGCTGGCTGGGCAAGGTCCTGGGCCGGGTGGCGGCCGCCTGCGCGGCTCGCGAGGAGCCGCTGCTGCCCGCCCTGTGCGTCGGCGGCGACGGCCGCACCCCCGAGGCGTACGCCGCCGCGGTGGCGCAGGCGCTCGGCCCCGCGCCCGCCGACGCCGCCGACCACGCGCTTCGCGAGCGGCTGAGGTGCTATCGCCACTTCCGAGCCGTCGGCCTGCCCGCCGACGGAGGCACGGTGAGCGGGACCTCCCACGCCCGCCGGAAGCCGACCGACCGGCCGCGGGCGGCCGCGCGGGTCAAGCCCACGAGCCCCACCAGGATCCCACCGGTGCCGTCCCGGCGCCCCAGCCCTCCCCCGGTGGACACCTGCCCGACCTGCTTCATGTCGCTGCCGGTCACGGGGGTGTGCGACACCTGCGGGTGATTCCCATCGGCTATTGACTATAGCCACATGGCTAGTTACTCTTCCTCCATGACCTCCACCCAGTACCTCACCCGGCCGCAGGGCCGGATCGCCTACGACCTCACCGCTCCGGAGAGCGGCGATGGCCCCCTCGTCCTCCTGGTGCCCGGCATGGGCGACCTGCGCTCGACGTACCGTCACCTCGCGCCCGTCCTCGTCGCGGCGGGCTGCACCGTCGCGGCGGTCGACCTGCGCGGCCACGGCGACAGCGACGCCACCTTCGACTCCTACGGCGACGAGGAGTCCGCCGACGACCTGCGCGCCCTGCTCGAGTCGCTGGGCCGGCCCGCGGTGGTCGTGGGCAACTCGATGGGCGCCGGCGCCGCGGTCTGCCTGGCCGGCGCGCACCCCGCGCTGGTCACCGCCCTGGTGCTGGTCGGGCCGTTCGTGCGCGACGGCGCGGTCAGCTGGTGGCAGCGGCTGGCGCTGCGGGTCGCGCTCGCCGCGCCGTGGGCGGCGCTCACCTGGAAGGCCTACCTCCCCAAGCTGTACGCCGGCCGGCGGCCCGAGGACCTCGACGAGCACGTGGCGGCCGTGGTCGCCTCGCTCCGCCGCCCCGGCTATGCGGCGGCGTTCTCCCGCACGACCCGTCTCTCTCACCAGCCGGCCGCCGCCAGCCTCGACCACGTGGCGGCGCCGACCCTGGTGGTGATGGGCGAGCTCGACCCCGACTTCCCCGACCCGGCGGCCGAGGCCGACTGGATCGCCGAACAGCTCTCGGCGGAGGTCCTGATGGTGCCCGAGGCGGGCCACTACCCCCAGGCCCAGCGACCCAACCTGGTCGGGCCCGCGGTCGTCGACTTCGTCCGCGCCGTGGGCGCCGATGCCTAGGGTCGGCCTCACCCCCGAGCGGGTCGTCCGCGAGGCGGGCGACCTGGCCGACCAGGCGGGGATGGCCGCGCTCACCCTCTCGGCTCTCGCCGACCGCCTCGGCGTGCGGCAGCCCTCCCTCTACAAGCACATCGACTCCCTCGACGGCCTGCGGCGCGGCATCTCCCTGGAGGCCAAGCGCGACCTCGGCACCGCGCTCGCCCGGGCGACGGTGGGCCGGTCCGGGCCCGACGCGGTGCGCGCGCTCGCGGCGGCGTACCGTTCCTGGGTGGTCGAGCACCCCGGCCGCTACGCCACCACGGTGCGGGCGCCCGACCCCGACGACGAGGAGGACCGGCGGGCCAGCGACGACGTCGTCGCGGTGGTGCTGGCCGTTCTCGCGGCGTTCGACCTCGATGACGGCGCCGCCATCGATGCCGCCCGTGCGCTGCGGTCGGCGATCCACGGCTTCGTCAGCCTCGAGGCTGCCGGCGGCTTCGGTCTCCCCCGCGACGTCGACCGCAGCTTCGCCTTCCTCGTCGACGCGTTGGTCGCGGGGCTGGCCGCCCGCTGACCGGTCAGGCCTGCGGACGGAGCAGGAACTTCTGCCCGGTGCGCATCCGGGAGTAGCGCCGCATCGCCTCCGGGTCGAGCGCCTGCTCCAGCGAGAGCTCGTCGGTGTAGTGGCTCGCGAAGGTGGTCGTGAGCTCGTCGGCGACCCGCTGCCGAAGCCGGGCCAGGTCCTCGACCGGGATGCGCGCCAGGAACGGCGTCAGCAGCCAGCCGCCGACGCCCCACGCGAAGCCGAACCGTCGGCGCAGCTCGATCGGCCGCGGGTCCAGGGCCCCGTAGACGTAGACCTGCTTGTGCACGGTGCTGCCGTAGCGGTCGTAGGCCGCGTCGGCCGACACGATCGCCGCCTCCATCGCGTTGAGGAGGTCGCCGGCCAGGCGCCCCCCGCCCACGGCGTCGAAGGCGAGCGTCGCGCCGGTCGCCTTGATCGCGGCGACCAGGTCGACGGCGAAGGTCGGCGCACTGGAGTCGCACACGTGCTCGGCGCCCTGCTCGCGCAGCAGCGCGGCCTGCTCCGGTCGGCGTACGACGTTGACGAGGGGCACGCCGTCAGCGAGGCAGATCCGGTTCAGCATCTGGCCGAGGTTGGAGGCCGCAGCGGTGTGCACCAGCGCCGGGTGACCCTCGCGACGCATGGTCTCGACCATGCCCAGCGCGGTCAGCGGGTTGACGAACGACGACGCGCCCTCGACCGCCGTCGCCCCCTCGGGCAGCGGCAGGCACGACTGAGCAGCCGCCAGGCAGTACTCGCCGTACGTCGCTCGCCCGGCGAGGCCGACCATCCGCCCGAGCAGCGCCTGCGCCTCGGGCGACTCCCCTGCCGCGACCACGACCCCGGCACCCTCGCTGCCGACCGGCATCGTCCGGCCCAGCCGCGCCTGCAGCGCGCGGAGCACCGGCTCGGCGATCGGCGCGGTGGTCGTCGGGGCCTCGGCCGCGTCGTCGCGGGTGGCCTGCGTGACGTCGGCCATCGCCAGCAGCAGCGCCAGGTCGGAGGGGTTGATCGGCGCCGCCTCCACCCGCACGAGAACCTGATCCGCTCGCGGGGTAGGCGTGTCGACCGTCGTGACGGACAGCCGCAGCTGCCCCTCGGACGTGACCAAGCTGCGCAGCTGGCGCATGGTGGCGGAGACGTCGTGCATGGAGGTCCTTCCGGGTGCGGCGTCACTCGGAGCGTAGTCCGGCCACCTCGGCGCTCCCCTCCGGGTGGGAGGAGCTGGATGTGCGACAGGGGGCGGGTGGACTTGGCGCTCGCCCCCGGCCGCTACGCGGTCGTTGCGGCGGGGCTGCCGCTGACGCTGGGCGACATCCCCCTGACCGTCCAGCCGTAGGCGCCACGGCCGGCAGGGCCCGGGTTCCGGCGAGCGTCACCGCGTGCGGCGGCGTACGACCCACCCGAAGAGGCGGAGACGTGGTGGGAGGGCGTGCGCCTGCCGGGCGCGCGCAGGTCAGTCCGCGAGCGCGATCTCCTGACACTGGCCGATCGCCCGGGCCACCGACGAGCGGTCCAGCCCGAGCAGCACCGTCACCCACAGCCCGTTCTGCACCAGGTTGATGTCGGCCGCTCGGCGCCGGCACTCGGCGGGCGTGAGGTCGGGTCGCGCCGCCCGGATCAGCTCGGCCAGGGCCATCCGATAGCTCCGGTGGGCGTCGGTGTTGATCTGGTCGAACCGCTCGTCGGCGTTCGCCAGCGACCAGAGCTGCAGGCGGCGGCTGAGGTAGTCGGTGGTCAGGAACTCTGGGTCGGCCACCCGGGTGAGCGCGAGCGTGAGCCGCTCGCGCGGCTCGAGGTCGGGGTCGACGTCGAGCAGGGCGACGTCCTCCTCGCCGATTCGCCGCAGAGCCGCAGCGATGAGCCCGACCTTGTCGTCGTAGTAGTAGCCGACCAGTCCGTGGGCCACGCCCGCCTCGCGTGCCACCGCGCGATGGCTGACGCTGGCGATGCCCTGGTCGGCCAGGAGGTGGAGCACGGCGTCGAGGATCTGCTCCGGCCGGTCTCCTGGGGCGTTGGACTCCGACCCGGCAGCCATGCCCCCCACCCTACGACGCCGCCACGACCGAGGCCCGGCCGAGCACCAGGAACGTGACGAGCGAAACACCATCACAATTTGGACGTACGTCCAAACTGGCCGTATCATGGGACACGTCGGACCGTCGTCACGGGGCTGGTCGCAGCCCCTCGGTCCAGGCACGTGAAGGAACACCGAGATGGCTGGTCTGAAAGATCTCAAGCGCCTGAAGGGTCGTGTGGCGATCGCTCGCTACGAGCGGGCACGTGACCGTCGCGAGCAGGCTTGCGACCGCTCCAGGGTCATGGTCGGGGCCTACGGCCTCGAGCACCTCGACGCTCATGGCGGGGGCGACCACGCCCCGCGCGCGCACGCAGCGCGCTAGGGTCGACCGTCCCCCTGCTCCACCTGGACCGGAGGTCGTCGAGTGCGCATCCTCTTCGCCGACAAGCTGTCCGAGCAGACGCTGCACGACCTGACCTCGCGCGGGCACGAGTGCGTGTCCGAGCCCGCCCTGGGCGTCGATGACCTACCGATCCGGGTGGCCGGCTGCGACGTGCTCGTGGTGCGCAGCACGAGGGTCTCCCGCGCCGTCTTCGAGGCGGCCGACTGCCTGGTGCTGGTGATCCGGGCCGGAGCCGGGACCAACACGATCGACACCGACGCGGCCGCCGAGCGGGGCGTGTTCGTCAGCAACGTGCCCGGACGCAACGCCGCCGCGGTGGCCGAGCTGACCATGGGCCTGCTGCTGGCCGTCGACCGGCGGATCGCCGACAACGTCGCCGACCTCCGGGCCGGCCGGTGGGACAAGACCGGGTACGCCAGGGCCGGCGGGTTGCTCGGCTCGACCTTCGGCATCCTGGGGCTGGGCTCGATTGGCCTGCTCGTCGCGGAACGAGCGGCGGCCTTCGGCATGCACGTCCGATCGGTCGCCAGGCCGGGCAGGTCGCCGGCCGTCGCGGCCCGCGCTGAGGAGCTGGGGATCGAGATGTGCGCGTCGGTGGAGGAGCTCGTGGCGTCCTCGGACGTGGTCTCCCTGCACGTCCCGGCCGCTCGCGACACCCGGCACCTCGTGGACGGAGCCTTCCTGGCGCGGATGCGCCCGGGCGCCATCCTGCTCAACACGTCTCGGGGCGACGTCGTTGACGAGGCGGCCCTGCTCACGGCCTTGGACGAGGGTCGGGTACGCGCCGGCCTGGACGTCTTCGACGACGAGCCCGCAGCCGGTCGCGCCGGGTGGGACTCCCCGCTGGCGAGGCACCCCGCGGTGGTGGCGACGCACCACATTGGCGCCTCCACCGAGCAGGCCCAGCGCGCGATCGCCCAAGGGGTCACCGAGCTGGTCGACGCCTTCATGTCTGGAGAGGCCCGCGACTGCGTCAACCTCGACCCCGACCGCCTCGGCACGATGGCGCTGACGGTCCGGCACCTCGACCGGGTCGGCGTCCTGGCGCAGGTCCTCGACCAGCTCAGCGCCGCAGGCCTCAACGTCCAGAACATGGCTAACCGCGTCTTCCGTGGGGGGCAGGCGGCCGTGGCGTTCATCGACGTCGAGGGAGAGGCCACGCCCGAGCTTCTCGACTCGCTGCGCGCCCTCCCGGCCGTCCTGGGCGTGTCCGCGGTGCCCTTGCACGCCGACAACGGACCGGCCTCGTGACGGCTGCGCCGCTCACGGTGCGGCCGTTCGCCGCGCGACTCGTCCGCCAGGAGTTCGCGCGTCGGACGGTCACCGCGATGTCGGAGTCGCAGGACGACTCGGGCGTCGACCTCTACCGGGTGGCCGTCGACCCGGCGGCGTACGCCGATGAGCCTTCCTCGCTGTTCGTCTACCGCCAGAGCCGCGGCGAGACCTCCTACGTCGGCGTCGTGGCCGACGTCGACGTCAGCGCGATCGCCGCGGGCCAGGTGCGGGGGCACGAGGCCGTCCACCAGCTCCGCGTCGACGCGCTCATCTGGCACCACGGACGGACCAGCTCGCCGCCGGCGCTGGTCAAGCTCCTGCACCACGCGGGGCCGGGGTACGCCCGCGTGGTCGCCGCCGCCCAGGAGTCCCCGCCGGTGCTCGACTTCGACGGCCCGCTGGGCCTTCGGCAGACCCTCTGGCGGCTGCCCCAGGGTCCCGATGCGGCGCTGCTGGCGGCCGAGATATCGGCAGCCCGGCTCTACATCGCCGACGGGCATCACCGCGCCGCCGCCGCGGTCGAGGAGTGGAGGTCCGCCGGTCGGCCCGACGAGGCGGGGCTGCTCTGCGTGGTCTACCCGACCGACGGGCTCACCCTGTCGGCGTTCCACCGCCGGATCTCCGGGCCCCTCGAGCCCGGCGCCCTCCTCGGCCTGTTCGACGACGGTTTCCGCGTCCGTCGCGTGGCCGAGCCACCCGCTCCGAGCGTCGGCTCGATGGGGCTCTACGTCGGCTCCTGCTGGTACGACCTCGAGCTCACCGGCCCCCGCCCCGCCGGGGCCGCGGGACTCGACGTGTCGATGCTGCAGGCCCGGGTCCTCGAGCGTCTCGAGCCGGCTCCGCCCGGCCGCGTCCGCACCGTCGACGCGGTCCCCGCGGCCACGCCGCTCGACGAGCTCGTCGCCCGCTGCGACCTCGACGGCGGGGCCCTGGTGACCCTCGCCCCGCCTCCCGCCCGGGCCGTGATCGAGGTGGCCGACGCCGGCGAGATGATGCCCCCGAAGGCGACGTTCTTCGAGCCCAAGCCCGCCGCCGGGATGTTCCTGCCGCGGGGTGACCACCGTTGAGACCGGCGTGGACGTCGCCCCGCGGGGGCCAGGCCGTCGCCGGTCATCGATGACGCGCTCGGGTCCGCCGGGTCGACTCGGATGCAGTGGCTGTCGAATCGCGCGACTCTGCCGGACGCAGTCGACGGCCGGCGGCGTCAGACGGCGTGCTGGCGGAGGTGGCCGCCGGTCCGGACCCGCATGATGTCGACGGGCTCCGACTCGGGGATCGCCTTGGTGCCGCCGACCCGGCGGTACCACGAGGCGTATCGCCCGGCGAGCGGCACCGCGGTGAGTCCGTGCAGCAGCACGCTGCCCGCGACGGTCAGGCTCGCAACCGTGAGCACGTTGGTGCCCTCCAGGTCGGCCGCCTCCTCGGTCACCACGATCATGAACAGGATCGAGGCCAGCCCACGGGGGCCGAACCAGCCGAGGTAGCCCAGCGTCGGCAGCCGCAGCCCGACGCCGACCATGCTCACGGCGACCGGCACCATGCGGACCACGGTGAGGCTCAGCGCGGCGTAGGCGAGGGCTGCCGGCGTCACCTCGGTCAACGCAGGGCCGAGCAGCACGACGCCGAACAGGAGGAAGGTGAGCAGAGTCAGCAGGTTGCCCTCCTCTTCGGCGAAGTCCGCGACCATCCCACAGTGGTCTCGCGCGACGTGCCCGAACGCGAGGCCAGCGACGAACGCGGCGACGAACCCGTTGCCGCCGAGGACGTCGACCCCGGCGTACGCCGCAACGCCGATCCCCACCGTGGTGAGCTCGCGCGCGGCCCCCTTGACCCACCCCCGAGCGGCCGCGCGCACCAGCAACCAGGCGCCCCCGCCGCCGACGACGGCCCCACCCACGCCGCCCACGCCGATCTGCTGCACCACCAGGCCCACCCACGAGGAGGGGCCGCGCCCGGCGAACTCGGCCGCGGCCAGCGCGCCCAGCATCGTGATCACCGGAACCATCAGCCCGTCGTTGAGGCCGCTCTCCACGTTGAGCGCCTGGCGCACCCGGGCCGGGACGCGCTCGTCGGAGACCACCGCCGCACCCAGCGCCGCGTCGGTGGGCGTGAGGATCGCGGCGAGCAGCGCCGCCTCCCATATCTGCAGGTCGGGGAAGAGCCAGACCGCCGCAGCCGTGCCGAAGAAGAGGGTCAGCGGGAGCCCGACGACCAGGAGCCGCAGCGGGAGCGCGATCTGGTCCAGCAGGCGCCGCAGGTCGATGCGCGTGGCGTCGGTGAACAGCACCATCACCAGCGTGGCCTCCGCCAGCACCTCGACGGCCCCGGTGGAGATGTCGCCCGTGAAGAGCCCGGCCACCGACGGGCCGAGCAGGAGCCCGGCCACGGCGAAGACCAGCGGCCCGGTGATCGACCAGGAGTAGAGGCGCGACGAGAGCAGCCCGTAGCCCACGACGAGCGCCGCGATCGCGGCGACCGGGGCAAGCTCGGGCATCCCTCATGGTAGGACCCGACGGCAGCAGCTGCCCTCAGCCGGACAGGGCCTCGAAGAGGTCGATGTACTGGATCAGGTGTCGGTCGCCGAGGTACTGGTCGCGGACCCGCTCGCGAGCGGCCTGGCCCATCTCGGCCGCGACCGCGGGCTCGTCGAGCAGGTACTTGAGATGGGCGACGAAGCCATCGAGATCGGTCGGGTCGTCGAGGAGCAGGCCGCTGACACTGTGGACAATCTGGTCCTGGATCCCGCCCACCCTGGACGCGAGTACCGGGCGTGCCTTCCACATCGGCTCGGTCACGGTGAGGCCGAACCCCTCGACCAGGCTCTTCTGGACCACGACGGAGGCGTAGCGCTGCAGGGCGTTGACGAGGCGGGCGTTCTCGTCGATGTCGTCCATGGGGAGGCTGCACAGGTGGATCCGCTGCCGTGCCACGGCGGGTTGGCCGCCCCAGATCGACAGGCACTCCTCGAGCACCTCCGCCCCCTCCGGGTCGTCGCTGACCCCCGAGACGTCCGGCCCCACCAGCATCAGGTGGACGTCGTCGGCCAGCTCGTCGCGGTGGTCCACGAACCCGGTTAGCACGCCCGCCATGTCCTTGAGCCGATCCCAGCGGCTGACCTGGAGGACGACCCGGGCCTCGGCAGGGACGATCTGGTCGCCGGCGATCAGCCCGGAGTGACGGCGCACCTGGCCGTGCGACCCGTCACGCCGCACGAAGTCCAGGCTGCCGTGGTCCACCGGGATGTCCACCAGGGAGGCCTGCCTCAGGGTCGCCTCGAGGTCCGCCGGAGCCAGGTCGAGGTTCTTGGCACTGAACGGGTCGAGGGAGGGCGGGATCAGCCAGACCCGGGACCGGTGCACCCAGTCGGGGACGTACTCCATGCGGGAGAAGATCACCGCGTCCGCCTGCTCGACGTAGGGGCGCAGGAACGCCCACGCGCCGTCGGTGACCTCGGTCGACGTGTCGAGCCCCACGTGACACCGCCAGATGATGTGGGCCCCGCTCGTGCGCAGCCCGTCGACCATGCCAGCCGTCTGCGGGTCGTGCAGCAGCACCAGGTCGCCCGGCCGGAGCTGCTCTCGCAGCGCGGAGACGTTGTCGGCCAGGACCGACTCGTACACCTGGCGCTCCCGCTCACCCAACGGCCCGCCGTCGCCGTCCGCGCCGTGCAGGCGGTTGTGGATCCGCTTGGTGAGCCGGAAGAACTCCGGGTTGCCGTCGAGCACCAGCCACCGCGTGTCGACCTGGGCCCCCCGGGCGTAGGCGAGCAGGCCCTGGAGCATCTCGGCCACCCCGCCGCCGGTGGCAGTGGCGTTGACGTTCCAGACGGTGCGCTTCGACAACAGGGTCTGCGCCCGCTCGGCGTACGCCGCGAGTCGGGCCGCGCGGTCGGCGTCGAGGAAGCCGGCGAGCCGAGCCAGCGGCATCGGGTCGATCTGCACCCCTTGCATGCCCGTGAACCTCTCACATACCGGTGGGTGGGGGCGAGTGAGCACGCGGAGCTCGTCGCGCTGCCAAGATCAGAAGATGGAGCTGACCATCACCTCGGTCCTGTCGCTGTTCTGCCTGCTGGCCCTCTCGGCGGGGGTGTTCTACGCGGCGCGCCGCTTCCACCTCCCCTACACCGTGCTGCTCGTCGCCGTGGGTGTCGCCCTGGTGCCGATCGTGCGCCTGCCGGGGCTGGAGGCGGTGTTCGGCTTCCTCGACGATCTCCAGCTCACGCCCGAGCTGCTGTTCCTGATCTTCCTGCCGGTGCTGATCTTCGAGTCGGGCTACTCCATGAGCATCCGCACGATGCTGGACCATGCCTGGACGATTCTGCTGCTCGCGGTCGTCGGCCTGCTGATCTCCGCCTTCGGTGTGGCCGGGGTGATGTACCTCCTGCTCCAGGCCCTCGGCACGCCCGTGCCGTTCTCGATCCTGCTGCTCTTCGGCGCGATCATCTCGGCCACCGACCCAGTGGCCGTGCTGGCCCTGTTCAAGGACTTCGGGGCGCCTCGAAGGCTGACGGTCATCTTCGAGGGCGAGAGCCTCTTCAACGACGGCACCGCCGTGGCCCTGTTCCTCGTGGTGCTCGGCGTCGTGGGCAGCGGCTTCCACGGCGCCTCCACCGTGGCGCTCGGCACGGCGACCTTCCTGGTCATGGTCTCGGCCGGCGTGCTCGTCGGGCTGGTGGCAGCCAGCGGCTTCGCGGTGGCGCTGCGGCGTACCCGCTCCAACGAGTTCGTCTCGGCGACCCTGCTGATCATCTCCGCCCACCTGGTGTTCATCAGCTGCGAGCTCGTCAACGAGCAGGGCTGGGCGGTGGGCGGCATCGACCTTCGGGTGTCCTCGATCATCGCCACCACGATGTCGTCGCTGTTCCTGGGCAACTACGCCCGCCACTCGCTGACGCCTCGGACCGACGCCTACGTCGACAAGGCCGTGAGCCACCTGGCGTTCATCGTGAACTCGCTGGTGTTCCTGCTCGCCGGCCTGCTGTTCGCCTCGACCGACGTGCGCTTCGCCGACCTGTGGCTGGTGATGATCATGTCGGTCCTGGTGGTGGCGGGGATGCGGGCCGTGTCGGTCTTCGCGGTCACCACCCCGGTCACCTGGCTCGGGATCGATGCCGGAGTGAGCCGAAGCTGGCAGCTGCTGCTGTCCTGGGGGAGCCTGCGGGGCGCGCTGGCCATCATCGTCGTCTCGCTGATCCCTCCGGACCTCACCGTGCCCGGATGGCAGCTGGAGTCGTCCCCGCGGGACTTCCTGCTGGCGCTGACGATCTCGTGCATCCTGACGACCCTCTTCCTCAAGGCGCCGCTCATCGGGCCGCTGATGCGCCGGCTGCAGATCGACCAGCCCGAGCCCGTCGACCTCGCGCGCCAGTCCGACCTGGCCGTCTACTTCCTCCTGGCCGAGCGGGCGGGCTTCCAGGACTCCGAGACCCGGGCCGTCCTCCGGGACGCGCGCGTCCGGACTGTGGTGGCGGAGCTCGACGACGCGTTCGCCTCCGTGGCCGCCGACCGAGAGCGCCTCCTGGCCGAGCACGGACTCGAGCTGTTCGAGCGCGCACTGCGGCTCACCGCGATCCACATCGAGGAGACCGCCCTGAAGCAGATGTACTTCAACGGCGAGGTGGGTGAGCTGACCTACCGACGGCTCCACGGGAAGCTGCAGCTCCAGACCGAGACCCTCCGGGCCGCCGACCTGGGCGTGCTCGACGTACACCGCTCACGCGACCGCAAGGACGTCTTCGACCTGCTCGTGCGGACCACGCTGGAGCTGCTCACCCACCGGAGCCGCTCACACACTCCGGTCGAGCTGATCGAGTCGGCGCGCGCCCAGCTGGTCATGGCCCGGCGAGTGCTGCGGGTCCTCCATGGCCTGCAGGAGGAGTTCGACAGGCCGGTGTTCCTGCAGCAGCCGTTCGACCATGTGACCGCCCTCTACGCCGACTTCGACCGCCTCTGCACCCTGGACCTGGACCGGCTGGCCGCCGAGAGCGAGGCCAGCCTCGGTGAGGAGCTCGGCCGCCTGGCCGAGCTGTCCCGCGCGGGCTGGGGCCTCCGTGCGGTGGCTCTCCTGCGGGCGCGGGGCGTGGCCGCGGAGGCGGATGAGGAGTGGCTGGAACGGCGCTTCTCCTCGACGTCGATCTAGCTCGAGATCGGGGCGACCGGGTCGGTGGCCGCGGCCTAGAAGGGGACCTGGACGGCCAACAGGCCCGACCCGCGCTCACGCCCCGAGACGACCCGGCAGAACTCGACCGCGTCCATCTCGATGACCTCGCCCGCCGCGCCGGAGGCGAAGGTGCCGCCCGCGGGGCCGGTCAGCGACAGGCGGTAGGGCGACCCGTGCCGGCGACCCCATTCATCGACGACGTCCGCCACGATGCGACCGTCGTGATCGGGTGTCAGCTCCAACCCCCTGGCGATGGCGCGGCTGAGGTCGACCCGGTGCATCCACGCGTCGCGGGTGAGGATCACGTCGACCAGGTAGCCGAGCGTCCAGGTCTCGGTGCCGCCGTCCACGGTCACCGGGAAGCGCACCAGCCGCCGCATCGGGGTGGGAAGACGACGTCGACCCGCGGCGGCCCTGCCGGCGAGGGCGCGGCACTCACGCGTGAGCTCGGCCCGGTCCAGCTGCGCGGTGCGGTCGATCTGCACCTGCGTCATGACGTCGGTCTCGTTGCCCTCGCCGGCTGCCACCCGCGACGCGATCTCCCGTTGCTGGCTCAGCAGCTCGCGCACGGATGCTGCCGATCTCATCGCGCCGACCATGTGTCCGACCATGTCGCGCACCGTCCACAGGGCGCAGTCCGTCGGCCGCGCCCAGTCGTCGTCCCGGAGCGACTCCACGACCTCGCCGAAGCGGTCGTAGGCCGTCTGGGCGAGCACCGCCCCTTCCCGGTGTCCGATCATCGGCTGGGTGGGAGGGATGAGTTGCGTCGACGTCGTCACTGCTCACTCCGTTTCTGTGGGTCGGATCTCTGGACCGGCGCGGGTGCGTCCGGTCGGGGTCGGTCCGGGGATGCCTGCGTGGTCGCAGAAGAGGTCGACGAGCTCCTCGAGCAGCCCGCTCCAGCGGTCGCCGCCGGGGTCGTTGGAGATCTGCTGGTCGGTGAGGCCGGTGATCATGGCGGTCCAGAGATCGACCAGCCGGGGGTCCTCGACGCCCGCCGACCGGAGCTGGCCGTGCAGGAGCTCGAGCACCTGGACCGCCAGCGCATAGGACTCCTCCGTCGGCTCGAAGCCGGGCACGACGCGCTGGAAGAGCAGCTGGTAGCGCGTGGGGTCCGCCGTGCAGAAGTCGAAGAAGGTGCGGGCCCCGCGATGGAAGGTGCGGCGGTCGATCGCCGACCGTGGAACGGCGCTCAGTGTCTCGAGCAGCTCGCGCTGCCCCTGCGCGAACATCGCATCGTAGATCGCCTCCTTCGACGCGAAGTAGGAGTACAGGCTGGGCGCGCGCATCCCGACCCGGGCGGCAAGCTCCCTGAGCGACAGCGCGGCCAGGCCGTGCTCGCGGCTCAGCTCCCAGGCGGCGGCCAGGATCTCGCGCCGGAGGGCGACCCTCCGTCGCTCCCAGGCCCCGCCCTCGGCTGGTTCTCCTAACATGGTTCGAAGTTTCGAACAGCGTTAGGTATTTGTCAAGGGTCCGGCGCTGGGCCCGCTATCCCCTCGCCCCCTCAGGAGCGGACCACGACGGTCAGCAGGACCACGGCATCCTCGAGGGCGGTCAGCGCGTGCCGCTCGGGCGGGATCGTCACGACGTCGGCGACACCTGCGTCGATCGAACCCGACGGGCTGCTGAGCCGCACCCGGCCCTGGAGCACCTGGAGGGTCGCCTCTCCCGGGCTGTTGTGCTCGGAGAGCTCCTGCCCGCCGACGAGCGCGATGCCCGTCTGCCGCAGGAGATGGCCGGTGCCACCGAAGACGGTGTGCGCGGCACGACCGCTGCGGGACTCCCCGGCACGGCTGAGCAGGTCGTCGGCCAGGGTGGCGAGGGAGGTGCTGTCCACGCGGGGTCCTTTCGTCGACGGGCGGGAGCCCCCACCAGGCTCCACCCACGCGAGCTCAGAGACAACGACGGACCGGTGAGGTGCGAGCCACGGTGACATGCTCTCAGGCTCGGTTCCCCATCGGGAGGTAGCCGCCGGCCGGCCCGCTGACCACATGGATGTCGGCCCGCGGCTCCCTAGGAACCGAGGCCGCGTAGTGGTGGGTGCCGGCATCGATGGCAGATGACACGGCGCGGAAGGCCATCATCCGTGGTGCTCACGAACCAGCGGCAGTGGTGGATCTCCGCCAATGCGGGTCACGGAGGCGCGCCCGCCCCAAGGACGAAGCCGCGAAGCCGCGATGCTCGCCATCCGCCCACTCAGCTCGAACCCGCGGTAGCTCGCGGAGACGGAAGCGCGACGACACACCGCTCGCGACGACGACAACCGCGTGGGCAGCACGTCCGCGCCCTCGTGAGTTCGGGATGACACGCGGGCCAGGAGCAGGAACCAGGGGGATAGATTGGGATCAACCAAGGGGTGCGATGACCGAGGGAGGCAGTTCGTGGACTGGTGGGGCTGGTTGATCGTGCTACTCGTGGTGGTCGCCGTGTTCGCTGCGGCCGTGTTCGCGGTGCAGGCCCGTCGCCGAAAGGGCGGCGTCATCGTTGAGTCCTCACGACCCGATGAGGGAGACCCGCGATGAGACTGATGCGCACGTCCGACATCGCCGAGCGACCCGTGGTCACCCTGGACGGCGAGGACGTCGCCCAGATCAAGGACATCGTGTACGCCGCTGACGGCGGCTCGGTGAGCGGTTTCACCCTGGCTGGGCGGGGGCTGTTCGCGGGCCCGCTGAAGGAGGGCCTGGCCTGGACATCGGTCGCGGCGCTGGGCGCCGACGCGGTCATGATCGCTGACAACGGCGCACTGGAGCCCACCGAGTCGGTGCTCGACCGGTCGCGCGGCGAGCGTTCGCACGGGAATGTGCTCGGCTCGCAGGTGCTGACCGAGGACGGCGTGGGTCTCGGGACTGTCCACGACGTCGTGGTGTCGGTCGACTCCACCGGCGATGGGCAGTGCGATGTCGTTGGCTACGAGATCGTGGCCTCCGACCAGATGGGCACTCAGGGCGAGAAGGTCCTCATTCCCCTCCCGGACACGATGGCGGCATCCGGGGAGCACCTTATGGTCCCCGCCAGCGTGAAGGACTTCGTCGCGCACGACCTCGCCGGTTTCGGCGCTGCGATCGATCGGTTCCGCGCGCAGTTGGGGAGCGCCGAGCGATGAAGTTCTCCGAGGCCAAGGGGCACGAGGTCGTCGACATGAGCACGGCTGACACCGTCGGCCGGGTCCGCGGCTTCCTGGTCGACCCGGCGTCGCGCTCGGTGGTCGCCCTTCGACTGAAGAAGGCCGACCGGGGCGACGTACTGCGGTGGCGCGACCTCACCGCGTTCGGAGTCGACGCAGTCACCATCGGCGACCCGGCAGCGATCACGCAGCTCGACGATGAACTGCCGGCGTTGAGCGGCAAGCGTCGCCGCCTGCTGAAGAAGCGGGTCCTCACCACGGGCGGCGACGAGCTTGGCCATGTCGCGGACGTCGAGTTCGACCCCGACACCGGCGAACTGACCACGATCCTGCTCCAGGAGGGCCGAGAGCTCGCGGCCGACCGCCTCATCGGCATCGGATCCTACGCGGTCATCGTGCACGGCCAGCCCGATCACCCGTGATCGAGCCGAGTGGTGCCGCAGGCCCCTGTCGCGGGTGAGCAGGACCCGCTGCTGGGCCAGCGGCCGACGAGCCGCGGCGCGTCCTGGTCCGACCTCATACGCAGCGAGCAATCGCCAACGCCGCGCCGCGTTACTACGCAACGTCGCCGGACGCGCAGGCGCCCACCGTCCCCTATGAAGCAGGCCCGCCCACCCGGGTGGCAGACGCCGCACCTCCAGGTGGGTCCGGTCGTTACCGCCCCGGCAGAGGATCTCGTCGTCCTCCTCCACCGCCGCAACTGTGGCCGTCAGGTTCGCCAGGCAATCCGAGCTCCTCCTGGCGCAAGGGTGACCGAACATGCTGAGCATCGTGACGAGATCTAGACTCGAGTCATGTCGCTGATCGAGGCGCGGGGCCTCGTCAAGCGGTACGGCGAGGTGACTGCCGTCGACGGAGTCGACCTAGACGTCCCGCAGGGGTGCTTCTTCGGCATCATCGGGCCGAACGGAGCCGGCAAGACCACCCTCTTGGAGATCATCGAAGGGATCCGACGTCCCGATGCCGGTGAGGCTCGCATCCTCGGCTCGCCGACGTGGCCACGCAACACCACGCTGCTGGCCAAGATGGGGGTCCAGCTGCAGGCGTCGGCGTTCTTCGAGCGGCTCACCGCCGGTGAACAGCTTGAGACGATCGGGGCCCTCTATGGCGTGCGGCGCTCACGCGTAGCCGAGATGCTCGACCTCGTCGGCCTCTCCGACAAGGCGTCCACGCAGACAGAGAAGCTCTCCGGGGGCCAGCAGCAGCGGCTCGCCATCGCCTGCGCCCTCATCCACGAACCCACCGTCGTCTTCCTCGACGAGCCGACGTCCGGGCTCGACCCTCAGGCTCGCCGGAACCTCTGGGACGTCCTGCGGGGGATCACCGCCGAAGGTCGCACCGTCGTGCTCACCACCCACTTCATGGACGAGGCAGAGGTCCTCTGCGAGCGCATCGCGATCATGGACCACGGCAAGATCCTTACCGTCGACGCTCCGGGCGCCCTAGTCCGGCGGCTGGGGGCGGCGACTCGGGTCAGCCTGCCCCTCGCGGCCCTCACCGAGGAGGTCGCCCGTGAGATTCCCGGCGTTGGGCATGTCGACCTGGATGACGAGTCGCTGACGATGGCGTCCCATCACCCCTCTGCCACGTTGGCGGCGCTCGCGTCGCGCGGTTTGCTCGGTGGCCTCCAGGTGCGTGGTGCCACCCTCGAGGACGTCTTCCTGGAACTCACCGGACGGGAGTACCGCTCGTGACCGGATTCCGGGCCCTCACCGTCGCGCAGACGAAGGGGTTCGTCCGGGACCGGCAGACCCTGTTCTGGACCCTCGTGTTCCCCCTGATGTTTCTCTTCCTCTTCGGCTCGCTCTTCCGCGACGCCGGGACTTCGCAGTCGCGCCTCGAGCAGATCGGGCCGGTTGCGATCATCGACCAGCTGCCGGCCGAGGCGCGCCAGGGCTTCGACGAGCTCTTCGTGACGACAAGGACAGCCGACCGCGCGGCCGCGCTCGACGCGGTGCGCCGAGGCGACGCCGACGCCGCCATCGAGATGACGGGGGCCACGCTCACCCTCCACCTCAGCGAGGCCGACCAGGTCATGGCGGCCAGGATTCGGGGAACCATAGAGGCCTTCGTGCAGTCGGCCAACATCGCCGCCATGGGGAGGCCTCCGACGTTCACGCTGGCGGTCGCGCCGGTCGAGGACGCCTCGCTGCGGCCGATTCAGTACATCGCCCCGGGCCTCATCGGGTGGGCTGTGGCAATCGGCGCGGTCTTCAGCGCCTCGATGCCACTGGTCCAGTGGCGCACGAGCGGGCTCCTGCGCCGACTACGCCTGGCCCCGACGACGACCGCCGCGCTGGTGGGGTCGCGGACGCTGGTCACGCTGGTGGTCGCGCTCGTGCAGATGGCGGTCTTCCTGGTCGTCGGCGTGCTCGTCTTCGGGCTGAAGCTCACGAACTGGTGGTGGATGGCGATCCCGCTCGTCCTGATGGCGGCGCTGGCCTTCATGTCGCTGGGGATCGTCGTGGGGGCGGTGAGCAAGAGCGCTGAGGGCGCTTCTGGCCTGGCGAACCTCATCATCATGCCCATGGCGTTCCTGTCCGGCTCGTTCATCCCGCTCGACCAGGCGCCGGACTGGCTCCGCACCGTTTCGAGGTACCTCCCGCTTGGCCACCTCAACGAGGGCATGCTCGACGTCATGGTTCGCGGCCAGGGTCCGTCGGCTGTCATCTCCCCCCTGCTGGTCCTCTTCGGCTTCGCAGTCGCGGTCACCTGGCTGGCCACCCGCCTGTTCCGGTGGGAATCATAAATGTGCGCCAGGCCGGGTCGGGCCGGCCACGTGACGCTGGCTCAGCGCCTGGAAAGACCGTGCCGCCTCCACCCCGTGGGGCGATGAAGGCGGCGGAGATGGCGCCCAGGATGTGGTCGTCCAGCACCGGGTTCGTAGCCGGCGGCAGTGCGGCACTCCACATCATCAGGTACCACACCGCACCCGAGGCCGCAGCACTCCGCATGGCCATCCCCAGGGTCAGGGCGAGGCCGATTCCCAGCAGGGCAAGCATGAAGAGGGTGTCTGCCCATGCGGCGCCCGCGATACTGTTCGAGAAGCCCCTGAGCGGTCCATCGGCGCCGAACTTGAGGAAGCCCTCCGGTGGCCGTGGGGCAGCGACGATGTGACCGCGCGTTCTGCCGGCGCTGACAGTGGGCAAGCGGACGTCGGCAGCTCGAGCTTGCGCATGGCAACTAGTTGACCGGACCCTGAGTTCGATGGGTCGCCGCCCTCCGGACGTGCATCTGATCCGCCGAGTGAGTGGAGACTGGCAGATGAGTGGTGGTCGACCGGGCTTCCCGGCTGCGTACGTGCTCACCGCTGCGACGGCCGCGACGATGACCACGGTGTCGGCGGTCGGTGTCTTCGCCACGGACTGGCTGTACCGAGACAACGCGCTGGTGACCGCCACCTTCCGCGGTCAGGACATGGTCACCCTCCTGGTCGCCGTTCCGATGCTGCTGGTCGGCCTAGTCTGGGAGATGCGGGGGTCGCCGCGGGGCCGGGTGCTGTGGCTGGGCATGTTGTTCTACTCGATGTACGCCTACCTGTTCTATGCGGTGGCCGCGGCGTTCAACCAGTTCTTCCTCCTGTACGTCGCCACGTTCGGACTCCCGTTGTATGCGCTGCTGTTCTCGGTGCCGCGTCTAGATCTCACCCAGCTCGGTCACGCGATGGGCGGCCGGGTGGCTCGCGTCGTGGCCATCACGTACACCGGCGTGGTGTCCGCCGGACTCGGCCTGCTGTGGGTCGGGATCTCACTCAGCTACCTGGTCACCGGGGATGTCCCCCAGCCGATCGTGGCCTCCGGGCACCCGACCGGGGTTGTCTTCGCCATTGACCTGGTGTTCATCGTGCCTCCGATGCTGCTCGCAGCCCTCTGGCTGGCACGTCGACGGGCGCCCGGCGGGCCGCTGGCCGGGGTCATGAGCGTGGGAGGGAGCCTCTACACCCTGACCCTGGCTGCCGCGAGTGTCGAGGTCGCGCGCCAGGAGGTGGGATCGGGATCCGAACTGCCCATCTGGGCGGGTCTGACGATGCTGGGTGTCGTGACCGTTGCCCTGCTGTTCGCCGGCATCCGCCGACCCGACGGCGGTCAGGCTCCGGCTGGTGACCTGACGGCATGGGGTGGTGGCAGAAACACCTCAGATGGAGACCGGGGTGTCGTGTAGGTGGCGGTTGACTGTGGACTGAAGAGGTCCGCGGCCAGTGTCCACCTGTCGCGGTTCCCGCTGGGAGCTGGCGGCCATTTCGTAAGCCTCAACGGTCGGGGCTTCGAGGCTGTCGGCGCCGTGTCGCCGCGGCACCGGCGGGGGCGGCGACGGAGTGATCCCGGACGTGGCGTGGCGAGCAGAAGGCTTGGTGTGACCAGCTGATCCGAACCATCCCCGCGAGCGCTCGGCCGCGCCCAGGTCCAAACCACCCATAGACACGCACCGGCAGCGGGCGTTGAGGGATCGATCGCTGAGTCGTGCAGATGATCATGGCCAGGCACCAGTTGCACCGTCGATCTGACAGACCCGCACCGTGATGGCGGACAAGCGGCTGACCTGGGGGCTCGCCCTCCTCGCCGCGGTCGAATACGGGCTCCTCGCTGGCTGGGTGGACGCCGCGCGGACCGATATCCACGTTCGAGGGGCTGACCGCCATGGGCCTTGGTCTACAGGTCGGCCTGTTCACCTGAGGTTCTGCAACACCATCCCGGCCCCAGCCCACCGATGGTCCCCGGCCGTCGGCTGGCCTTGACCAGCCAATGAAGCAGCACGACCTCCAGCAGGAACGACGCATAGCCGGCGGGGATACGCGCGAACAACTCCTCCGGCGCGAGCACCGCAGGGTCGTCGGCGCCCTCCAGCACACCGGCGAAAAGACCGCCGAAGACCATGAAGTCGATGGCGATCGTGACCAGCCAAGCGAGTGCGATCGCCGCCACCGTGCGGCGTGCCATGCTCCAAGAGGCTACCGGCCTCCGGCAGGATTCTGGCGCCACGCAACTTCGAGACGGCCACGCTGGTCGAAGGACGCGGACCTGGACCCAGCTGTTGGCCTGGGCCAACCAGCCCGCCCGGGTCTGGGCTGCGACTACTCAACCTCGCCGGCCGCGTCATCACCACCGGACGACGACGCATCCAGCGACTATCGAAACGATGGCCCCGGGCTGACCATGTCCACCGGCGGGCACCGAAGACTCGCCGCCCTCACCTGAGCAATCGGTCCCGCCCCTATGACCAAGGATCGCTAGGGGTACCGCCACGCACCCGCGATGCGTTTCCCAGCCGCAAGTGCGTACGGTGACCTCATCAGTGTCCACGGCAAGACGACGCGCGGGAGGCACCCATGAACGACCCAGAGGGTCACGCAACAGTCGAGACGAGCCTGCGACTGGGCAGCGGCCTCGCCGCCTCGGAGCGGGACCAGGTGCTGGAACGGTTCGCCGCCCTCGACGCACGACTGCGTTCCTACCCCGCCGGAGACGTCGAGCTCGTGTTGAGTGTGAAGGAGCGGGACGGAGCGGATCAGAAGACCACCCTTGAGGGATGGATCGCCGGCACCGAGCGGGTGGTGGCGACCTCGAGCAGGATTCCCCTCGACCAAGCGCTGACCGAAGTCCGTGACGACCTGATCCGTCAGCTCTCCGACGCCAAGAACCGCACCGAACCCCGCCAGAGCCGACAGCGACGGGACACCAGCTCCTAGACCGGTGGTCCGCCCCTTGGTACTGGTGAGCCAGGACAGGTGGGCCGGCCAACCACCAGAGCCTCCATCAGACCCGGGCGATTCAAACCACCACAGACCAGCGTGAGACGCGGTTTTCTACTCAAGCGGACTATTCGCCTGCGTAGTTATCATGGGTCGTATGAGTACCGCGGCGAAGCCGCTCCCGCTGGGTCGCGAGCGCGAGCAGGCATGGCGGCTGTACTTGCGTGCGCATGCGGTGTTGGTGAGGCGGCTGGACCAGGAGCTGCGGGCCGAGTGCGGGATCAGTCTGAACGCGTACGACGCCTTGGTGCAGCTGTCGGAGGCGCCGGATCGGCGGTTGAGGATGAAGGATCTGGCCGACGCGCTGGTGTACAGCCGCAGCGGCCTGACCCGGGTCGTCGACTCCCTGGAGCGAGTGGGCTTTGCCCGAAGGGAAGCAGACCCCGCCGACCGGCGGGCGATCCTCGTGGTGTTGTCGCAGGACGGGCTGCGTGCGCTGAAGGGCGCCTGGCCTGTGCACGCGCGTGGGGTGGAGCAGTACTGGGCCCGGCACCTGAGCGACCAGCAGGCGCGGACGGTCAGCAAGGTCTCGTCCTCGGTCATCGAAGCCGTCGACCCCCGCTAGCCGTCGTTCCGCACTCGAGCAGGACTCACTCGCGCGGGCCGGTCAGGACGACCTGCTTGCCGAAGGTTCGGTTGTGCTCCATGTCGGAGTGGGCGATCCGGATCTCGTCGAGGTGGTGCACCTGGGTCGGCCCAAGAGCGATGCTGCCCGCAGCGAGTCCGTCCAGATGCCTCTGGAGGACGTCACCGGGCAGGTCCGCACTGCCGCCGCCGTACGCCGTGAGCCGGACGCCGCGCGGGAGATACTCGATCGGATAGAAGTCGGGCACCACCCACTGGTTCGACAGCATCCCGGTGAAGCACACGGTCCCGTGCACACGCGTGGAGCGCAGGGTGTCGCGCAACGTCGGGGTGCCCACGAGCTCGAGGGCAGCATGAACCCCGTCCGGGACGATGCGCCGCACCTGGTCGGCGATGGTGCCGGTGTCGAGGACCACGTGGTCGACCCCATGCGACGTGAGCGCCTCGACACGGTCGGGCTGACGCGTCGTGGCGATCACGGTGGCACCGAGATCCTTCGCCACGCTCACCGCGGCGAGACCCACCGACGACGTCCCGCCACGGATCAGAAGTGCCTCGCCCCCCTTCAGGTCGAGACCGGTCGTGAGGGAGCCGTAGGCGGTCTGCAACGTCTCAGGCACGGCGCCGATCACCCGCCAGGGGAGGTCGGATCGAAACGGAATGACCTGCGACCTCGGCACGACGGTGTACTCGGCATAGCCGCCGTCGAAGGTCCTGCCCATCCCGCCCATCATCGCGACCACCTGCTGCCCGGGACTCAGGTCGCTGCCTGGCGCTGCGTCGACGATGCCCGCCGCCTCGATCCCAAGGACCCGAGGAAAGGTCACACCCTCGGCGAGACCGAGCCGGGTGTGCAGCTCGGAGCGGTTGAGCCCGAAGGCCATCACCTTGACCCGCACCCAGCCCGCCGGCGGCTCCGGTATCGGAAGCGTCCGGATGACCAGGTTCTCCACGGGCCCCGGAGCGGTGAGCACGACCGCGCGCATCGTCGACGCCATGGCTCATGCCTGCGACTTGTTGAACATGTAGCGGCCGATCTTCCAGTCGCGGGACTCGCGGACGAAGACGAAGAGCTCCCGGTTCGCCTCGGGCGCTGTGATCCCTGGCTCCAGGACGGTGACCTGCCCCTTCGACTCCGTGGTGGCGAACGCGGTGTCGCCGTCGACCACGACCTCGTGGATGGTGAAGGCGATGTCGAGCTTGATGGTGTTGAAGATCTGCTCGTAGGAGTCGAGGATCCCTGCCCCCCTCGCGGTCGGCACGTGGTACGGGTAGAACACGCCGTCCTCGGCGTACAGGGAAGCGGCGCTCGCCGCATCGGCAGTGTTCAGGGCCTGCTCGTACGTCGCGAGCAGCTCGGTGATCTGGGCGGTGTCGGTGTCGGTTCTCATGGTCGGACCCCTCGTCATCGGCAGCCTCGGCGGCTTACCAGTTACTACGCACAACAACAATCCGCAAGCAAACTATTCCATAGGCAACTGAGCCGTGACGGTGATCCGTTCGGCGTCTGCCTCGGTGAGTACAGGCAGCGAGCCGATGGAGGGCTTCTCCCAGCCGCAGAACAACGTCACCGCCGCCGCAGGCAGGACTCCCTGGGCCGATTGACCCCCATCGAGTTCGAGAGCATCATGACCACACCGGCCACTCAGGCCGGGTGACCCCACCTGTCACCAGTTCGTGCAGCAGACTCCAGGTCGCCGACCAAACCCAGCTACCCGACGTGGCGGCAGATCAAGGGTTGCTCCCGCGGTGCCTCGGGCGCCGGCATCGCACGGCAGGGCTTCTGGCCAGGAGGGCACATGGGAGGGGTTGCTGCACCATTCAAGGCACGGGGCGTCCGTGACTTCGCCCCCGAGAATCTCGAAGCTCTTCGGCCATTCGTGGTCAACCTGGGTCTCGGTGCCTTCTCGAGCGATGGCATCATGCAGTCGACCCAGGACGACGTGGACGACATCTTCGACGTACACCTGCCGGCATTCATCGAGCGTGCCCGACACGACGGCGCGACCGGGCCGGTGCCGCTGCTGTTGTGGGCGCATGGCGGGGCAGTCTCGGAGCGAGCTGGCCTCTCGATCGCCAGCAACCAGGTGCCGTGGTGTCTGGACAACGGGGTATATCCCGTCCACTTCGTGTGGGAAACGGGCTTCGTCGAGACGCTGAAACAACTGCTGGGTTGGCGTGGCCAGCTCGAGGCTGGGCAGCGGGCTGGCAGGGACCGTGCCAGCCATCTGCGTTCCGGCCCGGAGTGCTGGGGGTTGTGGGCCGCCGTCAAGGAGAGTGCCGCTCTCGCCTCCGGCCCCGGTGGTGGGGCGCGCTACGTCGGAGAGCGCCTCGCGCAGTTCTGCGCCGACAACGACGGCAAGGTGTCGCTGCACGGGGCGGGGCATTCGGCCGGGTCGGTCTTCCACGCGCATTTCATCCCTACCGCCCGAGCCTTGGGTTCGCCGAGCTTCGCCACCCTGCAGCTGCTGGCACCCGCCCTGCGGGTGGACAGCTTCCGCTCGCAGCTGCTGCCTCTGGTCGACAGCGACATCAACAAGATCACCGTCTACACGATGAACATCCAGGCGGAGAACGACGACAACTGTTTCCACGTCTATCGGAAGTCGTTGCTCTATCTGGTGAGTCAGCTGTTCGAACCCGAGGACGACGCCCCGATCTTGGGCTTGGAGGAGTCCATCCGGAAGGACCCTGAACTCGTGAGCGCCTTCGGGCTGACTCCCGGGGCCCCTAGGCGGGTGGATGTTGTCTGGTCGCCGACAGGTCCCGACACTCCTCCCGACTCCCGCACGAGGGCGACCTCACACGGCGACTTCGACAACGACCCGGACACCATGAACAGCGTGATGCGGCGGATCCTCGGCCGACCGGACATCGTGGAGTTCCCCGGGTAGGAGCGGCGCTACCTCAGAAGTCTCGAAGCGACCACGGCGGCATGGTCAACGTCTCGATCCACGACGGCCGGGGAAGGGGCAGCGACCATCACGATCACCGACAAGGGTGACGGAGTCGAAGCCGACCAGCTGGACGACATCGTCGAACGGTGCTACCGCACCGACCCGGCTCGGGCCGTCGGCAACAGCGGCGGGAGCGGACCGGGGCTCACTCTCACCCATGCCATCGCCGAGGACCACGGCGGCTCGATCACGGCAGCCAGCGCGGGAGCCCGCAAGGTCAGCACCTTCACTCTGAGCCTCCCACCGCTCAGAGCCGCCGCGCCGAAGCACCACCCTGGAACACCGTCCCCACCCGGGCGGGACACACCAAGGTGTCAACCAAGCTCTGGGCAGACCCGGTCAACCGAGAGGGTCTGCCACGTGATCGCAAGGTTGAGCTCGTCGTACTGATCGATGATGAAGTTGCGGTTCGCGACGGCGAGCGCCCGTTCGACGCCGTCGGGAGCAAGCACTCCGAGCGTGGAGAGTCTGTTGGCTGCTTCGCCGAGCTTCATCATCAAGGAGTCGCCGGCCTCCTGCAGCAGGTCGTCGGCGAGGTGGACGTCCTTGCCGCGGTCGACGATCTGCTCGATGCGAGCGAGCCAGCCCTGAATGTGGAGCAGCTCCTTGGCTGCCTTGCGGTCCATCACAGCAGCACCGCTTCGCGTCGGATGTCCTCATCGAGCTTGGGCTTGAGTCCGCCATGGTCGACGAGGTCGATCTCGCGGCCGAGGACCTGCTCGATGAGCTGCTTGAAGCCGATGAACCCGAACGTCGACGTCCCGGCCGGCGCTTCGACGATCAGGTCGATGTCGGAATCCGGGCGGGCTTGGTGGCGCGCGACGGAGCCAAACACGCACAGGCGCGTGTAGCCGCAGTCAGCTGCAAGCGCTCTGAGGACGGGGGCAGCAGCTTCGAGCAGCACCTCGGGATGGACGGCACCCAGCTCGGGTGCGAACTTGAGCTGCTGGCTGACGGCGGGCTGGGTGATGCCGACGGCCTCGGCGATCTGGCGCTGGCTCATCCCGGAGGCGACCATCGCCCGCAGCGCGAGGACGCGCCGCAGGCGCGCGACGACCTCCTCGTGTCGCGCGTCGCGGTACTCGGCCAACAAAGTCATAAGATAATCTTATCAATGCCTCGTCAGAGGCCGAGGTCGCGGCTGGAGGTGTACAGGCCGTCCTGGCGGAGCTGCAGGACTGTCGTGGGGCCGCCTGTCGGAAGGATCCGCGCCGCATCGCAGATGTCGCTCAGCGGCGACAGCTCCAACGTGGGAATGCCGGCCAGACCGGGCACCTCCATGATCTCCGGGCGACCGGCGATGACCACGGCGACCGGGTCGAGGCGAAGACGTCGGACCGCGAAGGTGATCGCCATCAGGGACAGCTCGTCGAGCCACTGGGCGTCGTCGACCATCAGCAGAAGCGGACCATCCTGGCTTGCTGTGAGCAATACCTGGAGCAACGCCGTCGTGGACTCCCTCGGGCGGCCTCCGAGCATCGGCAGGAGGATGCCCAGCCCGGCCGCCGGGATCCCCGCCTCGAGCTCCAGCGCCGTCACCCGTGCCACGTGGAAGCGGCGGTCGGCGGCGGATCGAGCGACCTCGTCGAGGAGCGCGGTCTTTCCCATCCCGGGGTCCCCGATCAGCTTCACGACGCTGGGGTGGGCCGACTGCGCCTCGTCCAGACAGGCGTCCAGCCTCACGAGCGCCGCGTCGCGACCGATGAGCACTGCACCAGGATGGCACGGCGAAGAGCGCAGGAAACGGCTGGTGGACCGGGGCTCCGGCGACCGCGCGTGGTCGCCCGACGGTTGTTCGCAGGGCAGGGGGCCTGCCGGCCGAGAACGGGGGTCTACCGGATGGCCAGGCATCCAGGCAGTGTTTGCTACGGGCCGCGCCGGGCGGTCTTCAGCGACGCGAGGCTCTCCGCCGCGGGGGACGGCTCGATGCCCCGGGGACGAGAGCGAAGGCGCCCTCCTCCTCTTGAGCATTGTGGAGACGCCAGACGGCATACAGTCCGTAGAGCAATCGGCGCAGCTCGACGACGTCCTCCGGCTGCACGTTGTCGTTGTCCAGGTCGGTGATCAGCCTGCGGATCCGGCTGACCTGATGCTCGATCTCCGCATGGGTGCGGCTGATCGCCGCGGTCGCGTCCGAACCTCCGAGGGCCCGGGACACCAGGGGGACCAGCAGCTGTTCATCGGCCCGTTCGTGCGGAAGCAGCTCGCCCTCGAGCTGGTCGAGCAGAGCGTGGGCCGGGCCGAGGTCGCTCTCCGTGAGCCGAGAGCGCGTCGGCGACAGCTCGGATCTGCTCGACGTCGGGCAGGACCGCGTCGTGTTCCACCCTCAGCCTCTCGGCCAGCGCGATGTCGGCCGGGCGCCATCGAGATCGAGTGGACTCTGCCGGGAAGCACCGCCCTCAGCGCGATCCCGATCGCGAGGACGTCGATCACTTCCTGAAGGACGGCGCCGGCTGCAGGGACCAGCAGGCCGGCGGCGGCCGCCATCATGGCGACCAGGGACAGGCCCATGCCGACAGCAACCGCCTGCAGAGCGATGCGCTTGGAACGGCGTGCGATCAGGATCGCGTCCGCCAGCGCGTCGACGCGGTCGACGGTGAGGACGACGTCGGCAGCCTCGGACGAAGCGGTCGCGCCGCGGGCAGCGAGTGCCACTCCAACGCCGGCGGCGGCAGAGCGCGGGCGCGTCGTTGACACCGTCACCCACCATGATCGTCTCGGCGTGGGCGGACTCGGCCGAGATGGCGGCTAGCTTCTCGGCAGGGTCGCAGTCGGCCAGCACCGTGTCGACCCCGACGATCCGCCCCACGGTGTCGGCGATGTCGGCGCGGTCGCCGGTGACGAGGACGACCCGGGTGATCCCGGCCTCCCGAAGTGCCCGCACCATGCGCGGTGCGTCACTGCGGACGGGATCCTCCAGCAGGAACGCGGCGGACGGCATCCCGTCGACAGCGACGAACACTGTCAGTGAGCCGTCGAGGTCGGCCCGCCTCCGCACCTGACGCACCCAGGGCGGCTGGGCGCCGGGCACGATCCAGTCGAGCTTGCCCACGCGCACCTCGCGCCCGCCCACAAGCCCGCGCAACCCGTAGCCATGCTCCTCCACGACATCCACGGGCATGTCCAGGTTCAGGGAGCGTCCGGTCGCCATGGTGACGATCGCGCTGGCGAGGACGTGGGGCGAGACCTGGTCCAGCGAGGCCGCGAGACGCAGGACCTCGTCGGGATCCACGCCGTCCGATGCGGTGACGACGGAGGCTACGGCCGGCTGCCCCTGGGTGAGGGTGCCGGTCTTGTCGAAGAGCATGACGCGGCCGGAGGCGAGCCGCTCCAACGCGCCCCCTCCCTTGACGATGACACCAATGCGCGCGGCCCTCGAAAGGCCCGACATGATGGCGATAGGGGCCGCGAGCAGCAGGGGGCACGGGGTCGCGACGACCAAGACGGCGACGGCGCGCACCGGATCGCCCTCGAACGCCCAGGCGGCACCCGCGAGCGCCAGCGTGAGCGGTACGAACAGGACGGCGAAACGGTCGGCCGCCCGAACGAAGGGCGCCGACGACGCCTGTGCCTGCTCCACCAGCCGGACGACGCCGGCATACGTGGACTCGGCCGCGACAGCGGTGGCGATGAGCTCGGCCGGCGGCCCGGCGTTCACGACCCCACTGCGGACCTCGTCACCTGCAGGTCGCTCCAACGGCAGGGGCTCCCCAGTGAGCGCCGCCTCGTCGAAGACTCCGCTCGACGCGAGCCGTGCGTCTACGGGCACGACTTCCCCGCTACCGACGAGGATCCGGTCCCCTCGTTCAACGTTCTCCACCGGAACCTCGACGATGTTGTCGCCGACGCGGCGCCGCGTTGTCCGCGGGGCTCGGGCAACCAGCAAGCCCAGCTCGCGTCGCGCCCGCGCCGCGGCCCGGGCCTCGAGGAGTTGACCGGACGCCAGCATCACGGTGATCGTGGCTCCGGCGAAGTGCTCGCCGACAGCGAGCGCCCCTGCCAGGGCGAGCACGGCGATGATGTCAACGCTCGGCTGACGCCGCCTGACCGCCGCCGCCGTCCAGGCGAGTGACGCGACCAGGCCGAGAACCGTACCGGCGACCCAGAATCCCCTTGCGGTGGCGATCGCGTCCACCAGCCAGGCCACCCCACCCGCAACCAGCACGACGGACGAGCAGACGAACAGCAGCAGCTCTCTGCGCCCGCGTAGCCAGGTCACCCTCGCATCCTGTCAGCACCGCCGCACGGCGCACCACGCGAGTTGCCAGTGTCACTCCTCAACGCCCTGCGGTCGCTGCGACGTCCGGGACCTTCTTCGACCGAGCGCGACCCGGTCAGCCGGGGTCAGGGCGGACTGTCCGTGGCTCGTTGGTGGTTGTCGGACCAGGTCACCAATGCCTTCAGGCTCGGAATCCGTGGATTCCGAGCCTGAATTTCGTAGCGGGGGCAGGATTTGAACCTGCGACCTCTGGGTTATGAGCGAAACGAACACCCGATTCTCGGCCTCTGCTGCGCACGTCAGTGTGAGTCGATGTGGAGTATCTCGCAGGTCAGAGGCCATTTTCGGGGTTCCGGAACGTCCACCGCCGTCCGGGTCGTCCGGCAACGTTTGCTGACATTACTGCTGACAAGGATCTCGAGGAGCGGGCGATGGCGTACGTGGTCCAACGCAAGAACAGACGGGCACCGCGGTTCATCGGCGTTCTACCGCGACCCCGACGGCCGCATCCGGTCAGCCGGCACCTTCACCTCCCGACGCGACCGCCGAGCGAGCCGCCAACCGCGAGGAACAGCGGGTCCTGGCCGGCAACTGGCACGACCACACCCTTGGTGCGGTCACCTTCCGGCAGTACGTCGAGCGCGACTGGCTGCCCTCCAAGCACATCGAGGCCGACCACGCGGGCGGCGTACGTCTCTAACCTCGACAAGCACTTCCTCCCATTCTTCGGCACGAAGCTGATGTACCAGATCACGCCGTCGCTGGTGCAGGACTGGGTGACCAAGGCGGCCGCTGAGGGACTGTCGGCGAGGTCGATTCGCAAGTACCACACGATGCTCCACTCGATCTTCAAGCGAGCCGTCCGCGACCAGCTCATCGTCACGAACCCCTGCGAGCACACCGAGCTGCCCAAGGTCATGACGAAGAAGACCCGCACGCTGACGCCCGAGGAGTTCGACGTCCTCATCGCCGCGTTCCCGGACCGCTACCGCCTTATGGTCGAGACCGCGATCGAGACCGGGCATGCGCTGGGGCGAGCTCATCGCGCTCAAGCCCCGGCACATCGACTTCCTGCGCCGCACGATCACCGTCGAGGACACGATCGTCGAGGTGTCCAAGAAGCACTCCCCGACCGGCGAACGGTATCGTCGCCAAGCCCTACCCCAAGGACAACGAGCCCCGGACCTTCGCCGTCCGCCAGGACTGGCTCGACGCCGTCGCCGAGCACATCAAACTCGGCAACCTCGGCCGCGACGACCTGCTGTTCGCCACCACAGCCGGCACACCGATCTCCCGCAACACCTTCCGCACCCGCGTCTGGCTGCCTGCCGTCAAGGCGAGCGGCGTCTCCTTCAACGTCCGCATGCACGACCTCCGGCACGCCCACGCCTCCTGGCTCCTGGCCGGCGGCTCCGATCTCAAGTCGGTCATGGACCGGCTCGGGCCATGCCCAGATCCAGACCACGCAGAAGTACCTGCACGCTCTGACGGAAGCCGACCAGCGCAACCTCGACGCCCTGGACAGGATGACTCGCAGGAAGCCGCTGTGATCGCGGTGGCAGGCGAGTCGCTCACGGGTCGCGCGGCCGCGATCAGTAGGCTGACGCGTAGGATGTCGTGTGCCGAGACGGAGGTGGCCCGTGATTGACGTCGTCTCCCGGCGGCGCTCCAACCCGAGCCCGCTGCGCTATCCCGGTGGCAAGGCATCGCTGGCTGACTTCTTTGAGCAGGCCATCGCGGTTCTTGGGCTTGACCGCCCGACCTACGTTGAGCCCTACGCCGGCGGGGCCGGCGCTGGCCTCGAACTCCTATACCGAGGAGTCGTGGGCAAGGTCGTCATCAACGACTACGACCGTTCCATCTATTCGATCTGGAAGTCGATGCTCTCGGCGGATGAGGCCTTCCTCAAACTGCTGAAAGACACACCGGTCACCGTCGAGGAATGGCTGAAGCAGAGAGAAATCTACCGGCGCCGCGACGACCAGAGTCTCTCCGAGCTCGAGTTGGGTTTCGCCACCTTCTTCCTCAACCGCACCAACCGGTCTGGCGTGCTACAGGGTGGCATGATCGGTGGGCTCAAGCAGGCCGGCGACTACAAGCTCGACGCCCGTTACAACAAGACGACGCTGCTAGCCCGGGTCCAGAAGCTAAGGGAACACCGGTCCCAGATCCTCGTCACCAACTTCGACGGTGCCACCCGGCTTCGATACTGGCTCGACAAAATTGATCAGTCTGTCTTCGCCTACGTCGACCCGCCGTACTACGACAAGGGAAGCCTCCTGTACCTGAACGCGTTCAACGACGCGCAGCACGCAGATCTCGCGAAGTTGCTGAACGAGAAGGCCGACGCCGACTGGGTGCTCACCTATGACATGGCTCCTTACATCAAGGCTCTGTACGGCGGGCGCACCAGGCTGAACTTCAACCTGCACTACTCCGCTCACCGCCGCGCGTTGGCCAGGGAGCTAATGGTCGTGTCCGACACCGTAGCGAGAGCGTTCAACGACTCTGACTAGGCTGCACGCGCCGTCGCAAGCATCCGGTCGTGCCATTCGACCACCTTGCCGAAGTGCGCGGCATGCTCCGGCGAGAGTTCACCTTCACGCTCGACCGCCGCCATCAGCTCCGTCAGTCGCAGCCGATCCACGACCAGACCCAGCATCCTTTCAAGAAGGTGGAGTCGGTGTACGTACTCCGCGCGAGGAACTGACTCCTCAAGGTACTGCGGCCATGCGATGAAGTGCGCGGGGAGATAGGAACCCTGCTCATACGGACGGAGCCACTCCGAGAAATGCGCCCGCACGACGTCGATAACTGACTTCTTCTTCCAGTCCGTCTTGCCCGAGGCCACTTGTCCCAGTAGAAGAACGCGGCCGGGGAAGCCATCGCCGAAGTTCCGCCAAGCGACGACGTCCACGCCACCGTCCTTCTCTGACCCGGTCGCCCACTTTGGCGTTTCGCCAGGCTTTCCGACGATGCCCATTCGCGCAAACAGATTTTCAACAGCTGCTGACATCGATTTCGAGTTGTCTTGCCGAGGCCAGCCGAACCAATAGGCTTCGCCGCCCACGATCTGGCCCGCGGTCAGATGAGCCAGGATCTGCAGGCAGTCGTCGATTCCGCTAGCGAAGTTCTGGTCTTTCGCGTCATCCGGTGAGCGCACCAGGTGAAATCGCACGGCCGTAACCAGCAGGCAAGCCAGGTAGCAGCGATGCGCCAGTTCCGGGGTGGAACCCTACATCGCCGGCAAGTCGGATCGACCACTGATCATCCGCGAATGACAGCGCAAAGGGATAGGAGTCACCCAGCGAACGAGACCGGAAGTCGAGCTCCTTCTAGGACCTCGTCGACCCAGGAATCAAGTTTCGGATTCAGGATTTCGGTCTCAACCTCGTCAGAGGTGTGCTCCCCATCTGCCTCTTGGAGACCATGCTCATCGGCCCCGTCGAAGCCAAGTCGCTGCATCGACGAGGCTCCGGCTCTGGACGCACGCCGGTTGACTCCGAGAGCGCTTGAGTTGGGCGTAGCCAATCAGCCGCAAGCACCGCGGGCGAACGGTGCCAGTCCACAGACTCCAGCGCCATCTAGTCGGAATCCTTCAGGCCAAGATCGTCGTCATCCGGGCGCTGCATTGCCTGCACCATTCGACGGACCGTCCTGTACGCGACGTCGCGACTCCGACGATCTCCTCGTCGCCGTCGAAGCCACCGATGCGACCAGCGGCCTCCGACGCGGCGGTCAGAGGCTCGTACACGGCTTCCTCAAAGCCGCGCTTCTTGTCCTCGACGAGACCAGTCACAACGGCGAAGGTTTCCCCTGCCTCCAACATGGCGGTCGCCTGCTTGTTCTCCAAGACCTTCGCTAGCTTGCCGAGATCCGGATTCTGGGAGGTGATCACGCGTTGCTTGTCACCTTGACCGAACAACCACGTCATATACCGTAGTAGATGGTTACGACGATCCTCGGCAACCGGATTCGGCGGGAGCAGCGCGGAGGCGCTCTCGCCCAGGCCTAGGTAGTCGCGCACCGACACATACGGCAGCCCTGTATAGAGGTGCGAGAAGGTCAGCCCACGGGTCGTGTCGGTCCTGTCGAACCCCAGTTCTTCAGCCTGACGAAGAACCGTGTAGGCGTTGGCACCTACCGGCGAACGGTGGAGTGCCGATCGCCGAGACGTCCGCTGATTGCCTCGATGCCGAGACTGGGGTCCTCCTGTAGCCACTCCCACGCGTACTTCGCCTTCGCGAGAGCGTCCCACTTGAACGGTCCGTTGATGTGT
>CAWKBY010000006.1:0-28128 GCA_963848025.1 uncultured Actinomycetota bacterium
CGGCTCGCCGCCGCGGCGCTGGTCCGCGCCGCCGACCCGGAGGCTCCCGACGAGGGGCTCGACATGGTCCAGTCCGCGCAGGTGGCCGACTGGGACACCGACATCGCGCGGCTCTTGGCGGAGGCCCGCTCGGACCGGGCGAGCGAGATCGCCGTCCCGCTGCCGCGCGGGCTCGCGGCGTCGGCGCTGCTGCGGCTGCAGGAGGACCCCGAGGCGCTGGCGCGCGAGCTCGCCCGCCCGATGCCACGGCCCCCGAGCCGCGCGGCCCGCTACGGCACCCTCTTCCACGCCTGGGTCGAGGGTCGGTTCGGCCAGCAGCCGCTGCTGGACCCCGACGACCTGCCGGGTCGCGCCGACCTCGACCTCGGCGACGAGGGTGAGCTCGACGCGATGATCACCGCCTTCGAGCAGGGGCCGTTCGCCGACCGCGCGCCCCACGCGGTCGAAGCGGCGTTCACGCTCGTGCTCGGTGGGCAGGTGGTGCGGGGGCGCATCGACGCGGTCTACACCGACGGCGACGGGTTCCTGCTCGTCGACTGGAAGACCGGCTCGGTGGCCTCGACCGACCCGCTGCAGCTGGCGATCTACCGCGTCGCGTGGGCCGAGCTCGCCGGGGTGCCGCTCGAGGCGGTGCGGGCCGGCTTCTACTTCGTGGGTGCCGGCGAGCTGGTCGAGCCGCCGAACCTCCCGGGTCGGGCCGGGCTGGAGCGGCTGGTCGCCGGTTAGCCCCCGCCTCAGTCGGTCCCGAGGGCGGCGCCCAGGGCGATGTCGATCATCGCCCCGAAGGTCTGCTCGCGCTCCTGCGACGTGGTCTCCGCGCCGGTGACGATGTGGTCGGAGACCGTGCAGACGCACAGCGCGCGGGCGCCCGCGTGCGCGGCGAGGGTGTAGAGCGCGGCAGCCTCCATCTCGACGGCGAGCACGCCGTAGTCGACCATCCGGGACACCAGCTCGGGTCGTGGGCTGTAGAACGAGTCGGAGGAGAAGATCAGCCCGACGTGGACGGCGTGGTCGAGATGCAGCCCCTGCGCCACGTCGTACGCCGACCGCAGCAGGCCGAAGTCGGCGACGGGGGCGTAGTCCAGCCCCTCGAAGCGGATCCGGTTCATCGAGGAGTCGGTGCACGCTCCGCTGGCGAGCACCACGTCGCGGAGCCCGACCTTCTCCGTGAGCCCGCCGCACGAGCCGACCCGGATGATCGTCGAGACGGCGTACTCCTTCAGCAGCTCGTTGGCGTAGATCGCCAGGGACGGCTGGCCCATCCCCGAGCCCTGCACCGAGACCGGCCGGCCGTGCCAGGTGCCGGTGTAGCCGTACATCCCGCGCACCTCGGAGTAGCAGCGGGCGTCGTCGAGGAAGGTCTCCGCGATCCAGCGGGCGCGCAGCGGGTCGCCGGGCATCAGGACGGTGGGGGCGATGTCGCCGGGGGCGGCGCCGACGTGGGTGCTCATGGCCGACAGCCTAGGGACGACGGCCGTTAGGTTGGGCATCGTGACGTTCCCCCACCTCGACCTCGCGGCCAACGCCCACGACCGCGCGGGCGCGCACCGCGTCGACCAGGGCTGGCTCGATGCCCGGTGGGCCGACCCGGAGTCGCGGGTGCTCGTCATCGCCGGCACCCGGCTGCGGCCGGTCAACGCAGCGCTGCCGTGGGTGAGTCCGGGCGAGGCCCCCGACGGGCTGCGGGTGCTGCTGGGGGAGCGCGACGGCCGTGCCTGGTTCGCGGTGCTCGTCGACCCCGAGCGCGCACCCGGGGAGCGCGGCGAATGGGTGGGACTGCGGGCGGTGCTGCAGCAGCTCGCCGACACCGCCGCCGGCGACGCGCCGCTGGTGTTCCACGCGATGGGGCTCGCGGAGTGGCACGACGCCACCCGCTTCTGCCCGCGCTGCGGTAGCCCGCTGACCCCGGCGGCAGCGGGGCACGAGCTGCGCTGTGGGGACTGCGGCAAGACGCAGTTCCCACGGACCGACCCCGCCGTCATCATGCTGATCACCGACGGCGAACCCGGCTCGGCCGACGAGCGCTGCCTGCTCGGCCGGCAGCCGTCGTGGCCGCCCGGACGCTTCTCCACGTTGGCGGGCTTCTGCGAGCCGGGGGAGTCGCTGGAGGACGCGGTGCGCCGCGAGGTGGCCGAGGAGACCGGCGTCGTCGTCGACGAGGTGGCCTACTTCGGCAACCAGGCGTGGCCGTTCCCCCAGTCGCTGATGCTCGGCTTCACCGGGCGCGCCGCCTCGCGCGACATCGCGGTGGACGGCGAGGAGCTGGAGGACGCCCGATGGTTCACCCGTGCCGAGCTGGCCTCGGGTGCGCGCTCCGGGACGCTGGTGCTCCCGGGCTACCTGTCGATCAGCCGGTCGCTCGTGGAGCACTGGTACGGCGAGGAGCTGCCCGGCACCTGGTGACGCGTCGGGTCAGGAGGCGAGGTCGTCGAGCTTCTGGCGCACCTGGATCAGCGACGGGTTGGTCATCGCGGTCCCGTCGGAGAACACCAGCGTGGGCACCGTCTGGTTGCCGTCGTTGATCTGCTCGATGAGATAGGCCGCCTCGGGGTTCTCCTCGATGTCGACCTCGGCGAAGGTGATGCCGTCCCTTTCCAGCTGGCCCTTGAGGCGGAAGCAGTAGCCGCACCAGGGGGTGGAGTACATCGTGAACGGGGCACTCATCGGAGGTCGCTTCCTGTCGGGGGGCCGGTGGTGGTGCTGGGTGGCCGCGGGGCTGCCGTGGGTTCGCCGCGGTGTCTGCGGGGACGTCTAGGGTGGGCGGTCGTACGCCGGTCGGCGTCCTCACGCACAACCGAGTCCACCCCGGAGATTGTTCCCGATGCCCGCACCCGAGGAGCTCCTCGACGCACTCGACCCCGAGCAGCGTCAGGTCGCCGAGGCGCTGCGCGGGCCGGTGCGGGTCCTCGCCGGCGCCGGCACCGGCAAGACCCGGGCGATCACCCACCGCATCGCCTACGGCGTCGCGTGCGGCGTCTACGCCCCCACCGAGGTGCTCGCGGTGACCTTCACGACCCGCGCCGCCGGTGAGATGCGTGCGCGGCTGCGGCGGCTCGGCGCGGCCGGCGTCCAGGCCCGCACCTTCCACTCCGCCGCGCTGCGCCAGCTGCGCTACTTCTGGCCCGTCACTCGCGGCACCGAGCTGCCCGAGCTGATCGAGTCCAAGCTGGGCATGGTCGCCGCGGCAGCCCGCCGGCAGCGGATCCAGGCCGACCAGGCCCTGCTGCGCGACGTCGCGTCGGAGATCGAGTGGGCCAAGGTGAGCAACGTCGGACCCGACGACTACGGCGCGATCGCCGCGGCCCGCGGCCGGTCGGTCAACGGCGTCGACGCCGAGACGGTCGGCCGACTGCTCGCCGGCTACGAGAGCGTCAAGCGCGACCAGGGCCGGATGGACATGGAAGACGTGCTGCTGCTGACCGCCGGCCTGCTCGCCGAGGACGAGCGGGTGGCCGCCCAGGTCCGCCGCCAGTACCGCTGGCTCGTCGTCGACGAGTTCCAGGACGTCTCACCGCTGCAGTCGGCGCTGCTCGACCTCTGGCTGGGAGGCCGCGACGAGATCTGCGTCGTGGGCGATCCCGCCCAGACGATCTACAGCTTCGCCGGTGCCAACGCCTCCTATCTCACCGGCTTCGCTCGCAAGCACCCGGGCGCGACCTGCCTGGAGCTCGTGCGCAACTACCGCTCGACACCGCAGGTGGTGAGCGCCGCCAACCAGCTGCTCGCCGGGTCACCCAGCACCGGGGTCGAGCTGCGTGCCGTGCGCGGTGCCGGGCCCGAGGTCCGCTACACCCCTCACCCCGACGAGGTCGCGGAGGCCGAGGCGGTGGCCGGCCGGATCGCCGCCCTCCGCACCGACGGCACGCCGCTGTCGGAGATGGCCGTGCTGCTGCGGCTCAACGCGCAGACCGAGTCCTTCGAGGACGCGCTGACCGCGCGGGGCATCCCCTACGTCGTCCGCGGCGCCGCTCGCTTCTTCGAGCGTCCCGAGGTGCGTCAGGCGGTGACGCTGCTGCGCGGCGCTGCCCGCTCCCAGGTCACCGGCACCGCCGAGCAGCCGGCCTCCGACGACGTCGCCGAACAGGCGCGAGGCGTGCTGTCGGGCATGGGCTGGATGCCCGAGGCGCCCGGTGGGCGGGGGCGGGCCCGTGACCGCTGGGAGTCGCTGCAGGCGATGGTCGACCTGGCCGCCGAGTGGCGCGGGGAAGGGTCCGAGGCGGGGTTGGCTGGTTTCGTCGCCGACCTCGAGCGGCGCGCGAGCGAGCAGCACGCGCCGGTGGCCGACGGGGTCACCCTGGCCACCCTGCACGCCGCCAAGGGCCTGGAGTGGGACGTCGTGTTCGTCTGCGGCCTGCAGGAAGGCACGCTGCCCATCGTCTACGCCGACGGTCCCGAGGCGGTCGAGGAGGAGCGACGGCTGCTCTACGTCGGCATGACCCGGGCCCGCCGCGACCTGTCGCTGTCGTGGTCGCTGGCCCGCAACCCCGGCGGCCGGGCCTCGCGCAAGCCCTCCCGCTTCCTCGACGGCCTGCGCCCGGCGAGCACCGACCCGGAGCCCACTGCCTCCCGCCGCGGCCGGTCGCGCCGGGCGGTGTCGTGTCGGGAGTGCGGCAAGGCGCTGCTCTCCGGCCCGGAGAAGAAGCGGGGCCGGTGCGACGACTGCCCGGCGTCCTACGACGAGGCGCTGTTCGAGCGGCTCCGCGAGTGGCGACTCGAGAGGGCCGGCGACGAGCAGGTGCCGGCCTTCGTGGTGTTCACCGACGCCACCCTGCAGCTGATCGCCGAGCGGCGCCCGGCCAGCGAGAGCCAGCTGCTCGCCATCGCCGGCATCGGCCAGGCGAAGCTCGAACGCTACGGCGCCGACGTGCTGGCACTGCTGGCCGCAGCCGACTAGACCAGGTCTGCCGCGGCGGCTGTCGCCGCCCGGGAGGCCGTTGTCCGGGAGTTCCCCAGGGCTTTCGAGAATGCCGGACAAATAGGTTTGCGGCCCGCGCGCGCAGCGGAGTACCGTACCTCGGCAAGCACCAACGCACGCGCAGGGAGCCTGGCACGCTCCGCGCCCGACTCACCGAAGGAGGTGGCCCGATGAGCATGAACACGATCCGGATGGCGAACCCGTCCGTCACCCTGCCCACCGATGGCCGCGTCCTCGGCATGCCCGCGTGCGCTCCGGTGGACACCCGCGTGTCCACCACCATCCAGGGCGGGACGGCCGGCCACGCGTGCGCCACGAGCCTCGACGGCATCGACGCGCGCGCCACGGGCGCCTTCCCGGGGAACCCCGCCTGGAGACCTCCGACCAGTTGACCTGACTCAACGCATCGGCAGCCTCCAGGCCGCGGAACCCACACCCAGGGATCCGCGGCCTTCTGTATGTCGCAACACCAGGTTCGACCAACCACAACGCGATCAGGTCATGACAAGGAGGGGAATCTGATGACCATCAGCGTTCTCGACCGCGTGGACGACACCGCCCATCTGGACACGCTCAGCCTGGGCGACCTCCACACCGCTGCCGGCCGAGGGACCGAGGTGGGGGACACGGGGCTGCCGTGCCGGGTGAACGACCCGGAGCTGTGGTTCGCCGAGTCGCCCGCCGATGTCGAACAGGCCAAGGCCCTGTGCCTCGACTGCCCCGTGCGGTCCATGTGCCTGGCCGGGGCGCTCGAGCGGCGTGAGCCGTGGGGCGTCTGGGGAGGCCAGCTCTTCCTGCAGGGCGTCGTGATCCCGCGCAAGCGGCCCCGTGGCCGTCCGCGCAAGGACGCGGCCGCCTGACCGGCAACCCGACCACCATCACATCCATGACCATCCATCAGAAGACGGAGCATCACCATGTACCAGCTCAACGCCGAGCTCGCTCGCGCCTCTCAGGCGGAGCGTCTCAACGACGCCCGTGCCGCACGACGCGGCAACCAGGCCCGTCGGGCCCACCGGCTCAGCCGCAAGGCCGAGAAGGCCCGCCGGGAGGCCAGCCTGGCCCTCGCCCGCACCTTCTGAGGTGGCAGCGAGAGGCAGCGGCCTCACTCATGACCGGACGCAGGAGCCGGGTACGACCGAGTCGGTCGTACCCGGCTCTTCGTGTGTCGAGCACCTGTGGAGGACAGGTCGTCGCGGTCGCGACGACCTGTCAGGGTGCGGTCATGCACGACATCGTCGCCGGCCCACCACCCCCGACCGTGCGACTGCGTCCCGGGCTGCCGGTGCTGCGCCGTGACGACGAGTGCCTGCAGCTGGGTGTCGGGCCGGGCGCGGTGCTGGTCGCCGGCGTGCGGGAGCATGAGGCGGTGCGCGCGCTCGCGACCCGCCCGCTGCCGTCCGACGGCGAGGGGGCGCCGCTCCTCGGTCGCCTGTGGGCGGCCGGCCTGCTCGTCGACGCCGTCGCCTGGGAGCGCGACCGGGCCGCCTGGCCGCGGCTCGCCGACACGGCGTACGCCCGCGAGCCGCGCAGCGCCCACGACCGGCTGAGCCGCCGGTCCGCGACCCGGGTGGCCCTCGACGCCCCGGCGCGGTGGGCCCCCGAGCTGCGCGGGCTGCTGGCCGACGCCGGGCTGGCTGAGGCGGGGCTGGCTGAGGCGGGGGAGGCCGCTGCCGACGCGGCACTGCTGGTGACGCGAGGCGAGCCCGACCGGAGTCGACTGGATGCCCTGACCCACCGTGGCACCCCACACCTGCTGGTCCGGGTGCGAGCGGACCGGGTCGCCCTGGGGCCGTTCGTGGTGCCCGGGCGCACGGCCTGCCTGCGCTGCGAGGACGCCCATCACACCGACAGCGACCCCCGGTGGCCGCTGCTGCTGGCGCAGCTGTCCGACGCCGGCCCGCGAGACGCCGAGACGGTGGAGCCCGTGCTGCTCACCTGGGCCGGGGCCTGGGCGGCACGCGACCTGGCCACGCACGCCGAGGGAGGGCGGCCGGCGACCTGGTCGGCCAGGGTCTGTGTCGACGCCGACCTGACCCTGCACCGCGACGCGCTGCTGCGGCACCCCCACTGCGGCTGCGCGTGGGGCGAGATGCTGGAGGAGGCCGGGCCGGCGGCGTAGGTTCGGCCCATGGCGACCTGCGACTTCTGCGGCCGGACGACCGACGACGGTGTGGCGACGCTCACCTGGACGACCGCGGTCGAGAACGGGCGGCAGCGGACGTTCTGCGACCAGTGCTCGCGTGAGCACCTGCGGGCGATGGAGGGCAAGCTGGACTCGGAGCACTGGTAGGCCCCGCCTCTCGGGACGCAACAGCGGCGCCGCCCGGCCCAGAGCCGGAGCGACGCCGCTGTGACGTCTGTCGGAGGCGACTACGCCTTGCCGAGGATGCGGTTGAGGTTGGTGCCGCACACCGGGCAGACGGCCTTGGCCATCTTGGTGCCCTTGTCGTTGACGCGCACCTCGCCCTCGGCCTCCCGCTTCTCCTTGCACTTCACGCAGTAGAACTCGCCGCTCCAGGTCTCCGCCATGACGGCCTCCTTGCCTATTTCTCTTCGGTCGTCGCGACGGGGGGTCGGGGAAGCCCGTCGGTGCCCGGGGCGGCCTGCACGTGCAGAGCCTTCCGGGCCGCCTCGACCCTACGTCACGCGGGCAACGCGGCGTGGGAGGCGCTCCGCGGCGACACGCGGGCGTCGTACGCACCAGTAGCCTCGGCGCATGACCGAGTCGACCCCCTCCGCCGCCCACCTGCGCGTCGAGCGGCCGGCGCCCGGCGTGGCGCTGCTGACCCTGGACAACCCCGAGCAGCGCAACGCCATGTCGGACCAGATGACCACCTCGTGGGTGGCCGCGGTCGAGGAGCTCGCCGCTGACGCGTCGCTGCGCGTGGTGGTGGTGACGGGCGAGGGCAGCGCGTTCTGCTCGGGCGGCAACACCTCATGGATCGCCAGTGAGCCCGAGGCCACCGTCGACCGGCTGCGCAGCCGGATGCTGCCGTTCTACCGCGCCTGGCTGTCGATCCGGCGCCTGGAGATGCCGACCATCGCGGCCGTCAACGGGGCCGCGATCGGGGCCGGGCTCTGCCTGGCCCTCGCCTGCGACCTGCGGTACGCCGCCGCGGGCGCGCGCCTCGGGGCGCCGTTCGTCCGGCTCGGCATGCATGCCGGCATGGGCGCCACCTGGCTGCTGCCCGACGCGGTGGGCGAGGCCGCCGCCCGCGACCTGCTGCTCACCGGGCGGACCGTCGACGCCGACGAGGCGCTGCGCCTCGGGCTGGTGTCGCGGGTGCTGCCCGACGAGTCGTTCCTCGACGAGGTGCTGGCCGCCGCGGCCGACATCGCCGCGACGGCGCCGATCGCGAGCCGGCTGACCACGGTGGCGCTGCGCGAGGGCCCGCCGGCCGACCTCGACGCGGCGCTGCAGTGGGAGGCGCTGGCCCAGCCGGTGACCCTGGCGACGGCGGACCTTCACGAGGGCATCGCCGCGGCCCGCGAGCGGCGCCGGCCGGCGTTCGAGGGCCGCTGAGCAAGGGGGCGGGATCGGGGTGAGCGGGCAGCAGAAGAGGCCCCCGCCGCGCGAACGACGCTTGCCTTCCCCTTGCGAGCGTCATCCGGAGTGCGACCGGGGCCTCCTCTGCCGCACACGCTAGGAGGCCCGGACCACCGGGGTCAACGCGGTCGGCGCTCGCCTGTGGACAGGCCTGTGGAAGAGCCTGTGGAGAAGTCGCCTTCACCGGTGGAGAACGTCGGGAAAGCCTGTGGACGGACCTCCCGCCTGGATGCGGAAAGGCGGTCTGACCAGCCACAATGGGTCTCCACCGGTGTGGAAAGTAAAAACTTCGAGGAAGGGGCCCGATGCCCGCCAGCCAGCCGCCGTACGACGGTGGGCCGATCGCCGCGCTGCGCCGGATCGCGTTCCTGCTCGAGCGGGCCCGAGAGGACACCTACAAGGTCAAGGCCTACCGCGCGGCCGCGACGACGATCCTCCCGTTGCCGCCCGACGAGGTGGCCGCGCGCGCCGCTGCGGGGACCCTCACCGAGCTGCCGGGCATCGGCGCCAGCACCGCGCAGGTGGTCGCCGACGCCGCCGCCGGACGGCTGCCGGCCCGGCTCGCCGAGCTGGAGCAGCGTCACACCGGGCCGCTGGCCCCCGGCGGCCGCGAGCTGCGCGCCCGGTTGCGCGGCGACCTGCACTCGCACTCCGACTGGTCCGACGGCGGCAGCCCGATCGAGGAGATGGCGATCACCGCGGTCGAGCTCGGTCACGACTACCTCGTGCTGACCGACCACAGCCCTCGGCTGAAGGTCGCGCGCGGCCTCTCCGCCGAGCGGCTCGCCCGCCAGCTGGAGGTGGTCGACGCGGTCACCTCCCACTTCGGCGGCACCTTCACGCTGCTCAAGGGCATCGAGGTCGACATCCTCGACGACGGGGGGCTCGACCAGACCGACGAGATGCTGGCGCGGCTCGACGTGCGGGTGGCGAGCGTCCACTCCAAGCTGGCCATGGAGTCGGCCGCGATGACCCGACGCATGGTCGCCGCCGTCGGCCACCCGTTCACCAACGTGCTCGGCCACTGCACCGGCCGACTGGTCACCGGCAACCGTGGCACCCGACCCGGCAGCAGCTTCGACGCACGGGCGGTCTTCGAGGCCTGTGTCGAGCATGACGTGGCGGTCGAGATCAACTCGCGGCCCGAGCGGCGTGACCCGCCGACCGCGCTGCTGGAGCTGGCGCGCGACACCGGCTGCCTGTTCTCCATCGACTCCGACGCCCATGCGCCCGGCCAGCTCGACATGCTCGACTACGGCTGCGACCGCGCCGAGGCGGCCGGCATCGACCCCGACCGGATCGTGAACACCTGGCCGCTGGAGCGGCTGCTTGCCTGGGCCGCGCCGGCCTGATCGGCTGGGCCGCGCCGGCCTGATCGGCTGGGCCGCGCCGGCCTGATCGGCTGGGCCGCGCCGGCCTGATCGGCTGGGCCGCGCCGGCCTGATCGGCTGGGCCGCGCCGGCCTGATCGGCTGGGCCGGCCTGATGCCTGATGTCGCCGCTGCCGGGTAGGTTCGGCTCCATGGCCAGCCCTGCGGCGTCCGACCGCCCCCAGATCGAGGTGCGTCGCTCGCGGCGGCGCCGGCGCACGGTCTCGGCCTACCGTGAGGGCGAGCGGATCGTGGTGCTGATCCCGGCCTCCCTGTCGAAGGCCGAGGAGGCCGAGTGGGTGGACACCATGGTCGCCCGCCTGGAGCGCTCCGAGCGACGCCGCCGGCCCACCGACAGCGACCTGATGACCCGGGCGACGCGGCTCAGTGACGCCTATCTCGGGGGCCTCGCCCAGCCGGTCTCGGTGCGCTGGGTCGACAACCAGCGGTCGCGCTGGGGGTCCTGCACGCCGAGCGACGCCACGATCCGGCTCTCGTCGCGGCTGCAGCCGATGCCGGGCTGGGTGGTCGACTACGTGCTCGTCCACGAGCTGGCCCACCTGTTGGAGGCCCATCACAACGAGGCGTTCTGGGCGTGGGTGGCGCGCTACCCCGAGGCCGAGCGTGCCCGGGGTTACCTGTTGGGCTACTCCGCGGCCGCCCACCTCGAGCCGCCGACGACCCCCGACGACGAGTGACCGTCAGCGGTCGCGGAGTGCGGTCCGAGCCGCGGCGATCAGCTGGTGCATCTCGTCCTCGAGATCGGGCAGGGCGTCGAGCGGCCACCAGCGAACGTCGAGGGACTCCTCGCTGACGGCGTGCTCGGCCTCCGGCGGCGCGGCCGCCGCGAACCGCACGTCGAGATGGTGGACGTCGACGCCGGCGACGCAGAACGGCACCACGTGCTCGTCGAGGTGGACGGGCCCCGGGGCCATCCGCAGCCCGGCGAGCCCCGACTCCTCGCGGGCCTCCCGCAGCGCGGCGCCGGCGAGCGTGGTGTCGCCGGGCTCGCAGTGACCGCCGAAGGCGAACCAGCGGCGCGCCTTGCGGTGCAGGTTGAGCAGCACCGACCGGCCATCGACCGAGAGCACCACCATCCCCGCGGTGAGATGGTCGGGCAGACAGCCTCGCTCCAGCCCGTCGAGGTGCGCCTCGAGATGCGAGACGTAGCGGTCGCGCAGCTGCGCCTGGCGGCCCTCGGACGGCCGCCACCCCCGCAGCACCGTGAGGGCGTCGGCGTGGAGGGGGCCGCTCACTCCTCGGTGGGCGCGTCGGAGGACCCGGGTCCGCCGTCGAGGCCGCCCTCGAGGAGGCTCTGCAGCTCGGCGTCGAACTCCTCGGCCGACAGCTCGGAGGGGGCGCTGGCGCCTTCGCGGAACCCCAGCGGGTCGTCGAGGTCGGCGGCGGTCGGCAGCAGTGCCGCGCTCATCCAGACGCCGTCGCGCGCTTCGATCCCCTGGCGGGTCCGCAGCGAGCCCCAGAGGGTTGCGGCGTCGCGCAGGCGGCGCGGCCGCAGCTCCAGCCCCACGAGGGAGGCGAAGGTCTGCTCCGCCGGCCCGCCGCTGGCGCGCCGACGTCGGACCGCCTCGGCCAGCTTGGTCGCGGCGGGCATCCGGTCGGCAGTGGCCTGGCCGACCACCTCGTCGACCCAGCCCTCGACCAGCGCCAGCGTCACCTCCAGGCGACCGAGGGCGGCCTGCTGGGCCGGCGTGTTCTTCGGCTCGAAGACACCCTGCTGCATGGCCTCCTGGAAGGACGCGGGGTTCGTCGGGTCGATGCCGCGCATCTGCTCCTCGATGCCGGCGGTGTCGATCTCGATGCCGGCGGCGTAGTCGGCCACTGCCTGGATCAGGTGGTCGCGCAGCCACGGCACGTGGGCGAAGAGCCGCTGGTGGGCGGCTTCGCGCAGCGCGAGGTAGAGCAGGACGTCGGCCTCGGTGACGTCGAGGCCCTCGGCGAACGCCGCGAGGTTGGCCGGCACCACGGCCGCCTTGCCGGCCGGGCCGAGCGGCAGCCCGATGTCGGAGGCGGTGAGAACCTCGCCGGCCAGCTCCCCGAGCGCCTGTCCGACCTGGGTGGCGACCATCATGCCGGTGGCCTTCTCGAGCATGCCGAGCATCGGGCCGGCCACGGCCCGGGCCTCCTCCGGCAGCGCGGCCCCCATGGCTCCGATCAGCTGACGGACGACGGGCTCGACCAGCACCTTCCACACGTCGGTGGTGCCCACCAGCCACTCCGCGCGGCTCCATGCCGAGGTGGTCTGCACCCCGGAGCCGAACCCGGTCGCCTCGTCGAGCCAGTGGTCGGCGAGCCGGCAGGCATCGGCCACCGCGTCCTGCTGGCGCTGCGTGGGCGACGGGTCGGGCTGGGTGGCGACGTGCTTGCGCGCCACGTCGAGGGCGTAGTCCCAGTTGATCGCGCCCTGGTGGGGGGCGAACAGCGCCGCCATCTGCGACTGCATCTGCGAGAACAGCGTCGACAGGTCGGGCATCTCGCCGCCCGCGCCGAAGCCGGCGGCCAGCCCGCCAGGCCCGAACAGCGCCTCGAAGGGCGTGCCGCGGAAGGGGTTCTCGGCGGGCTCGCGGCCCTCGTCGGGGTCGTCGGAGCCGGGGCCGACTGCGTCGTTCATGGGCTCCACGGTACTCGCGTCGCGGTGACGCCGGCCGGGCTCGGCGGACCGGTACGCTCGCCCGGTGACCACCCCGGACCAGAGCGCCGCCGACCGACCCGACGCCGTGCGGCTCGTCGCTCTGCGCGAGGAGCCGCTCGAGGTGGCAGAGGTGGTGGCCGCCCTCGACGACGCCGTCAGCGGCGGGCTCACGCTCTTCGTCGGCCGGGTCCGCGACCACGACCACGGCAAGGGTGTGACCGGTCTCGACTACTCCGCCCATCCGACGGCGCTCGCCGAGATGGAGCGGGTGTGTGCCGACGTGGCGCGGCAGTACGCCGTCCACGGCGTCGCCGCGGTGCACCGGGTCGGCACCCTCGGGATCGGCGACATCGCCGTCGTCGTCGCCACCACGGCGTCGCACCGCGGCAGCGCGTTCGACGCCAGCCGCGCCCTGATCGACACCCTCAAGGCCACGGTCCCGATCTGGAAGCACCAGCGCTTCGCCGACGGCTCCGACGAGTGGGTCGGCACTCCCTAGCGTCACATGCGGCCCCGTGGCGCCCCGACATGCGCCCTGTGGCGGCCCGACATGCGCCCTGTGGCGGCCCGACATGCGCGTCCTGGTGGGCCGCCACGGCGCGGCGGACCCGCTCCGGGCGGCGCCGGCTGCCTAGTGTGTGCGTCGTGGAGATCCTCCTGTGGCTGGTGCCCGCCGTCCTGGTGACCGCGGTGGCCGCCGCGGTGGCGGCGTACGCCGGGCGTGAGCCGGCCGGGGTCCCCGACCGGGAGGAGACCCTCGCCCGCATCGGCGAGGCGCTCGACCGCGACCTGCCGCAGCCCCGACGGACCCGTGGGGAGGAGCCGCCCCGCCGCGCCTCGTAGTTGGAGCGTGATGAGAGGCTGTGGCGCATGAGCCAGCGCCTCTACGCCGCCGTGGTGGCGGGCGCACTCTTCGTGGCGCTGGTGGTGGCGGCGTTCACGCTCCCGGTGCCCTACGTCGTCTACTCCCCGGGCGTCACCGTCGACGTGCTCGGTGAGCGCGACGGCAAGGAGATCATCGAGGTGTCGGGTCACCCCACCTACCGCGACGACGGCGAGCTGCGCATGACGACGGTCTACGTGACCCGGCCGGGTCGCGGCGTCGGCCTCGTCGACGCCGTCGGGGCCTGGCTCAGCGACGAGAAGGCCGTCTACCCCTACGACTCGGTCTACGCCCCCGACGAGACCGAGGAGGACTCCCGGCGCGAGTCCGCCGTGCAGATGGTGTCGTCGCAGGACGCCGCGATCGCCAACGCGCTCCGCGAGCTGGGCTACGACACCACGCCGGTCATCGAGGTCCTCGACGTGAGCAAGGGGCTGCCGGCCGAGGGGAAGCTGGAGGTCCGCGACGTGCTGGTCCGGATCGGCGACACCGAGGTGACCAGCCCGCAGAGCGTGGTCGACGCCGTCGACGCCGCGCCGGCCGGGAAGCCGCTGACCTTCGAGGTGATCCGCGACGGCAAGCCCACCACCGTCGAGGTCACCCCCGAGATGGTCGACGGCGACAAGCGGATCGGCATCGTGCCGGGCCGTGGCTACGACTTCCCGTTCGACGTCAGCGTCGGCATCCCGGACACCATCGGCGGGCCCAGTGCCGGGCTGATGTTCTCGTTGGCGATCTACGACACGCTCACCCCCGGATCGCTCACCGGCGGAGCCGATGTCGCCGGCACCGGCACCATCAACGCCGCCGGCAAGGTAGGCCCGATCGGCGGCATCCAGCAGAAGATCGTCTCGGCCCGCGACGCGGGAGCCGAGCTGTTCCTGGTGCCGGCCGACAACTGCGACGAGGCGCTGGGGGCGCCCCACGGCGACATGCGGCTGGTGCGGGCGAGCACCATGCCGCAGGCCCTCGACGCGGTCCAGGCCTGGGCCGCCGACCACGGCGCGGACCTGCCCGCCTGCACCGCCGACACCGCTGGAGCGGCCGGATGACCGAGAGCGACCTGTCCCCGGACACCGCCGCCGACCCGGTGCTGGCCGCCGCCGTCCGCGAGGTGGAGTCCCATGTGGCCGAGGCCGGCTGGGACCAGCCGTCCAGGCTCTACGCCCTGGTCGACACCGCCTCGCTGGTCGCCCGGGAGCCGGGGCTCGCCGACAGCCTCGGCCTCCCCGACCCCCAGGCGGCGACCGGACTGACTCCGGTCGAGCAGGAGGTCAGCCCCGACGAGGCCCTCGAGGAGCTGCTGCAGCGCATCGCCTGGCCGGCCACGGTGGTGGGCTGCGCCGCGGTCGTCGAGCGGCTGGTGCTGCCTCCGGGAGCCGACACCGAGCTGCCCGGCGACGTGGCGGCAGCGGCGGAGTACGCCCGGTCGCACCCGGACCGCCAGGAGGTTCGCATCGTCGCGGGCGCGACCCGTGGCGGGGCGACATACTGTGCGTTGCGGATGCGGGCACACGACGACGCGGGGTCGGTGGTGGCCAGTTCTGACCTGGTGCCTGGTTTGCTGGAGCTGGTGGTCAACACGCTGACCGAGGAAGCGGTGGAAGAGTTGTGAGCGAGCTGTTCGACGAACCGGCCCCCGCGCCGGAGCAGGCAGGCGCCTCGCGCCGGTCCCGCGCGCTGCTGTGGACGGCGGTGATCCTGGCCGTCGGCTTCGTCGCGCTCAGCACCTTCGCGTCCCTGTGGACCGAGCGGCTGTGGTTCGCATCGGTGTCGTACGGCGACGTGTGGAGCACGCTGCTCGGCACCCGCGTGCTGCTCTTCGTGGTGTTCGGCGGGCTGATGGCCGGCGCGGTCGCGCTCAACGCCGCCCTGGCCTACCGCTGGCGGCCGGTCTTCCGCCCCAGCTCGCCGGAGCAGGTCGGCCTCGACCGCTACCGCGAGGCGATCGTGCCGGCCCGCCGCTGGCTGGTCGCGGCGCTGGCCCTCTTCATCGGGCTCTTCGCCGGCTCCTCGGCCGTGGGGGAGTGGCGCACCTACCTGCTGTGGCGCAACGGCAAGTCGTTCGGTGCCGAGGACCCGGTGTTCAACCACGACCTCGGCTTCTACATCTTCTCGCTGCCGTGGCTGCACTTCCTGGTCGACTTCGTGATGGCCGTGTCCGTGGTGTCGCTGCTGGTCGCCATCGTCGTGCACTACCTCTTCGGCGGCATCCAGCTGCAGAACCGGCGTGACCGCTTCAGCCCGGCGGCTCAGGGCCAGCTGTCGGTGCTGGTCGGGCTGTTCGTGCTGGCGAAGGCCGGCGACTACTGGCTGAGCCGCTACGACCTGCTCAACCACGCCGGCAACCGCTTCACCGGCCTCAACTTCACCGCCGACAACGCGATGCTGCCTGCCCGCAACATCCTGACCTGGATCGCGGTCATCTGTGCGGTGCTCTTCTTCGTCAACGTGTGGCGTCGTGGGTGGATGCTGCCCGGGCTGAGCCTCGGGCTGCTGGTGCTCTCGGCGGTGTTGATCGGCATGATCTGGCCGGGCGTCGTCCAGCAGTTCCAGGTGAACCCGAGCGAGCCCGACAAGGAGGCGCCGTACATCGACATGAACATCAACGCCACGCGGGCGGCGTACGGCATCGACGACGTGGTGATCGAGGACTACGGCACCGGCGCGTCCGACCTGCCGCCGCGGCAGTTCGCGAAGGCCGCGATCGACAACCCCGGCATCCGGCTGGTCGACCCCAAGCTGGTGCAGCCGCTGTTCGAGCAGAAGCAGCAGGTGCGCGGCTACTACTCGGTGGCCGACGTGTTGGACGTCGACCGCTACGACATCCCCGACGGCACGGGCGCGACGCCGGAGCGCGACCTGGTGCTCGGTGTGCGCGAGCTCAACCAGGACGGCCTGCCCGCGAGCAGCCAGAACTGGGCCAACCTCCGCACCGTCTACACCCACGGCTACGGCCTGATCGCCGCCTACGGCAACCAGCGGCCGGCCGACAACAAGGAGCAGATCTCCGACACCGACAACGACGACCCGGCCTGGGCGGAGACCAGTCTCCCCCCGCGCGGACAGCTCAGCGCGCTGTCCGAGAACGGCTACGAGGGGCGGATCTACTTCGGGGAGCAGAGCCCGGAGTACTCCATCGTCGGCAAGGCCCCCAGCGGCAACGACATCGAGCTGGACCTGCCCGGCAACGGCGACACCGACGCGCAGACCACGACGACGTACGACGGCACGTCCGGCGTCGACATCAGCGGCCTCTTCCACAAGGTGCTCTACGCGCTTCGCTACGGCGACGCCAACCTGATCCTGTCGGGTCGCGTCCACGAGAACTCCAAGATCCTCTACCACCGCAACCCGCGCGAGATGGTCGAGAAGGTCGCGCCGTGGCTGACCGTCGACGAGGACCCGTTCCCGGCGGTCATCGACGGCCGGATCGTGTGGCTGCTCGACGGCTACACCATCACCGACCGTTACCCGCTGAGCCAGCGCACGTCGTTCCAGGAGATGACCTCCGACGCGCTGGCCCAGAACACCACGTTCCAGACGCTGCCGACCGACGAGATCAACTACATGCGCAACGCGGTCAAGGCGACCGTCGACGCCTACGACGGCACGGTCACGCTCTACGCCTGGGACGAGGAGGACCCGATCCTGAAGGCGTGGGCCGACGCGTTCCCCGGCACCGTGCGGCCGAAGTCCGACATCCCGGAGGGCGTGCTCGCCCACATGCGCTACCCCGAGGACCTGTTCAAGGTGCAGCGCTACCAGCTGGCGACCTATCACGTCACCCGGGCCGACGAGTTCTACGAGCGCAGCGACCAGTGGGACGTCCCGGTCGACCCCGACCAGAACACCTCGCTGCAGCCGCCTTACCGCCTGACGGTCGAGACACCGAGCGGTGACAACATCCCGACGTTCTCGCTGACCTCGGTGTACGTGCCCTACAAGCGCCAGAACCTCGCGGCCTTCCTGTCGGTGGACGGCGCGGCGGGCCAGGAGGGCTACGGCACGCTGCGGGTGCTGCGGCTGCAGTCGTCGGACACCACGCCGGGTCCGAGCCAGGTGGCCAACAAGTTCCGTGCCGACGAGAAGATCCAGAACGTCCTGCTGCCCTTCACCCGCACCAACGCCAAGGCGCTCTACGGCAACCTGCTCACGCTGCCGGTCGGCGACGGGCTGCTCTACGTGCAGCCGCTCTACGTCCAGCAGGACACCGGATCGGCGACCTATCCGGTGCTGCGCTTCGTGCTGGTCGCGCAGGGCGCCCGCACCGGCATCGGCTCGACGCTGGAGGAGGCGGTCTACGACCTGCTCGGCATCACCGCGGAGGCCGGCGGCGGCACCTCCCCGCCCCCTGACACCGGCGGCGGAGGTGGTGGGACTCCCGAGCCTCCCACCGGCTCGCTGACCCAGCAGGTCCGCACCCTCCTCAGCCAGGCCACCGCCGACTACGAGGCGGCCGACGCGGCGCTGAGGGACGGCGACCTGCAGGAGTACGCCGACCGCACGGCCGCCGCCGAGGCGAAGGTCGCGCAGGCGCTGGAGATCCTCAACGGGCAGCAGGGGCAGCAGGGCTAGCGCCGTCGCCCTACGATCACCGCGGCCGGTCCCCCGAGGGCTCTCGGGGGACCGACTGAGCGCCCGGGTGATGGTCGATTTGGAGGGCCTGGCGGCGTCCCGTAGGGTGGTCTTCACCGACGCGGGGTGGAGCAGTTCGGTAGCTCGCTGGGCTCATAACCCAGAGGTCGCAGGTTCAAATCCTGCCCCCGCTACAAAGTGAAGACACGCAGGTCAGAGGCTGTTTTCGGAGAGATCCGGAGGCCGCCTCTGCTGCTTCGCGGTGGCAAATGTCAGCAGGATGTCAGCAGACCACGCGGTCACGTGCCGCCGACGGCCGACTGTCTCGCAACGCTGTGAGGCACTCTCTCGCTCGTTGTGAGGCACTCGGTGAGGGTGTCGCTGAGGACACGGCGACGTCAGCTACTGGCCTGTCCGGGTGGCTCGGATACGGCTCCGTCACCGGCAATCCCTGCGGACAGGCGATACGGGAACGGCGGCCACGAAACGACTGCCCGCCTCCCAGATTGACTTGGTGTTCGTCAGTTGGGGTTCAGGCTCTGGGCGGAGGCGGGAACTCCTCGTCCTCGGAGATGTCGTCGGTACGACCGACGAGTCGCCACCAGCGAGGCACGCGGCGAGGCTTGCGCTTGTCGTGCGGTTCCGGCCGCTCGCGACGCGCGGAATGTTGCAGCAGCACATCTGCGATCGCACCGACGCGGAGTTTGCGGCGAACCGCCGACTTCTGCTCCAGCGCGAGCCCCAGGTCTGCCAGCTGGTTGCCGGCCATCGCCACTGACCCCCCCTCCTGGACGACCTCCATCGCACCGACGAGCGTGTCGTAGGGGCGACGGCGGCGAAGCACGAACGCGACCTTGGTCAGCACTGCGCTGATCTCGATCAGGAAGAGGATCCAGCGGATCGCGGCGACCTTGCGGCCCGCCGGGGACGGGTAGACGACGAAGCGCCCGATCGAGCACATGGCGTTGGTACATGGCGCGGCCCGCTCGATCGCGACCGTGGCCGGGTCGGTGTCCTGCTCGAGGTCGCGGAGCGCGGTCTCGCGGATCCCGATCCCGCGCACGAGGGCGTCCGTGACCTCCGCCGAGCCGACGCCGGCACACTCGGTCTGACCCGGCTTCTTCGCCTTCTTCGGTCGGTGTTTCGTCGGCTCGTTCGCCGGACGGGTGACGGGCCCGCTCGCGGCGACGTTCTCGACGGGGACACCCTCGCTCGTCGAGCTCTCGTGCCCGCCCTGCTTGCACGAGAGCTTGGCCTGCTGCGCGAGCAGCGCGGCGATGGCGGGGTCGGCGTCGATGAGGCCTTGCTGGGTGTCGATCACGAGGTTCGTGGCGTCGACGGTCTCCTGAGCCGCCAGGACCTTCCCCTCGTACTCGGCCTGACGGTCGAGGAGGGCGCCCGGCGCGATGTCGCCGCAGCCGGGCTTACCGGTCGTGCGAAGCACAAGGCCGGTGCTCAGGGTGACGGCGACCTTGCGGCTATTGCACTCCGCGGCGTAGGCCTGCTTGATCAGGGCGACGTCGTTCTGGAGATCCGCCAGGGTCTGCTCCTGACCGGGCAGCACCTTCTGCGCTGCGGCCAAGTCCGGCGCGAGAGCAGCCTTGCTCGTCCCGATCTTGGCGTTGATGTCCTCGATGTTGGCCTGCCGCTCCGCGGCGTTCGACTGCAGCACCTCGGTGGCGATCTGGTTGGCCCGGACCACGACCAGCGGCTCGATCTCAGGGCCGTAGATCGTCATCAGGATCGACTCCGCGACCAGGAAGCTCGCCAGAAAGGCGATGCCGACTCGGGTCGAGATTGCAGCGAGGACTCCGAAGTACGATCCGGCAGTCCGCTTCACGGCGTAGACGCGGGTCCCGTCGGCGATGTCTTGGAACACCGCGTCCATCTCAGGGCCGGACAGCATCTCCATGACCTCTGCGCTGAAGCGCACCTGGTTGAGCGGCGTCCGGACGATCGCGCGCTCGACGAGGAAGATCAGGGTCGCCCAGCCCACGCCGGCGGCCACCGTCGTCCCGGTCACGGTGACCCGACCCTCGAAGTAGTAGCCGGCGGTTGCGAACCCGCCGAAGAAGGCGGTCATCGTGGTCACCATCACCAGGGTGCCGATGACGGAGAACCAGACCTCCTCGAACGGGACGAGACGCAGGAGCTTGGGGTTGGCGCCCGCGCAGAAAAGGGCGAAGCGCCGGAGCGGTCCGCGTCGCGTGCGCCCTGCCCGCGCGACGATGTCGATGGTCAGCTGGTGCCGTCGCGGCGGCTGTTCTTCGTTGTGGTCACCGGTCATGTTGAACACCTCCGTCGTGGTCGAGTCCTCGGATCTCGTGTCTGACCCCTTCGAGCAGGCACACGGCTTCGTCGGCCCGGTAGCGGCGGTGGGGCCGGGCGGCGACCAGCGCCTTCTCCAGAGCTCCCCCGCCACTGCCGGGGATCTGAATCTCGGGCTTGGGGTCCAGGTAGACCCAGGTCGACAGCTGGAGCTGGGCTACGCTCCAGTCGACGCTCTGAAAGGGCGGGATCCGGAACGCGCCATGGGCGACGACACCGAGCTGACCCCGGCCGAGTTTCTGCGTGATCGAAGCGTGGATCTCGGTCGCGGCGTGGGTCCGGGGCAAGTGGCCTACGCGGCTACGCAGGGTCCGCATGAGGTCGCCGACCTCGAAGATCACGACGTGGTCGAACGCACGCAGGATCGTCTCCACCTTCGCGTCCGGCTCCTCGCCGTTGATCTGGTCGTAGTACGTCGCCAAGGTGCCGAGGATGTCGAGGTGCCCGCTCACCTGTTCCTCGGTCCCGATGGCGCCCACCACCAGTTCGCGGGCCACGAGCTCGCGGGCGTACCAGTCGAGCAGTGCCGTCCGGCGCTGCGGAGAGCCGCCCGTGACAACGAACGCCTCGGTGACGGGCGTCTCGACCGGCGCGTGGGTGAGGTCGTCGACGCCGAGAACGACGTGGTCGTGGACGAGACCGCTGCGCGACCTGGCCGCCGTCACGTGGTGCGGCTGGGCCGGCCCCAGCGGCAGGTCGGCGCTGACGGGCTGGGCGGGATCCCCTGGGACCGCGACGACCGGGCGCACGAGGTAGACCGGCTCCTCCCGCTCGAGGAGGTGGCTCTCGGGGTCGACGAACGTGTAGCGCACGCCGAAGGCGGTGCGCAGCCCGCCCTCGAGCGAGGTCCGCTCGTCAGTTGTGCAGACGAACGCGATCCCGGTCCGGCACGCACCAGAGATGAGCTTGGCCAGTCGGGCCGCCATCGCATGGTCCAGCCCCATCACCACTCGGTCGAGCCGGTCGATCGCGACCAGGATGCGCTGGCCCGCGACCGGTGAGACGGCCAGCGCCTCAGTCTGCTCGATGAGCTGCACAAGGGCGTCGGTTGTCTGGTCCATGACAAGCCAAGTTGCGTCGCCACGCACCACCTGTTGCCAGGCGGCATGGTCGGCCGTCGTCGGGTCGAACACGACCACCTTGCACGGTGACTCCTCGGACGCGAACTGCCAGACGGCGGTCCTCAGCACGGTGGTCAGGCCGCTGCCGGGCACGCCTGTGACGAGGACGGACGCCGCTGACCACTCGACGACCTCGTCCGGCTGCTCCTGAAGCAGGGGTCGGTCAGCGACCCCGATCTGCAGTACCCCGGCGGGGGCCGTGACATGGAAGCGCGACTCGTCCTGCACGCGCAGCGCAGGGAGGAGCACCCTCTGGTTCTGCATCGAGGTGGCGTTCACCGGACCCCCTTTCCCCACTGCCGCACCGCGGCGACGAGGACATCGAGGTCGCGACCCTCGTCCGCGCCATCGCCGCCCCGGAACGGCGACAGGGCGTTGCCAGCGGGACGCACCGTGACGAGGTCGTCGGCCCCGCGCTGGGTGAAGACGTAGCCCTGGGTGTGCGCCGACTGGAGTTGGACCAGGCCACCGTCGGGCATGCGAACGAAGAGCCGGCCCTTCGCGGCCGGTGGGATCCGGAACGCGTCGGGTCGGTCGATGATCCTCTCGCTGGCAGCACCGTCCGAGGTCTTCAGCGCGAACCGCGCGCCGACGTTGTCCCGGATCTGGGGGGTGATGACGGTGCCCGGGCTCTGGGTGGCCAAGACCAGGTGCACGCCCAGGCTGCGACCCTTCTGGGCCAGCGCGATGATGTCGGCCTCGCGGCTCGAGCCTTGTGACACGAAGTCGGCGAACTCGTCGAAGACCACGAGCAGGCGCGGCGGCGCGGTCCCCTGACTTCCCCTGCGGCGTACTCCTTGTACTCCCCGCTGTAGTCCGCGAAGAGCCGCTCCCGGACGGTCATCTCGCGGCGCAGGAAGAGCAGGAGCCGCTCCACGTCGTCGTTGAGGTTGGTCACGGCACCGACCCTGTGCGGCAGGTCGCTGAACGCACCGAGGGACGCGCCCCCTTTGAAGTCAACGAGGAGCAGGCCGAGCTCGCGCGGGGAGTAGCGGGCGACCGCAGAGCAGATCATCGAGCGCAGCAGCTCGCTCTTGCCCGCTCCGGTCATCCCACCGATGAGGATGTGCGGACCGGCCTCCACCAGGTCGAGGCTCCATACACCGCGATCGTCGACGAGGCAGTCGATGCGCAGCTCGTCGGTGGTCAGCCCCGTCCAGTTCAGCGGGCTGTCCAGGTCGATCAGGCCGCCAAGGGCGACCTCGCCCGGGATTGCGCTCACGCCGCGTCCGGCGGCCGACTCGTCGATCAACGGACGCACGGCGCGGGCCAGGCGACGCACCGTGAGCGGGTCGGGTGGTGTGCCGACCACCACCGGCGTGCCCTGCGGCCGCACCGTCGCCGCATCGCCGTCCACCTCGACCCAAGAGTGCAGGAGCCCACCTGGCACGGCGCCCCGGCTGCTGCCCGTCCACACGATGTGGACGTGGCCGACGGACTCCTCCGCGATCGCGGCGAGGTCCGCGACCGAGACGCCGGACCGCTCATCAGCCAGTACGAGGACATGCTCATCGAGGCTCGCGCAATTCGCGCCGGTGTTGGCCTTGCGGTTGTCGCGCACCAGGCTGGGTACGGCGCGTCGGCCGGTGACGAAGCGCGGGCCGAGCCACGCCGACTGCTTGTGCGTCACGTGGGGGAAGTCCTCGAGCCAGTCGAAGCGGTGCGTCGCGACATTCGGCAGCAGCGATACAAGCGTCAGCCTGGACGGGCTGTGCGAGAGCAGGAGGTCGAGCAGCACGAGCGTCGCGAGCCGGGCCACGTCGGACTCGGACCCCACGATCGCGAGGTGGTCCTTCCCCAGGTCGTGCTCGACCGGGACGTTACGGACGAGCCGCGTCTCCTCGGAGGTCCGGGCCCAACGGTCGCGGGTCGCTCGTGGCATGGAGCCCGGCAGCACCAGCTCACTCGGCGAGAGTCGATCACCGCGGCCGACCTCCACGACGAGGAAGTCAGCATCGCCCTTGCCTCGACGCCACAGCGCACCCGAGCGGTTCTCCGCGTCCGACACCAGGTCGTCCAGCGGAGCGTTGCGGACCCGGAGCGCCTCCACCTCGCGCTCGACGTGCGCACGCAGCTCACGGGTGCGGTCGTTGGCGTCGTGGAGCCAGTCGGACCGGCGCTTGCGGAACTCGGCCTTGCTCCGCTCTACGTTGCGCAAGTGGAGGAAGCTGGTGACGATTAGCTGGATGAAGGGGACCGCGAGGTAGTAGGGCCGGAGGACGTCGTGGCCAGCGACATCACCGCCACCATCGCGATCGCAGGCATGACCTGCGCCGTGGTGGTGACGAAATCGACGGCCGGCGCTGTGCCGGTCGGGTGAGAGGGGAGGTCAAACCGAGCCGCGTCGAATAGGCAGGGGTCGTCGGTCCGAGGCCGGATGCGGAAGGGCACGCCGCCGAAGTGGTTCGCCTGGACGTCGTGGTCGGTCCGGTCGACGACGCGCAGGACGCTGATCTGTTCGACGGAGGTCGTGCCGTCGTCCGCGACCGTCGACCGGTCGACGCGGATCACGGCGCCAGCGATCAACGTCTCCTCCTCGAAGTCCCGGTCCGCCACCAGGTGGCAGCCGGCGCGAAGACCGGGTCCTCGGGTGCAGCGCACCAGCCCGCCGTCCGTCATCTCGAATGACGCGGCGGCGGCCTCGTCGTCGCACGAGGTCCAGAAGCCGGTCTCGTCCAGCGCAAGCCGCAGCGGCACGTCGGCGCGGACCGGCCACGCCAGGCCGGCCTGCGGCCCCTGCTCCACGACCAGCCGGAGCGCGTCCCCCTCGCCGAGCACAGGTGCGTCCGACGGCGGGCTGTCGGTCAGCAGCTCGAGGTGCTGACCGTGGACGAGCTGGACGTCGCCCAGGCGGGCGTCCTCAGGGAGCTGCGCACGGCCGTCCCCAACCCCGACGACTTTGCCCGCGCCGGGGGCGAGGCGCGTGAGGGCCTCGCGCAGGTCGGCCATCGTGGCCCGGGGGTGGGCGTCGACGACGAGTCGCAGGCCGTGTTCGAGGCCGTCCCCGGTCACCTCCACGGCGGCCTCGAAACGGCGGTCGGAGTGCATCGCGGGACCTCCAGGATGTGTACGTTGACGGTGATGCCCGACTCTGCGTTTGCCTGTTCAATGCGGCCGATCGCCTTCGAGGGAGGCCGCTTGGGCGGCGTTGAAGCCGTCGTCGGGGAGCGCGAGGTAGAGGTCGCGGGTGAGCAGGTCGTCGCCCATGAAGAAGACGGTGTCCTTCTCCGCGCCCAGGCTCCCGAACGCCTTGGGGTCCCTGATGAAGGGGACGCCCGTCCCACCAGGGGTGGAAGGGGTGGCCCAGGTGCGGAGCTTCTCGGCGTCGTTGAAGAGGGTGCTGCCGATCTGCGAGGGCTTCGCCTGGTAGCCCCCGAGCGCGGGGTCAAGCGACTTCACCGAGATGATCCGCCCAGTGCTGGTCTCGATCAGCGACACGTCCATGAGATCGATGACGTCGTGGCCCCGCTTGGTCTGGACGATCCCTGGGCTGCCCTTCCGGACGAGGGAGAGGACGAGCTCCTCGATCGCCAGTCGACCCTGGTAGTCGCCCGGGTAGCGCGAGATCCAGATGTCGGCTGGCACCGGGGAGTTCGGGCGCACGATGCGACCGAGGAGCCCAGGGTGCTCAGCGAGCACCTTCGAGAGCGCCGAGCCCTCGTCCGACAGCTGCGCGCCGCGGACGGCGACGCCGCCGAGCTTGGAGACGTCGGCCGCCTTGCCAGCGCCCTTGCTCAGCGAGGTCAGCACCTTGGGACCGACTTTGGCGCCGCCGGCGCCGGAGAAGAGGCTCAGCGCCGTGAGGCCGTAGAGCATCCACCAGGCCGCAGGATCCGAGTCGATCAGGTCGTTGTTGAGGACGTCGTCCGGGATCGCGCTCAGCGCGTCCTGGACCACCCGTCGGGCCCCGGTCGAGCCGTCGGGGAAGCGGTCGTTGACGACGGCGTCGTACAACGCGTGCCCGTTGAGGACGACGTCCCGCATGGTGCGCGAGTAGCCGTCGAAGTCGACCACCGCGCGCACCGGATGGGTGTCCCAGCCGAACTTCACCAGGCCCAGGATCCCTTCCGCAGGCTCCTTCACACCGCGTTCGAAGACGTGCTTCAGCGTGGTGCCGACGCCCGGATACTCCACCTGGCGCCCCGGTACGCCGTCGGGGAGGCAGCGCAGGAGCGCCCCGGCGACCTCGGACCGTTCCTGGTTGCCGCGGCGGCGGCACTCCGTGGCCACCGCGGTGCCGGCCAGGGTCGGGATCGCGGACATCTGCCGGGCCGAGTGGTCGAGTGTCTCGAGCGTGGCGGCGAGCCCCTCGATCGCGTGCTTGGCGTCGTTCTGCTTGACCATGCCGTCTCGCACGCTGCTCCGCATCGTGACCAGCACCTGGCGCAGCTTGTGGCCAGCAGGGAGATTGCCGGCGTCGTCGGTGTGCGCGATGACCTCGGTCAGGGCGCCGTCGAGGGCTTCGAAGGTCGACCTGAGGGCGGCCACATCGCTCGCCGCGGACCGGAGCCCGGCCGGGTTGCCCTGCAGGATGTCCATGAGACCTGCCTCAGTCGAAGTCGAGGGTGGTGTCGAGCTGATCCAGCTGCCGGCTCAGGGCCGCGAAGAGCTGCGCTGCGGCGCATAGGTCCTGAGCCCAGGTCGAGGCGGCTCCCGTCCAGGCCTCCGTCACCTGCGAGAACTCTTGGGCCGGCTGGAGCCGCGCCCCCTCGGAGAGCGAGTCCTCGGAGCAGACGAGGAAGACCGAGGCGGCCCTATGGGCAGCCTCGGCCGCCGCGATACGGCCGGCGAGCTGTGCTGCGCCGGCCGCATCGAGGGTGGTCGTCATCGTTCAGTCCCTGTCCTTGCCAGGCTTAGACGTTGAAGCCGCCGCTGACCTGGCCCTCGAGCTCGTCGAGAGCGGCGGCGTACTTGTGCAGCAGTGCGGCCGCCTCGTGCATCGCCTCGAGCATCTGGGTCTGGCCGGCCTGCCACTTGCTCAGCCACAGGTCGTAGCTGTCGGCGGCGTTGCCCGTGAACGCGTCGCCGCGCTGGGCCTGGGCGATCAGCGAGTCGGAGCTGCCCATCGAGCTGGTTGCGCTGGGCGTCGATGGTCGAGGCAAGAGCCTCGATCTCGGCGACCTTCATGGTGGCGTTGAGTGCCATGAATTACTCCTTCGGTGCTGGTGGTAGCGATACCTGTGTGGATACCCGGGCGTGCGCCGGGGCTGGAGCCCTCGCTGCTCGCTCATCACGCGACCAGGCGAAGTGGTATGAAGACAGCGAGGCCCCATGGCCGCCGAGCGGCCAGAGCTGCGGGGAGCCGAGCGCGTAGGTGTGAGGCTCGGACTGCTAGACGCCAGGTTCCTCGCCTGCGAACTCGTAGTCGGTGGGGACCACGAGGATGAGGCGATCGACGCCGTCCTCTCCCGAAGAGGGCCCGTCTATGAGTAGAGTTGGTGAGTCACGGCGTGCTCCTTGGTGTGAGTCGCTGGACATCGGCCCGCTCCGAGGGTCTCAAGTCTGCGGAGCGGGCCACGCCCATTTGGGCTCCAGCGTGCTGATGCGGCCACCTTCGACGCTACGAGTTCCACGGGTGTTTGGGTAGATGGAAGTACGGATCATTTCTGACGAGTTTCGCCACAACTTCCGGGCTGCAACTCCCCTGATGTCGACAGCGAGGCGCTAGATTGGTGTCATGAGTGACCACCGCCCGAGATCCCGTACCCCAAGTTCGGCCGAGAACTTGGCAGGAAGTCGCGACAGGGTCTCGTCTTCTCTCCTGATCTGTCCGATCTGCGGTCGGCGGTCTTAGACCGGCCCGGGAAGTACGGGCAAGCGCAACAAGTCCGGCACTCTTCCGCGTACTCGCACCTGCGACCAAGGACGCGCCATCACCACGATCGAGCACCTCGTGGGGCTCTCGACGGGGCACCTGCTTGTGCGCCGCCCCCTGAACGAAGACGAGCAATCGGCTGAGCTCCGGAAACGCGATAACAACAAGCATCACCGAGTACGGCAGTGGTCCCTTGAGCGCTTCAGTACGAGGCACCTTGGTCGGAGCATCCACGCTCAGTTGTTCGGCATCCTTGAGGCCGACGAATGCGTGGCAGTCGCCGCCGCCGTCGATGTTCGAGTTGGGATTCCGTTTGTACTACGCCGGTCGTCACAAGGTGAACCGCGAACACCCCGAAGTCTCGCTGACGCCCCGGTTCGTGGGCATCCTCAACAAGCAGGACCCAAGGACGAGGCTGAGGCACTACATCTCCATCGAAACGATCCGTGACCTAGTCCTTAATGAACTACGCAGCCTCGGGCGGTCTCCGGGGGGCGGTGGCAATGCGCGCTTCCGCGCAGCCCACGTGATCTACGCGCTTTCGACCCACGGCCGGCTGTTAGCAGGCACGAGTCAAGGCAAGAGATCCGAGTCCATCGTCGAACCACAAGGCACCACGCGTGCAGAGCAGTGGCCGGACGCTGGGACCTTTGTCGAGTGGTTGACCCGAGTCTATGACGACCTGCCGACGTTGACGGCCTCGGCGGCACCACGGGACGCAGGCGATTCTTGGTGGCGTCCCAACAAGGGACCAGATGCGCCCCCCTTGCAGGTGGTCAAGCGACACAAGAAGCTCCGACGCCGTGGTGTCGCTCAGCCCTTCGTCGACGCTAGAGAGGCCGAAGGTGCCCTGGTCAAGCACCGAGCGATCGCGTCCGACGACGAGGTGGCCCGGCAGCACCGGAAGGTCGACGCACTG
>CAWKBY010000007.1:0-184126 GCA_963848025.1 uncultured Actinomycetota bacterium
TCCGAGCCCTTTCCCCCGGCCCTGCTCGGGCCAGGTGAGCCCGGGAGTGCGGCCACGTTTCGTGATGCGCGGCCCCGGCGGGCTCTAGGATCGGCCCAGATCACTCACGAGGAGCCCCCGATGACCGACGAGCGCGGCAAGGCGTCCGGACACGGCGACGGCGGCAAGCCCGCCGGTCGTGGCGACCGTTCCCAGCGGGGCGGCCGCGACGGCGGAAAGCCGCGCGGCGGCGGCGACCGAGCGGGGAGCGGGGGGAGGACCGGCGGCCGGGGCTCCTCGGAGCGTCCGACCCGTGGCCCGGGTGGTCGCGAGCAGCGTCCCGGTCAGGACCGCCGATCGCGTACCGCTCGGGATGAGGCACGCACCGACACCCAGCAGCGCTACGACGGGCCGCCGATCCCCGAGGAGATCACGGGTCGTGAGCTCGACCGCAGCGTGTCGGCGCAGCTCAAGGGGCTGCCCGACAAGCTCGCGCTGCGCGTCGCCCGGCACCTCGCGGCCGCCGACGACGTGATCGACGACGACCCTGAGACGGCCTACCAGCACACGCTGGCCGCCCGCTCGCGGGCGGCTCGCCTCGCCGTGGTGCGGGAGGCGGTCGGTGAGGCGGCCTACGCCGCAGGACACTACGCCGAGGCGCTGGCCGAGCTCCGCGCCGCCAAGCGGATGAACGGTGCCACGGCATACCTGCCGATCATGGCCGACTGCCAGCGCGCGCTGGGCCGGCCGCAGGAGGCGCTCAAGCTCGCTAAGAGCCCGTCGGTGGCGAACTTCGCGCCGGAGGCGAAGGCGGAGATGACGCTGGTCGAGGCCGGTGCCCGCCGTGACCTGGGCCAGTTCGACGCCGCACTGCGGGTGCTCGAGCTGTCGCCGCTCACCTCGCAGAGCCGCGCCGCGTGGGTGGTCCGCCTGCGTTATGGCTACGCCGACACCCTCCAGGCCGCCGGTCGCGACCGCGATGCGTTGGCCTGGTTCCACCGCACCCACGCGATCGACAGCGACGAGATCACCGACGCGGCCGCTCGGGCCGACCAGCTCGAGAAGCGACTGGACTGACCGACCCGACATGCTCGGTGACCGCTTCGAGGAGCTCCTGGCCGCCGCCCAGGAGGGGGACGCCGACGCCTTCGCCGAGATCTGGCGGGCCACCCACCCGATGCTGGTGCGCTACCTGCGGGTGCAGGCGGGCAGCGATGCCGACGACCTCGCGTCCCAGACGTGGCTGCGGGTGATGGAGGCGCTGACGTCCTTCGTGGGCAGCGAGCCGCAGTTTCGCCGCTGGGTGGTGACCATCGGCCGCCACCTGCACCTCGACCACGCTCGCGGGCGGGCCCGTCGACCGGAGACCGTCGTCGACGACGTCGCCGACCTCGAGACCGGCTCGCAACCCGACGCTGCCCACCTCGTGGAGGAGCGGATGTCCACCGACCAGGCGCTGCGGATGATCGCGAGCCTGCCAGCAGCCCAGGCGGAGATGGTGATGCTGAGGGTGGTGCTCGGCATGGAGGTGGCCGATGTGGCGGCGATCGTGAGCAAGCGGCCGGGAGCGGTGCGGGTGGCGGTCCACCGCGCGCTGCGCACCCTCGAGGAGCAGCTGTCCAGACCACCGAGCGCCGCCGATGTAACGCTCCGGACTCCGACGTCGTTCTCTGAGCACGATGCCTGACATGACACCGTTCCCCTCCGACGACCAGCCGATCGACCCGTGGCTGGCCGACCGGCTCGCCTCAGGTTCCGACGCGGACGTCCCCGACGCCCTCGCGGAGCTCGTTGCCGCCGCCCAGGCGCCGGCGACAACCGAGGAGCTGGCGGGTGAGGAGGCGCTTCGCGCCGCCTTCGCGGAGCACGGACCCCTCGGTGCGACGTCGGGTGCCCCGCTCGCCAACGGAGAAGGAACCTCGATGCGATCTACCCGCCTGTCCACCAAGCTCGCCGCCGCGGTCGCGGTCGGCGCCCTCTCGCTGGTCGGCGTCGGAGCGGCCGCGCTCACCGGCTCCCTGCCTGGCGTGAGCCAGGGCAAGCCCGCCGCACAGGCGCTCGACGACCCGACCGACGAGCCCACCGAGGAGCCCACCGAGGAGCCCACGGACGAACCCGGCACCGACCCGACCGACGAGCCCACCGACGAGCCCGGCGAGGAGCCCGGCGACGACGAGGGAACCGAGGACGCCGACGGCGCCAAGAAGGGCCCCGACGCGACCGGCCCGGCGGCGTACGGTCTCTGCAACGCCTGGAGCAAGGGCGGTCTCTCGGAGACCTCCACCGCCTACGCCAACCTCGCGGAGGCGGCCGGCGGCGAGGAAGGGATCGAGGGCTACTGCGCGACCATCGAGCACCCCGGCAACGGCGCCACGAAGGGCGGCGACGACGCCGAGGAGCCGGGCAAGGCCACGGGCAAGAAGGACGACAACCCGGGCAAGAAGGGCAGCCACCCGACCAAGGACGACCACCCGGGCAAGGACGACCACCCGGGCAAGGGCGGCAAGCCGGACAAGGGTGGCAAGGGCAAGAAGGCCTGACCTCTCGTCGGGGCGGACCCCCTCCCGTCGCCGACGAACCATCGGGGGATCCGGAGAACCCCGGCGTGGCGCCCAGCGCCACGCCGGGGTTTCTCTGGTGTCACATGGTTGGCATTCGGGCGCCCCATCAGTCACAATAGGGCTCACAAGTTCAGACCCGTCACACGAACGACCCCCTCACACCGAGGCGAGAACGCTGGGGAAGGCGCATCTCAGCGCCGGTGATGAAGGAGGTTCAGTGACCGCATCCACTGCCACGCGCGTCCAGACGCGGGGTGTGCTCTACGTACACTCTGCGCCCTCGGCGCTCTGCCCGCACATCGAGTGGGCCGTGGGCGGCGTCCTTGGCGTTGCCTCGAGCATGCACTGGACGCCGCAGCCGGCCCAGGCGCACAGCTATCGCGCGGAGCTGTCGTGGGCCGGTGAGGCCGGCTCCGCGGCTGGCATCGCCTCCGCACTCCGCGGATGGAACCACCTGCGCTTCGAGGTCACCGAGGAGCCCACCCCGGCTACCGAGGGCGCGCGCTACTCCTCCACCCCCGACCTCGGCGTCTTTCACGCGGTGATGGGCCTCCACGGCGACCTGATGATTCCCGAGGACCGGCTCAAGGCCGCGGTCGTCAAGGCCTCGCTGGGCGAGACCACGCTGGTGGGCGAGATCGACAAGCTGCTCGGGAAGCCCTGGGACGACGAGCTGGAGACCTTCCGGCACGCCGGCGAGGGCGCGCCGGTGCGCTGGCTGCACCAGGTGGTCTGAACCGCGCTCAGACGGTGCCGAAGGCGACGGCGACGTTGGCGCCTCCGAAGCCGAAGGAGTTGTTGAGCGCAGCGATCTGACCCTCCGGCAGGTCGCGAGGCTCGGTGGCGATGTCGAGCTCGACCTGAGGGTCCTGGTGGTCGAGGTTGATGGTCGGCGGCACGGTGCGGTGGTGCAGCGCCAGGATCGTGGCGATGGACTCTAGCGCGCCGGCGCCGCCCAACAGATGGCCGGTCATCGACTTGGTGCTGGTCACCACCACCCGGTCGGCCTGCGTGCCGAGCGTGGCGTGGATCATCAGCCCTTCGGCGATGTCGCCCAGCGGTGTCGAGGTGGCGTGGGCGTTGATGTGGGCGATGTCGGCGGGCGTGACCTCCGCCTCCTCCAGCGCCCGCACGATCGCCCGGGCGCCGCCCCGGCCGGCGGGGTCGGGCTGGGCGATGTCGTGGCTGTCGGCGGTGATGCCGGCCCCGAGCACTTCGCCGTAGACCCGTGCGCCGCGCGCACGGGCGTGCTCCTCCGACTCCAGTACCAGCACGCCGGCGCCCTCGCCGAGCACGAAGCCGTCGCGGCCGGTGTCCCAGGGGCGCGAGACCGTGGTGGGGTCGCCGTCGTTCTTGGACAGCGCCATCATGTTGGCGAAGGCCGCCATCGGCAGCGGGTGGATCGCCGCCTCGGTGCCACCGGCGACCACGATGTCGGCGCGGCCGAGGCGGATCTGGTCGACCGCCAGGGCGATGCCCTCGTTGCCGGAGGCACAGGCGGAGACGGGGGTGTTGACGGCGGCACGGGCGCCGATCAGCAGGCTGATGTTGGCCGCCGGAGCGTTGGGCATCAGCATCGGGACGGCCAGGGGGGAGACCCGACGCGGGCCCTTGGCCTTGAGCACGTCGTAGTTGGCGAGCAGTGTGGTCACGCCGCCGATACCGGAGGCGACCGCCACCCCGAGCCGGTCGCCGTCGACCTCTGCGTCGGCCAGACCGGAGTCGGCCCAGGCCTCCATCGCGGCGACCATGGCGAACTGTGAGGAACGGTCGAGCCGGCGAGCCTTGACCCGCTCGAGGACCTCGGTCGGCTCGACGGCCACCCGCCCGGCGATCTTGACCGGCATCTCCTCGACCCAGGGGTCGTCGAGCCGGCGTACGCCGGAACGGCCGGCGACCATCGCCTCCCAGGTGCTGGCGACGTCACCCCCGACGGGGTTGGTGGTGCCCATGCCGGTCACGAAGACTCTGGTGCGACTCATTGCTCATCCTCACGTGCGCCGGCCCGCTCGGCCGGGATCCAAGGGGGCGCCGGCGACGGTGTCGCCGGCGGCCCCGAAAGGGTGGTGGGGTCGGAAGGGGGCCGACGCTGTCAGCCCTGGGCGTTCTCGATGAACGCCACCGCGTCGCCGACGGTCTTGAGGTTCTTGACCTCGTCGTCGGGGATGGAGACGCCGAACTTCTCCTCGGCGGCGACGACGACCTCGACCATGGACAGCGAGTCGACGTCGAGGTCGTCGACGAAGGACTTGTCGAGCTGAACGTCGTCGGCTTCGACGCCGGCGACCTCGTTGACGATCTCGGCGAGCTCGGCGCGGATCTCTTCGGTGGTGGCCATGTGGTGGGTCCCTTTCGAGGTGTGTGACACAGGTGGTGACTACTGGTGGTGAGCGGTCAAGGAACGGTGATGACCTGGGCGGCGTACGCCAGGCCGGCACCGAACGCGATGAGGAGCGCGGTGTCCCCACTGCGTGCCTCACCCTCGGCGATCATCCGGTCGAGGGCAAGGGGGATCGAGGCCGCCGAGGTGTTTCCCTGCTCGGCGATGTCGCGTGCGACGCGCACGCTGTCGGGCAGCTTCATGGCCTTGGCCATGGCGTCGATGATGCGCATGTTGGCCTGGTGGGGCACGAAGAGGTCGAGCTCCTCGGCCGTGATGCCGGCTCGCTGGAGCGCCTCGGCGGCGACCTTGGCCATGGCGTAGACCGCCCAGCGGAAGACCGGGTTGCCCTGCATCACCAGGTGCGGCATGAGGCCGCTGCCCGGCTTGTCCGGCCCGCCGACGACGTCGCGCCAGTCCTCGCGCTGCCGGATCAGGTCGAAGTGCTCGCCGTCGGAGCCCCAGACGACCGGGCTGATCCCCGGCGTGTCGCTCGGGCCGACGACCACGGCGCCGGCCCCGTCGGCGAAGATGAAGGCAGTGCCGCGGTCGTAGACGTCGGTCAGGTCGGAGAGCCGTTCGACGCCGATCACCAGCACATGCGTGGCGCTGCCGGCACGCACCATGTCAGCGGCCATCGACATGCCGTAGCAGAAGCCGGCGCAGGCGGCGGAGATGTCGAACGCGGGGGCCTGGCGGGTGCCGAGCTCGTGGGCGACGGCGGTCGCGACCGCCGGGGTCTGGAGCAGATGGCTGACCGTGGCGACGAGCACGCAGTCGATCTGCTCGGCGGCCAGCCCGGCGCGCTCGAGCGCCTGCTTGGAAGCCTCGACGCTCATCAGCTGGATGGTCTCCTCGGGCGTCGCCCAGCGCCGCTGCTTGATGCCGGAGCGCTGCTGGATCCACTCGTCGCTGGAGTCGATCGCGGCGATCACCTCGGAGTTGGGGATCACCCGCGAAGGTCGGTAGGCGCCAACGCCGAGCACGCGGGCGTGCGGTGCGCCGGTGGAGTCAGACAGGGCGGCCATCAGTTGCTGCCTTCCGTCGTGGCGCCGTGTCGGGAGCAGAACTCCCGGGCCTCGGCGAGCTGGTCAGGGGTCTTCAGCGCGAAGGTCTCGACGCCCTTCATGCCGCGCCGGGCGATGCCGGTGAGGGTGCCGGCGGGCGGTAGCTCGAGCATGCCGGTGACCCCGAGGTCGAGCATCGCCTGCATGCAGAGGTCCCAGCGGACCGGCGAGGAGATCTGGCCGACGATCCGGTCGAGCACCTCGCGGCCGTCGCGGACCAGCCGCCCGTCCTTGTTGGAGAGGACGGCGGTCCCCGGTGGCTGCGTGTCGACGCCGGCCGCGACCTCGCCCAGTCGCCCGGCGGCGGGGGACATGTGGTGGGTGTGGAACGCCCCGGCCACGCTGAGCGGCGCCAGGCGGGCCTTCTCGGGCGGCTCCTCGGCGAGGGCGGCCAGCTGCTCCATCGTGCCGGCGGCGACGACCTGGCCGGCGCCGTTGTCGTTGGCGGGAGTGAGGCCGTGGCGCTCCAGCGTGGAGAGCACCTGGTCGCGGTCACCGCCGAGCACCGCGGTCATGCCGGTCGGCGTGACCGCGGCCGCCGCGGCCATGGCCCGGCTGCGCTCACGCACCAGCACCATCGCGTCGGCGGCGGAGACCGCCCCCGACGCCGCGGCCGCAGCGAGCTCGCCGACGCTGTGACCGGACACGGCTGCCACGTGGTCGAGGCCGTCGGGGCAGAGCACGTCGAGCGTGGCGAGCGCGGTGGCCACCAGGAGTGGCTGGGCGACCTGGGTGTCGCGGATGGTCTCGGCGTCGGCCTCGGTGCCGTAGGACACCAGGTCGAGCTCGGCCACCTCGGCGAGCTGACGGAAGCGGTCGGCGAAGGTGGCGTCCTGCAGCCAGGGCAGGAGGAACCCGGGGCTCTGGGCCCCCTGTCCGGGAGCGACGATGACCAGCACGACATCCACCTTGCCCGGTGGCTCCGGCCGTTCGCGCCTGCGGCGCGCACGAACCTGGGGCCACGTTCTTTGTAGGAACCCTCCAAACCCTTGCGAGACGCACGCCACACGTCAAGAGGGCGCCCGCGGCGAGCGTCCGCGCCGGGCCCGGCCGACCATGCCTGCCGGCTAGGTCCGGCCCGACTGCCGGCCCAGCACCAGGGCCACCTGGAGCGTGAACGCGTCGCGCGGCAGCGTGGGCGTCAACCCGGTGAGGTCGGCCGCCTGGCGCAGCCGGTAGCGCACGGTGTTGGGGTGCACGAACAGCGCCCGCGCGGTGCCCTCGATCCCGGCTCCCTGCTCCAGGAAGGCGGCAAGGGTCTCCAGCAGCTCCTGGCGGGCGCGGTGCAGCGGCAGGAAGATCTCGTCGACCAGGAACCGGCGCGCGTGCCCGTCGCCGGCCAGCGCCCTCTCGGGCAGCAGGTCGCCGCTGCGCACCGGTCGCGGCGCCCCCGGCCAGCCCGACGCCGCGCGGTAGGCCGCCTGGGCCGCCCGCGCCGAGAGCTGGGCGCGGGTCAGGTCAGAGACCAGCGGCCCGACGACGACCGGCCCCGGGCCGAAGACGTCGGCGACGGTCTCCGCCGCGGCCAGGGCGTCGTCGGCGCCCCCGAGGAGCAGCACCAGCCGGTCGCCCTGGATCGCGCCGAGGGCGTCGAGCCCGGCGTCCGCCGCCACCCGGCGTACGGCGTCGAAGAGGTCGGCTCCGCGCGGGGTCGGGGCGGAGCCGAGGACGACCAGCACGCTCTCCTGCTCCGCCCACCCCAGCGCGCTGGCCCGCGAGAGCACGGTCTCGTCGGGCTCGGCGCGCAGCACGGCGTCCAGCACCAGCGCCTCGAGCCGGGCGTCCCAGGCGCCGCGCGTCTCGGCGGCGCGGGCATAGACCTCCGCGGTCGCGAAGGCGACCTCGCGGGCGTAGGACGACACCGCGCGGTGCACGTCGGGGGCGTCCTCGGGGGCGACGATGTCGTCGACGTTGGACTCGACGACCTCGATGGACAGGCGGATCAGGTCGACGGTCTGCTGCAGGGTGATCACTCCGGTGAGGGCCCGCGGCGCAGCGCCGAACACCGACGCCGCCAGGGCTGAGCGAGTGCCGTCGTCGGTGTCGTCAGGGCCGCCGCTGGCGACGTACCAGTCGACGAAGCCGGTGATGCCCGCCTGCACGATCAGCCCGACCCAGGAGCGGTCCTCCGCGGACAGCTCCTGGAACCACCCCATCGTGTGCTTCATCCGGGAGGTGGCCGTCGTGCTCAGTGACCCGGTGGCGCGGGTCAGCGCCTCGGTGGCTCGTGCCCGCGACGGTACGCCGGCCGCTGCCGGCCGTTCGGGGGTCTCGCTGGCCACGGGCACAGGCTACAAAGTCGCTGCCGAGCCCGCCCGGAGGGCCGACGCGACGCCGGGACCACCAGGGGGTTGCCATCACCTGACCGGCGGGTAACATCCCGGTGTCCGGACAACCACCGGGCGTCGAGAGGGGACGGCGTGGCCCACCGGGTGCAGTACCTCACGGTGCACGGCCACCGGCGTGCCTTCGTGATGAAGGGCAGCGGTCCGGCCGTGCTGCTGCTCCACGGGCTCGGCTGCGACCACCACACCTGGGACCCGGTGATCGACTCCCTGGCCCGCCACCACACCGTGATCGCCCCCGACCTGCTCGGCCACGGCGACTCCGACAAGCCTCGGGCGGACTACAGCGTCGGTGGCTACGCCAACGCGATGCGCGACCTGCTGGCCCTGCTCGACGTCGACAAGGTGACCGTCGTGGGCCACTCGCTCGGCGGCGGTGTGGCCATGCAGTTCGCCTACCAGTACCCCCAGCTCTGCGAGCGGATCGTGCTGGTGGCTCCGGGCGGCTTCGGCCCCGAGGTCACGCCGGCGATCCGGGTGATCACCACCCCGGGCTTCCACCAGGCGACGGGGGTGCTGACCCTGCCGGGGCTGCGGCACGCCGGCGTGCTCGGGCTGCGGTTGCTGGCGAGGTCGCACCTGCCGCGCACCCGTGACCTCGACCAGGTCGCCGACATCTTCGACTCTCTCCGCGACGTGCCGACCCGCGCCGCGATCCGCCACGTGGTGCGCGCGGTGGTCGACTGGCGCGGCCAGATCATCACGATGAGCGACCGCGCCTACCTCGCCGGACGGATGCCGACCTGCGTCATCTGGGGTGACGACGACTCGGTGATCCCCACCCGTCATGCCGAGGTGGCGGAGGTGGTGGTGCCTCACGCCGAGGTCGAGATCGTGCCCAACTCCGGCCACTTCCCGCACCGCGACCACCCGCAGCGGTTCGTCAAGATCATGCGCGACTTCATCCGCTCCACCGAGCCGGCCGACTTCGACACCGAGGCCTGGAAGACCGACCTCGAGCACGGCGGCTCCGTGCGGATCCACCAGGCCGAGGCCGGACACGCTCCGGTCTCGCCGCTGCGCCGCCGCACCTCCGCCTGACCCACGACATGCGGGGTGTGGTCCCGCGAGATGCCGGCCGTGGTCCTGCGACGTGCGGGTCGTGGCACCGCCCCGGGCCTCAGGCGTCGCCGCCCTCCTGGCGCACGCCCCGCACCGCGGTGGGGTCGTCGATGCGGTACTCAGCGAACGCCTTGACCACCGTGTCGGTCGAGACCTCACCCGCGTCGGCCAGCGCCTGCAGCGCCTGGACGACCACCGACTCGGCGTCGACGTGGAAGTAGCGGCGTGCCGCCGGCCGGGTGTCGGCGAGGCCGAAACCGTCGGTGCCCAGGACGCGGTAGTCGCCGGGGACCCAACGGGCGATCTGCAGCGGCACGGCACACATGTAGTCGGAGACCGCGACGAACGGCCCGGCCGCGCCCGCGAGCTTGTCGCCGACGTACGTCGTCCGGCGCGGCTCTCCGGGGTGCAGCAGGTTGTAGTCCTCGGCGGCGATGGCGTCGCGGGCCAGCTCGTTCCACGAGGTGACCGACCAGAGCTCGGCGGCGACGCCCCACTGCTCGGCCAGCAGCTGCTGGGCCTTCTGGATCCACGGGAAGCCCACGCCGCTGGCCATCAGCTGCACCCGCGGGCGCGTCGTCGGGCAGACCCGTCGGGCGCGCCGGCGTAGTGGTAGACGCCCTTCAGCAGGCCCTCGACGTCGAGGTCCTCCGGCTCGGCCGGCTGCACGATCGGCTCGTTGTAGACGGTCAGGTAGTAGACGACGTCCTCGCCGTGCGGGTGCTCCTCGGAGGAGCCGTACATCCGGCGCAGCCCGTCCTGCACGATGTGGGACACCTCGTGGGCCATCGCGGGGTCGTAGTGCACGACCGCCGGGTTGGTCGCGGCGAGCAGCGGGGAGTGGCCGTCGGCGTGCTGGAGGCCCTCGCCGGTCAGCGTGGTCCGGCCGGCGGTCGCGCCGATCAGGAAGCCGCGCGCGAGCTGGTCGGTCATCGCCCAGATCGAGTCGCCGGTGCGCTGGAAGCCGAACATCGAGTAGAAGATGTAGAACGGGATCATCGGCTCGCCGTGCGTGGCGTACGACGACCCGGCGGCCGTCGCCGACGCCATCGACCCGGCCTCGGAGATGCCCTCGTGGAGGAGCTGCCCCTGCGGGGACTCCTTCCAGGCCATCAGCAGCTTGCGGTCGACCGACTCGTAGGTCTGCCCGTGCGGGTTGTAGATCTTCTCCTTCGAGAACATCGAGTCCATGCCGAAGGTGCGGAACTCGTCGGGGGCGATCGGCACGATCCGCGGCCCGATCTCGGGGTCCTTCATCAGGTCGCGCAGCAGCCGCACGAACGCCATGGTCGTGGCGATCGCCTGCTTGCCGGACCCCTGCTTGAGCTCGCTGTAGACGGCGTCGCCGGGCAGCTTCACCGGCGTCGGGTCGACCCGGCGCTCCGGCACCGGGCCGCCGAGCTCGGCGCGGCGGTCGCGGAGGTACTCCAGGACGTCGCTGTCCTCACCCGGGTGGTAGAAGGGCGCGGATCCGTCGGCGTTGTAGGCCGCGTCGATCTCCTCGTCGGTGACCGGGAGGTGGATCCGGTCGCGGAACGCCTTGAGCGCGTCGGCGTTGAGCTTCTTCATCTGGTGGGTGGCGTTCTTGCCCTCGAGGGCGTCGATCGTCCAGCCCTTGACCGTGTGCGCCAGGATCACGGTCGGCTGGCCGACGTGCTCGCTGGCGGCCTTGAAGGCGGCGTAGACCTTGCGGTAGTCGTGGCCGCCGCGCGGCAGCAGCTCGATCTCCTGGTCGGTGAGGTGCTCGACCATCTTGCGCAGCCGGGCGTCGCCGCCGAAGAAGTGCTCGCGGATGTAGGCGCCGTCCTCGACGGAGTAGGTCTGGAACTGCCCGTCGGGCGTGGAGTTCATCTTGTTGACGAGCACGCCGTCGACGTCGCGCGCGAGCAGGGCGTCCCACTCGCGGCCCCAGACGACCTTGATGACGTTCCAGCCGGCACCGCGGAAGTACGCCTCGAGCTCCTGGATCACCTTGCCGTTGCCGCGCGACCGGCCCGTCGAGCTGCTGGAGGTTGCAGTTGATGACGAAGGTGAGGTTGTCGAGCTCCTCGCGGGCGGCGAGCCCGATCGCGCCGAGCGACTCCGGCTCGCCCATCTCGCCGTCGCCGAGGAACGTCCACACGTGCTGCTGCGGAGGTGTCCTTGATGCCGCGGTGGTGGAGGTAGCGGTTGAACCGCGCCTGATAGATCGAGTTGATCGCGGCGAGCCCCATCGACACGGTGGGGAACTCCCAGAAGTCCGGCATCAGCCGGGGATGGGGGTACGACGACAGGCCGCGGCCGGGGCCGTGCTGGACCTCCTGGCGGAAGTGCCCGAGCTGCTCGGCGGTGAGCCGCTCCATGAGGTAGGCGCGGGCGTAGATGCCCGGCGCGGCGTGTCCCTGGACGTAGACCTGGTCGCCGCCGCCGGGGTGGTTCTTGCCGCGGAAGAAGTGGTTGTAGCCGACCTCGTAGAGGCTCGCCGCCGACTGGTACGTCGCGATGTGGCCGCCGACCTCGAGGCCCTTGCGGTTGGCCGAGGAGACCATCACCGCGGCGTTCCACCGGATCAGCCGACGGATCTTGCGCTCCATGTCCTCGTCGCCGGGGAACCACGGCTCGCGCTCGGGCGGGATCGTGTTGATGTAGTCGGTGCTGCGCAGCGCGGGCACGCCGACCTGCTGCTCGCGGGCTCGTTCGAGCAGACGCAGCATGACGTAGCGGGCGCGCTCGCGACCGCGCTCGCTCGACCATCGCGTCGAAGGACTCGATCCAGTCCTTCGTCTCGTCGGGGTCGATGTCGGGGAGCTGGGTCGGCAGGCCCTCGTGGATCACGGCTCGCTGGGGTGCGGGGGTCTCGCTCACCCGCTCATCGTTGCACGTCGACGCGGAGCACCCAATCTACCGACCAGTACGCCGGCCGCGCCCGGACGTCGTACCCGTCGGCGGTCCAGCCCGGGGAGCCAGGGTTGCGTGTCCCGCCGAACTTCGGTGGACTGAGGGCATCCGGACCGCGGCAGGAGCGCGTCCGGGCCGTCGATGCGGCGCATCGACCGAGACGAAGGTGGAGGGAGCCACGTGAGTGCGTCCGCGCAGGGCGGAGTGGAGCAGACCGGCCCGATCGCGCGACTCGGGTTCACGCAGGGCATGGTCGTCCAGGAGCTGGGCTGGGACGAGGACACCGACGACTCGCTGCGCGAGGCGATCGAGAACTCCATCGACGCGGACATGGTCGACGGTGACTACGGCAACGTCGTGGACGCGGTCGTGCTGTGGTGGCGTGCGGACGACGGCGACCTGGTCGACGGCCTGGTCGACGCGCTCACCGACCTGGTGGGCGGTGGGATGATCTGGCTGCTCACCCCCAAGGTCGGCCGACCCGGCGAGGTGGAGCCCGCCGACATCACCGAGGCGGCCCCGATCGCGGGCCTGGCGCTCACGACCACCGCCGCCGTCGGCGCCGACTGGATGGGCACCCGCCTGGTGGCACCCAAGACGCCGGCCTGACGTGACCGGGGTGGCCGGTCCGCTGCGTGGCGGCGGCCCCGTCGGCGCGCTCGCCAGGCGACCTGCTCGGCCGCGGCCTGACCGCCGGTGCCGGGGCGCGGGTGCTGACCCGTGCGGGGGTGGTGCGCCCCTACGCGCCCTGGACGCTCACCTCGCTGGCGAGCACGCTGCTGCGGTGGGGGGTCGGCCCGGCGGGCGGCTTCCTGGCCACGGTGCTGCGCGAGCCCGACCGGGTCGCGCTTGTCGACGACGCCGGCAGCCTGACCTACGCCGAGCTGCGCGACCGCATGCGCCTCGCTGGCGCGGGCCCTCGCCGAGCGCGGCGTGGGCGAGGGCGATGCGGTGGCGCTGCTCGCGCGCAACCACCGAGGTTTCGTCGAGACGACGCTGGCGGTCTCGCTGCTCGGCGCGGACCTGCTCTATCTCAACACCGCCTTCTCCGGGCCGCAGCTGGTGGACCTGCTGGCCCGCCAGCGGCCCCGCCTGCTCGTGCACGACGCGGAGTTCGCGACGCTGCTCGCCGGCGTCGACGTGTCGCGGGTGGTCGCGGACGGGCCCGCCGACGACGGTCGACTCGATCGAGGCGCTGGTGGCAGCGGTGCCTCCCGCGGTGCCGACGCCGCCCGCGGGTCGGACCCGGATCGTGGTGCTCACCTCCGGCACCACCGGCAGCCCCAAGGGCGCGCCGCGCTCGGAGGCCGGTCTGGAGGCCGCCGTCGCGGTGCTCGACCGGATCCCGCTGCGCTTCGGCCGACCCAGCCACGTGGCGGCGCCGCTCTTCCACACCTGGGGCTTCGCCCACCTGGCCCTCTCGATGCTGCTGGCGGCGCCGGTGGTGCTGCGGCGGCACTTCGAGCCCGAGGACTTCCTCCGCACGCTCGCCGACCACGACTGCCGCAGCGCGGCCGTGGTGCCGGTGATGCTGCAGCGGGTGCTGGCGCTGCCCGACGAGGCGCTGGCGGCCCACGACCTGTCCGCGCTCCGGGTGGTGGCGTCGTCGGGGTCGGCGCTGCCCGGCGAGCTCGCCACCCGGTGGATGGACCGCTTCGGCGACACGCTCTACAACGTCTACGGCTCGACCGAGGTCGGGTACGCCGGCATCGCGACGCCGCGCGACCTCCGGGCCGACCCCGACACGGCCGGCCGGCCGCCGTACGGCACGACGGTGCGGATCCTCGGCGACGACGACCGGCCGCTGCCGCCGGGGGAGCGGGGGCGCATCTTCGTCGGCAACGCCGTGCTCTTCGAGGGCTACACCGGCGGCGGCGGCAAGGAGGTGGTCGACGGGCTGATGTCGACCGGTGACGTCGGCTACCTCGACGACGCGGGCCGGCTCTTCGTGGTCGGCCGCGAGGACGACATGGTGGTCTCCGGTGGGGAGAACCTCTATCCCAGCGAGGTCGAGCGGTGCCTGGCGGCCCATCCGGACGTGGTGGACGTGGCGGTGGTGGGGGTGCCCGACGAGGATTTCGGCCAGCGGCTGCGCGCGGTCGTGGTGCTCGCACCCGCCGCCAGAGCCGACGCGGAGACGGCGGAGACCCTGCGCGGGTGGGTGCGCGAACGGCTGGCACGCTTCAGCGTGCCGCGCGACGTGGTCTTCGTCGAAGAGCTCCCGCGCAACGCGACCGGCAAGGTGCTCCGCGGGGAGCTCTGAGCCCGCGAGCGGGACCGGCCACCCGCCTCCGGCGCGGTCGGCGCCGCCTGACAGGATTGCGCGCATGAGCGGGCTCGAGATCGGCGGATCGGCGCCGGACTTCACGCTGCGTGACCAGTTCGGTCAGGACGTCACGCTGTCGTCGTTCCGCGGGAGCAAGGCCGTCGCGATCCTGTTCTACCCCTACGCCTTCTCCAACGTCTGCACCGGCGAGCTGTCCGGCATCCGTAGCCGTCTCGACCAGTTCCTCACCTTCGACAGCGAGGTGCTGGCGATCTCCTGCGACCCCGTCTACTCCCTGCGCGCCTTCGCCGACAGCGACGGGCTCAACTTCCCGTTGCTCTCCGACTTCTGGCCGCACGGGGCCGTCGCCTCGGCCTACGACGTCTTCGACGAGGCCAAGGGGTGCCCCCGCCGGTCGTCGTACGTCATCGACAAGGACGGTGTGCTCTGCTGGTCGGTCCACCACGCGATGTCCGACGGACGCGACCTCGACGAGCATCTTCGTCAGCTCCAAGCCCTCGCCTAGGGGCAGATCGGGGATTTTGCCAACTTTTTCGACGGAAAGGGTTGGACAGCCCCGGCGGGCTGTGTACTGTTCAACTCGTTGAACCGCTGGTGACCCGAGACGCCAGCGGTTCGACTCATTTCGGTGCACGTCGCCAGGGCTGTGTCCCCCGGGCGTCGCTCCTGTCCCCAGGCCCGTGATGAGACCTCGAGCCGCCCCCGGCGTTAGGCTCTCCCGCGGCGCGCCGCCCCGGCGGCGGCTCGGGCGTATAGCTCAGCGGTAGAGCTCTGGTCTTACAAACCAGCGGTCGCAGGTTCGATCCCTGCTGCGCCCACCTCGCCCATGCCGAGCCGGCCCCTCCATCCGGTACGTTGCGCAGGTGGCGACGGAGACTGGCCGCGTGGCCGCGGGCTGGCGGCCGCTGATCCCGATCGCGATGGTGATGTTCATCATCGCTCTCGACACAACGATGCTGAACGTCGCGATTCCGAGCATCGTGGAGGACCTGGACACCACAACGTCCGCAGTGCAGTCGGCGGTCGCGCTGTACTCCCTGGTGATGGCCGCGCTGATGGTGGGCGCGGGTCGACTCGGCGACATCGTCGGGTCCAAGAAGCTCTACACCATCGCGCTGCTGGTGTTCGGGGCCGGCACGCTCACCGCCACGGTGGCGCCCAACGTGGCCGTGCTCATCCTCGGGTGGTCCGTTCTCGAGGGGCTGGGTGCGGCTGCGCTGATCCCGATCTCGGTCGCAATGATCTCGGTCAACTACGAAGGAGCGCGGCGTCGAGTCGCCTTCGGCATCGTGGGCGGCTTCCAGGCGGTGGCCGCGGCCACCGGGCCGATCGTGGGCGGGTTCCTCGCAACCAACCTCACCTGGCGTGCGGCCTTCGGCTTCGAAGTAGTCATCGTGCTGGTCGTCCTCGCGCTGCTGAAGCAGGTGGCGGGGGCGCCCGCTCGGCCCGAGCTACGGCTGGACTGGGTCGGACTTCTGCTGTGGGCGGGCGGTCTGGTCTCGATCGTGCTGGGCGTGCTGCTGGCGGGTTACTACGGCTGGTGGACCGCCCGTCGACCGTTGATGGTCGGCGGACGGGAGCTGACGCCCCTCGGGTTCTCGCCTACCCCCTTCTTGGCGCTCGGTGGCCTGCTGGTCCTCGTCGGGTTCGTGCACTGGACGTTGCGCCGGGTCGAGCGTGGTCGCTCGCCACTGTTCACGTTCGGCACGTTCGGCGACGCCAACTACCGGGCCGGGATCGCCACCGATGCGCTGGAGTCCCTGTTGATCGCCGGGCTGCTGTTCATCGTGCCCGTCTTCCTCCAGGCAGGGCGCGGCTTCACCGCGCTGCAGGCCGGCGTCGCGCTGCTGCCGTTCTCGCTGGCGATCCTCGTCGCTGCTCTCGGCCTGCCCCGGCTGAGCAACGTGGTGGACCCGAAGGCCCTGATTCAGCTGGGAGCGGTGCTGATCGGGGTCGGGCTCGTGTGGTACCGCGCTGTCGCGGGCGACGAGTTCTCGCGGGTCGAGCTGATCGGTCCTTTCGTGGTGATCGGCGTGGGCATCGGCGCACTGCTCTCCCAGGTGGCCGACGTCACCCTGCAGGGCGTCCACGACTCGGAGCGCGGCGTCGCGACCGGCGTCTACAACACGGCCAAGGAGCTGGGCACCTCGCTCGGCACCGCGGTGATCGGGACGGCGATGCTGGCCTCGTTCTTCCAGTTCTACGTGTCGACGGCCGCCGTCGAGGTCGGCCAGGACCTGGCTCCAGAGGAGTCCCGAGCCATGGCGATCCAGCTCGAGGACGCCGAACAGCGTCTCGACGACCGACAGCTCGTCGACCTCCTGCAGGCCGAGGCTCCCGGCGCGACGATCGAGGACCTCCAGCGCGTCGCGTACGACTCGTGGACCCGCGCGAACCGTCGCGCCCTGGAGTCGGCGTTCGTGGTGGCGGTCGTGACCTTCCTCGCGTCCACCTTCATCAGGAAGCGACCTCGACGAACGGGGTGACGCGGCAGGTCGACAGGACGCACCGCTGGTGCCGGCGGTGCGTTCGATGGTTGACGTGATGGTGTGACCAGGATCACACTCGACGCAGCAGGCCGGAGGGTGCTCGACGCTCGGGAGCCGGACTGCATCCTCCTCGCCACTGTGGCGCCGGACACCCTGTGCGGCGCCGTGATCAGCCATGGGGAGAGTTCATGCGTACTTCGTTGATCGCTGTCACATGCGTGGCCGCAGCCGCCGCACTCGTCGTCCAGGGTCCTGCCTCCGCGCACCGCGGAAGCCCCGAGCCCGAGGTCGTCTCCGCCGACTTCGCCGCACCGTTCAACCTGGAGGTCACCCGCGCGGGGGTGCTCGTGGCCGACGGCTTCATCGGCGGGGTCTTCCGTGTCGACCGGGAGGGCGAGGTCTCGCCCCTGGTGCCGAACGTGGTCGGGGCCGCCGGCGTGGCGACCGCGCGAGGCGGCAAGCTCCTGGCCTACACGTCCTCGGTGGGCGACGAGAACGGCTTCACCTCCACCGAGCTACACATCGTGGGCAGGCACGGCTTCCACGCGGTCGCCGACACCCTCGCCCACGAGAACGCCGAGAACCCGGACCAGAGCATCCACTACGGCCTCACCGACCCGACCAAGTGCCAGGCGCAGGCGCTCGAGGCGGTCGGCTTCCCGGTCAGCTATCACGGGCTGCTCGACTCGCACCCCTACTCCGTGGCCGCGTACCGCGGGAAGTGGGTCGTCGCCGACGCCGGCGCGAACGCCCTGCTGAAGGTGGACAACGGCGGCAACGTCCGCACGTTGGCCGTGCTGCCGCCGCAGCCTGCTCCGATCACGCAGGAGGCGGCCGACGCGTTCGGCCTCGACCCCTGCGTGGTGGGTGCGGTGTACGACTTCGAGTCGGTCCCGACCGACGTCGAGGTCGGCCGGGACGGCTTCCTCTACGTCACCACGCTTCCCGGCGGACCGGAGGACCCGTCCCTCGGCGCCCGCGGCTCTGTCTACCGGGTGGACCCGCGGACCGGAAGGAGCCGCCGGATCGCCACCGGGCTCCTGGGCGCCACCAACCTCGCGATCGACCGTCACGGCCGACTGTTCGTGACCGAGCTGTTCGCCGGCCGGGTGTCGAGGATCAAGCACGGGCACCCGGTGCCCCTCGCCGCCCTGCCGGGGGCGGTCTCGGTGGAGGCCGGTCGTCACGGGACCCTGTGGGCGGGAACCGTCGACCTGAGCGGCCAGGGCCCCGGCACCGTGGTGCGCCTCGCCTCGGGCTGGAAGAAGCACCACCGCTGAGCTGACGCGGCCCACCCCGGTCATGCCTCGCGCCTGGCCGGGGTGGCCGCCCGGCGTCTCAGGCCGGAGCCGGATGTTCCTCACCGGGGGGCAGCGCCAGCACGGCCAGCAGGATCAGCCCCCGCCCACCAAGGCCGGCCGGTGAGTCGCTCGCCGAGCACTGTCGTGGCGGCGTACGTCGCGCCGGCGACGACTGCGAGCGCCGGCCCGACGCGGTGTCTGTCGCGGGCGGTGTGGGTGCCGGCCACCGCAGTGGCACCGATGAGCCGCAGCCCCGCGAGGGCCGCGACGAGCACCGCCGGCTCGCGTGCCGACCCCCACCCAGCACCGAGGCCACCGGGTGCCGCCGCCAGGTGTCCCCGACCCGGCCCAGCCGCGAAGTCGCGGCGCCGAAGCCGGGCAGTGCCACGGCCGCCAGCCCATGCGCCATGCCCTGACCGTGATCGCGCCCACTCCGTCGCGGTCGTGGAGCCCGCGCTCGCGTGCTAGTCCTGCGGGCCGCGGAGCTCGGCAAGCGCCGGACCCGCGCCGCGCTCCCGGCAAGAGTGGGGTGACGGCCCCGATGCCCGTGACAGCTCCCACCGCGGACCCGGGCCCGGACCGCATCCAGCCCCCAGGAGAGGATCCGCACCGATGAGCAACGAGCCCGCCCCGGTCGTCGCCGAGGAGCAGGCCGCCCATCGACAGCACCGGCTGTTCGATGACACCCAGGACTTCGAGGACGCGCGTCGCGGGCTGATCGCCACGCTCGACCCCTGCGTCATCCGCGCTGACGACGGCCGGGTGGTGTGGGACAACGACGCCTACTCCTTCCTCGGCGGGGAGGCTCCCGACTCGGTCGATCCCAGCCTGGGGGCGCCAGTCCACCCTGGTCTCGATGCAGGGCCTGTTCGAGGTGGTGGGGGGGATCTACCAGGTCCGCGGGTTCGACCTGTCCAACGTCACCTTCGTCGAGGGCGACACGGGCGTCATCGTGATCGACCCGCTGATCTCGACGGCGACGGGATCGCCTGCGAGCCGTAGCCAGACCTCAGGCAACCTCGGGCGGGAGCGACACCTGAACCCTTCGCGGACCGGTCAGAGGAATCCCCGTTCGCCGAGCACGTCTCGCAGCGTCGGGCTGCCCAGCTCCTGGAGGTCGTAGCGCACCCGCACGGCCGGCGGCACCAGGTCGACCACCCGGCGCAGGTCGATGGGCGTGCCGATGACCACGCTCTCGGCGTCGGAGGCGTTGATGGTGGCCTGCAGATCGGCGAGCTGCTGCTCGGAGTAGCCCATGGCGGGGAGCAGGACCCCGATGTCGGGGTAGGCGTCGAAGGTTGCCTTGATCTCGCCCACGGCGAAGGGACGGGGGTCGATCAGCTCGGCCGCACCCAGCTGACGAGCGGCCACCGTGCCGGCGCCGTACGTCATGCCTCCGTGAGTGAGCGTCGGACCGTCCTCGACGACGAGCACCCGCTTGCCACGGACCAGGGAGGGGTCCTCGACCAGGGGCGGCGAGGCAGCCATGACGACTGTGGCCGCCGGGTTCACAGAGCGCACCGCCTCCAGCTCGGCCTCGATGCCCGCCCGGTCCGCGGTGTCCATCTTGTTGACCACCACCACGTCGGCCATCCGCAGGTTGACCTCGCCGGCGTGGTAGCGGAGCCCGTCGCCCGGCCGGTGCGGGTCGGCGACCACGATGGACAGGTCGGGCGCGAAGAAGCTGACGTCGTTGTTGCCGCCGTCCCAGAGGATGACGTCCGCCTCCTGCTCCGCTTGCCGCAGGATGGCCTCGTAGTCGACCCCGGCGTAGATCACGTTGCCGGCAGCGATGTGCGGCTCGTACTCCTCCATCTCCTCGATCGTGCATTCGTAGCGCTTGAGGTCGTCGAGCGTGGCGAAGCGCTGGACGGCCTGGGCGGCCAGGTCGCCGTAGGGCATCGGGTGCCGGACGCTGACGACGCGCCGGCCGGCCTCGCGCAGCATCGTCTGGATCTTGCGGGTGGTCTGGGACTTGCCGCACCCGGTGCGGACGGCGGTGACCGAGATGACCGGCCGGGAGCTCCGGAGCATGGTGGCCCGGGGGCCGAGCAGTCGGAAGTCGGCGCCCAGGGAGTGGGCCAGCGCTGCGCGGTGCATGAGGTGGTCGTAGGTGACGTCGGTGTAGGCGAACACCACCTCGTCCACATCGTTCTCCCGGCACAGCTCGGCGAGCTCCGACTCGTCGTGGATGGGGATGCCGTCGGGATAGAGGCTCCCGGCGAGGGCGGCAGGGTAGCGACGGTCGGTGATGTAGGGGATCTGGGTGGCCGTGAACGCGACCACCTCATAGGCGTCGTTGTCACGGAAGCACGTGTTGAAGTCGTGGAAGTCGCGCCCGGCGGCCCCCAGGATCACGACCTTGATGCGGTCAGTCATGAGAACTCCTCGAGGAGGGTCCTCGGGGTCTCCGGGACCCTCTGCTCGGATCGTAGCGCCGGCCGCGCCCGGTGCACCGGTGTGCTTCGTCACCCTCGACGGCCACGGTGGCGCTCAGGCCGGCGCGGGGTGCTCGTCGCTCGGGTGCAGCGCCAGCACCGCCAGCAGGATCAGCGCCCCGCCGACCAGTGCCGGCGCGGTCAGCCTCTCGTCCAGGAGCCACGCCGCCAGCAGGGCGGCCGACAGCGGCTCGACCAGCGTGGCGACGGTGGCCGCCGACCCCGAGGTCGTGCGGAGCCCGGCGTAGAGCAGGCCGTAGGACAGCGCCATGGTCCCGAGACCGAGGTAGAGCAGCAGAGCCGTGGTGTCCGGGCTCGAGGTCATCACCGGCTCGCCGCGGACGGCTGCGATGCCCAGGAACGGCAACAGCGCCACCGAGCCGGCGAGCGTGGCGCACGTGGTCAGTGCCACCGAGTCGACGTCCTGCGCCAGCCGGTGGCCGAGCACGGTGGTGGCGGCGTACGTCGCCCCGGCGATGACCGCCAGCGCCAGCCCGAGCCCCGGGCGGTCGCCCGCGGTGTGGCTGCCGGCCTCCGCCGTCGTGCTGATCAGCACCAGGCCGGTGAGGGCGGCGACGAGCACCGCGACCTCGCGCGGCGACGGCCACCGGCGACCGGCGGCGTTCTCCCAGGCCGTGGCGAGCACCGGCGCCAGGCCGAGTGCCACGACCGTGGCGACCGAGACGCCGACCAGCAGCACCGACACGAAGTAGAGCCCCTGGTAGGTGGCGGTGCCGACGCCGACCAGCACCGAGGCGACCGGGTGTCGTCGCCAGGTGGCATGCACCGCGCCGAGCCTGGAGGTGGCCGCGCTGAACGCGACCAGCGCCACTGCTGCCAGCCCCATCCGCCAGGCGCTCACCGTCATCGCCCCGAGCCCGTCGCGCTCGTGGAGCATGGTGACGACCAGGCCACCGGTGCCCCAGAGCACCCCCGCGGTGACGACCTGCAGCAGGCCGAGGGACGTGCGGCCGCGCGGGCGGTCCACGGCAGCCATCACGGCGTCAACCTACTGGCGCGGGCGGCCTCGGCTGGTCTGGTTCCCTCGCGACGAGACGCCGCCGGCCGGGCCGGCCGGGTCAGCCCAGCCGGGCGAGGGTCACCGCGTAGTCGCCCGCCGCGTCGGTCCAGCGGTCGGCGACATCGAAGCCGACGGCGGCCAGCTCGTCGTCGACCTGGGCGGGCAGGAACTTGGTGGAGATCTCGACCCGGATCTCCTCGCCCATCGCGAGGTCGACCTCGAGGCCGGCACCCGGCACTCGCACCCGCTGGGGGGCCTCGGCGCGGAGCCGGAGGTCCATCCGTTGCATCCGGCTGTCCCAGAACGGGACGTAGGAGAAGGCATCGAGGTCGAAGTCGGCGCCGAGCTCGCGGTTGAGCACGGCCAGCGCGTTGGTGACGAAGCGCTCGGTGACGCCGCCGGGGTCGTCGTAGGCCGCGATCAGCCGGTCGGGGCTCTTGACCAGGTCGGTGCCGAGCAGGAACCAGTCGCCGGGGGAGAGCTGGTCGGCCAGCGCGCCGAGGAACGCCCCCCGCTCCTCGACGTAGAAGTTGCCGATGGTGCCGCCGAGGAAGGCGACCATGCGGCGCCCGCCCTCGGGCAGGTGTCCCAGGTGCAGGGTGAAGTCGCCGACCAGCGCCTGGACCGCCAACCCGGGGTACGCCGCCGCGAGCCGGGAGGCCGCGTCGCGCAGCGTGCCCTCGGAGACGTCGACGGGCACGAACCGCTCGAGCCGGCCGGTGGCCCGCAGCGCATCGAGCAGCAGCCGGGTCTTGTCGCTGGTGCCGCTGCCGAGCTCGATCAACGTGCTCGCGTCGGAGGCGGCCGCGATGTCGGCGGCGTGGTCGCGCAGGATCGTGCGCTCGGCCTCGGTCGGGTAGTAGTCCGGGCAGGGTGGTGATCTCGTCGAACAGCTGGGAGCCGACGTCGTCGTAGAGCCACTTCGGGGTCAGCGTGCGGGGCTGGCTGCCCAGTCCGCGACGGACGTCGTCGACCAGCGAGCCCTGCTCCCAGCCCGGCTCCAGCAGCACCGAGACGGTCGGCTCGCGGGCGGTCATCGGGCCTCCGTCGGGCGCGCCGCCGTCGGCGAGCCGGACGCCGGAGAGCGCCCAGCGGGAGGCCGGCGGGAAGAAGTTGCGGTAGGTCGCGCGCGCGTGCCCGGGCGGGGTGAGCGCGCAGCCGCCGCGGAGCACCATCTGGCCGGACATGAACTTGCCGTTGTACTCCCCGATGGCGCCGGCGGGCGGGTGGAAGCCGGGGTAGGCGTGGTAGGCCGAGGACGTCCACTCCCAGCAGTCGCCGTAGACCTGGCGCAGCCGGCCCGGGCCTGACCCGCCGACGGCGGGAGCTGCTCGCGGGTGGAACGTCGAGGTGTCGGCGAGGTTGCCGACAGGCGCGCCATCGGCCTGCCCGTCGGCGACCACCGCGTGCTCCCACTCGGCCTCGGTGGGCAGTCGCTTGCCGGCCCAGGTGGCGAAGGCGTCGGCCTCGTAGTGGCTGACGTGGCTGACCGGCAGCCCGGGGTTGACCGGCCAGGTGCCGTGGAGGGTGTGCTCGAACCACACCCCGTCGACCTCGGTCCAGTAGAACGGCGCCCGCCAGCCCTCACCGGTCACCTGGGCCCAGCCGTCGGAGAGCCACAGGTCGTGGCGGTGGTAGCCCCCGTCGGCCATGAACGCCAGCCACTCGCCGTTGGTCACCAGCCGGTCGGCGAGGCGGTAGGGCTCGAGCCACTGCTGGTGGCGCGGCAGCTCGTTGTCGAAGGAGAAGCCCTCGCCCTGGTGGCCGACCTCGACCAGGCCGCCCTCGACGTCGACCCAGCCCAGCAGGTCGGGCTCGGTGGTCTCGGCAGGGCTCCCGGCGTAGGCCGGCCGCAGCGGGTTGAGCGACAGGACGTGCTTGATGTCCATCAGCAGCAGCTCCTGGTGCTGCTGCTCGTGGTGGAAGCCGAGCTCGATGGTCGCGACCCACCTTGTCGAGCGTGCCGCTGTCGAGGGAGTCGAGCAGGTCGCGCATCCGGGCGTCGACGTTGCCGCGGTAGACCCCCACGTCGTGGGCCCCGGGACGGCTGATCAGCCCGCGCTGCGGCCGGGCGTAGCGCGGCCCCACCGCCTCGTAGTAGCTGTTGAAGAGGAACCAGTAGTCGCTCCTGGAAGGGCGCGAACCCGGCCTCGTGGTCGGCCAGCACGAACGTCTCGAAGAACCAGGTGACGTGGGCGCGGTGCCACTTGGTGGGCGAGACGTCGGGCATCGACTGGACGGTCTGGTCCTCCGGAGACAGGGGCGCAGCCAGCCGCTCGGTGTCGGCGCGCACCTGGTCGAAGCGCGCGAGCAGGCGCTCGGGGTCCCAGCCCGCCGAGGCCGTCGCCCGGCTGCTGCTCGTGGTCATCCTCGACCTCCTGGCCGCGCTCGACCCGACGCCGGTGCGCAGGGTGGCGGCCGTTCCCGCGACTATAGACACGCCCACCGACGGTCTTCGAGGGCCGGGGCCAGACGTCAGGAACTGTTCACCAGCCCGACCGCGGAGCAGTGACACGCGAGGGACGCCCGCTGACCGCCAGGGCTAAGGTCGCCCCGTGACCGTCGACACGGCGCTGGTGGAGGAGATCCGCCTCGCGCTCGCCGAGCGGGGTGACCCCCGGCGCGGGGCCGACCAGCAGCGCTACCTGAAGTCCGAGATGCCCCACCGCGGCCTGAGCTTGCCGCTGCTGCGCTCGACGGTGCGGCCGCTGCTGGCCCCGGTGACGTGGGCCGACCGGGAGGACTGGGAGGCGACGCTGCGCGCGCTGTGGGACCAGGCGGCCTATCGCGAGGAGAGGTACGCCGCTCTGGCGCTGGCGCGGCACCGCTCGGCGCGCGGCTTCCAGGACCCCGACGCGCTCCCGCTCTACCGTCACCTCGTGGTCACCGGCGCCTCGTGGGACCTGGTCGACGAGATCGCCACCCACCTGGTCGGCGACGTGCTGGAGGCGCACCGCGCGTCGGTGACCCCGGTGGTCCGTTCCTGGGCGCACGACGACGACCTGTGGCTGCGGCGCACGGCCGTGCTGTGCCAGATCCGCCACCGGGAGGAGACCGACACCGACCTGCTCCACGAGGTCGTCGAGGCGAACCTCGACGACAGGTCGTTCTGGCTCCGCAAGGCGATCGGGTGGGCCCTGCGCAGCCACGCCCGCACCGACCCCGACTGGGTGCGCGCCGAGGTTGCGGCGGCGGGGGAGCGGCTGTCGCCCCTGTCCCGACGGGAGGCGCTCAAGCACCTCGGCGAGACCGGGTGAGCGAGCGGTAGCCTGCGCGCATGACCGCGGCCCCCGGCGTCCCGTCCCTCAGCGACGTCGTCGACCTCCTGCACGGCTGGTTCCCGCCCGACACCGCCGAGGAGTGGGACGCGGTGGGCCTGGTGCTCGGGGTGCCCGACCAGCCGGTGCGCCGCATCCTCTTCGCCGTCGACCCGGTGCTCCCGGTCGCCGAGGAGGCCGCCGACTGGGGCGCCGACCTGCTCGTGGTGCACCACCCGCTGTTCCTCCGGGCCGTCCACGGCGTGCCCGCGACCACGCCCAAGGGACGCACCCTGCACCGGCTGACGGCCGCCGGCTGCGGCCTGCTCACCGCCCACACCAACGCCGACCGGGCCGCCCGCGGCGTCTCGACCGCCTTGGCGGATGCCCTGGGTCTGACCGACACCGAGCCGCTGGTGGCCGAGGACGGCGGACGCGGGATCGGCCGGGTCGGCGTGGTGCCCGAGACGACGCTCGGTGCCTTCGCCGACGCCGTGGCCGCCGCGCTGCCGGCGACGGCGCAGGGGGTGCGGGTGTCGGGCGACGCGCAGCGACCGGTGCGACGGGTGGCCGTGGCGGGGGGCGCGGGCGACTTCCTGCTCGACCTGGTCGCCGCCACCGATGCCGACGTCTACCTCACCAGCGACCTTCGCCATCATCCGGCGCTGGAGTTCCTGGAGAGGGACGGGCCGGCCCTGGTCGATGTCTCGCACTGGGCCGCGGAGTGGACCTGGCTGCCGGTGGTGCGGGCCGCGGTCCACGACGCGCTGGGGGATACGGTGGAGACCCGGGTGAGCACCCTGGTCACCGACCCGTGGAGCTTCCGCCGGTGAAGACGGCGAACCCGCCCACCGCTGGGACACCCGACCTGGGACGCTCGACCCGACAAGCCCGACCTGCGACACCCGACACGAGACGCCTGACCCCGAGGAGCCGACGCTGAACGCCGACCCTGCCGCCCAGCTCGCCCTGCTCGACGTCCAGGAGATCGACGCGCGCGCCGACCTGCTGCGTCACCAGCGCGCCACGCTGCCCGAGCTCGCCGAGATCGCCCAGCTGCGCGAGACCCGGCTTCAGTGGGAGCGCGAGCAACGCGACGCCCAGATCGTCGTCGACGACCTCACCGAGGAGCAGGAGAAGGTCGACAGCGACGTCGAGGCCGTCAAGGCCCGTCGCCAGCGTGACCGCGATCGGATGGACCAGGGGCTGATCAGCAACCCCAAGGACCTCGAGCGGATGAGCCATGAGCTGGAGTCGCTGGAGCGCCGGATCTCCGACCTGGAGGACCAGGAGCTGGAGGTGATGGAGCGGCTGGAGGAGGCTCAGGGCACGCTGACCTCCCTGACCGAGCGGATCGCGGCCGCCGACCGCCGGCTGGCGGACCTGACGGCCTCCCGCGACGGCAAGGCTGCCGACATCGACCGCCAGCTGACCGATCTGGTGGCCGAGCGCGGTCCCGCGGTCGGGTCCCTTCCCGACGACCTGCTCGCGCTCTACGACAAGCTCCGCGCGGCCAAGGGCGGCGTCGGCGCCGCGCTGCTGCGCGCCCGCGAGTGCGGCGGCTGCCGGCTGACGCTCGACACCGCCGAGATGGCCGTCATCAAGGCCGCCCCCGCCGACCAGGTCATCCGGTGTGAGGAGTGCCAGCGGATCCTCGTCCGCACCGCGGAGTCGGGACTGTGAGCGAACCCGACGACGCCGTGGGCGACGACCGGGCCGGCGACCGGGCCGGCGACCGCTGGGCCGCGGTCCGCTCGGTCGTGATCGAGGCCGACGGCGGGTCGCGCGGCAACCCCGGCCCGGCGGCGTACGGCGCACTGCTCAAGGACGCCGAGACCGGCGAGGTGATCGCCGAGGACGGCACCACGATCGGTGAGGCGACCAACAACGTCGCGGAGTACGCCGGCCTGATCGGCGGCCTGCAGCTCGCGCGCGAGCTGACGCCCGAGGCCGAGATCGAGGTCCGGATGGACTCCAAGCTCGTCGTCGAGCAGATGTCGGGCCGGTGGAAGGTCAAGCACCCCTCGATGCGGCCGCTGGCCGTCGAGGCCAACAGTTTGGCGCCGTTCGGGACGACGTACACCTGGGTGCCGCGAGAGCAGAACAAGCACGCTGATCGGCTGGCCAACGAGGCGCTCGACGGCACCCGCCACGGGGTCACCATCGCGGGTGAGCTGCCCGACGTCGAGGAGGCCGACCCAGGCGCGCCGGCCGCACCGCCGGGTGCGGAGGCCGCGCAGCAGCCGCCGCGGGACCGGCCCAGCCCGGTCTCCCGTGGCTGGGGCGGTGTCGGCACGCCGACGACGCTGGTGCTGGTGCGTCACGGCGTCACGCCACACACCTCCGAGAAGCGCTTCTCGGGAGGTCTGGCCAGCGCCAACCCGGGCCTCTCCGACGAGGGCCGCGACCAGGTGCGCGCCACCGCCGACTGGCTGGCTCCGATGGCCGAGCAGTTCAGCTCACTGCTGTCGTCGCCGGTGCGCCGCACCCTGGAGTCCGCCAATATCCTGGGGGAGCGCCTCGGCCGGGCTGTCGGCACGGAGCCGGGCTTCGCGGAGATGGAGTTCGGTGTGTGGGACGGCATGACCTTCGACGAGGTCGCTGCCGCGCACGCCGACGACCTCGACGCCTGGCTGGGCTCGCTCGACGCCGTGCCCGGCGAGGTGGGGGAGTCGTTCCGGGTGGTGGAGAAGCGGGTGCTCGACGCGCTGGAGGCCACCCTCGACGCCCATGCCGGGAGGACGGTCGTGGTGGTCAGCCACGTCACCCCCATCAAGACCCTGGTCGCCCACGCCCTGCAGGCGCCGCTGCAGTCGGTGTTCCGGATGGAGCTCGCCCCTGCGTCGGTGTCGGTGGTGTCCTACTTCAACGGCGGGCGCCACTTCGACGAGCCGATGGCCTCCCTGCGAATGTTCAACGGCCGGCCCACCGGCTCGCCGATCGACGTCAGCCTCCGCTGAGGCCGACCTCGGTCACCACGACGTCCACACGGGTGCCCGTGCGGCCCGACGGGCCGAGCTCGACGTCCCACCCCAGCTCACCGAGCAGCGCCGCCAGGCCACCGGGGGTGCGCGGCTGCTCGCCCGACTCGAGCAGGTCGCGGGTCACCCGCCCCTTGGTGTGCTTGTTGAAGTGGCTCACCACCGAGCGACGCCCGTCCTGCTCCAGCAGCACGCGCATCGCCGCGACTCGCGGCGCCAGCTCGGCCGGCGGCCGCCAGAACGCGGCGTACGTCGTCGAGCGCAGGTCCACCAGCAGGCCTGTGCCCAGCGCGCCGGTCACCGCCGGCCCCAGCGCCTCACGCCAGACCGCGGCCACCGGGCCGAGCCCCGGCAGGCTGACGTCGCCGGAGAGGCGGTACGCCGGGATCCGGTCCGTCGGCCGCACCACGCCGAAGAGCGCCGAGGTCACCAGCAGCCGCGAAGCCGCCCGGCGCCTGGCCGCGGGGGAGAGTGCAGGCAGGTCGAGGGCGTCGTAGAGCACACCGGTGTAGATCGCGTCGGCGCGCGCCGTCGGTGCCGTCAGGAGCGCCGCGTTGCGGGCGACCAGGTCGGCCTGGGTCCTGCCCAGCCCGAGCGTCGCGGCCGCCCGCTCGGGCTGGCCGGCACAGTGGTCCACCAGTGCCGTCAGCACCCGGCGGCGGGCCGGGGTCAGCTCCGGCGACGACAGCGACCCAAGGTCGAGCGACGCCCCACGCCGGGGGCTCGCCTTGCCCTCGCTCGGAGGCAGCAGGATCAACACGCGCGTCACCCTAGATCGTGGCTCCGCGGCCGCCCGGCCCGGGTCGAGGCGCTCGCCTAGGGTGACCACCATGCCGACCAACCGCGTGCTCAGCCTGCGGCCCGCCGCCGAGGACGCCGTCGCCGCCCATGCCTTGCGTGTCGGCATCGCGGCCATCCAGGCCGAGCAGTCGGTGGTCCCGCACTTCCCGGCGGAGGTGCAGCGCGCGGCGGCTGCGGCCGCCACCGCCCCGCGGCTGCCCGGCCTGGACCGCACCGACCTGCCCCTCGTCACCGTCGACCCGGCCTCGGCCATGGACCTCGACCAGGCGCTGCACCTGGCCCGGTCGGGGTCGGGCTACGTGCTGTCGTACGCCATCGCCGACGTGGCGGCGTACGTCGCTCCTGGTGATCCGGTCGACCGGGAGGCCCACCGGCGCGGCCAGAGCTTCTACGGCGCCGACTCCACGATCCCCCTCCACCCGACCGTGCTCTCGGAGGACGCCGGGTCGCTGCTCCCCGGACGGGTGCGTCCCGCGCTGCTGTGGACGGTCACGATGGGAGCCGACGGCGAGCGCACCGACACGCGCGTGGAGCGCGCGCTGGTTCGCTCGCGGGCCAAGCTGTCCTATGACGAGGTGCAGGTGGCGCTCGACGCCGGCGCCGCGGAGGAGTCGCTGCGGCTGCTTCGCGAGGTCGGGGAGAAGCGCATCGCGGTCGAGATCGAGCGTGGGGGGATGACCCTCCCGATGCCCGAGCAGGAGATCGTGGTCGAGGGGGAGGAGTGGAGCCTGGAGTTCCGCTCGCAGCTGCCCGTCGAGCTGTGGAACGCCCAGATGTCGTTGCTGTGCGGCTTCGGCGCCGCCGCGTTGATGCTCGCCGGTGGCGTCGGGATCCTGCGCACGCTGCCGCCGGCCGACCCTCGCGACGTGAAGCGGCTGCGCCGGGTGGCGCACGCGCTGAGGCTGGACTGGCCCCGCGCCGAGACTCCGGCCGACTTCATCCGTCGGCTCGACCCGTCGGAGCCGGCCCAGGCCGCGATGGCGGTGGCCTCGACGCGGCTGCTCCGGGGGAGCGGGTACGCCGCCTTCGACGGCGCCCCGCCCGACCAGACCGAGCACGCCGGCCTCGCGTCGCCGTACGCCCACGTCACCGCGCCACTGCGCCGCCTGGTCGATCGGTTCGCCGGCGAGATCTGCGTGTCGTTGTGCGCCGGTGAGCCGGTGCCGGAGTGGGTGCTCGCCGCGATGCCGGACCTGCCCGACGAGATGCGCGAGTCGACCCGGCGCGCCAACGCCTACGAGAACGCCGTCGTCGACCTGGTCGAGACCGGCATCCTGCGGCGCCGGGTGGGGGAGGAGTTCTCCGCCGCCGTGATCGAAGTGGCGGAGAAGGACCCTCGCCGTGGCGTGGTCACCGTCTCGGAGCCCGCCGTCGAGGCCGAGGTCGAGTCCTCCTCGGAGCTGCCGCTCGGCGAGGAGGTCACCGTGCGGCTGGCGATCGCCGACCTGGCCACGCGGACGGTGGAGTTCCGGCTGGTCTGAGGGCTCGAGAGGGTTCGGTACATGTTGCGGTAGGGACCTTGGACCCCTTCCGGGCCGGGGAGGGACTGCTAGCCTCGGTTCTAGGTGTGGATAGGCGCCTGTGTGGGCTGATCGTGGTGGTCTCGTCGGACGACAGCGATCACCCAGCACCGCTTTGTGGACGCGACCGACGTCGGCTTTGTCGAGGGCTTACGCAGCCCGTTGCCCGCTTCGGTCCGCTGACGGCGCGGGGCGCGCTCGGGGGCGATCCAGGCTGTCGATGCGGGTCCCCGCTCGGGGGGAGGGCGGGGCTCGCGTCGGCGACCAGGACCGGCGGACGCCGGTCCGCGAGGAGGTGGCGACCGGTGATGACCCTGGCGCACGAGACCACGACGGACTCCTTGCCCCCTACGGGCGGGCGGGTGGTCGTCGGGGTCACCGGCTCGGACGCCAGCGCCGAGGCGCTGGCCTGGGCGCTGGACGTGGCGGCCCGACGCGGGTGGGCGGTCGATGTCGTCACCGCCTGGCCCGACCTGGGCGAGCCGTTGATCCATGAGGTTCCCGGGCACTACAGCGACGCTCGCGGCCGCGCGGTCGAGGGACTTCGTAGGGCACTGGCGCGCCGCGAGGACCGGCCACGCGACCCGGAGGTGCGGGTCTTCGTGGACAACGCCGATCCGGTGGACGCGCTCGCCGCGAGGAGCCGGGGGGCCGATCTCCTGGTCCTCGGGGTCTCCAGGGGCGGACAGTCGCGCCGTCGCGGCCTGCCCCCGGTGGCGGAGGCGTGCCGCCGGCTCATCGACTGCCCGCTCGTCGTGGTGGATCCGGTCGTCGACGGGCCAGGAGTGCGCGCGCCCCGGCGCCCGCAACCAGACTCTCGCCTCGACCGGGGGCCCGTCCGTCCGGAGCCGACCGCGAGGCACGGCTCGACCCCCAGGTGACCTGGGCCCTTCATCCGGCGCCCGCCCCGTCAGCGCCCGCCCTCCGGCGGAAGGTTGCCCGGCCTCCCGGGGGATACCGTGGAGGCGTGGATGTGGGAGCGGGGCCCGGCCAGTCGACCACGAGCGACCCGCTGGTGGCGCCGCGACCGGAGCCGGACCCCCTGCTCACCCCCGAGGTCGATCCTCTGCAGCACGTGGCGGACGCTCAGACCAGGCTGCGGGGGCTGTTGCGCGCCAACCGCGAGCTGATCGGGAACCTCGACCTGGGCTCACTGCTCCGCCGCATCGTCGAGGCAGCCTGTGAGCTGGTCGGCGCCCCCTACGGCGCCCTCAGCGTGATCCGAGCCGAGGGTGACGGCCTGGAGGAGTTCATCCACGTCGGCATGGACCAGGCGAGTGTCGATGCGGTGGGGCACCCCCCGGAGGGCAAAGGTCTCCTCGGTGCCCTGATCGAGGACCCGCGACCGATCCTGCTCGATGACCTGCGCGACGACGTCCGCTCGATCGGCTTCCCCGAGCACCATCCACCCATGCGGGGCTTCCTGGGGGTGCCTATCCGGGTGAACGACGAGGTGTTCGGCAACCTCTATCTCGCCTCCGAGACCGCCGGGGACTTCAGCGTCGAGGACGAGGAGCTCGTCTCCGCGCTGGCGGCCACCGCTGGTGTGACGATCAAGAACGCTCGGCTCTACGGGGAGGCGACCCGACGCCAGGAGTGGCTCGAAGCCTCCGCCGACATCACTCAGCAGGTGCTCGCCGCGCCGGGCGACGACGGGCTCCGTCTCATCGCCCTCCGCATGAGCGACCTCGCCGACGCCGACCTCGTCGCGGTGGTGCAGCCGAACCAGTCCCGGGAGCGGCTGGAGGTGGCCGTGGCCGTGGGAGCCGGGTCGCAGGCACTCACGGACTTCAGCTATCCGATCGAGAACACACTCGCCCAGGCCGTCCTGGATTCCGGGGCCCCCCGGGTGGTCGAGGACGGCGCCTCCTGGGGCGGCGTCGAGGCGGACCGGGTGATGCTCGCCGGGCTCGTGTCGGTCGGTCCGGTGATGCTGCTTCCGCTCGCCGGGGCGGAGGGGGTGCGAGGCGTGCTGTTCGTCGGTCGAGGCCGGAGCCGTCGCGGCTTCCGAGCTCTCGACGTGGATCTGGCCAGGATCTTCGCCTCGCACGTCTCGGTGGCCCTCGAGATCGCCGACGGGCGTCGCGAGGCGAGCCGGATGGCGCTCTTCGAGGACCGTGCGCGAATCGCCCGGGACCTGCATGACCACGTGATCCAGCAACTGTTCGCCTCCGGCATGAAGCTGCGCGCGGTATCGACGGCACTGGGTGGCGTCGCCGAGGCGGAGCCGATCGAGGACGTCGTCGACCTCCTGGACACCGCGATCCGCCAGATCCGCGCGTCCATCTTCCAGCTCCAGCCCCGCACGCTGCTGGCGGCGGGCGGCGTGCGGTCGGGCGTCCGCGGTGTCGTCGCGGACGTGACACCTACGCTGGGGTTGGATCCCCAGGTCAGCTTCCGCGGTCCCGTCGATGCGGTCGGCAACGAGGAGCTTCTCGAGGACGTCCTGGCCGTGGTCCGTGAGGCGCTGACCAACGTCGCCCGGCACGCTCACGCGCGGCAGGTCAGCGCGTCGGTCACGGTGGCCGACTCGCTCCTCACGATCCGGGTGGAGGACGACGGGATCGGTGTCGGGACGGCCGCGCGCCGCAGCGGGCTGGCAAACCTGAGGGTTCGGGCCGAGCAACGAGACGGGACCCTGGAGCTCGGGCCGGGTGCGGGCGGAGGCGGCACCACCCTGCTGTGGCGGGTCCCGATCCGCTGAGCGCCGAGTGGTCCGACCGGAGTCGCCTCGCCTGAGGTGCTAGGAATGCACCATGCCCAGCGCCCCGATCCGGGTCTACCTGCTCGACGACCACGAGGTGGTTCGCGAGGGGCTGCGCGCCCTGCTGGGATCCGCCGAGGACATCGAGGTCGTCGGCGAGTCGGGATCGGCCGTGGAGGCCACGGCCCGGATCCCGGCCCTGCGGCCGCACGTCGCGGTGCTCGACAGCCGACTCCCCGACGGCAACGGCATCGAGGTGTGCCGGGCCGTGCGGTCGGTGGACCCGAGCATCAGGGCCGTCATCCTCACCTCCTACGATGACGACGAGGCGCTGTTCGGCGCCATCATGGCCGGCGCCTCGGGCTATCTGCTGAAGGAGACCCGGGCGGCCGACCTGGTCACCGCCATCCGCCATGTCGCCGCGGGCAGGTCGCTGATCGACCCCGAGCTGTCGACGGCCGTGCTGGAGCGGGTACGCAAGGGCCCGGAGACGGCGCCCGAGCTGGCCTCGCTGACCAGCCAGGAGCTCAAGCTGCTGCACTACATCGCGGAGGGGTTGACCAACCGGCAGATCGGGGAGCAGATGCGCCTCGCGGAGAAGACGGTCAAGAACTACGTGTCCAGCATCCTCGAGAAGCTCGGTCTCGAACGTCGCACGCAGGCCGCGGTGCTGGCCTCGAAACTGCTCGACCCCGACGCCTACTCCGACCCCGACTGAGCCGGCGCTTGGGTCGTTGCCGACCGCAGGGCGTCACCACGGTCACTCCTCCATCTCGGGCAGCCAGGAGCCGGTCCGGGCGGCCGAGTTGAGGCCGGCCCGGCGCAGCAGCGCGGCCTGGGCGTCGCCACGGTTGGCTTCCTCGCCTGCCCACGCGCGCAGGACCGGCGCTTTCAGGGCACGGCCGAAGGAGAAACTCAGCTCCCACGGCTGGGTGGACAGGGTCGCCTCCGCGATCTCATCGTCCGTTGCGCGCGCCTCGCAGGCGGTGCCCGGCACCATGTTGGGCTTCAGCAGGGTCGCCTCGAGGACGACGCGGTGCCGGGCAAGCTGGTCATAGACGCAGCGCAGCGTCGTCTCGGTGACCGTGGCGCACTCGAGGAGTGAGTGGTGGCCGTCCATCAGCACCTCGGGCTCGACGATCGGGGTGAGCCCCGCTTCCTGGCTCAGCGCGGCGTAGCGGGCCAGGGCGTGGGCGTTGGCCTCGATGCAGGTCGTCGTCGGCCGGCCGTCGCCGATGCGGATCACCGCGGGCCACTTGGCGAAGCGGGCCCCCAGGGCGGCGTACTCCTCGAAGCGGTCGCGCAGCCGGTCCAGGCCCTCGGTGACCACCTCGTCCGCGCACAGGGCGAGTGGCCGGGTCCCGGCGTCGACCTTGATCCCCGGCACGATGCCGCGATCGGCCAGCAGCTTCGCGAACGACGCGCCGTCGCTGGCCTGCTGGCGGAGGGTCTCATCGAAACAGAATGACGCCGCCGATGTACTCCTCGAGACCGGCGGTGGTGAACAGGATCTCTCGATAGGCGCGACGGTGCTCGTCGGTGGACTCCAGACCGATGGTGGCGAGCCGTTTGGCGATCGGCTCAGCTCAGGTGCACCGTGCGCTGGCCTGAGGCGACCAGGCGGGCTACCTCGGCCCGGGACAGGGTCCAGCCGCCGCAGTCGCACCAGGCCGGCAGGTCGTCCCCGGCGGACGTCGGCGCCCGAAGCAGGTCGACATAGTCCCTGCCCCCGCGCGCTCCGTGCTGCCCGCGGTCGACGAAGTCCCGGGAGCCGTGGCTGTGCGGCCCGATCCTCGACCAGAACACCGGCCCGGCGTCGGTCTGGTAGACAGCCGCCACATGATGACCTCGTCGGCACTGGAGACTGAGCTCCTGGACGTCGGACCTGTGCGACCCGAGCGCCGACAGCGCAGCGGCGGCCGACGACCGCCGTATCTCGGACTCGGTCCTCGAGGGCGTCATCACGGAAGTGAACCTCCTTCGTGGAGTGCCGACACCTCCATCCTGGTCGGTGGTTCACGGGCTCACCAGGGGCGAAAGCCCTCGCGGCGGGACCTCGGCGGCCCCTCGTCCAGCCGGACCCGTTCGCCTTGTCGCGGGCCCACGGCGCACCAGTCCAGGCCAACAGGCGCCCGTCGCTTCTCTCCGTCGCGGCCGCGCTGCGAATCCCCAGAGAGGGGACCTTCTCCTCTGTCTACGCGCCGGGCGGGCGGCGAAGAGTGACAACAAGAAGGGGAGGTCGTCGTGTTCGCGAAGCCAGGTGACCGGTTGATCGTGCAGGGGCATCACGTGGGTGACGCCGTCCGAGACGGCGAGATCCTCGAGGTGGAACACGAGGACGGCAGTCCGCCCTACCTCGTCCGGTGGTCGGACACCGGGCACCAGGCTTTGGTGTTCCCCGGGCCCGACGCCCGGGTCCAGCACTTCGAGCACGAGTCGTCGACAGGGGACTGAGCCGCTGCCGCTCCGTCAGGGCGTGCCCGCGTCGGTCATGACCCTCGCTCGGGCCGTCGCGTCCCGCTACAGGTTGGCTTCAGTAGTCAGCCTCCACGATGAGGGAGTCGATGCCGGGCCGGGCCACGACCACCACGTGCTGGTCCAGCAGCAGACGTGGACTGCCCAATGCTCCTACCTCGCGTCGCCTGTCTTGGCCGCGGTGGTGCTGACGATGGCTGCCATCGCCCTGGCCGGCCGCCTCACGCTGGCGGAGTCGCGATGAGCAAGGTCCTCCTGGTGGTCGCCAGCCTGCTGAGCCTTGGGTCGTGGTGCGTCCCCGCCCCGGCTCAGGCCGAGGGCCTCGCCCGAACGATCGCCGTGAGGATCGACCCGACGACGAGTGCCGTCGACCTGGGCGGTGCGGTCGACCTGAGCGTCGAGGTCACCAACAACGGAGCCGCCTCGAGCCCACCCCTGGTCGTCCACCTCGACATCACCGACCCCGCTCGCTCGACCTCGGTCGACCCGGAGGACTGGACCGCGACGCTTTCCCGCCGCGTCGGTCGCGTCGCGGCGGGCGCCAGCGTGACGGTCGACTGGACGATTCAGCCGATCAGCAGCGGCACTCTCGCGACCTACGCCGTCGTTCTCTCTCTCCGGGGGCCGACGAGGTCGCGACCTCCAACGTTCTTCGTGTGCAGGTCGCCGACCAACGGAGTCTCAACCCCCGCGGCATCCTCCCTGTGGCCCTCGGGTTCCCCGCGCTCATCGGTGGGCTGCTCGTCTTCCAACGACGGCTCTCGCGAGGCGCCCGCGGGCCGCGGAAGCCCTCGACGGCTGATCGCGTGGGCACGGACTGAGCCTTTGCTCTCGCGCACGCGGACTGATAGGTGAGGGGGTGCGGAGGGGCTGGCCTGTAGGCCGGGTTCTGTTCCGGCGGGCCTCGCGGCGCCGCCGGTGGCGACCATCTATCTGGGGCGACCGTCGCCGGCCGCCTCGTGCGGTCTACCCGCGCACTCGGGCGGGCCGCCCTCGGTCGTGCGCGCGCCCCGGACCTTGCGACCCGGGACTTCTTGACCTTGCTCCTGGTGGGGTTTGCCGAGCCACGCCGGTCACCCGGCGCGCTGGTGGTCTCTTACACCACCGTTTCACCCTCACCGCCCGGCGGACCGGGCGGCAGTCTGCTCTCTGTGGCACTGTCCCGCAGGTTGCCCCGGGTGGGGGTTACCCACCACCGCGCCCTGTGGAGCCCGGACCTTCCTCGACCCGACGCACCTGGTGGTACGGCGGACCGCGGTCGCCCGGCCAGCCCCTCCGCAGGGTCCAGGGTAGCCGGATCGGGGTACCTTCGCCCCATGAGCGACACCGAGCAGGAGTACTGGTTCTGCCTCACCCACCACACCGTCGAGGGCGAGGAGGGGTGCCGCAACGCCGACCGGCTGGGCCCCTACCCCACCCGCGAGCAGGCGGCCCGGGCGCTCGACATCGTCGAGGAGCGCAACGACGAGTGGGACCACGACCCGAAATGGAACGACGACGCCGAGCATTGATCGCTCCCGTCAGCGGCGGGGAAGGCGCTTCCGGGCGTCGGCCGCCACACCGCTGGCCACCTCGCCGGCGGTCTTGGCCTGCTTGAGCGCCTCGGTCACCGCGGCGGTGACCGCCTGCTGGATGCTCTGCGCGAACGCGTTGGACGCCACCTCGGCCGCCACCCGCTCCGCCACCTCCCGCGCGATCTTCTCGGCGCTCTGCTCGGCGAGCCACAGCGCGGCTGCAGCCTGCTCGACCGTCGCTGCTGCCTGCTCCGCGGTGGTCCGCCGGCCGGCCGGCGGGGCAACGCTGGCAGCCGGGGTGACCGGGATGTCGCTCGCCGACGCGGCCGTCGGAGCCTGGGTCGCCGGTGCCGGCTTGGCGGGGGCCTTCTTGGTGGGCGCCTTCTTGGTGGGCGCCTTCTTGGTGGGCGCCTTCTTGGTGGGCGCCTTCTTCGCAGGTGCCTTCTTGGTGGTGTTCTTCTTCGCCGCGCTCTTCTTCACAGGGGTGTCAGCCATGCCCGCCACCGTGCCCCAGCGCGGCGCCCCTGTCCACCAGCGGCCCCGCGCGACCGCCCGCGCCCCGCTCAGAACGTGTGCTCGGGCCCCGGGAACGTGCCGGCCTTGACGTCGTCCGCATAGGCCCGCGCCGCCTCCAGCAGCACGCCGTGGACGTCGGCGTACTGCTTGACGAACCGCGCCATCCGGCCCGTCCGCAGCCCGAACGCGTCCTGCCAGACCAGCACCTGACCGTCGCAGTCGACGCCGGCGCCGATGCCGATCGTCGGGATCGCCAGCTCCGCGGTGATCTCGGCGGCGACGTCGCCGGGCACCATCTCCATCACCATCGCGAAAGCGCCGGCCTCCTGCATCGCGCGGGCGTCCTCGCGCACCCGGTCGGCCGCGCCGCCGCGGCCCTGCACGCGATAGCCGCCGAGCGCGTGCTCGCTCTGCGGGGTGAAGCCGATGTGCGCCATCACCGGGATGCCGTTGGTCGTCAGCTTCTCCACCTGGGGGGCGATCTCGGCGCCGCCCTCGACCTTCACCGCGTGGGCATCGGCCTCCTTCATGAAGCGCACCGCGGTGTCGAAGGCCTGCTCGGGGGACCGCTGGTAGGAGCCGAAAGGCAGGTCCGCCAGCACCAGCCCGCGCTGGGCGACCCGCGAGACCGCCCGCACCAGCGGCAGCAGCTCGTCGACGGTCACCGGGATCGTGGTGGCGTTGCCGTAGACGTTGTTGGACGCCGAGTCACCGATGAAGAGGATGTCGATGCCGGCGTCGTCGAAGATCTGCGCGGTGTACATGTCGTACGTCGTCAGCATCGTGATCTTCTCCCCGCGCTCCTTCATCTCACGCAGGTGGTGGGTGCGGACGCGCTTGGCCGGCACGGTGGGCGCCGAACCAGTGAACTCGGTCATGACGGACTCCTCCCCGCAAGGGGTGTGACTCGCGGCTCCCTGGCGGAGTCCACGGACCGCACCACGCTAGCCCGCGGCCCGTCCCGCCGTCGTGGTGACGGTGGTCACGTGCTGGCTCGACCGGTCAGGTCCAGGCCTGCCAGCCGTCGTACCGACCACCGAGGTGTTGGGCAAGCGCGGTCAGGTCGGAGCGGACCTCGATGACCGACTCCTGGGTGATCAGCACCTGCTCGCGCAGTGCCTGCACCAGCCAGCCGGGCCCGGTGGGGTTCTCGACGTGGCGGGTGGTGAACGAGGCGGCCAGCCGGCCGGTGGCCTCCTCGGCCGCCTCCTCGGAGGGGAACCACAGGAAGTGGCTCCACGAGTGGGGGCGGCTCAGCCCGTCGTCCTCTGCGAGCACCTCGAGGCGCGCGTCGTCGTCGGGGTGGCCGGTGGTGAACATGCGCACGGGTGCCGGGCGCTTGCGAAGAGAGCGCATGGATTCGATGGAAACACGGACGAGCTCACCGCGTCCGGGGAATCGCGCAACCGGCCCCTAGACTCCAGGCGTGGACTTCACCTCGGCGTACGCCCAGGGCTTCGCCCGCGTGGCCGCGTGCACCGTGCCGGTGGCGGTGGCAGACCCGCGGGCCAACCTCGCCACGGTGCTGGCCGAGGTGCGGGCCTGCCATGACGAGGGCGTGGCCGTCGCGGTCTTCCCCGAGCTCGCCCTGAGTGGATACGCCATCGACGACCTGCTGCTCCAGGACACCCTGCTGGCCGAGGTCGAGGCGGCGGTCCAGGAGCTGGCCGCGGCGACCGCCGACCTGCTCCCGGTCGTCGTCGTGGGCGCGCCGCTGGTGCAGGGCACCCGGGTGCTGAACTGCGCGGTCGTGGTGCACCGTGGCCGGGTGCTGGGGGTGGCGCCGAAGTCGTACCTGCCGACCTACCGGGAGTTCTACGAGCGTCGGCACTTCGCCCCGGGCGACGACCGGCGCGACTCCTGGATCAGGCTGGGCGGCGAGGACGTGCCGCTTGGTCCCGACCTGGTGTTCGAGGCGGTGGACGTGCCCGGGCTGCGCTTGCACGTCGAGGTCTGCGAGGACATGTGGGTGCCGATCCCGCCGAGCGCGGAGGCCGCCCTGGCCGGCGCGACCGTGCTCGCCAACCTGTCCGGCAGCCCGATCACCGTCGCCCGCGCCGAGGACCGGCGCCTGCTGGTGCGCTCGGCAAGCGCGCGCTGCAACGCGGCGTACCTCTACGCGGCGGCGGGGCAGGGCGAGTCGACCACGGACCTGTCGTGGGACGGCCAGACGATGGTCTACGAGTGCGGCGACCTGCTGGCGGAGTCCGAGCGTTTTCCCGAGGGGCCGCGTCGCAGCGTTGCCGACGTCGACCTCGACCGGATCCGTCAGGAGCGGCTGCGGCAGGGCACCTTCGACGACAACCGGCGCACCCACGACGAGCGCACCCGGGAGTTCCGCGTCGTCGAGCTCGAGCTCCGTCCGCCCGCCGGCGACATCGGGCTGCGGCGCAAGGTCGACCGGTTCCCCTTCGTGCCCGACGACCCCGCGCGGCTGGCGTTGGACTGCTACGAGGCCTACCACATCCAGGTGGCGGGGCTGGAGCAGCGGCTGCACGCGATCGGGCAGCCGAAGATCGTCATCGGCGTCTCCGGCGGGCTCGACTCGACCCACGCGCTGATCGTCGCGGCGCGGGCGATGGACCTGCTCGGCCGGTCCCGTGCCGACATCCACGCCTTCACCCTGCCGGGCTTCGCGACCTCGGCGACCACCAAGGACTACGCCACCCGGCTGGCGATGTCGCTCGGGGTCACCTTCGAGGAGCTCGACATCAGGCCGGCGGCCCGTCAGATGCTGGCCGACCTCGACCACCCCTTCGCTGCCGGCGAGGCGGTCTACGACGTCACCTTCGAGAACGTCCAGGCCGGGCTGCGCACCGACTACCTCTTCCGGCTGGCCAACCACCGCGGCGGCATCGTGCTCGGCACCGGGGACCTGTCCGAGCTGGCGCTGGGCTGGTGCACCTACGGCGTGGGCGACCAGATGTCGCACTACAACGTCAACGCCGGCGTGCCCAAGACGCTGATCCAGCACCTCATCCGCTGGGTCGCCGACTCGGGCGAGTTCGGCGACGACACCAACGCCGTCCTTCGCCAGATCGTGGACCACGAGATCACCCCGGAGCTGATTCCGGCCGACGATGGTGAGCCGCAGTCGACCGAGGCCACCGTCGGCCCCTACGCCCTGCAGGACTTCACGCTCTACCACGTCGTACGCCGCGGCTACCGCCCGCGCAAGATCGCCTTCCTCGCCTGGCACGCCTGGCGCGACGCGACGGTCGGCGACTGGCCGCCCAACTTCCCCGAGGATCGTCGGCAGGCCTACGACCTGGCGGAGGTGCGGCGATGGCTGCGGGTGTTCGTCCAGCGCTTCTTCGCCAGCCAGTTCAAGCGCTCGGCGCTGCCCAACGGGCCCAAGGTGAGCGACGGCGGCACGATGTCGCCCCGCGGCGACTGGCGGATGCCGTCGGACGCCTCGGCCGCGGTCTGGCTGGCCGAGATCGACGAGCACGTCCCCACCGCCCCCTGACGCGACATGCGCGTCGTGGCTGCCCGAGATGTGGGTGGTGGTCCCCCGAGATGCGTGATGTTGCCGCGCGAGATGCGCGTCGTGGTGGCGGGATCGGTGGGTGGCGGGACAGAGTCACTTGACCCTGACACCGTGTCAGGCGATGGGCTGACGGCGTCATGTTGACCATTGGAGAGTTCGCTCGCCTCGCCGGGGTGTCGGTGCGCAGCCTGCGCCACTACGACGCCCTCGGCCTGCTCGTGCCGGCGGAGGTCGACCGGTTCACCGGCTACCGCCGCTATCGCCCGGGCCAGCTGTCCCGCGCCCACGAGCTCGTCGCCTTCAAGGAGCTCGGGTTCACCCTGGAGCAGGTCGGCGAGCTGATCGACGGGGCGTCGCCGGACCAGGTGCACGGCCTGCTCGAGCAGCGCCGGCAGGAGCTGGCGCGGCAGATCGACCGAGACCTCGGTCGGCTGGCCGAGATCGAGCGACGCCTCCGACTCATCGAAGGAGACAGTCAGATGGAGTTCACCCGCACGTCACTGCCCGAGGTTCACCTCGCCCAGCTCACTGCCGAGGTCAGCGAGCAGCCCGAGATCGCCAGCGTCATCGGGCCGCTGTTCGAGCGGCTGGTGTCCGCGTTCGACGGGCACCTGCCCGGCCCCTCGATGGCGTGGTACGCCGGCGACGGCGACCGCCTGCGCCTCGCAGCGGCCGTGGAGGCCGCCGACGTCCCCGCCGGGGTGGAGGAGGCGTCGCTCCCGGCGGTCGAGCGGGCCGTCGTGACGACGTACCGTGGCCCGATCAGCGGGATCGGAGATGCCTGGCAGGCGCTCGGAGCACACCTGGCGGAGCAGGGGCTCGAGACGGTCAGGCATCTGCCGGGAGATCTATCACGAGATCCACCTCGACGGACGCCAGGACGAGGTCATCGAGCTGCAGCAGCCGCTCGCCTGAGAACACGCGCCGCACGGCGGCGCGACCGACTGCGCGCATGTCGCGCGACCACGACGCGCATGTCGCCACACCACGGGAGGCATGTCGCGCCGCCAGGACAGGCATGTCGCGCGACCACGGACGCGCATGTCGTGTCGGGTCACGCGGCCGAAACATCCCTGCGCCATCATGGGCCGCATGGGAAAGCAGGAAGACTTCGTGCTCCGCGCTCTCGAGGAGCGCGACGTCCGGTTCGTGCGGCTGTGGTTCACCGACGTGCTCGGGTTCCTCAAGTCGGTGGCGGTGGCGCCGGCCGAGCTCGAGGGCGCCTTCGACGAGGGCATCGGCTTCGACGGCTCCGCGGTCGAGGGCTTCGCCCGGGTCTACGAGGCCGACATGCTGGCCAAGCCCGACCCGTCGACGTTCCAGATCCTTCCGTGGCGGGGCGAGGGGCCGTCGACCGCGCGGATGTTCTGCGACATCCTGATGCCCGACGGCAGCCCGTCGTACGCCGACCCGCGCCACGTCCTCAAGCGCACCCTGAGCAAGGCCGCCGACCAGGGGTTCACCTTCTACACCCACCCCGAGATCGAGTTCTACGTCTTCCGGACTCCCCGGAGTCCGGCCAGGAGCCCGGTGCCGGTCGACCGCAGCGGCTACTTCGACCACACCGCGCAGTCGCGCGGCGCCGACTTCCGCCGCGAGGCGATCACGATGCTCGAGTCGATGGGCATCTCGGTGGAGTTCAGCCACCACGAGGGCGGCCCGGGGCAGCAGGAGATCGACCTGCGCTACGCCGACGCGCTGACCACCGCCGACAACGTGATGACGTTCCGCACGGTCGTGCGGGAGGTGGCGCTCAGCCAGGGGCTGTGGGCGAGCTTCATGCCCAAGCCGTTCACCACGCACCCGGGGTCGGGCATGCACACCCACGTGTCGCTGTTCGAGGGCGACCGCAACGCGTTCTTCGAGGCCGGCGCCGAGTACCAGCTGTCCAAGACCGGCCGGCAGTTCATCGCGGGCATCCTCACCCACGCGGCCGAGATCACCTGCGTCACCAACCAGTGGGTCAACAGCTTCAAGCGGCTGATGGGCGGCGGCGAGGCGCCGGCGTACATCTGCTGGGGCCACAACAACCGCTCGGCCATGGTCCGGGTCCCGATGTACAAACCTTCGAAAGTCAACTCAACACGCATCGAACTGCGTACCATCGACGCTGCCTGCAACCCGTATCTCGCGTTCGCGGTGATCCTGGCGGCAGGCATGAAGGGCATCGAGGAGGGCTACGAGCTGCCCCCCGGAGCGGAGGACGACGTGTGGTCGCTGACCGAGCGTGAGCGGCAGGCCCTGGGCATCGAGCCGCTGCCCAAGAGCCTGCAGGACGCCATCGGCATCGCCGAGCGTTCCGAGCTGCTCGCCGAGACTCTCGGGCGAGCACGTCTACGACTTCTTCCTGCGCAACAAGCGGCAGGAGTGGGCGGAGTACCGCATCCAGGTGTCCGCCTTCGAGCGAGACAGGATGTTGCCGGTCCTATGACAGTTCAAGCGCTGGGAGTGGACAGGGTCCACGGCTACCCCCGAGTGGTGGTCGAGCCGCTGCTCTGGCTGGTCGTCACCGCCGGAGTGGTCTGGACCGCTGTGGCCTTCGACGTCCAGTCCGCCATCTCCGGCGGCGTGGTCCTGCAGCCCCGCCTGGGCATCATCTCGGCCACCATGGCGGTGGTGCTGCTGGTCAACGGCGTGGCGGCGCTGATGTTCGCCTCCAGCCCCGGCTCGGTGAGCCGGGCGCTGGCGATGCTGTCGGGTCTCGGCCTGGTGATCTCCTCCTGGGCGCTGAGCCGGCCTCACCGAGATCGAGCCGGTCATGCGACACAAGCTCGTCGTCGGCTTCCTGGTCGCCGGCGTGGCGCTGACCCTGTTGGCGTCGGTCCGGTGGCGCCTGGTGCCGGCGCACCCCGGCCAGACACGTGGATGGCCGGTGCTGGCGGCGATGATCGCCCTCGGCGTCGCAGCGATCGTTCTCGCCTACATGTGCTACCGCACCTTCGACCAGGGCTTCGTGGCGGTGCCGCGTCGCGACGACGCCGCCTGGGCCGCCCTGCTCCCGTGGTGGATGCTGCTGGTCGGCGTTCTCGGCACCATGGAGCAGGTCTGGAGCCAGCGCTGGCTGGCGGCGGCGCTCACGCTGGTCGGCGGGGCACTGCTCGCCGCCGGCATCGCCCCGGCCTGACACCTCCTGGTCCCGGTCTGCCACCCGGAGCGGACCGGGCTGCCGCTAGATTGCGGCTGTGAGCGCGCGCCCCCGCATCCTCGTCGTCGAGCACGAGGCCGACGACCCGCCGGCCTGGTTCGGCCTCTGGCTGGAGGACGCCGGCTGCGACCTCCACGTCTGTCAGCCGTGGGCCGGTGACGCGCTCCCGTCGACTCTCGCCGGGTACGCCGGCCTGCTGGTGATGGGCGGCTGGATGAGCGCCCACCACGACGCCGAGGTCGCGTGGCTGGCCGGCGTGAAGGCTCTCGTCGTCGAGGCGGCTCGCGAACGCGTGCCGACCCTCGGCATCTGCCTCGGTCACCAGGTCGCCGCCGTCGCCCTCGGCGGCGCGGTCGTCACCAACCCGGCGGGCCAGCAGATCGGCCTGCTCGACGTCGGCTGGGGCGAGGAGGCCGCCGCGGACCCGCTGTTCGCCGCCGTCGCCACCCCTCGCCGTGGCATCCACTGGAACAGCGACATCGTCACCGAGCTGCCTGCGGAGTCGACCTGCATGGCCACCGCGTCGACCGGGGAGATCCAGGCCGCGCGGTTCGCCGAGACGGTGTGGGGCGTGCAGTGGCACCCCGAGATCGACGAGCCGCTGCTACGCCGGTGGGTCGAGGAGGAGCCCGACGAGCCGCGCCGCGCGGGCGTCGACGCCGAGGAGGTGCTGGCCGAGGTCGACGCCGCCCGCGCCGAGCTCGACGACGCCTGGCGGCCGCTGGCAGCGCGCTTCGCCGCCATCACCGCCGCCGGCCAGCCAGCCGCGGCGACGACGGTGCGATGACCCCGCGGAGCCCCGAGACGGTCACCGGCCGTACGGCGCTGCTGCGGTGGGGCTTCCACGACATCGAGCGTGCTCGGGAGTCCTTGGCCCTGCTGGGCGAGGTCTGCGAGCCGTTGGTCGCGATCTTCGGGCGGTCCGCCGATCCCGACCTCGCCCTCGCCGGGCTGGTGCGGCTGCTGGAGGCCTCCGACGAGTCGGAGGCGATGTGCGCCGCGCTGGCCGAGGACGAGGGCACCGCGATGCGGTTGCTGCTGGTGCTCGGCGCCAGCCAGGCGCTGACCGACCACCTGGTCCGACACCCCGAGCAGTGGCGCGAGCTGCGGCGACCCCGCGCTCGGCTCGACCCGCCCGGCGGCGTACGCCGTCCGCGCCGGCCTGCTGGCGGCCGTCGGCGCGCGACCCGCAGGACGAGTCCCCGGTAGCGACGCTCCCGCAGCGGGCGGCGATCGACGCGCTGCGCGTCGAGTACCGCCGCTACCTGCTCCGGCTCGCCGCCCGCGACCTCGCCCACCACGTGTCCGTCGACGACGCGGCGGCGGAGCTGTCCGACCTCGCCGCCGGCACGCTCGACGCGGCGCTGGCCGTGGCCCGGGCCCGGGTCGGTGAGGAGGCGACACGCGACGCGGCTGGCCGTGCTCGCCATGGGCAAGTGCGGGGCCCACGAGCTCAACTACGTCTCCGACGTCGACGTGATCTTCGTGGCCGAGCCCGCCGAGGGCGTGCCCGAGCAGCGCGGCGCTGCGGGTGGCGACCCAGCTGGCCGGCCGCCATGATGCAGGTCTGCTCCGACCAGACGGCCGAGGGGACCATCTGGCCGGTCGACGCCAACCTCCGCCCCGAGGGCCGGGCCGGACCCTGGTGCGCACCCTGGCGAGCCACCGCGGCTACTACGAGCGCTGGGCCAAGACCTGGGAGTTCCAGGCGCTGCTCAAGGCACGGCCGGTCGCCGGCGACCTCGCGCTCGGCCGCGCGTTCGTCGAGCTGGTCGAGCCGATGGTGTGGTCGGTGGCCGAGCGCGACGGCTTCGTCGACCGACGTCCAGGCGATGCGGCGCCGGGTCGTCGAGCACATCCCGAGCCAGGAGGCGGAGCGACAGCTCAAGCTGGGCAGCGGTGGACTGCGCGACGTCGAGTTCGCCGTCCAGCTGCTCCAGCTGGTGCACGGCCGCGTCGACCCCGTGTCCGGTCGTCGACCACGCTCAGCGCGCTGGCCGAGCTCACTCGGGCCGGCTACGTCGGCCGCGAGGACGGCGACGCGTTGGGCGTGGCCTACGCCTGGCTGCGCACGCTGGAGCACCGCATGCAGCTGTTCCAGCTGCGGCGCACCCACGTGGTCCCGGAGCAGGAGGAGGCGCTGCGCCGGCTCGGCCGCTCGCTGGGCTACGTCACCGACCCCGTGCGAGAGCCTCGACGAGGCGTGGAACCATCACCGGCGCGAGGTGCGTCGGCTTCACGAGAAGCTGTTCTACCGCCCGCTGCTGGAGGCGGTGGCCCGGATCCCCGGCGAGGAGGCCCGGCTCAGCCCCGAGGCCGCGCGGCAGCGGCTCGCCGCGCTGGGCTACCAGGACCCCTCCGCCGCGCTGCGGCACCTCGAGGCGCTCACCAGCGGGGTCTCCCGCACCGCGGCCATCCAGCGGGCGCTGCTGCCGGCCATGCTGGAGTGGTTCGCCGACGCGCCGGATCCCGATGCCGGGCTCTTCGGCTTCCGCCGGATCAGCGAGTCGCTGGGACGGACGCCGTGGTATCTCAAGACGCTGCGCGACGAGGGCCAGGTGGCGCAGCGGCTGGCCCTGCTGCTCGGCACCTCCCGCTATGCCACCGACCTCCTCGAGCGCGAGCCCGAAGGTGTGCGGCTGCTCGGAGGGGACCTGGAACCCCAGCCCGCAGCGGCGATGCTCGGTGAGATGCGGTCGCTGGCAGGCCGCCAGAGCTCGGCCGAGGACTCCGTCCGCGCCGTCCGCGGCATCCGGCGTCGCGAGCTGTTCCGGATCTCCTCGGGCGACCTGCTCGGGCTCGTCGACGTCGCCGACGTCGGCGCCGCCCTCTCGCGGCTCACCGACGCCACGCTGGAGGCGACGCTCGAGGTCGTCGAGCGCGCGGAGACCGCGGCACGCGGTCTCGACGCGCCGCCGACCCGGATCGCCGTCGTCGCGATGGGCCGGTACGGCGGCTTCGAGCTGGCCTACGCCAGTGACGCCGACGTGATGTTCGTCCACGAGCCGCACGACGACGCCGACCCGCAGCAGGCGGCGTCGTACGCCCTGGCCGTCGCCAACGAGCTGCGCCGGCTGTTGGCGCTCCCTGGCACCGATCCCGCGCTCGACATCGACGCCGACCTGCGCCCCGAGGGTCGTCAGGGAGCACTGGTGCGCACCCTCGACGCCTATGCCGCCTACTACGCGAAGTGGTCGAAGGTGTGGGAGTTCCAGGCCCTGCTCCGCGCCGACGCCGTGGTCGGCGACGCCGACCTCCGCCGGCGCTTCACCGCCCTCATCGACCCGCTCCGGTTCCCGACGGCGGGGCTGTCGGAGGCCGACATCCGCGAGGTCCGCCGGATCAAGGCGCGCGTCGACAACGAGCGGTTGCCTCGTGGGGCCGACCCGCACACCCACCTCAAGCTCGGCCGCGGCGGCCTCGCCGACGTCGAGTGGACCGCCCAGCTCCTCCAGATGCAGCACGCCGGTGCTCATCCGGGCCTGCGCAGCACCCGCACCGTCGAAGCGCTGACCGCAGCCGGTGTCGAAGGCCTCCTGGCCCCTCTCGACGTCGAGGCGCTCGTGCTCGCCTGGCGCACCGTCAGCCGGGTCCGCAATGCCATCACGCTGGTCCGCGGCAAGCCCTCCGACCAGCTGCCGCGCGACCCGCGCGAGCGCGCCGCCGTGGCGTCGGTCCTCGGCTACCCGCCCGGCTCCAGCGATCGGATGGTCAACGACTATCTCCGGATCACCCGTCAGGCCCACGAGGTGGTCGAGCGGGTCTTCTGGGGCTGAGGAGGCGACATGAACGACCCCCACGCGCGCGCTGACCGGCTGCGCGCCCTGCACCTGGCGCCGGAGATCCTGGCCGTGGTCAACGTGTGGGACGTCGCCAGCGCCCGGGTGGTCGCCGCGGTTCCCGGCACCCAGGCCCTGGCGACCGCCAGCCACGCGGTGGCGGCGGTCTTCGGCTACGACGACGGCGAGCAGATCCCACGCGAGCTGATGCTCGACCTGGCCGGCCGGATCGCGGCCGCCGTCGAGCTGCCGGTGACGGCCGACCTGGAGGCGGGCTACGGCCACCCGGGGGAGACGGTCCGTCGGGCGATCGATGCCGGGATCGTCGGCGGCAACCTCGAGGACCTCGGTGACCCGCTGCCCGAGGCGGTCGCCCGGGTGGAGGCGGCGGTGGCGGCCGCGGCACTCTCAGGGGTGCCGTTCGTGCTCAACGCCAGAACCGACGTGCTGCTCGAGCCGGGCGACCCGGGCCACGAGCCTGCCCGGGTGGCGGAGGCGGTCGCCCGCGGGCGCGCCTTCCTGGAGGCCGGCGCCGACTGCGTGTTCGTCATCGGCGCCCGCACCGAGGCAGCGATCGGCCCGCTCGCCGCAGCCTTCGGGCCCGGCCGGCTCTCGGTGCTCGGTCTTCCGGGCGGCCCGCCGGCCGCCCGCCTGGAGGCCCTGGGGGTGGCCCGGGTGTCCTACGGACCCTTCCCCCAGCGGGTGGCGCTGGAGGCGCTGCAGGGCATGGTCCGGGCCATCAGCGCCGGCGGTGGCCTACCCGCGCGGGTGGCGGCGCTGACCTGATCGAGCGATTCCGGGATCCGGCCCCGGCCGACGTACGGTGGGCGGCATGACTCGTCTCGGGACTCGCCATGCCGGCGTCGTGGTGCTCGCGTTCGGGCTGCTGGTGCCCGCCGGCCCCGCGGCAGCGGCGACGGAGACTCCGGTCAGCATCACCTTCACCGGCAGCACCCACGGACGGCCGATCACCTCGGTCGGCAACGAGGGCACCGGCTCGACGACGCAGACCCTGGTCACGGCCAACGGCGGCAACCTGCGGGCCCGGTGGTCGCGGATCAAGAGCGGCGTCGCCGCACGCTTCCCGGCGTACGACGGCACGTCCGGCGGTCAGCGCGCCGTCGTGTCGGTCGCCAACAGCGGCAGCAGCGACGACCTGTCCCCGGGTGCCCGCGAGTTCACCTTCGGCGCCGACGCCAAGGTCAACGCCACCAGCAGCGGCACGCCCAACGACAACGGCAACAACCTCGTCCAGCGCGGCCTGTCCGCCCAGTCGGCACAGTACAAGCTGCAGATGGACGGCAACCGCTTCTCGTGCCGGGTCAAGGGTGACGACGGGACGATCCTGGTGACCTCACGGGTGAGCGTCCATGCCCGCACGTGGTACCACGTGCTCTGCACGCGGCGGGTCTCGTCGTCCGGCGACTACCTCGTCGTCAAGGTGTCCACCATCACCTCCGACGGCTCGCTTGGCAAGGCACGCACGACCACGTCGCCGGTGCGCTCGATCGGCCACCTGTCCTTCGCGCGGGCAACGCGCTTCACGGTCGGTGGCAAGCTGCAGAACTCCACGACGGTGGCCTCGGCCTCCGACCAGTGGAACGGGATGGTCGACAGCGCGTTCCTCACGATCCGGTCCTGACCTGTGACGGTGGCCGCTTGACCGATTCGCGATGACCGGTGCAGGGTGAAGTGCATGTCTCAGCCGCTGGTGGTACTCGAGGGCGTCAACAAGCACTTCGGTGACCTGCACGTCCTCAAGGACATCAACCTCTCGGTCAACCACGGCGAGGTCGTGATCCTGATCGGCCCCTCGGGCTCCGGCAAGTCCACGCTGTGCCGCACCATCAACCGGCTGGAGACCTTCGAGTCCGGGCGGATCACCATCGACGGTGAGGAGCTCCCGGAGGAGGGCAAGGCTCTGGCGCGGCTGCGCGCCGATGTGGGAATGGTCTTCCAGTCCTTCAACCTGTTCGCGCACAAGACGATCCTCGAGAACGTCACGCTCGGCCCGATCAAGGTGCGCAAGCAGCCCAAGGAGGAGGCCGGGAAGCGCGCCCTGGAGCTCCTCGAGCGGGTCGGTGTCGCCCATCAGTCGAAGAAGTACCCCGCGCAGCTCTCCGGCGGTCAGCAGCAGCGGGTCGCGATCGCGCGCTCGCTGGCCATGGACCCCAAGGTGATGCTCTTCGACGAGCCGACCTCGGCGCTCGACCCGGAGATGATCAACGAGGTGCTCGACGTGATGGTCGAGCTGGCCAAGAGCGGCATGACGATGATCGTGGTGACCCACGAGATGGGCTTCGCGCGCAAGGCCGCCGACTCGGTGGTCTTCCTGTCCGAAGGTCGGGTCGTCGAGACCGGCACCCCCGAGGAGTTCTTCACCAACCCGCAGTCTGATCGAGCCAAGGACTTCCTGGGCAAGATCCTCACCCACTGAGACCAGCGTCGCCGAGCGCGGCCGGCGAGGCCCGCTGCGCACGACCACGAACGGCCCGACCGACCACCCATGACGACCGAAGACGAACCCACGTGAAACCGAGAGATGAAGGATGAATCATATGAAGGCAGGTCGAGTAGCCACGGTGCTCGCAGCGGTGGCGGTGTTCGCGCTCGCCGGTTGCGGCGGAGATGACGGCGGCAGCGGCAGTGACTCGGGAGGGCTCAAGATCGGCATCAAGTTCGACCAGCCCGGCCTCGGTCTCAAGGTCGGCGAGGACTACACCGGCCTCGACGTCGACGTTGCGACGTATGTCGCCGACAAGCTCGGCACCAGCGCCGGGGACATCACCTGGGTCCAGGCTCCCAGCGCCCAGCGCGAGACGCTGATCGAGAGCGGGCAGGTCGACCTCGTCGTGGCGACGTACTCCATCACCGACGAGCGCAAGGACCTGGTGAGCTTCGCCGGGCCGTACTTCGTCGCCGGCCAGGACCTGCTGGTCCGCTCCGACGACTCCTCGATCACCGGCCCGGAGTCGCTGGACGGCAAGAAGCTGTGCTCGGTGACCGGCTCCACGTCGGCGCAGAACGTCGCCGATGCGGTGCCGGGCGTCAACCTGCGTGAGTTCGGCACCTACTCCGAGTGCGTGACGGCGCTGACCTCGGGCGGTGTCGACGCGGTGACCACCGACGACACGATCCTCGCGGGATACGCCGCGCAGCCGGAGAACCAGGGCAAGCTCAAGGTCGTCGGCAACACCTTCTCCGAGGAGAACTACGGCATCGGCCTCGAGAAGGGCAACACCCAGCTGTGCCAGGACGTCACCGACGCGATCCAGAGCATGATCGACGACGGGTCGTGGGAGCAGATCGTCCAGGACAACCTGGGTGCGGCGAACTACACCCCCAACCCGGACATGAACCCGCCGACGCCCGACGCGTGTTCGTGAGGTGAGCGGGCCGCTCCTCGGGAGCGTCCCGACCCGGCAGTGACCGTGCGGGTGGGTACGCCGCACCGCGGCGTACCCACCCCGGCTCGACGAAGGTGAGGCGATGGGCGACATCCTCAGGAACTACGACATCCTGGGCGCCTTCTGGGTGACCATCCAGCTGGCAGCGCTCTCGGCGTTCGGGTCGCTGCTGATCGGCACCGTGATGGCGGTCTTCCGGGTCTCCCCGGTGCGCACGCTGCGGCTGATCGGCACCGGCTACGTCAACATCGTCCGCAACACCCCGCTGACGGTGCTCATGGTGATGAGCATCCTCGGCTTCAGCATCATCCTGGGGCTCTCGATCAGCTCCGACCAGGCGCGCGACTCCTACTGGTGGGCGGTGATCATGCTGTCGGTCTACCATGCGGCGTTCGTCTGTGAGGCGCTGCGCAGCGGTGTCAACACGATCCCGCTGGGCCAGGCCGAGGCGGCTCGTTCGATCGGGCTCACCTTCACCCAGTCCCTGAGCGAGGTGCTGATGCCGCAGGCGTTCCGCGGGGCCATCGCCCCCCTCGGCTCGACGCTCATCGCCCTGGTCAAGAACACCACGGTGGCGGCGGTCATCCTCGGTACGTCCGGCTCGCCGGAGGCAGCGGGCCTGCTCGCCCAGATCACCGAGAACGAAGGCGGCAGCCTGGCCGTCTTCATGATGTTCGCGATCGGTTTCGTGATCCTCACCCTTCCGATCGGGGTCGGCGCGACCTCGCTCTCGCGACGACTGGCGGTGAAGCGATGACCGCCGCACACGACGTCCTGTTCGACGCGCCCGGCCCTCGGGCCCGGCGCCGGCACGCCCTGATGACCGTCGTCGGGGTGCTGCTCATGATCGCCGGTCTGTGGGTGGCACTCGGCCGGATGGCCGACGCCAACCAGCTGCAGGGCTACCAGTGGAAGGGCTTCGTCACCGAGCCGGTCTGGTGGACGTCGTACCTCCTGCCCGGGCTCTGGGGCACGATCAAGGCGGCGGCGTTGTCCGTGGTGTTCGCGGGCGTCTTCGGCATCGTGTTCGGGATGGGTCGGCTCTCCCACCTCGTGGCGGTCCGGTGGGTCTGCGGGGTGGTGGTGGAGTTCTTCCGCGCCGTGCCGGTGCTGATGATGATGCTGTTCCTCTATTTCGGCTACTTCGCCACCAGCGGCGTGGTCTCGCCCTCGGCGGCGCCGCTGATCTCGGTCGTGATCGCGCTGACCCTCTACAACGGCTCCGTGATCGCCGAGCTGGTCCGTTCCGGCGTCCACGGCCTGCCGACGGGGCAGAGCGAGGCGGGCCTGTCGATCGGGCTCACGCCGGGCCAGACGCTGCGCAACATCCAGCTGCCGCAGGCGCTGACCGCGATGCTGCCGGCGCTGGTCGGCCAGCTCGTCGTGGTGCTCAAGGACAGCGCGCTGGGCTACGTCATCACCTACCCCGAGCTCCTCAACGCCGCGAAGACGCTGGGGTCGGCTTACTCCAACACGCTGCCGGCCTACATCGTCGCCGCGTTGCTGTTCATCGTCCTCAACTACCTCCTCACCCGGCTCGCAGGCTTCGTCCAGGGGTGGCTCCAGAGCCGCGGGGCCGGGGGGTCCAGCGGTCAGGTGGTCGCTGGCGCTCCAGCACCGGGGCAGGTCGAGCTCCCCGTGGCCTGAGCGGGTCACCGGCCCCAGTCGACCGGGGCTCAGTCGGTCAGCAGGTCCCGCTCGGCCTCGTGCGAGGTCAGCTCCAGGCGGAGCTGCCAGACCACGTCGTGGGGCACGCCCAGCCTGGTGAGCGTGATCTGCACCTGCGGGAGCAGCCAGACCTGACCGGCGAGAGCCTGCCGCTGCGCCTCGCTGCGCGTCCGGAGCCACACGACCGGGTGGCCGTGACGGTCGGGCAGCCAGTGGCCGTCCGCCACGCCCCAGGAGCCGAGGGACGCGATGATCGGCACCAGCGCCTCGTCGACCTTTCGGCCGACGCGCTCGGTGTCCATGGCGCCGACGGTAGTCCCGTGGTGGTTGCGACGGGTGGGCCGTGGTGGGCACTACCCTGCTGCCAGGCGGGGTACGGAGAGGACGGCATGTCGGAGACCGGGCGCGAGGAGATGCGCAGCGAGCTGGCGCGCTTCGGTGCCACCGAGCAGCAGCTGGCGATGGTCGACCGGCTGCCGAGCGGCCTGGTGTCAACCCTGGTCTGGCAGATGAGTCACTGGCCCGGCCGGCTGGCGGTGCGCGTGGCCACCGGACTGCGGCGGATCCAGGTCTTCGACCGTGCGATGACGATCGCCGCCCAGCTGTTCACCTCGGTGTTCCCGATCATCATCATGGGTGCGGCGATCTTCGGTGCCGACCAGGTCTCCTCCGCCATCTCCACGGTCGGGTCCCTGCCGCCGGACACGCAGGAGCTGCTCGACGAGGTGGCGGGCGGCGGTGACACCACGACGTTCGGCCTCCTCGGTGTGCTGGTGGTGCTGGTGTCGGCCACCAGCCTCTCGCGGGCCATGATCCGCGCCTACGACGCGGTCTGGCGGCATGGCCGCACCCGCAGCCGGCTCAGCCAGGCCTGGCGCTGGTTCGTCGCCGTGATCGGGCTGGCGCTGGCGATCGTTGCCACCCAGCAGCTGGTGGCCGCTCTGGAGCAGCTGCCGCCGAGGAACTGGTGGGACAACGTGCTCGTCGCCGTCGTCAACGTGGCTGTCGCGACTCTGGTGCCATGGCTGCTGCTCGCGGGCCGGGTCCCGATGCGCTGGCTGGCCCCCGGCGCGGTCCTGTTCGCCGTGGGCATGCTCCTGGCCCATCCGGTTGCGACGCGCTACCTCTCGACCGCGATCGAGGTCAGTGCCACGCGCTTCGGTGCCATCGGCGTTGCCTTCACCTACCTGACCTACCTGTACGCCGTCGCCTGGTGGCTGCTGGCCACGGCGGTCGTGGGACAGGCCGTGGTGACCGACGAGGGCCCTGTCGGCCAGGCGCTCCGGGGGCGACCACGGGCCGGCAAGCCGGAGGCACCGCTGCCGACGCTCCAGACCGATCCGGACGCGCCCGACGCTGCCTGACGTGCCGGGAGCCCGACGCCTGGGGTCAAGGTGCCAGCACCACCGCGGCCCCCAGGTCGGCGGCCCGTGCCGTGACCTCGTCCCGCGTGGGGAGGTCCAGGCCGACGCGACTGACCGACAGGGCCGAGGCCGCGTTCGCGAACCGGGTCGCCTGCTCCCAGCTCTTGCCCTCGAGCCGGCCGACCGCCAGCGCCGCGAGGAAGACATCACCCGCACCCGTCTCGTCCACCACGTCCACCGGCGCCGTCGGGATGGCCCGGGCGCCGTCGTCGTCGAGCAGCAGGGCGCCGTCCTCAGCGGTCTTGAGCACGACCCGGGCCGCCCCTGCGGCTCGGAGCTCCCGGGCCGCGAACAGCGGCCAGAGTCGTGATCCGGTCCGCCGGCCGGTCAGCTGTGCCGCCTCCGCCAGGTCGGGGGTGATGACCTCGGCGGCCACGAGGTGCTGGCGGAGGACGCGGTCGGGCGGCGTGGGGTCGAGGAACAGCGGGACCCCACGCGTGGTGGCCGCGGACGCCATCTCCGACAGCGTGGATGGCGGTAGCTCTGCCTGGGCGACCACGACATCGGCAGCGGTCAGGTCCACGAGGTGTGGCGCCACGTCGTCCCAGGACAGCAGGCTGTTGGCGCCGGGTGAGAAGACCAGCGAGCGGTGCTTGCCCTCGCGCAGCTCGATGGCGACGAAGCCGGTGGCCTCCTCGGGTGTGAGCGTCACCCCGGAGACGTCGACGCCGTCCCTCTCGGCGGCGACCACGCACGCCTGGCCGAAGTCGTCGGCGCCCACCCGGGCGACGAGCGTCACGTCGACGCCGAGCCGGGCCGCGGCGCGCGCGACGTTTCCGGCCTTGCCACCGGGCTGCGCCAGGTGCCGGGCCGCGACCAGCGGGGCCTGCCCACCAGACTCGCTGAGACCGAACAGGTGGATGTCCATGTTCAGACCGCCCACGACGACCAAGCGACCCACGGTCACGTCCTTTCGGTCTCGCTCAGCGCGAGGACTCCGCCCGGCTTGGCGGGCGCGATCTGCGCGTCGAGCCGTCGCTGGAGGAGATCAACGAAAGCGGCGGTGGACTCCGGCTCCCCGTGGTTGACCTCCACGCGGCTCAGCCCTCCATCGGCGGTCGTCAGCCAGCCGAGGAGCTCGTCGCAGTCGGCATGCGAGGAGAGCGGCACCGACACCACGCGTGCTCGCACCGGGAAGTCCTGGCCCATCATGCGCAGGGTCTTGGCCCCAGCCGCCAGTGACGCCCCTCGGGTCCCACGCGCCTGGTAGCCGACGAGCATCACGATGGTGTCCCGGCTCCCGATCCGGTGGGCGAGATGGTGCAGCACGCGGCCGCCCGTGATCATGCCTGACGCCGAGACGATGATGAACGGCCCCCGCCTGTCGTGGATCCTCTTGGACTCCTCGACGGAGGTGACCTCGATGAGGTCGAGTGCCGGAAACAGCGGCCTCCCGTGCAGGGCCGGCCGGATCTCCGGAGAGGCCGCGCTGGCCTGCTCCTGGTAGACGTCCAGGGCTCGCAGCGCCATCGGGCTGTCCAACAGCACCGGCAGCCGCGGCAGGGCGCCTTCACCGACGAGCCGATCCAGGTGCCAGAGCACCATCTCGGTGCGGTCCACCGCGAAGGCCGGGACGATGAGCACCCCGTGGCTGCGGACCACCGCCGCGGTGGCTTCGACGATGGCGTCGTCGGTGTCGTCGGGGGCGTGCCTCCGGTCGCCGTACGTGGACTCGGTCACCACCAGGTCCGCGGCTCCGATCGGTGCGGGAGGCAACAGCAGCGGGTGGCTGCTGCGGCCGAGGTCCCCGGAGAAGACCACGGTGCGTTGGTCCTCGTCCGCCTCGCCTTGGACACGGACCCTGATCCAGGCTGCGCCCAGGATGTGCCCGGCGCGCTGCCAGGTCGCCGTCACGCCGGGCACCACGTCGACGGCCTGGTCGAGCTCCACCACGCTGAAGAGCTGTGAGCAGTTCCGGGCTTCCTCCTCGGTGTACAGCGGCAGTGCCGGGTGGTGCTTGGAGTAGCCGTGGCGGTTGGCGTGCTCGGCCTGCTCCTCCTGCAGCCTGCCGCTGTCGGCCAGCACGATCTGCGCCAGCCGGCGGGTGCCCTCGGTGCAGTAGACCCGGCCCCGGAAGCCCTGCCGCACGAGTCGTGGCAGGTAGCCGCAGTGGTCGAGGTGGGCATGGGTCAGCAGGACCGCGTCGATCTCGCCAGCCGGCACCGGCAGCGGCTCCCAGTTGCGCAGCCTCAGCTCCTTGAGGCCTTGGAAGAGGCCACAGTCGACGAGGACCCGTCCCTGAGCCGTCTCCAGCATGGTCTTGCTGCCGGTGACGGTGCCGGCGCCCCCCAGGAAGGTGAGCGTTCCAGGACTCGGGCCCATGCGGCACCACCTCTTCGTCTCCCTTCTACCACCTTCACGTCACAGGGATCAGACAGGCCGGGGTGGCGCTGATCACGGCGGGGCGCTCACCGACGGCGTGCTCAGAGGCGCGCTGTTCGTGACCCCCCTGGAGTGAGCAAGCAGACGGGCTCCATCCCTTGTTGGGTCGCGTGCCGGGGAGAAGACTGGAGGTGGATGGGGAACTCCTCCGAAGGAGGCTGTCATGAACGCATCCACTCTCCCCAGACACTCTCACCTTTCGCACTCCGAGGACGTGGTGTCCGTCCTGGAGGCGCGCGGGCTGCTCGACCCGGCGCGGCACGAGGAGGCCGCCGGCGTTCTCGATGCGATGTCCGCGGGGGAGTCACCGCGTGCGGCGACGCTGCGCCGGGTGCTGGCCGAGGTCGCGGGCTACGTCGGCGTGGCGTTCGTCCTCGCCGCGGTGGCGGTCTTCGTCGCTCCTCGATGGATGGACATGGCACTGGCCACCCGCCTCGGACTGCTGCTCGGCACCGCCGTGCTCCTGGTCGCGGCCGGACTCGCCGTCGGTATCACCGGTGAAGGGCTCCGCAGCCTCCGGACGGCCGGCGGCTCACTTCGCCGACGCCTGGCGAGCGTGCTGCTCACCGGTGCGGCGGCGGCGACCGCAGCCGCGGGGATGGTCTACCTGAGCGACTGGGCCGAGCAGGGTCCGATCTCGCGCGAGGCCTACACCCCGATGGGCGGCGGCCTCACGCTGGCGGTGCTGGCCGCGCTGGGATACGTGGTGGCGCCGACCCTGATCGGGCAGGCGGCCGTGGCCGTCGGCCTGGTCACCGGGTCGACCGCCGCCTGGGAGGCGCTCGGAGAGCCGACGGCGGCCCGGATCTCGGTCACCGTCATGGTCCTGGGCGTCGCCTGGCTGGTGATGGCCGAGGCCGGACTCTGGCGGGAGCAGCTCCCTGCCCGGCTCTTCGGCGCCGCCCTCACCGCCGTCGGTGCGCAGATCCTCCTGCCTGACCACGCGTCGTGGTCCTACGTCCTGACCGCCGCCGTCGGGGTGGCCGGCTTCGTGCTGTACGCCGTGCTCCGGGCCTGGCCGTATCTCGCCCTCGGTGTCGTCGCTGTGACGCTCGCCGTGCCCGAGGCCCTGCTCGACTGGACGACCGGCTCCCTGGGCACCGCACTCGCGCTGCTCGCTGCCGGCGTCACGCTGCTGGTGTCGTCGCTCGTCGGTCTGCGGCTGCGTCGCCAGGACCCGGCCCACCTCGCCTGAGCGGGCTCGTGGTCGGCCCGTCCGCGGGGACATTCTGGCGATGCGGCGGCGGTTGGCGACCGTCCATCTGGTGAACTGACCTGGTGAGGTTCGTTTCGATCGTCAAGAGACGGTTGGTGAAGGCGCTCATCGCGTGGAGGACGGCCAAGGGGATCGACCTCCGCACGCTGCGGTTCCTGCCGGACTCCATCACGATGCCGTTGCTGCGCAACGGCCTCGACCCGTTACCGGAGATGGCGCGGGTGCGCCGCGAGGCGCCCGTCACCCGACTGACCGAGCTCTTCGGTAAGGGCATCTGGCTGGTCAGCGGGTACGACGAGGCCCGGGCGGCGCTCGCCGACAGCACGTCGTACTCGCAAGACCTGCGTCAGTTCGTGTCGATGGACGGCCACAGCGAGTCCGAGCAGATCGGGGGACTGGGCATGACCGACCCGCCCGACCACACGGTCCTGCGCAGGTACCTGACCCCGGAGTTCACCAAGCACCGTCTGGCCCGCCTCGAGCCGACGATCCGGGACATCGTGGAGGGGCGCCTCGATGCCATGGAGGCAGCCGGCCCGGTCGTCGACCTGGTCGAGCAGTTCGCGTTCCCGATCCCGTTCGAGGTCATCTGCGAGCTGCTCGGCCTCCCGGCGGAGGACCGTGACGAGTTCCGCGATCTCGGCGCCGCCCGTTTCGACCTCGTCCGAGGCGGGGTCGGCGTCTTCGGTGCCGCCGCTCGCTCCCGGGAGTTCCTCATCAGCGCGGTCACCGCCCAACGTGCGGATCCGGGCGAAGGCCTGATTGGCGCGCTGCTGCGGGAGCACGGCGACGAGCTCGACGACGTGACGCTGGGCGGCCTGGTCGACGGTGTCTTCCTCGGCGGCTACGAGACCTCTGCGTCGATGCTCGCCCTCGGCACCTATCTGCTCACCGGGCACCCGGAGGTGAGGGCGATGCTGGAGAGCGACGACGCCACGGCGAGCCGGGTGGTCGAGGAGATGCTGCGCCATCTCAGCGTCGTGCAGGTGGCGTTCCTCCGCTTCGCCCGCCAGGACCTCGAGCTGGGTGGGCAGCAGATCAAGGCCGGCGATGTGGTCGGCATCTCGCTTCTCGGCGCCAACCGGGACGAGCGGCTCACTCCGGGCGCCGACCGGTTCGACCCGACCCGGCCACCCACGCGGCACCTCGCCTTCGGGTATGGCATGCACCGGTGCGTCGGCGCCGAGCTGGCTCGGATGGAGCTGGTCATCGCCTTGCGTGCCTTGGTCAAGCGGTTCCCCCGGCTGGAGGTGGCCTCCGACCCCGAGCGGCTCGCGTTCCGCAAGCTGTCTGCTGTCTACGGCATCGAGTCGCTTCCGGTTCGCCTGGACGGCCGGACGCTGGTGGACTCTGGTGCCTGACGGCCCCGTGGGTCAGAGCGGTCCCGCCGGTAGGCGACGTCGAGTCGCTAGGTTCGCAGGGTGAACGTCCTCGCGATCGGCATCGCCGCAGCCGCCGCGATCGGGTTCGCCCTCTCGTCGTCCTTGCAGCACCGGGCGAACGAGAGGCTGCCTGCGAGCCATCGCGACAGCTGGCCGCTCGTCGCGCTTCTGCACCGGCCGTCGTGGGTGGTCGGGCAGATCCTTGCTCTGATCTCGTTCCTCCTGCACGCGGTCGCGCTGCGCCTGGGCCTGCTGGTGGTCGTGCAGCCGGTCGTCGTCTCCGGGATCGTGCTTGCCGTGCCGGTGCGCGCCGCGCTCGAGGGGCGGAAGCCTGCAGCACGGGAGATCGGCATGGTGGCACTCACGGCTGGAGGGCTCTCGTTGTTCCTGGTCAGCGGGCACCCGACCGCGCACGATGTGGCGCCGCGCACCCCCGCCGCTGCCGTCGTCGCCGTCGTGGGCGCGATGGTCACCGTCGGCGTGATCCGCCTGGCGAGGGGGCGGTCCGAGCTGCCCCGGGCTCACCTGTACGGTGCCGCTGCCGGGCTTCTGTTCGGCCTCACAGCGGGGCTGGTGAAGCTCGCAACCACGATGAGCGCGGTCGCGCGCGGCCCGATGGGGTACTTCTGGGCGCTGCTGACGGCGTGGCCCACCTGGGTCGTGGTCGTCATCGGCCTCTGGGGCGTTTCGCTGAACCAGCGCGCCTACCGATGCGGACCACTGTCCGCGTCGATGCCGGTCCTCAACATCGTCAACGTCGTGGTCGCCATCGGGTTCGGCATCGTGGTCTTCCACGAGCGCCCAGCCAGCAGCGTCCCAGCCTTGGTCGGTCAGCTCGTCGGCCTCGCCATCATCGTCATCGGGCTTCGAGGTGTCGCCCAGAGCCACCTTCTCGACGATCTGGGGGCAGACACGGTCCACCCCCGCTGAGGGACTGAACGGGTGTGCCGGGCCACTTCCTGCCGGCGAAGCGGCTCTGAGCCTGGACGACGTCTGCGCAAGGGCCCGGCCGTTCCACGCGCAGGAGCCTCGACCACCCGGAGACGACGTTGCGATGGATGATGCCCGACTGTACCGTCCTGTACGAAAGGCGTCCGGAGACATACCGCCGAGGGGGATCTCGTGGCTGAGCGACAAGGAAAGCGCGAGACATTGCTCCGCGAGGCCCGTCAGCTGTTCTACAGCCGCGGTATTCGCGCGGTGGGCGTGGACACGGTCGCTGCCGAGTCGGGCGTCTCGAAGATGACGCTGTACTCCTACTTCGGATCGAAGGACGGACTGATCGTCGCCTGCCTGGACAGTGTCGACGAACGCTACCGAGTGTGGCTCCAGGGGAAGGTTGCCGAAGAGTCGATCACGCCCGTGGAGCAGATCCTCGGGATATTCGATGCGCTGAAGGACTGGTTCGAGAAGCCGACCTTCCGTGGATGTGTGTTCGTGAACGCCACCGTCGAGCTGGCTGACCCAGAGCATCCGGCGCGCCGGCCGATACTGAACCACAAGCACCGAATGCGCGAGTGGATCACGGGCCTGGCTACGGAGGCGGGGCTACGTGAGCCCGCAGCGGTCGGGTCGCACGTCATGCTCCTGATGGAGGGGGCCATCATCACGGCGCTGGTCGATGAGGATCCCACCGCCGCAGACCGCGCGAAGCAGCTCGCAGGATACGTGGTCGCCGCCCACGCTGACCCGGTCGCCCGGGGCGCCTGATCACCGTCGGGAACGAGGGCTCCAGGTCGCGCCCTGCCCACGTGCGGCGCAGGGACGTCGTATCGGTCGCGGTGCGGATCGGTGCCGCGGATTGCTTGACCCAGTCACGAACGGCTTGCTATACAGATCTGTAAGAAATCCTTCCCAGCGTCGGAGCGGCAGAGGAGGAACGGCATTGGTCACCGCCACGCCTGAGGAGCAGGTCACCGTCGAGCGCCGGCTGCCGGCGGCGATCATCACGTTGAATCTGCCCGATCAGCGCAACCCGTTGTCCGTGGCACTGATGCGAGCGCTGAGCAACGAGCTCAAGGTCCTCGCGAAGGACGACGAGATCAGGGTCGTCGTGATCAGGGGCGCGGGCAAGATCTTCTCGTCCGGCCACCATCTGCGCGAGATGACTGACCGGACGCTCGACGAACAGCGCGAGGTCTTCGATGTCTGCACCGAGATGATGCAGACCGTTCAGCAGATCCCTCAGCCGGTGATCGCCCAGGTCCACGGTGTCGCGGCGGCAGCTGGCTGCCAGCTGGTCGCGACGTGTGATCTTGCGGTGGCCGCTGACTCCACCCTGTTCCTGACACCCGGTGTACGCATCGGTCTGTTCTGCTCGACTCCGATGGTCGCGCTCAGCCGCAACGTCGGACGCAAGCGTGCGATGGAGATGCTGCTCACCGGTGAGCCGATCAGTGCCGAAACCGCCGTTGACTGGGGTCTGATCAACAGGGCCGTCCCGCCGGATCAGCTGGAGGCTGAGGTCTGGAAGCTCGTCGAGAAGCTGGCGGCGTCGAGCCCCTTGACCATGGGGATAGGTAAGCAGGCCTTCTACCAGCAGATCGATGTCCCACAGGCACAGGCCTACAGCCTGATGTCGGAGACGATGGCGACCAACGCGATGACCTGCGACGCCCAGGAAGGCATCGACGCTTTTCTCACCAAGCGCGAACCGATCTGGCAGGGCAAGTAGTGTCCGCGGTCGCTGACGCCGACCATCGGGCAGCGGGCGGGTTCCTGCTGGTGGCTTGCGTCACCGTCGTCCTCGTCCTGGAGCTCCGCTTGACCCCCGAACGCGACATCCACTGACGCGGTCGTTCCGCCGGCCCGATCCTGCCGCGCCTCGCTCAGCTGGATGCTCCTGGAGGCTGGAGGACCCTGAGGACCGTGTGACAGTGGATGGCGCTACCCACGTGTGTGCCGGACTTGTCACAGGCGAGCGGCTACCGACAGGAAACGCCGCCGAACGACCCATCGGTCGCTCGGCGGCGTTTCTGCCAGTCAGCAGCTGTTCTCTGTGGTCGTTCGGCGTTGCTGAACGACCGCAGCGGGAGGCCCGTTCAGATGTCGTAGTAGAGCTCGGTCTATCGAGCCGATTTCGCGGCCGTTCGTCGACCTTCGCGTTCATCGCGAAAACGGCTGCTGACCTGGGAAAACGTGCTCGGAGGCTGTCGGTCGCTTCGGGCAGGTAGTGGGCGTTCCGCGGACTTCTTGCGGACTCACTGCGGACTGATTGCGGTCGTTCGTGCGCCCTTGCTGGATCCCGACTCGGCCAACACGGGGCGGTTCGAGCACACACCCGGACTGGCCGAGTTGACGGATCTCCCTCGGGCACCACAAGCGTGGTTCGATGACTCCGTGGATGAGTCGTTCCCGGACCTCGTGCGCGAGGAGTTCCTATCTCTGCTCGCCGAGCGCGGCTTCGTGGTCGTCCAGGCAGAAGCGGATGAGGTGATGTTTGAATCGCCGCGCCTTCGCTCTCGCGCCAGGCTCAGTCCTCGTGGCGAACTAGACGTGAGTGTCTTCCCTAAAGACAGTCCGGAGTGGAACGGCTGGTCGTACAGCGGGATGGTTGGAAGAGCCTCGGTCAAGCGCCTGCTCGAGCTGGCGCTGGAGCAGATGGTCTCCGAGCCGCGAATCCTTCTGGGCGACGCAGCCTTCTATGAGCAACTCGCCTCGGAGCGGAGGGCTGAGGCTGGGGTGTTCACGTCATACGCCGAGGGCAAAGGCCCGCGACCGAGCCGCGGCGAACTCCCGTAACCCTCTTGGCTCATTACCTACTGTCGAGCGTGTTGACGGATAACTTCCAATAAAGGAAACTATCTGGCATGACGTTGCTTGCGGTCTCCGAAGCTGCTGAGCGGCTGGGTGTCTCCTCCCGCCAGGTGCGGCACCTCGCTGCCAGCGGGGAGCTTCGTCTGCTCGCGCGCGGAGTGGTCGACGAGGCCTCCGTCGACCGGCTGCTGGCGGTCCGCGGCGGCTCCCATCGTCGAGCGTGGTCGGAGCAGACCGCGTGGGGCGCTGTCGCCCTCCTCTCGGGGGCGGAGGCGGCTTGGATGGGGGAGAGCCAGCGTTCGCGTCTCAAGGGCCGCCTGCGGGCGCTTTCTGCGGCTGAGCTGGTCGGTCTAGCGAGGGGCCGTGCGAAAGCGCGCCGGTACGCCGGCCACGGGAGCACCGCGGCACGACTTCGCGCGGAGATCATCGACACAACCGAGGTAGCCGCGAACCTCGGGCTCGCTGAGACGTCCGCCGTCGATGGCTATGTCGAGGTCGAGGCGCTCGAAGAGCTGGTCACCCGTCACGGCCTGATCCGCGACGACAGCGGCATCTACACACTCCGAGCGACGACGATGGACCTGGCGGTCGTGAAGGAGCTGGCGCAGGGCACTGTCTTGGCAGCTCTGGATCTCGCTGAGTCCCTCGACGTCCGTGAACGTCGGGTTGGCCTCGCCGGTCTCGACGACTCGCTGGGCCGATTCCGTGTCTGACCGCGCGACGGTCGACGTACCGAGTCCGCTTGGAGGCTGGGGCTCTCCCTGGCCGAACGTCGCGGAGATCGAAGCGGCGCTGCCGCACGAGAAATGGACTCTCGTCGGTGGGCTCATGACCCAGCTCCACGGCATCCGCGCGGGCATCGGTGTTGTCAGGCCGACCAACGATGTCGACATCGTGCTGCACGTCGAGACCACCCGAGGAGTCGCGGCCACCACAGCAGTGGCGCTGGAGTCGCTCGGGTATGAACTCGCTCCGCCGCTCGACCCACGGGTCGGCACAGCCCATCGATTCCGTCGAGGCGCATCGACGGTCGACCTCGTGACCAGCGTGAGTGATGTCGTCGACGTGCTCGTCGCTGACCACGTGGCACCCCGAGCTCGTCAGAAGCTCCACGGCCGAGAGATGGTCGCCATCGACGGCGGTACTCAGGCGCTTCGGCGGACCATCAACGCGAAGCTCCAGATCGCCGAAGGCGACACGACGACGGTCAGCGTGCCCAACGCTTTCGGCGCGCTCGTCCTCAAGGCTGCAGCGTTCCAGGCCGACTCTCGCGACCCGGAGCGCCACGTCCAGGACGCCGCGGTGCTCCTGTGCTGCATCGAAGATCCTTACGCCGAGCGGGAGCAGTTCGCCGGCTCCGACCGCCAGCGGCTCGAGGTTCTTCGGCGTGCGTTGCCAGACGGTGCGCGCGAGTGGCGCGCGCTGACCGCCGAGCAACGCGTGAACGGACAAGCAGCACTACGCCTGCTGACGAACTGAGCCCGAAGCCTCGACGACTGCGTCACGTGCACGTTTCGCCTCACGTTTTCGCGAAATTGAACTGGCACACACCCACTGCACTCGCGTGATCGGCGGGCGTCGGGACGCCCGTGAGGACCTCCACAGCCCTGCTTCGGGCCCACCTCTCCACAGGTGGTTGACCTGCGCGGCCGCGGCGTTCGGAAGTCGCTTGAAGATCGCAGGCATGGATGACGCAATGTGGGTCACCGTCGCCAGGTCAGCGCTGGCTGCCCTCGCCGACGGGGCGCGCACGCTAGAGGGTTCCTCGGCGTACGAGCACGTCCTGATCGATTTCGACGAGGCTGCGCCGCGCTGGTACGGGGCGATCGAGCAACTCGCGCTGAAAGAGCCGGCTGCACTCGTCGAGTTGGCCGAGCGAGCCACGGAACGCGTCGAGATGGACGGCCTCCGGCGCGAGCTGATCCTGGCCGAGCTGCTCGACGCTTGGGAGTTCGACCATGCTGACCGCCTCACCGACGCGCTCACACCGCCTCACGCTTCGGGTCCGATGTCCGCCGCACCTGTCCATTCGTGGCTCACACCTGCGCTTGAAGGTTGCGGAAGCCACTGGGGCTTCCGTGACGACAGGAGCGGATCATGAGCGCCAACGACTCCAAGCGGCTGCCGAGCGACCGGCTGTGGACGATCGGAGAGGTCGCGTACTTCCTCGGCGTACCCGTTGCCACCCTCTACTACTGGCGCACCCGCGGCGAGGGACCGGAGTGCTGTCGCGTCGGGCGTCACCTGCGGTACCGGGCCGACCGGGTCTGGGCGTGGCTGGACCAGCGGACCGCGAGTGACTGATGGCCAGCATCAGCAAGCGAGCGGACGGCAAGTGGCGGGCGCGTTACCGCGACCAGGACGGCAAGGAGTACGCCCGCCACTTCGCACGGAAGGTCGACGCCCAGCGCTGGCTCGACGAGCAGGCCAGCAAGCTCGTCACAGGAACCCACATTGACCCGAAGCTGGCGCGGACCACGGTCAACGAGTGGTGCGACACCTGGATGCAGGGCTACCACGTTCACCGAGCATCGACTGTCCGGCAAGCCGAGACCCACCTGGTCCGCATCCGCAAGGCGTTCGGGCCGATGCAGCTCGGCGCCGTACGGCCCTCGCACGTGCGGACCTGGACCGCCCAGCTCGCGGCCGAAGGACTGTCGGCCAACTACGTCTACGCACTCCACGCCAGACTCGCGCAGATCTTCGCCGACGCCGTCCACGACGGGCTCGTGCCGCGGTCGCCCTGCTCGCGTCGCACCTCACCCAGGGCGGGCAAGCAGCGCCCGTACGTCGCCACGACCGAACAGGTCTGGGCGTTGTACGACGCAATGCCGGCACACCTGCGACCGGCGATCTTGCTCGGCGCGTTCGTGGGTCTGCGGCTGGCAGAGACCTGCGGCCTGCGGGTCACCGACATCGACTTCCTGCGCGGCATCGTTCACCCAGCGGTGCAGTACCCGGCCGAGCCGCTGAAGACCGAGACCTCGCGCATGCCCGTGCCGATTCCGCAGAGCCTCGCGCTGGAACTGTCCGCCCACGTGAAGGCACATCCCAGTGAGGGGGAGTGGCTGCTGTTCAACGAGTGGGGTGACCAGCTCTCGCCGCGGACGCTGCAGCGAGCGTTCAACGACGCTCGCAAAGCCGTGGCCGGTCTGTCACCAGCCGTTCGGTACCACGATCTGCGGCACTACCTCGCCTCGCTGCTTATCGCTTCGGGCGCGGACGTCAAGGTCGTCCAGGCTCGCCTTCGCCACGCAAGCGCCAAGACGACCCTCGACACCTACAGCCACCTATGGCCCGACTCCGACGACTCGACACGGGCGGCGATCGAGGCTGTCTTTGCCGGGCGACCATCGCGCGCCGCGACGCAGTGACGAACTATCCCCACGCTGGCGCCGCTCGAACGCCCCGGCATACGGATGAGCGACCGCTGTCAGATGTTCTTGCGGGCGCTCAAACTCTTCTCGACGTCGCTGGGTGAAGTATCAAAGCCCGTCGCTCGATCGCCGGACCAGTTGAGGCCGACTAGAACGCCGTCCTTCGCCAACCCTGGCAACCATCGGGATCGCCACTCATCGAGCGGTAAGGCAACCACTTCGAAGCCCCTGTAGGCATCAACGTTGTCGATCACAAGCTGAGCGCGGCTGCCTAGAGACCAGAACGGCATCGCTCGGCTGGCGTCAGCCACAGGGGCTGGGAATCCCCCCTCGTCGCGAATGGCCCAGACTTCGCCGTGTTCGAGTACCTCCGTGTAGAAGGCGTCTGCCTGCGCGGCGCTGATGCTCACCAGGTCATCATGCCCGTAGCTAGCAACGTCCGCTCGTGCCGCATCCAGTGCGCAGGATGCGGGCTCTCCGGCCCGGCGGCGCGGACAACGGGCATGCGTCGCGCGGCCGACCACAACGCCCAACAGAGGCCACAAGACCCGGCCTCCTCGAGGTGAGGAGTGCCGGGTCCTGCGGACCAACTGCGGACTAGCAGACCTGCCCGGAGGCAAAACCGCAGGTCAGCGGCCCTCTACGGTCTAGATGTCGTAGTAGAGCTCGAACTCGTGCGGGTGCGGGCGCAGCTGCACGGGCGCGATCTCGGAAGCGCGCTTGTAGTCGACCCAGGTCTCGATCAGGTCGGGGGTGAAGACGTTACCCACGGTGAGGAAGTCGTGGTCGGCCTCCAGCGCCTCGAGCACCGCGCCCAGCGAGGTCGGCACCTGGTCGATCTCGGCCATCTCGTCCGGCGGCAGCTCGTAGATGTCCTTGTCGATCGGCTCGGCCGGCTCGATCTTGTTCTGGACGCCGTCGAGGCCGGCGAGCATCAGCGCGGAGAAGGCGAGGTAGGGGTTTGCCGACGGGTCGGGGAACCGGGTCTCGATGCGCTTGGCCTTCGGGTTGGCGCCGGTGATCGGGATGCGGACCGACGCGGAGCGGTTGCGCGAGGAGTAGACCAGCGAGATCGGCGCCTCGAAGCCCGGCACCAGGCGGTGGTAGGAGTTCACCGTCGGGTTGGTGAACGCCAGCACGGCCGGCGCGTGCTTGAGGATGCCGCCGATGTACCAGCGGGCCATGTCGGACAGGCCGCCGTAGCCGGTCTCGTCGTAGAACAGCGGCGAGCCGTCCTTCCACAGCGACTGGTGGACGTGCATGCCCGACCCGTTGTCGCCGAAGATCGGCTTGGGCATGAAGGTGACCGTCTTGCCGGCGCTCCATGCGGTGTTCTTGATGAGGTACTTGAACTTCATCACGTCGTCGGCGGCCTTGAGCAGCGTGTCGAACCTGTAGTTGATCTCCGCCTGGCCCGCCGTGCCGACCTCGTGGTGCGCGCGCTCGACCTGCAGGCCGCACAGCTCGAGGTTCTTGACCATGTCGGCCCGCAGGTCGCTGTAGTGGTCGTAGGGCTCGACGGGGAAGTAGCCGCCCTTGTAGCGGGTCTTGTAGCCGCGGTTGTCGATCGCGGTGCCGGAGTTCCACCAGCCCTCGACGGAGTCGATGTGGTAGAAGCCCTCGTTCTCCGAGGTGGAGTAGCGCACGTTGTCGAAGATGTAGAACTCCGCCTCCGGGGCGAAGAACGCGGTGTCCGCGATGCCGGTGCTCTCGAGGTAGGCCAGCGCCTTCTTCGCGATGTTGCGCGGGTCGCGGGAGTAGGCCTCCCCGGTGATCGGGTCGTGGATGAAGAAGTTGACGTTGAGCGTCTTCGAGGTGCGGAACGGGTCGAGGTAGGCCGTGGTCGGGTCGGGGAACAGGGCCATGTCCGACTCGTTGATGGCCTGGAAGCCGCGGATGGACGAGCCGTCGAAGCCGAGACCGTCGTCGAAGACGGACTGGTCGAACGACGACACCGGCACCGTGAAGTGCTGCATGATGCCGGGCAGGTCGCAGAAACGGACGTCGACCATCTCGACGCCCTCGTCCTTGATGAACTTCAGCAGCTCTTCGCTGTTTGCGAACATTCGTCCTCCTTGGCTGCGCGCGGCGCAGCCGGCACGTGGGGCCTGATCAGCTCAGGGTCTGATCGGTTTGCGGCGTGATGATCCGACGCGACGTTGGGTCGGCTGCCCCGACCCTAGGCAGGGGCAGTTTCTCGACCGTATCCGGTTTGTTTCGCCGAGGTAACAGACGGTCCGGAGGGCGGGCGCGTGCTGCCGCTCAGCCGTCTCCTAGGCTGGCCGACGTGCCTGACGTCGAGACCGCCTCCTGGCCCCGCCGCGTCCTCGCCCTGGTCGTCGACTGGGCTGCGTCCACGCTGGTGGTGATCGCGGTCGCGGGTCTCGACTGGTACTCCACCAGCCGGCTGGCGGGGGTCGCCGTCCTCGGGGTGTACGTCGTCGAGAGCGGCCTGCTGACGGCCCTGGCCAAGGGCTCCTTCGGCCAGCTGCTCACCGGGCTCCGGGTGGTCCGGATGAGCGGCGACCCGCGGCCCCTCACCCTGCTGTCGGCGCTGGGCCGCAGCGTGCTCATCGCGCTGGTGATCCCGCCGCTGGTGTTCCGCCCGGACGGGCGCGGCCTGCACGACCTGGCGGTCGGGTCGGTCACCGTCCCGGTGCACCGCGGGTCGCGATCGTGACCGGATCGCCAGCGATTCCTCCGCTCGAGGCTGTGCCGCCCGCCTAGCATGGTGTGGACGTCGACTCCGACGCGGAAGGATGGACTCGTGCGAGGAAGATCTGTGATGCGCAGGCTCGTATCGGCCGCCGCAGCGCCGCTGCTGGCGCTGTCCCTGCTCTCCTGCGGGGGCTCGGGGGACACCGCCACGTCGACGGGGACGGACGAGGCCGCCTCCTCCGCTGAGAGCCCGTCGGCCGCGGAGGAAGCGAGCCCGGCCGAGGACGGCGGTGGCGCTGGCGACCTCGTTGAGGGTGACACGTTGACCGCGAAGCAGTTCGCGGCGCTGCTCGGCCGCGGCGTGGCGACGTACACCACCCTGCACATGACGATCGACGGGAAGGCCGACGGCAAGCAGGTCCGCGTGGACGCCGACATCGATGCGCGGAACAAGAAGAGCCCGGCCATGCGCATGACCATGGAGTCGAGCGGCAAGACCGTCGAGATGATCCTCCTCGACGACGCCTTCTACATCGGCTCTCCGGGCTCCGGTGGCCCCTACCTCAAGTTCGCCAACCCCCAAGGTCAGGTGCCGTTCGGCCTCGACCAGCAGGACACGTCCCAGCCCGGCGGGGGCTTCGTCAACGACAAGGACATCGCCACGGCCACCTACCTCGGCGAGGACGATCTCGACGGTGTGACCGCCCAGCACTTCTCGATCGACGGCACAGGCGACATGAAGGACGCCGAGCTCTGGATCGACGGGGAGGGGCGAGTGGTCCAGATCGCCGGAAGCGTCAAGAAGGACACCGTCACGATCTCCCTGTCGAGGTTCGGCAAGAAGGTCACCATCAAGGCGCCCACGAACGTCCGGGACCTGTCGTCGCTGGGCCAGTGATGATGCCGAGGGGCTGAGGGGGCTCAGCGACCCCGTAGGTTGCCGCGCAGGCCCTTCATGCTGGTCGGCACCGGCCCCTTGGGCATCGGCACCTTGGGGCGGGCCGCGTCGATCGCCTTCAGCCGGTTGATCACGTCGGTCATCTTGGCCGGCTTGATCGCCTTGGGCAGCTTGCGGACCGTCTTGCTCAGCTGGCGCAGCGGCACCTGGCCCTCGTCGTTGCCGACCACGATCTCGTGCACCGGCACCTCGGAGTCGACCCGCTCGTGCTTGCGCCGCTCCTGGGTGAGCAGCGGCTTCAGCCGGTGGGGGTTGCCCTCGCCGATCAGCACGATGCCGGGAGGGCCGATCACCCGATGGACCAGGTCGGTGTTCTTGTTGACCGCCACCATCTGGTCGGTGCGCCAACCGCGCTTGAGCACGGTGAGCGCGGCGATCGCGGAGCCGGGCTTGCCCTCCATCTGCTGGAACGCCGCCCTCTCCGCGCGCCGGCTGAAGACCACGACCGCGGCCAGGGCGCCGATCGCGAGGGCGCCGAGGACCATGACGATGATCTTGAAGACGTTCATGTCCCGCGGCGGCAGCGCCCAGAAGCCCAGCGCGCCGAGCGCGGCTCCCACGACGAAGGCGCCGATGGTCCACCAGCCGAGTCGCTTGTCGGTCTGGGAGGCGTACTTGTAGGCCTGGACGAACTGCTTCATCCGGCCCGTCTTCTGCGGCGCGGGTGTCGACATGCGTGGGGTGCCTTCGCGGTGCGGTGGGTGGGACTGGTGGTGGTGCTGCGGTGACCCGGCGGGTCAGGAGGTCGCCTGGGTGCGCGCCTCCATCGCCTGACGGTACAGCCGACCCGCGCGGTACGACGAACGCACCAGCGGCCCGGAGAGCACCCCGGCGAAGCCGATCTCCTCGGCCTCCGTCGCGAGCTCGACGAACTCCTCGGGCCTGACCCACCGCTCGACGGGGTGGTGCCGCAGGGACGGGCGGAGGTACTGCGTGACGGTCACCAGCTCGCAACCGGCGGCGTGCAGGTCGCGGAGCGCCTGCGAGACCTCCTCGCGGGTCTCGCCCATGCCGAGGATCAGGTTGGACTTGGTGACCAGGCCGGCGGCCCTGGCCTGGGTGAGCACGTCGAGCGATCGGTCGTAGCGGAACGCCGGCCGGATCCGCTTGAAGATCCGCGGCACCGTCTCGACGTTGTGGGCCAGCACCTCGGGCCGGGAGTCGAACACCTCGGCCAGGAGGTCGGGACGGCCGTTGAAGTCGGGGATGAGGTTCTCGACGCCGGTGTCGGGGTTGAGCTGGTGGATCGCGCGCACGGTCTCGGCGTACAGCCAGGCCCCGCCGTCCTCGAGGTCGTCACGGGCCACGCCGGTGATGGTGGCGTAGCGAAGCCCCATCGTCTGGACGCTCTCCGCGACCCGGCGCGGCTCGTCGCGGTCCAGCGGCTGCGGCTTGCCGGTGTCGATCTGGCAGAAGTCGCAGCGCCGGGTGCACTGGTCGCCGCCGATGAGGAAGGTCGCCTCGCGGTCCTCCCAGCACTCGAAGATGTTGGGGCAGGCGGCCTCCTGGCAGACCGTGTGCAGTCCCTCGGCCTTCACCAGCTTCTGCAGCGACTGGTACTCCGGGCCCATCTTGGCGCGGGTCTTGATCCACTCCGGCTTGCGCTCGATGGGGGTCTCGGCGTTGCGGGCCTCCAGGCGCATCAGCTTGCGTCCGTCGGCGCCGACCGGTCCGGTGGCGGGGCTGCTCGACGTGGTGGTCACGCTGACCGAGTCTACGGGGTGACCAGCGGGACCCGCGGTCCGGCGGGGACGCGGCCGGGCTCGGGCCGCGGCTCGTAGTCCGGCGTCGCGGCGTAGGGCTGCCAGGAGAGGTACGTCGTCAGCTGGTCCTGCACGAGCGGCAGCACCTCGGCGACGGTGACGTCACGGCCGAGCTCCGCCGACAGCGAGGTGACGCCGGCGTCGTCGATGCCACACGGCACGAAGCGGTCGTACCACCCGAGGTCGACGTCGCAGTTGATCGCGAAGCCGTGCATGGTGACGCCGCGGGACACCCGGATGCCGATGGCGGCGACCTTGCGCTCCGGGCCGCGCTCGTCGGCGGCCAGCCAGACCCCGGAGCGGCCCGGGACCCGAGCGGTGGCGACGCCGAGGCCGGCGCAGACCTGGATCAGCGCCTCCTCCAGTCGGCGGACGAAGTCGACCACCTTGACGTGGTCGGGAAGCCGCACGATGGGGTAGCCGACCAGCTGCCCCGGCCCGTGGAAGGTGATCTTGCCGCCGCGGTCGACGTCGATCACCGGGGCGCCGCCGGGGTCCGCTGGGCGCTCGTGGGGGTCGGTGCGCCGCCCGGCGGTGAAGACCGGCGGATGCTCGAGCAGCAGCACGGTGTCGGGTCGCTCGCCGGCCACCACCTCGGCGTGCACCTGGCGCTGGAAGTCCCAGGCCCGGAGGTAGTCGACGGGCTGGTCGGCGACGACGTCGAAGTCGAGCCCGCCGGCGTCGGGCCTGGGGGGATGCTCGGACGTCGTCACGCGCTCGAGAATACCTGCGCCGGAACAGCCACGCCTGCCTGTGGAGGAGCACCGACGCGCCGGCGCCGGTTGCGGCACGCTGGGCGGGTGGCCGCTCGCACGTCGTACGCCGTCGGGGCGCTCGTGGTGCTGACGGTGGCGTCGGTGGCGCTGCTGGTCGCTCTCGGCGGGCCGGCGGCCGACCTGACGCCGCGGCCGGTGCGGAGTCCCGAGCCCGCCCCGGCCGCGGTGCTGGCCGCCTGGGACCGGCAGCGAGCCGAGGCGTGGGCGAACGGTGACACGGCGGCGCTCACCGCGCTCTACACGACCGGCAGCACGGCGGGGGAGCGCGACGTGCGGATGCTGAGACGCTATCTGGTGCGTGACCTCAGGGTGGAGGGGCTGCGCATGCAGCGGCTCCGCGTGGTCGTGGTGGAGCGCACCGGCCGACGGCTGGCCCTCCGGGTGCGCGACCGGGTGGTCGGCGGCACCGTGCGGGGCGCCGGCGTCGCGGTGCCACTGCCTCGCGACCGGGTCAGCGCCCACCTGGTCATCCTGTGGCGGGTGGGCGCGCGGTGGCGGGTGGCGCAGGTGGCTCCGGTCAGGCCAGCCCAGCCGCGATGACGGCATCGACGTCGGGGTCGAGGAAGGCATAGCCGGCGTCGAGCAGCACCTTCGGGCGGGCGTTGACCGACCCGAGCAGCTCCGCGGCCATCGCTCCGGCAGCAGGGCGCAGGACGGCGGCGGGCACCTTGAAGAAGGCCGGCCGGTGCAGGGCGTCGGCGATCGCCCGGGTGTACTCGCCGTTGGTCGGCGACTGCTCGCAACAGAGGTTGACCGGCCCGGAGACGTGGTCGGCGGTCGTTAGGAACGCCACCGCCCCGAGCCAGTCGCGCAGCGAGATCATCGGCATGTGCTGCCGGCCGTCGCCCAGCTGCGAGCCGAGGCCCAGCTTGGTCGCGAGCAGGAGCTGCTTCAGGGGGGCGCTGCGCCGGTCCTGCACGGGCGCCGTGCGGAGCACGCACACCCGCGCCCCGGCCTTGACGGCCGGGGTGGTCGCCGCCTGCCAGTCGCGCGCGACCGTGGTGAGCAGCGCGTCGCCACGGCTCTCGGTCTCCTCGGTCACGACCTGGTCGCCGTGGTCGCCGTAGAACGAGATCCCGTTGCCCGCGAGGTACGCCGGCGGCGTGGCGGCGGCGGCCACCGCATCGGCGAGGACCCGGGTGGTCGTCACCCGGCTCTCCCGCAGCCCTCGGGCCCAGCGCTCGGAGTGCGGGTTGCCCACCGTGGAGGCGCCGGCCAGGTTGACCACGAGGTCGGCCTCAGCGACCAGCGCGTGGTCGACCTCGCCGGCGTAGGGATCCCAGCGGCTCTCGTCGTCGGCGGAGGCCTCGCCCCGCACCAGCCGCGTCACCCGGTGCCCGTCGGCGCGCAGCCGCTCGGTGAGATGGGTACCGAGGAAGCCGGAGGAGCCGGCGATCACCGCGTGCAGAGGCATGCCGTCAGTCTGCCAGCCGACCCCAGCCCCGACCGTGCCCCGCTCAGACGTCGAACTGCGCGGCCTCGAGGCGGGCCTTCACCTCGCTGAGGAACCGCGCGGCGTCGGCGCCGTCGACCAGTCGGTGGTCGTAGGTCAGCGCGAGGTAGACCATCTGCCGCACCGCGATCGTCTCGCCCAGGTTGGCGTCGTCGATCACGACCGGCCGCTTGACCACCGTGCCGGTGCCCAGGATCGCCACCTGCGGCTGGTTGATGATCGGGGTGTCGAACAGCGCCCCGCGCGACCCGGTGTTGGTGAGCGTGAACGTGCCGCCCGAGAGCTCATCGGGAGTGATCTTGTTGCCGCGGGTGCGCTCCGCGACGTCGGCGATCTTGCGGGCCAGCCCGGAGATCGACAGATCGCCGGCGTCCTTGATGACCGGGGTCAGCAGACCCTTCTCGGTGTCGACCGCGATCGCGAGGTTCTCCCTGTCGAAGTAGGTGACCTCGCCCTTCTCGGTGTCGATCGCCGCATTGAGGGACGGGTGCTGCTTGAGAGCGTCGATCGCGGCCTTCGCGAAGAAGGGCATGAAGGAGAGCTTCACCCCTTCGCGAGCGGCGAAGTCGGCCTTGACCTGGTCGCGGAGCCGGGAGATCGCGGTGACGTCGACCTCGACGACCGTGGTCAGCTGGGCGCTGGTCTGCAGCGACTCGACCATCCGGCTGGCGATCACCTTGCGCAGCCGCGACATCGGCTCGGTCGTGCCACGCAACGGCGACGGCGCCGCCGGAGCGCTGGCAGCCGGTGGCGCCGGGGCGTCGGCGGGCGCCGAGGCTGCCGCCTCCGCCGGGGCCGAGGCGGCCTTCGCGGCGTCCAGCACGTCCTGCTTGCGGATCCGACCGCCGACGCCACTGCCGGTCACGGTCGCCAGGTCGACGCCGTGCTGCTCGGCGAGCTTGCGCACCAGCGGGGTGACATAGCTGCGTGCGTCGCTGGAGGAGCGCGGTCTGCTCCGGGCCGTCGGCCTGGGCGGGCACCTCGGCTGCGGCCGGCGTCTCGGGCTCCGGCTCCGGTGCCTTCTCCTGCTCCGGCTCCTTCGCGGCCTCCGGCTCGGGCTCGCCCGTCTGCTCGGGCTCCGGCTCGGGCTCCGGCTCCGGCTCCGGCACCGCCTTGCCGGCCTCGCCCGCGGGGGCCGCGTCGCCGCGCCCGATGACCGCCAGCTCCGCACCGATCTCGACGGTCTCGTCCTCGTTGGCCTTGATCTCGAGCAGGGTGCCGGCGACGGGGGAGGGGATCTCGGTGTCGACCTTGTCGGTGGAGACCTCCAGCAGCGGCTCGTCGACCGCGACCTGGTCGCCGACCTGCTTCAGCCAGCGGGTGACAGTGCCCTCGGTGACGGACTCCCCGAGCGCCGGCAGCGTCACCGGCGTCGCGTCGCCGCCACCGCCGGAGCCCGACGACTGCTCCGCCGCGGGTGCCGCGCTCTCCGCGGGTCGGCTCTCCTGCGCTGCCGGCTCCTCGGGCTGGGCCTCCTCGGCCGCGGGCTCCTCCGCAGGGGCCCCCTGCGCACCGGAGTCGGCCTCGGCCTCCTCGTCACCGCCGGCGCTGCCGGCGCCCTCGCCCTCGTCGCCGATCACGGCCAGCACGGCTCCCACCTCGACAGTGTCGTCCTCGTTGGCCTTGATCTCGAGCAGGGTGCCGGCGACGGGGGAGGGGATCTCGGTGTCGACCTTGTCGGTGGAGACCTCCAGCAGCGGCTCGTCGACCGCGACCTGGTCGCCGACCTGCTTCAGCCAGCGGGTGACGGTGCCCTCGGTGACGGACTCGCCGAGCGCGGGGAGGGGGACTTCGGTGGCCATGGAGATGATCCTTCGTCGTCGTGGGGGTCGTGTCGGTCGTCGGTCGTGTCGGTGGGAGGTCAGGAGTGGGCGTGCAGGGGCTTCCCGGCCAGGGCCAAGTGTGCCTCGCCGAGCGCCTCGTGCTGGGTCGGGTGTGCGTGGACGAGCGGGGCGACGTCGTCGGCGTGCGCCTCCCAGCCGTAGATCAGCTGGGCCTCCCCGATCAGCTCCCCGACCCGGTCGCCCACCAGGTGGACCCCGAGGACGGGACCGTCGGTGAGCGCGACCAGCTTGACGAAGCCCTGGGTGCCGAGGATCTGGCTCTTGCCGTTGCCGCCGAGGTCATAGGTGACGGTGGCGACCGCCTCGCCGTGCCGCTCGCGGGCCTGGGCCTCGGTCAGCCCCACCGAGGCCACCTCCGGGTGGGAGTAGGTCACCCGCGGGATCGTCGTCTCGTCGACCGGCCGAGGCTCGAGGCCGGCGATCTCCTCGGCGACGAAGATGCCGTGCTGGAAGCCCCGGTGCGCCAGCTGGAGCCCTGGCACCAGGTCGCCGACGGCGAAGACGCCCGGCAGGTTCGTGCGCAGGTGGTCGTCGGTGAGCACGAAGCCGCGGTCCATGGCGACGCCCTGCTCGTCGTACCCGAGCCCGTCGCTGCGAGGGCCGCGGCCGACCGCCACCAGCAGCAGCTCGGCCTCGTGGACGGCGCCGCCCTCGACGGTGACCGCCACGCCGGCGTCGGTCGCCTGCAGTGACTCGAAGCGGGTGCCGGTGTGGAACGCGATCCCGCGCTTGCGGAAGGTGCGCTCCAGGACCTTGGAGCAGGCCTCGTCCTCGCCGGGCACCAGCCGGGGAAGGGCCTCGATGATCGTGACCTCGGCGCCGAAGGAGCGCCAGGCGCTGGCGAACTCACACCCGATCACGCCGCCCCCGAGGACGACCACCGACGCGGGCACGTGGTCCAGTGAGAGCGCATGCTCGGAGGTGAGCACCCGCCGGCCGTCGATGTCCAGGCCGGGCAGCGTGCGCGAGAAGGAGCCCGAGGCCAGGACGAGGTGCTCTCCGGTCCAGGTGCGGTCGCCGACGGTCACCGACCGTGGGCCCGACATCTTGCCCTCGCCCTCGATGACGGTGATGCCGCGGGACTTCACCAGGCCGGTGAGCCCCTTGAAGAGCCGGCCGACGACACCGTCCTTGTAGGCGTTGACGTCCTCCATGTCGACGCCGTCGAGGCTGGCCCGCACACCGACCTTGGCGGCGTCGCGGGCACTGTCGGCGACCTCGGCCGCGTGCAGCAGGGCCTTGGTGGGGATGCAGCCGACGTGCAGGCAGGTGCCACCGACGCGGTCGCGCTCGACCAGCCCGACGCTCAGCCCGAGCTGCGCCGCACGCAGCGCACAGGCGTAGCCCCCCGACCCCGCGCCGAGCACGAGTACGTCGAAGTCGGCCACGCTGGTCCTTCCGTCGTCGGCGGCCACCGGGTCATCCCGGGCTCTGTCGGGTGGGTACCCACCCGGGGGCCATCTTTGCACTGTTCGGGCGGTGTCGGAGCCCCGGGCCGTGGAGCGACCGGGCACACTGGTGCCATGGGCCTGTTCGACCGCTTCCGTCGCTCGTCGGGACCGCGCCTACGTCGCCCGGGGGGCGACACCGCGCGCACCGGCTCCACCTCGGTCCGCGCCGCGACGCGCGCGGACGAGGAGCACCTGCACGACTTCGTCGGCAGTCGCCGCGGGGTCGAGGGCTTCGTCGAGCCGCGTACGGCGGTGAGCGACGTGACCCTGCTGCTGGTCGCCCACGACGGCGAGTGGACTCGTCGCCGGGTGCCGTCGGTGGCCTGGGCGCACGAGTTCTGCAACCAGCACCAGGTGCCGTCGTACGACGCCGCGGTGGTGGGTGTGCCGCAGCGGATGCGCGCCTACAACCGGCGCAAGAAGGCCGGGGAGGTCTGAGGGCTCCCGCCGCCCCTCAGCAGAGCGAGCGGGCGTACTCCACCAGCGTGGTGACCGCGAAGCCGGTGCCGCCCGGCGTCTGGTGGCCGTAGGCGCCGCCGCTGTTGAACGACGGCCCGGCGATGTCGACGTGTGCCCAGGGGAGGTCGCCGGTGAACTCCTGCAGGAAGGCGCCGGCGAACAGCCCCCCGCCCCACCGCACCCAGTCGTGCTGGAGCAGGTCCGCAATCTTGCTGGCCCGCACCCGCTCGACCATGTCCTCCGGGATCGGCATCGCCCAGAGCTGCTCACCGGCCGAACCTCCCGCGTCGAGCACGGCGGCGACGACGTCGTCGCTGCCCATCACCCCCGCGACCCGGTCTCCCAGGGCGACGACCATGTGGCCGGTCAGCGTCGCCACGTCGACGATCACGTCGGGCTCGGCCTCCACGGCGCGCCCGAGGGCGTCGGCCAGGATCAGCCTCCCCTCGGCGTCGGTGTTGGTGACCTCGACGGTGCGGCCGCCGTACATCGTGAGCACGTCGCCGGGGCGCATCGCCTGGCCGCCGAGCATGTTCTCGGCCATCGGTGCGAAGGTCGAGACCCGGATCGGGAGCCCCAGCCGGGCGATGGCGTACGTCGCCTGCACGACCGCGGCCGCGCCGGCCATGTCGGACTTCATCGTCTGCATGCCCTGGGCGGGCTTGATGCTCAGGCCGCCTGAGTCGAAGGTGATGCCCTTGCCGACCAGGGCCAGGTGCGTCACCGCGCCCTCGGGGCGGTAGCCGATCTCGACCAGCCGCGGCGGCGCCGCGGACGCGCCGCCGACCCCGAGGATGCCGCCACAGCCCATCTCGGCGAGCGCCTGCTCGTCGTGGACGGTGATCGTCACCTTCGGGCCGCCTCGGCCCTTGGTCGTGGCCCGGTGCAGCTCCTGCACGGCGTCGGCGAACGCCGGCGGGCGCAGATCTCCGGGCGGCATGTTGACCCATTCGCGCGCGCCGAGCACGGCCTCGGCGACGGTCTGTGCCTCCTCGAAGGCGGTCACCGCCTCCGCCTGCCGGGCGATCGGGGAGAGCACGCTGACCGAGCCGGGCGGGTCGGCCTCGCTGGCGGTGTCGTGCTTGAACCGGTCGAAGGTGTAGCTGCCGAGCAGCCAGCCCTCGGTGACAGCGCTCACGAGCTCGGCGGAGTCGGCGGGCAGCGCGAGGGCCACCGACGCCGCGTTGGTCACCGCCCGGGACGCCACGCCCGCCGCCCGGCGGACGACGTCGGGGCCCGGGTCACGGCCGAGGCCGACCAGGACCACCAGCCCCGCCGGCAGCGTGCGGCCACCGGGCAGCCGGGTCACCTCTCCGACGCCGCCCTTGACGCCGAGGCCGGCCAGCAGCGGTCGCAGCTGGCGGCCGAACGCATCGGCGACGTCGTCGGCGCCGGGCGCGAGCTCGACGCCCTTGCCCGACTGGACGACCCCGACGACGACGGCGTCGGCGCGGGTCTTGGCGGGGCTGGCGCTGCGGAGGAGGTAGCTCGTCACCGGGGCAGGATAGCCGCCGGCCTGGCTGCCACCACCGGGTCGGTCCGGCGGCGCGGTTGGGGTACCTTCGGCCCATGACGGACCTGCTCCTCTCTCCGCTGCACGACCGGCACGAGGCCCTCGGCGCGAAGTTCGCCGAGTTCGGCGGCTGGTCGATGCCGCTGGAGTACCCCTCCGGTGTCGTCAAGGAGCACACCGCGGTGCGCGAGGCCGTGGGCGTCTTCGACGTCAGCCACCTCGGCAAGGTGCTGGTGTCCGGCCCCGGCGCGGCGGCGTACGTCAACGCGACGCTCTCCAACGACCTGGGCCGGGTCGGCCACGGCAAGGCGCAGTACACGCTGTGCTGCGACGAGGAGACCGGCGGCATCGTCGACGACCTGATCGCCTACTTCCACAACGACTCCCACGTGCTGCTGGTCCCCAACGCCGCCAACAGTGCCGAGGTGGTCCGTCGGCTGCAGGAGCAGGCACCGCCGGAGGTGTCGGTGCGCGACCACCACACGGAGTACGTCGTGCTGGCCGTGCAGGGCACGAAGTCCGACGAGGTGCTCACCAGGGTCGGGCTGCCGGTCGGCCACGACTACATGTCGTTCGCCGAGGCACGCTTCCGCGACATCGGCGGCGTCGTGGTGTGCCGCACCGGCTACACCGGTGAGCGTGGCTATGAGCTGATCGCCAAGAACGACATCGCCGCACCTCTGTGGGACGCCCTGCTCGCGGCCGGAGCGGAGTTCGGGATCCTGCCGTGCGGGCTGGGTGCCCGGGACACGCTGCGCACGGAGATGGGCTACCCGCTGCACGGGCAGGACATCACCCTCGACGTCACCCCCATCCAGGGTGGCCTCGGCTGGGCGGTGGGCTGGAAGAAGGACGCCTTCTGGGGCAAAGACGTGCTGGTCGCCGAGAAGGAGGCCGGTCCGAAGCGGCGGCTGCGCGGCCTGGTGGCCGTCGGCCGCGGCATCCCCCGACCGGGCATGGGCGTGACCCTGGTGCCCGACGTGCCGCTGTGCGACATCACCTCCGGCACCTTCTCCCCGACGCTGCGCAAGGGCATCGGGCTGGCGCTGGTGCCGACGTTCGTCGACCCCGACGCCGAGCTGGGCGTCGACGTGCGCGGTCGGCGGGAGATCTTCCGGTCGGTGAAGCCGCCGTTCGTCGACACCTCCGTGCGCGAGTCGTGATGCTCCCCGACCAGCCCGCGACCTTCCGCGAGCCCTCGGCGGCCGACCGGCCCTGGTGGTGGCGGCTGGAGGACGCCGCGGGCACCGAGGTCGACGTGCCCGACGAGTACGCCGGCCAGAGGTTTCCCACCCAGTCGGACGCCGAGTCGTGGGTGGGCGAGGTGTTCGCCGAGCTGGCCGGCGTCGGCGTCGACGCCGTCACGCTCTTCGAGATGGAGCGGCGGGTCTACGGCCCGATGTCGCTGCAGCCCTGACCGTCTGGCCGCTGACCGTCTGGCCGCTGACCGTTGGGCGCTGATCGTCGGGCGCGGCGGCGAAGGCTAGCCGGCCAGCGAGCCGCCGAAGATCTGCCAGGCCAGCGCCGTCTTCGCCACCAGGCTCAGGACGAGGTAGACCTTCTCCCCGTAGGCGTAGTCAGCCCATCGTCCGATCTGGCGGTACTGGAGCCACTGGTTGAGCGCGAAGCTCATGAAGAAGACGAACAGGGAGGTGACGATGCCGTACACGAAGCCCGGCACCTCGTTGGTGGAGCTGCCGCTGGCGCCGATCAGATTGACGATGATCGCGACCCAGGGAGCAGCCCCGGCGATGCACCCGAACCAGAAGGGAAGCATGGTCGTCCGGGTCCGGCCGGGCGGGTTCATCAGCTCCTGGAGCCACCCGAACAGGATCATCGCGACGTTGGCCCCGATGATCGCGATCACCTCGGTGACCCCGGTGAGGCCGTTGTAGAAGCCGATCAGCAGGACCATGATGGTCGCGCTGACGGAGTACTCCATCCAGCGGAACCGGTTCACGCCCGTGCGCAGGTCGGCCTCGTAGCGGCCGCGCAGCACGGTGGCGGTGAGCAGGTGGTCCAGCGCGGCCAGGGCCAGGAACATCGCGATGGCGACGCCGACGCGCACGTCGAACAGGGCCTCGGGCGCGGGGGCGTTCGTGCCGGGAGGGCCCTGGGGGAACTGCGACGTCACGGTGATCGCGAAGTCGTTGGCCAGCAGCAGCACGATCACCACCTGGATGCCGTGCAGCAGGGTCAGCCCCAGGTTCCAGCGACGGAGTCCGGACAGGCTGGAGTCGTTGATGCCGGTGGCGTCCATGTGGCTCCTTCGTCGGTGGATCGGGATCGGTTGCCTGCTGCCCGTCGTGGGTGTCGTGTCGGGCCGGTCAGAGGGCTACCAATCGGCGCAGAGCCAGACGGGCGACAGGCAGGTAGCCGAGCACGACGGGAGCCGGGCCGGCCATCGTGAGGGTGGTCCATCCGTCGCCGACGGCATGGTCGAGCTCCAGGCGCACCGGACCCGAGGTGACAGTCCACGACCAGGTGCCGGCGTCCTCGTCGACGGCGGTCACCTCGAAGTCGGCCGCCACCCCGGCGAGTCCGACGACGCGGCCGCGCAGCCCGGTCGCCAGCTCCGCCTCGGGAGCGACCCGACGCACGTGTGGAGCCCAGCCCGGCCAGCGGGCGGTGTGGGCGTATGCGTGCCACTGGGTCTTGGTCGTCGCGGGTCCCTCCACCCTGGTCGTGTGTCGCACGGCGGGTGCCTAGTCGGCCTCGCGGGTGTGGCGCAGCCAGGCGAGCCCGGCGAAGGGGAGGAGCAGCGGCAGGTAGCCGTAGCCTGCGCCGAACCGCGACCACACGGTGTCGTCGGGGAACCAGTCGGGCTCGACCACGCTGAGCCCGCCGACGACGAGGACGCCCGCCAGCTCGACCCCGCAGGCCAGCCACGCCACCCGGCGCCAGCCCTCCCCGGGCCGAGCCAGGCCGAGCGTCGCGGCGACGTAGACCACGGCCGCCAGCGCGGACAGCGCGTAGGGGACCGGTGCCTCGCCGGCCTTCGTGGCGAGCTGCACGCCCGACCGGCCCGTCGCGGCCAGCGCGAAGACGGCGTAGACGGCGATCAGCACCCGCCCGAGGCCGTGGCGGCGCGCTCCCTCAGACACTCGGCGCCGTCCACACCTGGTCCAGTCGCAGCAGCAGAAACGGCACCAGCAGGCCCGCGACGACGAGCACGGCGGTGCCCGCGCGGCTGCGCTCGCCGAGCGCCCACACGGTGGCCGCGGGTGGCACCAGCACGAGCCCGAGGAGATAGCCGACCATGGTCGGGACGGAGACGTCGGCGTCGGTCCGGGCGAGCGCGACCACGCCGGCGACCAGCTGGGCCACCGTGCCGACGGCGAGCAGGCCCATCAGCGCCAGCAGCCAGCGGTCGATCGAGCGGTCGAGCACGACGTAGACCACGGCCACCGCCGCGACGAGGAGGGCCACCACGGTGAGGGAGGTCGTCAGCCACGCGGTCACGCGGCCACCTTAGACGCCGTAGCCTCGGGCCATGCCCGCGCTGCCGTTCCGCCAGGTCGACGTGTTCACCGCCGAGCGGCTGCGCGGCAACCCGGTGGCGGTCGTCCACGACGCGGAGGGCCTGTCCACGGAGCAGATGCAGCGGTTCGCCCACTGGACGAACCTCTCGGAGACGACGTTCCTGCTGCCGCCGACCGACCCGGTCGCCGACTACCGGCTGCGTATCTTCACCCCGGCCGAGGAGCTGCCCTTCGCCGGGCATCCGACGATCGGCAGCGCGCACGCCTGGCTCGAGGCAGGGGGGTCCCCGCGGACGCGGGGTGAGGTGGTGCAGGAGTGCGGTGCCGGGCGGGTACGGCTCCGGCGCGGCGAGCGGCTGGCCTTCGCGGCACCCCCGCTGGTGCGGTCGGGACCCGCCACCGCCGAGGAGCGCGCCGCCGTGGTGCGGGCGCTGCGGGTGGCCGACCCCGACGTGCTCGCGATCGCGTGGGTCGACAACGGCCCAGGCTGGATCGGCGCGGTGCTGCCCGACGCCGCGGCGGTGCTCGCCGTCGACCCCGACTGGTCGGCCTTCGAGGGGCTGGAGGTCGGTGTGGTGGGGAGGTACGCCGACCCCGGTGCCGGGGAGCCGCTGGTCGAGGTGCGGGCGTTCTGCCCCGGGCTCGGCGTGGTCGAGGACCCGGTGACGGGGAGCCTCAACGCGTCTCTCGCCCAGTGGCTGACCGGGCCCGACGCCCCGGCCGGGCTCGCCCTCCCGCCGGCGTACGTCTCCGCACAGGGGACGCGGCTGGGACGGGCGGGGAGGGTGCACGTGTCGCGCGAGGGGGACACGGTGTGGGTCGGTGGCGACGCGGTGACCGTCGTCGAGGGGACCGTGCGCGTCTAGCTGACGGGATCCGGCGGCGAGCGCCCGTGCGCCTGGCAACGAGCCTCGGCGGCGCGGCGTAGGGTCGGCCCATGCAGCAGTACCTCGACCTCCTTCGCAGGGTCCTCGACGAGGGCGTCGAGAAGGGAGACCGCACCGGCACCGGCACGCTGAGCGTCTTCGGGCACCAGATGCGCTTCGACCTCACCGAGGGCTTCCCTCTGGTCACGACGAAGAAGATCCACACCCGCTCGGTGTTCGGCGAGCTGCTGTGGTTCCTGCGCGGCGACACCAACGTCAGGTGGCTCCAGGAGCGGGGCATCACCATCTGGGACGAGTGGGCCGACGACGACGGCGACCTGGGCCCGGTCTACGGCTACCAGTGGCGCTCGTGGCCGGCACCCGACGGGCGCCACATCGACCAGATCGCGCAGGTCGTCGGGCAGCTCAGCGCCGATCCGGACTCGCGCCGCCACATCGTCTCGGCGTGGAACGTCGCCGACATCCCGCAGATGGCGCTGGCGCCCTGCCACGCGTTCTTCCAGTTCTACGTGGCCGACGGACGCCTGTCGTGCCAGCTCTACCAACGCTCGGCCGACGTCTTCCTGGGTGTGCCGTTCAACATCGCTTCCTACGCCCTGCTGACCCACATGGTCGCCCAGGTGACCGGGTTGGGCGTCGGCGACTTCGTGCACACGCTGGGCGACGCCCACCTCTACCGCAACCACCTCGACCAGGCGCGGCTGCAGCTGACCCGCGACCCGCGACCGCTGCCGACGTTGCGGCTCGACCCCGACGTCCGCGAGATCGACGGGTTCGACCTCGACGACATCGCGGTCGAGGGCTACGACCCGCACCCCGGCATCAGGGCCCCCATTGCCGTCTGAATTGCCGTCTGAGGCGCCGGCGCCCTCGGGTCCGCGTCCCGACCAGCGTGTGGTGCTCGTCGCCGCCGTGGCCGACAACGCGGTGATCGGGGCCGACGGCGACATCCCGTGGCGGATCCCCGAGGACTTCGCCCACTTCAAGGCCACCACGCTCGGCCACACGTTGGTGATGGGCCGGGCGACCTACGACTCCATCGGACGGCCGCTGCCCGGCCGCACCACGGTCGTCCTCACCCGCGACCCGACGTGGTCGGCGGGGCAGCACGCCGACCAGGTGCGCGTCGCGCACTCGCTGGAGGAGGCGCTGGAGGTGGCGGCCGAGCTGGTGGGCGACGTGATGGTCGTCGGGGGGGCGCAGATCTACGCCCTGGCGCTGCCCCGGGCGACGCACCAGGTGCTGACCGAGGTGCACCAGAGGCCCGACGGCGACACCCGCTATCCCTCGTGGGACCGCGAGGAGTGGCGCGAGACGGCGCGGGAGGACCACGACGGGTGGAGCATCGCCTGGTGGGAGCGCCGATGATCACCGTCGACCCCGGTGGCACGACGCCTCCGTTCGACCAGCTCAAGCAGCAGATCGCCGACCAGGTGGCCGACGGGCGGCTGCGGCCGGGGGAGAAGCTGCCCACGGTGCGGGCGCTGGCCGAGCAGCTGGGGCTGGCGCCCAACACCGTGGCCCGGGCCTACCGCGAGCTGGAGGCCGCGGGGGTCGTCGACACCCGGGGTCGGTCCGGGACGTTCGTAGCCGGCCAGGAGGTCTCCAGCGAGGCCCGCGCCGCCGCCGCGGCGTACGCCGCCCGCGCCCGCGCGCTGGGCCTCTCCGACGACGAGGCCGTCACCCTCCTCCGCCGCGCCCTCTCCGCCGGCTACTGAGGCGGTTGCCCCACCACCGCACGGGTGGCGGACGAGGAGGCGCGCAGCTCGGCACGGGTGGCGGGGTCGAGCCGGCCCCGGAGGGCGCGGTCGACGTCCCAGACGTGGAACTCCCCGTCGGGCCCGTGCTCGTCGATGTGGGTGGGGTACGTCCGTGGCCGCGCCACAGCGACCGGCCCCCAGTCGCCGTCGGCCGCGCGACGCTGGCGCAGCGTCACCTCGACGACGACCCCGTCGTTCACACCCCTGGCCACGGTGCGTTGTCCGGCCAGCAGGTTGCCCAGCCCGTAGACCACCCAGGTGTCGTGCACCCGACGCGCCCCCTGCACGACGTGGGCATGGTGGCCGTAGACCAGCGTGAGGAGCCCGCTGCGGGTGAGCCGCTCCGCCACGTCGCGCTGGAACGCGCTCGGCGCGGGGGAGTACTCCGTCCCCCAGTGCAGCGACACGACCACCGCGTCAGCGCCGGCGGCCCGCGCGCGCCGGGCGTCCCGCAGCAGCGCGCCGACATCGATCCGGTCCACCGACCAGGGATGCTCGACCGGCATGCCGTTGGTGCCGTACGTCGCCGCGAGCCAGGCGATCGTCATCCCGTGCCTGCGCAGCAGCACGAGACGGCGGTCCTCGGCGGGCGTGCGGGCGGTGCCGGTGTGCCGAAGCCCGACCGCGTCCAGGGTGTCCAGCGTCCGCCGGAGCCCGGCGAAGCCCTGGTCGACACTGTGGTTGGAGGCCGTCGTGCAGCCGTCGTAGCCCGTCCAGCGCAGCGCCGCCGCCACCTGAGGCGGCGTCGAGAAGAGGGGATAGCTGGCATACGGCCCGGCCGCCGGCGCCAGTGGCGTCTCCAGATGGCACAGTGCCAGGTCGGCCGCGGCGATCCGGGGCCGCAGCCCCGCCAGCATCGGCCGGAAGTCGAAACCGCGCCCGCCGGCGCTCCTGCGGGCCGAGGCCCAGACGTTGTCGTGCACCAGCACGTCGCCGGACAGGGCCAGGGTCACCGAGCGCTCCCGCGGCCTGGCGGAGCCGGTGCTTCCCTCCGAGGCCCCACCCGCCCGGCCCGCGCCCCCGTCGCCGGCTCCGGAGCCGCCGGCCAGTGCGATCGCTGGCGGCTCGGCCCGATCGGCCGGCGCGTCGGGGCGGGGCGCTGCGGGCGCCAGAGCCACCAGCGGTAGGCAGGCGAGCGCCGTCAGCCACAGCCACCGGCCCCTCATGGGTCCAGCAAACCGCACCTCACCCGGTTGCGTCAGAGCGGCCCGCGGTGGCTGACCGAGGAGAACCAGTCCAGGTCGTCGCCGGTCACGAGCAGGTCGAGCCCGGGGACCCGCGGCAGGGTGACGGCGTACGACGTGGCGTTGAGGTACCACCCCGTGCGCTCGGCGACGACCTCGGCGGCGGGCAGGAAGATCTCGGGGTGGAACGCCGACCACGGCGGCATCAGCCGCAGCGAGACGCCGAGCGCGGCGATCGTCACGGTGACGGTGCCCTGGTAGGCGTGGAAGATGCCCGACGGCGAGCGGACGATGACCGTCTGCATCCGGCGGGTCTCGCGCACCACGCCCAGCTCCTGAGCCGGGTACGCCGCGGCGAAGCGCCGCCAGCGCTCGCCGTGGCGCCACCACAGGAAGCCCATCAGGCCGATCACCATGCCCAGGCCCTGGACCGTCGCGATCGTCCGCATGCTGCACCGCCTTCGCGCGCTCGAGGCCGCCCACCCGTCGCGGGCCCGCAGCGACGGTAGCCGCCCGGGCGGGCCCGTCGCAGGCAAACCGATAGCCTGGGCGCCATGACCACCGCACCGCAGGCGCCGTTCGGCCGTGTGCTCACGGCGATGGCAACGGCCTTCCACGGCGACGGCTCGGTCGACCTCGACGGCACCGCCCGCATCGCCACCCATCTCGTGGAGCACGGCCACGACGGAGTCGTCGTGTCCGGCACCACCGGCGAGTCGCCGACCACCACGGTGCCCGAGGACGGCGACCTGCTGCGCGCCGTGATCGACGCGGTGGGCGACCGGGCCTCGGTGGTCGCGGGAGTCGGCACCAACGCCACGACCCACTCCATCGAGCTCGCCCGGCAGGCCGAGAAGCTCGGCGCCGACGGGATGCTGCTCGTCACCCCCTACTACAACAAGCCCAGCCAGGCCGGGGTGCTCGAGCACTTCCGCCAGGTCGTCGAGTCCGCCGCGTTGCCGGTGATGCTCTACGACGTCCCGGGGCGCACCGGCACCACCATCGCCCCCGACACCTACCGGCGAGCCGCGGAGTGGGACTCCGTGGTCGCCGTCAAGGACGCGGTCGGCGACTTCGCCCGCGGAGTCCGGCTGATGCAGGACACCGGGCTGGTGTTCTACTCCGGCGACGACGCCAACAACCTCGGCTGGCTGGCCCATGGCGGCAGCGGCTTCGTCTCGGTGGCCGGCCACGCCTGCGGCGACCTGCTGCGGGAGATGGCCGACGCGTTCTTCGCCGGCGACCACGACACCGCGCTGGCGGCGTACCGCCGGATGCTGCCGGCCATCGACGCCATCATGGGCGTCCCCAACTACGGCGCGACCACCGCCAAGGCGACGCTGCAGCTGCTCGGCGTCCTCGACAACCGCAACGTCCGCAGTCCGCTGGTCCCGCTCGACGACGACGAGGTGGCCGCGCTGCGGTCCGGCCTCGTGTCGGCGGGCGTCCTCTGACCTACCTTCCAGGAGTTCCTCTTGAGTCACCCCCATCCCGAGCTCTCCGCGCCGCCGCCCCTGCCGGAGGGAGGGCTCCGGGTCATCCCGCTGGGCGGCCTCGGCGAGATCGGTCGCAACATGACCGTCTTCGAGTACGCCGGCCGGTTGCTCGTCGTCGACTGCGGCGTGCTCTTCCCCGAGGAGAACCACCCGGGCGTCGACCTGATCCTTCCCGACTTCGAGCCGATCCGTGACCGGCTGGACACCATCGAGGCCCTCGTGCTGACCCACGGCCACGAGGACCACATCGGCGCCGTGCCCTACCTGCTCCGCGAGCGGCAGGACATCCCGCTTGGTCGGCTCCCAGCTGACGCTGGCGCTGCTCGACTCCAAGCTCAAGGAGCACCGCCTGCGGCACACCGTGCACCACCAGGTCCAGGAGGGTGACCGGATCAGCTTCGGCCCGTTCGACCTGGAGTTCGTGGCCGTCAACCACTCCATCCCCGACGCCTTGGCGGTCGCGATCCGCACCGGCGCCGGGCTGGCGCTGCACACCGGCGACTTCAAGATGGACCAGCTGCCGCTCGACGGACGGATCACCGACCTGCGGTCCTTCGCGCGGCTCGGCGAGGAGGGGGTCGACCTCTTCCTCACCGACTCGACCAACGCCGAGGTGCCGGGCTTCACCACCCCGGAGAAGGACATCACCCCGGTGCTCGACCGGGTGTTCCATGCCAGTGACCAGCGGATCATCGTGGCCTGCTTCGCCTCCCACGTGCACCGCGTCCAGCAGGTGCTCGACGCCGCGGTGGCCCATGGCCGCAAGGTCGCCTACGTCGGCCGGTCGATGGTGCGCAACATGCTGATCGCCCAGGATCTCGGCTACCTCACCGTGCCGCCCGGCGTCCTGGTCGAGGCCAAGGAGCTCGCCGACCTGCCGCCCGAGCGGCAGGTGCTGATCTCTACCGGGTCGCAGGGCGAGCCGCTATCGGCGCTCTCGCGGATCGCGCAGCGCAACCACAACTTCGTGCACATCGAGCAGGGCGACACCGTCGTGCTCGCCTCCTCGCTGATCCCCGGCAACGAGAACGCCGTCTACCGCGTGATCAACGGACTGGCGCGCTGGGGCGCCACCGTGGTCCACAAGGGCAACGCGATGGTCCACGTCAGCGGTCACGCCAGCGCGGGTGAGCTGATCTACTGCTACAACATCGTGCGCCCCCGCAACGTGCTGCCCGTGCACGGCGAGATCCGGCACATGAGGGCGAACGCCGCCCTGGCCCGCGCCACCGGTGTGCCGGCCGACCGGGTCGTGATGGCCGAGGACGGCATCGTGGTCGACCTCGTCGACGGCCGGGCGCGGATCGCCGGCAAGGTCGACTGCGGCTACGTCTTCGTCGACGGCTCCTCGGTGGGCGACATCACCGAGACCTCGCTCAAGGACCGGCGGATCCTCGGCGAGGAGGGCTTCATCTCCGTGATCGTGGTGGTCGACTCCGTCACCGGCAAGGTGTCCGGAGGACCCGAGATCCATGCCCGCGGCTTCGCCGAGGACGACTCGGCCTTCGACGGGATCAAGCAGCCGATCATCGACGCCGTCGCCGCGGCCAGCAAGGAGGGTGTCGACGACAGCTACCAGCTGCAGCAGGTCATCCGCCGGGTGGTGGGTCGCTGGGTCAGCGCCACCCACCGGCGTCGGCCGATGATCATCCCGGTGGTCATCGAGGCCTGAGCGCGCACTCCTGGCGGGCGGGAGCCCTCAGCCAGCCAGCACGCCGAGCACGATGAGCGCCTGCCCGACGTGGTAGGTCACCATCACGACGACGTCGGCGCCCGGCAGGGCACGCACGAAGCGGTTGACCGCCAGGGTCGTGTCGCTGACCACGAACACCGACGCGCCCAGGGCGACCAGCCAGCCGCCGGTCGCCCACGCAAGCACCACCATCACGGTGATCACCAGCATGTAGAGCCCGACCGGGGCGGACAGCGCAGCCCCGTCGCTGCGGTGCACCGTCGGCAGCACCTCGCGAGCGGCGACCAGCGCTCCGAGCGCGACGACCCCGCCGGCCGCCGCGGCCAGCGGCTCGGCGAGCCCGAGGGCCACGAAGCAGGCGACGTAGGCCAGGTGGCCGACCAGGAACGCCCCCAGCCCGGCCTGGAACCTGGCGGTGCCGCGCCCCAGCAGGAAGACGTCGCCGAGCAGCCCGAAGGCCAGGGCGACCAGCAGCCAGCGGCCGGCGGTGCTGTCGAGGGCACCGCCGAGCGCGGCGGCGGCGGCGAGCGAGACCAGGGTCGCAGGCTTGGCCCAGGTCTCGGTGGCGCGGTGGCCGCGCGCGACGGCGTACCAGTCGAGGAGGGCGCAGGCCACGACCACCAGCCAGACCAGCCAGAGCAGGGACACGGCCGCAGCATGCCACGCGTCGCGCCGCTAGCCGTGCTCCCGCCGCTGGACGAGGCGGGCCAGGTGCCCGACCACCACGGCGAGCGCCACCGCGGCCGACGCGGTGACGGCGGGCGGCAGCGAGGAGCCGACGCCGGCGACCGCCGCGGCGACGGGCCCGGCCGACGCACCGGCGGCCGCGATCAGGCCCCAGCGCAGGCGGAGGTACGCCGCCGCGCCGACGGCCGGCACCAGCACCCAGCCGACGGGGAGCAGCCGCGAGTCGGCGTACCCGACGTCGCTTGTCAGAGCGATGCCCACCAGGGTGGCGCTCGCGAGGGTCACCGCGACCGCCAGCAGAGCTCCCAGGCGCGCGACGGTCATGGTTCCAGCGTGCCTCGCGGTCGGCGCGGTCACCTGAGCTTCGAGGCTCAGGCCGCGGACCCGCCAGGGTGGGGCCCTCTCAGAGGGGGACCGGCGACCGGGCCTCGCCGAGCCGAACCACGTCGTCCATCCGGTCGAGGCCGATGGTGCCGTGGGTGATCCACACGATGCTGTGGCCGCGCTCGGGCGCGAGGATCTCGTCGGTCACCCGCTGGGCGGTGTCGGCGTCCAGGTGGGCGGTGGGCTCGTCGAGCACCAGCACCGGGGCGTCGGCCAGGAGTGCCCGGGCGACGGCGATCCGGGCCCGCTCGCCGCCCGACACGTGGGCGCTGCCCTCGCCGATGGCGGTGTGCAGCCCGTCGGGCAGGCCATCGACCCAGGCGCCGAGGTGGGCGGCGTCGAGGGCGGCGCGCACCTCGTGGTCGGAGGCCGCCGGGCGGGCGAGGCGGACGTTCTCCACCAGCGTCGAGGCGAAGAGGTGGGGGTCGTCGTCGACCAGGCCGGTGGCCCGGCGCACGTCGTCGAGCTCGAGCGCACGCAGGTCGGCGCCGGCGAGCGTCTGCCGGCCGCCGGTCGGGTCGAGGAACCGCAGCAGCACGGCGGCGTACGTCGACTTGCCGGTGCCGGACGCGCCCACCAGGCCGACCCGCCCGCCGGGAGGCAGGGCCAGGTCGAGGTCGACCAGCACGTCGCGGCCGCCCCAGCCGGCCGTGAGCCGCTCGCTGGCGGCCTCGGGCCGCGACAGGTCCACCACGGTGCGGGTCGCTCCGGGTCGGTCACCGTGGGCGTCAGTCGCGGTGAGCGCGTCGAGGCGTCGGCGGGCGGCGGCGGTGCGCACCGACAGGGCGCCGGCGTCGGGGAGCGGGGCCAGCGGGTCGACGAGGGCGATGGGGAGCATCACCAGCAGGGCGCGCATCGCCGGCGAGACCGCGTCGGCGGGGACCATCGCGGCCATGGCGAGGAAGCCCGCGCCGCCGGCCAGCAGCGGGAGAGCGCGGCCCAGGGCGACGGCCCGGGCGGAGCGGCGGACAGCGCGCGACAGCCGGTCACCGTCGTGGTCGAGCCCCGTGAGCGCGCGCTCGGAGGCGCCCCAGAGCACCAGGTCGCGCGCGCTCCCGAGGGTCTGCTCCACACGGTCGGAGAGGGCCGCGCGCGCGGCGACGAACTCCAGCTCTGCGGCCGCGACGCCGCGGCGGGCCACGGCGCCGCCGAGCGCCCCGCCCAGCCACGACGGCGGCGGTGACCAGCCCGGCGACCGGAGTCAGCAGCCCGGCCAGCACGGTGGCCAGCAGGCCGACCCCCATGGCCGTCCAGACCGGCTGACGCACGCGCAGCCGATCGTCGACGAGGGAGTCGACATCGTCGACTACCGAGGTGAGCAGGTCGCCGCGGTGCCTGCCGAGGCGGCCGGGCACCAGGGGCACCAGCGCGTCGTAGACGCCCGCTCGGCGCTCGGCCAGCAGCCGGAGGGCGGCATCGTGGGAGACCAGTCGCTCGGCGTAGCGCAGCGCTGGCCGGGCCAGGCCGAACGTGCGCACCCCGACGATCGCCACCATCAGCATCAGCACCGGCGGGTGCTCCGAGGCACGGGTGATCAGCCAGGCCGCCGTCGCGGTGAGCGCGACGCCGGAGGCGACCGACAGCGTGCCGAGCACCGTGCCGTGCCAGCTGCGCGCGGGGCCGCGGTCGGTCCCGTGGGCGTCACCGACGCGGTCCTCGCTCGTGGGCGGCCGAGCGGCGCGGCGGTCCGGCGTGGGTACGTCGATGCGGTCGGCCGCCGCGGACGCCGGCGGGGCGGGCAGGGTCACCACGTGGCCGGCGGCCTCGACGACGGCCGGGCGGTGAGCGACCACGACCACACATGACGTGGTGGCGAGGGAGCGCAGCGTGTCGAGCAGCACCGCCTCGGTCTCGGCGTCGAGGTGGGCGGTGGGCTCGTCGAGGACCACGACGGGGCGCTCGGCCAGCACCACCCGGGCGAGCGACAACCGGGCCTGCTGCCCGGCGGAGAGGCCGGCGCCGTCCTCGCCGAGCTGGTGCTCGAGGCCGCCGGGCAGTGCCCGTACCGCCTCCGTGAGCCGCACCGCCTCGAGGGCGTCCCAGAGCTGGTCGTCAGGCGCGTCGGGGGTGCCGACGCGCAGGTTGGCGGCGATGCTGCCGGCGGTCAGCCAGGGCCGCTGGGGCGACCAGGCGACCCGGGCGTGCCAGGAGTCGGGATCGAGGTCGGCCAGGTCGTGTCCGTCGACGAGGACCCGGCCCGACAGCGGCGTCAGCTCGCCGAGCAGCGCCGCCAGCAGCGTCGACTTGCCGCATCCCGACGGCCCGACGACGGCGGTCATTCCGGGGGAGGGAAAGCTCGCGTCCAGGTCGGTGACCACCGGCCGCTCCCGGCCGTCGTACCCGAGGGTGAGCGCGGCCACCTCGATCCCCGCCGACCCGTCGCAGACGGCGCGGTGAGGCGTCGCAGACGGCGCCGTCTGCGACGCCTCACCGGCCCGTCTGCGACGCGTCGGCTCAGTGAGGAGGGAGGAGGCCTCCTCGAAGGCGGCGGCGCCTTCGGCGGCGGCGTGGAACTCCGCGCCCACGCGGCGCAGCGGCCAGTAGGCCTCGGGCGCCAGCAGCAGCACGACCATCGCGGTCTGGAAGTCCAGGCTGCCGTCCGCGAGCCGCAGGCCGACGCTGACGGCGACCAGCGCGACCGAGATGGTGGCGACGAGCTCCAGCGCGGCGGAGGAGGCGAACGCGATCCTGAGCGTCTCGAGGGTGGCCCGGCGGTAGCGGTCGGTGATCCGCCGGATCGACCCCGACTGGGCGCTCGCGCGGCGGTAGGCCACCAGCGTCGGCAGACCACGGACGACGTCGAGGAAGTGCCCCGACAGCACCGACAAGGTGCGCCACTGCCGGTCGGCGCGGTCCTGGGTGGCCATCCCGATCAGGATCGCGAAGACCGGCACCAGCGGCAGCGTGAGCAGCACGATCAGGCCGCTGAGCCAGTCGAGCCAGAAGATCGCGGCGAGCGTGGTCGCGGGGAGCACCGCGGCGAGCACCATGGTCGGCACGTAGCGCGTGAGGTAGGGCTCGATCGCGGCCAGCCCGCGGGTGGCGAGCAGCGCGAGCTCGCCGGTGCGCCGGCGGGCCAGCTGCTGGGCGTCGAGGGCGAAGGCGCTGCCGACGAGCTGTCGCCGCAAGGGCACCGAGACCGCGCCGGCCGCGGCCGCCGACGCCGTGTCGACGACGTACGCCGCCGCGGCGCGCGCGACCACGATGGCGGCCAGCCACCACGCCGGCTCGTGCCACCCGGTCGACCCCGGGTCGGAGACCAGGCGGACCAGCAGCACGCCCATCGCGAACGCCTGGGCGACGGTGAGCAGTCCGCCGAAGACGCCTCCGGCCAGCACCCCGCCGAGAGGGCGGAGGGCCGGCCGGAGGAACGGTTGGATCCGTGGGTCCAGAGGCCTCATCAAGCAGAGACGGTATCCCGGATGGGATCCGGGATGTGCTGCGTCCCGATGCGCTTGCGGAAGACCCAGTAGGTCCACGACTGGTAGGCGAGCACGATCGGGCGTGAAGATCACGGCCACCCAGGTCATCACCTTCAAGGTGTACGCCGTCGCCGCGGCGTTGGTCGTCGTGAGGGAGTAGGCCGCGTCGGTCGTGGAGGGCATCACGTTGGGGAACAGCACCACGAACAGTCCCGCGACCGCGAACGCGATGGTCACGAACGTCCCGATGAACGCCCAGCCCTCGCGACCCTGCTGGGCCATGAAGACGGCGCCGAGCAGCGAGCCGGCAGCCAGCACGAACAGGATCAGCGCCGGCACCTCCCAGCCCGACTTGGCCAGCGTCCAGACGAGGAACACCACGGCCAGCGACCGCCGTGCCCAGGCCCAGCCTGACCGAGAGCTCGCGGGCGCGGTGCCGGATGTCGCCGTCGGTCTTGAGGGCCACGAACATCGCGCCGTGGGTGAGGAAGAGCCCCATGGTGACCAGCCCGCCGAGCAGCCCGAACGGGTTGAGCAGCGTGAACAGGTTGCCGGTGAACTCCTTGTTCTCGTCGATCGGCACGCCGGCGACGATGTTGGCGAACGCGACGCCCCACAGGACCGCCGGCAGGTAGGAGCCGAAGATCGCCGCGGCGTCCCAGCGGGCGCGCCAGGTGTCGTCGTCGCGCTTGCCGCGGTAGTCGAAGGCGAGGTTGCGCACGATCAGCGCGACCAGGATCAGCAGCAGCGGCAGGTAGAAGCCGCTGAACAGCGTGGCGTACCACTCGGGGAAGGCGGCGAAGGTCGCGCCGCCGGCCACCAGCACCCACACCTCGTTGCCGTCCCAGACCGGGCCGATGGTGTTGTAGAGCACCCGGCGCTCCTTCTCGTCCTTGGCCGAGGACGGGCAGCAGCATGCCGACGCCGAAGTCGAAGCCCTCGAGGGCGAAGTAGCCGATCCACAGGATGGCGATCAGGCTGAACCAGACAGTGGTGAGCTCCATGTCAGTCTCCTCTCCCTCAGTAGGCGAAGGCCATCGGGCGGTCGGCGTCGTCGTCGCCGCCGATCGTGACGTCCGGGGGCTCCTCGAACGGGTCGGCGCCCCGGTTGATGTACTTCACGAGCAGCTTGACCTCGATGACCGCCAGCGCGGCGTAGAGCAGCGTCAGGACCAGCAGGGAGATGGCCGCCTCGAAGGTGCTGACACCGGGAGACACCGCTCGCTCGGTGGTCATCAGGCCGAAGACCGCCCACGGCTGCCGACCCATCTCGGTGAAGATCCAGCCCCACGAGTTGGCCAGCACCAGCGCGATCGGCAGCGAGAGCCCGAGCGTTCCGACCCAGCGCGCGGACGGGACGCGGCCGCCTCGGGTCATCCAGAGGATCAGCGCGGCGCCGGCGGCGGCGAAGAGCCCGAGCCCGATCATGAACCGGAACGACCAGTAGGTGATCGGGATGACCGGGGTGTAGTCGCCCGGCGCTGTAGTAGGCCGCGCCCGGGTCCTGGCCGTACTCCGCGATGTACTTCTCGCGCAGCGGGTTGATGCCCTCGACGGTGCCGCTGGTGGACCCGGTGGCGAGGAAGCTGAGCAGGCCGGGCACCTCGATGAGGTTGGTCGCCTCGGAGCCGTCGAGCCTGCCGACGGTGAGGATCGAGAACGGCGCGCTGTCGGTCGTCTCGTAGAGCCCTTCCGCGGCGGCCATCTTCATGGGCTGCACCTCGGTCATGATCTTGCCCTGCACGTCGCCGCTGATCGCGACGCCGAGGCCGGCCACCAGCGTCACGACCGCGCCGAAGCGGATCGCCCGGTGGTAGAGCGGGCCGGTCGTCCGCGTGCTTCTCCTTCATGTAGAGGTAGGCGCTGACGCCGAGCATGAACGCCCCCGCGGTCATGTACGCCGAGAGCACGACGTGCGGGAACGTCACCAGCTGCACCTTGTTGAACATCACCGCCCAGAAGTCGGTGAGCTCCGCGCGGCCCGTGTCGGGGTTGTAGGTGTAGCCGACCGGGTGCTGCATCCAGGAGTTGGCCGCCAGGATGAACCAGGACGAGGCCAGGGTGCCGAGGTGGACCAGCCACATCATCCCGGCGTGCATGGCGCGGGGCATCTTGTCCCACCCGAAGATCCACAACCCGAGGAACGTGGACTCCAGGAAGAACGCGAGCAGGCCCTCCACGGCGAGGGGGGCGCCGAAGATGTCGCCGACGAAGCGGGAGTAGTCCGACCAGTTCATGCCGAACTGGAACTCCTGCACGATGCCGGTGACGACGCCGATCGCGAAGTTGATCAGGAAGAGGCGGCCGAAGAACTTGGTGAGGCGGAGGTACTCCGGCTTGCGGGTCCGCACCCACTGGGTCTCGAGAACCGCGATCAGAGCGGTGAGACCGACGGTGAGCGGGACGAAGAGAAAGTGATAGACGGTGATGATGCCGAACTGCCAGCGGGCGATTTCCAGGACGTCCACGCGGCGACTCCTCGGGTGAGTGGCGGTGTCACGATGACGGCGAACTACTACTAGGGGTAGTAAACACCTACGACGCGGAGTCGTAACAACTCGGTCGGGGGCATACGCTGGTGCCATGTCTCACACAGGGAAGCCTCACCTGGGCGACCTGGAGCGCGCCGTGATGGACGTCCTCTGGAGCGCCGGCGATGACGAGGTGATGACCGTCCGCGAGGTGCACGGCGCGCTGGTTCCCGGTCGCGACGTGGCCTACACGACGGTGATGACCGTGCTGGACCGGATGGCGCGCAAGGACCTGGTCACCCAGGAGCGCGCCGATCGCGCCTTCCGCTACCGCGCCCGGGCGACCCGAGCCGAGCTCACCGCCGAGCTGATGCACGACGCCCTCGCCGACTTCACCGGCGAGGACCGCAGTCAGGCGCTGGTGGCGTTCGTCGGCGACGCCTCGGCCGCCGACCTCGACGCCCTGCGGAGGGCGCTGCACGACCTCGACCGCTGACGTGACACCCCTTGCCCTGGGGCTGCTCGCCCTGCTGCTCGCCGGACCGGTGCCGGCCCTGTTGTCCCGCGCGGGTCGGCTGCGGCGCACCCCGGCGGCCACCCTGCTGCTGTGGCAGGCGGTGGCCCTCGCGGCGGTCCTGGCCGCGCTCGGGGCGGGGCTGGCCGGGGTCACCGACCGGGTCTGGCGCACCGACCCCGGGCCGGCATCGTACGTCGTGGCGGGCACGGCGCTGCTGCTGACCGCCCTGGTGGCCGGCCGCCTGCTGCTCGTGGGCCACCAGGTCGGCACCGGGCTCCGTGCCCTTCGGCGCCGCCACCGCGACCAGGTCGACCTCGTCGGCAGCCGCGTCGACGACGGGGGAGTGCGGGTCCTGGAGCATCCCGTGCCGGTGGCCTACTGCGTGCCGGGCATGCGGCGCTCGCGCATCGTGCTCTCCTCCGGAGCGCTCGGCCACCTCGGCCGAGGCGAGCTCGCGGCCGTGCTGGCCCACGAGCGGGCCCACCTGCGGGCCCGTCACGACCTGGTGCTCGAGGCCTTCACCGTGCTGCAGCGCGCCTTCCCGCGCGGTGTCCGCAGCCGGACGGCCCGGGCCGAGGTGGGGCTGCTGGTCGAGGCGCTGGCCGATCGCGCCGCCGCCCGCGACGGCCGGGCCACCGACCTCCGCCGCGCGCTGCTGGCGATGACAGAGGGACGGCTGCCCGGTGGGGCGCTGGGCGCCGCCGACCTCGGCCTCGGCACCCGGATGGCGTTGCTCGGCGACGGCCGGCCGCACCGGGTGCAGGCGCTGCTCGTGGTGCTGACGGCCGTGACGGTCCTCGTGGCTCCCACCGTGCTGGTGGTCGCGCCGTGGGTCACGTCGCTGCGCTGAGCCCGGCCCCCCTCCCGCTCCGCGCACGAGGCGCCCGCCCCGGATGACCGGGACGGGCGCCTCGTCGGTGTCGCGACCGGCTAGCGCGTCACGCGCAGCCGGACCTTGCCACTGCTGGCCAGGAACTCACCCTCGGTGCCGGCGTACTTCGCCGTGAGGGTGTAGCGCCCGGGGCGCAGCTTCTTCTTGACGACGATCTTCGCCCTGCCTCCGGAGAGCGTCGCCTTGCCCAGCTTCTTGTTGCCGGCGAACAGCTGCACCACGCCGTCGGGGGCGTTGCCGCCAGCGAGCGCGGAGACCGCCACCGTGGCGCGGAAGGACCGTCCGGACCGCACCGTGGAGGGCTTGACCGCGACCTTGGTCTTGGTCTTGGTCTTGCACATCGAGACCATCAGGTTGTCGACGTACCACCCGTCCACGCCACCACAGCCGTCACGACCGAAGTCGAGCTGGATCTGGAGGGTGTCGCCCGGCTGCACGCCGAGCGCCTCCAGGTCGACCTGCGACTGGCCCCACGAACCGGAGACCTCGCCACCGTCGGTGCCGGTGAACGCATCCTCACCCGCCAGCGGGTTGGTGTTGCCGGCGCCGGGGAGGTTGAGGTACCACGGCTCGTTGAAGAGGTACGCCGTGTACGGGATCGCCTCGAAGGCCCCGCCGTTGACGCTCAGCTTCACGTTGCCGCCGTCCCACATGTACTCCGTGGCGACGTAGTGGTCGAACGACAGCCGCGGCGTCCGCATCGCCTTCGCGGGCAGCGTGATCACTCCTGAGGTGATCTGGTCGCTGCCGGAGATGTCCGACGTCGTGCCTGAGCAGTCGCCCAGGCTCGGGTCGGGCGCGTAGGCCACGCCACCGGAGTGGCTGCCCGGCGCGTCCGTGCGAGCCTCCCAGGGGAAGGTGTCGCCACCGAAGACCGATGTGGCGCCTGCCGTCCAGCCGGCGAGACCGTCCTCGAAGTCCTCCTTCCAGACGGCCTTGCTCTTGGTGCCCGGGCCGCACAGGTCCGGGGCGCCCTGGGCGAGCAGCGGCTGGAACGCGCACTGCGCGGGCTCCGTCCGCATCTCGGTCGCGGCGATGGCGTCGGCGAGCGACGCGCAGTCCGCGGCCTCGATCGGGGCGTCGACGGCCTCGGGGCCGGCGTTCGGCGTGATGTTGACCCGGTTGATCGGCTGCCCCGTCAGGTCGGTGCACGAGGCCTCCAGCGCGTCGGCCATGTCGGCGAAGCCCGACGTCGGCGTGAGGTACGCCGACGTCGCGCGCCACCACAGGTTGGCGGCCTTGTCGAGGCCGATCCCGGTGACGGTCTTGCCGTTGTAGGCGCCGCCGTCGACGGTCAGGGCGTAGAGGTGGTTGGGCACCCCGGAGTTGCTGTGCACCCCGCCTCCGTCGTCGGTCGCGCAGTAGTACTGCTCGTCGGTCACCTTGCCCGGGTCGCCGTAGCAGGTCGGGGACCACATGTCGCGGATCGCGCCGTCGAACGCCGTGGCGTCCTCACCCATCAGCCACCGGTAGGAGTCGGTGGTGGTCGTCGGGTCGGTGCTCATCGTGACGTTGACGTCCTCTGTCGCCAGCGTGCCCTTGATCAGGTTGCCGTCGCTCTGCCGGATGCGCAGCGAAGGGATCGTGATCGTCGGGTCGGAGCCGCCCAGCGCACTGGGGTAGGCCTCGACGTTGTCGGCGACGATGACGGCGGTTGCCCCGGCGTCCTGCGCGTTCTTCACCTTGATGGTGAACGCGCAAACGCCACGGTCGACCAGGGCGACGTTGCCGTCGATCGCGGCGCCGTTGGTGAGCGCCGTGCACGCGTTGGTGCTGCTGCCGTCGTTCGGGTCGTCGTCGATGCCGACCACCACGTCACCGGTGATCCCGGTGGCGTCGAGCTGCGGACCGAACGATGCCGCGCCCGCCTGACAGATCTTGGCGATCGAGGACGGGGAGTTGATGACCACGACCGGTGCCGCCGGGGTGTGCGAGGTGCACAGCCCGTCGGGGCGCTTGGCAGTGAGGTCGCCCTCCTCGCCGTCGTCCTTGCCGTTGATCAGGTCGACGGTCTCGCCCCAGACGTCGGACATCGACTCGTTGAGCGCGCCCGGCTGCCACTGGTAGATCATGTTGCCGGTGTACTCGGTGTAGGCGTGGCCCCACTCGTGCGCCACGACGTCGTCGGTCGCCGTGCCGTCGCAGTAGTTGGTGGAGAAGCCGTTCCAGTTGGCGTTCGGGCAGTTGATCGTCGGATCGTTGTTGACCGTGTACATCGGCGCGCCGAAGCCGTCGTAGGAGTCGCGGCCGACCATGTTGGCGAACAGCCAGTAGGCGTCGCCGGTGTAGTCGACCTCGTTGGCCTGCCACTGGTCGAGGCTGCCCGGGAACGCGTCGCCCTCGTTCCAGATGTTGGTGTACGTCGGCGCCTGGGCCGTGCCGCCGCCCTCGTAGAGGTGGCGGTCGGTGCCCTCGTCGACCAGCGTCCAGCGGTTGACCGCCTTCAGCGAGCCGGCGTCGAGGATCAGCAGCTCGCGCACGTTGTCGCCGTTGGTCACGACGACGGTGTACGCCAGGATCGTGTCGCCCTCGATGCCACGGGTCGAGCCGATGCGGTAGACCACCAGCTCGGGCTTCTCGGCCTTGAGGCCGGACAGGTCGACGTCGAGCGGCTCTCCGCGTCGCTTGCTTCCCTCGGCCATCGCCTTGACGGTCGCGACCGCGCGCTCGGCGGCGTCGGCGGCCGAGCGGCCCGGCTTGGTCGACAGGCCGGCCGTCGGTGCGGTGAAACCGTTGACGGAGGTCAGGTCACCGGCGCGGTCGACCTGGGCCTTGAGGCGGCCGCCGAGGACCGGCACCCCGTTGACGGACTGGTCGAAGGTGACCGTCCAGCCCACCGAGGTCTCGGTGACCCCGCTCTGCTCCAGCTGAGCGCCGGTGGCCCCGAAGGCTGCGGCGTACCGCTTGACGTAGGTCGTCGCCTTCGCGGCCGCAGCGGCTTGCGAGTTGCCGGCCGCGTCGGGCAGCAGGTCGCCGCCCTTCCTGGCTCGGATGAAGCCGACACGCCCGGTCGCGGGCTCAGCGGAGATGGCTACGGACCCGTCCGCGGCCGCCCTCATCTTCTGTACGGCGCCGCGCGCATCGGCGGCGGCCGTCGGTGGTTGGGCAGCGCTGGCCTGCAGCAGCGGCACCGCAGCGATACCTGCGGTGGCGACGGCCAAGGCGACGCCCTGTCGGAGGAGCTTCACGAGATCTTGCCTCCCAGAGATGGCGATAGTGGAGGGCCCCGCCGAAGGTGGGGCCAGGCGTCACCCTAGGGACCGAACCGCCCCCTGGCTACGACTCGGCACAAGAAAACTTGCGGAGAACGCCGGTTCCTACCCCAAGGTCTTGACAGGGACGGGGAGACGACACGCTCCTGGGGTGCGTGATGCTGGTGGGACGACCACTTAGGGTCTCACCATGGCGACCCGTACGTCTTCCCCGCCGGGGTCGCGGAGCAGGAGCACGTCCACGCGCGGCAAGGCCGCGTCGACGAGGTCCCGCACCCGATCCCGGAGTACCCGCACCAGCAGCACCGGCCGCGGTCGGTCCAGCGCGCTCTCGCGCCGGACTCCGCCACCGGCCGCACGCTGGGGCCCTGGGCCGGTCTACCGGTTCTTCCACGCGCTCGGCCGCGGCGCCGCCGCTGCGTGGCTGGGCGTGGCGCACGCCCTCGGGGCGGTCGCCCGCCGGATCGGTGGCGCCGCGGCCGAGCTGGAGCCAGAGCACCGCCGCGACGGTGCCGGACTTCTGATGCTGGCGCTCGCGGTGGTCTCCGCCGCGGCCGTGTGGTGGCAGGTGCCCGGCTCGGTGATGGAGGTGACCCGCACGGTCGTCTCCGGCTCGGTCGGCAAGGTCGGCTGGCTGGTGCCGCTGGCGCTGGTCTATACCGGGTGGCGCACGATGCGCGACCCGGTGCACAACGGACCGGCCGGGAGACAGGTGGTCGGATGGACCGCCCTGGCCTTCGGGGTGCTCGGGCATCGTGCACATCGCCGCGGGCAACCCGCAGCCGGACCTCGGCGACACCACCGACCTGCGCCAGGGCGGCGGAGCCGTGGGCTTCGTCGTCTCCAGCCTGCTGCTCGACCTGCTGCGGACGCCGTACGTCGTGGTGCCGCTGCTGGTCCTGGTGGCGATCTTCGGTGTGCTCGTCATCACCGCGACCCCCGTCTACCAGATCCCACGTCGCCTCGCCGCGCTCCGCGACCGGGCGCTGGGCCGTCAGCCCGCGGGACGACGACGACACCGACGCGACCCAGCCGGTGCGGACCCGCCGCCGCAGGCGCGGCGCCGACGAGTTCGAGCCCGACGGGATGCCGGCCTACGACACGCCCGTGCTGGAGGACCGCGAGGTCCGCAAGCGCCGCCGTGCCCCCGAGGCCGAGGAGCTGACCGACGCCGTCGACGTGCCGGTGCCGACGACGGCGGGCGACCAGGCCGCCGACACGGCCGACGAGAAGGTCGAGCTGACCCCGCCGCCGCACTCCCCGCTGCCGCAGCGGGTGGAGCAGCTGGCCCTGTCCGGTGACGTGACCTACACGCTCCCCGACAGCCAGGTGCTCAAGCCGGGCTCGCTGCACAAGCCGCGGTCGCGGGCCTCCGACGACGTCGTCGAGCGGCTGACCCAGGTGCTGGAGGAGTTCGGCATCGACGCCCAGGTCACGGGCTACACCCGCGGCCCGACGGTCACCCGCTACGAGGTGGAGCTCGGCCCGGCCGTGAAGGTCGAGAAGGTCACCGCGCTCTCCAAGAACATCGCCTACGCCGTCGCCTCGGCCGACGTCCGGATCCTCAGCCCGATCCCGGGCAAGTCCGCCATCGGCATCGAGATCCCCAACTCCGACAAGGAGATCGTCTCCTTGGGCGACGTGCTGCGGTCGACCACCGCCCGCAGCGAGCACCACCCGATGCTGGCCGGGCTCGGCAAGGACGTCGAGGGCGGCTTCGTCGTCGCCAACCTCGCCAAGATGCCGCACCTGCTGGTCGCCGGCGCCACCGGCTCCGGCAAGTCCAGCTTCATCAACTCGATGGTCACCTCGGTGCTGATGCGCTCCACGCCCGACGAGGTGCGGATGATCATGGTCGACCCCAAGCGGGTCGAGCTCAACGCCTACGAGGGCATCCCGCACCTGATCACGCCGATCATCACCAACCCGAAGAAGGCCGCCGAGGCGCTCCAGTGGGTGGTCCGCGAGATGGACCTGCGCTACGACGACCTCGCCAACTTCGGCTTCCGTCACATCGACGACTTCAACAAGGCGGTGCGGGCGGGCAAGGTGACGGTCCCGCCGGGCAGCGAGCGCGGGCTGACGCCGTACCCCTACCTCCTGGTGGTCGTCGACGAGCTCGCCGACCTGATGATGGTCGCGCCGCGCGACGTCGAGGACGCCATCGTCCGGATCACCCAGCTGGCCCGCGCGGCCGGCATCCACCTGGTGCTGGCCACCCAGCGGCCCTCGGTCGACGTGGTGACCGGCCTGATCAAGGCCAACGTGCCGTCGCGTCTGGCCTTCGCGACCTCGAGCCTGGCCGACAGCCGGGTCATCCTCGACCAGCCGGGCGCGGAGAAGCTGGTCGGTCAGGGTGACGGTCTCTTCCTGCCGATGGGCGCCTCGAAGGCGGTGCGTGTCCAGGGCTCCTGGGTCACCGAGGCGGAGATCCACCAGGTCGTCAAGCACTGCAAGGCGCAGCTGGCCCCGACCTACCGCGAGGACGTCACCGCCCCCGCCGCCTCGAAGCGAGAGCTCGACGACGACATCGGCGACGACATGGACCTGGTGGTCCAGGCGATCGAGCTGGTCGTGTCCACGCAGTTCGGCTCGACGTCGATGCTGCAGCGCAAGCTGCGGGTCGGCTTCGCCAAGGCCGGGCGGCTGATGGACATCCTGGAGAGCCGGGGCGTGGTCGGGCCGAGCGAGGGCTCGAAGGCGCGCGACGTGCTGGTCAAGCCCGACGAGCTCGAGTCGGTGCTGGTCACCCTGCAGGGGGAGGCGTGAGCACCGCCAGGGAGACGTCCGCGGTCGAGCCCGTCGACGCACCCCTCCTGGAGGTACGCCGGCGCGGGGCGCTGCTGGGCGCGGTCGGGGTCGGCGCTGCGGCCGTGTCGACGGCGTACCTCGGACGCGCGCTGGCCACGGGCGCGGTGCTCGACTGGCTGCTCACGGCCGTCCTGGCCGCGGTGGCGCTGCTGTTCCTGGTCGGGCTGCTCGACGCCCGGTCGCCGCTGGTGGCCGTCACCACCGACCAGGTGCGGGTGCGTCGCGGCAGCCGGTGGACCGAGGTCGAGGTGGCGGAGCTGAGCGACCGTCGAGCTGACGCCGCGCGCAGGGCTTCGCGACGGCCGGCTGCTGGTGGTGGGCTCCGCCGAGGCAAGGGAGGTCCCGCTCGGTCTCGGCACCCGGGTCGTCGCCGAGGGGGATCCCACAGGGTGCTGGCCACCCTCCTCGAGCGTCGCGACGGCGACACCCCGGTGGAGGTGGCGGTCGACACGGCGGTCGGGACCGCGGTCTCCGCCGCCGACGAGACGCTCGCCGGGGAGACGACGTCCCCGACCGGGCTGCCGCACTGGCGCGACCCTCGACCGGTGCTGGCCTCGGGGATCGCCGCGCTCGCCGACCGGCTGCCGACCTCCGGATCGTCCGTCGTGGCTCGTCTCCGCGGGGGCGACGCCGAGCGCCGGACCAACGCGCACCTCGTCGTTGACGGCGCCCTGGCACTGGCACCCCAGCTGCACCCCGATGACGACACCGTCGCTCTCGTGCTGCCCGAGAGCGGCCAGCTCCGGCGCCCCGACGAGCTCGGCGACCTCCTCGGCACCGCCGACGCGGCTGAGGCTGACGCGGCTGAGGTCGAGGCGGAGGGCGTCGAGGGCGTCGAGGCCGGGGAGCAGGACGCAGAGCCGGGGGAGGAGCTCACCGAGGCCATCGTGTGGCCGGTCACCGAGCCCGTGCTCGGGCCGGAGCTCGGGGCCGCGCGGCGGCTGCTCGGGCTCAGCCTCGACCAGCTGGCCGAGCGCACCCGCATCCCGGCCCGGGTGATCGAGGCCGTCGAGCGCGACGACTTCGCTGTGTGCGGCGGCGACTTCTACGCCCGCGGCCACCTGCGGACCCTGGCTCGCGTGCTTGGGCTCGACGCGGCACCGCTGGTGGCGGGCTACGACGAGCACTACGCCGACCGCCCGCCGTCCGCGACCGCGCCGACCGCCGGCCGTCCCGTCGTGCTGTCCGCCCGCGAGCCTGCCCCGCCCCGGCCGAGCCCGCGCTGGTCCGTGCTGGTCGCGGCCGTGATGGCCGTCGTGCTGGCCTGGTCGGTGGCGCGACTCGCCCTCGACACCCCGGCTCCCGAGCGACTCGCCGGCCTGAGCGCCGGCTCCGGCGGGGTCAACAGCGGCGGGGCCGCCGGCAAGGCCGTGCCGGTGCTGCTGCGCGCCGCCGGCGGCGGCGCCCACGTGGTCGTGCGCGACGGCAACGGCCGGATCGCCTTCACCGGTGATCTCTCCTTCGGCGAGTCGCGACGCCTCGACGTCGTCCCGCCGATCCGGCTGGACTCCTCCGACGGTGGCGTCGAGGTCGTCGTCAACGGCGAGGAGCAGGGCCGGCTCGGCGAGCTGGGTCGGTCGGCGTCCGACGTCTACGACGGCGGCTGAGCGCCGCCAACCCCGCGCCGGGGGGCGCGCCGTCCCCGGAACTCACCTCCGGACGGGTCTTGCGGGAGCTGCGACGACCTGGGCGCCGAGCTCTTGGGTTCCATCCCGATGGGGGATCCCGTACTGGTCACGCTCCGCGTGACGATCGGCCTGTGGGACGGAGAGACCGGCTCAGGGATCTCGGTCGCCCCGCCTCCTAGATCTACGACGGCGGGTGAGCGTCGCTCGACGCTCGTATTCCGTCGTTGCCCGGCGGCCCGTCATACTCGACAGGCCATGACCACCGCTGAGCTGCCGCCGAGCGCGCCCGACACCGACGACCGTCGGACGGTCGCGATGGTGACGCTCGGCTGCGCGCGCAACGAGGTCGACTCCGAGGAGCTCGCCGGGCGGCTGGCCGCCGGGGGCTTCACGCTGGTGGCCGACGCCGACCAGGCCGAGACCGTGGTGGTCAACACCTGCGGCTTCGTCGAGAGCGCCAAGAAGGACTCCGTCGATGTGCTGCTGCAGGCGGCGGACCTCAAGGGCGAGGGCCCCACCCGCGCAGTGGTGGCCGTGGGGTGCCTCGCCGAGCGCTACGGCGGCGAGCTGGCCGCGTCGCTCCCGGAGGCCGACGCGGTGCTCGGCTTCGACGACTACCCCGACATCGCCTCGCGGCTTCGCGCGGTGCTCGCGGGCGACCGCCCGGCCGCGCCCACCCCGCAGGACCGGCGGCTGCTGCTGCCGATCTCGCCGACCGAGCGCGCCGCCGCCGACGCCGTCGTTCCCGGCCACGGGCTCGCCGACCGGGTGCGACTCGACACCGGCCCGACCGCGGCCCTCAAGCTCGCGAGCGGCTGCGACCGTCGCTGCTCGTTCTGCGCGATCCCGCGGTTCCGTGGCTCCTTCGTCAGCAGGCGGCCCTCCGACGTGCTCGCGGAGGCTCGCTGGCTGGCCGAGCAGGGCGCCCGCGAGCTGTTCCTGGTCAGCGAGAACTCCACCTCCTACGGCAAGGACCTCGGCGACCTGAGGCTGCTCGAGACCCTGCTGCCCGAGCTGGCCTCCGTCGACGGCGTCGAGCGGGTGCGGGTGTCCTACCTGCAGCCCGCGGAGATGCGGCCGTCGCTGGTCGAGGCGATCACGGGCACGCCGGGCGTGGCGGCGTACTTCGACCTGTCCTTCCAGCACGCCGCTGCGGGGGTGCTGCGCCGGATGCGCCGCTTCGGCGACTCCGACGCGTTCCTCGCGCTGCTCGAGCAGGTGCGGTCGGCGGCGCCGCTCGCGGGCGTCCGCTCCAACGTGATCGTCGGCTTCCCTGGCGAGACCGCCGACGACCTGCAGACGCTGTGCGACTTCCTGGTCGCGGCCCGCCTCGACGTGACCGGTGTCTTCGGCTACTCCGACGAGGACGGCACCGAGGCCGTGGCCCTCGACGGCAAGCTCGACGACGACGAGATCCGGTCTCGCGTGGCGCACGTGACCGACCTGGTCGAGGAGCTCACCGCCCAACGGGCGGCGGAGCGGGTCGGCGACGAGGTGCGGGTGCTGGTTGAATCGACCGGGGGCGGGGACGCCGATCCCGAAGGACGGGCCGCTCACCAGGGCCCCGAGGTCGACGGCGTCACCACCCTGACCGGCGGCTCGACCGAGCGCCGGTCGCCCGGAGACCTGGTGGCCGCCCGGGTGGTGGCGAGTCATGGAGCCGACCTCGTGGCGGTCCCACAGTCGCTGGCGGAGGCGGAGAGGGACGGAGGTGAGCGGCATGAGTGAGCCGACCAGGCAGGTCAGCAACCTCAACCTGCCCAACGTGCTGACCTCGCTGCGGATCGTGATGGTGCCCTTCTTCGGTTGGGCGCTGCTCCACGAAGGCGGCGACTCCATTCTCTGGCGCTGTGTCGCCTTCACGATCTTCGTGGCCGCGATGATCACCGACAAGATCGACGGCGACATCGCCCGCGCCCGCAACCTGGTGACCAACTTCGGCAAGATCGCCGACCCGATCGCCGACAAGGCGATCACCGGGATGGCCTTCATCGGGCTGTCGATCGTCGGCGACATCTGGTGGTGGGTCACCATCGTCGTCCTGGTGCGCGAGTGGTCGGTGACCCTGCTCCGGCTGTCGATCCTCCAGCACGTGGTGCTGCAGGCGAGCCAGAGCGGGAAGATCAAGACCACGCTGCAGGGGATCGCGCTGGCCGCGCTCTGCCTCCCTCTGCCCCACGGTGACGCGCACGGAGGTGCCTTCGACCGGTTCGGCGACATCGGTGTGGGGGTGTTCTACCTCGCCCAGGTGCTGCTGGCCGGGGCCGTCGCCATGACCCTGTGGTCGGGCTACGAGTTCTTCCGCGATGTCTGGAGGCAGCGGCACGCCCTGCGGGGCGCCGCGGCCTGAGGCGCACGTCCTTGCGGCTCCGTCCACCCGGACGAAACCGAGAATTCCCCCACCAGGGGGTAGCGCCACCCCTGCGCCCGGTGGCTAAGGTGTGGCGCGCAGCCCACCTTCAGCACCGATCTCGGGAGGTCCCGTGCCTGTCTGCCCCCTGCCGTCCTCGCGGCCCGTTCCTCGACTCCGCCGGGTCGCCGCCCCACTGGCGGCCGGCGCGCTGGCCGTCTCCGGCCTGAGCGTCGCGCTGGCTCCGGCGGCCGGGGCCAACCCGGCGGGCACCGGTCTGGTGATCAGTGAGGTCTACGGCGGTGGCGGCAACTCCGGGGCCACCTTCACCCACGACTTCATCGAGCTCTACAACCCGACCGGCGAAGCGATCTCGGTGGACGGGTGGTCGGTGCAGTACCGCAGCGCCGGCGGCACCTCGGTGAGCACCAACACCACCCCGCTGGGCGGCTCCGTTCCGGCCGGCGCCCACTTCCTGATCCAGGAGGCGGCCGGTGCCGGGGGGACGACGGCTCTGCCCACGCCCGACGTGGTCGGCGGGATCGCGATGAGCGGCACGGCCAGCCAGGTGTGGCTGGCCACGACCACCACCCCGCTCAACCCACCGGCCGGCAACGTCTCCGACCCGCAGATCGCCGACTTCGTGGGCACCGGGAGCGCGGTCAGCTTCGAGACGGCGCCCGGTCCAGGCACGAGCAACACCGTCTCGGCGGCACGCGACGCCGACGGCACCGACACCGACGACAACAGCGTCGACCTCACCACCGGGTCGCCCGACCCGCAGAACAGCGGCAGCGGTGGTGGCGGCGGCACCCCGCCGACCGTGACGATCGCCGAGATCCAGGGCACCTCCGCCGACCCGAGCCCCTACGCCGGCCAGACCGTGACCACCCGCGGCGTCGTGACGGCGGCCTACCCGAGCGGGGGATTCAACGGGTTCTTCCTCCAGACCGAGGGCACCGGCGGCGGCACCGATGCGACGCCGGACGCCTCCGACGGCATCTTCGTCTTCGGCTCCGCGGGCATGGCCGTCGACCCGCAGATCGGCGACTTCGTCGAGATCACGGCCCCGGTGTCGGAGTTCAACGGGCTCACCGAGCTGTTCCCGGCCGCCGGCGGCGTGGTGAAGCTGAGCGAGACGCCGCAGCCGGTGACGCCCCTCGCGGCGGCGTACCCGACGACCGAGGCGGAGCGCGAGGCGCACGAGAGCGAGCTGCTCGCGCCGACCGACACGTTCACGGTCACCAACAACTACACCACCAACCAGTACGCCGAGGTCTGGCTCGCCACCGGTGACACCCCGCTGTGGCAGCCCACCGACATCGCCCCGGTCGGGACGCCGGAGTATGCCGCCGTGCTCGCCGACAACGACGCCCGCAAGGTGGTGCTCGACGACGGCGCCAGCATCAACTTCTTCTCCAGCGCCAACCAGTCGATCCCGCTGCCGTGGCTGAGCCTCGCCAACACCGTGCGGGTGGGGGCCAGCGCGACGCTGCAGGCGCCCGTCGTCCTCGACTTCCGCAACGGGGCCTGGAAGTTCCAGCCGACCCACCAGGTGACCGACGAGGGTACCGACGTGGTGACGTTCTCCGAGACCCGCACCCCGGCCCCGGAGCCGGTCGGTGGCGACCTGCGGCTGGCGACCTTCAACGTCCTCAACTACTTCAACACCACCGGTGAGGACTTCGTGGCGGCGGGCGGCACCTGCACCTACTACACCGACCGCTTCGGTGACCCCGTGGCCAACCGGACGTGCACGCCCGACGGTCCGCGTGGGGCCGCGCAGGCGGAGGACCTGCAGCGCCAGCAGGACAAGATCGTCGCGGCGATCAACAGCCTGGGTGCTGACATCGTGTCGCTGGAGGAGATCGAGAACTCCGTCAAGCTGCTCGGCGAGACCGACCGCGACGACGCGCTGGCGGCCCTGGTCGACGCCCTCAACGCCACGGCCGGCCGCACCCGGTGGGCCTACGCGCCGTCGCCGGCCGCCGCCGACCTGCCCGATCTGGTCGAGCAGGACGTGATCCGCACGGCGTTCATCTACGACCCGAGCACCGTCGCCCTGGTCGCCGGCTCCAGGGTGCTGGTCGGCGACGCCGACTTCGGCAACGCCCGCGAGCCGCTGGCCCAGGTCTTCAAGGCGGTGGGCGGTCTCGACTCCGACGGGTTCGCGGTCGTGGTCAACCACTTCAAGTCCAAGGGCGACAGCAGCCCGCCCGCTACCGGTGACAACGCCAACGGCGAGCAGGGCGCCTTCAACGGTGACCGCACCCGGCAGGCCGCGTCGCTGGTGGACTTCGCCGACGCGTTCGCCGCCGACCGCGGCGTGGCCAAGGTCTTCCTGACCGGTGACTTCAACGCCTACACCCAGGAGGACCCGATGCAGGTCCTCTACGACGCCGGCTACACCAAGGTCGTCTCCGACCAGCCCGGGCGACGCGTCGTACAGCTTCGCCGGTCTCTCGGGGTCGCTCGACCACGTGCTGGCCAACGACGCCGCGCTGGCGACGGTGACCGGCGCCGACGTCTGGGAGATCAACGCGAACGAGTCGGTGGCCTTCGAGTACAGCCGCTACAACTACAACGCCACGTTGCTCTACGAGCCCAACGCGTACCGCGCCTCCGACCACAACCCGGAGGTCGTCGGCCTGAGCGCGCCGCAGCGCGCGGCGTCCACGGTCCGCGCGAAGGTCTCACCGAAGGTCGTCAAGGTCGACCGTGGCCGCGCCAAGGTCACGGTCCGGGTGACCAGCGAGGGTGCCGCGGCGCGGGGCGAGGTGCAGGCCTTCGTCGACGGCGAGCTGGTGGACGCAGCCGCGCTGCGCCGGGGCAAGGCGCGCTGGTCGTCGGGCCCTTCGCCACGATCGGCGTCCAGGAGATCGAGATCCGCTACCTCGGCGACGCCACCACGGCCCCGTCCAGCACCACGGTCAGCGTCCGCGTGGTCAAGCGCGGTCGCTGACCCGAGGGTCCCCCAGCCCCTGCGCCGGCCCCCGCTGTCCCGAGCGGTGGGGGTCGGTGCAGGTCCTCCCGGCCTCAGCGCAGGTCGAAGGCCGCGCGGACCAGCGCGAGGTGGCTGAACGCCTGCGGGAAGTTGCCGAGCATCCGCCCGGCGCGCGGGTCGTACTCCTCCGCGAGCAGGCCGACGTCGTTGCTCAGGCCCACGAGCCGCTCCATCAGCGCCCTGGCGTCGTCGCGGCGCCCAGCGGCGGCGTACGCCGAGACCAGCCAGAACGAGCAGGCCAGGAACGGGCTCTCGCCGCCGCCGAGCCCGTCGACCCCCGACTGCCGTGCGGTAGCGGAGCACCAGCCCGTCGTGGAGCAGATCCTCCTCGACGGCCCGGATGGTCCCGAGCATGCGGGGGTCGTCGCCCGCGAGGAAGCCCGCCCCGGGCAGCACCAGCAGGGCGGCGTCGACCTCGCGGGTGTCGCGGTGCTGCACGAAGGTGCCGCGCTCGGCGTCGAAGGCGTGGACCTCGATCTCCTCGCGCACGGCGTCGCGGCAGGCGCGCCAGTTGTCGGCCGGCCCGTCGAGGCCGTGCCGCTCGATACCGCGCAGCCCGCGGTCGAGGGCGGCCCAGGCCATCACCCGGGAGTGGGTGAAGTACTGCTGGGGGCCGCGGATCTCCCACAGTCCGTGGTCGGGGTTGTCGATGTCGGTCACCAGCTGGTCGAGCAGGGCGCACTGCAGACCCCAGCTGGAGCGGGACTCGTGGAGGCCGCAGTCGCGCGCCTGGTCGAGCGCGATCATCACCTCGCCGAGCACGTCGAGCTGGCGCTGTCCGACGGCGCCGTTGCCGATCCGCACCGGCGTCGATCCCTCGTAGCCGGGCAGGTGGTCGAGCTCGCGCTCGGGCAGCTCGCGGCCGCCGTCGACGGTGTACATGATCTGTAGGTCCTCGGGGTCGCCGGCCGCAGCCCGCAGCAGCCAGCGCCGCCAGCTGCGGGCCTCGTCGGTGTAGCCGGCGGTGAGCAGCGACTCGAGGGTCAGCGCGGCGTCGCGCAGCCAGCAGAAGCGATAGTCCCAGTTGCGCTCGCCGCCGATCTCCTCGGGCAGCGAGGTGGTCGGGGCGGCCACGATGCCGCCGGTGTCGGCATGGCTCATCAGCCGCAGCGTCACCAGGCTGCGGACCACGGCCCCGCGGTGCGGGACGTCGTCCGGGCACCGGTCGGCCCACTCCTGCCACGCCTGGCACCTGCTGCTCGGCGCGCTCGCGCAGGTGCGGACCGGGGGTGTCCCACCACGAGGGGGTCCAGGTGGTCGTGAAGGTGAGCTCCTCGCCGGCCCTCACGTCGAACTCGTCGCGGTGGTGGCCACCGTCGCCGATGGGCAGCCGGGGCCCGCGCAGGGTGAGCTGGTCGGCGCCCGACACCGCGACGATGACCTCGGTGTCGCCGTGCTGCTCCCGGCTGACCCAGGGGCGGACCCGGCCGTAGCCGGTGCGGACCACCCAGTCGTGACGGATCCGTACGGTGCCCTCGACGCCCACCAGTCGGCGGACCAGGTCGTGCCGCCCGTCGTCGGCCGGCATCGCGTCGAGCAGCCGCACACAGCCGGTCGCTGTGGTGAACGTGGTCTCGAGGAGGGGTGAGTCGCCGACGTAGCGGCGGGTGACGGCGGCCTTCTCGACCGGCCCGATCAGCCATCGGCCGTGCTCCTCCGACCCGAGCAGGGCCGCGAAGCTGGCGGGGGAGTCGAACCGCGGAAGGCATAGCCAGTCGATCGAGCCGTCGTCTCCGACCAGGGCGGCGGTGTGACGGTCACCGATCACGGCGTAGCGCTCGATCGGCAGCGGCATGGCCCCAACGTAGACGATGGCTACGATCCCGACGTGCCCTCGTCATCGCCGCAGCCCGCTGCCCGCCAGGTGCTCGACCTGCTCCAGGAGCACGGCCAGACGCTGGCCACGGCGGAGTCGCTGACGGGCGGGATGCTCGCCTCGATGCTCACCGACGTCCCCGGGGCCTCGCGCGCCTTCCGGGGTGGCGTCGTGGCCTACGCCAGCGAGCTGAAGGAGTCGGTGCTGGGGGTGCCGGCCCACGTCGTGGCCGAGCACGGCGTGGTCTCCGCGCCGTGCGCGGCGGCGATGGCCGACGGTGCCCGGCGGCTGCTCGGGGCGACGTACGCCGTGGCGACGACCGGCGTGGCCGGGCCGGACCTCCAGGAGGGCAGGGCCGCCGGGACGGTCTATGTCGCGGTGTCGGCGCCGTCGGGCACCACGGTGCGCGAGCTTCACCTGACCGGCCACCGGGACGCCGTGCGCCGCGGCGCCTGTGCGGTCGCACTCGACGCGCTGGCCGAGGTTCTCACCCGGGAAGTTCCCGGCCTCGGGTAGCGTTGGACTAGGTCCCACCCGGGCCGAGCCAACGAGAGGACGCTCATGCCGCTGTTCCGCCGGTCGCTCGGCGACGTGCTGCGCAGCCGTCGCATGCACCGCGGGCTGACCCTGCGCGAGCTGTCCGCCGAGGCCAGGGTGAGCCTGGGTTACATCTCCGAGATCGAGCGCGGGCAGAAGGAAGCCTCCTCCGAGCTTCTCGCCTCGCTGTGCTCGGCGCTCGACGTGCCGCTGTCGGCGGTGCTGCGCGAGGTCAGCGACGCGGTCGCCGCCCAGGAGATCGGCCAAGAGATCGGCGCGGCCGCCCGCTCCGTCGAGGCGACGCCGCTGCAGGTGGCCAAGGCCGACCAGGGCGACGTGGTCGCCTCCGCGGCCTGACGCCCGCTCGGCTCAGGCAGGCTGGCACCGCGGGCACCAGTACGCCGCCCGCTCCCGGCCCTCCTCGCCGGTCATCGCGACCTCGATCGCCGTGCCGCACCGGCGGCAGGCCCGCCGCTCCCGGCGGTAGACCCACATCCGCTCGCTGGGCCGCAGGTCGCCGGTCGTGGCCTGCACCTGCCGCTCCTTGTTGAGGTCGAGCATCGCCTTGGCGGTGCGCACCAGGCGGGGCAGGTCGGGCACGTCGGCGACCCGCCTCCCCGGGTGCACGCCGGCGACGAAGCAGAGCTCGGCGGCGTACATGTTGCCGATGCCGGCAAGGTTGCGCTGGTCGAGCAGCGCCTCCCGCAGGGGTCGCTCCCGGTCAGCCGCGAGCCGGCGCAGCGCCTCCGCCTCGTCCCAGTCGGGGCCGAGCAGGTCGGGCCCGAGATGCCCGACGACGGCGTCCTCGTCGTCGGTCGGCACCAGCTCGACGATGCCGAGGGAGAAGCCCACCGCCTCGCGGCGGGCGGTGCCGAGCACGACGCGCGCCTGGTGGGCGGGGCGCCGCCAGCGCTCTCCCGGGCGGTAGAACTGCCACGAGCCCGTCCATCGTGAGATGGGTGTGCAGCGTCCACCGTCCGGAGTCGTGGTCGACGCGGGTGAGCAGGTGCTTGCCGCGGCTGCGGGTCTCGACCACCATGGCGCCCCGCAGGTCGGTGGTCGCCAGCGATGGCACCCGTAGGTCGGTGCGGGTCAGCACCTGGCCGGAGATCGCGGCGTCGAGCTTGCGCGCGGCGCGGAAGACGGTGTCACCCTCGGGCACGCCGTCACCCCCGCAGCCGGAGCCCGCGCGGCGTGGACACGAACCCGGCGTCCTGCAGTGCCTGACGCAGCGGGGTGAGCCCGGAGCCGAGCAGCGGCTCGCCGTCGACCCGCTCCACCGTGAGCCGGCCCAGCGCACCCCGACGGGTCGCCTCGGCCAGCGAGCGGGCCGCCGGTCCCAGCCGCTCGGGCGCGTCGCTCCAGGTGAGCAGCGTGCGGCCGCCGCGCTCGACGTAGAGCACGAGGTGCCCGTCGACCAGGACCACGAGCGCACCGGCCTTGCGGCCGGGACGGTGACCGGACCCCTCGGCGTCGCGCTCGGGCCAGGGCAGCGCGGCGCCGTAGGGGTTGGCTGGGTCGGTCGCGGCGAGGGTGACCGCCTCGGGGGCGGCGTCGGGCGGCACCTCGGCGTACGTGCGGAGCCGGTCGACGGCTCCGGCGGTGCCGAACTGCGCGGCCCCGAGGCCCGCGACGAAGTAGCCCCGGCGGCAGCGGCCGGAGTCCTCGAACGCCGTCAGCACGCGGTAGACGGCGGCGAAGCCTCCCGCCACCCGCTCGCTGAGCACCGCGCCGCGGGTGACCACCCCGTGCCGGTCGAGCAGCCGCTCGGCGACTGCGTGGGCGCGTCGGGTCGGGTCGGTGTCGAGGGCGGGCAGCAGGGTCCAGCGTCCGGCGGTCTCCGGGGGGCCGGTCCGCGAGGGGAGCCGGCGGCTCGCGCCGCCGATCCTTGCCCGTGGCGGTGGCCGACGGGACCGGTGCGTGGTGGCGCCGCCTGCGGTGAGCGACCGCAGCGGGGTGAGGGTGTCGTTGCTGACGCGGCCGGACCACACCAGGTCCCACAGGGCCCCGGCCAGGTCACGGTCGCCCACCGTCTCGCCGCGTAGCCCGGCCACGGTGTCGGCGAGCTGCCGGAAGAACCACGCGCCGCCGGGGGCGAGCGCCTCGAGCACCGCGGCGTGCAGCTCGCCCGGCTCGACGGCCTCGGTCGGTTCGGGCAGCGTCAGCTCGGCCTGGTCGACGAGGTGCAGGCTCACCCAGCCGTCGGCGCCGGGCAACGACCCGTGGCCTGCCCAGAGGACCTCGCCTGCGGCGCTGAGCTCGTCGAGCATCGCGGGTTGGTAGTCGACGACGCGAGCCGGCAGCACCAGCGACTCCAGGGCCGAGGCGGGCACCGGTGCGCCGGCCAGCTGCTCCACGGCGGCCAGGACGCCGTCGACGCCGCGCAGCGCGCCACGCCCCGACGCCTCCCGCGGTCGGACCCGCTGCCACGCGGGAAGGAACCTGCCCAGCGTGTCGGGCTCGACCGGCTCGACCTCCTTGCGCAGCCGGGCCAGGCTGCGCCGGCGCAGTCGGCGCAGCACCTCGGCGTCGCACCACTCCTGTCCGCTGCCGGAGGGCCGGAACTCGCCGTCGAGCAGCCGTCCCTGGGCCGCGAGCCGCTCCAGGGTGTGGCGGACCACGGCCGGACCCAGGCCGAAGCGATCGGCGACCGCCTCAGCGGGGAACGGGCCATGGGTGCGGGCGAAGCGGCCGACCAGGTCGCCGAGCGGGTCGTCGACGGGGTCGGTGAAGGCCTCCGGGGTGCCGGGCGGGACCGGGACCCCGATCGCGTCGCGCAGCCGGCCGACGTCCTCCACCGCCACCCAGCGCTCGACCCCCGCGACCCGCACCTGCGCCACCCGTCGGGCGGCGCCGAGCTCGGCCAGCCAGGCCGCGACGTCGGCGCCCTCGGTGCACCGCTCCGCCACCTCGTCGGCGTGCAGCGGGCCGAGCAGACGGAGCAGGTCGGCGACGCCCTCGGCGTCACGGGCCTGGCGGTCGGGGGTGAGCCGCTGCAGCTCGGCCTCGACCTCGGCGAGGACGTCGGGGTCGAGCAGCTCGCGGAGCTCGGCGCGCCCGAGCAGCTCGGCGAGCAGCCCCTGGTCGAGGGCTAGCGCGGCGGCGCGCCGCTCGGCGATGGGGGAGTCGCCTTCGTAGAGGAACTGGGCGACGTAGCCGAACAGCAGACTCCGCGCGAACGGCGAGGGCTGGGTCGTGGCCACGTCGGTCACGACCACCTCGCGGCGCTCGATGCGGCCGAGCAGCGCGGTCAGCGCGGGCAGGTCGTAGACGTCCTGGAGCACCTCGCGGACCGCCTCGAGGACGATCGGGAACGACGGGTAGCGCGCCGCCACCTCCAGCAGCGCCGCCGACCGCTGCCGCTGCTGCCACAGCGGCGACCGACGGCCGGGGTCGCGACGCGGCAGCAGCAGCGCCCGGGCGGCGCACTCCCGGAAGCGGGAGGCGAACAGCGCCGAGCCTCCGACCTCGGTCGTGACCAGGTCGGCGATCTCCTCGGGGTCGAAGACCACCAGGTCGCCCGCGGGCGGCTCGGCGTCGGAGTCGGGGATCCGGATCACGATGCCGTCGTCGGAGGCCATCGCCTGGCCGTCGATGCCGTAGCGCTCGCGCAGGCGGGCGTTGATCGCGAGGGACCACGGGGCGTGCACGGGGGTGCCGTAGGGGGAGTGCACGACCAGCCGCCAGTCGCCGAGCTCGTCGCGGAAGCGCTCGACCAGGATCGTGCGGTCGCTGGGCAGCACGCGGGTCGCCTCGCGCTGCTCGCCGAGGTAGGCGAGCAGGTTGGCGGCGGCGTTGTCGTCGAGCCCCCCGGCACGCGCCAGGTCGAGCCCGCGCGCCTCCGGGAGCGACGCCAGCTCCTGGGTGAAGGCGCCCACCGCCGCGCCCAGCTCGGCCGGGCGGCCCAGCGAGTCGCCCTTCCAGAACGGCAGCCGGCCGGGGACCCCGGGCGCGGGCGTCACCAGGACCCGGTCGTGGGTGATGTCCTCGATCCGCCAGCTGGTGGCGCCGAGCGCGAACACGTCGCCCACCCGCGACTCGTAGACCATCTCCTCGTCGAGCTCGCCGACCCGGCGGCCCGGCCCCTCGCCGCCGACCAGGAACACCCCGAACAGCCCGCGGTCGGGGATGGTGCCGCCGCTGGTCACCGCCAGGCGCTGGGCGCCCGGCCGGCCGGTCAGCGTGCCGCCCACGCGGTCCCAGACGATCCGCGGGCGGAGCTCGGCGAACTCCTCGGAGGGGTAGCGCCCGGCCAGCAGGTCCAGCACGGCGTCGTACGCCGACCGGGGGAGGGCCGCGAACGGCGCCGCCCGGCGCAGCACGGTGTAGAGCTCGTCGACGTCCCAGCTGTCGACCGCCACCGCCGCCACCACCTGCTGGGCCAGCACGTCGAGCGGGTTGGCGGGGATGCGCAGCTCCTCGATGGCCCCCTCGCGCATCCGGCGCACGGCGACGGCGGTCTGTGCGAGGTCGCCCCGGTGCTTGGGGAAGAGGACTCCACGGGAGACCTCGCCCACCTGGTGGCCGGCCCGGCCGACCCGCTGGAGCGCGCTGGCGACGCTCGGCGGGGACTCGATCTGGACGACCAGGTCGACCGCCCCCATGTCGATGCCGAGCTCCAGGCTGCTGGTCGCGACCACGGCCGGGAGTCGACCGCGCTTGAGGTCGTCCTCGATCAGCGCGCGCTGCTCCTTCGACACCGAGCCGTGGTGGGCCCTGGCCAGCACCGGGGCCGCGCCGTGGGACTGGCCGGACTGGGCCATCACCTGGGCCGGCGGCCCGATCTCGTCCCCGTCGGTCGAGGACTGGGCGTCGGCGGGCGACTCGAGAACCGCCCGCTCCTCGGCGATCTCGTTGAGCCGGGCCGTCAGCCGCTCGGCCAGCCGTCGGGAGTTGGCGAACACGATGGTGGAGCGGTGCTGCTGGATCAGGTCGGCGACGTGCTCCTCGACGTGCGGCCAGATCGAGGTGGCCCGCTCCGACTCCTCCTCGGTGTCCGCGCCCAGCCCGCCCGGGGCGGTCATGTCCTCCACCGGGACGACCACCCGCAGGTCCCACTCCTTCTCGCTGGGCGGGGCGACGATCTCGACCGGCGCCGCCCCACCGAGGAAGCGGGCCACCTCCTCGTGGGGCCGGACCGTCGCCGACAGCCCGATCCGCTGGGCGGGGCGCTCGAGCAGTGCGTCGAGCCGCTCGAGGCTCACCGCGAGATGGGCGCCGCGCTTGCCCCCCGCGAGAGCGTGCACCTCGTCGACGATCACGGTCTCGATCCCGCGGAGTGTCTCGCGGGCCTGCGAGGTGAGCATCAGGAACAGCGACTCGGGCGTGGTGATGAGGATGTCGGGGGGATGGCTGACGAGGCGGCGCCGGTCGGCGGCGTTGGTGTCGCCGGAGCGGACGCCGACGGTGACCTCACCGCGCCACGAGCTGCCGGGCTGCGTGCTGGGGCGTGCTCCGAGCCGCTCGGCGGTGTGCCGAATGCCGGCCAGCGGCGCCCGCAGGTTGCGTTCCACGTCGACGGCCAGCGCCTTGAGTGGGGAGATGTAGAGCACGCGCGTGCGGTGGCTGCGCTCCTCGGGGCGGGGGCTGGTGAGCAGCCGGTCGAGCGACCACAGGAACGCCGACAGCGTCTTGCCCGAGCCGGTGGGCGCGACCACCAGCGCGTGCCGCCCCGCGGCCACCGCGTCCCACGCACCCTCCTGAGCCGCCGTAGGGGCGGCGAACGCCGCAGCGAACCAGCGGCTGGTCGGCTCGCTGAAGCGGTCGAGGGCGGTCACTGCCCCATCGTGCCGTACGCCGCCGACAGCCCGCTGCGATCGTTTGCTGCGTTCTGCACGCCCTTACCGGCGTGTCGACGTGCGGAACGCAGCAAACGATCGCGCGGCGGGAGCGGGAGCGGGAGGAGGAGCGGGCGAAGGGAGGGGCCGTGGGGCGTCAGGAGAGCGAGGGCACCCGGACCACCTGACCGGCAAAGCTGAGCCCGGCGCCGAAGGCGATCAGCAGGGCCAGGTCGCCGGGCTGCGCGGTGCCGTCACGGAGCATCCGCTCCATCGCGAGCGGCACCGACGCAGCCGAGGTGTTGCCCATGTCGACGATGTCGGTCGCGACGGCGACCCCCTCGCCGAGGCCGAGGTTCTTGGTCAGCAGCTGGGTGATGCGCAGGTTGGCCTGGTGGGGGACGAAGACGTCGAGCTCGTCCAGTGACAGCCCGGCGCTCTTGACCGCCTCGCGCGCCACGTCGGCCATCGCGAACGGCGCCCACCGGAACACCGCCTGGCCCTGCATCTGCACCACCGGTGGGTGGTCGGCGTCGATGTGCTCGCACCGCGGGGTCTGGATGATGACGTCGGACTGCGCCCCGTCGGAGCCCCAGGCCACGGGCCCGATGCCCGCCTCGTCGGCCGCTCCCACCACGACGGCCCCAGCGCCGTCGCCGAAGATGAAGGCCGTCGACCGGTCGGTCGGATCCAAGAAGGTGCTGAGCTTCTCGACCCCGATCACCAGGACGTACGACGTGCTGCCGCCACGCACCAGGTCGGACGCGACGGCCAGGCCGTGGCAGAAGCCGGCGCAACCGGCCACCAGGTCGAAGGAGGCGGCCGTCGAGCCGAGCCGATGAGCGATCTGGGGCGCCGCGGCGGGCGTGTGCTGGGTGTGCGTCGAGGTCGCCACGATGACGGTGCCGACCTGGTCGGCGGAGATGCCGGCCGACGCCAGCGCGTCGCGGGCGGCCCGCTCGCCCATGTCGAGCAGCGACTCCCCGTCGCCGGCGTACCTCCGGGTGCGGATGCCCGATCTGCTCTGGATCCACTCGTCGCTGGAGTCGAGGACCTGGCAGACCTCCTCGTTGTCCACCACTCGCTCGGGGCGATAGACGCCCAGCCCCAGGATCCCGGTCGCGGTCGCTCCGTCGGTCAGCCCGATCGTCGCCATGTCAGCTCCTCGCCGTCAGCCCCGTGCTCGGCCCGTTCGTCGGTCCCTGTCGGCCAGGGTACGACGTGCGGGTGTCGCGCAGGGGAGGCGTGATCATCGCTCGGCCTGCGAGGGCCCGGCGTCGGCGTCGGCGTCGGCGGCCGCGGGGACGTCGGCCTCGCGCGGCAGGCGGAAGGTGGCCAGCACTCCGACGACGAGCGCGACCGCGGCGAACCCGGTCGTCAGACGGCTGGCATGGACCATCGCGTCGGTCGCCGCCGTCGCCACGGCGCTCGCCGAGGGCTGCGCCTGGAGCGCGGCGATCGCGGTGCCGGCGGAGTCGCTGACGGCAGCGGTCACCTTGTCGACCACCGACGCCGGCAGGGACAGCGCCTCCAGGTTGCTGCGGGTGCTTCGTCCGAGGTTGGAGATGAGCAGCCCGCCCAGCACGGCCACGCCGAGGGCGGAGCCGAGCTGCCGGACCGTGCTCTGCAGGCCGGAGGCCTGGCCGCTCTCGTCGATGGGCACGTCGGTGAGCAGCAGCGACGTCAGCTGAGCCGTGGCCATGCCCACCCCGACGCCGTACAGGAACAGCCACGCGCACAGCAGCCAGGTGGCGACCTCGACGGACAGGGTGACCGCGATCCCGCCGACCGCGACGGCCTCCAGCGCGAGCCCGATCTGCACGACGGTGCGCTGCGGCACCCGTTGTGAGATCCGCGGGAGCGCCCCGGAGACCAGGAACGTGCCGAGGGCGAGCACCAGGATCACCGCACCGGTCCCGAGCGCGGTGTAGCCGAGCGCCCCCTGCAGCAGCAGAGGCAGCGTGAACAGCAGCCCGAACTCCCCGAACGCCACGATCAGCGCGGCCACGACGCCGGCGCTGAACGTCGGGATCGAGAACAGGCCGAGGTCGACCAGCACCGGCCGGCCGGCCGCCTGCCGCCGTCGCTCGAGGAGCACGAACGCCGCCATGGCGGCGACGCCTCCCGCGATCACCCACGGGACCGGTGACAGGCCGGTGCCGTCCTTGGCGTGCCACCAGCCGTAGGTCTCCGCCTCGATGAGCCCGAAGACGATCGCTCCCATGCCGAGCATCGTCAGGACCACGGCCGCGAAGTCGCGGCTCGGGGTGGCCGTCTCGTCGCGGGTCTCGGGAAGGGCACGGAGGATGCCCACGATGACCAGCAGGCCGACCGGGATGTTGAGCCAGAACGCCCACCGCCAGGAGAAGTCCGTGGCCAGCCAGCCACCGACGAGCGGGCCCACCGCCGCCATGCCGCCGATCGCCGAGCCATAGACCGCGAAGCCGATCGTCCGCTTCGGGCCGGTGAACAGCGCATTGAGGCTGGAGAGCGTGGTCGGCAGGATCATCGCTGCGCCGATGCCCTGGACGAAGCGGGCAGCGATCAGCATCAGCGGGCTCACCGACAGCCCGGCGACGACCGAGGCCCCGATGAAGATCACCATCCCGATCAGGAACAGGCGGCGCCGGCCGTAGAGGTCACCGATCCTGCCGACGGTGATCAGCAGCGCGGCGAACACCAGGGAGTAGACGGCGTTCATCCACTGCGCCTCGGTGGCGGTGAGGCCGAGGTCGGCGATCACTGTCGGGAGCGCCACGTTGACGATGGTGGCGTCCATGATCACCAGGCTCACGCCGAAGCCGATGGTCAGCAGAGCGGCCCAGTCGCGTCGGGTCATCACGGACCGATCCTGACACGGGCCGGCCCTCGGAGAAGGCAGTGGGCGGGTGTCGGCGGACCCGGCTAGGGTCGCGCTCGTGGTGGATGCACACGGCGCGCGGGTCGACGGCCCGGCCGCCCTCGAGGAGCCGATGATCCGGGCGCGCGGGCTGCGCAAGTCCTTCGGCGACGTCGAGGCGGTGCGCGGCATCGACCTGGAGGTCCGGCCCGGTGAGGCGTTCGGCTTCCTCGGACCCAACGGCGCAGGCAAGTCCTCGACGATGCGGATGGTGGCCGCCGTGTCCCCGCGCTCGGCCGGGGAGCTGACCATCCTGGGGCTCGACCCCAGCACCCACGGCGCCCAGATCCGCGCGCGGATCGGCGTGTGCCCGCAGGACGACACGCTCGACAACGAGCTCAACGTCGCCGACAACCTCTACGTCTACGGCCGGTTCTTCGGTCTGCCCAAGCGAGAGGTGCACGAGCGTGTCGCGCAGCTGCTCGGGTTCGTGCAGCTGACGGAGAAGGCCTCCAGCAAGGTCGAGGACCTCTCCGGCGGCATGAAGCGCCGGCTCACGATCGCGCGGTCGCTGGTCAACCGCCCCGAGCTGCTGCTTCTCGACGAGCCGACCACCGGCCTGGACCCACAGGCGCGGCACCTGCTCTGGGACCAGCTGTTCCGGCTCAAGCAGCAGGGTGTCACGTTGGTCCTCACGACCCACTACATGGACGAGGCCGAGCAGCTGTGCGACCGGTTGGTGGTGATGGACAAGGGTCAGATCGTCGCCCACGGCTCGCCGCTCGCGCTGATCCGGGAGCACTCGACCCGGGAGGTGGCCGAGCTGCGCTTCGGTGTGGGCGAGCACGAGGCCCTCGCGGCGAAGGTCGAGGACCTCGGCGAGCGGGTCGAGGTGCTGCCTGACCGGCTCCTGGTCTACAGCCACGACGGCGAGGCGGTGATCTCGCAGGTGCACGAGCGCGGGTTGCAGCCTGCCGCCGTGCTGGTGCGCCGGTCGACCCTGGAGGACGTCTTCCTTCGGCTCACCGGCCGGACCCTGGTCGACTGAGGACGGGAGGACGAGATGGCGTCGACGCTGCCGCGGATGGACCTCGCCGAGGGGCTTCCCGCCTGGGAGGGGGTGCGCCGGCAGACCGACTACTGGCTCACGGTCTACCGCCGGACCTGGCGTGGCTCGGTGGTCTCCTCCTTCCTGGTCCCGCTCTTCAACGTGGTGGCCTTCGGCGTGCTGCTGGGAGGTTTCGTCCAGGTCGACCCGGCGCGGCTCGAGGGCGCGACGTCGTACCTCGCGTTCGTCGTGCCGGGGATGCTCGCGGCGCAGTCCCTGCAGACCGCGGTCGGTGAGACGACCTACCCCGTGATGGGCATGCTCAAGTGGAACCGCGTCTACTACTCGATGCGGGCCACGCCGTTGCGCACCTCCGACCTCGTCGCGGGGCACTTCGCGTTCATCGCCTTCCGGTTGGCCACGGCCGGTGCCGTCTTCGTGCTGGTGATCGCCCCGTTCGGGCTGTTCGCCACCTGGTGGGGCGCGCTGGGTGCCTGGGCCGTCCAGCTGCTCGTCGGCATGGCGTTCGCGTCGCTGACCTACGCCTACACCGTGCGGCTCAGGTCCGAGGAGGGGTTGGGCCTGGTCTACCGGCTGGGCGTCCTGCCGTTGGTGCTCTTCTCCGGGTCGTTCTTCCCGATCGCCAACCTCGGGCCCGTGCTGGAGTGGGTGGCCAGGCTGACCCCGCTCTGGCACGGGGTCGACCTGACCCGGATGCTCACCCTCGACACGGTCTCCTGGCCGCTGGCGCTGGTTCACGTCGGGGTGCTGGTCACCCTGATCGTGGTCGGCTGGCGGCTGTCGGTGACCGGTCTCGCGAAGCGGCTGGCGGACTGAGCGATGACGACGACCGGGTCCCAGCAGGCGACGCGTCCCAGGGTGATGCCTCCCGTCGAGGCGATGCTGCGCATTCTCGACCGCAACACGATCGCCTACCGCGGCGCGTGGCCGCTGTTCGTGACGGGCTTCCTCGAGCCGGTGCTCTACCTGTTCTCCATCGGCATCGGTGTCGGCAAGCTCGTGGAGTCCTTCGAGCTGCACGGGCAGGCGGTGCCCTACGCCGCCTTCGTGGCGCCGGCGATGCTCGCCGCCTCGGCGATGAACGGCGCCCTGCTCGACTCCACCTTCAACATGTTCTTCAAGCTGAAGTACGACAAGGTCTACGACCAGATGCTGGCCACGCCGCTGACCACCTCCGACGTCGCCCGCGGCGAGGTGGCCTGGTGCCTGGCCCGGGGCGGCACCTACTCCGCCGCGTTCCTCCTGGTGATGCTCGCGATGGGCTACGTCTCCTCGTGGTGGACGCTGCTGGCGCTGCCCGCGACGCTGCTCATCGCGCTGGCGACCGCCGCGGTCGGCATGGCGGTGACGACGTACTTCACCAGCTGGCAGGACTTCGAGAAGGTCACGCTCGTCCAGCTTCCGTTGTTCCTCTTCTCCGCCACCTTCTTCCCGGTCACGGCCTTCCCCTCCCCGGTGCGCTGGCTGGTGGAGCTGACGCCGCTCTACCGCGGCGTGGTGCTGTGCCGTGAGCTGACCACCGGGCTGGTGACCTGGGGGTCGGTGTTCTCGGTGGCCTACCTGCTGGCCGTCGGGCTGGTCGGTCTCGGCGTGGTGCGTCGCAGGTTCGACAGCCTGCTGCTGACCTAGCCCGGCCGGTCAGGACGGGTCAGGGGAGCCTGCGCTCCCACCAGGCGGTGTCGACCCACCGGCCGAGCTTGTGGCCGACCTCGGTGAGCGTGCCGACGTGGCGGAAGCCGCAGGCGCGGTGCAGCGCCTCACTCGGTGCGTTGGGCAGCGCGACCACCGCCACGACGGTGTGGACCCCGTCGGCCACCAGCAGCGCCAGCAGCTCGTCGTACAGCCGCCGGCCGAGGCCCCGCCCCCGGGCGTCGGGTGCCAGGTAGACCGAGGTCTCCCGGGTCCGGTCGTACGCCGGCCGCGAGCGGTAGGCCGAGGAGGAGGCGTAGCCGAGGACAGCGTCACCGTCGACCGCCACGAGCAGGTGGTCGCCGACATCGGTCGCGGACAGCCGGTCCTGCCAGTAGCCCAGCGGTGGGGGCTCGAGGTCGAAGGTGGCGACCGACGTCGCCACGGCGTGTGCGTAGACCGCTGCGATCCCGGCGAGGTCGGCCGACGTCGCCGGCCGGATGCTCTCCATGCGGGGAGTGTGCCAGGGCCATCAGCCCAGATCGGGACGTCATGCGGAGGGGTTGCTCGGGTGCGCGGTTCGGATGACGTCCGCCCGGCGAGCCCGTCGAGACCTCCTGGCAGGATGTGCGCATGTCGATCGAGCCGGACACCAAGGACTGGACCTGGGTGCTCGAGCGTCCCTGCCCGGACTGCGGCTTCGACGCGGCGTCGGTCGACGTCGCCGAGCTGCCGGCGCTCCTGACGCGCAACGCCGAGGGCTACCTTCCGGTGCTCGCCGCGGAGGGGGCGGCTACGCGGCCCGACCCGCAGACGTGGTCGCCGACGGAGTACGCCGCCCACGTCCGCGACGTGCACCGGCTCTTCGCCCGGCGGCTTCGACTGATGCTCGACGGTGACGACGCGCTGTTCGACAACTGGGACCAGGACGAGACGGCGCTGGCCGAGCGCTACGACCTGCAGGACCCGGCGGTCGTCGGGCCCGAGCTCACCGCGGCGGCGGCCGAGGTGGCGGGCGTCTACGCCCGGGTGCACGGCGAGCAGTGGCAGCGGCGCGGGCGACGCAGCAACGGGTCGGTCTTCACCGTCGAGACGATCGGCCTCTACCACCTGCACGACGTGGTCCACCACCTGTGGGACGTCGGTGGGCAGGCCCCCGGATGAGGCACACCGAGTTCTGGACCCGGTTGGAGCACGCCCTGGGTGACGCCTACGCGCGCCACTGGGCCGACCAGTTCGTGATGGCCGACCTGGGCTCGCGCACCGCCGGCCAGGCGCTGAGCGAGGGTGTCCCGCCCAAGCAGGTCTGGGCCGCGGTGTGGAAGGCCCTCGAGCTCCCGGCGAGCGAGAGGTGAGCGCCCCCGACCTGCAGGCCGTCCAGCGCCGCACCCTGGGCACCCTGGTCGCCGGCCAGGCACTCGGCGCCGTCGGCATCACCATCGGCATCGCCACCGCCTCGCTGCTCGCCAAGGACATCTCCGGGTCGGAGAAGATGGCCGGGCTCGCGCAGACCTTCCAGGTGCTCGGCACTGCCGTGGCGTCCTACGTCCTGGCCCGGGTGATGGCCGTGCGCGGCCGTCGGGTCGGCATGGTGACCGGCTTCCTGCTCGGCGCGCTCGGCGCCCTGGTGGTCGTGCTCGCCGGCGTGCTCGACTCGATGACCGTGCTGTTGGTCGGGGCGCTGCTGCTGGGGTCGACGACCGCGGCCAACCTGGGTGCGCGCTACGCCGCCACCGACCTGGCCTCCGACAGCACCCGCGGCCGCTCGCTCGCGATCGTCGTCTGGGCCACCACCATCGGGGCTGTCGCCGGACCCAACCTGACGGGCCTCGCCCAGGACGTCGCCGACGGGCTCGGCATCCCCGTGCTCACCGGCCCGTTCGCGGTGGGCAGCATCGGCATGCTGCTCGCGGCACTCGTCGTGTGGCTGTTCCTCCGCCCCGACCCGTTGTTCGTGGCGCGGGAGCACGCAGGCGCCGCGCCGGCCGGTCCGAAGGGCACGTCGTGGGCACGGGTGGTGGCGGCGGTGCGGGAGCGGCCGGTGCTGGCCGCCGCGACCGCCGGTCTCGGCACCGCCCACGCCGTGATGGTGGCCGTGATGGTGATGACGCCGCTGCACATGGAGCACGGCGGCGCCGAGCTGCGGGTGATCGGACTGGTGATCTCGGTCCACGTGCTCGGCATGTTCGCCTTCGCGCCCTTGTCGGGCTGGGCGGCCGACCGACTCGGCCGGGCCACGACGCTGGCGCTCGGCGGGGTGGTGCTGCTGGTCAGCCTGTTCTTCAGCGGCCGCTCGCCCGAGGGGAGCTCCTGGCAGATCTTCGCCGGCCTCTTCCTGCTGGGCTTCGGCTGGTCGCTGGCGACGGTGGCGTCGTCCACGCTGATCGCCGAGCACGCCCCCCTGGAGTCGCGCACCGACATCCAGGGCGCCTCCGACCTGCTGATGAACGTCGCCGCGGCGATGGCCGGAGGGGTCGCCGGGGTGATCGTGGGTGCCTGGGGCTACCCCTCGCTCAACGCGTTCGCCGCCTTGATCGCGGCCGGCACCCTGGCTGCGGCCGTCGCCGCCCGGCTCTCCCTGGCGCGGGTCGCGGCGCTCTCCGAGGCCTGAGGCCCCCGTCTGCGACGTCTCGGTGGCCCGCCTGCGACGTCTCGGCCTTACCGAAGCGTGACGCCGATGGCGCCGGCCTGCCCCGGCGGCGCGGCGCCTGACAGAGTGGCCCCGTGAGCAGTGGCAGCGTGAGCAGTGGCAGCGTGAGCGAGCAGTCGTCCTCTGGTCCCGCGCACCCGTCTTGGGTGCGCGCCGAGGTCGCCGTCATCGGCGGCAGCGGCTTCTACGCCTTCCTCGACGACCCGGTCATCATCGCCGTCGACACGCCGTACGGCGCCCCGTCGGGGGAGATCGCGATCGGCGAGGTGGCGGGCCGCCGGGTCGCCTTCCTGCCCCGGCACGGGCCGCAGCACGAGCACCCGCCGCACCGGATCAACTCCCGCGCCAACCTGTGGGCGCTGCGCTCGCTCGGCGTGCGGCAGGTGCTGGCGCCCTGCGCCGTCGGCGGGCTGCGCCCCGAGGTGGCGCCCGGCGACGTCGTGGTCCCCGACCAGCTGGTCGACCGCACCAGCGGGCGGGTCCAGACGTTCGTCGACACCGGAGCCGTGCACGTGCCGTTCGCCGACCCCTACTGCTCGCGGCTGTCGGAGGCGGTCGCCGCTGCCGACCCGGCGGTCAAGCGCGGCGGGACGATGGTGGTGATCGAGGGGCCGCGCTTCTCCACCCGCGCCGAGTCGCAGTCCTACGCCGCCCAGGGATGGACGCTGGTCAACATGACCGGCCACCCCGAAGCCGTGCTCGCTCGGGAGCTCCAGCTCTGCTACGCAGCCGTCGCCCTGGTGACCGACATGGACGCCGGCGTCGAGACCGGCGCCGGCGTCGGGCAGGCCGAGGTCTTCGCGCTGTTCGCCCGCAACATCGAGCGGCTGAAGAGCCTGCTGACGGGCGTCGTCGCCGACCTGCCGGACCCAGCCGGCTGTGCGTGCTCCAGCTGGGCCGACGGGATCGAGCTCACCTACGAGCTGCCGTGAGGGTGCTGCTGACCGGCTCGGCCGGATTCATCGGAGGGGCGGTCGCCCGGGGCCTCGAGGCGCGCGGCGACGAGGTGGTCGCCGTCGACCTGATGGTGCCGCAGGCGCACGGGTCGACCGAGCCGCCCGTCGGCACCCACCGCCTCGACGTGCGCGACGCCGAGGCGTGGGGGCCGCTGCTGGCGGACGTCGACGTGGTCTGCCACCAGGCGGCCATCGTCGGTGCCGGGGTGACCGTCGCCGACCTGCCGGCGTACGCCGCCCACAACGACCTCGGCACGGCCGCCCTGCTCGCGGCGATGCACGCGGCCGGCGTCGACCGGCTGGTGCTCGCGTCGTCGATGGTGGTCTACGGCGAGGGTCGCTACGCCTGCCCCGCGCACGGCGTGCGACCGGCCGGGCCGCGCGCCATTGCCGACCTCGACGCCGGTCGGTTCGAGAACCCCTGCCCCGTCTGCGCCGGGCCGATGAGCTGGGTACTGGTGCCGGAGGACGCACCGGTCGACCCGCGCAGCTCCTACGCCGCCAGCAAGGTCGCCCAGGAGCACTACGCCGCCGCGTGGGCCCGCCAGGGAGGCGGACGGGTGGTGGCGCTGCGCTACCACAACGTCTACGGCCCCGGGATGCCGCGTGACACGCCCTACTCCGGGGTCGCGGCGATCTTCCGGTCCGCGCTCGAGCGTGGCGAGCCGCCGCGGGTGTTCGAGGATGGCGGCCAGATGCGTGACTTCGTGCACGTCGACGACGTCGCCCGCGCCAACCTCGCCGCCCTCGACGCGGTCGCGGGCGCCCCGGAGTCGGCGTACGCCGCCTACAACGTGTGCTCGGGACGGCCGGTCTCGATCGCCGGGGTGGCCCGGCTGGTCGCGCGCGGCGCGGCGGCGCCGGTCGAGCCGGTGACCACGGGGGACTACCGCCTCGGCGACGTGCGGCACATCGTCGCCTCGCCCGCGCTGGCGACCGCCGAGCTGGGCTTCACCGCCGCGATCGGCCCCGAGGACGGGCTGCCGGCGTTCGCGACGGCACCCCTGCGCTGACGACCCCGCCGGCGACGTCGACATCTACTGGTGCGTCCGACGTACCTCCTGCTGCGTACGCACCAGTAGCTCCGCCGTCGCCCGCCGGGCGGACGTCTACTGGTGCGTCCGACGCGCCCGGTGCTCCGTACGCACCAGTAGCCGCGCCTGCCTGGACCCGGGCCCGGGCGCGGGCGGCAGGGCGGGAGACGCGCAGGCTCACCAGCCGGTGGACAGCAGGTGCTGCACCACCAGCGCGAAGCCGACCTGCAGCCACAGCCCGCGTTCCCGCCACCGTTGCGGCAACAGCGCGCAGCCGACGAGCAGCCACGGCACGAACGGCAGCCAGATCCGCTCCACCTCCGCACGGCTCATCTGCGACAGGTCGGCGGTGAGCACCATGGCCGCGCCCGCCGCGGCGAGGCCGAACGGCACCCGCGCCTCCGCCAGCCAGTGTCGCCAGCGGGAGGCCGCCGCGGCGAGGCCGGGCCACAGCATCGGCCCGGCAGCGAAGGTCAGCGCGGCCAGGTTGCCCCACATCCAGTACGCCGGCGGGCGGCGCCCGGCGACCCCCTCGAAGTAGCGGCCCTTGAGTACTCCGATCGCCTCCCACCAGTAGAAGCCGTAGGCCGCGAAGGCGAGCACCACGCCGAGGGCGGCCAGCGCGGCCGGGAGGAGTGGCCGCCAGCTCCGGCCCAGCCAGAGCACCGTCACCGCCAGGATGCCGAGCAGGGGCAGGCCGTAGGACAGCATCACGGAGTAGCCCAGCAGCAGCCCCGCGAGCAGCGACCAGGGCAGCCACGAGCGGCTGTTCGCGGTCGCGGCGAACGCCAGCGCCGCGGTGCCCCAGGCCGCGACCGCCGCGAACATCGCGTCGGCGGAGACGGCCTGCCACACCGCGGCCGGGCCGAGCACCAGGAACGGCGCGGCGCGTCTCGCCCAGGCCTCCGCCCCCAGCCGGCGCATCGTCACCATCACCGCCACCGCGGTGCTTGCCGCGACCAGGGTCACCACGAGCCCCGCGCCGAAGCCGGAGCCGAGCCCGAGCCGGACGAGCACCACGAAGAAGCCCAGCGCCCCGGGAGGGTGGCCGGCGATGTGCACCGGCCAGTTGTCTGGCTCGGCGGAGTAGGGGATGCGGGAGACGTACTCGCGCAGCGTGGCCGGGAAGTCGTCGGTGGCCCGGGCGGTCTGGAGGTACTCGTAGCCGGTCGTCAGGATGTGCCCGATGCCGTCCGGGCCGTCCACGAACGCCAGCGCCAGCAGCCACGCCAGCCCGCCCGCGTAGACGGTGAGCAGCAGGCGGCCCCAGGGAAGGGTCCGGGCCAGCCGGCCGGCGTACACCGCGCCGAGCAGCCCGACGGCGAGCGCGAACGGGGTGCCCCAGCCCACCCGGGGATCCCAGTCGGCGTGCAGCGGTGGGAAGTGGAAGACGTGGACGTTCCAGGCGGTCACCGCGGGCAGCGCCATCGCGACGGCCATCAGCGCGAAGCCGCCGGCCAGCGCCCAGGACAGGGCGCGGGAGGGCCGGGTCGTCGGTGGGGCGTCCTCGGGGGCGGTCCCGGAGGTGGACGTGGCGGGCACAGGCCGAGCCTAGGCGCGGGTGTCGCGATCACCGGGGCGGGTACCGGACCGTCAGGTTCTCGTAAGGCGGAGGACAGCACGTTTCGAGCAGGAGAGGTCCTAGCGTGGCTGACGTGACCGACTGCGACCTCATCCTCCCTTGCCGGGACGAGGGTCCGGCGCTTCCCGACCTGCTGTCGAGGGTGCCGGCGACCCTGCGGGTGATCGTGGTCGACAACGGCTCCCGCGACGACACCGCCGCGGTGGCGGAGCGGCTCGGGGCGACGGTGGTGACCGAGTCGCGACCGGGCTACGGCGCTGCCGTGCACGCAGGCGTGGAGGCCGCCACCGCGACCTACGTCGCGGTGATGGACGGTGACGGCTCCTTCGAGCCGGCTGCCGTCCTACCACTGCTGGCCGAGGTCTCCTCGGGGCGTGCCGACCTGGCGATGGGACGCCGGCGACCGGTGGGGCGGGGTGTGTGGCCCTGGCACGCGCGGGCCGGCAACGCACTGGTGGTGGCCTGGATGCGGTGGCGGTGGGGGCTGACGGTGCGCGACTTCGGGCCGCTGCGGGTCTGCCGCCGCGACGCCCTGCTGGCCCTCGGCGTCGAGGACCGCCGGTTCGGCTATCCCTTCGAGCTGCTGCGCCGTGCCACCCAGGCCGGGTGGCGGGTGGTCGAGCACGACGTGGAGTACCTTCCGCGGGCCGCGGGCACCCGCTCGAAGGTGTCCGGCTCGGTGCGCGGCACCGCCCGCACCGCCCGCGACCTGTGGCGGGTGGCCCGATGACCGCGCGGGAGTACGCCGGCCCGGCGGCCGCCACGGCACGCGTGCTGGTGGTCGCGAAGGCCCCGGTGGCCGGGCTGGTGAAGACCCGGCTCGGCGCCACGGTGGGCATGCGCGCCGCCGCCGACCTGGCCGCCGCGGCGCTCCTCGACACGATGCGCGCGGCGACCGAGGCGGTCGGCGCCGACCGGTGCGTGCTGGCTCTCGACGGCGACCTCCCCGGCGCGGAGCGGGGGGCGGAGCTGATGGCGGCGGTGTCCGGGTGGACGGTCGTGCCCCAGCGCGGCGACGGGCTGGGCGAGCGCCTCGCCGCGGCCCACCGCGACGCCGGCCCGGGCCCGGTGGTCCAGGTCGGCATGGACACCCCCCAGGTGACGGCGTCGCTGCTGCGCGAGGTCGCGGCGGGGCTCGACACGGCCGGGGCCGTGCTCGGCTCCGCCGACGACGGCGGCTGGTGGGTGCTCGCGCTGCGCGACCCGGTTGACGCACGGGTGCTCCGGGAGGTGCCGATGTCGAGAGACGTCACCGGTGCGGCCACCCTCGACGCCCTGGTCGGTGCCGGCCTTACGGTCGGGGCGACCGCCACCCTGCGTGACGTCGACACCGCCGCCGACGCGGCGGCGGTGGCGACCGCTGCGCCCGACACGGCCTTCGCCGCCGCGTGGACGGCCCTCCTCGCCGAGCGCGAAGTGGCCCGATGACGGCGGGCGCGCCCTTCGCGGAGGTCTTCGCCGCGGCCCTGGACGGCGACGGGCACGCGGTGGTGCGCGGCAACGGCGACGACCGGGTGCTGCCGGTGCGGCGCTGGCTGGGCGCGGCCGACGCCTCCGACATGGCGATGCTCGCTCACTGCCGGGGCCGCACCCTCGACATCGGGTGCGGACCAGGCCGGATGAGCGCTCACCTGGTGTCGCTGGGGCTGCCCGTGGTGGGGCTCGACCTGGTGCCCGCGGCGGTCGCCCAGACCCGCGCCCGCGGGGTTCCCGCGCTGGAGGGCGACGTGTTCGGCCCCGTGCCGCACGCGGGCTCCTGGGAGACCGCGCTGCTGGCCGACGGCAACATCGGCATCGGCGGCGACCCGGTGCGGCTGCTGGCCCGCGTCGCGGCGCTGCTCGCGCCGGCGGGCCGGGTGGTGGCCGACCTGGCCGCCCACGGCACCGGCGTCCGGCGTACCTCCCTGACCATCCACACCAGCGACCAGGAGAGCCACCCGTTCCCGTGGGCGGTGGTGGGTGCCGAGGCGATCGCCGAGGTGGCCGAGGCCGCCGGCCTGGTCGCGCGGGGCGTCCACGAGCACGCCGGGCGCTGGTTCGCGGTGCTGGAGGTGCTCCGATGAGGCTCGCGGTGCCCCGCGAGGAGGACTTCCGGTCCCGGCTGCGCGGCCCGGAGGTGGCCTCGCGGGTCGGGCTGTGGCTCGGGGTCTGCTTCGGCGTCGCGTTCCTGACCGGGGTCTACAGCCACATTGCCCAGCAGCCCGACCCTGTGCTGCCGCTGCCGACCCGGCCGGCGGGGCTCTACCGCGTGACGCAAGGGCTGCACGTGCTCGCGGGCACCGCCGCCGTGCCGCTGCTGCTGGTCAAGCTCTGGACGGTCTTCCCCAAGCTATTCACCCGGCCGCCGCGCGAGGTGCGCGAGCTGGCCCTGCACGGCCTCGAGCGGGCGTCCATCGCCGCGCTGGTGGCCGCGGCGATCTTCCAGCTCGCGACAGGACTGATGAACTCCGCGCAGTGGTACCCCTGGACCTTCTCGTTCCGGGCCACCCACTACGCCGTCGCCTGGGTGGCCGTCGGCGCACTGCTGATCCACATCGCCGTCAAGCTGCCGATGATCCGGCGCTCGCTGGCCGGCGAGGTCGAGGACGACGTGGTGGAGCGCTCGGCGACGTCGACGGAGTCCGCCCTGAGCCGGCGGTCGCTACTGCGCACGACCTGGATGGCGGCCGGGGTGGCGGTGCTGGCGACCGCAGGCGCGACCGTGCCCTGGCTGCGGCGGGTGTCGGTGCTGGCCGTGCGGACGGGCGAGGGGCCCGGCGGGGTGCCGATCAACAAGTCCGCCGCCGCTGCCCGGGTGACCGAGACGGCGGCCGCGGAGGCCTACCGGCTGGTGGTGGCGTACGCCGGCCGCGAGGTGTCGCTCTCGCGCGCCGACCTCGAGGCGCTGCCCCAGACGACCGAGGAGCTGCCCATCGCGTGCGTGGAGGGTTGGAGCGCGAGCGGGTCCTGGACCGGCGTCCGGGTGCGAGCGCTGCTCGACCTGGTCGACGCGCCGCCGGGCTCGGCGGTGCGGGTGGAGTCGCTGCAGCCCTCCGGGCCGTTCCGGGTGACCCGGCTGCCCGCGGCCTTCGCCGACGACGAGCTCACGCTGCTGGCGTTGGGGCTGGCCGGGGAGCCGCTGTCGCTCGACCACGGGTTCCCGGCCCGGCTGATCGCGCCGAACCGGCCGGGCGTGCTGCAGACCAAGTGGGTGGCCCGGCTGGACGTCCTCGAGGAGTCGTCGTGACGGGCCGGGCCGCTGGGGCGGGTGCGGGTGGGGCCGGTGCGGGCGGCGTCGGCGCGGGGCGCGTCGTGCTGGGCGCGCTGGGCGTCGCCGGGGCGGCGTACGGCGGGTGGCTGCTCGTCCAGCGCGGGTTGGCCGACCTGGTGGCCACGGTGGTGTGGCTGGCCGGCGGGGTGGTCGCCCACGACGCCCTGCTGGCGCCGCTGACGATCCTGCTGGGCGTGGCGGCGGCGCTGCTGCTGCCGGCGGCGTGGCGTGGGCCGGCGGCGAGGTTCGCGGTCCTGGTGGGGCCGCTGACGCTGCTGGCGGTGCCGGTGCTGGGCCGGTTCGGCGCCCGCGACGACAACCCCACGCTGCTGGACCGGGCGTACTGGCCCGGCTGGGCGCTGGTCGTCGGGCTGTGCCTGGTGGGGGTGGCCGTGGGGGGCTGGTGGACCTCGCGACGGGCGGGCGGCGAGGTCGCCGCGACACGCCGCGACGACGTACCGTGATCGAACACGTGTTCGGGCTAGGTTGTGTCCACAGGTGACACGACTGGCCCGGCTCCCCACAGACGTCCCCGCCTTCCTCGGCGTTGTCGGTGGGCCGCTCTAGCGTCACTCCCGACAGATCGACGCAACGATTCACCGGCCGCGGGCTCGCGGCGACCAACGTCAGCGGGGGACCGCTGGAGAGGACGGAAGCAACATGGCCGCTGGAGACCGCGAGAAGGCGCTGGACGCCGCGCTGGCCGGCATCGAGAAGCAGTTCGGCAAGGGCTCGGTGATGCGCCTCGGCGACGACACCCGCGCCCCGCTGGAGGTCATCCCGACCGGGGCGATCAGCCTCGACATCGCCCTCGGCCTCGGCGGGCTGCCGCGCGGCCGGGTGGTGGAGATCTACGGTCCGGAGTCCTCCGGCAAGACGACCGTCGCCCTGCACGCCGTGGCCAGTGCCCAGCGCGCCGGCGGCATCGTGGCGTTCATCGACGCCGAGCACGCCCTCGACCCGGAGTACGCGAAGGCCCTGGGCGTCGACACCGACGCGCTGCTGGTCTCCCAGCCCGACTCAGGTGAGCAGGCGCTCGAGATCGCCGACATGCTGATCCGCTCCGGCGCGCTCGACGTGATCGTCATCGACTCGGTGGCGGCGCTGGTGCCCCGCGCCGAGATCGAGGGCGAGATGGGCGACAGCCATGTCGGCCTGCAGGCGCGGCTGATGAGCCAGGCGCTGCGCAAGATGACCGGTGCGCTCAACGGCGCCGGCACCACGGCGATCTTCATCAACCAGCTGCGCGAGAAGATCGGCGTGATGTTCGGCAGCCCCGAGACCACCACCGGCGGCCGGGCGCTGAAGTTCTACGCCTCGATCCGGCTCGACGTGCGCCGCATCGAGACCCTCAAGGACGGCGCCGAGCCGGTCGGCAACCGCACCCGGGTCAAGGTCGTGAAGAACAAGGTGGCCCCACCGTTCAAGCAGGCCGAGTTCGACATCATGTACGGCCATGGCATCTCCCGCGAGGGCGGCCTGATCGACGTCGGCGTCGAGGCCGGCCTGGTCCGCAAGTCCGGCGCTTGGTACACCTACGAAGGCGACCAGCTCGGCCAGGGCAAGGAGAACGCCCGCCAGTTCCTCAAGGACAACCCCGACCTGGCCAACGAGCTGGAGAAGAAGATCCTCGAGAAGCTCGGCGTGGGCCCACAGGTCGACGCCGAGGCCGACCCGCTCGAGGCGCTCTCTGACGAGCCCATCGGTGTCGATGACTTCTGACCGCTGGCGCCCGCCTCCGACCGCCCCTGACACGCGCTCGGGCGAGGGCTGGCGAGGCGACGTCACGGCCGGGGTGACCGCATGGGTCGGAGAGCGTCCAGAGGCGCCACCGGCCCAGCAGGCCCGCGGCCACGCGCCGCCGCCGGACGACCGGGCGGCGGGCCCCGACGCCGACCCGGAGTCGGTGGCCCGCACGATCCTGCTCGACCAGCTGACCGGCCGGGCTCGCAGCCGGGCCGAGCTGCGCGCCAAGCTCGACAGCCGCGAGGTGCCTCCCGAGATCGCCGAGCGCCTGCTCGACCGCTTCACCGAGGTGGGGCTGGTCGACGACGCCGCCTTCGCGCGGTCCTGGGTGGACTCGCGTCAGGCCGGCAAGGGGCTGGCGCCGCGGGCGCTCGCCCAGGAGCTGCGCCGCAAAGGGATCCCCGACGAGGTGGCCAAGGAGGCTCTGGCGACCGTCGACGAGGAGGCCCAGCGCGAGGCCGCCCAGCGGCTGGTCCGGCGCAAGCTCCGCTCGGTGCGCTCGGTCGACACCGTGACCGCGACCCGCCGGCTGGTCGGCATGCTGGCCCGCAAGGGCTACTCCTCCGGGCTGGCGTTCGCCGTGGTCCGTGCCGAGCTCGCCGACCGCGACGACGCGGCCCAGCTCGATGAGCCGAGCTGACGCCGTAGGCTGCCGGCATGTCCGGTGCCCGAGGACCGCGTCCGGCCACGGACATGGTTCAGGAGGTTCGGTGAGCATCCACGTCGTCGTGCACGACCGTGGGCGCGAGCTGTCCGGGGTGGTCCACGAGGGTGAGTCCTGGGGCGCTGCTGCCCGACGGACCGCCGGGTCGGTGGTGGGCGAGCCGCTGCCGATGGACCTGTCGGGCGAGGTGAAGCGCTTCGTCGTCGACCACGACACCGTGGTGGCGCTGCGGGCGATGACCCGCGGCGACCTCCCCGACCTGCTGCGCTGGCGACGGGCCGAGCACGTGGCGCGCTGGTGGCACGCCGACGGCGAGCCGACAGCGGAGGAGGTCGAGCGGCACTACGGTCCGCGCATCGACGGGATGAGCCCGACCCGGATGTGGGTGGCCGAGGTCAACGGGCGGTCGGTGGGTTTCGTGCAGGACTACCGGATCGCCGACCACCCGGACTTCGCTCTGGTCTGCCCTCGCCCCGACGCGGTGGGCGTCGACTACGCCATCGGTGATGCTGCGTGGGTCGGGCGCGGGGTGGGTGCTCGCGTGCTCTGGGTGTGGGCACGCAAGGCGGCGCACCGGTTCGCCGACGTGACGACGTACTTCGCGGCGCCCGACCACCGCAACGAGGCGTCGCTGCGGATGCTCGACAAGGCCGGGTTCGAGCGTGGCGTGTGGTTCGACGAGCCGCGCGCCGACGGGTCGGTCGGGACCGTCGTGGGCTGCACGCTCGACGTCGCGACGGTGCTGGCCTGATCGACCGGCGGCGGGGTCACCTAGGGTGTCCGCATGCGCAGCGACGTCCTCCGTCTCCCCGTCGGCCCGGTCGACCTGTCGTCCCTCGACCCGAGTGCGGCGCCGGGCTTCCCCGACGATAAGGACGACGGCAAGGAGGCGCTCGCCGACCTCGGTGACCGGCTGGCCGAGCTGCAGGAGCAGCTGTTCGCCGAGCGGGGTGCCGAGCACCCGCGCAGCCTGCTGCTGGTGCTGCAGGGCATGGACACCTCCGGCAAGGGAGGCGTGCTCGAGCACACCGTCGGTCTGGTCGACCCGCAGGGCGTCCGGATCACCGCGTTCAAGGCGCCGACCGACGAGGAGAAGAAGCACGACTTCCTCTGGCGGATCGAGAAGGCGCTGCCGGGTCCCGGCAAGATCGGCGCCTTCGACCGGTCGCACTATGAGGACGTGCTCATCGTGCGGGTCCACGGCTGGGCCGAGCCGGAGGAGGTCGAGCGCCGCTACGACGCCATCAACGACTTCGAGACCGAGCTTCTGGAGAACGGCACCACGATCGTGAAGTGCATCCTGCACATCTCCGCCGACACGCAGAAGGAGCGGTTGCTGGCGCGGCTCGACGACCCGCAGAAGTACTGGAAGTACAACCCTGGCGACGTCGACGAGCGGGCCCGCTGGGCGCAGTACCGCGAGGCCTACGAGATCGCGCTCGAGCGGACGAACACCGAGGTGGCGCCGTGGCACGTGATCCCGAGCGACCGCAAGTGGCTGCGCAACCTCGCCATCGGGGTGCTCCTGCGTGACACGCTCCGCGGGATGGGGCTGCGCTGGCCCGCCGCCGACTTCGACGTCGAGGAGGAGCGCAGGCGCCTCGAGACCGAGGCTCCGATCGCGTGATCCCCACGGTCGCGGTCAGCCGCTACGTCACGCCGCTGCGCGAGGGAGGCTCCCTGCCCGGGCTGGTCGAGGCCGAGGACCTCGGTACCTACGTCTGCAAGTTCCGTGGGGCCGGCCAGGGCGAGCGGGTGCTCGTCGCCGAGGTGGTCGTCGGGGAGCTGGCCCGGCGCCTCGACATCCCGACACCGCGGTTGGTCGCGTTGGAGCTGGACCGCGAGATCGCCCGCTACGAGGCCGACGAGGAGGTGCAGGACCTGCTCACCGCGAGCCTGGGGCTCAACCTGGGGGTCGACTTCCTGCCCGGTGCGTTCGGGTACGACGGCGAGCGGCCGCCCGCTGAGGAGGCGGCTCGGATCCTGTGGCTCGACGCGTTCACCGCCAACGTCGACCGCTCCTGGCGCAACCCCAACCTGCTGTGCTGGCACGGTCGGGTCTGGGCGATCGACCACGGCGCCTGTCTCTACTTCCACTATGGCTGGGGTGGTGGGGTCGGCGACCCCGAGCGGTTCGCCGCGCAGCCGTGCAGCGTGGAGGACCACGTGCTCGGCTTCGCCGCGGATGGGGTCCCCGCGGTCGACGACGAGCTGCGCGCGCGCGTCGACGACGCCCTCCTCGACGAGGTGGTGGCCGAGGTGCCCGATGCCTGGCTGGCGCCCGTGCCCGGCGCCGAGGACGCAGCGGCCGTGCGGTCGGCGTACGCCTCGTTCCTGCGGGCCCGGCTCGGGTCGCGCCAGTGGCTGCCCCAGCGGGGGGCGGCGTGACCGGCCTGTCGCCGGCCGGCCGGCTGCCCTACCAGTACGTCGTCCTGCGATGCGTGCCGCGCGCGGACCGCGAGGAGTTCGTCAACGTCGGGGTGGTCCTCTACTGCGAGGAGGCCGGCTTCCTGCAGGCGGCCTGCCACATCGACGAGCAGCGGCTCCTTGCGCTGGACCCACGGCTGGACCTCGCCCAGGTCCGCTCGGGCCTGGAGTTCGTCACCGATGTCTGCGCCGGGCACGAGCATGCCGGTGCGGCGGGCCTCGGCACTCTCGGTTCTCGCTTCGGGTTCCTCAAGGCCCCCCGCTCCACCGTGCTCCGCCCGGGCCCCGTGCACGGCGGCGTCACCGCCGACCCCGCCCGTCAGCTCGAGCGCCTCCTCGACCAGCTCGTCGCCTGACCCGAGGCGTCGCAAACGGCGCGGTGGGACGTCGCGGACGGTGCGGTGGGACGTCGCAGACGGCGCGGTGGGACGTCGCGGACGGTGCGCACCCGCCGTCTGCGACGTGTGGGTGCCCCGTCTGCGACGTGTGGGTGCCCCGTCTGCGACGCTTCGCGATCAGACGGGAACGAGCTCCACGGCGCCCACGGCGTAGCGGGCGAGGATGGTGCGGGCGATCTCGGGGTGCGCCCCCAGCGGCTCGGAGACGGCGACGGCGCCGGCCTCGAACGCCAGCTCGGCGGCCCGGTCGGGCAGCCGTCCCGGAGCCAGGAACAGCGACGCGACGGCGATGTGGCGACGCCCCTCGCCGCGGAAGGCGCGCACCGCCTCGCCGGTGGCCGGGGGTGCGGACGACGCGAAGGCGGCCGTCACGGGCAGCTTGTGGCGGCTGCCCCAGACGCGGGCGAGCCGAGCGACGGACTGGTTGGCCAGGGCGTCGGAGGAGCCCGCGGCGGCGAGCACCAGCGCGTCGAGCTCGCGCACCCGTGCCTCCTTCAGCGCCTCTCGCATCCGCAGGTCGAGCACCTCCAGGAAGCAGGCCTCGAGCCCGAGGATCTTCGTGACCCGGATTTTCAGGCCCTCGTGGCGAGCGGTCGCGGCAGCGACGGCCTCCGGCACGTCTACCTTCGCGTGGTGGGCCTCGGTGAGCAGCAGCGGGACGACGACGATCTCGTCGTAGCCCTTCTTCACCAGCCGGTCGACCACCGTGTGGAAGTCGGGCCGGGACAGGTCGAGGAACGCCTTCTCGATCTTCAGGTCCGGGCGCAGCGCGCGGACCTCGTCGACAAGGGCGGTGATGGTCTGAGCCGAGCGCTTGTCTCGGCTGCCGTGGGCCAGCGCCACCAGGGCGGGTGCGGTCATGACAGCGGACTCCCTTCAACAAGGGGGACGGGGGAGGGCTCGACAGCGCTGTCGAGGGGATCGTGGGAAACAGGGGTACGACGTCCGGCGGCCGCGCTGCCGCCGTGGATGCCGCACTCGGTCTTGGCCAGGCCCGCCCAGCGCCCGCTGCGCGGGTCGTCGCCGGGCTCGACCCGGCGGGTGCACGGCGCGCAGCCGATGGACGGGTAGCCCTCGTGGACGAGCGGGTTGACCAGGACGCCGTGCCGGGCGCCGTACGCCCTCACCTCGGCGTCGCTCCACCGCGCCAGCGGGGAGACCTTGACCTTGCCGCGCGCCTCGTCCCAGCCGACGACCGGCGCGATCACCCGCGAGCGGGTCTCGGCGCGGCGCAGGCCGGTGGCCCACGCGTCGTAGGACCTCAGGGCGCGCTCCAGAGGCTCCACCTTGCGCAGCGCGCAGCAGCGGTCGGGGTCGGTGCGCCACAGGTCGCCGCGGCGCGTCTCCTGCGACGCGACGGACTCGACGGGCGTGACCGTCAGCATCCGCACGGGCAGCGTCGCCTCGACGGCGTCGCGGGTGCCGATCGTCTCGGCGAAGTGGTAGCCGGTGTCGACGAACACCACATCGATCCCCGGCGCCACTCGAGACGCGAGGTGGGTCAGCACCGCGTCGCCCATCGAGGACGTCACGCAGAAGCGTTCACCGAACGTCGCCACCGCCCACTCGACGATGTGCTCGGCCGGAGCCAGCTCGAGCTCGGCGCCGACGTGCTGCACCAGCGCGCGCAGCTCCTGTCGGGAGCGGCCCTCGGTGTGCGACCCGCGGTAGGACCGGGCGGCCGCCGCCACGGCGCTCATGACGCTCCTCCAGCAGACGCGGGCACGCCCTCGCCGGTGAGGAGCGCCTCGTCGGCCCGCACCACCCAGGCCGCGAACGACTCGTCGTCGCCCCGGTCGGCGAGGAAGGCCGACACCACCGAGGTGACGTAGTCGTCGAGCCCGGCGGAGGTCACCTTGTGCGCCCGCAGCTTGCGACCGAAGCTCGCGTCGGCGCCGAGCGCGCCGCCAAGGTGCACCTGGAAGCCCTCGACCTGCTCGCCGTCGGGGCCGAGGACCTGCTGTCCCTTCAGCCCGATGTCCGCGATCTGGGTGCGCGCACAGGCGTTGGGGCAGCCGTTGACGTTGACCGAGATCGGCGTGTCCAGGTCGGGGAAGCGCCGCTCCAGCTCGGCGACCAGCGCCTGCGCCCGGCTCTTGGTGTCGACCAGCGCCAGCTTGCAGAACTCCAGGCCGGTGCAGGCCATCGTCCGTCGCCGCCAGTTCGACGGCCGCGCCTCCAGTCCGATCGCGCGCAGGTCCTCCACCAGCGCCTCGACGGCGTCCGGGCGCACACCGAGCACCACGATCTTCTGGTACGCCGTCAGCCGGGCGCCGCGGGCGCCGTGACGCTCCACCACCTCGGCCAGCGCCACCAGCGTCGACCCGGTCAGCCGGCCCACGACGGGCGCGACGCCGACGTAGCGCAGCCCGTCCTTCTCCTCGTGGACCCCGATGTGGTCGCCGTTGCGCGTCGGCGACGCGGGGGAGGGGCAGTCGAGGAGCCCGCGGCCGAGGTAGTCGTCCTCGAGCACCTCGCGGAACTTCTCCACGCCCCAGTCGGCGACCAGGAACTTCAGCCGCGCCTTGGTGCGCAGCCGGCGGTAGCCGTAGTCGCGGAAGATGCGGATCACCCCGTGCCAGACGTCGGCGACCTGCTCGAGCGGGACCCAGACCCCCAGCTTCGCCGCGAGCATCGGGTTGGTGGACAGCCCGCCGCCGACCCAGAGGTCGAATCCGGGACCGTGCTCGGGGTGCACGGTGCCGACGAAGGCCACGTCGTTGACCTCCGGCGCCACGTCGTGGCTGGGGTGGCCGGTGACCGCGGTCTTGAACTTCCGCGGCAGGTTGGCCAGCTCGGGGTCGCCGACGAAGCGGGCCTTGATCTCGGCCAGGGCGGGCGAGCCGTCGATGATCTCGTCGACGGCCACGCCGGCGACCGGCGAGCCGAGGAACGGCCGCGGGGAGTCGCCGCACGCCTCCTGCGTCTCCAGGCCCGCGGCCTCGAGCCGCTCCCAGATCGCGGGCACGTCCTCGATGCGGACCCAGTGGTACTGGATGTTGCAGCGGTCGGTGACGTCGGCGGTGTCCTGGGCGTACGCCGTCGACACCTCGCCCAGCGCCCGCATCTGGTCGGGGCCCAGCACGAAGCCGTCGGTGCGCACACGCATCATGAACCGGTCCGCCTCGAGCTCGTGCGGCTCCAGGCGCGAGGTGGCCATGCCGTCGAAGCCCTCGGCGCGCTGGGTGTAGAGCCCCCACCAGCGGAAGCGCCCACGCAGGTCGGCGGGGTCGATCGAGGCGAAGCCACGGTGCGAGTAGATGTTCTCGATCCGGGCCCGCACGTGCAGCGGGTGGTCGTCCTTCTTCAGCTGCTCATTGGCGTTGAGCGGCTCGCGGTGGCCCAGCGCCCACTGGCCCTCACCGCGGCGGGCGCGGGGGCGGGGCGGTCGTGACGGGGAGCCTGGCGGCGGCGCGCCCGCGTGTTGTCCGGCGGGGGCCTGGCCCGGTCGGGCCGAGGTGGCGGAGGAGGTCATCGGTTGCTTCCTGGGGTGTGGAAGACGCGCGATCGGCGGCTCGGACTCCTCGGCGCTGAGGATGATCGGCTGGCCTGCTGACCGGCGCCCAGGTCCGGTGGGTGGTCGGGTGGGTCTGGGCGTGTCGCCGTCGGGTCCGGGGCTCCGGGAGACGGCGGATCAGCGATGCCAACACATCATGCTGGTGACGCGACCGAGGTCCACGTGGCGGCGAACCACGAGGTCGGCGTGCGTTGCAGCAGTGATCACGTCGAGAAGTCTCAGGGGTCGGACGCCGGTCCCACAAACCCGAATCCCATTTGGTGAGACGTCGTCTCGACAAGCGAGACGAGGGAGCAAGGAGCGCTCCCGCGGCGGCCCCGTGCTGACGGCGTACCCCCGCGGCTCCTAGGCTGTGCCGCATGAGCGAGTCTCCGCGCAGTGACGCGACCAGCGACCTGATCAGCTCCGCCTACCGCCAGGCGCTCGAGGTCATCGAGGGCGTGGAGCCGCGCGTCGCGGCGGCCACCCGCCAGGAGCTCGCCGACCAGCGCAGCTCGCTCAAGCTCATCGCCTCGGAGAACTACGCCTCGCCGGCGGTGCTGCTGACGATGGGCACCTGGTTCAGCGACAAGTACGCCGAGGGCACCGTCGGCCACCGCTTCTACGCCGGCTGCCAGAACGTCGACACGGTCGAGGCGCTCGCCGCGGAGCACGCCCGCGAGCTGTTCGGGGCGCCCTACGCCTACGCCCAGCCGCACTCCGGCATCGACGCCAACCTGGTCGCGTTCTGGTCGATCCTGGCCCACCGGGTCGAGGCCCCCGCGCTGGAGAAGCACCGCGTGAAGAACGTCAACGAGCTCTCCGACGGCGACTGGGAGACGCTGCGCGCCGAGCTCGGCAACCAGCGGCTGCTCGGCATGAGCCTCGACGCCGGCGGCCACCTCACCCACGGCTTCCGGCCCAACATCAGCGGCAAGATGTTCCACCAGCAGCAGTACGGCACCGACCCCGAGACCGGGCTGCTCGACTACGACGCCGTCGCCGCCAAGGCGCGTGCGTTCCGTCCGCTGATCCTGATCGCGGGCTACTCCGCCTACCCGCGCCGGGTGAACTTCGCCAAGATGCGCGAGATCGCCGACGAGGTCGGCGCGACGCTGATGGTCGACATGGCCCACTTCGCCGGCCTGGTGGCCGGCAAGGTGTTCACCGGCGACGAGGATCCGGTGCCGCACGCCCACGTCGTCACCACGACCACCCACAAGTCGCTGCGCGGCCCGCGCGGCGGTCTGGTGCTGGCGCAGGAGGAGTTCGCCTCGTCGGTCGACCGCGGCTGCCCGATGGTGCTCGGCGGTCCGCTCTCCCACGTGATGGCCGCGAAGGCGGTCGCGCTCGCCGAGGCGCGCCAGCCGTCCTTCCGGGACTACGCCCAGCGCATCGCCGACAACGCCCAGTCCCTGGCCGAGGGCCTGATGAGGCGCGGCGTCCGGCTCGTCACCGACGGCACCGACAACCACATCGTGCTGCTCGACGTCGGCTCCTTCGGCATCACCGGTCGCCAGGCCGAGTCGGCGCTGCTCGACGCCGGCGTGGTCACCAACCGCAACTCCGTGCCGGCCGACCCCCATGGCGCGTGGTACACCTCCGGCGTCCGGGTCGGTACGCCGGCGCTCACGACGCGTGGCTTCGGCCATGACGAGTTCGACAAGGTCGCCGAGCTGATGGTCGACGTCCTGGCGAACACGACTCCCGGCACCACCAGCGCGGGGGCGCCGTCGAAGGCGTCGTACACGTTGGGCGACGGGGTTGCCGACCGGGTCCGTGCCGCGAGCGCCGAGCTGCTCGACGCCCACCCGCTCTACCCGGGTCTCGACCTGGGCTGAGCCCGCCCCGCACCGCCCGCGGCTGGGCTCCGGCCCCGCCACGGCGTACACTCGACGCCAGACAGTTGCGGCCGCCGCCACCTCACGTCATCATGAGCGCGGCTGCGGTCAGCGCAGTCAGGCGCTCGCGGTGCGACTCCGCACGCCTCCCTCGCCCCGGCGAGGCGTCCCGTGCTAGCCCGGGACGGCGATCCGGAAGCAGTCGACCGACGGAGCACCGTCGGCGCAGCACGATCGGTCCGCTTCGCTGCGGGCCACACAGGAAGGGGCTGCCGGCTTGGCGGCACGACGCACCACGCGGTCCAACAACCGCGGAGGCACAGCACGCTCGAACGGTCGCGGCGCGCAGGGCAACGGGCGCTCCCGCACCCGCGCCCGCGACAACGAGGGGATCATCCCGGTCCTGGCGATGACGGTGCGCGAGGTGGAGACGGCGGTCAAGAGGGGCCAGCTGTCCTCCGGCACCACCGCGCGTTTCCAGGCCGTGGCGCTGCTGGCGCGCGCCGAGCGGGCCAAGGTGAAGGCCGACACCGCGCTGAGCGACGCCCAGCGCGACGGCCAGCTCAAGCGGCTCGACGGCATCGCGACGATCCTGGCCCAGATCGCGGCGCACCAGCCGGCGTTCTTCGGCCTCCTCTCGGCCGACGCGGAGGTCTCCGAGGCGACCCGCCGCCTGCAGCAGGAGATGCAGCGTCAGGCCGGCTTCGAGCCGGAGCCGGAGCCCGAGGCCGTCGACGTCGAGGAGTCCGCGCGGCACGAGCGTCGGGTGATCCCGCCCTCGGTGATGGCCGCCCAGCTGGCCAACCCGTTCCTGGCGCCCGACTTCTCCCAGGCCCCGCCGCGCACCCAGGGCACGCTGGTCGGCTGGGAGCTGATCGGGCCTCTGCTCAACGCCTTCGAGCATCCGGCCCCGGGTGCACCGGCGTGCATGGAGCTCCCCGAGCCGCGGCCGATGCTGCTGCCCCCCGGCGTCGACCTGATGGCCCACCAGTCGAAGCTGCTCGCCGCGGTCGCCGAGGGCCACCGCACCTTCCTGCTCGCCGACGAGCCGGGTCTCGGCAAGACCGCCCAGGCGCTGCTCGCCGCACAGGCCGCCGACGCCTACCCGCTGCTCTGCGTCGTCCCCAACGTCGTCAAGACCAACTGGGCGCGCGAGGTCAAGATGTGGACCCCGCAGCGCTCGGTGACCGTGATCCAGGGTGACGGTGCCAACGTCGACGGCTTCGCCGACGTCGTCGTCGTCAACTACGAGGTCCTCGACCGGCACGTCGACTGGATCGGCAACCACGGCTTCCGCGGCATGGTCGTCGACGAGGCCCACTACATCAAGAACAAGAAGTCGCAACGCTCCCAGCACGTGCTGGAGATCTCCGAGCGGATCCGCCGCCGGATGTCCCGGCCGCTGCTGATGGCCCTCACCGGCACCCCGCTCATCAACGACATCGAGGACTTCCGCACGATCTGGCAGTTCCTCGGCTGGATCGAGGAGCGGCGCCCGGGCAACGCCCTGATGGCCGCGCTGGAGGACACCGACCTCACGCCGGCCTCCCACGGGTTCTACCCGCTGGCCCGCCAGGCCGTGATCGACCTCGGCATCGTCCGCCGGCGCAAGGTCGAGGTCGCCGCCGACATCCCCGCCCGCCGGGTGGCCGACCTGCCGGTCGAGCTGGAGGGCCCCGTCGGGCGGTCCATCCAGGACGCGGAGGCGCGGCTCGCCAAGCGGCTGGTCAGCCGCTACGAGGCGGCACTGGAGCACCGCCGAGCCGGCGCCGCCGTCGAGGGCATCGACCACGCGCTCGTACGCCGGGTGGCCGAGCGCGAGATCGCCGAGGCCTCGGAGTCCAAGACCGACGACAACGTGTTCACCATGGTTCGCAAGATCGGCCAGGCCAAGGCCGAGCTCGCCGCCGACTACGCCGCCCAGCTGGCCCACAGCGCGGGCAAGGTCGTCTTCTTCGCCAAGCACCTCGACGTGATGGACACCGCCGAGGAGGTCTTCGCCAAGCGCGGTCTGCGCACCACGACGATCCGCGGCGACCAGACCTCGAAGGCGCGCACCGAGGCGATCGACGCCTTCGTCAACGACCCCGACGTCGCCGTCATCGTCTGCTCGCTGACCGCGGCCGGCGTCGGCATCAACCTCCAGGTGTCGTCCAACGTCGTGCTCGCCGAGCTCTCGTGGACCGACGCCGAGCAGACCCAGGCCATCGACCGGGTGCACCGGATCGGCCAGACCGAGCCGGTGACCGCGTGGCGGATCATCGCCGCGCAGACCATCGACGCCCGGATCGCCGAGCTGGTCGACAGCAAGGCCGGCCTCGCCGCCCGCGCCCTCGACGGCGCCGCGGAGGAGACGACCGAGACCGTCGACGTCCAGGCCGAGGCCCTGGTCCAGATCCTCACCCAGGCGCTCACCGACCAGCGCGAGCCGGTCGGGGCGATCTGACACCGCACCTGTTCACGGGGCCGCGGCCTCCGGGTCCTCCGACAGGTCCGTCGGTCGCCCGGTCGGGGGGGCGACCGTGACCGAGGCGCGGGCCGCGGTGTGGTCGGGGGTCTTGACCAGCACGACGGCGAAGGTCCGCCGCCGCGTCGGCGTCCGCACCGTGAACGACGCTCGGCCGTCGCCGGCCAGCGTCGTGCGTGCCACCACCCGTGCCTCGCCCTGCACCCGGGTCACCAGCAGCACCCGGTCGCCGGCGGTGCCGCCGACCGCCGTGGCGGTGACCGTCGTCTGCTGTGGCGCCACGTCGGCGGTGGCCGACAGCGTCGCACGCACCCGCAGCTGCCAGCCACGGCTGGCGGCGCCGCGCACCCGCCAGCGATAGAGCGCCCGTCCGGTCACCGCCGCGCTGTCGGCGCCGACCTGGCCGCTGCGGTCGGTCGTCGCCTCGGCCACGGTGACCCAGCCGTCCGCGCGCCGGGCCTGCAGCTGCGCCCGACGGCCTGTCACGGGGGCGCCCGAGGCCGTGGTCACTCGGCCGGACAAGCGCACCGAGCTGCCGTACGCCGTCAGGTGGGCGCCGCCGCGGATCCGCACCGCCGCCGCCCGGACCGGCGCGGGGGAGTCGCCGGCCGGAGCGCCGGCGTTGCCTGACGGGGAGGCGGACGGGCCCGCCGCAGGGGAGCCCGACGGCGAGGGCGCCGCGCTCGAGGAGCTGCCGGGTCCACCGGTGGGCCCGGGCGTCGTCGGGTCCGGGTCCGCGGCCGCGGGGGAGGGCTCGGCCGGGGCCGGGCTTGCCGGCGCCTCGCTCGGGGCCGGGTCCTCGGGCGCGGTCGTGTCGTCGCCCACGCCGGGGTCGTCCGGCGCCGCTGCCGGCGCCTCACGCAGCGGCGCAGGGACGCCGATCACGTCGTGCGCGAGCTGCTGGACCGGGTCGGGCAGGTGGCCCGTGTAGGCCGCCGCGACGCCACCGCTGAGCGCGACCACGACGGCCACCGCCGTGCCGCCGGTGCCGAGGCGGCGCAACGACCGGCGACGCAGCGGGACCGGTGCCGGCGGGGGGCCGGCGTCGCGGTAGGCCCCGACGTACTCCTGCTCGCGGGCGAGCTCGGCCGCCGACCCGGGTGCGCGCAGCGCACGCACCAGGTCGTCGTCGACCCCGTCGACCCCGTCGACCAGGTCGTCGTCGATCCCGTCGACCGGGTCGACCATCTCGCCGTCGTGCTCGGTCATCGCGCACCTCCTCTCGTGGACGCCCGGACCCTCGGGTCCTGGGACAGGGACCTCAGCGCCCGGTGCACGGCCACGCGGACCGCGCCCGGGCTGCGGCCGACCAGCGTGGCGACCGCGGCCACGTCGAGGCCGGCGACCACCCGCAGCATCACCATCTCCGCCTGGTCGGGCGGCAGCGTGGCCACCAGCCGCAGCGCGGTGGCCGTGGCCTCCGCGTCGACGGCGGCCTCCTCGGCGCTGGGGGCCTGCCGTTCGTCCGCCTCGGCCGGCTCGGCGACCGGCACCACCGGCCGGGCCGCGCGCGCCCGCCCCTGGTCGATCGCCCGGTGTCGGGCGACGGTGAACAGCCAGGCGCGGAAGTCCGCCACACCGCCCCGGAAGCCCCCCAGGTCGCGCACCACCTGGAGCCAGGTCTCCGCTGCGACGTCCTCCGGCGCCTCGTTGCCACGCACGGCGAGGTAACGCAGCAGGGGCGGGTGCAGGGCCCGCCAGAGGACCGCGAACCCCTGCTCGTCGCCGCTCCGCGCGCCGTCGAGGGCTGCGGCGAGGTCGGGCTCGGCCGCGTCCGCCGAGGCTGCGCTCGCCCGCACACCACCGACCCGATCCCCCGTCGGGTCGGGCCGGTGGGTGGCGTTCGGCTGGCGGTCCAGGGCCGGTCCTTTCGTGGTGGACGGGTCGATGGTGACGCTAGTGCGTCCGGGAGCCTCTCGTCGGTCGTGGGCTCACGTCTCGGGCGACGGTGCGACGACGACGACCTTCACCGCGGCACTCACGGCACCGGCCGAGGTGTCGCTGCGCGCCACGACGAGGCGGTAGCGCGTCGTGGCGGCCGGCATGACCACGAACGACACGGAGCCATCGGCGTCGGTGGCCGCCCGGTCGATGACGTGCGCGGTGCGCGGGTGGCCGACCTCGACCGCCCACAGCTTCACCTTCGCGTCCGCCAGCGGCGCGCCCTGCAGCGTCACCGCGCCCGCCACGGTCGCAGACTCGCCCGGTGAGATGCTGGTCGGGTCGGCCGAGATCGCGACCTCCGGTCGCACCGGCACCGGCACCACACGGCTCCGAGCAGGCTGGAGCCGCGGCGTACCCCGGAACACCAGGCGGTACGCCGTGGTCTGCTCCGGGTCGACCCGGAAGCGCACCAGGCCCCGCCTCGTGGTGCGGTGCACCGCGGCCTTCGCCCACGCGCTGTCCCCGGTGCGAGCGAGCAGCACCACGCGACGGTTCACCACGCCGTGACGGCGCGTCTGAAGCCGGCCGCGGATCACGTCGACGCTGCCGTCGGGTCCGACCTTGTGCACGTGGGCGATGCGCAGGGCGGTGGCCAGCCGCGGGGCAGCGACCGCCGGGGCGGCCTGTGCCTGGAAGGCGGGCGCAGTCAGCAGTCCGGCGACGATGGTCAGCGCAGCGGCACCGGCCACGCGGCGGAGCAGGGACCTGATCATGGGGCTCCTCCGAGCTCGGGCGCCCCGGGTGGGCGCGTCACCTCTGACAGCGGAGAAGGGCGGCCCGGCGTTACAGCCAGGGCGGCGACCGGACTAGTCGGGCGCCTCCACCACCGGCGTCGCGCGCTCCACGATCGCGCGCATCGTGTCGGTGCCGAGCGCGGGCGGGAGGGTGCCGAACGTGCCGTGGTAGGCCGTGTCCAGGCGCGTCGCGCAGAACGCGTCCGCCACCTCCGCCGGGGCATGCCGGATCAGCAGGGACCCCTGCAGACAGGCGGCCATCGCGCCCGCCAGCCGGCGCGCGGACACCTCCAGCGACCCGGCGTCGCCCAGCATCGCCAGCGCCTCCTCGATGGCGCGGTCCAGCCGCGGGTCGACGCCCCGGGCCGCACCGACCTCGGTGATCCAGGCGCCGAGCACCTCCGGCTCGCGGGAGAGAGCGCGGAGCACATCGAGGGCGTTGACGTTTCCTGAGCCCTCCCAGATCGAGTTGAGCGGCGACTCACGGAACAGCAGCGGCAGCCCGGACTCCTCGACGTAGCCGTTGCCGCCGAGGCACTCCAGCGCCTCCGCGACCATCGCCGGCGTGCGCTTGCAGACCCAGAACTTCGCCAGCGGCAGCGCGATCCGCCGCAGCGCCGTCTCGTGCGGGTCGCCGGGGCAGTCGACCGCGGCGGCGAGCCGCATCGCGAGGGCCGTGGCGGCCTCGGACTCGACGGCGAGGTCGGCGACGACGTTCTGCATCAGCGGCTGGTCGGCCAGACGAGAGCCGAACGCCGACCGGTGGGCGACGTGCCACGACGCCTCCGCCAGGGCCCGTCGCATCAGCGAGGCCGAGCCGAGCACGCAGTCCAGCCGGGTCGCCGCGACCATCTCGATGATGGTGCGCACCCCGCGGCCCTCGTCGCCGAGCCGCCGGGCCAGGGTGCCGTCGAGCTCGAGCTCGGAGGAGGCGTTGGAGCGGTTACCGAGCTTGTCCTTGAGCCGCACCACGTCGAGCCGGTTGCGGCTGCCGTCGGGCAGCACCCGCGGCACCACGAAGCAGGTCAGCCCGTCGGGCGCCTGCGCGAGCACCAGGAAGACGTCGTTCATCGGCGCGGAGGTGAACCACTTGTGGCCGTGCAGGGTGTACTCCCCGTCGACGCCCGTCGGCCGGGCCTCGGTGAGGTTGGCGCGGACGTCGGAGCCGCCCTGCTTCTCGGTCATGCCCATGCCCGCCAGCGCTCCGCGCTTGTCGGCGAGCGGTCGCAGGCCGGGGTCGTACGCCGTCGACGCCAGGGCCGGCGCCCACTCGCCGGCGATGGTTGCGTCCACGCGCAGCGCGGGGACGGCGGCGTACGTCATCGAGATCGGGCAGCCGTGCCCGGGCTCGGTCTCCGACCAGGCGAGGAATCCGGCCGCGCGGCGTACGTGCGCGTGCGGGTCGTCGCTCTCCCAGGGCGTGGCGGCGAGCCCGTGGCCCACGGCGCGCTCCATCAGCCAGTGCCAGGAGGGGTGGAACGTCACCTCGTCGACCCGGTGGCCCCAGCGGTCGTAGGTCCGCAGCCGCGGTGGGTGCTCGTTGGCCAGCAGCCCGTGCTCTCGCGCCTCGGCGGTGCCGGCCTCACGGCCCAGCGCGGCCAGTGACGCGAGGACCTCCGGGGACCCGTGTCGGAGCACCGCCTCACGCAGTGCGGCGTCGCTGCCGACGACGTCGTGCCCGACCAGCGGCGGTGGCTGGTTGGTGGCGACACGGAGTTCGGGGTCCACGTCGCCTACCGTAGTTCCCATGGCCGAGCCGGAGACCGAGCAGCCGGCCCCGCCGGGGCCGCGCTCCGAGCCGGTCGCGCCCCGCTCGGAGACCGCCGGCGCAGAGGAGCGGCCCGAGTCCGGCCAGCAGCCCGAGGCGGGGGAGCGGCCCGGGCCGGGGGAGGCGTCGACCGAGGGCGCCCCGGCGGCGGACCGGTCGGTCATGGGTCGGCTGCGACGGGTCCGCGACCACGTCTGGCGCCTGGTCGTGACGACGGTCGGCTCGTGCCTGCGCTACCGCGTCACCGGGTTGGCGGCCGAGGGGGCGTTCTTCGCCGTGCTGTCGGTGCCGCCGCTGATCTTCGCTCTCGCCGGCGCGATCGGCGTGGTCTCCGACCGGTTCAGCCCGGCCGAGGTCGAGAGCTTCCGCCAGGCGGTGATCGACCTGAGCTCGCGAGCGGTCACCGAGACGGTGGTCGAACCAGATCATCACGCCGACCATCGACGAGGTGCTCAGCCAGCCGCGCTACGACGTGATCTCGCTCGGCTTCGTGCTCGCGCTGTGGTCGGGCTCGCGGGCGCTCAACGTCTTCGTCGACACCATCACGATCATGCACGGCCTGGGCGGGCACCGGGGGATCATCAAGACCCGGATCCTGTCGTTCTCCCTCTATGTCCTGGCGATGGTCACCGGCGCGGTCTCGATCCCGCTGATCCTGGTCGGCCCTTCGCTGCTGCGCGACTGGCTGCCCGACCAGGTTCGACCCGCTGCTGGCGTTCTACTGGCCGACGGTGGTCGTGGTGTGCGTCTGCTTCCTCGCCACGCTCTACCACGTGTCGGTGCCGGTGCGGACCAACTGGAGCTTCAACCTCCCCGGGGCGACGTTCTCGCTGGTCGCGTGGGTGGCCGGCTCCTACGTGCTGCGGTGGGTGCTCACCGAGACGGCCGCCGACTCGCGCTCGATCTACGGCCCGCTGGCCGCCCCGATCGCGGTCCTCATCTGGCTCTACATTGTCGCCATCGCGGTGCTGATCGGGGCGGCCGTCAACGCGGCGTTCGACCAGGTCTTCCCACAGGCCGCGACCTCGCACGCTCGCCGTGAGCTCGTGCAGCGACTCCGCGACCGGATGACCGCTCGCGGGCGCCCGGTCGACTAGGGTCGGGGCGTGGCCGAGGAGTCCAGCGAGCGGGTGCTCGCGCCGATGCTCGGGAAGGTCACCCTTCCCGAGCGGACCCGGTCACCCTGGTTCGAGCTCACCCGGCGGCTGGCGCTGGCCGCGTCGATCCTGATCGGCACCGTGCTGCTGGTCTGGTTCGACCGCGCGGGCTATCGCGACGGCAACGACCCGCCGTTCTTCGAGGTCGACTTCCTGGACGCGATCTACTACACGACGGTCACGCTCAGCACGACGGGCTACGGCGACATCGCGCCGGTGTCGCCCACCGCCCGGATGGTGAACGCGTTCGTGATCACGCCCGCGCGCATCGGGTTCCTGGTGCTGTTGATCGGCACCACCCTGGAGGTGCTGGCCTCCCAGGGACGCGAGATGTTCCGGGTCGACCGGTGGAGGAGAAGCATGCAGGACCACGTCGTCGTCATCGGCTATGGCACCAAGGGGCGCAGCGCCGTCGAGACGCTCGCCAACAACGGCTTCCCTCGCGACAAGATCGTCATCGTCGACCCCGGAGCGGTCGCGCTGCAGGACGCCCAGACCGACGAGGTGGCCATCGTCACCGGTGACGCCACCCGCCGCGACGTGCTCCGCCGCGCCGGCGTCGACCGCGCCAGCCAGGTCATCATCACCACCGACCGCGACGACACCAACGTGCTCGCCGCGCTCACCGTCCGCCAGCTCAGCCCGGATGCCTGGATCGTCGCCGCCGTGCGCGAGCAGGAGAACGTCACCCTGATGCGCCAGTCGGGCGCCGACTCGGTGATCACCTCATCCGATGCCGTCGGCCGCCTGCTCGGCCTCTCCTCCCTGTCGCCCACCCTCGGCTCGGTCATGGAGGACCTGCTGACCTACGGCGAGGGGCTCGAGGTCGCCGAGCGCGAGCTGCTCGTCACCGAGGTCGGCCGCCCGCCCCAGTCGCTGCCCGACCAGGTGATCGCCGTGATCCGCGACGAGCATGTCTACCGCTACTTCGAGCCCTCGGTCTCCCAGCTGGCCCGCGGCGACCGGCTGATCGTGGTCCGTCCGGCCCAGGAGATGCCCTGGGCCCCGCGCCCCGGCACCCACGGCGAGGACACCACCGTCGACGAGAGCTAGCCCCCGCGACATGCGCGTCGTGGTCGCGCGACATGCGGCTATCGGCTCTGCGACATGCGGGCGGTGGTGGGGCGACGCGCCGCCACGCGACGCCGCACACCGGTCGTCGTCCCGCCTCAGCGCGTCTCGGTCGACGGCCGCGCCACCACCCCGGCCAGCGCCAGCAGCAGCGCGGGCGCGAGGAACACCCCGACCGACGCGGCGCCGATCGCGGCGCAGAGCGCGATCACGACCACGGCCGCGACCATCGCCCAGCCGCGCGTCGGCCGGATCGCGACCGCGACCAGCAGCGCGAGGGCCAGAGCGAGCAGGACAAGATAGAAGTCGGCCGGCTCGGAGCCCTGGCTGTTGACGGCGTTGAGATAGACCCCGAGATAGGCGCCGACCCAGACCGCGGCGAAGATCGCCAGCAGCCGACGGGTCGACGAGCCTCTCACGTCGCCAGTGTGCCACCCGGGCGGGCGGTCGCCGACGGCGTGAGAGCGCCGCATCGGACCTGATCGCGGCAGCCCGCCGGGCCGCCGCGCAGGTTCAGGTGGGCTGGTCGGCGACGCTGAAGGCCACCGCGCCGCCGGTGTCGACGGCGGCGTCGAGCACCTTGTCGTCGAGCAGCTGAGCAGCGGTCGCGTCGAGGTAGACCGAGGCGCCGCCCTGCTCGACGACCTGGTCGCCGGGCTCGGCCTGCGGCGCCGCCGCGACCTCGAAGGCGGGCTCCGGAGAGCCGTCGGCGGTGATGCGGAGGCCGGCGGACTCGCCGAGCTCCTGGTGCTGGAGGATCTGGTTGACGATGGTGCTGGCGTTCTCTGTGAGCGTGAGCATTGCTTCCTCGTCGTTGGCTACAGGTCCCTCCACCGTCTCCGATGAACTCGCACAACTCAAGGCGACCGCACCCGGACGCGACGACGCCCGGCCGCTCCACAGGGGAGCGACCGGGCGCCGTACGTCAGTCTCGGTGAGGAGAGCTCAGATCGGGCGGACCTTGCTCGCCTGGGCGCCCTTCGGGCCCTGCGTCACCTCGAACTCGACGGCCTGGTTCTCCTCGAGGGTCTTGTAGCCGGTGCCCTCGATCTCGGAGAAGTGGACGAAGACGTCCGGGCCGTCGGCCTGGGCGATGAAGCCGAAGCCCTTCTCGCCGTTGAACCACTTGACGGTTCCCTGTGCCATGGATGGTGCTCCTTTCAAGAGCGTGCCGATGCGCACCGTGCGCATCGAGCTCGAGGAGCGCCCACCGGGCGGTCTGGCATGGATCCATGCGACGACCGCGGAAGGCAGTGGTGATGGTCCACCGCGATACTCCTCAACTACGTGTCCTGCCGGCGCGAAGATCGATGCCGCAGCCGGGGCCGAAACACGAAAATGTCGGGATCGAGACAGAACGGACCGAACCGACAGCCACCAGTATCTCACGAGGTTGCCCGAATGTGGAATCGACCCCCCGTCCGTGGTCCGGGTGTACTGTCGAGGCCAGCCGATGTGCCCGTCTTTCCCCCTGGTCGACGCTGCGTCACGGCGGAGAGGCGGCCATGCCGGATCCCGCTGTCGCACCGCGCCACGGTTGCCGATGACGCCTCAGCCACGCGATCCCCGAGCCGATGCGCTGGCGGAGTTCCTCCGCCGCGAGGCGGCCGCGGTCTCGCTGTCGCTGGAGATGACGGGGTTCGACCGGCTGGTCCATGTGGGCATGGCGCTGCTGGACGCTGCGACTCAGGCCGACAGCCTGTGTTCCGAGGACCGGGTGCTGGCTGAGCTCTCCGACGCCGGCCTGTTCCGGCCACTGCCAGGCGGCGGACTCCGCTTCGTGGCCACCAGCGAGATCCAGCGCGTCCTGCTCGGGCCGGTCCACGGCGATCTCGAGAGCGGCGAGCAGGTGCTCGCCCACCTCGCCGCCGCCGCTGGGGAGCAGTCGGCACGATGACCCCGGAGCCCTCGCTGGCCGACCTCCTGTCGGAGGTGGTCGCCGCGCGGTGCCAGGAGGAGGCGCAGCGCCGCGAGCGCGGCGTCCGGTCGGTGGACCTCTTCGACACCCGCAGTCGCACGTTGGAGGCCCTGGAGCGGTACGCCGCGGCGATCACCGAGCGGTCCTGGCCGGTGCCGCGCTCGGTGGTCCAGGACATCCAGCTGCATCGTGCGTTGCTCAGGTCGCGGGGTCGGGTCGGCGAGCGCTGACCCCTCGGCTGGCATGGTCGCCGGAGCGGCGTTCTGCCACCCTGGGCGGATGGCTGACTCGATCGTGCCCGAGGAGGGCGAGGACCTGACCACCGGCTGGGAGCCCGACGTCCCGGCCTCCGACTCGCTGGTACGCCGCGCGGTGCTGGTGCATGCCTCGTGGGCCGTCACCGTCGCCGAGTCGCTGGGTCGGCCGTGGCGGCGGGAGGACCGGTGGGCCAGCGGCTGGATCGGCGACCGCGGCGCGCTCACCAACCCGGTCGTGGTCACCCGGCCGGTCGCTGCCGACGCCTGGGGCGGGCTCGTCGACGAGGTCGGCGAGCTGCTGTCCACGGGCATCCCCTACTTCCTGATCAGCCCGTTCCCGACCCCCGACCTCACCGCGCACGGGCTGGTCAAGATCGGGCACCCGCCGGTGATGGTGCGCTGGCCCGGCGGCGAGGCGCCGCCGCTGCGCCCCGGCGTCGAGCTGCGCCCGGTCACGAACGCCGACGAGCTCGCGGTCGCTGAGCGGGTCCTGGTCGAGGGCTATCCCATGCCCGAGCTCGAGCCGCTCGTCCCCGGCACGGTGCTGGCACCGCCGATCCTCGACGGCGCGACGCGGGTGTGGACGGCGTACGTCGACGGTGAGCCGGCCGCGATCGCCGCCGCCCACGTCGCCGGGGGAGCGGCGCTGGTGGAGTACGTCGCCGCCCTGCCCGCCGCCCGCGGCCGGGGCGCCGGCGCGGCCGCGACCTGGGCAGCCACGCTCTGCGAGCCCGATCTGCCCGCCATCCTCATCGCCAGCGACGACGGTCGGCCGCTCTACGAGTCGATGGGCTATGTCGCCGTCGAGCGCTGGACGGTCTGGATCCGGCCGGGGGAGTGACCCGGGAGGGATCGGTCAGCGCGAGGCGTAGGTGACCGCTCGCGCTGCGTCGGCGAAGGTGTACGCCGCCGCGTCGCTGCCCAGCACCGGGTCGCCCATCCGCACCACGACGGTCCGCGAGCCCGGGTCGACGGCGACCACCTGTCCGCCGAAGCCGATGGCCGCGAACATGTCGGCCGGCCCGTCGGGCACGATCCGCCCGACGGCGGTCACGCCGGGTGGCGCCCCGAGGTCGGTCTGGTTGACCGGGCGGCGCAGGTCGCCGGACCGGTTGACCCACCACAGCAGCCCGTAGCCGGCGTTGAGATCCTGGCTCGCCGACCCCACCGCCTCGCGCACCCACGACGTCGACACCAGCTGCTCGCCCTCCCAGCGCCCCTGTTGGGCGAACAGCATCCCGAACCGCGCCAGGTCGAGGCACGTCGACTGCAGCCCGGAGAAGGTTCCCGTCGAGTTTCCCGAGCGGTCACCCGACATCGTGCTGTGCGTCATGCCGAGCGGCTCGATGAGCCAGGCCTCGGCCAGCTCCGCCGGCGTCCGCCCGGTCGCCTCGCGGAGCACCCGGTCGAGGGTCTGGATCGCGGCGTTGTTGTAGGCCCACACCTCGCCCGGCCTGCTCGTCTGGCTCAACCCCACGGCGTACGCCGTCTGGTCGGTCGCCTGCAGCAGCCCGCCGTAGTCGGTGTCGGTCGACCACTCGCGCCCGCTGTCGTTGGCGAGCAGGTTGCGGATCGTCACGGTCGCCGAGGGCGTGCCGCGCCACTCGGCGATGTAGCGCGAGGCGCGCTGGTCGATGCTGAGCAGCCCGCGGTCCTGCGCCATCCCCACCAGCGTGCTGACCACGGACTTGGTCACCGAGAACGCCTGCTTGGCCTGCTTCGCGGAGCCGCCGCGCCAGTAGTCCTCGACCACCAGCTGCCCGTCGCGCACGACGGCGTAGCAGCTCGACCGCTTGCGCCGGGCCTCCCGGGTCACCTCGCGCAACCGTGCGGGAGCGAAGCCGGCGCTCGCCGGGGCCGCCCGCTCCCAGGTCGGGGCGGCCGCGGCCGTCTCCGCCGCGCTCGGGCTGGCCGTCGCCGACGGCCCCGGGCTCCCCGCCGAACCGCTGCAGCCCGTCAGCAGCGTTGCCAGGGCAGCCGTCGCCACGGCGGCGGCTGCGGTGACGCGCGGAGTCATGGTGGCGAGCGTACGTCGGCCGTGGTGCGCTTCACGGGCGCGTGGCGGCGCGGTGCGTCGTCAGCAGCGTCATGATGGAGGCAACCCCGACGAAGAGGAGCGACCCATGTCCGGTTTCGACACTGACCCCGGCGACAGCGAGATGACGGCAGCGGCCGTGAGCGGCGGCGGTTACACGCTGCTCGTGGCCGACTTCCCGGAGACCGACACGGCCTGGGAGGCCTACACCGTCCTGCGGGACGCCGAGGACGGCCGCACGCTCGAGATCGAGGGAGTGCTCGTCGTCAAGCGCGACGACGACGGCGAGCTGACCATCCTCGAGAACACCGACCACTCGACCAAGAAGGGCCTCAAGTGGGGCCTCGTCGGCGGTGCCGTCGTCGGTCTGGTCTTCCCGCCGTCGATCCTGGGCAGCGCCGCGCTGCTCGGCGGCGCCGGCGCCGCGGTGGGCAAGGCCCGCCAGCTCAAGCGCCGCAGCGAGCTGGGGCGAGAGCTGGAGCAGACGGTCCGTCCCGGTCACTCGGGCCTGGTGGCGATGGTGTCGAACCCCTCGGTGGTGAAGATCCGTCAGGCGCTCACGATGGCCGATGCCATCGTCGAGTCGGCGGTCGACGACGCGATCGCCAAGGAGATCAAGGCCGCAGCCAAGGAGGCGAAGAAGGAGGCCAAGAAGGCGGCCAAGGAAGCCGACTAGCAGCGTCGGGCGCCACGTGGGCCCGAGACGTCGGCCAGGCGCTCAGGCCTCACATCCCGACATCGCCAGCAGCGCGGCGATGTCGTCGGCGGAGAACTGGTCGACGGCGTCCTCGACGCGCAGGGTGAGCCCGCTGTCGTCCCCGTCGGCCGACGGGTCGAGCCCTTCTGCGGAGGCCACGATCGCCCGCATCGCCTGGCGCAGCAGCCCGGCGTCGCCGTCGATCGCGCGGAGGTAGACCTTCGCCGTCATGTCGGTCAGGTGGTGGAACTCCGGGTCGTCCGCGGGCGTGGCCTTGGCCTTGAGCCGGTAGGCGAGCGGCGCCCCGTTGGGCAGCGTCGCCGGCTCGCCGTCCTTGGCCTTCACCTGCACCAGCCCGACCTCGCCGCTCGCCTTGGCGAGCGTGCTGTCCAGCCGCTGCGACGTTGCGGCGGTGATGTCGAGCCCCGCCTTCCGCGCGTCACGCACGACCTTCTTGGTCTGCTTCACCATCTCGCGCGGCGCGTTGCCGTCCAGCGCCACGACCACCGGTCGGCACGGGGTGCCCCAGGGGCTCCCGACGACGACGTACTTCTTCTTCTTGGCGTCGGGGAAACGCAGCCGCTGATAGCCGTCCGGCAGCCCCGGGCTCGTCCCCGCCCGCGCCTCGAGCTTGCCGGGGTCGAGCCACCTGCCGAGGTCCAGGCCGCCCCTGAGGGTGACGACGACCACGCCGGCGACGAGCGCCGCGATGAGGATCTTGACCATGGTCACCGTGGGATGGTCACACGGCTCTCGTTGTTTCGCGGGGATTCGGGGCGAGTCGTACGCCGGCCGCACCATCGCTCTCGCCAGAGCCGGTGTGCCGACGCGGGTATCGAACACATGCTTGAAAATCGGCAGCAATGGCGCTAGCCTGGGGGAAGCATTGCGCGTGATGGGCCTGCAGCCTTCGGGTTCAGCGTCTCCCTAGCGTTGCGTGTGAGTCGTGAGGGTCATGTGATAGTCCGCGGGGCGGGCCTCCCGGATCGACGACCGGCCGGTCAGGCATGTCGTCGAGAGGAGGCCACCCGGTGTCACATCCGATTCTGGAGGCTGCCGCCGACATCGGTGCGGTGTTGAAGCGGGTGGCCGATGTGAATCCGACGTTCATGTCGACCGGTGAGAAGGCTGCGGCGTTGCGGGAGCTGGGCGCAGTGGAGGCGCGGCTGGTCGAGCTGCGGCTGCGGGTGCTGGCCGAGGCCGGGGAGGTGGCGGAGCTGACCGCGGCCCATGATGTGGACGAGTGGGTGGCGGTGGCGACCCGGGGTCGCTTCGAGGACGCGCGGGCCGACCTGGTGCTGGCGCGGGCGCTTGACCGGCGCTACGCCGCCGTGTCCGCCGGCCTGCGGGCCGGAGAGGTCAACCTCGCGCAGGCTCGGGTGATCTCCCTCGCGTTGGACGACCTGCCCGCGGAGGTGCCCGCCGACGTCCTGGCGTTGGCGGAGGCCACGCTGGTCGGGCATGCGGCCCGGTTTGGGCCGCGGCAGCTGGCCCGGTTGGGGCGCCGCATCCTCGACGTGGTCGCCCCGGAGATCGCCGACGCCGTGGAGGCCCGGCGGTTGGCGGCGTTGGAGGCCGAGGCCCGCCGCCGGACCCGGCTGACGCTGCGCCGGGTGGGCGACGGCACCACCCGGATCGCCGGCCTGCTCCCCGACGCGGCCGCGACCCGGCTCGCGACCTACCTCCATGCGTTCACCAACCCTCGCCGCCCCGACCACACCGACGCCGGCGAGCCGACCGGCCGGTTGCCCGGGGTGGGGGTGGACCCGGTGGCGCGGCTTGGCTACCCCCGCAGGCTGGGCGAGGCGTTCTGCCAGCTCCTGGAGACCCTCGACCCCACCCGGCTGCCGCTGCACGGTGGTGACGCCACCACCGTGGTGGTCACCGTCTCCCTGGACGCGCTGCGTGCCGAGCTGGCCACCGCCGACCTCCTCACCGGCGCCCTGGTCCCCGGACCCGACCATGCCGGCGTCCAGATCACCGCACAGGAGGCCCGGCGGCTGGCCTGCACCGCCACGATCATCCCCGCGGTGCTCGGCGGTGACTCCGAGTTCCTCGACCTCGGCCGCGCCCGCCGGCTGCACACCCCGGCCCAACGCCGGGCGCTGCGGCTGCGTGACCGCACCTGCCGCGCCGAGGGCTGCGACATCCCCGCCCCCTGGTGCGAGGCCCACCACTGGCACCCCTGGTCGGCCGGCGGCACCACCGACCTCGACAACGGGATCCTGCTCTGCACCCACCACCACCACCGCGCCCACGACCAGAGCTTCGAGACCAGCCGCACGCCCAACGGCGACGTCCGCTTCCACCGACGCAGATAGGCCGACCACTGGCGGGTGACCGGGGCACTCGCTGGTGACCGGAGGCACAGGCGAAGAGTCACCCGCTTCCATCGGGCGAGGGTGAGCGTTTCCACGGCCGCCTCGCCGGGATCGGGGTGCTGTGGTTCCTCTCCCGCACGACGCTGGCCCGCTACGAGGCCTGCCAGGACAGCCACACCATGCGGGGAGGGCAGCATCTCCTGCAGAGCACGAAGTTCTGGTCGTCCACGCTGCGCACCCTGCGACTCCAGCGACTGCACCTGGCCGGGGCGATCGCCGCGCTGATGGCGTACGTCGGCGGCCAGGTCGACACTCGCGCGGGACGGCTGGGCCCGGCGACGGTGGCGGCCGGCCTGGTCCTCCTCGACTGCTTCGGTGCGCTGGCCCGCTCGCACCCGCAGGACCTGGAGCATCGCCCGCGTCGCCGCACGGCCCGGCGGCCCGAGGCCTGGTCCGGATAGCTGCTGCGGCTCGTCGGGCTCGCCGTGGTGGCCCAGCTCGCCTGCCTGGCGCTGCCCAGCCAGGCCGACGCCTCCCGGGAGTGGGACTCGCAGGCCGGCTGGTTCGGTCACAACCTGTGGTTCATCGGTGTCGTCGTGGCGCTGTCGGTCGTTAACATCGCCGTCTTCCTCGCCGGACGCCTCCACCCGTTCCTGTCCACGGTGGCGATCGTCGCCTTCATGGCGATGACCGGTGTCACCGCCTGGCTGAGCCTCGGGGAGCAGGACAGCACCGGCAGGGTGCTGGCGTTCACGGGCTGCTCGGCAGTCGTCCTCTTCCTGGTGCTGATGGTCTGGCAGGTCCGGCAGCGTCGCGACCACGCCGGCGAGGCCTGGAACGGCGGTGGCTCGGCGATGCTGATCGGCGGAGCCGGTTGGATCGCGCTGCTGTTCACCACCGCGTTGGTGACCGCGTCGGCCAGCTACCTCAACGGCCCGGACCAGTCGGTCTCCGACCTGACGTCCTTCCAGGGCGGTGTGGTCGACGCCCTGGCTCCGGACACGGTCACCGGCTATGAGAGCGACCCCGTCGTGGCGCTCTCGAAGGGTGCGGTGCTGCACGACGGGATCGTGGCGATGGGGCCGGTGCCCGAGGTGGTGCGCGGCGACCTCCAGGTGGACAGCGCCGAGGTCGCCCAGGGGGACTTGACCCGCACCCTGCCGGACACCGTGGTGCTGCGCGAGCGGGTTCACGTTGGAGGACGAGTCGTTGACTCTCGTCGACACGTGTTGGGTCGCGGCCGGCAAGGACCCGCCCCCGTCCTGCCACCCCGACACCGACGGGTTCCTGCCGGGCGCACGGGTGGCGGTGACCGGCAAGAGGCTGTCCGTCGCGGACGGTGGCCGGGTCCGGCTCGAGGTGGCCGAACCGCCGCCGACGCCGCTGGTGATCCCTCAGGTGCTGATCTGGGCGCCCATCGTGCAGGTCCTCTGGGTGCTGCTCGCCGGCCTGGTCGCGCTGGCCAGCGCCCTGCGCCTACGGCGCAGGGTGGGGCCGGGCATCAAGGATCAGGTCGTCCGGGACGAGGTGCCCGTCGAGTCGCGGGTCGACGTCAGGAGCAAGCGGATGCGGGCGGCGTACTCCCACCGCGCGGAGCGGCTGCTGGAGCTGTTGGGGGCCCTCACGGTGGCGTCCGTGCTGGTGCTGCTCTGCCTGTCGGCGACCGGCCTCCCACCCAGCACGCTGGTCAGCACGCTGTTCCCCGACCACCGCACCGAGCTGCCCTACCTGGTCGCCAGCCTGTCCCTGTACGTCGTCCTGGGCCTGAGCGCCGCGCTGATCCTGCTGAGCAGCTCCATGCGCCGGTCCGAGTCGACCCGCAAGGCGGTCGGCATCCTGTGGGACCTGACGACCTTCTGGCCGCGCGCGGCCCACCCGCTGAGCCCACCCTGCTACGCCGAGCGCGTGGTGCCGGAGATGACGACACGCATCAAGTGGGGGCTTGCCCAGCACGGGCTGGTCGTCGTCTCCGGGCACAGCCAGGGATCCCTGATCGCCGCCGCCACCGTGATCCGGCTGCGTCCGCAGGAGCTGCGCAGGGTCAGGCTCGTGACCTATGGCAGCCAGCTGCGCGCCCTCTACGGCCGCATCTTCCCGAACGTCGTCGGACCCGACGTGCTGGGCCACCTCCCGACCAAGGGCACACCGACCTTCAGCCAGGCCCACCCCGACGTCCCCTACCGGGGCGCCGAGAAACCGCCGGCGACCCCCGCCGCCGGGACCCTTCGCGGGCTGCTCGGGGCCGACGGCTGGGTCAACTTCTTCCGGCGCACCGACCCGTTGGGGTGGCGGGTCTTCTCCGACAGCGACTCCTCGCCCGACGTGTGCACCTCGGAGGTACCCGAGCCCGCCGCCGGCGACCCCGGGCCGACCGTGATGACCCACAGTGGCTACCAGCACAGCCCGGAGTACCGCCTGGTCGTCTGTGGCTGGCTCCAGGAGCCACTGGTCGACGAGGTCCACCGGGCGATAGGTGAGGTGAAGCCGCTGCCGGAGCCGTGAGGCGGGCGGTTTCCGGCCGCTCCCAGGCGTTGCCCGCGCACCGACGCGTCGACGGAATTCCGCGATCTTCCGCGAGCCGCCTCCGAACCTGGCTAGCCTCGGTCCGCGGCGCCGCCCCAGCCCCCGAGAGCGAGGCGGCGTCGCCTCACGTCCGGGTGAGCACACCTCGGTCCCCGCAGCCCCCATGGTCGGTGTCGCCTTCGGGTACGCCCAGCAAGCGCTGACCGGCCTGCTGGACAAGTACGCGGCCGGCCTCACCTCGGGGATCTCGAAGAAGCCCTGAACCCACAGGCGCGACCGGCGGCATCCATCAGCTCGTCTACGACATCAGCGGGGTCGGAGCGGGTAGCTATGCCGCCGACAGGCTCCTGGGTGGGGCGTTCGGGTTCGGGCTCTTCCACAACGTCGTCGCCTGCTACCGGTTCCTGGCGCAGAACTACGAGCCCGACGACGAGATCTTCATCATCGGCTTCAGCCGGGGCGCCTACACGGCGCGCTCGGCGGCGGGGATGCTGGGGCGCGTCGGCCTTCTCACCAGGCTGTCCCTCGTTGAGGAGCGGCTCGGCACCGCGGTCCGTCTCTACCAGCAGCTGGAGATGCCCGAGGGTGCCTTCGGGGGGAGCGTCGAGGAGTTCAAGCACGACCACTGCCATGCGGCCGAGGTCGACTTCCTCGGTGTTTTCGACACCGTCGGCGCCCTCGGCGTACCCGGCTTCCAGCGGCTGGCACCGCGCTTCCACAACGTCCAGCTCGGCAGCCAGGTACGCCGCGCTCGGCACGCGATGGCCATCGACGAGACCCGCCTGAAGTTCGCGCCCACGTTCTGGGAGACTCCCGAGGATCACCCGGAGGCGTCGACGGAGGACGAGCGGGTGAAGCAAGTGTGGTTCGAGGGCGCACACTCCGACGTGGGCGGTGGCTACCGCGAGACCGGGCTGTCGGACACTTCGCTGCTGTGGATGGTGCGCGAAGCGCACCAGGCGGGGCTCGTCTTCGATGCGCCGCTGCTCAACCACTACGCCAACTCCGGCGCGGACCCGATCCGGCACAACCCGCTCAACGCGATGTACCGCGTCGACAACCTGTACCTCCGGGCGAAGAGCAAGGTGAAGCGGCCCTCGGGCCCCAGCCCGTTCAGCGGCGGGCTGCGCCGCCTCTCGAGCGATCGCGCTCTGTCCCTGCGGATCGCCAGCAGCACGGTCAACCACTTCCAGGCGGGCGTCTACGGACCGGCCAACCTCGAGGCCTTCGCCAGCGAGACGGACGGGTTCACGAACCGGATGGAACCGGTGACCGCGCTACCCGAGCGGGGGGTCGACCTGTCGGCCCTGGGCGAGCCGCCTGCCGCCGGGCCCTGACCGCCCGGGTCAGGCGAAGCCGTGCCGGACCCGGCTGTCCTGCTCCTGCTTGCGGAACTGACCGAAGCGCGGCAGGAGCTTGTCCCAGTCGATGATGTGGGCGTCGATCTCGGGACCGTCGATGCACGCGTGCTTGCGGAGGATCTTGCCGTCGATCTCGACGGGCACCATGCAGGCCCCACACATGCCGGTGGCGTCCACCATGATCGAGTTCAGGCTCGCGACCGTGGGTGTCCCGAAGCGGCGGGTCAGGTCCGACACGGCGCGCATCATGACCGGCGGCCCGATCGCGACGACCTCGGCGACCGCCCGTCCGGTTCCCTCCGCGGCCCGCTCCAGCATCGCCTCGAGCGGTGTCGTGACGAAGCCCTCGATGCCGAAGGTCCCGTCGTTGGTCGTGTAGACGACGTCGAGCCGGTCGCCGTACTCGCGTTGCAGGTGGGCGACGCGCTCGTCGTCCCCGGTCCAGAAGAGCAGCCCGGCACTCCGGAAGCCGGCAATGAGAGTCACGTGGTTCCCGGCGCGCAGGTGCTCGCGCATGATCGGGTAGACCGGGGGGAGCCCGAGCCCGCCGGCGGCGAAGACGACGGTGCTGTCGGCGGGGTACGACCTGATCTCGCTGGGCCTTCCGAGCGGCCCGGCGATGCCGGCGAACGAGTCGCCCACCTGCATCTGGTTGATCTCGATGCTGCTGGTCCCGACGCCCTGGACGACGAGAGAGATGGTGCCGGCCTCGGCGTCCCAGTCGGCGAGGGTGAGGGGGATGAGCTCACCGTCCGGCCGGGGCAGCACGCGCACGAACTGGCCGGCTCGGGCCGCGGCGGCGATGACCGGCGAGCGGACGGTGATCTCCTCGATGCCGTCGGCCAGGTGGGCCTTGGCGAGGACCGTCTGCTCGCTCGCGGCGCGCTCGGTGAAGTCCCGCGCGGTCCGGACCATCTCGGCGACCTGCCCGGGGGGTACGTCGACGTGCCCGATGATCTCGCGGGCGGCGGCCTGCCCGTCACCGGCGGCGTTGATGGCAGTCGACCCGCCCCGCGCGGCGTCGCCGCCCGAGTAGACGCCGGGCAGCGAAGTCTCCTGGGACCCGGTGTGCTCGAGGTCGATGGTGCCCCACGACGTCGTGTGCAGCTCCGGCTCGGAGTCCTTGAGGATCGGGTTGGAGGCGTTGCCGAGCGCCATGATGACGAGGTCGGCCTTCATCGTCTCGGTGCGCCCGGTCGGCAGGGGGCGGCGCCGGCCCGAGGCGTCGGGCTCGCCCAGCTCCATGACGTCGAGGGTGGTCGCGCTGACGAAGCCGGTGGTGTCGTCACCGAGGAACTCCCGCGGCGAGCGCAGGACGCGCAGCGCGATGCCCTCCTCGAGGGCGTGCTCGAGCTCCTCGATCCGGGCCGGCATCTCGCTCTGGGTGCGGCGGTAGACGATCGTCACGTGCCCGCCGAGGCGGTGGGCGGTCCGCGCGGCGTCCATGGCGGTGTTGCCGCCGCCGATGACGAGGACCTCCTTGTCGACCGTCTCGGGCAGCGGGGTCTCGTAGTCCTCTCGCAGACCCTGCATGAGGTTGACCCGGGTGAGGAACTCGTTGGCGGACATGACGTTGAGGTAGTGCTCGCCTGGGACGTTCATGAACCGGGGGAGGCCGGCACCGGTTCCGACGAACACCCGCCAGAACCCGGCGTCCCGCAGCTGCTCGATCGTCGCGGTCCTGCCCACGACGAAGTTCGGGACGAACCGGCCGCCGAGGAGCTTGATCTTCCCCACGACGTCGTCGATGAGCTCGTTGGGTAGCCGGAACTCCGGGATGCCGTAGCGCAGCACCCCGCCGAGCGCGTGGAACGCCTCGAAGACGGTCACCGGGAAGCCCTCCGCGGCCAGGAGGTAGGCGTTGATGAGACCCGAGGGACCGGACCCGATGATGGCGACCGGGGGGTTCGCCGCGGCCTCCCACGGGTCGACATGGCCGGTGAACCGGCGGACGTCGCCGTCCGGGTCGACGAGCTTCTCGCGCTCGGGGAGGAACCACTCGAGCTGGCCGATGGCGATCGGCATCTTGTTCTGGATGCACACGCCCTGGCACTGGAGCTCCTGCGGGCAGACCCGGCCGGTGACGTCGGGCAGCGGGTTGCACGACTCGATGAGCTCCATCGCCTCGTGGAACTTCCCGGTGCCGACGAGCTCGAGCATCTGGGGGATGTGGATCTTGACCGGGCACCCGCCCTGGGGCTCCTTGCGCCCGGCGAGCAGGATGCCGACCTCGCACGGCTTCTCCTCGCACTGCTTGTCGCGCAGCGCCTCGAGCCACACGAGGAGGTCGACCTCACTGCGCGTGAGCCCGACGTTGAGGTAGCCGAGGTAGCCCTCATTGACGAGGCCGAAGTCCTTCTCGCGCTCCTCGGGCTCGCGGATGTGCGGCGGGATCGCGTTGCCGGCCGGCCAGTCCTGGGAGAGCCCGGCGAACATCGGGTAGCGGTCGGAGAGGTGGGCGTCGAGGGCGCGGATGAGCTTGCGCTTGCCGCCGAGCGGGAGCGCCCAGACGAAGCGCATGAGGACCAGGCTGGCGTCGTCACCGCGCAGCAGCACCTGCCACATCGACCGGACGAAGTCCTCGCCGATCTCCGGCTGGGAGAACTCCCAGCGGACGGCGTTCATCCCGTCCTCGATGAACATCTCCCGGAAGGCCTGCGGATCGGCCTCGAGCCGCCGCCGCAGCAGGGCTACCTGCTGCCCGACCCGCTGATCGGAGGGGACCTCGATGCTCACTGGATGATCTCCGCGTCGCAGGTCTTCTTCACCCGGTCGGCCCGCTTGAGGATCTCCGGGGTCATCTCGACCGTCTCCAGGGCGCCGGGGATCATCCGGGCGACCTTCTGGACCGCCCCGTCGACGAGGATGGTGTGCTGCTCGAAGAGCTGCGGCAGCTCCTGGTAGCAGGTCCCGCAGTCGTTGCACGTCGGGAGGTCCTCCTCGGCGAGGAAGATCGGTGCTCCCGGCGGGGCGCTGCCCTCGGCCGCGACCTCCGCCGGCGCCGCCGAGGCGGCCGCGGCGGCACCCGGACGGACCGGGATCGCGGCCCCGAGCCCGACCGGGGCGCGGCTCGACGTGGCGAGCGAGGACATCGCCTCGGCGATGTCGTCGAGGGAGGACTCGCGGTCGGCCACCGCCCGCTCGTAGCGCGCTTGGAGGTCGGCGAGGTCGCTCCGGTGCAGCGCGGTGAGCCTCGCCTCGTGGACGCCCGAGAGGTACTGCAGGATCTGCCAGTAGCGCCGCCGGTCCTCGACGAGGGCGACGATCGAGGACGAGCACTGGACCTTGATGAGCCTCTGGTCCTCGTCGGTCGCGTGGATGAAGGGCACTCGCGCCTGCTGCTCCTCACGTCTCAGCTCGACGTACTCGTCGATGCGGTTCGGCGACGTCCTCGAGCTCGGCGGCAAGCGGCGTGAACTGCTTGCGGAAGCGGGTCTCGCCGAGGGCGAACTCGGCCGGCGTGATCGGCAGCCGCATCAGCTGCAGCTCGCCCGCGTCGTCACGGTAGGCGAGGTCGGTGCTCGCCCACGTCTTGTCGACGTCGGGGTTGCCGTCGAGGCTGAACCAGTCGTGCAGGGTCGAGCCGCGGCGCGGGTCGTGGACGAAGACCGGGTTCATCCGGCTCTCGACCGCGAGCCGGGCTCGCCGCGCCGACGCCTCCTCCGGGATGCCGTGCTCGGAGCCGCACGGGGTGTAGACGTCGAGCACCGCCGGGCCGTCCTGGTAGCCCAGGAGCTCCATCGTGCTGGTGAGGAAGTGCCCCTGGATCGCGGTGCTCGTCGCGCAGACGTAGACGTGGGGGTGGAAGGAGGCGAGCAGGCCGAGCTCCTTGCGGGCCTCGTGCTTGCCGTCGTGCGCCGCACCGAAGCGGGCGAGGTCGGAGTCCTGCGCCGTGAGGCTGGCCGTCGAGGCCTGGCCACCGGTGTTGGAGTAGACCCCGGAGTTGAGCACGAGCACCTTGACCGGTGTGTCGCTGGTGAGGATGCGCGACATCGCCCCGAAGCCGATGTCGTACGTCGCCCCGTCGCCGCCGATGGTCAGGACGGTCGGCAGCAGCGTCATCTCCCGGGGCGAGAAGTCCGCCCACGACAGCGTCGCGAGCTGCCTGTCGTGGGTCTCGGGGTCGTAGGAGTCGCTGAGCTCGAGCTCGGCGACCCGCAGGGCACGCACGTCGGCGACGCTCTGCGCGGCGACGCCCTCGAAGATGCCCTTGGCCAGCGGCTGCGCGTCCTGGAAGAGGCTGTTGACCCACGGGTCCAGGAAGTTGTTGAACGGCATCGTCGAGGCGTAGACGCTGCTGCACCCCGTCGAGTTCGCGACGATCGTCGACGCCGGGCCGTTCCCCGTCGGGCCGCCCTCCTGCTCGTAGAGCCGCCGCTCGAGGGCGACGATGGCGCGGCTCAGCCGCTCCTGCCGCGCCTCGTCGTCGACGGTGGCGCGCTTCGCGTGGAGCCGGTCGAGCAGGTCGGTGAGCTCGCGGACGTGCTGGCGCCGCCGGCGCTCGCCGACCGCGTGCGAGGTCGACATGACGAGCCGGATGGCGGTGACCTCGCCGCACCCACGGCAGCCACCGTGGCCGCCGGTGGTGGCGTAGAAGTTGTCGTGGTCGAGCATGATCCGCTTGACGTCGCCGCCCGGGGCGTCCGAGCCCTCGAGGAACCGGGCCGGCGTGTTCGGGGTGGCGCTCATGAACTCGAAGCGCTGCTGGAGGGTGTCGAGGACGTCGGCGTCCTGCTCCTGGACGGTGAGCGCCCCCGGTCCGCAGACGTCGATGCACTCCAGGCAGCCCGTGCACTTCCACGGGTCGATGGTCGCGGCGAAGAGGCCGCCGGTGCCGGGGCTCTCCTTCTCCGGGGAGTCGAAGAACGGCCGGGTCCGCGCCACCGGGTAGGCCGCGAGCCGAGCGACCATCCGGTCGACGACGCTGGCCATCACGGGGTCGTCGCGCAGCGGCGTCGCCGCGGACGCGACGACCTCGTGGAAGGGCCTCTCGTCCCGGTGCCGCAACGCCTCCCGGGTGCGCTCGGCGACGCCGTACACCGCCTGGCGCAGCGCGTCCTGCTGCCCGGGGGTGGCCTCGATCTCGGTGATCGCGGTGAGCAGCAGGTCGTGCACCTCGTGGACGGTGTTGGGGATCGCGGCGTCCGGGCACACGAGCGCGCAATCCATGCATCCCGTGCAGGCGTCCGGGTGGAACTCCGGGACCTCCCGGCGGAACAGGCCCTTGTCCTTGGCCGCGCCGGTGCCGGGGGGCATGAAGAGCCCGACGCCCGGCAGCACCGGCGCCTCGGAGATCGTCCCCTCGCGGAAGGGCCGCATCATCAGGTCCTCGTAGTACGCCGGGTCGAAGAGGCCGCTCGTGCGCTCCGCGGTCGTGCTCGGGCACATCGACGCCGAGAGCGCCACGGTGAGCAGCGGCGAGGAGGCGGGCAGCTCGCTGATCTCGTCGAACGCGGGAGCGTCGTAGTCGACGCGGTGGGTCGCCTCGATGCCGTCGACGATGACCGCCATGTTGCTGTCGACGACCGCGGCGCCCTTGCGGCCGAACTTCTTCTCCAGCTCGCGCCGCACCCGCTCGAGGATCTCCTCGCGGGGGGCACCGGCCGAGATGCGGTCGACGTGGGCGGTGACCGCGCCGATGAACGCGATCCCCATCATCCGGGTCTCGAGGTCGGGGGAGGGGGCGTGCGCGCGGGCGACCTTGAACGCGTCGATGATGAAGAAGCGGATCTGCTTCTCCTGGATGGTCTTCCGGGCGTAGCGCGGCAGCTCGCGCCAGACCTCCTCCGGGGACAGGCTGGACTGCAGCATGAACGTGCCGCCGTGCACCAGGCCCTTGAGCGGGTTGGTGTGCACGAAGGCCTTGTGGTCGGGCGCGATGACGATCTCGACGTCCTCGAGCTCGGCGTTGGTCACCCAGATGGGCTCGGGGCTCAGCGTGATGTAGTAGTTCGTCGGCGCGCCGGACTTCTCCGACCCGTACTTCGGCGCCGCCTTGCTGTGCATGCCGAGCAGGCCCGCGAGGATGTCGGTGAGCAGCTTGCCGGTGGCGATCGTGCCGTAGCCGCCGACGGAGTGGAAGCGGATCCGCATCGCGTCCGGGGGCAGCAGCACGGGGTTGGGCCCGGTGGGCAGGGCCATCAGCTCGGTCTCGGGGTACGCCGCTCGCAGCCGTTCCTGCACCTCGGCCATCCGCGCGGACGGGTGCTCTTCGAAGAACTGCGACCCGAGGTAGACGAGCGGAGGAAGCGTCCCGGCCTCCATCTCGGTGAAGGCGGCCACGAGATGGCGCGGCTGCAGGTCGTGGCCACCGAGGCCGAAGATCGCCGTGGTCAGGCGCGGGGGGTCGGCGACCGCCGGGATGCCCTCGTGACGTGGCTCGACGGCGTTCTCGCGCGCCCGGAACAGGGCCGCGGTGACCAGGGAGGTCAGGGCGGTGTGGTCGCTGCGCTCGAGGACCATGACGGCCTTCTTGCCGGCGAGAGCCGCGACCACCTCGGCCTCGGGGAAGGGCTGGAGCAGCTTGACGGAGACCAGGCCGGCCTTGATGCCCTGCGCGCGCAGGTGCGGCAGGAGGGCGCGGACGTCGTCGCCGACCGAGCCGAGACCGATCATCACGACGTCGGCGTCGTCGCAGTCGACGGTGTGGATGGGCGCGTAGTGGCGGCCGGTGAGCTCGGAGTACTCGCTCATCGCCTGTCGCACCAGGGCCGGGACGGCCGAGGCGAAGTGGGTGCGATGGTCGACCGAGCCGGCCTGGAAGTCGGGCTGGTTCTGCACGGGGCCGGTCAGGCCCGGGTTGTGGACGTCGACGAGTGCGGGGACCAGCTGGCGGGTGCCCTTCTCCCACGCGTTCACCCACTGGCGGCGCCAGGGGCCGTGCAGCTCCTCGGGCATCCAGGCGCAGCGTGGCGTCGACCAGCTCGCCTGCGTTGTCCTTCTCGATCTCGTCGGCCTTGGCGGCGAGGAAGGCCCGCAGGTCCGAGACGTCGCTCTCGCGTAGGTCGCGGCCGTGGCGGGTGAGGAAGCCGTCGAGCTGGAAGACGCGGCCCTTGGCGCCGAAGAGCATCTCCTGGGCCACGGTCGGGCAGGGGATCCGGCCGGCCGGGTCGCCGAGGTAGTCGCGGAGCAGCTCGGGCTCGGGCAGCAGCGCCTCGCTGAGCATGTGGCTGGTGGAGAAGCCGTCCATCGCGTTGGCGACGGGGATGAGCGAGAGCGCGGAGGTGCGGTAGGCGATCGCGGCGAGGTCGGCCGCCTCCTGCGGGTTGGACCCGAAGAGCACGGTGTAGCCGGAGGCGAGCAGCGCGTAGACGTCGTCGTGGCCGGCCATGACGTTGAGCGCGTGCTTGGACACCACCCGCGCGGCGACCTGCAGGACGAAGCCGCCGACCTTCTTGCCCACGGTGACGTAGTGGGACTCCATCGCGTAGAGGATCCCCTGGCTCGAGCTCGCGTTGGAGATGTACTGGCCACCGGTGAGCGCCGCACCGAGCGCCCCGCTCTGCGCGGAGTGCTCACCCTCGGGCTCGAAGAAGAAGGCGTGCTGGCCCCAGACGTTGGTCCTGCCCTCTGCCCGGGCGGCCTCGTAGAGCTCGGAGATCTCCGTCGACGGCGTGATGGGGTAGCCGATCACCCCGCCGCACACGTGGCTCATCACGTGCGCGACGGCGCCGTTGCCGTGGATGACGGTCGGGATGCCGGGGTACGCCGGCCCGCCGGCCCGGTCAGCCATCGGCCGGCCCATCCAGGTGCGGGAGGAATCCGCCGACACCGAACTCGGCGGACTCGAAGGGGAAGCCGTCGTCGTCGGGGCTCGGGTCGGTCTTGCTCCCGGCTGGTTCTTCGGCGGCCGTCTGCCCCTCGACGAGGGCCTGCGGTCGGACGGTCTTTCCGCTCATGGCACTCTCCGCTCCCTTGCCACGCTGAGCGGGGTCAGAGCCCTGACCTGTCGCGCGAGAGCCTCTCGGCTCTCCGGAGGCGAGCATCATGGCCTCGCAGTGGACCCCTCCAGTGTGCTGCAGGGGTCGCCTGGTGCACAGGGCGACGCACTGTGAAGCGTGTCTCGACCGGAGCCTGAGGCGGCCGGCGTGGTTGGGCATCGTTGTCGATGGCGCTGCGTCCGTCGAGTCGTGTACGCAGCAAGGAGGGCGACCGAGTGTGGCAGGACCGCACGGGCGTCGACCGGAAACTCGACGAGTACCCTCCGGCGGTCCGTCTGACACTCGGCAGTGGGCTCCAGCGGTGGCGTAGGGCCCGCCTCGTCCGACGGGCGCCCCGGACGATGCTCGTGGACCCGACAGAGCGGACCCCCTTCGCCTCGCCTGAGCGGACCGGACTCGGCTACTGGGTGCCCCACTCGACGCGGGCGATCGTGAAGTTGTGCCTTGAGTCCGTTGGCTCGTCCATGAAGCCGATACTGACCTGCTTGTCGTGCAGGTAGGACTCGCGCAACATGTTGGCCATCGCCATCCGCGTGGCGAGCTCCGGCTCGCTGGACTTCAGTTCGATGCCGAAGCCTTTGGAGTTGTCGCCGCTGACCTTGACGATCATCGTGCATGACGTCAGCTCGTCACTTGGAGGCCCCCACGGCGGCGACAACGTGTCGTCGAGGACGCGCAGGAAGGTCACCTTTCCGTTCACCTGATACATCTGTCTCCTCCTTCATGAGGGTGGGCATACGGGCGCGTCTCACGCTGCGGTGATGACGGCGAGCGCCTGATCTGGGGTCCCGACTCCCCGCAGACGCAGGGACGGGTCGCCGAACAACATGTACTTCCAGGGTTGGTGGAACTGCGCGACCGCTCCCCAGTCCGGACTGCTGAGGGTTGTCCGGATGCCCGGGAGGAGGTAGTACTCCTCGATCATCTCGCGCCATGCATCGCCGAGAACGGTTCTTCGCGCCAGCCCTTGAAGCAGCAGGGCGACGGGATCGATGTTCTGCATGCCCGTCACGCCTCCGAAGTACGCCACCGCTCCATTCTTGGTCCGGACGGTGATGTTGGTCGCGAGATCCTGATCCGGGTCGACCCAGTTCTGCACACAGGCAGGCTGCGGCGGTGGTCCCGTGAAGACCTCCTTGTGCGCCGACCCGGCATGGGCCGCGCCGTTGACGTCGATGTACGCGGTGTACGGGGGCAGGGTCGAGAAGCGGGCGGTGTCGCATGCTCCGGCCAGCATCACGGGCCACCGGGTGTTGTTCGTGAGGCTGGGGAGGTCACTGACCCCCCAGGAGCCGGTGGGGATGGCCACCGAGTCGGTTCCACCGTGGCCCGCATAGGCGACGATGCCGACCCCCTGATTGAAGGCGTCCGTGACCGCATCCGCCGCCAGACGGTCGTCGCGACTGCGTCCGCGGGTGAGCACGAGGGTCGAGGAGAACAGCCTCAGCGGACCCTCGGCGGACGACAGTTGTGACTGCGACGCCCAGCCTGTGTCGCGCCAGTTGTGGGTGGCCACCAACAGGGCGGACCGCGGCCACGCCTCGTGGGCCGCGTTGGTCTCGTAGGCGATGCACTTGTCGACAAAGCGTCGTACGTCGGCCTGGGTCGAGGCCGGCACCCGACCCACGGCAACCTTGGGGTGAAGTGACACCCCGTCGACATTGATCGTCCCGGTCCCGGTCTCGCCGCACAACTCGCCGAAGTAGCCGTTTCCGTTGTTGTCCCACGTGTCGAAGCCTCCGTTGGGGCGGTGCAGTGCGGCGTAGTAGAGGTCAGTCGGGTAGAAGGCGGTGTCGAACGCCGCCTCGTCCTTCCGGTCGGTCTTGGTGTAGCGGACCGGGAAGACATCGGCGTCACCGACGAGCATCACGTAGCGACAGAGCCCGTTTTCGTAGTGATGCGCGATTCGACGCTTGACCTGCTCGGCTTCGTCGCCGGCATAGCCCAGCGCGTAGACGTTCTCCAGGGTCTCGATGGTGGTCGGTATGCCGGTGCTCTTCTTGTGCTTGCGCAACTTCTTGAGCGGCGCCACAAATGCGGCAGGTGCGAGAATAAGGAGCATTGCCAACACCCCCTGCGCGTGCAGTTCGGGGGATGCGCCACCAGTGGTGCCCCACGAGTGCACTGGCTCCTTGGACTTCACTCCCAGCCTAGTTCTGCGACATCGGAGAAACGAGTGGCAGTGGTGAGAAGCACACGTCTCGGCGATCCAGGAGAGCCGCGGGCGCGACATCGATCCGGCCGCCGTCGGCCAACAGCGACGACGAATGTGTCGAAAGAGACAGGTTGCTCGGCCGCTCATGGCGGGAAGATGGGAACGTCAGGGGGTTCGTGTCATGAGTCAGATCTCGGAAACGCTGGACTACGAGATCCACAGCGCCCTCTTCTGGAGCGAGCGCTTGGGCGGGTACGGGAACGAGATGGCGCGTCGAGCCAACCGCTTCGCCCTCATGTCCGCGGCCGTCAGTGCTTTGACCGGCGCGGCGGTGTGGACGACGCTCAAGGAGTCCGATGGAGTCATGGCCCAAGTCGCCGTGACCGCAATGGCGATCGTGGCGGCGGTCCTGGCGATGTGGCCGAGCACAGCAGGCTATGCGGAGTGCTCGAAGCAGTCCACGTCGTTGGCGAACGACTACGCGCAGGTGCTGATCAAGCTCCGCAAGGCGTCGGACCACCTTCACTCCCGTCGTAGGTCGATGGTCCTTCCGAAGCAGCTGGGCGCTGAGGTGGACGAGGCGATCGCCGAGTTTCAGCAGATCCGTGCGCGAAAGGAAGCGCTCCGGCCCTACCCGGATGCCCTCGAGAAAGAAGTTCGCTCCCTGCGTGACGCCGTCGGCAGCGGCCGCACTCCTTCGCAGCTTGCCGAGTTGAGAACTGTGTCGAGCGCTCAGCACGAGTTGTGAGGTCTCGCACCGGGGGTCTTCGTGTTCGTGGCGGATCGCCGTGCCCGCGACGACTTCGTAACTCGGTTGGCGGAACGGTTCGCGCGGTCTATGGTTTCGCGCCATGTTCCCGCTCGGTGCGACCGCACTCCTGACAGCCGCTGGGCTGTTGGGCGCTGCCGTCTGCGCCGACGCGTACGACGGCGTCCGAGGCTGACCCTCCGAGGCGCGGAAGGCGAAGCGGAAGCGCTGAGTCGATTGATCGTATGGGTTTCTGCCCATACACTCACTCGTGAGTGAGGGGAGTGATCATGGCCAAGACCTTCGATGAGTACATGCGCGAGCGTCGCGCCACCATGGGTCCTGAGGGCCGCGAGGCAGAGCGCATCTTCCGTGCTACCTACGCCTTTGGGCAGGTGATCTACTCCGCGCGCAAGGCTCGCAACCTTCGGCAGTCGGACCTCGCGGAGCTGAGCGGCATCGCCCAAGCGGACATCAGCAGGATCGAGCGCGGACAGATCGCGCCGACAGTTCCGACGTTGCTCAAGCTCGCCGACGCGCTCGGCGCACAGATCCAGCTTGTGCTGCCCCCGGCCGAGGGTAACTCCGTCGAGGCGGCTGACCCCGGCGCGGTGTTCGCTCTCAGCGTCGGGGCGTAGCCGCACGCCAGCTCTTGGTCTTCCCGTCACTTGTAGATCTCCCACGGGGCGTACGCGCGGGTTCGCAGTCGCCTCGACGGCCGAGGACCACGCCGCCGCCTGGACGACTCCACGACCACCTGGAGCGCGGCCCGGATCTCGGGGAGGTCGCGGTCGTACACGCGCCCGTCGTCGAGTTGGCGAGCCAGTTGCTCGAGTAGTTCCGCCCACTCCGTCCTGCGCGGCTGACGGTCGCGGCCGCGGTGCTTGACGACGGTCTCGCGGACAACCTCCACGGCGACAAGTCCGGACTCCGCCGCCCGCTTCTGATCCCATGCGCGACGACGGCATTGAGCCGAGCACCACCTGGGCAGCCGACCAGTTGCCTTCGGTCGGAAGGTCGCCCTGCACCACCGGCACGTCATCGTGGTCGGTCGGTTCATCGCCACGACCGAGCGTTGGGGATGGGACGCAGCAATTGCTCCAGATGCTCGGGGCGGACCCTGATGCTCCGCGGTCCCACCCGGAACGCCGGCAGAGCGCCGTCTGCAATGCGGCGGCGGATGGTCCTGGTCGACAGCGAAGGGTATGCCGCCGCCTCCTCGATCGTGAGCAGCCGACGGGTCGGCCGGGTCTCCTTCTGAACCGTCATGGGACAGCCTTTCCGGTGCTGGGACTGCCCAGCCTGCGACGGCTGCCTCACCGACACGCTCCCCGGCTGCCTCACACAGCGAAGGCGATTTCGAGAAATCCTCCGCCGGCCATGGATGTGAGGCTCGAATGCCAAGAACGTGGCCCGGGTGACCTACCGGAACACCGATGGCGTGATCTGGTCGACCGGCGTTCCGGTCAGGTCCGACCACGCTTGCATCAGGGCAGCGAGCGCGAGGGCGGCCCCCGACTGGACGGCCGGGCTGCCCTGCTTGGTGATCAAGGCGCGGAGCGCATCGAACGAGCGGCCCTTGCGAGCCAGGTCGACTATGTCGCGCGCGGCGCGTTCACCGACCCAGTTGCCCTTCGGTAGTCGGACCTTCCCACCGAGGCCGGCGGGAGATTCGGGGTGCCTGGGCCCTGACCCCGGATCGTGGACACGCTTGAATCCAGCAGTTCTGCTGGGGAGAGCGAGACGATCCACCCATGGCCAGGAAGAACTACACCGACGAGTTCCGTCGGCAGGCCGTCGATCTGTACGAGTCCACCCCGGGTGCCACGTTGAAGGGCATCGCTGACGACCTGGGTATCGCCCGGGGCACGTTGGCCGAGTGGGTACGGACTCTGGGTACGGGGGCGACGACCGAGCCGATCGGCACCCCCAGGCCGCCGACAGGGCGGCCCGAGACGACTGCTGAGAAGGTCGCCCGGCTCGAGGCCGAGGTGGCCGCGTTGCGGGCGGAGAAGGCGAAGATCGAGACCGAGAAATCGATCCTCCGTCAGGCCGCGAAGTATTTCGCTGGGGAGACGAACTGGTGAGCCGCTTCCAGTTCGTTGCCGACCACCAGCACGCCTTCGAGGTGAAGCGGTTGTGCGAGATCGTCGAGGTCTCGCGGTCATCGTTCTATGCCTGGGTCAAGGCAGCTCCCGCGCGAGCTGAGCGTGCCCGTGCCGACCGGCAGCTGGCCGAGCAGATCCGGGCGATCCAAGACCCTGCCCAGGGCGGCGACCGTGCCTATGGTGCGCCCCGGGTCACCGCCGAGCTCAACGACGACAAACCCGTTGAGGAGCGGGTCAACCACAAGCGCGTCGCTCGTGTCATGCGCGAGCACGGCCTGGCGGGAATCCGGCTGCGACGCCGGGTGCGGACCACGGTCCCCGAGCCGTCGGACCAGAAGGTCCCCGACCTGCTGGAGCGCGACTTCACCGCCGAACAGATCAACACCAAGTACGTCGGGGATATCACCTACCTGCCGTTGGCTGATGGCTCCAACCTCTACCTGGCCACCGTCATCGACTGCTGTTCCCGCAAGCTCGCCGGCTGGGCGGTCGCAGACCACATGCGCACCGAGCTCGTCGAAGACGCCCTCAAGGCTGCACACCTCGACCGCGGCTCGTTGAAGGGCGCGATCTTCCACAGCGACCACGGGTCGGTCTACACCTCCAAGGACTACGCCAAGCTCTGCAAGGCTTTCGGAGTCACCCAGTCCATGGGTGCAGTCGGCTCGTCGGCCGACAACGCGTTGGCCGAGTCGTTGAACGCCACACTGAAGCGCGAGGTCCTCGCCGGAGCAGCAACCTTCGTCGACGAGGCCGACGCTCGTCGTCGGGTCTTCCGGTGGGCCACCCGCTACAACACCCGCCGACGCCACTCCTGGTGCGGCTACCTGTCCCCGTCCATCTACGAGGCCCGCCGGGCCACTACGCTGCCAACCGCGGCGTAATCAACCACCCACCGTGTCCAAGATCCGGGGCGAAGGCCCCCTGCCGCTCAGGATCGTGTCGAGCAAGTCCAGGGCAACGCCGATCATGCCGGCGACACTCGCAACCGAGTCATCGGCCGGCTCCGGCTGTGCAGTCGCGAGGATCGCGCCAGCGAGCTCGGCCTGATCGGACGCGATCGCCTCGACGTACAACCGCAGCGTGGTCAGCGCGACGCTGCGAGCTTCCCCAACCGGCGTGAACAGAGCGACGTTGCGCCGCTCGATCGCGCGATCGAGCGCCCGCTGCAGCCTCTCCTGGTCGGGGATCGACGCAGGATCATCCAGGTCGATGCCGTCCTCGGCGAGCAGCGGCGCGATCTCCCGCATCAGGTCGTCGGCCATTCCGGGCGTGTGCACGACCTGGGGCCCGCCCCAAGGCGGCTCGGGAGAGGAACGGCGTACGTCGCCCATGACCGCATCCTGCCAGCCAATGGAGGATTCCAGGCACTCGACCGCGCCCAGCGATACCTGCAGCCTTTGATCACACCCACGTTCCGCCGGCGAGGACCGCCGAGCAGAAGGCTCACGCAACGTCCCTACACACCCTCTGCACCACGTGAGCGGGCTTTCCGTTGGGACGTTTCGCGGGCCCCACACCAGCGGAGGATGAATCGCATGTCGACAGGGATGAAGTAGGTGTGACGTCTTGGGGATGCGGTCATGCGACTCGAGGAGGACTCGGGCGAATCGGCAGTCGATGGCATGACTCAGTGCAGATCAGGCTTCCGTTCAAGCCTCAAGGGATCTGGGGGAGTGCAGCGTGCTCGTAGGGGTGGCGTGACCTTGTCGGGCGGGCCCAGAAGATGCGCGTCACATCGCCCACAAAGACGCATCCTGGACTGCCACGAACGCGGTCACAACTCGGTACCCGGTGTTGAGCGCGTCGACCACTGACGCTCCGAATGGCCAGTACACCCGGGGGCGGTCGCCGAGCGACTTCCTCGCGCCCGGCGGTGGTCTCCGGGAACTGCTTGGCCGGCACGTCGACGAGGGCAACTGACCCGACCGACCACGCAGTGCCCAGTCGCCCTCGTCGGGGTGAACCGTTAGCGGGGTTCTGTCGGGTACTGGTCGGCGCGCCAGATCGCGACCCAGATGGTTCGCGCCCCGTACCAGCCGCCGTCCTCGTCGATCTCGACCACGAGGTCGGGGTCGTTCGCCAATTCGGCGAGCTCGGCGAGGTCCTCGTCGTAGAGGTGATACGGCTGGCTGACGATGACCGCCGGGTTCCGACCCGGGCCGCGGTTCCACACCGATAGGTGGTCGGCGCCCGGCACGGTCGCGCCACACGCCCCGTATGCGGCGGCGCGCGGGCACTGCTTGCCGCGGAGCCAGTGGAGGCACTTGTTGTGCGTCTTCGACTGCCGTAGCCCGAGGGGACCTGCCCACTCGACGAGCGCTTCACGGGAGTCGAGATCGAATGTTCGGTCCGTACGGCCACCCCAGGTCATGCCAGCCATACATCGCCCCGGGCTCGGGAGCGACGATGCGCATCTGACGCGCGGCCTGGTCGACGGTGTCGACGCGGGCCCGGAGCTCCGGTGTCGCGCAGCGGTAGCAGAACTCCACGCGGTCTTCGCCGATGCCACCCATGTAGAGCGAGCCGAGGTGCCGATGCTCTCGACCCGGGTCGGGCCGGCGCGCCGGCGGCGGGCTGGTTGGCGGGGTGCCGGCGAGCACGCGGCGGCGGGCTTCGGCGTACGGGATGCCTGCGGCGGCCTGGAGGCTGCGCGCGGCTGTCTTCACTCGGTTGCTTGTCACTGGGTCCTCATTCCATGACGTATCCACGTCTCGCGCCCGCGGACACGTCGAACGGTGTCCCAACGGAGTGAGCGGTTCCCCTCAAGAGGCTTGGCTCCGGCGGCGGACCTTGGCGCGAGACGTCGGTCAACCATCGCAACGGGCGCCCGCTCGGGCGCCACTGACCATAAGGATACCGCGACTGCGGGCCAGGGAGGAGGCGAAGAGGCGAACGGTTTGTCACCGGTTGAGGTGGTCGAAGAGCGCGCGTTCGCAGATCAGGATGTGGGGGACGGTCCCGTCGGTTCCTCGGCCGGAGCCTCGGACGCTGATGGCGACCAGGTCGGCGCCGTCGTCGATGAGCTTGGCGAGGGTCTTGGCACGCGCAGCTGGGACGTATCCGGCCTTGTTGCGGGCACCGTCGGCGTAGATCGCGATGGCGTTCGGGTCGTGCGCGTTGCCGGGTTCTCGTACGAGCCTCACCGGCGACCCGGGCGTGAACCTCCCGGCCTTGAGCGCCGCCTGGTAGTGGCTGCTGCCACGAAGCTGGAACGAGTGAAGACCGACTCTTTGGGCGCTGCGGCTCTTCGGGTTGACCCAGCCGGCCGGGGTGACGACGAGGAGCCGGTCGCGGACTCGTCCCAGCCGGGCGTCGGGGAACCCGCCGGGCCCTGGCCGCAGCGCGGCAGCTTCGGCTTCGGGGGTGAGGTACTCGTCTCGGGCGACGACACCGACCTCCTTGGCCCTCGCGGTCTTGTCGGCCGGAGTGCGGGCGGCTCGGGTGGCTTTCCCGCGTATCGACGCTGCCTGATGGGCGGCGTCGCGGTACCCGGCCTCCTGGGCTTCTCCGTCGGCCGTCTGACTCCGGCCCACCGGCGGCGCGGAGGATGAGGGTGCGGTGCGCCGGCGGAACCAACCCATGCGCGTCGCCTCCTTCGAGCAGTGTGCGTCGAGTCACCTTGGCACGGCTGTGCGGCCGGTGAGGCGAAAGCAGTAGGCCGGGCGGTTAGGACGCGACGTTGTCCTCTCCCGTGTGCCACCGTCCGGACGTCGACGTTCCCGATGCCCAAGGAGGCCCCGTCATGTCCGACTCCACCTCGACGCTCGAGCTCTGCCCCGAGCACCCCGACGCGATGCCGGCCCGCAAGGTCGTCAGGTATGTCCGTTCCGCGCAGTCCGATCTTCCGGTGCTGGCCATCACCGAGTCGCGCTGCTCGGTCAGGGGGTGCTGGAACTCTTGATCATCGCGGCCGCGACTGTGCGCGGCGGCACCATCGTTCAGAGGTCTACACGCTCTGAGTGGGGGGTAGTACGCCCGTCGGTCAGAAGTTGCCGGCTAAGCGTTCGCGGTGCTGGTGTTCGTCAGCGCTCTCGCCGTGCCCGGAGGTACTTCCGGAGGTCCTTGCGGTCTGCGGGTCGGCAGACGTAGAGGACCAGGAAGGCTCCCTGGCCGACGAGGCGGAGGCCGACGAGTACCAGCACCACGGCAGCGGTGTCGTGTCCTGGGTGGACACGGAAACGCTGCCGGTCGCTGCGGTGAGCGACGCGAACGCGGCGGTGGTCTTCACCGTGGCCTAGAAAACCGTGTCCATCAGAACGGGCCAAGACCAGTTGAGCGCCAGGTTCGCTAGGAGCGTCAGGCTCGCGACGGTGAACCCAGCCAACCGCCATGCATTGCGCCGTATTGTCCCGTCATGCCCGCAGTCGAAGAACAGCTCGTGCGTCCGGCGTCACCAAATGGGTGCGTACGGCGGCACGACAGACACGCGCGTGGATGGGAATGGATCGGAGGACCATGTTGCCGACAGCGAGCCTCGACGAGATAACCCTGCTCGGCGACGGTGGCTCCGCCGCGGGGGCTGCCTTTCGCTTAGCTCTGCCCGCACCGTGCTCAGCGGATCTCAGTCTTGACGGCTGGGTCGCGTCGGTGCGACAGGGAAAGAAATTCATTGTGACGCGAGGTCCTAGAGGGATGGATCCGGCGGCGATACTGCCGGAGGGTCTGACGTACGCCGAGCGAGCGCTCGACCACCTATCGGCGACAGGACGCGCCGACCTCACAACGATCGACGCCGCTGATATGCACATCGTCTGGTTCATATCGAAGGCAAACGGCAAGCAGACGATCCGCGTTACCTCGACCGGGGTGGTCAGGCCATCAATCTCCGCATCTGGCGTGGCCGACTCTCGGGGCAATCCGCTGCGCCCGTCTCCAGCGCCGCCTGCGATCTGGCACGAGAGCATGCGCTACTGGCGCCGTTCGCAGGTTACCGACGATGTGTTCGAGGCGACGCGAAGTCTATGGCTCGCGTTCGAGAATCTCCTCGACGACTACTGCCCGATCAATCGGGGTGAGCGCGAAGGGCAATGGATTAGGCGCGGTTTCCGCATGCTGTCCTCCGATCTGGATCTGCAGAACTACCTCCCGGCGACGACAGGCGCTCTCGAAAAGGCCGCCCACGACTACTTCTACGATGACGTCAGGACTGACCTGTTCCATGCCAAGGCGAGCCGGAACCCGATCCTGCCGCACGACCCAGGCTCGAACATGTACGAACGTCACGAAAGGTTGACGCGTCTCTACCTGGACCTATTGAGCAAGCACGTTTCCGTCACCCGCATGAGTGGCGGACTCACGCTCGCCGCGTTCCAGGCCATGGTGACTGCGATGTTTCCAGGAGGTGCGAGCATCAGCGTCTCGGACGACCCGTCACCGTTTGACCCCACAGACGCGACCATCAATCCTGCCGGCGGGGAGGTAGTTGCAGGCTCCACAGCAACGGTGGACGCCGGTGAACCCTCAGGCGCTCGACACGTTGTGCGCGGCCAGGTTGATGTGCCGAAGCTGAAGAGCTTGAGCGGTGTCCGGCGCATCGGGATGATGCATGGGTCCGACGTTGCGGCGGTCGAAGTGCTCGATGGTGATCTTCAAGTCGCAGGCGCGATGACGTTGGAGGGCGAGATGGCGTTCCGCATGGAGAACGTTCAGCAGCCCAAGCAGTTCATCAAGACGCTGTAGTCCTGCTCGAAGGTCGTTCATTCTCCGTCGATCATGTGCCCCGCGGGGGCATGACGGGCGGCGGTCAAGACACGGGTGACAAGCGCTCGCTCATTCTTGATAGGCGGGCTCTGGCGAGTGCATCTCGCCGCGTATACCCGCCGGGTCACGCGGCACTGCATACCGCCGCGTAG